>JASDTD010000064.1:0-7957 GCA_041441395.1 Bacteroidales bacterium | reverse complement strand
TAAACGTCTGATTATGTGTTGTTTGGCCATTTACCCCTGAGGTAGTGGCCGGGTGCTGCCGGGCTTTGCCGGGCGGTGGGGTGGGGTCAGTTCATTAGACAAGAGAAGAGGCCTCTACCGGGTTTGTGGTAAAGATTCAGCACAAATGTGAATTTGTATGAGGCCATTACGGAGAAATTTTGAACGAATATAGACATTTTTTTTAATACTGCTTATGGACATAGATATCAACTATACCATTTAGCTTTGCGCTCCTCTGTGTTGATTCCGGGAAGCAACTTTTTTATCTGAGCGGCAAATTCATCTCCTCTTGCTGGCTCAGCAGTAAAGAAGATATTGGATGAATTGCGAAGGTTTATCTTTTTTATTTTCCCATTTTTCCTGCGATGAATTTCCATCTTGGAGATCTCATTCAGATTAACTTTTCTCCACTCTTTTTTGCCGAACATAATTGAGAAGGTCATCTTCTCTTCATCAATAATATAACTAGTTCTGATCTTGTGTACCAATGTATATATAGGAGCTAGCATCCCGAAGAAAATGGTGAACCGCCACTCCAAAAAAATGGAAAGATAGAGCAAGCTTAAGACAGCAAGGGCGGAGATTATGATAATTCTCCGGGCCTCTCTTTTTTCAAATATTGGATATTTACTATGCATAATTCTAGGTCTCGCTTTAGACAATGAATATAACAAATAATCTATTGTATATATCGTAATTTTACCTGCAACTCTGTTCGCCGCCTCCGTTGTGTCTCCATCTTACGGCACTGATATTGCCAGAGTACTGGGCTGTCGCCTTGGATTATCTGGTAGGCAATACTGATACGGCTTTGGAAAAAGATTTACTAAAGAAAATTACCGATATTCAAAAACTCCTTGACGACAAAAAATATCGTTATGGAACAGCTCTACTCGTCCCTTAAACAAACTAAACTGCAAAGTATTATGTAAGATAAAGCCCGCTAATTGCGGGCTTTAAGTTATTTAGTTTTTGAGTAATTTATAGCTTGAGTATTTCCCATCTATTCCTAACGGAACTATATATTTTCCATAATATTTCCAATACTCATTCTCAAAAACTCTTTTCTCTTCTATCATTATATTAAAAATGTTAGACCTTGAACCAAGTATTTTATAAATAGGGGAATATTGCCCTTTAGTGTCCACAACATAAAATGAAGAAAATTTCCCTAATACAACGGTTTTATCAAATTGGTTTTTAAATTCTAAAGTATCATTATCCTTTGTAATTAAATATAGATTATAATGAATTTGATGATTATCCGTATTCCGTATTTGAAAAGTGCTTTTTTTACTTCTTTTTTGAGATTCAAGTACAGTAATTTTATTTCTTTGAGGTCTGCTATCTAATACAAGAATACTATCATTCCGTAGTTGCCAATTCCCTTCTATTTCGGTCTTTATAAATTCCGACTTACTATAATAAACAAAGCTTCCATTTTCCAGTAAATCTATACTTTCATAATAATGTGGTGCTTTATATGTAAACACATCTTTTTTATCAAATGTATTCTGTGAATACGCAAACAAAGGCAATACCAGCAATCCTAATAAAATTTTTACATTTTTCATAGAGGCTATTTTTTTTGACCTTTTTGATAATCTTTTTGCCAACCCTTGTAAACCTCTTTTACAGGAACTCCCAAACTCCCAGCTTGCATAGTTTGCTGCCTTAGCATTTTTCCTGCTTTTGAATTAATATCTATTGGTCCACTTGGTAAAGTTTGGTATGCTGGTGGACTCATTGAATTACCAATAGTCCTAACATCACTATCACTCATTTGTAAAGGATAGCCATCTACAACAGCATTAGGAGTTTGAAAAAACTGTATACCCGTACCTAATGCCCGTTCTCTGTTGTATGCCCTTTTTTCATCAGTAATATCATATAACTGCCCATACCCTGAATTGTCAACAACTAATGAAACGTCTCCATTTTCATATTGATATGCATGATTTAATTCGTGACCTACCAATCCAATGCTATTATCTCCAAGACCTATTTTAATCTCACCCGAAGCCATATCATAACTCATTCCCCCTTCTTTACTTGACTTGTCAGAAAATATGGTGTATACTTGATCTGATTTTCCCAACTTAGATATTTCGCCTAAAGCATTTTTATAGAAAGACATAAGTTTTCTACCTATTTCCGATCCAATAGCACCACTGTTTATCATTCTTTGTAAGGCGTCTCTATTAGTGGTTAGTTGATTTCTATAATTCTTGACAATATCATTAGGATCTTTTATTTCCCTACCGTCAGGATCAATATATCGCAATGGATTATTCGCTACATAAACATAAGGAGAGATATTGGGATATATTTCCGCTGCTGGGTCCACCCCCATCCACCTCCCTATCACGGGATCGTAATACCTCGCTCCATAATCATACATTCCAAAGAACTGTGAGGAGAGGGTCTGGTTCTGGATCTCCTTGCCATTGTAAAGATAGCGGTTTTTAGTTAGATTGTTATTGCTGAATGATAATCCATAGGGGTAATAGTCAGTAGCCTGTTCAACTGTCCCGGACTGGTTTACAACAGACCTGACATTTCCCAGATGGTCTGTTATGTTGTATTGGCGTATGTAGTTTGCACCATCTTTTCTTATCATACCACTTGAGGTTAGTATGTAGTCAGGTGTCTTGTCTGATTTGTACACTACTGCTCCTGTGTAGTAGTTCTGTGTTGTTCCGTTTTGTTTTGTTGCCAGCCTGACTCCTGTAGCATCGTAGATGAACTCCAGATTATCGGTACCCTTGATCACGCTCTTTGGCAGGTTGAGGTAGTTGTATGTTATTGTCATCCCTCTTATACCGTCTGTTGTAACATTGCCATTACTGTCATGAGCATAGGTGTATGTAGTACCTCCTTTAACTATTGAAGAGAGCATGTTTCCGGAGTAGTTGTATGTCATTGCTGCAGGTTGTATCCCTGTTCTGGTTAGGGCGGTTATGTTACCATTGGAGTCGTAGGTTATCCCCTGCTCGTTGTTTGAACCGCTATGTACGCCATCCGTCAGGCGGCTGTATGAATCGTAATTATAACGGTAACTCTGTTCGCCGCCTCCGTTGTGTCTCCATTTTACGGCACTGATATTGCCGGAGTACTGGGCTGTCGCTCCGCTCACATTTGGAGCATTGTACTGTAGCTCCATAGCGAAAGGCTTTGTACCCAACGATGATGGGTTGTTGATCATCCGAAGACGGTTCTGTATGTCATATGTAAATGCTGTGCTCACGATGTTGTTACCCATAGCGGTGGCGGTTAACCTCTCTAATTCATCATATGTTTGTGCGATTTCTGTCACTGTTGTTGTGCCGTTAAGTGTGTTCCACACCTTTGAGAGCCTGCCATGAGGGTCGTATTTTCTCTGTTCAAGAAGGGTGGTGGTTACGCCTGATGCCGTACTTGTTCGCTTGGTAGCATAGATCTCTCCCTGGTGGCGATAGGCAAACGAGACCCTCTCCTCTCCCTTGTCCACTCCGGTATAGCTTTGAGCGACACTCTGAATTATGCGGTCAAGATTGTTGTAATAAATAGTACTTACCAGCCATATTGCACCTGAAGTGTGTTCGTTGCCGTCAAGAACCTTAACTTTGCCTCCTGTCTGCAAGCCGTAGGGGTATTGTGCAGGGGTAAAACCGGATGGTTGAGCTACTTCATTGCCCATAGCCGTAAAGGCCTGCTTCTCCGTCTGAGAATATTCATCGTACCATTTTACCGTGAGAAGATCGTTTGCTGTTATATTTAGCGGTTGAGAGGTGTTTGTGTAACATGCAAGATTTCCTGAGGAAGTGCTTTTTGTTTCACTATAGGCTACCTGTTCATAGCTGCTTCTTAGAGTGGATGCGCTGCCGGCATAACTTACAATACCGGTAAGTAGTTCACGACCCAGTTTGTCATACCTGATGAACTGCCATCTGTTTGAAGACCTCAAATTGGGGTCCTGAGTGAAGACAAGCCTGTCTTCTGTATCATATACATTGTAAATGGCTCCTTTATCCGGTATATGCGACTCTATGATTCTGTTCCTTGTGTCATATACATACTTAAAGCAAAGTGCGGTATTTGCCGGATTTGTAATAACATCGCTCTGCGCTTTAGGTGGAATAACAAAGACAAGTCTTTCATTATTATCATAAACGAATGATGTTATCAGTTGCGTTGATCCTCCCTGCCTCCTTTCAACCTCTTTGCCCTGCTTGTCTGTGTATACTACGCTTACCCTTCCGTCGGCATCTGTTGTTGTAACCTTCTGCAGCATACCCTGAGAGTAGTAGCCACCATTGGCAAGAGTACTTCCGGAGGTGCCCGCAGTCCACTTTATAACATCACTGGCAGCATTCACAGAGTACTCATATGTGAGAGCTCGGGAAGCGGAGCTATAAGACGACCCCTGGGTGAAGTCTCTTATTACCCTTTGCAGAGGAGACTCCTCATACTCCCGCCGGGTGAAGGCATAACTGCCCTCTCCACTGTAAAGAGAGTTATAAAATGACTGCTGCTCTGAGAGGGAGTTACTGCGGTAACCACCATCTGAGATGACGGTATACGGCAGATATTTATTGATTGGAGAGCCGTAACCGTTGTAAGAGATCATTGAGACAATATCATTTCCTGATACTGATGCACTTCTGCGCACTACCTGAACAGGTCGGTAAATACCATCATAATATGTTGTGGAGATGCGCTGGCGTTCAACAGCAAGCGTGAGAAGGCCACCTACTGCTGTATCAGGAGAGAAGCTCCTTACGTATGAATTGCCGGCTCCGGGAAAGTCGGAATACGCAAACTGTGAAATAATCTTGAGATTACGGTCTGATATATTCTCGAGACGCTGAAAGTTGTCGTATGAATATGATGTGTAGTTTCCTGTAGTGCCACTCTGGCGACTAACGCCATAGAGAGGACGGTACGAGGCTCCTTGTGTAACAGAGCCTGATATGCCTCGCAATTGTGAGAGAATGCTCTGTAGTGTGCTCTCAGACGGGTTAACATTAGTACCCAATGAGAGAAGTGTTGATGAACCAACTACAGATTGAATTTGTGAATAAGTGGACCCCTCAACCATAGCCACAGGGCGGTTATTGGAGTAGGACCAGATATAACTTATATTACGCAATCCGTTCTGCCTGATTTGGGTGGGGTAGCCTTTTGGGTTGTATGAAACAAACTCAAGCCTCTTCTGTGGTGTAGCGCCGCTTACTCCATAATAAACTCTTGCCGGGCGGAAAGCGTACTTTCCTGATGAAGTAAGAACACTGTCATAGATGGTTACATATTTTTCTATCTCTGTAGTAATTGAGCCTTCAATACGGTACTTTTTCTCTGAAAGAACCTTTGAGGGCAGGAGGTGTCTGTTGACCATGCTACGATATTTATTAACAGATAGGGAGTCGAACGGATAGGTGTAATCACTCCTTTTAATATCGCCAAGGCTGGTTTGCTCACTAAGTGTACGAGGATAGTGAAAATCTCCGGTAAGAGGGGTATATTCTACAGAAGAACTTTGCTGAAAAGTTAAACTGCCCGGATAGTAATATGTTATGCTTTTACCTGTGGGATAGCTTACCCCTTTGTATGAAGAGTAAAAGAAGTAAACCAAAGGAGGAAGAGGAAGGACATTGTTGTTGTCCATCAATCCAGCACTTTTAATCCTGTCGATAATAAGGTAATCAGCTATTTTATAAGGCTCATACAGCTGACCATCAAAGTAAGAGTAATGAAAAAGCTTATAGAAGCCAAGGGAGACAAGTGTATCCTTATTTGCCAGAGTATAGTTATAATCTGTCCGTTGTAACTTGCTTCCTGAATTATTGTATACCTCTGATGATGTAAGCCTTGAATCCTCCCAGAGAGATTCGCTTTGCAGATGCTTAAGATGCCAGTTTGAGAAAAGAGTTGAAGAAACCTCTCCCTGATTGGCAAATCCCGGTGTAAAAGAGGTTGTAACCGGAAGAGAGTAGTGAAAAACAGATTTACCTTTGAAGGTTGACCCTTCATAGTTGTGCTCTTCTACACTTTCATATGACACACTCTCTCCGGCAAGGCTCATATATGCAGTAGAGACAGGGGAGATGAGTCTGCTCCTGTTTGTACATACAAAACCTATGTCAGGAGTTAAAGCATCTCCGTCAGAACCGGCATAGACATTATAGCTGGTATATGTTATATCAGCATCACTATTATTGGGTATAAGAGGGATACTACCCGCACCATACACATACCTCACCTTTTCAAGGGGAGTGTGATCTTTATCATAATTGACAACCTCCTTAATTCGCAGGCCTGGACCTGTAGAGGTTGTGTACAACTGAACATCGCGCTCCCTGGAGTATCTGTTGGATTCAAAAAGATACTCTGTCGATCCGCCGGAGGGATATGTTATTGACTTAAGAATATTATGCCTGATGTACAAGGAATCCGGAAAACGGTTGGAGTTATTACCAAGGTTGACATTTTGAGATGATCCCGGGTAACCGTTGATAAGAGTAAAAGATCTGTTGGGAAGAAGACCGGAATTAAGAGCTTCAGGGCCGTTGAAGTATCCCCAGTAGTCAAACCCGGGACTGCCACTGAAGGATACATTATTGTACGATAAAGTGTATGTTTGAACGGTGTTAGAAGAGGCATCCGTTATTACAACTGATGAAAGAATATTATTCGAGGGATTTATGTTATTTGTCACGGTGCTAAATAAAATGTCTCTTACGAGTAATCCGGTATTATCTTTAACGCTAATCCTGTTGATCTTTTGAGTTGATGTGTCAAGATAAAATTCCACAACGCCATCTCCAAAATGGATCTTGTAGGGCATGAGGCTTCTGTAGGAAAACAGGTTCATCACATTGGAGCCGTTGTCTGCCCATGCAGTAAAGGAGGTAAGATAATCCTGTGCATAATTGAAATATTGATTGTAGAGACCAACCTGGTCTGAAAGCTCATAAAACTGATTGTCAGGAACGCTGCTGTAGCCAAGTCTTTTGTAATGAAATATTATAGAGTCTCCGGCATCATTCTTTATCGATGAAAGCATCCATGATGAGGGGAACTCATAATTCAGGGATGCACTGTAAGCCATCTCTACTGTTGTGTCGTTAACGGTAAGCCCGCCTCCGTATCTGTACAAGACTCCGTCTCCTCCGGTTAATTCAAGTTGAGATAAAAAATTGCCGCCACCACCGCCTCTGTAAGAGCTAAGACGGTAATTAAAATCAGGTGAGAAACGAGCTCTTAACGGGGAGGTGAGAAGAGAGGGTTCATCCCGCTTTATATAAAATGAGCCTCCGCCTGAGGGATGAGTAAAGGAAAAAGAGTCGTATTCAGTATCATAGCTGCCTGATGATGACTCAGAGTACATCCCGCTAAGAAGACGCTGGTCGCTCTCGCTGCGTAGCTGATCAAAAACAGGCCAAGAATTTGGATTGTTACTAAATGTGTACATACGGAACATCTCGTCCGGTTTACCTTTAAGGGTTCTGCTAATACTACCTCCAAAATCTAAAACCCAACCAAAGGCAATATTAGGGCTGACTGAACCATCTATCTTACAACTATATGTGCTGTAGCGCAAAACTAAGGGCACTTCCAAAGAACCGGAGCGGATAGTATAAAGTGGTAAAACAATGTCCGCAGAACCTGAGTTGCCGGGACGGGGAAGACGGACAGAGGCGTGAAGAGAAGATGACTGGGGGGAGGGAGAAAAAATACGGGGAGGATCAATAGTGATACTCTGTGACTGTGAAAATAGGTCATGAAAAGAAAAAAAGAAGAAAACAATAACAGTGGTTAATGTTTGAATATGATAACGACAACTCCTGTTCATAATCTGAGCATTTAAATGGTTCAGGTGAGAGCTGAAAAATAACCGGGAAAATGAGAAGGACCCGGAGAAATGAGGACGGGAAAACCGTAGGAAGAGTCTTAT
>JASDTD010000063.1:0-8894 GCA_041441395.1 Bacteroidales bacterium | reverse complement strand
TCAATAAGGCGCTGAAAATGCTTGAGGGTCTGGGTGAAGAGGGTCAGACAATGCTCGCGGAGGCAAAGAGTATAATCCCGCAAATTCACCTTAGATACGGAAAAGAACTTGCAGCGGCTAAAGATATTGATGGCGCTGTAATACAGCTAAAAAAGGCGATAGAGACAGGCAAAAGCTACTCTGTTGCTGATGTTGTTACTGAAGCAACAGAACTCCTCCCTCAGGTATTGATGGCAGATGCAAATGAGCTTCTTAATGCCGGCAAATTTGCAGAGGCTGCTGCGGAGTATGCAAAGGTCATAAAGGCAGATCCTGAAAACGGAACAGCTTACCTGAGAACAGGTATGGCTTTGAGCCGTATAAACAAAGAGGCTGAGGCAGTAGCTGCTTTTGAAAAGGCAATGGAACTTGGAGAAAAAGATAACGCTTCCAGACAACTATCGGTAATATACCTTAAGAAATCTGCTGCTCTGATGGGTGCAAAAAACTGGGCAGGTGTTTTTGAAAATGCAAAGAAATCAAATGAGTATAACGAGTCAGGTCAGTCTCTTAAGCTTATGGGGCTCTCTGCAGTTCAACTAAAAAAGTTTGATGATGCAATTGAAACACTCGAGAAGTATTATGCAATGGATACAAATGCAAAAGATAAGGCATCAACTCTTTACAATCTGGCAACAGCATATGAAGGCAAAGGGAACAACGCTAAGGCTTGCGGGTATTACAAACAGATATTAACTGATCCTACATACAAACAGATTGCCGAATATAAAGTGAAAACACAACTTAAGTGCAATTAAGGAGAGAACTTGAACTGCTGGCACCTGCCAGAAATTTAGAGATCGGCATTGCAGCAACAGATTGCGGTGCCGATTCTCTCTATATAGCCGGACCTGCATTTGGTGCAAGGGAGGCTGCAGGAAATTCAATGCAGGATGTTGAGAAGCTTGCACGGTATGCCTCAAAATTTGGGACTAAGGTGTTTCTTGTACTGAATACAATCCTGTATGAGAGCGAGATAAAGGAGGCTGAGAAGATTGCAAATCAGGCATGGAATGCCGGCTGCTCTGCATTGATTATTCAGGATCTTGGACTACTTAAAGCAAAATTACCTCCTGTTCCGCTTTTTGCATCCACTCAGACAAATATCAGGAGTGTTGAACAGGCAAAGATGCTGGAAGGGCTTGGATTCAGCAGACTTATCCTGGCCAGGGAGCTCTCCCTGGAACAGATAATGGAGATTCGGGCAAATACAACAATTGACCTGGAAAGTTTTATCCATGGTGCTTTGTGTGTCTCATACAGTGGGCAGTGCTATATGAGCGAGAGGATAGCAGGAAGAAGTGCAAACAGAGGTTCTTGCGTTCAGGCTTGCAGGTCAAAATACAATCTGGAAGATTCCGGAGGCAAGGTTCTGGTAAAAGATAAACCACTCCTCTCTCTGAAGGATCTCAACCTTGGAGAGTATATACCTCAACTTGCATATGCAGGGGTATCTTCTTTTAAAATAGAAGGGAGATTGAAAAATATCTCATACATCAAGAATGTTGTAAGGTATTACAGATCTCTGCTGGATAATTTTATTCAGAAGGATGAAAAATTCATCAAGGCATCAAGCGGAAGACTTTATGGAGGATTTACACCCCGGCCGGAAAACACATTTAACAGAGGATATACAAATCTCTTTATTGATGGTGAGAGGGGAGCGTGGAGCAGCGGGGATATTGCGAAAGCATCGGGAGAGTTGGTAGGGAGAGTTAAGGAGATTCATTTTGAAAGAGGGGGCTCCTCCAGAATAGAGTTAGACTCTTTTGCCCGTCTTGAAAATGGTGACGGGATATGTTTTACTGACAAGAACGGAGAGGTTTTGGGTGTGAGGGTAAATGTTGCATCTCAGGGATTTGTGATGATAAATGATCAGCCCGATATAGCTCCCGGTACAAATATTTACAGGAATTACAACAGGCTGTTTGAGAAAGAGCTGGAGGCAAATATGCCCAAAAGGCTAATTGATGTTAAGCTCTGCATAGATGCAGATCTCTCCGGAATTGTAGCAGAGGGGGTAAGTGAAGATGGTGTAAAAGTTACCCTTAAAACAGAGGGACCATTTGATCAGGCTAAAAAAAGGGAGAGGGCAGCAGAAAGTATTTTAGGACAGCTTTCAAAAAGTTCAGGGGTATATCTTTTTAAGGCCGAAATAAAGGGCTGTGGAGATCTTCCCTTCCTGCCTGTCTCAGCTCTTAACGGTATAAGAAGAGAGTTGGCTATAAGGCTGGACAGTGAAAGGGAGAAACAATGGAGTGAGAGAAGGTTATGCGAGAGAAGAGTAGAGGTCAGAAGAGATATAATCACATGGAGGCCTCTGGAGGGGAAGAGGGTAACATATCTCGGGAACTCCGCAAACTCCCTCTCTGATGAATTATTCAAAGAGCTTGGAGCTCTACAAACAGAGAGAGCATTTGAGATAGAGCCTCCTCAGGAGGCAGAACTTATGAGGTGCAAATATTGTATCAAATATGATATTGGGAAATGTCCTTCCGAGGGTTACATAGGGAAAATGGATGAGCCTCTTTATCTAGTAAATGGCGGAAGGAGGTTCAGACTCGGTTTTGACTGTGGTAAATGTGAAATGGTTATATTTGGATAAATTTTAATATAATGAGGTTCTCTGAAGTGACAGGTTTGGAAGGGTCAAAAAATGAGCTTGTGAAGATTGTAGAGTCAGGCAGGGTTCCTCATGCAATGCTTATTACTGAAGAGCCCGGCTTTGGTGCGTTACCTTTAGCTCTGGCATTTATTCAGTACTTCTCCTGCAAACACAGGATAGAGGGAGACTCTTGCGGCATTTGTTCATCTTGCAGTAAAATATCGAAAATGATCCATCCGGATCTGCATTTTGCATTCCCGGTGAGTACATCGTCGTCCGGAGGAGGTAAACAGGTTAGCGATAATTTTATAGCAATATGGAGAGAGGCCATTAAAACAAATCCCTATATTACGGAACAGGAATTTAATGAGTTATGTGGTGTTGAAAATAAACTCGGCCGCATTTCTGTGGCAGAGGCCTCTGCTATATTTAAAAAACTAACAATGACCTCTTTTGAAGGGGGGAACAAATATATGCTCATTTGGCTTGCAGAGAGGATGAATCCTGAGGCCTCAAACAGGCTCCTTAAATTACTCGAAGAGCCACCGGCCGATACCTTTATTATTCTTGTAAGTCAGTCTCCTGAAAAGGTTCTCCCAACGATTCAGTCAAGATGCCGGCTATTGAGGGTTCCACCTGTTGAGAGGGGTTCGCTTGCATTATTCCTTGAGAAAAAACTTTCAATGCCGGCAGGAGAGGCTCTGCTTTGGGCCGGGATGTCCGGAGGAAGCATAAGCAGGGCCCTAAATCTTATATCTGAGTCTTCTGAAAATAACAGATATGACCAGTTGGCGGAAGCGCTTATAAATTCTTCATTGTCCAAAAATCTTGAAGGGAGTGTAAGGGTATGGGAGGAGGTGGCTCAGCTTACAAGAGAGAATCAGATCTCTTTCTGCAGGGTGTTGCTTGAAAACATCAGGAGGCTTTATATGCTAAATATCGGGGCGGAGGAGATATCTTTTATCCCGGCGAACAGAGTCGAAACATTCAGGGTTTGGGCAAATAAAATTGATCCGGCCTTTTATAACAGAGGTATGGATTTGGTAAACGGAGCAATGGTGGATATAGAGAGGAACATAAATCCAAAATATATTTTTGCAGACCTTGCTAACCGCTTTTTTCTAACTTTGTAGCAAATATGGATACAATTAATATAAAATATGACTGCAGCAGGGGAACAACATCTCATCGTTCTGATGATGGTGAGCTGGCCTGTGGCTTCAAGGGTGGGTGTTGTAAACTAAATGTTTTCGACTGGATGTGCGGTGTTCCGGATCTCGATAAAGAGGAGATTTACGAAGTAAGGTTTAAGAATACAAGAAAGCTATATTTCAGAAATGAGACCGGTATATCTTTTAATGTTGGAGATATAGTGGTGGTTGAGGCTGTCAATGGTCACGATGTGGGAATTGTGACAATAAAAGGGCCTGTGGCTCTTAAACAGCTAAAACGGCACAATATTGATAAAAAGACCTTTGAGTTCAAAAAGATATACAGAAAAGCGAGAGTGCTTGACATTGAGAGGTGGCAGGAGGCTATTGCCAGAGAGCATAAAACCATGATCCGGTCACGACAGATTGCCTCTCAGCTGGAACTCAATATGAAGATTGGAGATGTTGAATTTCAGGGAGATGGGACTAAGGCTATATTCTATTACATAGCTGACGAAAGAGTTGATTTTCGTCAGCTTATAAGGAATTTTGCTGAGGAGTTTAAAATCAGAATTGAGATGAAGCAGATAGGGGCGCGTCAGGAGGCTGGCCTGATTGGTGGTGTGGGAGTATGCGGACAGGAGCTTTGTTGCTCCCGATATATGTCGGATTTCCAGTCAATTACTACGCAGGCGGCAAGGAGTCAGGACCTCTCTCTTAATCCGCAGAAACTGGCCGGACAGTGCAGCAAACTTAAGTGCTGTATAAATTATGAGGCCGCAACCTATATAGATGCTCAGACAAGCATGCCATATGTAAGAGAGCCTCTTGATACAGAGGATGGCCCGGCGTATCTGGTGAAAACGGATACTCTTAAAGGCATAATGTGGTTTTCATATGAACAGAACAGTATGACTAATATGTTTCCTGTGGATGCCTTTAGAGTTAAAGAGATTCTAAGGATGAATGCCAGAGGAGTAAAGTGTGAAAGTCTTATGCCTGATGTGGAGGCTAAATCTCCCGAGTTTGTTACTTCAGTTGGTGATGACAGCATAAGCAGATTTGATGATAAGGGTCAGGGAAATGGTAAGCGTCAGAATTTCAGGCCTCAAAAAAATGGCGGGAATAATGGACCAAGAAAGCTTAATAAGAATCCTAACAGAAACCAGAACAATCAGAATTCAAAGTGAGCAGGACACTCTCTCTGCTGATTATTATATTTTTTACAACTGTTGCTTGTACAAACAGCGAAGATAATGTTGTGGCCTTTAGCGACAGGCCTTCAGACAGAGAATTTGATTCGGGAGAGTTTCTGGAGTACAGAGTTCCATCAACTGACTCCAGTTGTTTTTATGATATTGATGTCTACGCCAGGATTCACCACTCTTCTAAAGCGGATAAAATACCCATGATCATTAGAATTATTTCTCCTGCCGGTAAGATATATGCAGATACGCTGAGACTTAATGCTAATAATAACTCTGCATATCCGTCGTATGCCAGATCTGGTGTCTGGAGGGATTATAAATGGAGTTACAGAAACAGGGTGACTCTCCCTGAAAATGGGACCTGGTATTTTAGAGTTGATTTAATTGAGGGAAGTAATCCTGTTAGTGGGCTTACAGAACTTGGGTTTATATTCAGTAAAAGATAATTTCTGATATTTTTATGGGAAAGGATAAGTTGCGCAGATTTGAGGAGAACAAAAGCTTTAAATGTCTCTTCCAGCCTGAATTTGAAGAGGTCTTCAGAAAAGACTATTATATAAAGGGAAGGTGGCAGGAGCTATATTTTGAAAACGGCAAACCGATAGTTCTGGAATTGGGGTGCGGTAGAGGAGAATACACAATAGATATGGCTAAAAGATATCCTGATAAGAATTTTATCGGGATGGATATAAAAGGGGCAAGATTGTGGAGAGGTGCCAAGAGTGCTACTGAGTCCGGTATGGATAATGCTGCATTTCTCAGAACAAGGATTGAATTTATTGAGTGGCTTTTTGCACCGGGAGAGGTCTCTGAAATATGGATAACATTTGCAGATCCTCAGATCAGACGGGATAACAAGAGGCTTACGGCTCCTGTGTTTCTGGAAAGATACCAAAAATTCCTGGTTTCCGGGGGAGTCATCCACCTTAAGACAGATAGCCCCTATCTTCACGAATACACATGTGCTTTGGCAGAAAAGAGTAATCTGGAAGTTCTGAAGATGGTCAAGGATGTGTATGGCTCAATTAATAACGGGAGTATTTCAGGGGAGATCGCAGAACTACTTTCAGTAAAGACTCATTACGAAGAGCAATTTATATCCCAGGGTCATCCAATAACCTATTTGAGTTTCAGACTGCCTTCTGATAAAAAAATCGTGGCCCCTGAGTGGGACCACGATAAATATCCGAGATAATATTAAAGATTAATCCTCTTTGCGGTCATCTCTTATATGCCACTCAATTGTTCTGGCAATTCTGTATACATCTTTACGGAGCCCCTCAATAATGATAGGATTGTCAGAAATATTTACTGTTATGGTATCTTCGTACATCCTCATAAGTCTGAGCATAGGAGAGTTATGTTTGAATTTTATTGAGTCCGGTGTCTCAGAGATAACTGAATATTTACTGTTTGTAAATATCTCCATTATCTTATCTCTGTCATTGGCAAATCCATTGTTCAGATAGACTTTTCTCTTTGCAAATCCAAAAATGGGGTAAATCAGAGATACAACAACGAAGAATATTATGAGCTGGTAGCCTGTTCCGGGGCGAAACAGGTTTTTGTAGTCAAACTCACCTGAAGATGTGAGAGAGAAAACAGAGACAATCAGAACAAATACAACTCCCAGATATATTGCATATTTGAGGGCCCTGGTAATATACTGCGTAAAGTTAAAACCTGCCATTTCCTTGTTAATATTATTGGTTATGTTAAGGCAAAGCTACTAAAAATTTCTATTTTTGTATTTGGAGTTATTTTATTCACGAGTAAAATCAATATTATGGAAAACGAAAAGAAACTGAAAACTATTGTAATAGTTCTTGCTGCCATTGCAGTGGTTCTTGTGGGAGTTCTTGCCTGGATGTGGGTAGAGAGAAGTGGTGTTATTGATGATCTTACTGTGGAGAAAGAGAAGCTCACAGGAGAGATGATACAGTTGCAGGCAGACTATCAGGGTCTCTCCTCAAATAATGATTCGCTTAATGTTCAGTTGACCGTAGAGAGAGAGAAGGTTGCTCAGCTTATTGAAAGAGTCAAAAGTACTGAGGCAACTAACAGGTCTAAGTTAAGGGAGTATGAGAGGGAACTTGGCACACTAAGGAGTATAATGAGAGGATATATTAAGCAGATTGACTCTCTTAACACACTTAATATTTCGCTCAGGCACGAGGCTACTCAGGCAAGAACCGAGGCCAAGCAGAGTAAAGAGAAGTTCCAGGAGCTACAGTCAACAACTGAGGAGTACGCAAAACAGGTCCAGATAGGCTCTGTGGTTAAGGGCAGAGGTGTTGTAATGACTGCAATCAACTCTTCAAATAAGGATACTGACAGGAGCAGCAGAACAGCTAAACTTCGTACCTGTTTGAGTCTCGTTGAAAATTCAATTGCCGCCAAAGGGCCGAGAAGAGTTTTTATAAGGATTAAAGGACCTGACGGAATTCTTTTGACCTCCGGTCAGGAACAAATCTTCTCTTTTAATGGAGAACAGATGATATACTCTGCATCAAGAGAGGTTGATTACCAGGGAGAGGAGATTGAGATTTGTGTATTCTACCAGGGCAATCCTCCGTACCTGAAGGGGCTTTACACAGTGGATGTTTTCACCGAGGAGACAAAACTGGGCTCTGGTGAGCTTCAGTTAAGGTAATATATTTTGGCCGGTATCTATATACACATCCCCTTCTGTTCGCAGTTTTGCACATATTGTGATTTCTACTCTGTAAAGGCGGGTAAAAGGGTATCTAAGTTCACTGAAGCACTTTTGCTTGAATCAGGAACCAGGAGTTGTTTTTTCAATGGTATTTCAGATAGGAATAACACTCTCTATTTTGGGGGCGGTACTCCCTCTTTGATTAGTCCTGAAGATATTGCAGAAATTGCTCATATAGTCTGTAGTGACAACGGGTTGGGAAATGTAGGGGATCTGGATGAGTTTACTGTTGAGGTTAATCCGGATGATGTAACGGAGGAGTATCTGAGGGGGCTTTATCACGCCGGAGTCAGAAGACTTAGTATGGGCATTCAGTCGTTTAAAGATACTCATCTTAAATGGATGAACAGAAGGCACACATCCGATGCAGCTGTCAAAGCCTATAATATTGCAAGAGAGGTGGGGTTTGACAATATAAGTATTGATCTTATTTTTGGTTTTGACCGGCTCTCTGCTGAAGATTGGAGTGATAACCTTAAAACAGCTATCTCTCTCAGACCTGATCATATTTCTTCTTATCAACTTAGCATTGAACCTGGAACCAAGTTGGGGGCGGACTATGAAAAGGGTGATTACAAACCTCTGGAGGATGATGTCTCGCATTTTCAGTACTCTACTCTGCAGACAACACTTGCAGAGGCGGGGTATGTTCAGTATGAGGTCTCTAGTTTTGCACTAAAGGGGATGGAGGCAAAACATAACAGCAGTTACTGGAATCACACGCCATATCTTGGTCTGGGGCCTGCTGCACACTCTTTTGACGGTGCGCGCAGGTATGCGAACAGACCTTCACTGGGTGCTTATATAAAGCGATACTCTGCTGAAGGTATTGCATTGGCTCAAACTCAAGGGTACAGGGAGGGTTACATTACCACTGAAGTTTTGACAGAAAACGACCTTTTCAACGAGAGTCTGATGCTCTCTTTAAGAAGAGTAGAGGGACTTAATTTAACAGTACTGCTTGATAAGTTTAAGAGTGTTGACAGGGACTCATTTTTAAATGAGATAAACTTTCTGGTTGAAAAAGGAGAACTGCAAAGAGATGGCGGGAATATAAAAATCCCGTCAGGAAAGTTATTTCTCTCTGACGGGATTATCAGGGTACTGTTTAGATAACTAAGCTAGCCTATGTAGCCGTTAGCTCTGAGGAACGCAGTAGTTGCAATTATCACGAA
>JASDTD010000062.1:110030-132067 GCA_041441395.1 Bacteroidales bacterium | reverse complement strand
TTGCTAAACAGTGGTCTGCTGTTGAAATATATCAGAGATAATTACAGATTCATTGATTCACTGAGCCACCTTGTCTCTGTACTTCCTTGAGACCTCCAGGGATTTGTTGCCAATCCATATTTTTGTGGGGGTGATTTTGGTGATGTGAGCTCTGTTTACGAGATAGGAGCGGTGAATGCGTATGAATCGGGAGTCAAGGGTGAGCTCCCAGTTTGAGATATTCATCTTTGTTCTGTATGATATCTCGGAGGTGGTTCGTACCCATACCTCATCATCGCATGATTCAATAAATGTAATTGTATCAATTTCCAGAGATATCTTTTTCCTTTCAGACGTGAATTCAATAAATCTGGGAATCTCCTCCTCTGATTCCATATTAATTTTATTCTCAAGAAGTATTTCCAGGGATATGAAAGCAATGGTCATCAACCATATAAAAAATGGATTAAATATAAATTCGGCATTTTTGTCAATAGTAGTGCTAATCAGATAGAGATCCGTTAAAATAATTGATAAATACTCCACAAGCAGAACTATCATTGCAAGACATGTCAGGTGATATATCCCAAGCCATCTTTTCTTAAAGGAGATGTCGTTAAGATAGAATTTTGCAAACATTACCCCGGGCAGGGTGGCAAGAGCGAGGAGTAGTGCCGATAAGTAGTTTGCGGAGGTGCTCATAAAGAGTCCGCTCAGTAGCAAAACAACACAAATCCAGTAAATGATATTAAAGTATCTCTTCACGACTCAAAATTAACTCAATTATCTCATTAATATTCATGAGAGTTAAATGAAAAATATAATAATTTGGTGAAAAAGGGGATTTGACAATTATCCGGGTGGATTCAGCAGGTCACTTTTTAATAAGCTGGGCACATTGCCATTAACTTTGTATCAAACCATTTAAAAACAAATGTTATGATAAGAACACTATTTATTGAAGGGGGGGCATTTGGGATGACTCTTCTTACCGTTGAATTGATACTGTTGATTCTCGCCGCCTGGAAAGCGCCTGCCTGGGTTAAGGAGATTGGGTTACTTGCTCTTATGACCGGATCCATGTGGACCCTATACGGATTTTATCAAATTACTGATTTCGTTCAAAGGGAGGGAGATTTAGCGATGTCAATTATTGCAGGTGGTATAGAGGTTTCTTTAATCTCAATCCAATATGGAGGAATCATCTATATGGTCTCTCTTATTATGAGAATTATTCAGAAGCCAAGGATCTGACAAATTCAATTGCCTCCGGCATAAAGAGATTAAACCCGGATCTTAGTACATCTTCGTTCTCTTTGAGGAATGAGATGCTAAGCTCCGGGTTTATTGCTTTTGTTTTGTAGTGTGACATTATTTTGAGTGAATACTCGAGCCCTTCGTATGTGGAATATTGCTTTAGCCGGTTTGTCCAGATGAAGTGAAATATGAACCCCTTTACCCGCTCAGGCAGCCATCTGTAGTTAAGTGTGGCAGAGATATAGAAATTTGCCGCAAAGAGAGTGAGGGGGATGGAGTGGCTGTACCTCTTAAAGTCCGATGCCAGGAGGTAGTCAAAATACATATCGGCAATTATGCCGGAATATCTTCCGAAGGCAGGCCGAAGCAGCTCGACTGTCTCAATAAAGAGGGGGTGACAGTCCGTAAACCGGTCAATTTCACGATGAAGCAGTATGCCTCTCCGGATGCCTTTAGGGTAGCTTTCGTATTGGCGTCCCTTTACAAAATCACCTATAAAATTACCCACCTGAAGCTGCCTGTCACCTCCGGAAAGATAGATGTGAGCCAAATAGTTCATAATTTCAAAAATAAGGCTATTTTTGCCGACTTTATTAATAAAAAAACATTATTTAATGAATCAGAAAAATGGAAATCCGGCAGTGGTAGGTCTGGCGGGGTTTGGATTGACAACGCTTTTACTGCAGTTTCACAACATCGGACTTTTGGGATTGGGTCCTGTACTCGCAATGGGAATCATCTTTGGGGGATTGGCTCAAATGATATCCGGCTTTCAGGAGCAGAAGATGGGCAATAACTTTGGATATTCTGCCTTCGTGGCTTACGGAAGTTTCTGGATAGGTCTCGGAATTATCTGGATACTGAATATCCTGGATGTTTATAAATCATCTGCAACCGATGTGGGATATTTTATGCTGGCCTGGACTCTTTACACTTTGATTATGTTTATATCTTCCCTGAGAGTGCACAAGGCAATGGCAATTACATTTTTTCTTTTACTGATTGGATTTATTCTTCTGGTGATAGGCCATTTTGGAAATCCGGTATTCAATGTAGTTGCGGGTTATGAACTGATATTCTGTGCACTAAGTGCATGGTATATGATGGCTGGTATCATAATTAACGATTTAGCAGGCAAAACTGTGCTACCAATGGGGAAACCATTCGTAGAAAAGAAATAAATCAGCTTACATACATAGATTTGAGCAGGCAGTGATGCCTGCTTTTTTGTTATCTTTGAAAGATACTTGTAAAACAGCAATGAATACTGAATATCCGTTATCTGATGGCGAAATAAAGGAGATATATGCAAAATATCGATCATTGCTCTGTTTTTATGCAAACAAGTTCACAAAGTCATATTCTGAAGCAGAAGATGTAGTCCATTCAGTATTTGCCAGACTTATTGAGAAAAAAATCTCCCTGAGCAACGAAAATACTTTAAAGTCATATCTTTTCTCTGCAGTAAGAAACACTTCGCTTAATCTCATAAAAAGAGACGGCATTAAAAAGAGGTATGCTGATTATACATTTTCTCAGGAGAGCGAAGCTGATAACTCAGGTTATCTTATTGACAGAATTGAGGCCGAAATTCTTTTTGAGCTCTTTTCCAGTCTTGATGAACTTCCAAAAGAGTGCAATAAAATTTTCAGATTAAGTTATATTGAGGGGATGAGTAATCAGGAGATTGCTGATAAACTGGGAATATCAGTCAACACTGTTAAAAGTCAGAAAAGCAGGGCGAAACAACTTCTAAAAGAGTCTTTAAAGGAGCTCTTTGTTATTGCAATGTTTCTGATAAAAAATTACAATTAAGAAACCCTATTCCACCCTTTTGAAGTTTTCAGTTGTCCTTGATGTAGAGGGCACTTATTTTTTTGTTTAAAAATATTGACAGAGTAATGAAAGAAGAGCAGATTAACAGAATTAAGTCGCTGCTGACAAAAAGCATATTGTCAGAACTTGATGACATTGAGCAGAGAGAATTAAATAGCTGGAGAGAGCTCTCAAAAGAGAATGAGGAGCTTTTTAAAAGACTTCAAAACAGAGAGTATATAAAGAGCAGATACAGAGACTACAAAAGAATTCCATCTAAAAAGAGAGTCTACTTTTTTAGCCCGACTATCATGAGGATAGCAGCCGTTCTGGTAATAGGTATCGTAGTAGCTTTCTCTGCATATCAGATTATGACAGAGATAGAGGAGCAGAGAAAAAATGACAGGAATATACAATTTGAAGATGTCACTCTGATTGTGGATGGGTCCAGAAGTATAAATTTTAGTTCTTTAGAGGATAATGCAGAGATTGAAAATGTGTGTGTGAAAATTGACCATAACACAATCAGGTACTATCCTCAAAAGAGTAAAAGAGTATCAGATCACCGTATAGTTGTCCCGGAAGTAAGGCTTTTTAAAATTATCCTCCCCGATGAATCTGTTGTATGGCTAAACTCAAAAAGCTCTCTGTCATTTTCAACAGATTTCAAAGGTTCATCAAGGATTGTAAATCTTGATGGAGAGGGATTTTTTGATATTACAAAAGATAGTTCAAGACCATTCAGCGTAATTGTAGATGGTGCAAAAGTCAGTGTAACAGGAACTCAGTTTAATGTAAAAGCATATAGCGAGGACAATAAAATTGCAGCCACTCTGGTTGAAGGGAAAATCAATATTGGTTTTGTAAATAGTATGGGAGAGAAAGAGGGCTATGAAATGAAAAAAGGGGAGCAATCCAGGTACAATAAGGAGGCCGGAGGGTTAGAGGTAAGCAATGTAAACACTGCAATATACACCTCATGGAAAGAGGGTGTTTACTTCTTTGACAAACAAAGGCTGGAGGACATTATGAGAGACTTGGGAAGATGGTATGGTCTTGAAGTAATATTTAAAGAGAGCTCTGTTAAGGAGAGAGTGTTGTCAGGAAAACTCAGCAGGGAGGAGAGTCCGGAGGAGTTGCTCAATACATTTGCCAGGATGGTACCGGGACACATTAAAATTGATGGAAGAACCGTAACGATATACTAATTTATTACCTACTAACTAAACTTAATTATGAAAAAAAACAAAGGGTATAAAAATTTGTTTGTTTTCTTTTTATTGTACGCCCTGATTCTGTGTACCGGACAGTTGTCTGCACAGACACAGAGGGAAGTATACAATGTAAAGCTTAACAATGTTACTTTTAAAGAGGCGATGGTTCAGATAACATCGCAGAGTAATTATTTCTTTGTCTACGAAGATCTGGACATTGTAAAAATTCCTAAAATAACTAAGGAGTTCAGATCAAGTACAATCAGCCAGATAATGGAGGGGTGTCTTGAGGGGACCGGACTCACCTTCAGTATTGACAAGAAGGTTATCTACATTAAAAAGATTAATGAGAAAGCCACCCCCTCAAAAGATCAGAATAAACCTGATGAAAAAATTGATTCACTATTTGTTTACGGTAAAATAACCGATTTAAATAATGAGCCATTACCGGGAGCATCTGTAGAAATTAAAGGTGAAAAAGGGAAAGGGGTTGTTTCTGACTTTGATGGTAATTATAAAATCAGGGTAGAGGATATTGCAAAGCAAAATACTCTTGTCTTTAATTTTTTGGGGATGAGACCTCAGGAGATAGCCATCGCCGGGCAGCGATTTATTAATGTTGCACTCAGAGAGGCAGAGAATGAACTGGAGCAGATTGTTGTTGTGGGTTATGGAGTAACAAGAAAGAAAGACATAGCCGGATCGATTGAAAACATAACTGCCGAATCTCTTGCAAAGACAAACAGCTCAAATTTTCAAAGGGCTCTTCAGGGAAAGATGTCCGGTGTTCAGATTACTTCTACATCCGGTATCCCTGGTTCGTCATTCTCAATTAACATCAGGGGCCGCGGATCAATAAATGCCGATACACAGCCTCTCTATATTATTGACGGAGTACAGGTAACCAACGGAGCACAGGCAACAAATATATTGACTAATGCAGATGTGCTTGCCGGTCTAAACCCGGAAGATATTGAGTCTATAAGTGTTCTGAAGGATGGTGCATCGGCCTCAATATACGGAGCCCAGGCAGCTAACGGAGTAGTTATAATAACAACCAAGAAGGGTGCATCAGGTAAAACCAAAGTCTCTGTTACTGCTACAGCCGGAGTTCAGGATATTATCCGCAGGGTTCCTCTCCTCAATGGTAAGCAGTGGGCCGAGTTTGCACTCCTGGAATACAAAAATTATGATGAGTACTATGGTACTAACATGTACAATGAGAAGCTGAGTCTTTTTAAAAGTTTTGGATGGGGTGATGACGGATACTCAAATGCCCCTACTACAAACTGGTATGATGAAATTTTCAGAAGGGCACTTGTCCAGAATTATCAGGTGAGTTTGTCTGGAGGCAGTGAAAGCACAAAATTTTATACCTCACTGGGATACAACAAAACCGATGGAATTATCAAGCATACAGGTTTCAGCAGAATCTCGGGAAGGGTTAACCTTAGCCACTCAATCACACCCTGGCTCACTTTTAATACAAATAATACCTTCAGCGGAACTACACACAATCAGTCGTCAACTATAGGAGCTGCTAACCCTTCAAGAACAGCAATGTTTCTTCTTCCCGGAGTTTCACCAAGAGATGCGGAAGGAAATTACTACTCAGATTTGCAGTATGGATATTTTCTTTACAATATTCCACAAATGCTTGAGCTTAATGAGTATACAGGGAAGACTAACAATCTTATCTCGGCAAATGACTTGACTTTTAAGATTCTGAAAGGGCTTGAATTTAAAAGTAGTTATAACCTGGATCTTACCTGGCTTAATGAGCACCAGTTCAGTGATCCCCGTACAAGACTTGGCTCAAGGGTTAAAGGGGCTATTATTGCAAACTCTTCAGACATCAGTAAATTCCAGTCTGAACAAGTACTTACCTATAATACTACTATAAAAGATATACACAGAATAAGTGCAGTGGCCGGATTCTCATACAGCAGCTATAAATATCATATGATTGGAGCAGAGGCCAATGGTGTCTCCAGTCCTGATCTCACGCTTCTGAGCAGCGCTGCCACACCTATTTCCACAATGGAGGAGTACTCAGAATGGAAAATGGCGGGATTTTTTGGACGGGCAAGCTACACTTTTAAAGATAAATATATTCTCACAGGTACAATCAGGTATGACGGATCATCAAGGTTTGGTGCCGATAATAAATGGGGAACATTCCCTTCAGTATCGTTCGCCTGGAGAATGAAGGAGGAGAAGTTCCTTAAAAATATAGAGTGGCTTAATGACCTTAAACTCAGAGCCAGCTACGGTATTACAGGAAATGCCAGTATTGGAAACTATGTCTCACAGAGACTCTATGATGCAAACTCATCATATAACGGCTCATCCGGCATTATTCCTTCATCCATAGGTAACCCTAAACTTACATGGGAGAAGAAACACTCAAAGAATGTGGGTATGACTGCAGGCTTTTTTGGAGGCCGGATAAGTACCAATGTTGACCTCTATATGGATGACACCAAAGATTTGCTCTATTACAGGATAATACCTCAAACAACAGGTTTTAGCGTTATTCCATCAAATATGGGTGGTGTCAGAAATCAGGGAATAGATATTCAGCTGAATACTGTCAATATTGATGGGGAGAATTTCAAGTGGGAAACCTCTTTCAACATCTCTCTTGCAAAGAACTTTATTACTGAATTACAGGATGGTCTTGAGGAGCTTGGTCAGTACAAGGTGGGTAAGCCTATTACTGCAGAATATGTATATCAGTGGGCAGGAGTAAACAGCTCTGATGGCCGTCCGATGTATTATGACAAAGATGGATATATTACCTATAACCCAACACTTGAAGACAGAGTCTGGACAAAAGGTCTTGATCCAACATTCTTTGGAGGTATGGAAAATACTATCTCCTGGAAAAACTTCACACTCTCTTTCTTTTTTCAGTTTCAGAGGGGTGCTCTAAAGTACTGGAGTGACAAAGCTGTGTTAATAGGACAGGCTGCAGACAACAACCTTCTTGCAGATATCTATAACTCTTACTGGAGAAAGCCTGGAGATAACACCTGGGTGCCAAAGCCTGTAATTGATGGTTTATATCCCGGAAATCCAATGAAGTATGATAATAATAGTGATCCCTCAATGAGTCTCATTTACGAATCTACGGACTTTATTAAATTAAAAAATATAAACCTAAGCTATAACATACCTCAGAAACTTGTTAAAAAGCTGAGAATATCAGATGCTCAGATATATGCAAATGCATACAATGTATGGACTACAACTCCGTATCAGGGCTATGACCCTGAGTCTGTGGGTTCAGACAGAGGGCTCTATCCTCAGTCAAAGAGTTTAAGTATAGGTATTAAGATTAACTTTTAATCAATCCGGATATGAAAAAAATTAATTTAATTATTGTCACAATATTTGTGCTCTTTGCAAACTCATCTTGCGATTCAATGCTTGATGTGAGTACAAAGCACGCATTGCCGCAAGATAAAATCAAAACTGTAACCGGTTGTGAAAGTTTAATAATAGGTGTATATGACCAGTTACAAGACGGATACTATGCCGGAAGAGATCTGATATGTATTCCGGATGTTCTGGGTGATAATACACAACTCTCTCCCGGAGCTACAAGCTATTCGGGCCAGTATAACTTTAAGCCAAATTACAATCTGGATATATGGGAAATTGCATATAAGCAGATAGGTGCGTTGAATGAGGCCATTTACTATTTATCACAACTTGACCAAACAGCAAAGGTTAAATCCCTTACAGGAGAAGCACTGTTTCTGAGAGCTTACAACTACTTTAATTTAAGTATTATATATAGCCGGGTGCCTGGAAAACTTGTCGAGAATTTCAACCTTTGTGTTCCGCTGCTTACAGAACCATTCTTTAACGAGGGAGGAAGTATTACTGAACAGGCCTCTGTTCCAAGGGCAACAGTGGATGTTGTATGGACACAGATTGTAAAGGATCTTAACGACTCTTATGCTCTGCTGAATAACAATGACGGATCAAACTTCCCTTACAGAGTATCTGCTCTGGCAGTAAAAGCTTTTCAATCCAGGGTATATCTTTATAAAGGTGAGTGGGATAATGCAATAGCTGCAGCAAGTACAACAATCACAAATTCAAAGGTTAAATTGTACAATGGTCTCTATACAGATATTTTTTCAAAAGGGACAGAATCAATCTGGCAACTTCATTATACAATAACTGAAAATTTAAAGTCTGTATCGCTTCACTCTACTTACGGAACCCTGGATAATGGTTTAAGAGATGCTGAGGGATTTGGTGACGGCACAGGACCCGGAGATGCTCAGCTCTCTGTATCTCCTGACTTTATCAATATTATTGACCAAGCGAAGGACAAGAGGTTTGGTGCACTTAGAAAAGTTCACTACTACGGACAAGATTTATGGTGGACAACCAAGTTCAACAGCTGGGGCGGTGCATTCGGCCTGGACGATGTTCCATTAATCAGAATATCTGAGATGTACCTTAACAGGGCAGAGGCTTCTGCTCATATGAAAAACTACATCCAGGCCCGCAATGATATTAATGCATTGAGAAACATTAGAGGGCTGGATGATACAGATGTTGCAAACTCAGAGCTGATAAATGAAATCCTGCTTCAGAGAAGGATAGAACTGGCTTTTGAAGGACACCGGTTTTTTGACATGAAGAGGCTTGGGCTCCCAATTTCAAGACCTAACGGGCTACCGGAGATACCTTACGCAGATTATCGGGTTGTTGCCCCAATTGGCGCAACCGAAATGGATGTAAACAAAAAATTAGTTAACAACCCAGGATATTAAAATTATGAAAAACTTACTATACATTAATTTTGTAATCCTCTTATCCTTGTTGCTGAGCGGGTGTGAAAAAGAGGACAGAACTTATCAGGGACCTCAGTACTACGAATTCAGTGCATTTGAGAACAAACAGGGAACTGTGAGTAATATTTTACAGAAAGAGAACAACAGAGTGGGTCTGGATTCTATCTGTATTCAGCTTATAAAAACATCCACGGGAAATGTGACCGTAAACTATGAGATTGTTCAGAAACTCTATTATCTGACAGATAAAGATAATTATGTTGAAGAGGTACCGGCCGGCACAGACATCTCAGTAGTTGATACTGTCTTCTCAACAGCAGTTCATGGTCAGGACTATGTAATAGTTACAGGAAATAACTCTTCATTTACTCCCGGTACGATGAAAGGTTCGCTCACTATACCAAAGGGAGAATATTTTGGTTATATCCAGGTTAATATGCTTAAAAAGACAGGCAAGAATTTCTATGTTGTACTAAAAGATTCTCCTGATACTAAGGCAAACAAGCCAACTGCAATTTTAAACTATAAAATTTCTCCTGACAAGATTTACTACTTTACAGAGAGGTTTCTTACTGAAATTCCGGATACATGGACTCTGATAGACAAAGATGGAGACGGCTACAACTGGGAGTACTATAAGAGCCACGCTACATCAGATTCATACAGAGGCGGAGGAGTGGGTGCCCTCACACCGGAGAACTATCTGGTATCACCTCTGATTAATATTGGAAGTACTATGGATAAGGTGATGCTGACATTCGACATCTCCGCAGGTGACGAAGATTATCCGGAGGAGAACTACAGAGTAGTTATTTCTGAATCTCCTATAACTTTGGCTAATTGTCGTGAGGCAACCATATTAAGAGACTGGACCGAGCTTGATGCCAGTTATGCATCGGACAAAACAGAAACAATAGACATAACTCAGTACAAGGGAAAGAGTGTATATATTGCTTTTGTTCACGGGAACTGCACAGACTGTTACTATATACGCCTGGCCAATGTAAATGTTTTTGGATTGTAAATAATTATAAAATCACAGACAAATGGTATTAGACGAAAGGCTTAAACAAATTTTCATTGAATTAACATCAATTGATGCCGTTTCAGGAAAAGAGGCTCCGGTTGCTGAATATATAAATAAGTTCACGGAAAATTTTGGGTTAAAGGTTTTTTCAGATGGAGCCTTCGGCCTCTCTAATGGAAATTCCGGCAATGTTATTGTTGAAATACTTGGTGGTGGAGAGCATCTGCTGTTAGCTCATATGGACACTCCCAGATCTACAGCCAATCTCAAACATCAGTTTCATCAGGACAGAATAACTTCAGATGGAACAACTCCGCTGGGAGTAGATGACAGAGGGGGCCTTTCGTCTATACTTTTTGCCCTTGAAAGGGCAGTCCGGGACGGGAAATTAAAGCCATGCACAATTCTCTTTACGGTGTGTGAAGAGACAACTCTTGCAGGGTCAATATATTACAAGCCGGCACCAGCTATAAAATATGGATTTGTATTTGATTCCTATTTACCTCCCGGTAATTTTGTATCAGAGACATGTGGTGCAATAAATTTTGAACTAGTGGTGCGGGGAGTCTCTGCTCACGCAGGAATATCTCCTGAAAAGGGGGTAAACGCAATTAAAATTGCAGCAGAAGCAATGGCCGGATTCCCTTTTGGAAGGATAGATGAAGTAACTACCGCTAATATCGGAATCGTCAGAGGGGGGACAGGGACAAATGTTGTATGCGATGAGGTTCATATGACTGGTGAGATAAGGACTGACTTTACCCATTATGGAGAGGAGATTATGGCAAAGGTCATTAGCGACTTTAGCAAGGTATGTGAAAAATATGGCGGTAAGCTGGAGTCAAAACACTTCTGGGATTTTTTACCATACTCTATCAAAGAGGATGACAAACCATTCACTCATTTTTCAAAAATTGCAAAGAGACTCGGGCTCAATCCGGCAGCAAAGAAATCAATGGGTGGCAGTGATGCTAACTCTCTAAATGCAAAGGGTATAAAAACAATAAACTTAGGGGTAGGTGCCCAGAATCCGCACGGAAATGATGAGTTCATACTGTATGAGGACCTGACAATGGCATCGGAGATTGCCTATCAATTATTAACTACTGAAATAGAATAAATTATGAAAAACAGAACACTCATTATTGCAATATTAATATTACTGCACCTGGCATCCTGCAGCAGGAATCCACAATCAGAACTTAAATATGAGGCTGAAAAGATAGATTCAAAAGGCACACTTGTTATTGAAGGAGGGGGAGACAGAATAGAGGTTATTTTAAAAACAATTATTGATTACAGCGGAGGAGAGAATTCAAAAGTGCTGGTTGTACCATTTGCAAGTGGAGTGGCAGAGGAGACCGGAATAAAACAGAGTGAAGAGTTCCGTGTTCTGGGCTGTAAATCTGCTGACTATATCTTCTGTGAGAAAGATAGTATTGATTCACCGTCAAGTTTGGCAAAACTGGATGGGGTTACTGCAATCTTTTTCTCCGGAGGAGATCAGGTTGTTCTGAGTGCTTATCTGGAGGGGACTAAATTTCTTGAGAAAATCAGGGAGATATACAAGAACGGGGGAGTTGTCAGCGGAACAAGTGCCGGGGCAGCTATAATGAGCAGAGTAATGCTCACAGGTGAACAGAGAAGTGATACAACAAACTCTCAAATATTTAATACGATTGAGAAGGGAGATGTAATTACCGCAAAAGGATTCGGTTTCCTCGACAACATAGTCGTTGACCAGCATTTTCTTAAGAGAAAGAGGCAAATCAGACTTATCTCAGTCCTGATGGATAATCCGGGGCTCAGAGGTATAGGAATTGACGAGGAGACAGCAATAGTTGTTAAGTCCGATAATACAATTGAGGTAATTGGAGACAATAAGGCAATGTTGTTTGAGCCGTATAATTCAGTAAACGGCAGTGGTGATGTCTCCAGTTTCAAACTCACTATACTTAATCCCGGTGATATTTATAAGCTTTAATATCTGATATAATGGCTCGGCTGTCAAAAATACCGCATACATTCGTAATAATCTTTTCATTAATAATTTTTTGCGGAATACTCTCCTGGTTTGTTCCTGCCGGAGAGTTCCAATATGAAAAAAAGGAGGTAAACGGAGTTACCAGAGATGTAATTGTAAATGATTCATATCGTGTAGTGGATTCCTCACCGCAGACCTGGCAGATCTTTGGCTCACTGCTGGAGGGATTCAGAAAACAAGCGGGTATAATTGCTTTTGTATTGATAATAGGAGGCGCTTTTCAGATAATGAACAGCAGCAAGGCGATTGACTTTGGTATACTATCATTTCTTGAAAAAACCGGTACTCTCGAAAAACGGAGACTCCTGAAAAAAATAGGTGTGAATAATCTGGTTATTGTCTTTTCAATGCTCATATTCAGCCTTTTTGGAGCCATTTTTGGAATGAGTGAGGAGACCCTCGCCTTTGTTATCATTTTTGTGCCGCTGGCCATATCTATGGGTTACGACTCTATCACGGGGATTCTGATGGTATATGTAGCGGCTCACATTGGTTTCTCGGGAGCCATAATCAATCCGTTTACCATAGGAATTGCCCAGGGGTTGTCAGGTCTTCAGCTCTTTTCAGGATTTGAGTACAGACTTGTTGTATGGATGATACTTACTTCACTGATAATAGCAATTACACTGGTTTATGCAGCAAGGGTGAAGAAAAATCCAAGGCTCTCGCCAATGTATGAGCTGGATGCATACTGGAGGGAGAGAGAATCTGAAGCCGTTAAGGTGGATTTTTCACAGAAAACGCCCCTATCTGCCTGGATTATGTACATAATGGTTACTGCTGTTTTGGGGATATTCTCGTATCTCCATCCAAAAACTACTATCAGCCTGGGAGGGGCAGACATAACATTTGTTGCTCTTCCAATTCTTGCAACCCTTTTTGCGGTAACCGGTTTCTATACACTTAGAAAGTCATATCTCTTCTTTATTCTCAACATACTTGCATTTACAATAATATTCCTTGTGATTGGGGTACTTGGATACGGATGGTATCTGACAGAGATTTCGGCACTATTCCTTGCAATGGGTATTATATCCGGCTTTGCGATGGGAGCGGGAGCAAATGGTATTGCAAAAGAGTTCATAGCAGGTGCAAAGGATATTCTTACCGCAGCTCTGATAGTTGGTCTGGCAGGTGGTATAATTGAGGTGCTAACTGCCGGGAAGATAATGGATACTATTCTTTACTCTCTCTCTTCAACAATGGAGGGTACAGGGAAGGGTGCCACTGTCTCAATAATGTATTTCATACAGACCTGTATTAATATATTTATACCATCCGGATCTGCAAAGGCTGCGCTTACGATGCCTATAATGGCACCGTTTTCTGATGTAATTGGTTTGTCAAGACAGGCTACGGTAATGGCTTTCCAGTTTGGAGACGGCTTTACAAATATGATTACACCTACATCTGCGGTTCTGATTGGTGCACTCGGTATTGCAAAAATACCTTACGAAGTGTGGATCAAATGGTTCTGGAAGATTTTGCTATTCTTTATGATTGTCGGCCTTCTTCTTCTGCTTCCTACGGTTTATATGCAACTTAACGGATTTTAAACAGAAAAGCACATGATTAAGAAAATAGTACTTCTGGCTGCAACATTAATATATATGACTCTTTCCGGCCAGCCAACCTCATACAGCCAGCTCAGAGAGACAGCTCAACTACTTACAGAGCAGTCCGGTCTGGTGAAGATGGAATCAATTGGCACCTCTCTTCAGGGGAGGGAGATTACTGCCCTCTTTTTTTCAAAGTCAGGCTTTGGTACAGATCATACCAAAATCAAGGTATTGATTCATGCTCAGCAGCATGGTAATGAACAGTCGGGGAAGGAGGGTGCCCTTATGCTTGCCAAAGAGCTGGTTAAGGATAACTATTCTTACCTTTTTGAAAAGATAGATCTTGTTATTGTACCACAGATTAATCCCGATGGTTCGGAAAAGAATGTAAGGAGAAATTCAAATGGGATGGATCTGAACAGGAATCACCTTATAATGACAGAGCCTGAAGTCATTGCACTTCACAAACTGTTTGACAAATACCTTTTTGAAGTCACTCTGGATGCTCATGAATACTCCCCTTACGGAGAGTCCTGGGAAAAGGCCGGATTCAGAAAAAACTCCGATATTCTGCTGGGGATTAATACAAATCCTCAGATTCCCGCCTCTATCAGGGATTTGCAGAGAGAGAGGTTTTGGCCTTTCTGGTACAATTCTGTAAAAGATCTTGGCCCCTCAGCCGGGATGTACAGCCCGGGAGGGCCGCCGGAGGATGATTATATTCGTTACAGCACATTTGATATAAATGACGGAAGGCAGAGTTTTGGTATTCAGAATACCTTCTCATTTATACAGGAGGGGATGAATGGTGAGGATAATTATGCTGAGAACCTTCCTCACAGATCCTACTCACAGTTTTGCGGGATGGTGACCCTTTTAAAATTTGTATATGAAAACGGGGCTGAAATGAAGCAAATTGTAAAGGAGGAGAGGAACAGACTTTTATCCCCCAAAAAGGGAGATAAAGTTGCTCTTCAAATGGACCATTTCTCTGATGGCAGTACTCTGGAGCTCTCTGTCCTTTCTTACAAAACAGGCAAGGATTCGGTGGTTATTGTAAAAAACTTCAGGCCGGTGGTCAAGGCTACTCTGACTTTAGAAAAGCCGGAGGGTTATCTTATACCTGTTTCGAATACAGATTTAACAGAATGGATTAAAAGACATGGTTTTACAGTTGCTAAAATTGGGGAAAAGAGTAAACTTCAATTTGAGAAGATAAGAATTATGTCAGTGGATTCAATAGACTTTGAGGGAGATATTATTCCCTTCCCGCAGATCTCCTCCTCTCCTGTTGAGGCCGGAATCCAGATTAATAATTACCTGTATGTACCAACAGCCCAGTTAAAGGGGAATTTGCTTGTAATAGCACTGGAGCCCCAGTCAGAACTAGGCTTGGCTACATACAGGGAGTTTGAATTTATAATGAAAAGAGAATCGGATTATCCAGTAATAAGAGTAAGAAAAAAATGAAAATAGAGAGGATTGAAATCAGGCATACCCGGATGGAGCTTGTAACTCCGTTTACAACATCTATGGGTACCGAGTATGATGAGGAGCACATAATGGTTCGTATAGACGGGGATGGTTTTACAGGATGGGGGGAGAGTGTTGCCGAGGGGACACCTTTCTACTCATACGAGACAGTGACAACTGCCTTGCACATAATGAGAGATTTTCTAATTCCGGAATTGTTGGGTAAAGAGTTCCAAAGCGTAGGTGAGGCAATTGCTCTGTATGACAGGGTAAGGGGGCATATGATGGCCAAGGCGGGGATAGAGTCGGCCTTGTGGGACCTGCTGGCAAAAACCAAAGGGGTATCTCTCTCCAGACTTCTGGGCGGTACAAGGGATAAAATTGATGTCGGGGTAAGCATAGGTATTCAGGAATCTGAGGTTGCTCTTTTACATAAAATTGAGGGCTATCTTAAGGAGGGTTACAAAAGGGTTAAAATAAAAATTGCACCCGGGCAGGATATCAATCTGGTAAAGGCTGTCCGCAGAGAGTACCCTGATATAATGTTTCAGGTGGATGCAAATTCGGCATATTCATTGGATGATATATCCCTGTTTAAAAAGATGGATGAGTACAATCTTTCACTTATAGAGCAGCCGCTTGGGTATGATGACATATACGACCACTCAAAACTTCAGAAAGAGGTTAAAACCTCAATTTGTCTGGATGAGAGTATTCACTCTCTGGATGATACGAGGGCTGCCATTGAGCTGAAAAGTTGCAGAATAATAAATATTAAGCCGGGGAGAGTGGGTGGATTTACTGAATCCAGAAAGATTCATGACTATTGTCTCTCTATGGGTATTCCGGTGTGGCACGGAGGTATGCTGGAGTCAGGAATCGGCAGGGCCGGAAATGTAGCTCTTGCATCTCTTCCCGGATTCATTCTGCCCGGAGATATTTCGGCAAGCAAAAAGTACTATAAGGAGGATATTGTAGATCCTGCTTTTACTGTTAATGCCGATGGTACAATGGATGTTCCCCGGGGTCCCGGAATAGGTGTGGAGGTTAATGAGAAAAGACTGGAGAAAGTAACTGTCAGAAAAGAGGTATTTATCTAAAAAATATCTATATTGCAATGACTTAACCTTTACCTGCATTTTACTGATGTTTTATTTAAATACTTTCGCTATGAAATGTAGGGTAATTGTGCTTTGTCTATTTGTTTTGTATTCAGCCTCTTGTGCAAAAGGGCCAAAGCCCGGGGAGGAGAATGAGAATACTCAACCGGCGCCGGTTATTGAGCTTACACCCGGAGAGGCCAGGGTCGCATCTTCCGGAAATGCTATTGCTTTTAAGTTACTCGGGATGATAGAGGAGGAGGGTAATTTTATGATCTCTCCCCTCAGTCTCAATTTTGCGATGGCAATGGCCTGGAATGGTGCAGCAGGTAATACTGCGGGACAGATTCAGAAAGCACTTGGATTTCCGCAGGAATCTCCATTTGATGTTAATCTCTATTTCAAAAAATTATCTGCTTCTCTCCCATCTGCAGATCCTGCAAGTCTGTTATTTATAGCAAATTCAGTCTGGTACAAGAGTGATTTTCCTGTAAAAGAGGGTTTTCTTCAGATTAACAAACAGTGGTTTAATGCCTTAGTAACACCTCTCGATTTTTCTAATGAGCAGGAGAGTCTTAAGGCAATAAATGAGTGGTGCTCAAAAAACACAGATAAGAAAATTGATAAAATTCTGGATCAGATCAAACCCAATGAGGTTATGTTTCTGGTTAATGCGCTATATTTCAAGGCTCCATGGAAAACTAAGTTTGACCCCAAGTCCACGCTCCCTTTGAAGTTTAATCTTGATGGCGGAGGTAGCGTAGATGTGCCGGCCATGCATAAGAGGTTTATGGTCGAATACAATAAAGGAGAAAAATATCGCGCTGTAACACTTCCGTTTGGCAACGGGGCTTTTAAAATGACAATTATTCTTCCGGGGGAGGAGCTTGGTGTTGCCGATCTATATGCGGAGCTGGCTACTGCCGGGGCTTGGGAGAATATTACTCAGAAAAGCGATTCAGCTCAGCTGGGAATCTATATCCCCAAATTCAAATTCAGCACAACTCTGGAATTTAACGATAAGTTAAAAATGCTTGGTATTACTGATGCATTTGACGGGAATGCCAACTTCAGTAATATTGCTGACTATCCTCAAGGTGATTTAAGAATCTCCAAAGTACTGCAAAAGACCGTTATTGAGATTAATGAGGAGGGTGGTGAAGCTGCAGCCGTAACTTCTGTAGGCTTTGATCTAACATCAGTAAATCCTGACAGGGACTTCCGGGCAAATAAACCATTTCTCTTTGTAATCTGGGAGCAATCCACAGGAGCTATTCTCTTTGCCGGCAAGGTAGAGAATCCGTTAAAATAATTATAAAAAATAAGAATGAGGTATTTGAGATTTTTATTCTTGGTGACTCTCTTCGCGCTCTCAACCAATCATCTAAATGCACAGAGATTTGACAAGGAGATTGAGGAGTCTGTTATTCTAAGCACAAAATTTACAAAGGATATGGTCCGGGATGTCCAGCGGTTTCCGGTAAATCCCATCGAGGGCAGAAAGTGGGAGCTTACCCGCCTGAAACCTCCCTACGATGTCGATTCCGGGTCAGAGATAAACTGGGGCCCGTACAATGACCGCTATCTTATGTTTGTTTTGCGCGAGGAGAGGTCAGATGTTCCGGGATCATTGTATGAAGAGAAGAGCCGGAGGAGATATTCTCTCTTGTTAAACCTGTATGATCCTGATGGCCGTCTCGTAAAAATGGTTTCACGCCGGGGCAACCTGCTGGGATTTGGTAAGGAGGGTTTTGTATACGAGCAGGAGGGCCGGTTTGGTACTTTTTTTTCGGCTCTGCCGTTAAGGGAGGGTGATGTTGTTGTTTACAGGCCGGAATTGGCCATAGCAACGAAATTGTCCGACATAATTAATGTGAACAGAGATGAATTTAACGATTTAAAATTGACTACTCACATATTCAGAGAGGAGGGCTCCCGTCATCTTAAAAATGCTATCCAAAAGGCTTTTTACGGTGAGTTTCAGGTTGCGGACTGGAATGACCTTAAGGCATTGAAAAATATTAATAAATGGATCTCTTACAGGAGACTTCAGGATGGCCAAACCTTTATGGTTACAAGAAACGGTAAATATACATACGGAGATGACAGACAATATTTTGTTCTCTACTCTTCAAGTGGCAGACCTCCTGCAGGGTTCCTTGTGCACGACAGAATTAATAACAAACTTTTTCTTGGTTCCTGGTTTGGTGAGCCGAGACAAGTTTTGATAAAGGAGAGTCATAAAGACTAGCCTCAACAGTAAAATGAAAATTACAATCATAGGTGGTGGTATTTCAGGTTTATCTCTAGGCTGTTTTTTACAGATGAGAGGGTTCGATACTCAGATTTTCGAGAAACACTCTCTTCCCGGTGGCCTTTGTGCCAGCTGGAAAAGGGGGGAGTTCACCTTTGATGGTTGTCTCCACTGGATTCTGGGTTCGGACTCAGGGAGTCCCTTTTACAAACTCTGGAGTGAAATGCTTGACATGAAATCAATTGAGTTTGTACACCATGATGTGAGGGTTGCGATTGAACTAAAAGTTAATGCTGATAAGTATGGCAGTAAGGTTTTTCAATTGTACACAAATATTGACAGACTTGAAGCATATCTACTTGACATAGCCCCTGAAGACAAAATGCTGATAAAAAGCTTGGTAAAGTTGATCAGGGTGATACAGCATTACGAGCTCCCGCCAATGATTGAGAATATCCCTCAGTTGCAGCCGCTCAAGCAGAAGATGGGTATGATTAAATATCTGCCTTTTGTCTTTAGTTATCTGAGATGGAAGAATGAAACTAATTTTTCTTTTGCACGAAAGTTTAAGAATCCATTTCTAAAAGAGGCATTTGAACTCCTTTTTGATGGTGACGAGGTTAATCTTATGGTCATGGCAATGCCACAGGCATTTTTTGATAAAAAAAGTGCCGGCTATCCCATAGGAGGATCGGCAAAATTTGCTGAGAGGGTTGCCGATAAATACAAATCCATGGGAGGTACAATACGCTTTAATTCTCAGATAGAAAAAATAATTGTAGAACACGATATAGCAAAAGGGTTAATTCTTAAAGATGGCACATCTGTTTATTCAGACATTACTATCTCTGCTGCAGACTGGCACTATACTGTATTTAACGCTCTTGAGGGGAAATACGTAAATGACACTCTTATAAGGCTGGCTGAACTTAAAAAACTGGAGGTTTACCCTGCTATAATGCTTGTCTCTTTAGGTGTTTCAAGAGACTTTAAAGAATTTCCACACTTTTTCAGATTCCCGGTTGAGCAAGAGTACACCTCTCCTGACGGGACTGTTTATAACAGGATTGAAGCTCATATTTACCACTACGATAAATCTTTAGCTCCAGAGGGGAAAACTGTTATTGCGATGAGTTTCTACACCAGAAACGGAGATTTCTGGATTAATCTTAGAGAAAGTAACCGAGAGGAGTACAAACGATGCAAAAACTCTTTTGCAACCGCTATGATTGACTATCTTGACAAAAAACTGGGAGGGGTGAGGGAAAGTATTGAGGAGATGGATGTCTCAACCCCGGCAACATATCACAGATATACAGGTAACTGGAAGGGGAGCGCTCAGGGATGGTTCCCCCCAAAAAACCTAATGGCGTCCTCTCCTGTAGGTGCAACACTGCCGGGTTTAAAGAACTTCTACTATACCAGCCACTGGTCAATTCCCGGAGGCGGAGTACCATCGGCCTTAAAAAGTGCTCACGATCTGGCACAGATAATTGAGATAAGCTTTATTGGTCAATCCTAATGCAACGATATTGCTGGTAAAAGCATCTTATAACCATATGGTTATATTTATTTAAACTTATATTTATGAAAACAAGGTTTTTGCTCTCTGCAGTGCTGGCAATAGGATTGTCATCGTGTGATATAATCCCTGACGGAAAGATATGGGATATTGCTCCGGTTGTATATATTGTTGAGGTTACAAATGCCCGGGGAGTTGACCTTCTCAATCAGGACAATCAGAATGCCATTGACACAAGTTTAATAAAAGCGGTGTACAGAGGGGTAGAGTACAAGTGCACCAAAGATCCCTATACCGTTTCAACAAAAGCAATTATGCCTCGTTTTCATGGCCTTCAGTTAAGCAAATATTATCAGAGTAACACATTCGTTCTGAGGTTTGGGGAGCTGGAAGGGGCAACAAGTTATTCAAATGAGGAGCTAACCCTTTTATGGGGCGACGGCACATCAGACAAAATTAAATTCAACAGAAAGTTTCGCTGGAAAATTAACGGAGATCCTGATATCAGCGAAGAGTGGTTCCTGAACGGCACGAAAGTGTCCGGCAGAACTGTCAAGATTGTAAAATAGCTACAATCAGATTATTACCCTTATTGCCCCCTGAAAACCATAAGTGGCAAAAGGGGCATCTTCGTATTTTAACTCAGGAAATTTCCTGGCCATAATTTTAATAAGCTCAGACCTCAGGGTTCCCTTACCTGTACCATGAACAAAATCAATTCTTAGCCCTCTTCTGAATCTGTTTGCCTGCAATGTTCTTTCAAACACCTCAAGCTGATAAATTAATGAGTCTGCCGGAGCAAAGCTGCGATATGCCTTTGCTATCTTTTCAATATGCAGGTCAACAACTAGGGTTTGGTTTTTCACACCGCAAAATAACGAATTTTTACCGGGGAAATAAAAAGCTTATATTTATACATAAAACTTTACAAGTGCAGGAAAGGATCAAATACTCATTGCTAATAATTATTACATTTCTAATGACATATTCATGTGAGGAAAAGGTGATTATTCTTCCTGAAAAAGTTAAGATATCTGCCGATTTGGTATCATTCGCAACACCCTCCGGAAGTCATTATTCAGGGAGCACTGTTCCTCACACAATTCAGCTAAAAAACACCGGAAACTCAAGATGGAAATTCTGGATTGGTTGCAGTGTAAAGGATAAATCAGGAGTGTGGTATGATATACCTGTAGATACTGTCACCCTTAATCCCCTTGAAACATCAAGGCAGATTATTATGTCCTGGAAAGTCCCTTCAGACAAGATAATAGTCTCCGGGTCATATTTATCAAGAGCAGCAATATGGATATCAGATCCATCTTTACCTGGAGCAGTTCAGCTTGATATGGAGGAGATCTCTGATGCATTTGAAGCATTCAATTTTATAGATAACTTTGATAATCTTGATAATACCCGATGGGTAATCAGCCATAAATTAACACCGGGATTTGGCAGATTTAACAGAGACAATCTCTTTGTTGAAGCAGGGGCTCTTGTTATAAAATTCCCTAAACTGACAAAAGATGGAGGAGAGATAAAGAGTGTTGCTCCTGCCAGATATAAGTATGGCAGTTACCGTGCCTCTGTTAAAACTCCCTCTCAACTACCCGGAACTTATACAACTCTGTTTCTGTACGAAAATGTTAATCTTGATGAAATAGATATTGAAATCTGGAACGATGGTTCAGGAAAGGTAGATTTTAATACATGGGTAAAAGGTGTTCAGAAATACAGTGCTCAAGTTGTTTTACCATTCAATCCCGGTGAGCAATTTCACGAATACAGGATAGACTATTATCCAAACGAGGTTAGCTTCTGGGTTGATAATATAAAATTAAAATCAACCGGTGACATTTCACAAATCCCAACAACCATAACAAATATCTATCTAAGCGGCTGGTGGCCCAAATGGATGACAGGAGAGGCATCATCTGCAGACAACTTTGCCAGGTATGATTGGGTAAAATACTGAG
>JASDTD010000062.1:6464-109930 GCA_041441395.1 Bacteroidales bacterium | reverse complement strand
GGAGAGGCATCATCTGCAGACAACTTTGCCAGGTATGATTGGGTAAAATACTGAGTGATCTGGAGCTGATTGAACAGAACTAAAAAGAAATCACAGTCTGCTCCTCCATCATTGCATTGGTATATGCAACAGGAGAACTTGGTCCGGTTCCGGAATTGCCGATTTTTGTATATTTCTTAATTACAAATGGCAGTCCGTTTGAGAAAAACATATGAGGGCCGTCCGTTATCTGAAAGTGTAAATGAGGACCGGTTGAGTTTCCGGAATTACCTAAAAGGGCTATAGGGTCTCCCTCTTTTACAGTTTTTCCCTGAGTAACCATAAACTTATTTGGTACACAATGGGCATAGTATGCATACCTGTTGTTTCCGATATCCAGTACCAGATAGTTTCCTGCATACTCATCCAGGTTTGCAAACTTTATATCACGGGCATCTCCTCTGTTCTCAGGTCTGCCGTCAACAACTTTCAATATGGTACCGTTTGCGACAGCATAAAGGGTATCCTTGTAATTAAAATATGAGTCGTTGACTTTGGGATCTCCATCAAGCATTTCATCCATATCATCATTCACCTTAATATTATCAAATGCAAATCTCTCTCCTCTCCACAGCTTTCTGTCTGTAAAAAACATTGTAAAAAAGTGATATTCATTTGTGGATTGATTTATGAACAACCAGTTATCTCCTTTAACCGGAGATGATATTGCAAGAGGCACTTCGGTCAGGCGGGGCATGAATACTCCACCCTCAACAATCAACTCTTTATTTTTAACAGTATCTATGAATTTAAATTTGTGAAAAATTTTTGAAGGTGGAGTTTTACTTAATTCAACTGGTAACTGAATAGAGATGTAATAGTATGACAATTTATCGAGCTCTATTAATCCGTTTGGAGTTAATGGATCTTTATGAATCACAGGAAAACTCTCTTTCTCTATAGTTTGTAATGTGGCGTTAGTATTATAATCCAAGATCTCTATCTGCTGCAGTTTAAACCCCTCCTTCTCCCACTCCCAGGCTCTTAATGTATATGGTATTCTTTTATACACATCAGTACTAAAGGGGATATCATTGATAACTACCTCTATATTCCTGTTGCCAACAGGATTAGGAACATTTGTGCAGCTTGCCAGGATATATATGACAAAAACAAAAAAGATACCCCTAGCTGTAAAGATATCCGAACCATTCTTATGATATCCGGAGTTGATTGAGGAATTGAAAATATGATTCATATATTTGAGGATGATTAAAATAGATTGATTAAATTTATGACAATTTCAGGAAATTTCCAATAAATGATACTATTTTCAAAGCAGGATCGGCCTACTCCACTCCAAGGGAGTTGCAAAAATTTGCAGAGGCTCGTTTTATGGTCATGGTGGTGCCATACCCGGGTTTACATCTGCCATGTACCATAGCATAGAAAAGAACTGTACTGTAATTATTTATTTTAACTGCCAGCTTGAGATTCACCCCGAAGACCTTTTTGCCAGGTTCGTTAGTATCTTGTATCCGGACGAATCAAGCTAAAAATTGACCTTGCGGAGCTGTTAAACTATTGATTAATGATATCCCGTATAGTGGTAAGTTAGTTAACGTCTCTTCTTTTCTGAAGTCAGACATTGATGTCCTTATAGACAATTCGGGATGGAACTTATCTCTAAAACTCTTAAGCGATTTTGCTTTAAGATTTTCTTCGGCCTTTACCTCTATTGGTATAACTTTTCCTCCTGTCTGAATAAGAAAATCAATTTCGGCAATTCCCTGTTCAGCGCTCCAATAGTAAGTTTCAATTCCAGTGGAACACTTTAATTGCTGAAGAACATATTGTTCAGTAAGCGCACCCTTATACTGGCCAAAAATTGTGTTTCCCTCAATTATAGTTTTAGCATCTAGTCCCGATTTTGCACCAAGTAGTCCAATATCTACCATAAACAACTTGAATGCTCCGATATCTACAAAGCCGTCTAATGGCAGGGAAGCATTGGAAACTCTGCTGATTTTGTGAATCAATCCGGCATCCTCAAGCCACATAATTGCAACTTCAAATTCCTTAGCTCTTCCTCCACTCTTTACTGCACCATAAATAAACTTGCGGTTCTCCTTTGCAAGCTGAGACGGAATAGAATTCCAAATCATCTTTATCCTTGGTACAATTTCAATTGGCGAATGTTTGGAGAAATCATTATTATATGATTCAAGTATTGAATTCTGAATTTCACGCACCTCATTGTAATCGTTATTTTGAATAAATGACTTGACTACCTCAGGCATTCCTCCAATATAATAATACTGCTTTAAAAGTTCAATGTAATTGCTTTTAAATGCTTTAGTCAACTCCCAGTCCCTCCTGTGCAAAGCGTCCAGCAGAGAATTCTTGCCCAATGCCACAATAAATTCTTCATATGATAGAGGATATAACTCCAGAAAATCCACCTTTCCTACAGGGAAAGAGTCGTCCTTATGGATGGATAGCCCCAGTAGTGAGCCCGCTGCAATAATGTGATATTCCGGAGCATCTTCATAAAAATATTTCAATGATAACAATCCTCGTTTTACAGATTGGATCTCGTCAAAAATGATAAGTGTTTCACCTGGTTTAGGAATGATACCTGTTATGAGTTGGACCGATCTTAAAATACGAGGGATATCAAAATCAACTACGAATAAATTAGCAAGTTGAGTGGCTTTCTCAAAATTGATATATGCAACAGATTCATATTCATTTTTGCCAAATTCTTTCATCAACCAGGTTTTTCCGACTTGCCTTGCTCCCTTTATTAAAAGGGGTTTCCGATTCTGTTTACTTTTCCATTTAAGTAGTCCTTCGTATGCTATTCTTTTCATGTAATTGATGTTTAAGAAATGTAAATACAAATTACACAACGAAAATATGAAATAAATCACATAAAAACAAATGAAAACATGTGTAATTACACATTAATATAAACGAAAAAGAACTGTGAAATATGGATTATGGCGCAAATTGGTGCAAGTTCGTTGATGAAAAATATCCGAACCATTCCTGAGGGATTTGGAGTTGATTCAGAAGTTTGGATTGACAGGAGGTCTTGATTAGATATATCTAATGAAAGTGTCAAAAACAGGTAATTCTATTAGATAAATCTAATAGAATTATGAGGAAAATTATATCTTTGCATTAGATAAATCTAATGACATGGATTGGTATGGAATGACGGATGCTGCAATTGTGTCCGAATTGGGTAAAAGAATTAAGGCAACACGACTTAAGAAGAAACTCTCACAGATGGAAGTTGCCCGGCGGACAGGAATTAGTGCGTTTACTGTCAGCCAGATGGAGAACGGCAAAAACACCTCGCTCTCCTCGCTGGTCGCAGTTATGCGGGTGTTGAAACTGCTGGAAAATTTTGACAACCTTATACCGCTACAGGTAATCAGCCCAGTAGAGTTGTTGGCCTTAAACAATAAAAAACGTAAGAAATGACAGATATAGTAATGAAAGTCTCTTTATGGGGGCAGGATGTGGCCGCCGTGGTGTGGGATAAGGAGAATGAATATGCCATCTTTGAGTTTTTACCTGAATTTTCTGCCAAAGGGCTTGATGTTGCTCCGCTTATGATGCCTCTGGAAGATATTAGCAGAGGCGACAGAACCTATTATTACCCCTCAAACAGAAATAAAACCTTCAAAGGGTTACCAGGCTTGATTGCCGACTCCCTGCCGGACGATTACGGAAACCAGATAATTGACGAATGGTTTGCAAGCAAAGGGTTAAGTGGTATGACGTTCAGTCCGGTTGACAGGTTATGCTATGTAGGCAAGCGCGGTATGGGTGCTCTGGAATTTGAACCTGCACAGAATAATCCCCAGCTTGAAGAGTCTTCAGTTATTGAGATTGCTCACCTGACAAATCTGGCCAAAGAGGTTCTGGGTAAGCGGGAGGACTTTCAGGTTAAGTTGTCCAAAGGAGATGAATCGCTACTTGATATCATCAGGGTAGGGACATCTGCGGGTGGCGCAAAGCCCAAAGCTATCATCGCCGTCAACAGCGATATGTCAGAGGTTCGTTCGGGCCAGGTAAAAGCGCCGGATGGATTTACTTACTGGTTGCTTAAATTCGACGGGGTCGAGGCAGGTAAAGTTTCTGACAACCCACCCGGAATAGGCCGTATCGAGTATGCCTACCATAAAATGGCACTTGATTGCGGTATTGAAATGACTGAATGCCGATTGTATGAGGAGGGTCAACATGCCCACTTTATGACAAAGAGGTTTGACAGGACAGATGACGGAGGCAAGCTGCACACCCAAACGCTGTGCGCAATCGCCCATTTTGACCGCGACGACAGGCACTCATATGAGCAGGCGTTCCAGGTTATGAGGCGAATGAACCTTCCTTATCCCGACATGGAGCAACTTTACCGCAGAATGGTATTCAATATCATAGCGAGGAATCATGACGATCATACGAAGAATCACTCTTTTATTCTGCACAAGGGCAGAGAGTGGCGTCTGGCTCCGGCCTATGACCTCTGCTATTCATATTCTTCATCCGGTAGGTGGACAAACCAGCACCAGATGTCTGCCAACAACAAACGTGACGAATTTACACAGGAAGATTTACTGGCCGTAGCCCGTAATATGGGCATTAAAAATGCGCTATCAATTGTTAATCAAATTGCTGATGTCATTTCCAGCTGGAATAGATATGCGTCAGAGGCAGGAGTGAAAAAGGAACACATGTGTCAGATAGAGAAGAATTTACTCGTTATAAAATAAAGAGGAAGAAATAAGGTTGTGCCGGAAAACGGCAATCGACGGTACGAAAAGTATCCGAACCATTCTTAAGGGATTTGGACCGGATTCACTCTCTCAAACAAGCCAGCGGAATTACGTGAACACCATCGTTCCTTGTATATCCATATTGTCCGCCAGTCAAAACAATCTTCAGGTCAGGTTCTCGAATAGGCATTTGCTCCTCGGTCTTGTTATGCTCGACTATAAGTTTATGGAGCTGAACCAGGTGATTTGCGCCATCCTCAATTTCTTTGCTGCCAAGCTTACATTCAATCAGGGCATAGCGTCCATCACCAAGATGCAACACAACATCCGCCACGGCAAGCAGAGAAGATGATATCGTTCACATTCATATCAGAAACAGCTTCCGCATTACTAATAACAAGGAGATTGCAAAATTATTATGAACAATTGTGGCGTTTAATCAGGAATATTTGCGGTATTTCATCCAGATGTCGAACCCCCTGAAAATCGGGCTTAGTTTCAAATTTCCATGTAATAAGAGATATTGAGCAAAAATGGCGCAAATCGTTATTTTTTACTTAAACTAATAAAAATAGTTTGCAAACTAAAAATATTAGTTTAAATTTGTCTCAGGTTAAATTCAAACATTACCACTATGATTAAGCTTACAGCTAAAGAGGATGAAATAATGGCTTTTTTTTGGGAAAAAGGGGCTATGCATGTAAAGGAGCTGATTGAACTTTATCCGGACCCTAAACCTCACTTCAACACAATTTCTACAATGGTCAGGGGTCTTGAAATCAAAGGCTTTTTGTCTCATAAAAAATTTGGCTATACATATCAGTACTATCCTGTAATTACTCCTGAAGAATTTGGAGAAGGAAAGATTACAGGTGTTATCAGCAAGTATTTTGAAAATTCATATCTGGATGTTGTGTCAACATTCGTTAAAAAAGACAAAATCCAGCTTGAAGAATTAAAGAGGTTAATTGAAGAGATTGAACAGGCAAATAATAAAAAGTTATGACAGAACTAGTTCTATATCTTGTTAAATCGGGCGTATGCCTGGCCCTGCTGTACTTTGTATATAAGTATTCATTATCGGGCGAAACACTCTTCAGGCTTAACAGAGCAGTTATTCTATCAATAGTTTTATTGTCAATTATACTGCCTGTATGGACAATTACAATATTCAAAGAGATAATTGCTCCTGTAGGGCTCAATCAAAATGTTATAGTGGCAGACTCATCAACTCCTATTATTCAAAATCAACAAATCAGTCAGAATGATTGGTTTTCAGTGATTCAAATAATTGCTATCTGCGTCTATATAATAGGTGCCCTAAGCTTACTTGGCAAAAACATCTATGGTATTTTTCAGATTTACAGGATAATGAGGAACTCATACCAAGAGGCAAATTCTGTTGAAAAATTATATATCAGCAATAAACAAATTATCCCGTTCAGTTGGTTTAATAATATAATTATCTCAGATGAGGACTATAGGTCTAATAAAGAGATAATTATTGATCATGAGAAAGCTCATATTCAACTTAAACATAATTATGACTTGCTCTTTATTAATACTGTCGCGATATTTCAATGGTTTAATCCCATATTCTGGCTATTAAGAAAAGAGCTTATCACCATACACGAATATCAGGCTGATAGTTGTGTACTCAAAAATGGCATCGATGCAAGAAAATATCAATATTTACTAATCTCGAAAGGAACCCAGCAGAGTTTTTCCATACCGGTAGTGAATCACTTGTGCAGCGGGAACTTTCAAAAAAGAATTAAAATGATGCTAAAAAAACGATCGAGTCCAAATAAAGCAATCAAGGCATTATTAATATTGCCAATGATTGCAGCAGCCGTAGCTGTATTTGCTGAAACAGAGTATGTGGTCTCATATCCGGATGTTTCATTGACAAATGATAGTATAGAATCACCTACGGATGTATCACCAACATCTGAATCTGTAAAAGAACCACAAAAAGACAAAAAAGTTAACAGAGACCAGGTTGTGCCAGTAACAATATTCAAAAACGGTACATATCGTTTAGGCCAATGGTCCTCTTATACAACTAATAAAAACATTAATGAGGCAAGTCAGAATAACATTGATCAAGTTATTAAAGATATTGTCTCAAAAATGAAATATTCTAAAGATTCAATCTATTTTGTAATCAAGTATGAGGAGGGTGATTTGCTTACTGTAAATATCAGTCATCACAATACACTTCTGGATGCTTTAAAAACAAATGGAATAAATAATATTTCTGCCCAGCGTTTAGTAAATCCGATTCAGAAAAAAAATACATTATCGATAAAAATTAATGACAATGGGGTTTTTTTGGTAAATGATGGAATAGTTACTAGTGATAAGAACTTAGAATTGTTAATTAAAAAACAAATTGAAAAGCTTAAATCAGTTTCAAATGAACCAATTATGGCCGAGATTCTTACTTCTCTCAATACACCTTATGAGTCAGTAAGTCTTGTAAAGGAAATTCTTAGTAAAGAAAATGTGTCGATAATACCCAATTCCCCTGAAGTGCAATCGTTAGATATTAAGGTCTTTCCAGAGGATCTTGAAAGTCAGATTGCGAAATTAGTGGCTTCAAAAGTTATTTATCCAGAAGAAGCAAAATCTGCCGGATTACAAGGAGCATTCATTGTTAAGATTAGTACTGAAAAAGGAGTAATAAAGAGTACCAGGATTATTGAAAAAAATGATGAACTCAATGTTCCTTTGCTTGATAAGATTATTGTAGTTGCATATGCAAAAAGTGACAGCAATATGAGCGAATCAAATCAGAATGATGGCAATATAGCTATTAAAAAAGAGCTTCTTCGTGTAAGTGAACTTTTATCTCAAATTGAGAACCCAGAGTGGAAAATTAATAATCTTGATTTTGCCATAGAGATTGTATTTCAATTAAGGTAGAGCATTTATTCACTAATTTCCTAAACAAAGTGACTCTCCCCCTCCACTAAGTGGTCCGGGGGGGTGGGATAAACAAAAGGAGCTTGCCGAATCCGGCAAGCGACGGTACGAAAAAAGCAGGTAGTGATGCCTGCTTTTTTCGTACCCCTGAGAGGAAAAATATCCGAACCATTCTTATGGGATTTGCATATGATTATGAGATTGATAATTTGATTCAAATATTTGATAATGATTTAAATGGATTTACTATATTTGAATGTGTAGATAGTGACCTAGATATAGCCCGGTATAAATTAGAGTAAGTCATATTTACATAACCACTTCAGGCTTTAAGTCCAATTAATAGGAATCTGGTACAATAGAATATGATATATTTCAAAGTTTTTTTTATAGCTTGTATAATCTTTCAGTCTTGCAGTGAAAACAAATCTGCATCTGTTAATTATAATCATAAAGTAGAATCAAATTTTTACATTAATAAATTTAATGGCAACTTAGTTATAAATTCATGTATAAACGATACCATTCCATGTACGCTGATATTTGATACGGGTGCCAGTGGTTCGTTAATTATTAAATCATCTGTCTCTGACAAATTTTACCAAGGAGAGAGCTCTGTTAAAGACTCTATGGTAGGAGGATTTGATGATGCTTTCTATTATACAGATAATATTAAAGAGCAAACTAAAGTATATGCGGGCAACAAGGATATAGTGTTTAAAAGTTTCAGGAGAGTTCCGGACAATTCTGCATTGGGGAAAATAATTAGCAGATCTAACGCAGACGGAATTGTATCAGTACAGGATAGTATGAAATCTCTAAAACTTGAATTCAGCAATAATCGGATACTGTTCAATTCAGATAATGATATAATTGATGCGGATATTGTATTACAGCTGACAAAAAAAGGTAAAAATTATATCATTAAGCAGTTCCCTTTTATATTTAAATTGGGAGATACAACAATAATGGCTAAAGAAGACTTAATGATGGACACGGGGTATAGGGGAGATATAGCTTGCAAGAATATATCATTAGATAATGTTTTTGAAAATGCCATCCTTACTTTGTCAAAAAAGAAAATAATAATGAGTTCAAAGGATTATCTATTAATAACAGATACTCTTCATATTAAACGAGATATATGGATAGAGTATAATAACCCTTTGAAAAATTATTATTATGTGCTCAAAACAAGTCTTTTGTTGGTTGGAGTTGAATTCTTAAAGACATTTGATATTTATATGGATTTCCAAAAAGACTCTATTTGGTTAAAAAAAATTAACTATGAAAGTATCTTAGACGGCTCTGATTCTGATAAGATTGATGATCCTATTATAGCCGGTAGATATAATTCTGTTAACAAGCAATACATTGTAATGTATTTAAAGTCTAAATCTCCGTATACTACTGCTGGGATAATGCCTGGAGATATTATTTGCGATATAAATAATATAAATTTTATGTTGATAAGGGATTCTATAAGAAACAACAGCGTTCATTATCCGCTGGTGTTTAATATTTTGAGAGATGGAAAGTCATTAGCACTATTCTATCAGACCCCCTGAAAATCATATTCCCTAAAAAGACATACATACATTCACTCGTCAAATCCGTTTGTTTTCAAACTAAAATTGACCAATTAAAAAGAGATAAATACGGATAGATATTTTGACTAAATTTTCCTGTATGTATAATTATGGCGCAAATCATAAATCAAAGAACCCTAACTGGCTGGCTATCAATTAGGATTTGTTTGTTCAAGTACTCCTAATAGGAAAAATATCCGAACCATTCTTATGGGATTTGGAGTTGATTGTGAAATTGAAAATTATAATTGTATAAGGATTCAGTGTCTGGAATAAAGGGGTTTCGACACTCTTGCCAGAAAGGATGTCCTTATAAAACGTACACTTCGATACGAATCCTAGCGGACGTATTGTTGCATTTTGAGACTTAATTAACAATAATAATGAAAATTGTAACCGAGATATATTTGTTTAAAATGTAGATATATAAGAAATTATAACTATCTTTAATTTAGCTAATATTTGTATATATTCAAATAATTCGTATATTTGTCAGGCCTAAAATTGACAACACGAATAAACGAAATAAACGAGCCAATCACGAAACAAACGACCGAACCATATTATGGGAACAATCCAAACAAACATCAAGGCCATTAGAAATAGACTGGGTTATACTCAGGAAGTAGTAGCCGATGTTCTTGGTATAGCAAGGCCAACCTATACCGAATATGAGACTAAAGACATCGATATCCCATTCAAAACCCTTGAAAAACTCAGTGATTTTTTGGGGGTGGAACTTGCCTCTTTCTTCGCAGAAAACGAAGATCAATTGAAAGACTATTTGGTGTGTGCATTCAGGATGGAGAATGCATCTTTAGATGATTTGAAGAGAATCGCACATTTCAAGTCCATCGTAAAGAATTATATAAAAATGAAGAGGATTGAAGGGTAATGGCAAGAATTCCCGAATATCAATACGAGAATGAAGCCAGTAAATTACGGGCAAAATTTCTTCTTGGAGACAGGCTTCCCGTGGATATGGAGAGCCTCCTAGTTGAACAGGGAATTCTCACTGTTTATACACCAATGAGTGAGAATTTCTCAGGGATGTGCTTAAAATACGACGAAAGCACTAATTTCATTTTAATAAATTCAAATATGGTTATGGGCAGGCAGAATTTTACTGTAGCCCATGAACTCTATCATCTGTTTGTTCAAGATCTGAAAGATTTTGAGGTTCATAATTGTGACATCAACAACCCTCAGTCCCCCATCGAACGGCATGCAAATTCATTTGCCTCATACTTTTTACTTCCAACTGCAGGGGTCGTAGATATTATGAAGAGACTGGGTTGCAATAAAAAAACAATCAATCCCGCTCACATAATCACAATGTGCGGATATTTTGGTGTTTCTTATCAAGCTATGCTTATCCGATTGAATAAGATACTCAGACTACCTGATGTAAAATTCAACGATCTTTGGAATATTCAACCCATAGCCTATGCCGAACCTTGTGGTTTGAAAACAGATGTATTTTTAGTCCCTAAAAGAAACAACATCATTTTAGGGGATTATGCTTCTAAAGCTCAGTCCTTATACGACTCTGGCAAAATTTCCAAAGGACATCTAATCGAGTTGATGTCAAACATTATATTTGAGGAGAATGGGGAAAACTAAGATAGTTTTGGATGCCGATGTCGTGATTGACTTCATAGATGCCAACCATTTATTCGATCTCCCAAGGGTACTCCCTAACTACGACTTTGTGATTCTTGATGTTGTTGTTGATAAAGAGTTGGGGAAATGGAAGTCCACCAAAGACTACATCCTGAAACATATAGAATGGATTAAGACTGGTTCAAAATTGTCGATTATTCCCTGGAACCCAGACCGAGAGGCAATACAAATTTATGCAGAGCTCATACGGACAAAGGGCATGGGCGAATCCGCATGTATTGCATACTGCCAAACACATAATGATGTACTTGCCAGTTGTAATCTAAGGGATACAAAAGCATACTGTGAAGAAAATGGCATCACATACATTACATTCCTTGATCTTGTATGGTATGCCTGGCAGAACGGCGTGATGAATGAAGCAGAATGTGATAAGTGTATTCAAGATGCTATCGCTGCTGGCAATAAAATTCCAAATTTTACTATTTCACAGTATATCCCAACAATATGTAATCTTTAGCTATTTTAATTCACTTTTGCTGTGACAACAAAATTGTCGGACCCTTAGAAATATGACATAGATTAATTCGACAAAATCATTTGTTTTTAAACGGAATTTGAAGTACCAAAAAGTGAAAAATTCAGGGAGATATTTCGGTATAATTTATCCTATTTGGAGAGATGTGGCGCAAAAATGGTGCAAATCGTAAAACAGAGAACCCTAACTGATTCATTATCAATTAGGGTTTGTTTGTTCAAGTACCAGGAATAGGACATTTTTCCGAACTTTTTATCAGGGATTTGGAGTTGATTTTGAAGTTGAAAACTAGATACAAATAGTTAGTAATGATTAAAATAGATTTACTATATTTGTCAAAAGGGGTACTGTCCTTCTTTAAGGGGTTCCGACAAAACGGGGATTTCGACACATAAATGTCGTAAGGAATAATACAGCAGGTCATAAAGATGAAAAGGTTATAAAACAATTAAATGTGATAGAAAATATCGAATGGGCAGTTACAATAGAAACAACTAATCAATTTGAAAAGCAAATAATCCAATTAGGGAATTTGCTGCAAAAAATGATCAAAGCAGGAATTGATAATTTAGGAAAAGTTTTCGATAAATAAATTTAGGGAATTTATTATAATAACTTATTTAAGAATATATTGTCAAAATCCCCTTTTTGTCAGCTCCCCAAAAAAAATAGAATTTTGTTTCATTTGACAAAATCATTTATTTTCAAACTAAAGTTGGACATCCCAAGTAAAAATTCAGGAACATTTTAAGTTCAAATTTCCAATAAATAATGTTTCTGGTGCAAATTGGTGCAAGTTCGTTGATGAAAAATAGCTTACTGATAAATAATTGAGTTTGGTTTTTCGGAGCGAAGCGACGCTCCCCCTCCCCGGAGGGGGCCGGGGGGTGGGACAAACAAAAGGAGCTTGCCGCATCCGGCAAGCGACGGTACGAAAAAAGCAGGCATTACTACCTGCTTTTTTCGTACCCGGAGCCGGGATCGAACCGGCACAGCCTTGCGGCCACTGGTGTTTGAGACCAGCGCGTCTACCGATTCCGCCATCCGGGCCTCTTTTTTCAGGCCTCTCTTTTTGAGCAGCCTGCTGTTTCGGTAAACAAGGGTGACAAAGGTATGTAAAAATTTAAAAACCCCAAAAGCATTTGAAACACTTTTGGGGTTATGGTTTATACGATTACTCGTTATTTACCTTTGAACAAGTACAGGTTTGCCAAGTCCTAGCTGTTCAAGTGGTTTCATCTGGCTCTTTGCATCTCCCACAACTACATAAATCATATCGTTGATGTTCATATGCTTTGTTATGATCTCCTTAAGCTGGTCAACAGTGATGTTGTTGATTGTATTCTCCTGCTGCTTCACATAGTCAAACGGCATATTGTAGTTTGCGATATCGTTAAGCATTCCAAGAATGTCACCAATTGTCTCAAATGAAGATGTCTTGGATTTCAGAAGGGAGTTTTTAACAGATGAAAGCATCTCCTCATTAATCATATCTGAGTATCCGCCGATAATATCCTTGAATGTCTTCACTGCATCCATTGTAACGCTTCCCTGAACACTTGACTGTGCCATAAAGAGATTTTGATACTGAGCAGCCATAATGCTTGAGTATGCTCCGTATGTGTAGCCCTTCTGAAGGCGAAGCACGTCAAACAGCATACCTTGTGAGCCTGAACCCAGTTTGTAGTTTGCAATTACTGCAGGATAGTAGTCAGGATCATTGAAAGGCATTGCAGTCTTAGCCAGAATAATCATTGACTGAGGTGCGTTAGGGTAGTCAACAAAGTAGATTGTTCCTCTTTGTGCCGATACTCCTGCAACAGGCTCAGGTATAACTACATCTTTAGAAGGCCACTTCTCGGCAAGTGTTGTCAGAGCTTTAACAGCTCTCTTCTGGTCCGGAGATCCTGCAAAAGTAATGTTTGCAATAGAAGGGCTGTAGTTTGCAGCATAGAATGCTTTAATATCGTCAAGAGTTATGGCATCTATACTTGCAGCAGTACCATAAGACATTCTGGACAGTGTTCCGCCTTCGCCATAAAGGAGTTTGCCTGCAGTTTCAGTTGCAATGGCCCTTGGATTTGCCGAATTCTGGCGAATTGTTGTTTTAATCTCGTTCCTCAGACGTTCAAAAGCTGCTGAGTCAAATCTTGGCTGAAGGAGCATCTCCTCGGCAATAGCTACAATCTTTTCGTAGTTTTTAGAAAGGCCGGATATACTAATTCCCATTCCCTCTGTTCCCGAGTAGAATCTCACTCTTGCTCCAAGCAGACCTAGCGCACTCTCAAGCTCTTCAGGAGTTTTAAGAGCAGTACCTTCATTCATTAGCTGCGCTGTAAGGTAAGCAAGACCTGCTTTTCCTGCAGGGTCAAGAAGCATTCCACCCTTCATGTTTACCGATGCCTGGAACAGCGGAAGCTCTTTGTGCTGGATTCCGTATAGTTTTACAGCATTTGGAAGCTCTGTGTTCCAAATTGCAGGTACAGTAATGGCAGGTGTATTTGCAAGGAAGTCAGGCTCCACTGAACGGTCAAATGCAGATGGAGTACGCACGTACTCGTCGTCTACCAATTTGCCTGTCTGTGATTTCATCGTTTGGTCTGCTACATTTTCAACAGCTACCGTAGTAACTACCGACTCAGCAAGTGCAAGGTCTGCTTTGCCTGAAGGAACCATGCTAAGTGCAAAATATGGACGCCCTTTGAAATACTTTCCGTAAACTCTCATTATGTCCTCTTTTGTAACAGCCTGATATTTTTTAAGATCATCAAATGTTCCATCAGGTTTTCCGCTAAACTCAGTGTCGCGGGCAATCATCATCGCCTTGCCAAGGATACCGGACATTCTGTTGTAAACAGATGCCTCCTGGCTTACTTTAAGTTTTTCAAGTTCAAGTTCGTCAACGCCATCCTTTTCAAATCTGGCGAATGCCTCTTCAACAGCAGCGTAAACATCGTTTAGATTTACATCGTTGAATGCCCTGATCTGAATCTGAGCCTGACCGGCAACCTCTCTTGCCATGTTATAAGCTCCCACGGATGGTGCCAGTTTTTTCTCCTCAACAACCACTTTGTAAAGCGGAGCTTTTTTGCCGTTGGCAAAAAGTGAAGTGAAGAAGTAAAGAGGGTATGCATCATCATTGTACTGCTCTACTGTAGGGTAGGCAAGTGACAACTGAGGAAGTTTTGCATACTGATCTTCAAATACCAGTCTTTTGCTCTGTTCAAAAACCAGCGGCTGAACTTCAGGTTTTGGGACATCATTACCCTTTTTAATCTCTCCAAAATATTTTTGTATGAGCTCTTTTGCCTGTGCCGGATCAAAATCGCCGGTAAGCACAAGGGTTGCATTGTTTGGAACATAGTAAGTGTTGTAAAACTCTTTAACATCGTCAATTGTAGCAGCTCTTAAATCTGCAATTTCACCTATTGTGGTCCAGCTGTAAGGGTGGCCTGCCGGATACATCTGATTAGCCATTATGGTGCTGGAGTGACCATATGGCTGGCTGTCATAATTCTGGCGCTTCTCGTTTGAAACTATGTCTATCTCTCTCTCTAAACCACCTTGAGTTACTGTGTTAATAAAGAACCCCATTCTGTCAGATTCCATCCAGAGAACCTTCTCCAGGGCATCTCTCGGAACTACTTCATAGTAGTTTGTTCCGTCTGAGTTGGTTGATCCGTTGAATTCACCGCCAAGCTTGGCAATTTTTGTGAAGAATGCATTTCTTGGAAGATTTTCAGAGCGCTGGAAGAGCATATGCTCAAAGAAGTGCGCAAAGCCGGTTCTTCCGGGTTTCTCTCTCCCAGAACCTACATGGTACTGAATTGCAATGGCAACAATAGGATCTGATTTGTCCTGGTGCAGAACAACCTTGAGTCCGTTGTCAAGGGTATACTGTTCATAATTGAGTTCTACCTTCTCTTTCTGGGTAGAGCAGGCGGCTATAGTAAAGACTAAAGCCGTTAGCAGCAATGATTTGAGTGATTTTGACATAATGATTGATTATAGTTAGTGAGTGAAAACTACCAAATTTAACAAAAATTTGTCCTTTACGTATAAAATAAGTTATCTTTGTGCCGTTCCAGCTTCAGGGAATCCCGTGTAATCCGGGAACAGTACCCGCTGCTGTAAAGCTCTCCCCATCTTTTTGGGGTTTTCTTCAGTCGGCCACTGCCATCAGGTGGGAAGGCGAAGATGCAAAAGTTGAGTCAGAAGACCTGCAGGGACAAAACATATTTAATCGAACTTTCGGGAAAAAGAGAGCGATGAAAAACTATTTTTCATTATTTGTATTTATATATGTTGTTGCCGTGCATCTTTTTGTACCGGTGACATCTCTCTTTGCACAACATAAAGATACAGCCAAAATAAGCAAACTGGATTCTGTTATGGTTACTGCTTTTAAAAAGCAGGGTCCGGCAGATCTAAAGCGCTTCTCTCCGGGTACCAATATTATATCATATTCTGAGGAGGCGGTAAAAAAGATGCAGAGCGCAAGTCTTGCCGATTTTATAAAAGCAAATAACGCGGCATACATTAAAGAGTACGGTAGAGGTATGAATGCATTCCTGTCAATCAGAGGAACCTCCTCTTCTCATACTACAATTGACTGGAACGGGCAGAATATGTCCCTTCCCACTATGGGACAGGCAGACCTCTCTCATATTCCGCTGTACTTTTTTGATGAAATGGATATTCACATTGGAGGAGGCTCTGCCCTTTATGGCGATGGCAGTATAGGAGGTACGGTTAAGTTAAAAACAGGGGCAAAATGGATAGCCGGCCACAGCGGAAATATAGCTCTGTCGGCTGGCAGCTATGGCTCTCTCTTTACCGGGGCTACCTACAGATACTCGGGAAAGATATTTGAGACAAGAAGCTCCTTTCTCTTTAACAAAGCACGCAACAACTACACTTTTGAAAATAATACAAAACCCGGAAGACCTCTTGAGAGACTTAATAATGCTGCTATCTCCAGCCGGGGTCTGATTCAGGAGTTTTATATTAAGGCGGGTGCGCTTGGAACCATCAATACATCTGTTATGTATCTCGATTTTGACAGAGAGATACAGCCATCTGTTTCGCTTAACGACAGACCTGAAACCCATAACTCAATTTACGACAACAATCTTAAGATATCTGCATCCCTTGAGGGGAGCACTGCCAACCTTTCATGGAGAGTTGCATCCTCTTTTGCCGCTGATACAGAGAGGTATAAAGAGGACACAATATCTGCAAAGAGAGTTATGGCAAGTGCAGATATGGAGTATAAAAAATCTCTATTCTCTTTGAGAGGAGGGGTTAACGGAGAGTATATCAAACCATATGTTAAATCATATATTTCAGAGAGTGATGAGAGCCGGGCAGGTGGCTATTTAATGGCTAAACTTGATGGAGCAGGATTGCTGTCCGCCTCAATAGGTGCAAGATATATTTATTCATCATCCGGAACTCTTCCCATAATGCCAATACTTAATGCAAGGCTGAGAATTCCTGCAGGTGGAGGCCACTCTCTTTATATAAGGGGATCGTGGTCCGGTAATGCAAAGATTCCCTCTTTAAATGACAGATACTGGGGAGGTAATCATCTTTATCTCAAAAGTGAGAAATCCAGAAGTTTGGAGACGGGGATAAACTGGGGCTGGTATGAGGGGGTGTGGAGTGCCTCAGCATTTGTAACAGCTTACAGGAGCGTTGTAAATGACTGGATAAGGTGGCTGCCGGCAGGAGAGGTCTGGAGGCCGAGGAATATCCCTGAGGTGCTCTCACGCGGGGTTGAGGCAGGAGGCGAGGCAAACTACTCGGCAAATCAAATAAAGATCTCCTTAAAAGGGAGCTATGCGTTTACAGATATCCGTACAGTAACTCCACTCTGGGCAGAGGATCCGGCAAAGGGGGAGCAGCTGGCATATCAGCCGAAAAATTCCTGGAGGGCAACAGCTTCCTCTGAGTACTCTGCATTTACTGTTCATATCTCTTTAAATCATACAGGAAAAAGAAGTACACTTGATATTTATGATATACTTCCATCATATACTCTTACGGACGGAGGGATCTCCTACAAGGGGAAATTAAAGAGTAACGAATATGTTGCGGGGCTGGTTTTTAAAAATATTTTTAATGTAAGTTACCAGAATGTGAAGTTTTATGCAATGCCGGGTTTTAACTGGCTTATCAATTTTCAATACAGATTTTAACTAATAAAAAACAAAATATTTCCAGAAATGAAAAACAGTTTAAAGTTTCTTCTTATTGCATTTTCAGCAATTCTATTATTTACATCTTGTGAAAAGGATACTCCTGGTACGGATGTTACTTTTGAACAGAAGGTTCTCATTATTAACCAGGGTAACTTTACTGAGCACTCTGCCAGCCTCTCACTCTTTGATGAGAAGACAATGACCATCACAAACAGAATTTATGAAACTGCCAACGGAATCTCAATAGGAGCAACTATTGTCTCAGGTACTGTATCTCCTCAGAAAGAGGCATACCTTGTCTGCAATAATCCTGATAAAATTGATGTTGTGGATGCTGCCACAGGAAAGCTAAAGACATCAATTACCAATTCGCTGGCATCTCCCAGAAATATGATATTTGCAGGGGATAAACTCTTCGTTACAAACTGGGATTATAACTATGAGGTAAATGATTTGGGATGGTGGGAGTACCCTGACTCATATATTGCAGTATATGATGCAGTTAGTAAGACTCTTATTAAAAGAATCTCTGCGGGAACAGACGCTGAAGGTATTGCTATGTTTGGAACAAGACTTTTTGTAGCTGTTAAAGAGGGCGTAAGAGTATTTGATGCATCAAGAGAGGATTATCCGGTAATTACAACCATAAGGCCTTCCGGAGTTACAGGTAATGCAAAACATCTGGTATTTGACAGCTCTTATAAGTTATGGGCATCTTTCCCTGATAAAGGGCTGGTTAGAATTGACCCCTCCTCTCTGGTCGCAGACAAGGTTGTTGATATACCTGTTGATTCAATGGACGGATTTATTACCTCAGACGGAAAGGGTAAGAAAATATTCACCTATAAGACTGAATATGATTCAAACTACAACCCCACAGGAGCATCAATCTTCTCTATGGATGTTGCTAATTTCAGCATTTCAGAGATCTTCACCGGAACATACTTCTATGGTGTAGGGGTAAGTCCTTCAACAGGTAATATTTTTACTGCAGAGACAAGCTTTTCATCAAACTCACTTCTCAAAGTTGCAGGTCCTGACGGGATATTAAAAACATCGGCCGGTGCGGGAATTGGCACCAGCCGATATCTCTTCTTCTGATTATTGAAAGTTGTCGCTGAAGAGAGGGGCCCGGTCAACTGCCATTGACCGGGCCCTCTTTTATTTACTCTTCCGGCTGGTGATAAGTTATTGTCTTGATTATGTCCGGATGTATACTGTTTGCAACCGGGCAGGTCTTAACAGATGTCTCAATGAATCTCATCTCTCTGTCGCTGTATTTTCTGGGCAGATAGATGTCAAGCTTAAGTTCTGCAACCCTGCGGGGGTTTGCTGCCATAATCTTCTCGGTATCAATCCTCATGCCATCAACGGAAAATCCGTGTGCCTGTGCGGCAATTCCCATGATGGTCATCATACAAGAGCCGAGTGATGTTGCAAACATATCTGTTGGTGAGAACATCTCTCCCTTTCCGTTATTATCTTCCGGAGCCTCTGTCATAATTTTGCTGCCTGATTTCAGATGCTCTGCCTCTGTTTTGAGGTCACCAATGTAAAATGTGCGAATCTTTGTCATTTTTAATATTTTTTTTATTGAATAATCTCTTTTCCAAGCAGTGTTGCCGATGTGCAGGACTCTATCTTTACTTTTACATAATCTCCTTTTTTATGTGTGCCTGCCGGGAATACTACTGTTTTATTTTGTTGAGTTCTTCCTGTAAGTTCTGCCTTTGATTTCTTTGAAAAACCCTCAACCAGAACCTCAAACTCCTTGCCAAGATCTGCTTTATTGCTAATCAGGGATAGCTCTCCCTGGAGTTTTATTATTTCATTTAATCTTCTGCTCTTAACCTCCGGGGGAACATCATCAGGGTATCTTCTTGCTGCCTTTGTGTTTGGCCTTTCTGAATACTGGAACATAAAAGCGGTATAGTACCCTACCTCTTTCATTACAGACAGAGTGTCTGAATGGTCCTCTTCGCTCTCTCCCGAGAAGCCGGCAATTATATCCGTGGAAATTGAGCAGTCCGGCATTATCTCTCTGATTTTGGCAACTCTTTCAAGGTATTGCTCTCTTGTGTATTTTCTGTTCATCTTAAGCAGCATTGCATTACTCCCTGACTGAACGGGCAGGTGGATATGTTTGCAAATATTGGGATACATGGCCATCGTGTAAAGAACTGTATTACTCATATCCTTTGGGTGCGATGTTGAGAATCTTACTCTGAGTGACGGATCAATAAGTGCCACCATCTCTAGAAGCATTGCAAAGGATGTCTTCTCTGAAGGGTTGTCAGGATTGACCCAGTGATATGAGTCTACATTCTGGCCCAGCAGTGTTACCTCTCTGTAACCATTTTCAAAAAGTTCCCGGGCCTCTCTCTCTATACTGTGCGGGTCTCTGCTTCGCTCTCCTCCTCTCACATATGGTACAACACAGTAAGAGCACATATTGTTGCATCCCCTCATAATTGAAATATATGATGAGACTCCGTTTTTATCCATTCTGACAGGGGAGATGTCGGCATAGGTCTCCTCCTGTGAGAGCATTGTGTTTATCTGTTTGTCTCCTCCGTCCAGGCTCGCAAGGAGAGAGGGAAGTGATCTGTATGAATCGGGACCTGCTACCAGATCAACCGCAGGATGGTTAAGAAGTTCCTCTTTGAGTCTCTCTGCCATGCAGCCAAGTATCCCCACTTTTACCCCTTTGCGCTTTGTTTTTTCAATCCTGAAGAGGTCAAGCCTGCCCCAAATTCTTTGTTCTGCGTTGTCTCTGATTGAGCAGGTGTTTATTAGTATAAGATCTGCCTCCTTTATTGATTCGCACAGATTATATCCGGCAGGCTGAAGTATAGACAGAACAACTTCACTATCGTTTACATTCATCTGGCATCCGTATGTCTCAATGAAAAGCCTCTTCTCACCAAATCCTTTTAAAGGCTTTACGGAATGATATTTGTTTGTCATTATGATTAGATTAATGGGTGCAAATATAGCTTTTTTATACCTTTGCATAAATCCACAAAATATGATGAAGAGATTACCTTTGTTTATAATACTAATAATCACCGTATTAGCCGGGTGTAATAACTACAGGGATATTGAGATACTTGATGTAAAGCTTACCGATGTTAAGATATTAAGCACATCAAGGGCTGAAGTTGAGCTGGAGTATGTTGTCAGAAACGGATCCTCAAGAGATCTTACACTTACCTCTACTGATGGTTTCCTTAAGAAAGAGGGGGTAAATTTTGCTCAATTCAGACTGATTGAGTCCGGATTAATAGAGAGGGGTAAAACCTCTTCAAATAAAACAAGGCTAAATGTTGAACTTCTGGATCCTATCTCCCTTTTCTCTTTAGGGCTCAATATTAATAGCTGGAAAATGGCTGTGTTTCAGGTTGATGTAAGAGGTGTCATCTCAAATGACAGAGGTAATAAGAGAGTCTTTAAGTTTAAAAATCTTCCTTTGGAAAAGTTGGTAAATAAGTTCTGAAATGAGAAAAGTATTTCTGATTGTTTCACTCTTTTTTTTAGCAGGTACTCTAAAGCTAACTGCCCAGGAGCTGGTTGTTACAACACCGGACACATTAAAAATAATTACTCCTCCGGTAATGGACTCTTCGTTCTATTTAAAAAGCATTCTGGGTTTAATGTCAGAGCCGGGATACGGCGGGGCCAGGGTTACTCTCTCTCAGAGTGCCGGAGTGGAGAGGGCTGTAAATGCACATCTGCAGGCAGCCGGTTCAAGAAAATTAAACGGATATAGAGTAAGAATATTCTTTGATAACAAGCAAAATGCCAGATCAAGGTCCCAGGAGGTTATGAATGGTTTTTTAAGCAGGTATAATTCTGTAAGAGCATACTGGAACCACGAAAGCCCATTTTTCAAGGTTACTGTAGGTGATTTCAGAACAAAATCAGAGGCTATGAGATTGTTAAGGGAGATATCTTCCGAATACCCCTCTGCATTTGTTGTCAGAGAGAGTATAAACTTTCCGCCGCTTTAACCGTATTATCTTTTTTTATTCTTGCTTTTCTTTCTCTTTGCTCTTGCAGCAAGCTCTTTTGTTGTGAGCCACCATTTTGTTCTGAACTTTTCTGCCAGGGCTAAAAGAGGTGTCATGTATCTCTCAATTTTTTCCGGATATACATCCTTAATACTAACAAGGATTCCTGTCTCTTCAACTCCGCCAAAATGTTCATTTATAGCGGTTCCAAACACCTTCATGTTTGGAGAGAGATTCATATATGAGTTAATAAGAGGGGGGATGTGTTCGCCCAGGTCTCTTACAGCTTTAGACATAATCTTGTATGCATCTTTATAGTCAAGATTTTTGAACAGATCTCCATAGTATGGATTTATGTTGTCATAGTCGAGAGGTGTAATAGGTGTAACAAGCTTGTCATTATCCGGAAAATATATGTTTAGAAAATTCAAAAGAGTGTTTCTGGCACTCATATGATATGAGGTATACATTGTAACCTTTCCAAAGAAAAATTTTATATCCGGATGTCTTAGCATAAGTGCTCCAAGTCCGTCCCAAAGGTTGTCAAGTGCAAACAGTCCCTTTCTCCTGATGTTGGTACTCTGATAATTGGGCTGAATAAAAGATCTGCCCAGCTCAATAGTGTAGGGCATATACTCTTTAATAAATGTATCGGAAAATGAGAATAGTTCGCTGGTTGCCAGGTGCTTTGTATCCAATCCGGTACAGTGAATATATCTGTACCCTCCAAGTATCTCCTCATCTTTTGGATCCCAAACAATAAGTTGTTTGTAAGGATATCTTATGTCTGTATCGAACTCGTCAATATCAAGTGGTTTGCCGGTTCCGCCGCCTGCAAGCCTGAAGGATATCTCCCTCAGCCGCCCCAGCTCTCTCATAGTATTGGGAGAGTTGTGGTAAGTTACCTCATATATTTTATTGTCACCCTTCCTGGTATTTCTTATAAATTTGTCAGAGGTGAGCTCGTTTTTAATAAGCTCTCTGTCAACGGGTTGTATTACAGGTTCCATTTTTTATCTGTTTAGATTGTACACTTCGCCCCTGAGTCTCTCGCTCCAGTATGCAGGATTTCCTTCGCTCACAAGCATTTGGTGAGTAACAGGATCTCCTATGAATATGTCAAAGGTAGCATTTCTTTGTCTGAACATCTCTCCCGGAAGGAGGATAGTTTCATAATTAAACTTTATACCCAATGATTTTCTGATGTTTGCAAACTTGTAAAAAAATGTAGAGTTTCTGCCTCCAAAAAATATTGGTATGATGTCTCTTCCGTGCTTAATAGCCTGGTTTACAAAGCTTTTCTTCCACTCAAGGTCCTTTATCTCTCCGTTAATCATTCTTGAACATAATCCTGCCGGGAAATATAATATCTGAGCATCTGAGTCATAGGCATCCAGAATCATCTTTGCATTGTCAACATTTTGTCTTCCGTACTTGTTCACGGGTACAAAAACAGATCTTAAAGGCTCAATGTGCATAAGAAGGTCATTTACAACAAACCTTACATTTTCGAACATTTCACCAAAAACCTCAATTAGAATCATTCCGTCCAGTCCCCCAAGCGGATGGTTGGAGACAAACATATATCTGCCGGATTTTTTTATTTTTTCGATCCCGTGTACTTTGTATTTTATACCTAAATCTCCCAGGGCAGCACTTGCGAATGCCCTTCCTTTAAGGTGACCGTGATGCTCAAGTATTTCGTTTATCTCCTTCTGTTTGATGACTCTCTTGGCAAAATTGATTAGAAACTTAGGAATAACCTTGAGCAATTTTGGGTTTTTGGATCCAATTATTCCTTCAATGTCAATCCGGAGATTTTTCTCTTTTTCGTTCATTGGAGCGGGGTTTTATCTGAGTGCGAAGTTAAATAAAAATCATATCTTTGCATAAACGCATATCTGTTTATATGTTAAAACAAGGCTTACAGCAAAAGTTGCAGCAGAAACTATCACCGCTCCAGATTCAGACCATTAAGCTGCTGGAATTGCCTACGCTGGAACTTGAACAAAGGATTAAAAAAGAGCTTGAGGAGAATCCTGTATTGGATGAGGGCGGAGATGAAGAGGAGAGGGAGGAGAGCGAATCCGGTAATCTGTCGCTTAGCGATTACAGTGCAGAAGACCAGATACCCTCTTATAAATTGTATGCAAATAATCAGGGGAAAGATCTTAAGCAGGAGTACAGCATTTTTTCAGTAAAGGAGAGTTTTCACCAGAGCCTTATATCCCAGCTGGGATTCAGTGATATGGATGAGCACTCCAGAACTATTGCAAAATACATTATCGGGTCTCTTGATGATGATGGCTATTTAAGAAGAGATACCGATTCTTTGGCAGACGACATTGCCTTCCGTCAGGGTATTGTTACTGATGTGGATGAAGTGGAAAGAATACTTGCGAAAATCCAGGAGTTTGAACCCGCGGGGATTGGTGCGAGAGATCTTAGGGAGTGTCTGCTCCTTCAGATTAAAAACAGAAGGGAATCAAAAGCTCAGAAAATAGCCAGGGAGATACTGGAAGATTATTTCGCAGAGTTTACCAAGAAGCACTATTCAAAAATTATATCCCGGATGGATATAACAGAAGATGATCTTAAGGATGCGATAGAGGAGATTGTTCATCTCAATCCCAGGCCGGGAGGGCAAATTGATGACTCTTATGCAGAGCAGGCCCAGCAGGTTGTGCCGGATTTTCTGCTTGAGTATAAAGATGGTGAACTATTAATGTCAATGCCACGCTTTACTGTGCCGGAGCTGAGGGTTAATAAAAGATATGCCGATTTACTAGTCTCATCGGCAAATTCATCAAGCAGGGAAGGAAAGGAGGCTGCCACTTTTGTAAAGCAAAAGCTGGATTCGGCAAAATGGTTTATTGAGGCAATCAGGCAGCGCCATAATACCCTTGAGAACACTATGAACGCAATAATAGATTTCCAGAGGGATTACTTTATTGAGGGTGATGAGACAAAGCTTAGACCGATGGTTCTTAAGAATATTGCAGAGAAGACAGGCCTTGATATATCTACTATTTCCAGGGTTGTAAACTGTAAATATATACAGACCCATTTTGGGATTTATCCGCTTAAATACTTTTTCTCGGAGGGTCTTATGACCGATAGCGGAGAGGAGGTCTCAACCAGAGAGATAAAGAACATACTTGCATCTAGTATTGATGTTGAGGATAAGAAAAAACCCTTAACTGACGAGGAGCTGGTTTCAGTTCTCAGTGATAAAGGTTATAAGGTGGCAAGAAGAACTGTTGCCAAATACAGGGAGCAGCTAAATATCCCTATTGCAAGATTGCGCAAGGAGTTATAAATATTTATTATGAAAAAAATTTTCCTGGGTATTGCATCAGCATTTACTTTGTTAACATCTTGTCAGATGAAAGATACAGCAGATTTGATAATTTATAATGGTCTTATTTACACGGCCGATTCCTCTTTTTCAACATGCACTGCTGTTGCAGTAAAAGATGGTCTGGTTATGGCAACCGGTACAGATGACGAAATCCTCAATACATACAGATCTTCAAAGATGGTGGATCTTGAGGGAAACGCAATGTATCCGGGGTTTAATGATGCACACTGCCATATTACCGGTTTGGGTGCCGGCTTGCTGAGGGTAGATCTTAGAGGTACTCGTTCCTTCGGGGAGATTCTGGACAAATTGGAGGCCAGGCAAAAGGAGTCACCATCAGATTATCTTCTGGGCGACGGATGGGATCAGAACTTATGGCCGGAGAAGAGTTTTCCTGATAACTCAAAACTAAATGAGCTTTTCCCTGAGACACCTGTTATCCTCTCCAGAATTGATTTTCATGCCGTAATTGTTAACAAGGCTGCAATAGAGAGACTCGGCATTAAACCCGGTGATCCTTCAATACTACCGGGAGAGGCAATTATGAAAGGGGGAGAGTTTACAGGTGTATTCCTGGAGAATACTGCAGACAGATTTAAGGAGATTGTCCCTGAACCGGACTCGAAAGAGATGAGAAGAATGTTGCTTGCAGCAGAAAAGGAGTGCTTTAAGTATGGTCTTACTTCAATATCAAGTGCCGGAGCAGATCTGAGACTTGTTGAAATTCTTGATAGTATGCAGAGTGAGGGGGAGATGAAATTAAGGATAGATTTATGGCTTACTCCCGGAGAGGAGATCTTTACCAGGATAGATAAACCATATACCAAAGGTCGTCTTAGAGTTGGAACAATAAAGATGTACGCAGATGGTGCCCTTGGATCGAGGGGAGCACTAATGATTGAACCATATTCAGATAACAAATCAATATACGGGATACAGGCAACAGCTGGCGAACTGCTGGATTCTAATGCAAAATGGGCTTTTGAGCATGGGTTCCAGGTAGCCATTCATTGTATTGGAGATGCCGGAAACAGACTTGCTCTCAATTTATATTCAAAATATCTGCCTGAAGGGAATGATTTAAGATGGAGAATTGAGCACTCGCAGATTATTCATCCGGATGATTTCAACCTTTTTAGAAAATATAATATAGTTCCTTCAATCCAGCCTACACACGCAACATCTGATATGCTGTGGGCAGTTGACAGGGTAGGAAAGAGAATAGAGGGGGCGTATGCATACAAAAGACTTCTGGATCAAAATGGATGGTTGCCATCAGGTACTGACTTCCCTATTGAGCAGGTTAATCCAGTTTACACATATTTTGCCGCCGTTCACAGGGTAAATCTTGACTTTATTCCTCAGGAGGGATTCCAGATGGAAAACGCTCTTACACCGGAAGAGGCACTAAGATCTATGACAATCTGGGCAGCCAAAGCCTCCTTTGAAGAGAGCCTGAAGGGAAGTATTGAAAAGGGTAAGTTCGCAGACTTTACTGTTCTTGACAGGGATATCATTACCTCAGCTCGCCAGGATGTGCCCAATGCAAAGGTACTTAGAACCTTTGTAGCAGGAGAGGAGGTTTACAAAGCTCAATAATTTGTAATTGTATCAGAGTTTGCTCCCGTAAGCAAGGTCTCCGGCATCTCCAAGTCCGGGGACTATGTAGGATTTTATAGTAAGCTCCTCGTCAATTGCACCTACCCAGAGAGTAGTGGTTTTATGAGGCAGATGTCTTGACAGATACTCAATTCCTTCAGTGCTTGCAATTGGACAGACAATGTGGGTGTGCACCGGAGTTGAAACTTCACAAAGTTTGTTATATGTCAGAACTACAGATGATCCTGTAGCAAGCATTGTGTCTGCCAGAATAAGAGTTCTCTCTTCAACTGACGGACTACTTGCATATTCAATCTGAATAGTGAACTTATTGTCCTTGCCATACTTTCTGTAAGCTGCAATAAAAGCGTTCTGAGCCTTGTCAAAATAGTGAAGAATTCCATCGTGCAAAGGTAGTCCTGCTCTCATTATGCTTGCAATAACCACATCGTTGTCGTGAGTTCTGCATTTTGCAATTCCCAGGGGAGTTACAACATCTTTTTCTGAATAATCCAGGGACTTGCTTATTTCATAGGCAAAGACCTCTCCGATCCTTTCAAGATTTCTCCTGAATCTCATACTGTCTTTTTGGATAACATGGTCACGAATCTCCGCAATGAAAGAGTTGAGAACGGAATCTTTCTCACCCAGGTTGATTATCTTCATGTGATTCTGATTGTGAAATTTCCACAAATATATGAAATAATCAGATTATCCCATCGTCTGCAAAACTGAAATACTTATCACCGGCAATTATTATGTGGTCCAGCAGAGTAATATCAAAAAGGGCAGCAGCATCCTTGAGCAATTTTGTTTGTGTTTTGTCACTCTCTCCCGGTCTTGCATTACCGCTTGGATGATTGTGAGCCAGAATGATTGCACTCGCCAGCTTCTCCAAAGCTCCTTTGACAATGAATTTTACATCAACTACTGTTGCTGAGAGCCCTCCCTTTGAGAGTCTGTTCCTGGAAATCAGTTTGTTTGCTCTGTTGAGGTAGAGTACCCAGCACTCTTCGTGCTGCAGATCTCTTAAAACAGGACTGATTACATTAGCTGCACTTTGTGAAGAGTGAATCTCAGGAAGATCCTTACCCCTTGCTGAGTTGACCCTTTTACCTATTTCGGCTGCAGCAAGCAATGTTATTGCTTTTGTTTTGCCGATCCCCTTTACTGACATAAGACTCTCCGCGGAAGCAGACATTAGCACTCTTAAACAGTTGTCGTGCATTGAGAGTAGTTTTCTGGCAAGATCCAAAGCACTCTCTTCGCGATTTCCTGATCTGATAATTATTGCTGCAAGCTCAGCATCGCTCAGGTTTTCTGCTCCTATAGATGCCATCTTCTCGCGAGGTCTCTCATCCTCTTTCCACTCTTTGATTGGTAGTTTTCCAGCCATAATTGACATATAATAAAAAAGCTCCCCAATATTAGGGAAGCCTCTTTAAATTCTTATGTCAAAAAGTAAAAAACTTACAATTTGCTTACATGGTTAGCAATACCGCTTTTTAGATTTGATGCCTTGTTGGCGTGAATTACATTAATTTTAGCCAGTTTATCAAGCATTGAAAAAACTTTTGGGAGAAGGGCTGTGGCAGCCTCTTTATCCGTTGTATTGCGTATCGCTTTGATAGCGTTTCTTGTTGTGCGGGCATAATATTTGTTATGCACCCTGCGCTTTTCGCTTTGACGCGCGCGCTTTTCTGCAGAAGCGTGATTTGCCATTTTAAAATTTTTTTGTTTTTGGTAGTCCGTAGGGGAATCGAACCCCTATTGCAAGAATGAAAATCTTGAGTCCTAACCGTTAGACGAACGGACCATTTCCCAACTCCGGCCTAAGCTCTGTTTTAAGTTGGGAGTGCAAAGGTAGAAAGATTTTTTTTAGATGCAAAAAAATCTTAAAAATTCTCGTAGGAATAGATAATAGACTCTACCTGGCGCAGGTAATTTCTTTTATCATAGCGAGGTGCGTATACGAAGGCCTCAAGGCCGATTATGTTTTTTCCCTCCTTGTCAAGGAAAAAATGGCTGACAAACGGGCCACCCATAAAGTCGTTCTGAACCTCCCATAGACCTCTCAATTCTGCAAAAGTCCGCTGTTTATATGTAATCCACTTAAGACCGGGTTCAATTAGCTGATTTGTGATCATATAGGTATTTTCAAGCTGTCCCGGTACATTTTGTTGCATCACTGAATTTCTGATACTTATCAGATTTTCCCGGCTGAAATTTGTAGAGTCAGTAAAGGGAACTCTGTAAATAAAAATGCCCTGATTAGTCCCGGTTGTCTCGTATGATATCCATATAAAATCGTCAGTTTTTTTTCTGAGATTATAGCCGGTAGGGTAGAATGGAGAGCCTCCAAAAGCCTCTGAAACCAAAGTTCTCAAACTTCTCTCCTCATATTTTTTTGCGTTCGCAATATTTCTGTTCCTCTCTGCCTGGAGGATTGAGTTCGCGAGTTTGTCACTCTGTTTTTGAATCTCTTCAGCAGCAGATTTTGCATCGGGGGCAGAGATAGTTATAACAATCTGGGGTGCTGCCCAAACATTCTCCTGATAAACTATCTTAGTAGCTTTATACTCCTCTTTTATTGTTACAATTACAATATTTCTGTGAACTTGAAAAATACTGGAAAATGCGTTTTCGGGGATATTAACCAGTGTAAAAATAGGCTCTCTTTGTGGTAAAAATGGTTGATCCACTGCGAGAATTGACCTGAGAGCTATTCCGGGATCGCTCTCCCAATACCCCTTGTTTACAACAACAACAACCTCTCCTGCTTTGCCGCTAATGCTTGGCATAAGCCTTGGGCCGTTCGTGCAAGATGTTAGCAGTAAAAAAGTTACTGCAATGAATGTTAAAACACTTTTAGCTCTCATAACCTAATCAGTTAAATAGTCTGTAAATATCATTTCCAAAAGCAAGGAACATGATTGCAAGAAGCACAAGCATACCCGCAACCTGAGCATATTCCAGGAATTTATCACTTGGCCTCCTTCTGGTTATAATTTCATAAAGGAGGAATAAAATATGACCGCCATCAAGAGCAGGAATTGGAAGGAGGTTGACAACAGCAAGCATAATAGAGAGCCAGGCTGTAAGGTTCCAGAAGATCTGCCAATCCCATGCAGATGGGAATATATTCCCAATTGCAATAAAACTGCCTACAGATTTGTATGCCTCAGTCTTAGGGGAGAATATTAATTTCAGCTCCTTTAAATAGTTTCCGATTGTGGAGAATGCTTTCTCTGCACCGGCAGGAACTGCTGCTATTAAGGAGTAGTCTGAGTTTGTTATTTTGAAAAACTTATGCAGGTCACCATCCAGGACAACTCCTATAAGACCATTCTCATCTACCGCAAGTCTCTTCTCAAATATCTCTGACCCTCTTGCAATTGTAGCTGTAACAGAGTCCCCTTTGTTCTTCTGAAGAATTTGTTGAATATCCTGAATAACACTGGCCTCTAAAGAGTCTATGGCGATTATTCTGTCTCCGGCGATCAGCCCGGTTGCTGCATTAATTGAAGAGTCCGGAACTGACTGAATCTGAAACGGAACCCTGAGGGAGAACATCCCGGGAGTATTTAGTACTGCAGGAATATACTGAGGGTCTATACTAATCTCTTTGGTCTCATCATCTCTGATTATCTGGGCGGTTTGTGCCTGATTACGAGCCAGAACAACCTGTAATTCATTAAATTTTAAAATTTTTTCGCCATCAAAAGATATGATTTTATCACCATTTTCAAATCCAATCTCCTTTGCAAGATCATTGCAATGCACTCCGTAAACGGCATCTTCATTTTTAAGGTACTCTTCCCCCCAGGTAAAAAGTGTGGCTGAATATACAAGAATGGCAAGAATAAAATTGAAGAATACTCCGCCAAACATAACAAAGAACCTTTGCCATGCCGGTTTACTTCTGAATTCCCACGGCTTTGGCTCTTGTTTCATGGCCTCTTTGTCCATTGACTCATCTATCATCCCGGATATTTTGCAATAACCGCCCAGCGGAAGCCATCCAATCCCGTACTCGGTATCAGAATTCCTGGGCTTATATTTAAAGAGAGAGAACCAGGGATCAAAAAACAGATAGAACTTTTCTACTCTTATCTTAAACAGCCTTGCGAAAAAGTAGTGACCAAACTCGTGTACAAGCACAAGAATTGAGAGTGCAAGTATTACCTGAAGAATTTTAATTAAAATAACCATTTTCCAGAATTGTTATGCTTTGTATTTTTTTAGAATTTCGATTGCGAAGGCTCTGGCCCCGGCATCTGTTTTTATTATATCTTCCAGTTGAGGTTCAGCAACAAACATCGTTCCACTTGTAACCTCGGCTGTAATCTTATGAATGCTTGTGAAGGATATCAGGCCCCTGAGAAATGCGTCAACTGCAACTTCGTTTGCTGCGTTCATTGCACATGGGATATTTCCTCCTCTCTCTATGGCTTCGTATGCAATATTTATACATGGAAACTTATTGTTGTCCGGAGAGATAAAATCTAATCTTGCCAGTTTTGCAAAATCAATTCTCTCTGTCTCCAGATTAAGTCTGAAGGGGTACGAGAGGGCATATTGAATTGGCAGTTTCATATCAGGTGTGCTCAGTTGTGCTGTCACCGATCCGTCCCTGAATTGAACCATCGAGTGTATTATCGACTGAGGATGTATTATAATTTCAATGTCTGAGGGGGCCATATCAAAAAGCCATTTGGCCTCAATCATCTCCAGCCCTTTGTTCATCATAGTTGCTGAGTCTACAGTTACTTTTGACCCCATCTTCCATTTTGGATGGTTAAGGGCATCTGAAACAGAGGCAGTTTCAATTTCAGTAAGACTTTTATTCAGGAAAGGGCCACCTGATGCTGTAAGGATTATTTTCTCGGCCTTCATTCTCTCCCCCTGAAGACACTGAAATATTGCTGAATGTTCTGAATCAACTGGGATTAAAGGTGATCCTGACTCTTTTGCAAGTGCTATTACCAGCGAACCTGCTGCAACGAGTGTCTCTTTATTTGCAATGGCAATTGCTTTGCCTGCCTTTATTGCTGAAAGGGTAGATTCAAGGCCGTTAAACCCAACCATTGCGGCCAGTACTATGTCAATATTATCGCCCTTAACGAGGGAGTTTATTGACTCTTTTCCGGTGAATACTTTTATGTCGTGAGGAGAGAGCGCTTCGTTTACCTCGGAATATTTGCTCTCCTCTGCTATCACTACAGCATCAGGAAGGAGTCTTATTGCTTGTTCTATAAGTAATGCCGAGTTTTGTCCTGCAGTAAGAAGTTCTACACTGAACATGTCGGGGTGTCGAAGACAAACCTCAACTGCCTGAGTTCCTATTGAGCCTGTAGATCCAAGGATTGCAATCCCTCTTTTCATCCGGATTTTGTTTAGAAGTTGATGTATTTTGCAGGATCCACAGCAACCCCTTTGTACCAAAGTTCAAAGTGAAGATGTGCTCCGGTGGTGAGTGTTCCTGTACTTCCGACAAGTGAAATAGCTGTGCCGGCCTTAACTTTGTCTCCGGTTCTTTTAAGAAGTTTAGAGTTGTGCTTGTATATGGAAATTAGGTCGTTTGAGTGCTGAATCTGGATTGTAAAACCGGTCTCATCAGTCCAGGTTGCCATAATTACTGTTCCGTCGAGAACAGCAGATACCACAGAGTTTGCCGGTGCAGCAATATCAATATATGGGTGGTTGGTTGCAAGGTTAAACCCATCAGAAACAATCCCCTTTACAGGAGGAAAAAAGTGAAGTCCCTCAATTTGATTGACCCTGTTGGATGGGCTGCCGACATTAAATTGCTCCTGCTTCATAACCTCGAGCCTTAGCAGAGAGTCCTCTTTTGATATCTTTCCTGATATCCCCTGTGTATTTGCAGAGTCACTTTTTATGGTAATGTCACCCAGTTCAAGCGGTGGCTGTCCTGTTACTATTCGCTGGATATTGCTTAGCTGAAAATCCCATAGTTTAACTGTTTTTTCCAGTGAGTCAAGCTTAAGTGCATTCTGTACAATCTCCTTTCTGGTCCTGGCATCCGGGTAGCCCGGTATAAACTCTCTCAGGGGAGTGTATGAAATAAGCACCGTCACCGAAATGACAATAAAAATTATTGACAGTATGATACTTAGGAGCATCATCAGTCCGTTTGCACGGAACACGAACAACTCTTCGTGAGTGGTGTCGTTAAAGATTGAAAAGCGAAATTTATTTCTCAATCTGTTCTTGTTCTCTCTCTTAGCCTTCTCTTTTACCATCTCTTCTGTAGTGGAACTAATCTTTTACCTTAACATAAACCTCTTCGCTTCTCCAGAGTCCGTGTCTGTTGCAATAAGCAAGAGCAACCAGCCTCATGCTAACCTTTGGTATAATAATAAAATCCGTCTCAATAAAAACGGGAGCATCTCCGTAGCTTGCTCTTTGCAACTTAATCTCTCCTGCAAGAGTCTCAAGATTCCATAACTGGATGTACTCGTAGTGGTGGTCCGGAGCGTTCGGGTGCTTTACATTTGTCCCGATTCTCACTTTGACCTTAAAAAGTTCTCCTCTTACAGCCTCCTCTTCACAAATAATTATAGGGGTGTGTTTGTCTGCGTACTGCTTTACTTTATTGCTTCCGGACTCAAAGTCTTTGTATGAAAATAGTCTTGGCATAGCTCTGTTTAAACCTCAAAAGTACTAAAAAAAAACTAACTTTGCGACATGGAGAGAATTGTAGGTATTGACTTTGGAAGGAAAAGAACGGGTATTGCCGTAAGTGACCCGCTCGGGATCTTTGCGTCTGCACTTGATACACTCTCCTCAGGTGATGTTCTTGCCTTTCTCAAAAACTATACCCTTAAAGAGAAAATTGTAAGAATTGTGGTTGGCTATCCTGTTAATATGAATAATAAACCATCTGAAGCTGCCGCTGATCTGGAGCCTTTCCTGAATATGCTCAGGAAACAATTTCCTGATATTCCTGTTACATTACAAGACGAGAGATTCACCTCAAAAATGGCGATGAAAGCACTTATTGATGGGGGAATGAAGAAAAGCGACAGAAGAATAAAGGGAAACATTGATAAGGTTAGTGCTGCCATTATTCTTCAGTCTTATCTGGATTCCAGAGTGAGATCAGAAAATGATAAAAGAGAAGCATTATGATTTTACCAATATATATTTATGGCTCCGAGGTCCTCAGAGAGAGGGCCGGAGAATTTGACTTATCGGCTCCGGATGCAGCCGAAGTGATTGCAAAATTAATTCCCGATATGTTTGAAACAATGTACCTGGCAGATGGAGTGGGGCTGGCAGCTCCACAGGTGGGAAAGTCCATCAGGGTTCTTGTTGTAGACGGGGCTCCGCTTGCAGATGATATGCCGGAGCTAAAAGATTTTAAAAGGGCAATGATAAATCCTGTTGTGCTGGAAGAGAGCAGTGAGACTATTGAGTACAATGAAGGGTGTCTGAGCATACCTGATATTAATGCCGGAGTTGTGAGGCCAAAAAGGATTACTGTTGAGTACTATGATCAGAATTTTGAAAAAAGGAGGGAGGAACTTGATTTCTTTGCCTGCCGAATGGTTCAGCATGAAATAGATCATCTTAACGGAGTATTGTTTACAGATTTGTGTGCTCCAATCAGAAGAAAGATGTTGCAGTCAAAACTTGGCAATATCATGAATGGTAAGGTTAAGACTCATTATAAAATTGCCCAGACGGCAAAAAAAAGATAGATATGGGAGCATTTCACGCGTATGATATCAGAGGTATCTACAATAAAGATTTTGACAGAGAGACTGTTTACAGGGTTGGGTTTTTCCTTCCTGAACTATTAGGTGCAGATAAGGTCGTTGTTGGAAGAGACGACAGAGAGTCCTCTCCTGAGGTGCATAAAGCACTTCTAAAGGGGATAACAGATGCGGGAGCCGATGTTTACGATCTTGGTCTCTCGACAACTCCTATGGTCTATTATGCAACAGGTAAATATGGATTCAAGGCATCTGCGCAAATTACCGCTTCTCATAATCCAAGAGAGTATAATGGTCTGAAAATATCCAGGGAAAATGCTCTGCCTGTCGGCTTAGACACCGGTCTTGGCACACTAAAGGAGTGGATTGAGACAAGAGAACTTGTTGCTGCCGGGAAAAGAGGCGAGGTTCATGATTTTAATATCAGCCAAGAGTATATAGAGTTTTTACTCAAATATAAAAGTGATTTATCTGGTCTCAGAATCGCTATGGATTTGTCAAATGGTATGGCTGCTCTGCTTATAAAGGATATTATGGGGGAGGCAGGGGATAATCTTTATTACATATTTGATGACATGGACGGGACATTCCCCAATCATGAAGCAAATCCATTAATACCGGAAAACACCCTGGATTTGAGAAATCTCGTTGCTGAGAAGAGATGTGATATAGGTGTAATATTCGACGGAGATGCAGACAGGGTAATGTTTGTAGATGAAAATTCGAAATTTATATCTCCGGACCTTATGATTGCGCTTCTTGGGCACTACTTCCTTGAGGAGAGGGGAGAGAGGGGTCCGGTACTTCAGGATATTAGAAGTTCAAAGGCAGTTGGGGAGTATCTTGCCCCAATGGGTGGTGAGGTTCACACCTGGAGAGTGGGAAGGGCTTTTGCAGCACATAAACTTAGAGAGATAAACGGTGTTTACGGAGGAGAGCTTGCCGGTCACTACTATTTCCGCGACTTCTTTTATAGTGATTCAGGGATCATGGCTGCCCTTATAATCCTTGGAATTACCGCCAAGCTTAAGAGGAGGGGAGTAAAATTATCTGAAGCTATCGCAGCAATAGAAAAATATGACAATTCAGGAGAGATTAATTTCAGGATTGAGAAGAAGAGAGAGGCTATGGATAAGGTGAGAGATTATTTTTTATCAGAAGAGAGTGCTGTTGCAAGCTTTGATTTTGACGGATACAGGGTTGAATTCCCTGAGTGGTGGTTTAATATTAGACCTTCCAACACTGAACCATATCTTAGGTTCCTTGCAGAGGCAAAGGGTGCAGATCTTCTTGCCCAAAAAGTTGCAAAGGTAAAGGAACTTCTTAAAGAATTTGAATAACAAGCAGATGTAAATGTGCCGATTACTTACCCTGATTATCTCAATTACTCTTTTTGCAACTGTAGCTGATGCAGAGGTCAGGAGAGAGTACAGGGAGCTGATTCCGGACTCCAGGGTAGTAATAAATTTTCCATCAGAGGATGAGTATAAAAGAGAAAGGCCCGTCAGGCTTATTATTTATGCTCTTCCTAATGGCAATTCCATAGAAGAGACAGAGGGGCGTAGCGGAGAGCTTCTGCCTGCTGCCTGGCGTTATAACATACAGCATATAGCAGCACAGGTAAGATTTCTGAGAGTATATGACAACAGGTATAACTATGTAGTTGCCTATCTGGAAGCTTCGCAGAAGGCCTGGACTTCACATGCTGTAAAATTTAATGACTCACCGGCTCTTTATAAACTACTTACTGATACTATTGCAGAAATAGTAAAATCATCTCTTCCGGCCGGTATATTTTCTGAAAAGGCTTTTGTTACCCTTGCGAGTCACAGCGGAGGGGGGAGATTTGTACTAAACTACATAAAATCGGTAGAGAAAATACCTTTGATAATAGAGAGAATCTCTTTTATTGACAGCAACTACGGATATGAAGAGGAGTTGCATGCGGACAAACTTTTTTCATGGCTTAATGAGAGCAAAAAAAATCATCTGGGAGTGATGGCCTATGTTGATACAACGGTGATTCTTGACGGGAAGAGAATAGTGAGCAGCAGGGGAGGAACCGGCTACCGCAGCAGAAAGATGGCAGAGGACCTTCAAAAAAAAGGTGCAGGGCTATATGAGAGAAGAGATACATCTTTTCTCAGATTATTCTCAGAGAACGGGCAGATACAATTTTGGATCAAAGAGAACCCGCAAGGGAAAATTTACCATACAATACTTGTTGAAAGAAACGGACTTGTACATCAGATGCTCTTTAACAGCAAGCTGGAGGAGAGGGATTATGTTTTCTGGGGCAGTAGATGCTATGGTGAATACATAAGATGACATAAACCCGGCTATGAAAAGATATTTGTCACTAGATCTTCTCCGCGGACTAACCATCTTTGGGATGGTATTCTCTGCAATTATACCTCACGGAGTCTTACCTGACTGGATGTACCATATTCAAAATCCGCCTCCTTCACATAACCTGGACTTTACAGTTTCAGGAATCGGGTGGGTAGATCTGGTTTTTCCCATTTTTATATTTTGTATGGGTGTTGCAATTCCATTTGCCGGCTCCTCAGGTAAAATGAGTGTAAAATCAATATTTTTGAGATTTCTGATGTTATGGATATTCTCTTATTTCTATGTTTTTCTTGATTTTTCAACAGCTGCCGGCCGGCTTCCGCAATTAGCAACAATTGGAGGTTTTGCCGCTCTTTTTATGCTATATATGTCTAAACCGCCATATAAGTGGATAAGACTTGCTGGTGCACTCCTTTCGATTTCTCTTGTTCTGGCGGGCGCTCTTTTCTTTGATGAGAAGATTTCTATATACAGGAGTGGTATAATTATTTTCCTCCTCTCTTTCATCTATCTTTTAGGGGCCTTGATATGGTTTTACACCCGAGATAACCTTAAACTGAGGTTTATTCTCTTTTTATTGATACTTCTTTTTGCATCTGTAACAATGCACTTCTCCTTACCGGTCAAGCTATATGCTATCAAAGAGATAAGATGGTTTTTCAATATTGAGTATATATATTTTCTGCTGATACTTTTGCCAGCCACATATATTGGCGATATATTAAAAGGCAGAATGAGCATTCTGGGTGGGTATAATCCTGTTAAAAGCTCCTCTTCCAATCTTTTTACAAAGAATATGATGTTTTTATATCTTTTGCTGTTTGTTATCTGGATTATGATTGCTCTTTATACTGAATGGAGTCTTTATAAAATGCTATTCTCGGTGTCAGCTGCTTTGATAATATGGTTATTATGCAAAAGGATTTTTCCGCAATACGCTCAAATCTCCCTGATTGCATCTGTGATGATTACCGGCGGAGGCCTTTTTCTCTTTTATGAAGGTGCTATCACAAAAGTCCCTTGTACGGTTTCTTATTGTCTTTTCACAACGGGCATTTCAATATATTTGCTTATTATCTCTGATTTTGTGGTACACTGGTTTCCCTCTTCCTATTTCTCAAGGATTTTTTCAGGAGCAGGGAGTAATCCCCTGATGAGTTATATTACCTTTGGTGCACTTGTTATGCCGGTGTTTAAATTAACAGGTCTAATACACATATATATTGCAACTTATCCACAGGGGTGGCCCTGGATAGGTGTTGCTAGAGCCGCTGTGGTTGTGATCTTTACTATGGCTCTAGTAGCTTACTTAAGCGAAAAACGAATTTTCTGGAGAGCTTAATAATATATTTTTAGTTTTTATGAACACAACACTTCTAGTAATAACATATCTGGTAACACCGGCTGCTATATTGTGGATGACAGCCAGAGTGCCGTTTCTTAAAAAAATTGGTCCCGTTCTGCTTCTCTATCTGGTTGGGATTTTATTGGGAAATTCAGGACTTATTCCCCAGGGGGCATATGATTTACAGGACTTAATAGTTACGGTAATTATTCCTCTTGCAATACCATTAATGCTTTTCTCTTGTGACTTTAAGCGATGGGATATAAAGAATGCAATTCTTACACTAATTACAGGCACTATTGCAGTGGTTACAGCTGTATTATCCGGATATTTTATTTTTAAACCCCTGATTGGATCTGATCCTCTTATGGGAGCGCAGATGAACAAGATTGCCGGGATGCTGGCTGGTGTTTACACGGGAGGAACTCCAAATTTGGCAGCTATTAAAATTATGCTGGGTGTGCCTAACGAAACATATTTGCTTATACATTCATATGATATGGCAGTAAGCCTGCTCTATCTTACCTTTGTGTTATCAATCGGCATTCCCCTTTTCAGGAAGGTTCTCCACTATCCTGTCAGGAATGGTATTCCAGAAAAGCATATGCCTGTAGACTCTTATGACGAAAATCCTTATAAAGAATTTTTCAAAAGGGAGAATCTTCTGCCACTTTTATGCGCATTTGCCCTCTCAGCAGGTATTTTTATAATAGCCGGAGGGCTCTCTTTGGTATTACCCAAGAGTATCCAGATGGTTGTGGTTATACTGTCAATTACTTCTCTTGGAATTGCAGCATCTTTTGTTAAACGCGTACGAGAGATTAAAACCAGTTATGATGCAGGGATGTATCTGGTTTACATATTTAGTATGGTTGTAGCATCTATGGCAGATCTGACAAGACTTAACCTTTCCGGTGGAATTTATTTATTGCTGTATATTACCTTCGCAATTTTTATCTCTCTTCTGATCCAGTTGTTACTGTCAAAACTTTTCAAGCTCGATGCAGATACTGTTCTAATTTCATCGGTCTCTCTTATAAACTCTCCCCCCTTTGTTCCTCTTGTTGCGGCAGCCATGAAGAATAAAAATGTAATAATAACAGGCCTAACCGTAGGACTTGTTGGATATGCCATTGGAAATTATCTTGGATACATTATTAGTTTAATACTATCATGAAAAAAATTGCAGTAATTGTTCTTGCAGTTATATTAACTGCAGAACCTGTTCATTTACACTCTCAGACAAAGAGAGGCTGGAGCATAGGTCCTCTACCGGCTATTGGCTACAACAGTGACCTCGGTTTTCAGTACGGGGCTCTTGCAGATATTTTTTGGTTTGGAGATGGAAGTACTTTTCCAAAATATATTCACAAGTTTAATGTTGAGGTATCTCAGTATACTAAAGGAACAGGAGTTTATCACCTCTTTTATGACTCTGAATATCTTTTTAAAGGAATCAGAACTACAGTGGATGTGAGTTACATTACGGACAAAATGATGGATTTTACAGGGTTTAATGGTTACTCTTCATTTTACAGTAATGATTTTGCAGCAGAAAAACCCTCTTTTTTTAAAATGGACAGGAGGCTTTTCAGGAGTACAATAGACATTCAGGGATCTCTGGGGGGAAATTGGAAGTGGGCAGCCGGAGTAGGCCTATACTCTTACAGATTAGGAGAGGTAAGACTTGAAAAATATGAGGGAGAAGATAATCTTTACAGCAGATATTTAAATGCCGGTATAATATCTCAAGAGGAGGCCAAGGGGGGAGTTCATCTGGAACTTAAAGCAGGGGTTGTTCACGACACAAGGGATAATGAGTCAGATCCATCAAAAGGGTTCTGGACAGAATCTATACTCTTTGGATCTCCTGTAGGAGAAAACTATCTGAAACTATCGCTTGTCCACAGAGGGTATATTCCCATCTATAAGAAGAGATTGACTTTTGCATACAGACTTGCAGCACAGACAAATATTGCGGGAGAGGCTCCGTTTTACATGCAGCAGAATATTTCCACGCTCTATTTCAGACAAATAACTTCTGAGGGGCTTGGAGGTATTAATACCCTTAGAGGAATTATAAGAAACAGAGTTGTGGGCAGAGGGGTTGCCTGGGCAAATTTTGAGTTCAGATACAGGTTCCTTGATTTCAGATTCCTGAAGCAGGATTGGTATTTGGCTCTTAATCCGTTCCTGGATGCAGGTATGGTAATTCAACCTTATAAACTTGACAAAATGAGGTATTCTAATGACCCATATATATGGTCGTTTGCAGAAGAAAAGCTCCATCTCTCTGCAGGGGCCGGAATAAAAGCGGTAATGAACAAAAATTTCATTGTCTCCTTCGAGTGGGGTAAACCATTTGATAAAAGAGATGGTAAAAACGGAATGAACATTGGTCTAAACTATATTTTCTAAATATTCGGTTTCCCACTGTAACAAAGGTTAAGTTAATTCGTCTTCTATGTAGTATGACCTCACATGAGTTTAACATATTGGTTGGAAGGCCCAGGTTACTGAAGAGATAAAAAATCCAGAAGCTCTGACTCTGCACATTCTGAAAAATTGACGATATGCTTATAAAGGCAGCTGCAAGCGGGAAGATCAATATTAAATAACCCTCCGCAGCCTGCAGCATTTATCCTGATTAATCCCAGGTCTCTGTTACACCTTTGTAAGTGATTTTACTGACCGTTCTTGTTGGAGATCCTGAAAGGACTTCAACAAGAATGTTGTCATTTGTGGCAGTGTTCTTAATGTCATTCACAACAAGTGCACAGGAACCGGAATATGGGATATATGTGTACTTTTTGCTTAATTCATTAATAATATGAGGATAGAAACTTATACCTCCCGGAATAATATAACTGACAACCAGTCTCTGATTATCGTTTTCATACATTGAAGGGTTAAAATATCCGGTTCCCTTAATAGTGTAAATATAACCTGCAGATGAGGCCAGTGACTCTACTCTCTTCCCGGATAACTCAGCTGCAATATTGTTATTACCGTTAATCCCCTCATCATCATAAGAGGTGACTTTCCATTTAAGTTCACCGATGCATTCAATACTAATGTGCATTCTTGGAATTAATGGATACTCATACATAAAGTCAGAAACAAGGACCTTCCATATTGCCCCCTGAGTGTGCAGCGATTTATCATCCGGATATATATAGACAGGAGTACCTGTTATATTCCATACACCTGTAACGGTTCTCAGTTTGTTACCGGGAAAGTATCTGTCTTCAAGTTGATCTTTAATTTCCGGAGCTGCCTTTATCCATAAGTCAAGTTTGAGTGCCAGATCTGCGGTGTAAAGGTTTCCGGCAAGGACATTTGATGTAGCATCCCAAATCATTTTTCCCGCCTCCGTCTTTCTGGGCACACGATCGCCATCATCTAAAATGCACGACTGGACTGATACAAGTATTACCAGACCAAGAAAAAAGGTTTTTATCTTCATCTCTGCCACCTCCTTTTATCAGGGGTAACCCTGAATCCGAATCCTGTGGTGAAAACCCCAAGCGTACCAATTGTCTGCACTTCTGAGAACCAGAAGAACCGCTTGCCCACAGATATACCAAATCCTGTAAGTTGAATTGATGGCCCCCATTCAATATATGGCTCTGTTGTGCATCCTGCATCTGTGCTGTAAGGATGTTTTATCATCATGCCAACACCCAGGCCTACTGATGAGTACATCCTTACCCACTCTCTGTTAAACCATGCAAATCTCATTGTTGGTGTAAAGAAAATGCTGCTGGAGGTCTCCCTGCCAATTACATTATTGGTTTGGGTAGAGTAAATATTACGGAAATTACCAACATAAGATAGTGTAGCACCCATCTCAAGCCATTTGGCAACTTTTACGCTGTGAGCCATGCTCAGGGCTCCGGTACTGTAGAGATTCCCTCTGTATGTCTGAAGATCATAATACTGATCAGATACAGATCCCGGATAAAGATCCCATTGCCAGTCAAAAAATTCAAAGTCGTAGGTTAGTGGAAGAAGTCCGTGGCTGAATCTTACTTCAGCTTCCGGCAGCTGCTTCTGGTAGTTTCTGTTCCAGTTGCTTCTCTGCCCTTGTGCCTCAGTAACGGTCACCGCCGCCACCAGGCCAATTAACAGTAGTTTTCTGAACATTTGTTTAGATATTTCAGGAGCTAAGGTAGATGATATTTTTTAAATATCCAGTATCCCTTCAGGCAAATCTAATGAGATTATACCACTATCAAAATCTGCTTTTATTATTAAATCGTCGTGGAGGGGCAGGAGCAGCTCCCTTTCTGAACTTGCCGTTTTAATGCCGATACAGGGGTTCCCCGGATAATCATAGAAAGATGTAATTTTCCCAATCAGAGTATTACCGGCGTCAGAAATTTGCATGCCCACTAAATCCCCCGCAGAGAAGCCTCTCCTCCCTGACTCTTTTTTTGTTTTTGTCTCTTCAAGATAAACAATCTCCCCCTCAATCTCGGCTGCCAGTTCAAGAGTATCTATATTTCCCAGCCTTACAAAGGCTTTTTCTGTGCCTTTCGGCTCAATCTCATTAATAAAAAAAGGGACCGGAAGTCCATCAAAATAGATGAATACCGGTCTCTTTTTATTCAATTTGTTCTGCGTTCCGGGGGCAAACCTTATTAGTACGCCTCCGTCCGTTCCGAACGATTTAATAACCTTTGCTACAGGCAGCAAATTATTTGCTGACTTGTGCATTGAATTATGCTTCAGGTGTTTCTTCAGCAGCAGGAGCTTCCTGAGTGCTCTCAGCTACAGCTTCTGCCTCAGCGCTGGCTTCAGCTTTAGCCTTTGCGGCAGCTGCCTCAGCAGCCTTGCGCTCATCTTCTTTCCTTTTTGCCAGCTCGGCAGCTCTTGCCTCATTAACCTTAGCCTCTTCAGCAGCAGCAGCTTTCTTTGCATCGCGAGTGCTTTGTGCAAGCTGAGATACTTTCCCTGTAACCTTGTTCTCCTTTTCGGCAGCCCAGGCATTCCATTTCAGATCAGCAGCCTCTTGAGTTAAAGCTCCCTTTTTAATCCCCTCCTGAAGGTGTTTTTTAAGTAACACACCTTTGTAAGATAGGATTCTGCGGCATGTATCTGTTGGCTGAGCACCATTGTAAAGCCATTGAAGAGCTCCGTCAGTGTCCAGTTCAATTACTGCAGGATTAGAATTTGGATTGTAAGTACCCAGTTTTGCGATATAACGACCATCGCGGGGTGCACGATTATCGGCTACAACGATGTGGAAGAATGCGAAATTCTTTTTACCGTGGCGAGCCAGGCGAATTTTAACAGCCATAATGCTTTGTTTATTAAGTTTTTAAATATTAACTTCCTAATCTTCCCGAGAAAAGGTGCGCAAATATACAACCTTTTTAGAGAACTGCAAACTTTGGCTAAAAAGTAAATGTCGCTCCGGAAACCCGGAACGACATTACCCCTTTCTTAACCTAAAACCTAAACTATGAAAAAACTTCACTTTAAGATTTGCAAATCATGTGCCAAAAGTTCGTTTTCACTAACAAAAATGTTCAGGAAGATCAGATTTATTTTAGAATCGTTAGCAGGAGCAGAAATATTTACAAAAGATGACTTTCCAATCCAGATTTCTTTTTTTTCAAACCTGACGTGAAATGGCATATCGCTTTTATTATGAATAAGATAGTTGTTGTTCTTACCGGTCGCTCCAATTTTATTAATTGTCAGGCAGGAGTTTACAAACTCAACGGCTAATTCCCTTTTTGCAGCAATTATGTTATGGAAAAGCGCCAGAGTCCTTCCGGATTGTAAGCCCTCCCTGATTCCTTCAATAGTTCTCTCTTTTGTAAGAACTATGGTTAAAGGTCTCAAAATTCCAAGTCTCTCCATTTGTCCCTTTTCTATACTGCCATGAGCGTCTGAAGCTGCAATCATTGCCAGATTTCTCTCAAGTGCCCATTTCATACTGCGCGGGTAAAATTCGGTATTGTTAAAAACCTCTATTCCGTCAATAAGACCTTCATCCAGAACCTCCTTCTGGAAATCCCTTATGTATGTTGAATCAACTGCCCATCCGGGGTGGTTCCATATTATGTATGCTCCCTGAGCTTTTGCTGCTCTTAAAGACTCTTTTGGATCTTTAACATCTATAGGGTTTGAGTCATTAAGGAAAAGAGCGTTAAAATGTCCCATTGTGCTTTGGGTTCTGGTGATTTCAGACCCCTTTATAAGAATAAGGCCAACTTTATCTGCAGCCTCTTTTGCTATTTCATACGAGGTGTTATGGTCGTTGTTAGTGTATTTCTTATATGGTCTGTACTCAATATGGTCAGTTATTGCAATTGCATCAAGCCCCTCTGTCCAGGCTTCGCTTACCCTGATGTCCGGCCAAACCAAACCATCTGAAAAAATAGTATGCGTATGAAAATCGCAAAGCATAACCTCATACTCTCCAATTTTTGGGAAGGATGGTCTGCTCCTCTCCATAACACCGTAAGAGGGGTAGTAAACCTTATTGACATTAAGGGATGTCTTTTGCGGAGTGTTCTGGGAGTATCCGGGTAGTGCAGAAAGTACTGCCAGCAGAATTGTAAAATGCAATTTTTTCATTATTTCTTTAGCTTTTCAAGATCTTCAAACGAAATATTTAGTAATCCCATTCCCTCCCGGTTATAATAATTATAGTGCCACCATTCGTGTTCATATTGTGTAAACCCGAATTTTTCCATTACCGAGAGAAGCTTGCTCCTGTTGGCAAGGAGAGTGCTATCCTGTGGAACATAAGAGTGTGATGCAGCATCTGAAAATTCATCAAATGGAGTAGGCATCTGTAACTCCTCTCCGGTTGACAGGTTAATCAGTGTAAGGTCAACTGCACAACCTCTGTTGTGTATTGATCCTTTCCAGGGAGCAGCTACAAATGTTGTGTCGGGGTATACTTCGTAGAAATAGAGAGTTGCAGAGTAGGGTCTGTAAGCATCGTATACCTTAATTCCAAGACCCTCTTTCCCAAGCTCTTTCTGTATTCTGAGAAGAGAATCTGCTGCAGCTCTTCTAAGATATGCTTTAGGCGCAGAGTAGATTTTTTTACCTGTAAAGTTATTGGTGTCGGCATAGCGGATATCAAGAATAATTCCCGGAATAAATTCTTCCAGATCTATAAGTAAATTGGCGCTATCTGCCTCAATGCTGGTCAGGTATTCTTCTGTTGTCGAAATAAGATCAAGCCCGTAAGGATTTGGATCTTTGCCGGATTGGCACGCCGTAAAAAAGAGGCTCACCGCCAGGGTGGCGATGAGCACAACTCTTTGAACAGCAATTTTTAAAGAATTTGCGTTCATTTTGAACTACTGTAATGGTGTTACTACTTCAATTAATTCAGGGAGGTCCATTCCTATTTTTTTAAGATGTTCAAGGGTAGGTACTCCGTTCTTGTTCCATCCTCTGCGGTAATATACGGCATCAAGAAGACTCTCGTACTGATTTTCCCGGTATTCCCTGTGGGCTCTCATCTTCTCCTGAAGGGTCATCTTAAGAGGATCAAGCCCCATTTTATCAATAAGTTGCTTGTCATATCTCTCCTGACGGCTCAGATACTCCTCTTCAGTTACAGGACCGGCTGCCCTGTAGGGCTGTTTGTCAAACTCTCTTGTGCCGAATCCCAGGCGGATATTGAGAATTTTCTGGAAGTTATAGACTCTTTCAGACATTCTGATCATCTCCTCCTTGTCAAACTCCCGGCCGGTAACAGCTTTGAAAATTGTTACATAGTTGTCAACATGCTCAGGTACTTTATTTGGCTCCGGCTGCTCGGCATTATCTGCCGGCTCCACATCGTTCCAACAGAGTTTGCAGAATCCTGCAAGGCCAAACCAGGTGCGGAAATATGGAAAATAGTGAAGTGCCTCAGCCTTGTTTTCAAAGGTAGGGATCATATTATTTACCATATCCATAAATATAAGCCACGCCTCATCGTGCTGAGGCCCTTTGTTGGTCATTGCATAACCACCCTGCTGAGCCAGTGACTCTTTAGAAAGATACATTGAGTACTCGAGCCCCTTGTTCTCCATTCCTATATCTTCCAGAAACTGCCTCTCTCCCCATCCGTTATCTGCAAAAATTTTCTTCAGCCTCATTACGCCCAGCCCTGCTGTTACTCCGAATCCTTCGCCTCTTGCCATTTGGTGAAGTAGTTCAAGAGAGGCATCGGCATTACCCCATGAGAGATCTACTCCCCCTGTCCTCTCAGCATTTAAAATTCCGTTATCCCAGCACTCCATAAGGAATCCGACAATGTTTCCCCAGGTTATTGTGCAAACGCCGTAAGTGTCGCAGTAGAAGTTCTGCTCAATAATATCGCGCGGGTCAAATACAGCAATATTCGAGCCTAGTGCAGCTGCGTTTTCATATTCAGGCCCGTCGACAATTACTTTGCTACCCTTGTAAGGACCTGTACGAAGTTCAAAATCATCCACACCTTTTGCGCATGACATATTGCAACCAATCCAGCATCCGTCCGGAACACCCTGAGTGAAGAATTTTTTCCAGACTTCAAGATCAATTTTAGGGCAATCTTTATGATCTCCGTATTTGAAGTTCATTACGGGAAGGATGTCGTATTTTTCAAGGACACCCATAAGGTGTGCCGTTCCAACCTGACGCATCTGACACTGTACATCATCAAGATCGCGCATCTCTTTGTTGAACCTCTTCCCTCTCTCCATAATTGCAGGAAGATCAACTACATTATTAAAGTTACCGGTCACCTTTGGTATCTTTGCAACAATTGCTCTAACCCCTTTATGACGCATGAGAGTTCCAATACCACCCCTTCCTGCCTGCTTGAGTCTTACCTTCCCTCTTTTAACATCCCAGAATGTGAAGTTGAGCATACCTATCAGTGAGTGCTCTGCTGCTTTTCCGGAAGCAACAACAGAGACATTGATCTTATCTTTCTCATTGTCTGCGAACATCTCCAGCAGCTCCTCCCCAAGAAGATGTGAGTCGTAGCTTAACTGCTGAGGTGTCTCAAAGATCTCTACTATGTGGTCTACTCCGTTTATGAATACGATCACATCTTTTGGAGAGTTTCCCTGAATCTCCAGAGCATCAAAACCGGCAATCTTAAGGTGTGGGCCAAAGTGTCCGCCCACATTACTGTCTATGATTTTTTCTGTCTGAGGAGAGATGGCAACAACAATTGATTTGCCTGAGCCTGAGTATTGAGTAATACCGGAGCAGGGTCCTCCTGAAATAACTATTTCATTCTCAGGATCCTGCCATTTAGTTGTTGGTTTAATGGCATCCCACAGCATTCTGAGTCCGTAACCTTTCCCCCCAATGAATATCTCCCTTGTTTTGGGAGAGATGGGGCGTGCTTCCATTTTGCCGGTCTCAACATTCACATAAAGACTCTGATCGCTGTAACCCCGCTCCATTGGCTTCCAGGTGTATGGAAAGGAGGCCGTGATCTTTCTTCCGGATTTGATTTCCTGATAGTTCATCCTATATTTTTTTAGGTTTTTAATTTTTTGTAAATTTACGAAAAATCGCAATCCTGACAACCCTTTTTTATGCCAACCTTTAACCAAATAAGAGCATTTTTGTCACAAAAAACAATAGGAATAGCCGGAGCCGGCGGGCTGGGTTCAAATTGTGCGGAGTCACTTTTAAGATGTGGTGCAGGGAAGCTGATAGTTGCAGACTATGACAGAGTATCTGATTCAAATCTTAACAGACAATTTTATTTTCACGATCAAATTGGGGAGAAAAAGGTAGAGGCTCTCAGAGATAATCTGCTGAGGATATCTCCTTTTGCCTCGCTTCAGATGCATTTTTCAAAAGTTTCACCTGAAAACATAACGCTTCTCTTCTCCACATGCGATGTTGTCGTAGAGGCATTTGACGAGGCATCACAAAAACAAATGCTTATTGAGGAGATGTCGGCTCAGCTGCCGCAAATTCCCCTTGTTGCTGCTTCCGGTCTGGCCGGCTGGGGTAATTCAGATAAGCTGAGAGTCACAAGAAGCGGAAATCTTTATATTTGCGGTGATGAGACAAGTGAGGTTTCTGAGGAGTTTCCGCCTCTCTCACCAAAAGTTAAAATTGTTTCAAATCTTCAGGCTGATTTAGTGCTTGAAATTTTACTAAGAGAGTGGTATGAAAATTAAATTGAATAACAGGGAGGAGGAGTTTGCAGGGGATAAATTAACTGTAGAGGAGATAATCGCCTTAAAGTCATTTGCGTTTAAAATGCTTGTTGTAAGGCTTAACGATCATCCGGTAAAAAAAGAGATGTATTCATCTACATTTGTTAGTGAAGGAGATGACCTTAAGGTTATTCATCTGGTAAGTGGGGGCTAATTAAGCTTTTGGGAGAGACCTGATTTGTTTATAACTTCAAACTGCTGTCTTACAGACTCTTCGTGCACTGATTCCAGAATCTGTTTTACAAACTCTTCATCAAGTTCCAGCCCAAGGGCCTGAGCGATTCTGCTGGTCACCATCTTATCGTACCTCACAGGCTGAAGGACCTGCATGTTGCGATCCATCTTGTATCTTCCTATCTCTCTGGCAACAGACATCCTTTTTGAAAGGATGTTTAAAAGCCTGTCATCAAGCTCGTCGATCTCCCTTCTTAAATCTGCAAGATATTGGGAAGATTCACTTTTATCCCTTATTACTATAAGGCTTAGAATTCGTTTAAGCAGTTCGGGTGTTATTTGTTGCTCCTTATCACTAAGTGCCTGCGATGGATTAATATGTGTCTCAATCATCAATCCGTCAAAGCCTAAATCCATGGCTTGCTGTGAAATTGGATAAATAAGGTTTTGCTTTCCCCCAATATGGCTTGGGTCACATAAAATTGTAACAGAAGGAAGCCTTCTTTTAAGTTCAATAGGGATATGCCACTGAGGTTGGTTTCTGAAGAGCCCTTTTTCGTATGCTCCAAACCCTCTGTGAACGAAAGCAATATTCTCTGTTCCGCAGGCAGTGAGTCTCTCGGCAGCCCCTATCCAAAGTTCAAGATCAGGATTAATTGGATTTTTAACGAGTACAGGAGTTCCGGATCCGCTCAGCGCCTCTGCAATTTCCTGTACAGCAAATGGATTTGCAGTAGTCCTGGCTCCAATCCATAATATGTCAACACCTGCTTTCAGGGCATCTTCAACATGTCTTGAGTTAGCCACTTCAGTTGTTGTTTTTAATCCTGTCTCCTCTTTTACGCTCTTTAGCCACTCAAGGCCTGCAGAGCCAACACCCTCAAAACCGCCGGGCTTGGTTCTGGGTTTCCATATTCCTGCTCTGAAAACCTCAACGCTCTGGGCTGCCAGCAGACGGGCTGTACCAATCATCTGCTCCTCGCTCTCGGCACTGCAGGGGCCCGCAATTATAAAAGGCCTCCTAATCTCTTTTCCATCAAAGCGAAATGAGTTAATTTCCATTTTTATTCTGTTCGCTAAAACCTGTGCAAGTTAGCAGTTTTTTATATCTTTGTGAAAACTTAAAATATGAGAGAGAGATCACTTCTTGTGCTAATAGCACTTTTTTTATCACTTACGAGTTGCAAATATTTGCATATAGATGGGTATTCCGGCTCCACACTTATTTGGGAATCAGGAGCAAATAATTATTTTAACACAGAGTCTCCTACCGAATTAAAAACTGTAAAAGAGATTCTTATTACAGGAGAGACAGATGGGGAGCAGAGAGTCTCACTTGAAAAATTACCATGGCACTCAGTAACTGTCAGGGAAGTTGTAATGGACAATGATTCTGCAAAATTTCTGGGGGCGTTCAGGTATGATGGAGTGGCTCTTAGCGACATTTTGAGTTCTGTTAAGATTGATAAAATTTCTAAAGAAGATTTTTATCCTCCTGTTGATCTTTATGTTGAAGTTTGGAATGATGCCGGTGAATTTGCAGTTTTCAGCTGGGGAGAGATAATTTACTCGGCAGATGTTTATAACATAATAATAGCAAAAGCTGTAGCAAGAGTTGTTCCGGATAAGACAGGTGAAAAATGGGAAATTCCCTCCGGGAGTAAATTAGTTGCAGGCACCGATCTTTTTGCCGAGAGGGGAATTCTGAATCCATCAAAAATTGTAATTAAATCTCTTAAAGGAGACTTTAAAGTAAACAGAGACCCGGAAATCTTTTTCTCAAACAAATTGGATGTAGTAAATGGCGGAGAGTTGATAGCATCCTTTAACTCAATTCCGGAGAATCTTCCAAAGCTTGACAGAAGAACAATTTACTATGGCCACGGAATGGGATACAAGGGGTTAAGAACATTCTCCGGAGTAAGGGCAGATGGTTTATTAAGAGAGATCCTCCCTCTTGACAAAAGGAGTTTGAGAGAGGGTCTTGTTTGTATAGAGGCAGTTGACGGTTACAGGGCATCCTTCTCTCTCTCGGAACTCATTAACAGAGTTGATGGGATGGAGCCTCTTATTATGTTTGGGGACGGAACCGAGAAGGGTCGTGAAACCTTCTCTCTTTATGCCGATAATGACATGTTCGCAGACAGGTCTATAAAGGGAATAAACAAAATAACTCTCTACTAAAATGGCAGGAAACAGGGGAGCCAAATACTATGACATATTCCTGGATTACAGGTTGTGGCTTACAAAAAGGGGAAGCGGAGAGGTGCTGGGACACGAGCATTTCCTTATTCTTCAAAAGATAGAAGAGGGGGAATCTCTCCACTATGCGGCAGATAATCTTGGTATAAGCTATAGAAAAGTCTGGGACAGGATCAGAGATTCTGAAAAGGAGCTGGGATTTTCTCTTATTGAAACATTCAGAGGGGGGAAAGAGGGGGGAGGAACAATACTCTCTCCTGATGGAAAAAGATTACTTGATTCCTATCTGAAGTTAAGAGGCGATATTGATACTTTAATCAAGGGACGGGTGAAGGAGTTTTTTCACGCTGTAAATATGCTGCCTCTAATTCTGCTGATTCTTATACTAACTGCAGGATGCAAAGGGGGAGGTACCCGCACTCATGACTCTTTAAACGGAGAACTTATTATTTTTCATGCCGGCTCTCTCTCTATGCCCTTTAAGGCAATTGCAGACAGTTTTGTCAAACTTAATCCGGGCGTTAAGATTTTAGCAGAGGCATCAGGAAGCATAGATGCTGCCAGAAAAATTACAGAGCTGGGAAGAGATTGCGATATTATGGCATCAGCAGATTATACTGTAATTGACAAACTACTTATTCCGCGGTTTGCATCTGAGAATATAAAGTTTGCTGCAAATGAGATGGCTATTGTATTTAACGATAAATCAAGGTATTCATCTGAAATTACAAAAGAGAACTGGAAAGAGATCCTCATGAGGAAAGATGTTATTTTTGGAAGATCTGACCCTAACTCTGATCCTTGTGGTTACAGGACACTTCTTGTTTGGCAGCTGGCAGGAGTGGATATGAATTCAATGATTATAAAGGATGAAAGATATATAAGACCCAAAGAGGTGGATCTACTTGCTCTTCTTGATGTTAATGCTGTGGATTATATATTTTTATACAAATCTGTAGCCGTGCAGCATGGATTAAAATATACAGAGCTGAGTGATTCTGTTAATTTATCAGATCCCTTACTTAATGACTGGTATTCTAAAGCAGTTGTAAAAGTAAGGGGCTCTTCTCCTGAAGATACAATTGAGATTAACGGAGAGGCGATGATATATGGTCTCACCATCCTAAGGAATGCCCCAAATAAAAAGATTGCAGAGGCATTTGTTGATTTCCTCCTGTCTGAAAAGGGAGGAAGAGAGATACTCTCTCAAATGGGGCAATCATCAGTATACTAATAGCTAACTAAATATTTATGAAATTCAGATTTTTAGGATTAGCCCTGCTTTTTATGGCAGGCCCTCTTACGCATATTAATGCTCAGGAGGGCGACACGGCAAAAATGTATGACCTTAAAGATGTTGTTGTGAGTGCAACAAAAACAGGAAGAGAAATTCTTAAAACTCCGGTAAGAATCTCAAATATCCCCGTCCAAAGCATTAAATCCGCTCCGGTACTTAATGCCGATGATATTCTCAAGGGGGTTTCAGGGCTTATTGTAACCAGGAATATGGGAATATTCGATAAGCATTCATCTGTATCTGCAAGGGGAGTTGGCAAGGAACAGGCAAGAACATTAATTCTTATTGATGGGGTTCCAATCAACAAACTCTCAACAGGCAGTGCAAATTTTGGAATGATAAACCAAGCTCTTTTACAGAGCGTTGAGGTTGTGAAAGGGCCCAACTCAAATATTTTTGGAGGTAACGCAATGGGCGGATCCGTGAATTACATCTCAAATGATATAAAGGATGGCTTAAGAGCAAATATTCAGACAGATTATGGTTCATTTAATACAATTGGGACCAGGGCCTTCTCCTCATACGGAAAGGGTGGATTTTTTGCAGGGGCAGGCGGATTCTTGAGAAGAAGTGATGGGTACAATCCTTCAACTGAAATTGATTCTACTACTATAAATATGTCTCTGGATGAAAAAAACGGAGGAATTGTTTTGGGGTATGGTAATAACAAGTTTGGTCTCTTTAAGGCAGAGTTCAACTACACAGATGCGCTCAGGGGAAAGGGAGAGAGGATGTATACATCATATGGTGTAGTAGATGGCTATAACCACTATGTAAACAGGAACTATAAATTATCATGGAACAGCTCTGCAGGAAATTCATCATTTAATGTAACCGGTTATATTTCAACGGAAAAATACTCGGAAATAAAATGGAAAGGGGCTGATATTTTTGATGTTATTGTAGACCGGAGTGACTATGGAGCCTGGGCATCATACAGCTATTCAGGAGTAAGAAACAATACCTTTTCTGCAGGACTGGAATTCAAGGGAGGTGCTGTAGATGGAAGGGATGTATACAGGACCTCAACAGACAGAGTTATAAACAGAGGCAAAAGTAATTCCCTGGCTCTTTTTGTCCAGGATGAAATATCACTGGCAGAGGGAAGATTGCTAATCTTGCCATCACTCAGAGGAGAGAGGGTGTGGATTAGTGACGGAGGGTTCCAGGTTGAAGGAGGAACATCAATAACAAATTTTCTGAAGCCGTATACAGGAAATCTTGACAATTCGGTATGGAACTCTCTCAGCCCCAAACTAGCAGCAAGGTGGTTAATAGGCAGTGGAAGCCGGGTATATGCATCGGCCTCAAGAGGATTCAGACCCGGCTCTCTTGAAGATATGACGCGAACAGGCTCAATAAGTGGTGGAGTTATTCTTGCCAATACATCATTAAGGCCTGAATATATAAACACTTACGAGGTAGGAGGCGACTTTAACCTTACAGAGGGATTGCATATCTCTCCATCTCTCTATTACTCTTTGGGTACTGATTTTCACTATGCTGTAAATACAGGCCAGACTATCAGAATAGGAAATAAGAACAGGCCTCTTATGAGTATGCAAAATGTGGGAAAGGTTGAGATTATTGGAGGGGAGGCCGATGTTAATTACTCTCCTCTGGCTGGATTGGACTTCTCAGCTAACTATACATATACCCATTCAAAAATTGTGGAGTATAGTGTAAATCAGCAAGCCGGAAATACAGACATTACCGGAAAGTATCTCACATATACCCCTAAGCATATGTTGAATGGAGCGTTAACATGGAGGAACAGATACTTAAATATTAACATTATGTATCGTCATATGAGCAGTCAGTTTATGAACTCTCTTAACCTCCCGGATGATGAGAGAGGAGTAAATAATATTCCTGCTCTGGACTTCGTGGATGCTAAAGTGTGGAGAGGATTGGGAAGTCACCTTGTGCTAAGTGCAGGTGCAACAAATCTCTTTAACAAGAGATATGTTGACTCGTCAGGAATGAAATCTATTGGAAGATTTCTCTTTTTGCAACTGACCGTTAATATTTAAAAATCAGGAGTATATATCAGCTCGTCAAGAGATCTTTTGGGGACATGATGGACACCATCGGCATCTCTCCAGTATTTAATATCTCCTGCCTTGACATCATCAATAACAACAACCTCTTTAGGTTTCCCAAGTGCTATCACCAGTATAGGTGAAAGATAGCCCGGGAGTCTGAGGAGGTTTGTTAATTCCTGCTTTTTAAATGTTGCAATCATACAACCTCCAAAACCAAGTTCTACAGCCTGAAGTAATATACTTTGTGCGAATATACCATTGTCACATGAATATGCAGGTGCAACAGAGGTGTCGTGAAGAAGAATTATGTAAGCAGATGGCCTCTCTCCTTCAACAGGTCCCTCCCAATCTTTAAGATAACCGGCCCATCCCAGATTTGGAAAAATTCTGGAGTTAGTCACCTTGTCATTGCAGATATAAAATTTGATAGGCTGAATATTCCTTGATGAGGGAGATAGCCTTGCTGCCTCTACCATCATTTTTAACTGCTCCTCAGATATCTCTTCACTCTGGAAAAACCTCCTGTAACTCCTGTTTTGTCTGAATGGTATCATATTAATGTTAATTAGTTTATCAATTTTATTTAAATAGATCCAGTGAGAGTTTATGTGCCTTTTTAAGTCTTGGGTGGTCAATCTCCTCTGCTATTTCATGAGCCCAGATAATATCTGAAGGTATATAAATGGCACTTCCTCCTATCTCAAGTACTGGCAGTATGTCAGACTTAAAGGAGTTTCCAACCATCAGAAAATTCTCCGGTTTTACTGAGTGTTTTTTTACAATTTTCATGTAACTCTCTCTGTTTTTCTCACTCAGGATTTCTATTGAGGAGAAATATTTCTCAAGTCCGGACCTCTCGATTTTTGACTCCTGCTCTTTCAGGTCTCCTTTTGTTGCAAGAATAAGCGGATATTTATGAGACAGCTGAGAGAGAATCTCTTCAACCTCAGGCAACAGCTCAATCGGTTTTCCTATGGTCTCTTTCCCGATTTCAATGAGCTGCAGTATCTCTTCATTGCTTATTGTACCATTACTTATCTCTATTCCTGTTTCAATCAGAGAAATTATAAAGGGTTTAGACCCATACCCCAAAAGCGGAAGGTTCATTTTTTCTCTCTTTAAAAGCAAGTTATTTGCTCTCTCCTCGTCGGTATATCTCTTCATCATTTCACAGAAACGAATCTCTGCATTTCTGTAGTGATACTCATTCATCCACAGAGTATCATCGGCATCAAAGGCTATAAGTTTAATCTCTTCCATATATTTACGAGGTGCAAATATAAAAAAAGCCCGGTCTAAACCGGGCTTTTATATTCATAAGTTGAAAAGTTTATTTAGCAACCCTTTCGAGCCACTTAACCATTGAGAGCATTACCAGCATTGACAGTGCACAGGCAACTGCAAATACCATCCAGCAAGCCCACAGAGGTACTGATGTATAGAGCATACCTCCGATGAAGAGGATAGAGTTACCAATTGCCGTAGCGGCTAGCCACGCACCCTGCATTAAGCCCTGAAGGTGAGGAGGAGCCACTTTTGACACGAATGAAAGTCCCAGCGGAGAGATGAAAAGTTCAGCAACTGTAAGGATGAAGTACATTCCAACAAGTACCCAAGGGGTAAGCTTCATGGCATTAAGACTTTCACCGGACATTGTTGCAAGGGCAGATTTATCAGGCAATGCCATTGATACAACAAGCAGGAAAATATAGGCTATGGTTGCAATTCCCATACCTATTGCTATCTTCTTAGGAGTAGATGGTTCTCTGTCTTTCCTTCTCATTGTTCCAAAAAGCCACATTATCACAGGAGTAAGTACAACTACAAAGAATGGGTTAACAGACTGAAATATCTCTGCGCCTTTAATGGATGTGAATCCAAGATCAAATTTGATGATATCCAGGTTTATGTAGTCTCTTGCAAAATATGTAAGAGAGTAACCATTCTGGTGAAAAGAGAACCAGAAGAAAATTACAACTCCAAATACTGCAAACAACGCATAAATTCTTTGTCTGATCTCTGAAGCAGCCATCGTAACCTCTTCTCTTGAAACAGATTTATTGTCTTTATTCTTAGCTTTTGACGCTGCAGGATCCGGAAACTGATTCTTGTTTATCATGTAAATAACAAACGAGATGAAAATTGCAAAGATTGTTGCAATAAATGCATAGTGGAAGCCTCTGTTAAAAACATCCAGATACTGGTTGCTGAATGCGGTAAGATCCGTTACAGGAGTTCCGTCCAAAGTTACCTGAGCTGCATAGTTTGTAATGTTGTTTAACTGCTCTGCACTCATTGCAGCCTGATTGCCCAGATACTGGTGAGCAAGCTCCGGCAGTTGCGCATTATAGTCAAATCCATTGTGTTTAAGCCACCAGTTTCTGACTGCAATTGCAATAAATGGTGCAAAGAAACCTCCAATGTTGATAAACATGTAGAACAGCTGGTAACCTGCATCTCTCATATCTCTTTTTGGTTTGCCGTTTTCGTCAACTCCAAACCTTTTGGCGATGCTGTCCTTATAATCCTTTTTATCATACATCTGGCCTACGATTGCCTGAAGATTGCCTTTGAAAAGACCGTTACCGAATGCAATGACAAGCAGTCCGAAACATGTTACAGCCAATGCAATAGGTAAATTGTCCACAGGAGTTTTGGTAGGAACGGCAATCACTGCATATCCCACAGCCATGAGTATGAGGCCCCACAAAATTGTGCGTTTGTAATTCTGAGTTTTATCTGCTATCAGACCTCCCACCAGTGCCAGAATATATATTGAGGCATAGAATGCCGAATATATAAGTCCGGTAGTGGTTTCAGACAAACCGAATTTTGAAGAGATGAACAAAGTGAGGATTGCCATCATAATGTAGAAACCGAAGCGCTCACCCATATTTGTCAGGGCAGCTGCAAGTAGTCCTTTTGGATGGTTTTTAAACATAGTGAATATATAGTTTTAGTTAAAAATTTGCTCACAAGTTCGCAAAAATAGTAAAAAATGGATAACTTTGTTAACTGTGCCAATTTAAAATTGTAATAATTTTTATAGAATGAAAAATAAATTAAAACCTTTGCTCGCCCTTTTTGCACTTTTGTTAAATATAACAGCCGGTGCTCAGATTTTATCACAGGGTGAAGCCGTACCTAAGGGTGCAATAGTATATTCTCTTCCCTCCACCTCTTTCAGAATTACCGCAGAGGCTGTTCGTGAAACATTTATGGCAGGACCATATGCAAAATTCGCTCAGAAGTACCTCGGAATTCAGGCAAGGGAAAACAGCGGTGACTTTTATACTCTCTCATCAGTGGAGCTAAACTCCTATATTGAGGCAGACCGCACAACTAACATTGCCCTTAATCTTGGTAACACATCCCGTGCAACCGCAAACTTTCTGGAGATGATGAGCCAGGGACTTGTAATTTGGTCAGATTCGGGAGCTGGCAGGAAAGATTATGCGAGATTTCCGGCACAGGTAAGCTCACCACTTTTTAATATGGAGATGGCAACATCCAATCTTACCAATGTAAGCACAACTTTGTATAAAACTGTCAGGACTGAAACCGGGATGGAGAGGGTTCCTGTACAGCAGACTCAGATAGTTGAAAAGAGTGTTGAAAAGCGGGCAGAAGAGATTGCAAACTCAATTTTCAGGCTAAGGGCTAAAAGGATGGAAATTATTACCGGAGAGACAGATGCTACTTTCAGTGGAGAGGCTTTAAAGGCTGCTATTGATGAGATGAACAGACTTGAGTCTGAGTACATGAGCCTTTTTACAGGTAAAAGCGTGTTTGATAAACAAAGAGCAAGTTTTGATGTTGTTCCTTCAGGCGAGAACGCAAGACAGATATATGTTGCCTTCAGAATTTCAGAGAATCAGGGTCTTTTGCCTGCTGATAATGTAGCAGGCAGTCCTGTAATAATTGAACTTCTTAAAGAGAATGGTCAGCCTGCTCCATCATTTAATATGGATCTGACTGCAGAAAAGGGCAGGGTTTTGTACAGAGTCCCTGAGATAATGATTGCAAAGATATCATCCGGGCAGAACACTCTGTTGCAAACCCGTGTCCCTGTCTATCAGTTTGGTAAGGTGCTCTCATTCCCTGTTGATGTAGCAATTGGTAAATAAGAAACTTGATAAATAATTTATAAATATAGTTGATATGAATATTTCAGAATTGAATCCAAAAAGTGTTTGGAAACACTTTTACTCACTGACTCAGATTCCCAGACCTTCTAAAAAAGAGGAGAGAGCTATTCTTTTTCTTGAGAAATTTGGTAAAGATCTGGGCCTTGAGACAATTAAAGATGGCATTGGTAACATTATAATAAGGAAACCCGCTACTCCGGGGATGGAGAACAGGAAGGGTATAATACTTCAGGCACATATTGATATGGTTCCTCAGAAAAATAGTGATAAGGTTCACGATTTTGAGAAGGATCCAATACAGCCAAGAATTGTAGATGGATGGGTATACGCTACCGGCACTACTCTGGGAGCAGATAATGGATTGGGCTTAGCCGTTGCTATGGCAGTTCTTGAGTCAAAAGACCTTGTTCACGGACCTGTTGAAGCACTGTTTACTGTTGACGAAGAGACAGGAATGACGGGTGCAAGAATGCTTCAGCCTGGAATAATTAAGGGTGATATCCTGATAAATCTTGACTCAGAAGATGAGGGTGAACTTTATGTAGGATGTGCCGGCGGATTGGATGCAACTGCAACTTTTACTTATAAAAATGAGAAGACACCTGCCGGGCTTGCCGGATATAAGCTCTCTGTAACCGGCCTTAAGGGTGGTCACTCCGGAATGGATATCGTTCTGGGCAGGGGAAATGCAAACAAAACAATAGTAAGATTACTTCTTCCATTGATTGAAGAGTTTGGGGCAAGAGTTGCATCTATTGAAGGCGGAAGTCTGAGAAACGCTATCCCAAGGGAGGCATTTGCCCACCTTGCAATTGCTGCTTCAAACGAGAAGGGAGCAAAGGATCTTGTTGCAAGACATCTTGCAGAGATAAAATCGGAATTATCTGCTCACGAACCGGATCTGAACATTGTACTTGAGAGAGCAGATCTTCCTGCGGAGGTAATTGATGCCGGTACTGCCCTGAAGGCTGTTTTAGCTGTTTACGGATCTCCAAACGGAGTTGAGAGAATGAGTGATGCTATGCCGGGTCTTGTAGAAACATCAAATAATCTTGCAATTGTAAAATCAGAGAATGGCAAGATTCAGGTTAAATGTCTTATGAGAAGCTCTGTTGACTCAGCAAAAGATATTCTTGCACAATCGTTAGGTTCTGTATTTAAACTTGCGGGCGCAGAAGTAGAGTTTACCGGTGGCTATCCCGGATGGAAACCAAATATGAACTCAGACATTCTGAGCACAATGAAAGAGGTTTACAAAGACTTGTACGGCAGAGAGCCGGAGGTTAAGGCAATTCATGCAGGATTGGAGTGTGGTATTCTGGGGGGTATATATTCAAACTGGGATATGATATCATGCGGGCCTACAATTCGCTCCCCTCACTCTCCTGATGAGAGGGTGAACATTGAAACTGTCGAGAAATGGTGGAATTATGTTATTAAGGTGCTGGAAAAGGCACCGGTAAAAAAATAGCCATTTGAAAAAATAGTTGGCGGGCTGCAAAATAATACATATATTTGCAGCCCATTTTTTTAAATAATAATTTATAAACAAAGAGTATGAATCATTACGAAACCGTTTTCATTTCAACTCCCGTTTTATCTGATGTTCAGATAAAGGAAGCGGTAAAGAAGTATCATGATTTCATCGTTGATAATGGCGGTGAGATTGTGCATGAAGAGGACTGGGGCCTTAAGAAACTGGCTTACCCAATCCAGAAAAAAACTACAGGTTTTTATCACTTGATAGAATTTAAGGCAGACCCAACATTTATTGCCAAACTGGAAGTTCAGTACAGAAGGGATGAGAGAATCATCCGCTTCCTCACTTTTGCACTTGACAAGCATGCAATTGCATATTCAGAGAGAAGAAGAGCTAACAAATCAGAATCTAAAAACTAAGGAGGAGAGATCATGGCAAATCCAGCAAACAACGAAATTCGCTACCTGAACCCTCCTACAGTAGAGGTAAAGAAGAAAAAATACTGCCGTTTTAAAAAGGCCGGTATCAAATATGTAGATTATAAGGACGCAGAGTTCCTCAAGAGATTCCTTAATGAGCAGGGCAAAATACTGCCACGCCGTCTTACCGGAACCTCTCTGAAATTCCAGAAGAAAGTTTCACAAGCAGTTAAACGCGCAAGACATCTTGCTCTGCTTCCATATGTAACAGATTTATTGAAATAAGCTAAGGAGATATAAATAATGGAGATAATACTTAAACAAGATGTTCCGAATCTGGGCCACAAGGACGATATTGTAGTGGTTCGCAACGGATATGCCTCAAATTATCTGATTCCCCAAGGCTTTGCAATAATGGCTACGCCTTCGGCAAAAAAGGTACATGCAGAAAATTTAAGACAAAGAGCTCATAAAGAGGCAAAACTTCGCGAGGATGGAGTTGCTTTGGCTGCTAAACTTGAGGGTATACAGGTTAAACTTGCCACTAAAGTAAGTTCTACCGGGAAGATTTTTGGGTCAGTCAATAATATTCAGGTTGGAGAGGCTCTGGCTGCTCAGGGATTTGAAATTGACCGCAGAAGCATTACCATAACCGGTGAATCAAATATTAAAGAGATTGGTATTTACGATGCTGTTGTTAAAGTCTACAAAGACATTAAAGCAAATATCAAAGTAGAGATAGTTGGTGAGGAGTAATACTCTTTTCAATAATAATTTGAGGGCTGTTTGTAAAACAGCCCTTTTTTTTATTAAATTAGAGGCCGATTGTGTTTTATTTTACTATTTTTGCACAAGATATGAACACTTTATGTAATTTTGTGTTTTAGTTATACTCTGATTTTAACTCATAATTGATTAAACTGGACATAAAATAAAAAATTCAAGTACTATGAAAAAAACATTTTTTACATTGGTTTTATTAATGTTTACTGTTTCGGCATTTGCCCAACAGGAAAGCAAAAGAGGACCATTTATCACTAATGGCTTCTGGGATAACTGGTTTGTCTCTGCAGGCGGTGGTCTAAACCTCTACTTTGGAGAATATGACAACAGAATGGAGCTTCAGGAGAGATTAACTCCTGCTCTTGACCTCTCCCTGGGTAAGTGGATCACTCCTTCAATGGGTCTTCGTCTTCAGTATGCAGGTCTGAGAGCTAAGGGTAAGGTATTCCTTTTCCCCGGTGACAATGCATTTGTACCTGCCGGTGCACTGACAAACGGATACGCAATTGAAAAATTCAATGTTATGAACCTGCACGGAGATATTCTGTGGAATCTTTCAAATTCTATTGGCGGATACAGAGCTGACAGAACTTGGGATTTTGTTCCTTTTGCCGGTTTTGGCTGGGCAAGAGCATCTAACATTGAGAGCTGGAATTCAGCGAACAAAGTTAGCAATGAGCTTGGTCTTACAGTAGGTCTTATTAATAAATTCCGCGTTTCAGACGCAGTTGACCTCAATCTGGAACTAAGACATTTGTTTGTAAATGATGCTTTTGATGGTATCATCAGAGGAAGCAGATGGGAAGGTATGAGTACTGCAAGTATTGGATTCACTTATAAATTTGCAAAAAGAGGATTTGAGCGCTATGTAAAAGTTGAGCCTGCAGATTATACTCCTTACAATAATCGTATTGCTGCTCTTGAGAGGCAACTTGCAGACAAGGATGCTAATGCAAAACGCATTGCGGACGAACTTGCAGCTGAAAAGGCCAGGAAGGCAGTTGTTGTTCAACCTGAACCTGAGTACATAATCTCTCCTCTTGCGGTATTCTTCCAAATTAACAAAGCTGATTTGACTGATAAGGATATTATCAACTTAGGATATGCTGCTGATATGATTAAGAAATCAGGCAAGAAATTCAAAATTCAGGGTTCTGCTGATAAAGCAACCGGAACTTCCAGAATTAATCAAATTCTTAGCGAGAAGCGTGCCAACAGAGTTTATGATGTTCTTGTAAATAAGTTTGGTGTTAATCCTGGTCAATTAGAGGTTATCGCAAAAGGTGACAAAGATGAGCCATTTGGAAAACCGGCACTTAACAGAGTTGTTATTGTTGAGAACTAATTCCTGACTTAATTTATTAAGGCTATTAAAGAGGCTGACCATTATTGGTCAGCCTCTTTGTTATATTTTTTTCAAACTATATATACACTTCCCTCTTCGTGAGCCAATGGTTTCCTTAGATGTTGGAATAACTGCAAGTTTTAGTTTAATAACTAATAAAAATAGTTGTATAACTAAAAAGTATAGTTATATTTGTTTGTCTTTAAACGGAGAGTATTATGAAAGAAGCAAAAGATAAAATGATGACAAAAAAACTAACTGAAAGAGAGGAGGAGATTATGAACCACTTTTGGAATCAGGGAGAGTTGTTTGTAAGAGAGCTTCTTGAACTATACAAAGAGCCTAAGCCACATTTTAATACGCTCTCAACTATAGTCAGAGGATTAGAGGATAAAGGCTTTATTGCTCATATATCATTTGGAAGTACATATCAGTACTATGCTGTTATTTCAAGGGAGGAGTACAAAAGAGGGGCACTTAATAAAGTTGTCAGCAAATATTTTAAAAACTCTTACCTGGGAGTTGTTTCATCTCTGATAGAGGAGGAGGAGGTATCACTTGATGATCTAAAGAAGCTTATAGAAAAAGTTGAAAAATCAAAAAAGGAAAAATAGATTATGGGAGACATATTTGTTTACATACTAAAATCCTCTCTTTGTCTGGCTCTCTTCTATCTGTTTTTTACAGCTGCCCTTAGCAGAGAGACTCTGTACAGATTCAACAGAATTGTAATTGTTGTGATGTTGCTTTTAGCTCTTCTTTTGCCATTGGTAAATATCTCAGTAGATAAAGAGACACCATATTCCGGAATTGCATTAAATATAGGGTCACTCCTGGAAATGGCAAATTCAGAAACCGGAGGAGAGGCTCAGTCAAATTCAAACTCTTTTCTTGTCTGGGTTTTGGTGATATACATTATTGGAGTAGTTATCACCTTTACAAGAACTATAGCATCTCTGATTTTAATGTTTACTATGCTCAGAGATAAGGAGTCTCAAAGGAGCTCATTGGATGGGGGAGTTACATTAATTATTCACAATAAGAGTAAGGCTCCCTTTTCCTGGATGAAATACATCGTGATATCAAGAGTGGACTTAGATGAGAGCGGGGATGAGATTATAACGCACGAACAGGCTCATATTTATAATCATCATTCAATAGATCTTCTTGTAACAGAGATTGTAAAGATTATCCACTGGTTCAACCCGGCAGCTTATTTGCTCAAAAGGGAGATACAGAATATTCACGAGTATCAGGCCGATGAAGCGGTCATAAAAAATGGCATCGATGCACAAAAATACCAACTATTATTAATTAAAAAAGCTGTTGGCGACAGGCTCTACTCTATGGCCAACAGCTTCAATCAAAGTAAACTTAAAAACAGAATTACCATGATTTCAAAGAAAAAATCTCAAAAGAGAGCAGCTCTCAAGGCTTTGTTCCTGCTGCCATTGTCTATGTTTGCTGTTGCTGCGTTTGCAACAGAAGAGGTATCTGATGTTCTTGCTCCTGTTTCTGAACTCAAAGTTACTGATTTTATTCAAAAAGACACAGTCAAAACCAAATCTAAGACGATTGTTGTCAAGAAGGTAAATGAAAATGTTATTGTATTTGTTGACGGAGTTGAAAAAGATGCAAAAGCTATAAATCAGATAGACTCCAGCGATATTAAAGAGGTGAGGATTTTTAAGGGGGAGAAAGCTGTAGAACAGTATGGAGATAAGGCTAAAGATACAGATGGTGTTATTATAATTACAACTAAATACTCAGAAAAGAGGGGAGAAGAAGATGTTAAATTTGTTGAGAAGGTTGTCGTTAAAATGTCCGATACAGAAGCAAAGCCATTGTATGTGGTAGATGGCATTACTCTTGAACCGGGAGATCTGGAGAAGATTAATCCAAAATCTATTGATTCACTTAGTGTGCTAAAAGGAGAGGCTGCAACTAAACTTTATGGCGAAAAGGGTAAGAGTGGAGTTGTTGTAATTACCCTAAAAAAGTAAATAAAAAGTATTTAAGAGGATTTTTTTTATAACTTTGAAGACTATTTCAATGGCATTTTATAAGCAAATTATAACAAAATGAAACAAGATCTTCAAATTTCCGAATTGATAAAGAAAGAGGAGAATCGTCAGTTGCACGGTATTGAGCTGATTGCTTCTGAGAATTTTGTAACTCCGCAAGTTCTTTCTGCTTTGGGCTCTGTTCTTACGAATAAATATGCAGAGGGTTATCCGGGTGCAAGATATTATGGTGGATGTGAGGTTGTTGACCAGGTGGAACAGCTTGCAATAGATAGACTGTGTCAACTCTTTGAGGCCGAATATGCAAATGTCCAGCCGCACTCCGGAGCTCAGGCTAATATGGCTGTTTTTATGGCTTGTCTGAAACCGGGTGATACATTTATGGGATTGGATCTTGCACACGGAGGGCACCTTACTCACGGATCTCCTGTTAATATGTCAGGTATGTGGTATAATGCCGTTGCCTATCAGCTTAGTGAAGAGACGGGTATGGTTGATTACGATGACATGGAGAGGAAGGCTCTGGAGTATAAGCCAAAGCTTATTGTGGGAGGTGCATCTGCCTACTCAAGGGAGTGGGATTGGGCAAGAATGAGGGCGATTGCAGATAAGATCGGGGCATTGTTTATGGTAGATATGGCTCATCCGGCAGGTCTTATTGCAGCAGGACTGCTTGAAAACCCTGTAAAACACGCCCATATTGTTACATCTACAACTCATAAAACTCTCAGAGGTCCAAGAGGTGGAATTATTCTGATGGGTAAAGATTTTGAAAATCCGTTTGGGATTAAGACTCCTAAAGGGGAGACCAAGATGATGTCTGCTGTACTTAATTCGAGTGTCTTCCCGGGTATACAGGGCGGCCCGCTTGAGCATTGTATAGCAGCAAAGGCTGTCTCTTTCTTTGAAGCTCTGCAACCGGAATTCAAAAACTACCAGCTTCAGGTAAAGAAAAATGCAGCTGCAATGGCTGCCGCCTTTATGGACAGGGGATATAAAGTTGTTTCCGGAGGAACAGACAACCATCTTATGTTAATTGACCTGAGAAGTAAATTCCCGGACCTCACAGGAAAGGTTGCTGAAAAGGTTCTGGTAACTGCAGATATTACTGTTAATAAGAATATGGTACCGTTTGACAGTCGCTCCCCTTTCCAGACTTCCGGAATAAGGGTAGGAACTCCTGCTATTACATCAAGAGGACTCGTTGAAAAAGATATGCCGTTTATTGTTGAGTTAGTTGACAAAGTTCTTTCAAACCACGAAAACATACAGGTAATTGAGGAGGTTAAGGAGCAGGCAAGAAAGAAAATGCATGGTCTACCTTTGAATATCTGGTAGCACCTTTTTCTCTTCAGATAGTATATTTTTTGACAGGTCGGGTTTCCCGGCCTGTTTTGCTTTAGGAAAGAATCTCCTGGTATTGGGGAAGAGAGGTTTCTTAACAGAAAGAGCTTCCTCTCCTTCAGAAGGCCTTATTTTCCTGTTGCAAACATCAAATCGTGTAATGGGTTTTTCACTCTCTCTCCATGTGAATCCCTTTAGTCTCTCTTTTCCCTTCTCAATTGATACTATTGGGAAAATATTGCTTTTAATGCCATCAAAGTATTTAACTTTAGAGAGTTTTGCGCTGTCAATTGTTGCACTAAGAAATTTGCACTCTTTTTCGTTCATCATTGTAGTAACGCTATCCTCTGCAAGGAAAAAGATCAACGAGGCGCCTCCAAGGGCATCAAAGCGTGTAAGCTTATTCTCAGTAAAAAAGCCGATCATATCTGTACTCTTTATCTGATTGTAGTATAGCGAATCCTCTCTTGAGATATAGTATGCATTAGACATTAGTTCTGCTTTAGATAGTTTGTTCCCCGACAGAACAAACTGGATGCTGTCTGCAGTAAACTGACTACCCTCATTCCACATAACAGGTTTTGTATATAATCTCGCAATTGAGTCAATAGAATTGAAAGTAAGTGAGTCAGATTTTGCCTGCATCACCCCTTTGAAAATTTTTACATTGTTGTACGCAAGAGTAAACCTGATAGTAGTCGTGTCTTTTTGAGGCGGTAAGGATGTTGAAATGGTATCTTTTAATATTAACAAGGAGTCTTTTACGGGAGAAATTGTATCAGGAGTGTTCCCGGGGGGAGGAGAAGTAAGCTGGGGAGGCTTGATTCCTTTTTCTCCCTCTCCCTCATTTTTTACATTGTTAATTAAAGTCTGGAGAGGGTCTTTTTTAGATAACTTATATCTCTCTTTTGCATCTGCTACGAACGCTGAGTCAATATCACCTAGTGCTCTTGTATAGTATTTAAGTGTGTCAGCAGAGAGGAAAAGAGTATCTGACTGCTCCTCCCCGGCAGAGAAGTATGCCATTGAGGGCTTTTCGTAAAGAGTTGCCTGTAGTGGCTCCTTTACATAGTTTCCTTTATCTGCAAAGAAAATTACCTTCTGGGAGGTGTCTACAATCTGTATATCCTTTATCAGTTCTGCTTTGCCCGTTTTTTTGTCATAAAAAATCTGATCAGCCCAAATCTCTTGTTTTTTTGTTAGAACATAAGCATTGTCAGAGAAGAGAAATTTTTCCGTATCTCTCTCGTACCATCCGCCATTTGCTCTGAGATATACAGTATCTTGCCAGACATGTGTCAGACTTAAAAAGAGAGCCTTGTTAAGTTCTGAAAAATATGCCAGAGAATCTGCCTTAAGTAATGTTGAGTCTGACTTCATCTCAACATTTTTCAGAAATCTGAATTTTTTTATTTTTGATTCGTAAACACCCTCAAGACTCTCTATAACTCCTCCATCCTTGTTCATCATACTGCCCCCCTGGAAGAATACGGCAATACTATCTTTAGTGTGAAAGTCCAGAAAATGTGTCCTGAGCCTGTTGTTGTCTTTATCAACAAGTTGAACAAGATTCCCTCTTACCTTTGCCAGAGAGCTGTCTGCCAAATAGTTGATCTTATCGCTGTAAAGGATTGTTTCATTTTGAATAACCTGGACATTGCCCATAGCATCAACAACATTCTGTTCAACATTCCAGATAGCAGAATCGCATAATATGTAAGTGTCATTGTGAAGAAACTGAGCGGGACCGGTTACCTTTCTGTATGTTATGCTGTCTCTTACAATTAGCTGAGCCGATTCGGCACTTATAAGCCGGACAAGTTTTCTGCCGGCCGATGTTGTATCCGCCGGTGTCGTCTGCACAATAAGAGCAGTTGCAGCTACAGCCAGTAAATTCAAAAACATTATTTTATCCAGCCCTCTCTTTTAAACGGACAACCGGCAAACATAGAGTCAATTCTTATAAAAGTACTCTCTTGTCTTTTCTTGATAAAATCCTCAATCTCTTTTGAAGCAGCCTGATTCTTTGCCTCGCTTAACAGTATGTTAAAATCATCCTTGAATGAAGCAATATGTGAGGGAACAATTTTCTCAAGTTTAATTATCTTGTAAACTGTATTTCCGCTTCTTCCTTCATTGTCTGTAGATTCAAACGGCTCTGAAATATCGCCAACCTTCATGTCTTTAATAACAGCATAATCTTCAGGCTTAAGCAAATCCTTCTCAAAAAGAGAAGATCCTGACATCTCTTCTGCCATAAGACCTCCGTTAATGTAAGTTTTAGGGTCTTGAGAAAATCTGAGAGCGGCTGTTTCAAAATTTATACTATCTGCAATAATTTTAGTCTTTATGCTGTCAAGTTTTGCAAATGCTTTAGTCCTGTCATTAGTGGTATACAGGGGTTTAAGAAGAATATGTCTTGCATTAAACATATCGCCTTCTCTTTCAATAAGCTGAATAAGGTGAAAACCGTCCGGTGTCTCGACAATCTGAGATACCTGACCCGGTTTAAGAGCCATTGCAGCATCTGAAAAAGCCGGCCAGTAGAGTTGTTTGGAGGCCATTCTAAGTTCTCCTCCCTTTATTGCACTTCCCGGATCCTGAGAATAAATAGTAGCTAGATTTGCAAATTTCTCCCCCTTCATAATCCTCTCACGAAATTCCAGAAGTCTCTCTTTTACTGCCATTACAGCAGCCTCTTTGTTTGGGTACAGAACAATCTGTTTGATCTGGTACTGGGTTGAAATTATTGGAAGCGAGTCTTTTGGTGTTCTCTCATAAAATGCCTGGACATCAGAGGGAGTGAGTTCAGGAGCTCCCTGTGCCACCTTTCTCTGCATCTCTTGTGTGAGGAGTTGCTCATGAATAGCCTCTCTCCACTCCTGTCTTAGTTTGAACAGGGGTTTCTTAAAATATTCTTCGAGAGCTTTTTCACCTCCAAGCTGAGTAAGTACTTGTTGGATTCTGTTCCCAAGTTCAGCTTCAATATTTTCCGGACTTACATTTATACTGTCCAGTCTGGCCTGAGTCAGAAGAAGCTTGTTTTTAAGCAAATCTTCAAGGATTTCACATCTGATGTTATGGTCTGATGTTATCCCCTGGACCATCATCATTTGTACCTCGGCTTCAATAGTGGATAGCTGTATCATATCGTTGCCGATTATTGCAACTGTCTTGTCAACCAGTCCGTTATTGTATTTCTGTGAATAGCTGTTTGCCGAGATTGCCATTAAAGCAAATATCAGTATAGCATTAATTGCTTTTCTCATTTTCCTTGGTTGTTAAAATTTGTTTTAAGATGATTCTTGTCTAATGCCTCCCTGATAAGATTCTTTTCAAGGTCAGAAACAAGCTGTTGTTTTCTTTTACTGAGGATTATCTCTTTAATTTCAGGAAGGTAGTATTCAAATGGTGCAACCTCTCCCTGAAATATTTTGTCACTGTAATAAATAAGATATGTGTATAAAGAGTCTTTTATTTCAGTAGAATTACCGGATTTGATCTCTCTCTCCAGCATTTGAGTGTCGTATGGAACCTCTCTGGCTACCTTGGAGAGATCAACCCACTGGTTATTAAAGTTACCATACTTTTCGGCTGAGCTGTAACAGATTCTTTCGAACTCTTCAATATCCTCTATGGACTGTGCTTTGTATCCCTTTCTCAGATTCTCAAGATTGGGCGAACTGTTTGATATTTTAGCGAATCTGGCCTTTACAGCCGGTGTGGTTAAGGTAAAATGGAGTGCGTTTTTTTCGTAATAATCTCTGCACTCCTGCTCTGTAATTACAGTATCAAGTCTTTGATCAATAAAATTCTTTTCAAATCTGTACATTAAAAGGGATGATCTGTAGTCCTCAATCTCTTGCTCAACATCAATCTCCTCCTTTGAAAGTTCATCCTCGGCCTTTTTCAAAAGGAGGTGTTTGAGAGCCCATCTGTTAACATACTGTTTAAGCATTTCAAGACTATCTGCTGCGGGAGTGCCCGCAGGAACAAGTGATCGTACCTCTGACTCATATAGTTTTTTTCCATTAACTTCTGCAACAACAGCATCTCCTGAATTGAGCTCAAGATATTTGCACGAAAATGCCAAAATTGCCGTAAGAATAAAAACCAAAATTCTCCTCATTGTCTGATTTAATTACCTGCTGTAGTTTGGAGACTCTCTGGTAATGGTTACATCGTGAGGGTGGTTTTCAATTACACCCGCTGCAGTTACCCTTATAAATTGAGCCTTTGTTAATTCATGCAGATTTCTGGCTCCGCAATAACCCATACCGGCTCTCAGCCCTCCAAGCATCTGGTATATAACTTCACTCAGGGTACCTTTGTAAGGAACCTGAGCAACAATGCCTTCCGGAACAAGTTTTTTAATATCATCCTCCATATCCTGGAAATATCTGTCCTTTGAGCCCTGCTGCATTGCTTCAAGCGATCCCATTCCTCTGTATGCTTTAAACTTCCTTCCGTTTAAAATAATTGTCTCACCCGGAGACTCATCTACTCCTGCAAACAAAGACCCTGCCATAATTGTAGAGGCTCCTGCTGCCAGCGCTTTAACAATATCTCCGGAGTACCTGATTCCACCATCGGCAATAATCGGAATGCCTGTGCCCTTTAGTGCCTCTGCAGCCAGCATAATTGCTGTAAGCTGAGGAACTCCAACTCCCGCCACAACTCTTGTAGTACAAATCGAGCCGGGTCCGATACCAACCTTTACACCATCAACACCACACTCTGCAAGTGCTTTGGCAGCTTCTGCTGTGGCAATGTTTCCGGCAATTATCTCAAGTCCGGGAAATGCATCCTTTGCACTTTTGATTGTTTTAAGAACATTTACAGAGTGACCGTGAGCTGTGTCTATCACAACTGCATCGGTGCCCACTGAAACCAGCTTTTCAATTTTAAGCAGTGTGTCAGAACTTACTCCAACTGCTGCAGCCACCAGAAGGCGCCCCTTTTCATCTTTGCTGGCCTGGGGATTATCTTTGATTTTAGTAATGTCCTTATATGTAAGAAGACCAATTAGTTTGTCATTATTATCAACTACCGGCAATTTTTCAATTTTATATCTTTTCAGAATTGCAGATGCTTGCTGAAGATCTGTCCCCTTAGGTGCTGTAATGAGATTCTCTTTGGTCATTATCTCCTCAATGGGAGTCTTCATGTTATCAATGAACCTCAGGTCTCTGTTAGTAACAATACCAATGAGTTTATGATTCTCATCCACGACAGGAATTCCGCCGATACCATTCTCCTTCATTATCTGAATAGCTCCCCCTACAGTGGAGTCCTTCAGAATAGTAATGGGGTCGTATATCATTCCGTTTTCTGCCCTCTTAACCTTCCTTACATGCTCCATCTGAGCCTCAATTGGCATATTTTTGTGAATAACCCCGATTCCTCCCTCTCTGGCTATCTCGATTGCAAGAGCAGCTTCTGTTACAGTGTCCATTGCAGCGGAAACCACCGGTGCGCTGATTTTAATGTTTCTTGAGAACATAGTTGACAGGTCTACCTCTCTGGGTAAAACTTCACTGCGTGAAGGAATAAGGAGAACATCGTCAAAGGTAAGACCTTCAGGGATGAATCTGTTTGATAGTGATTGCATGGCTGATGTTGTTATAATCGACAAAGATAAATAAAAAATGGTTATATTAGGGGTCAAACTAAACGGTTATGAAAAACAGATTTGCACTATTTATTGCTGTGGTCGCGGCTTTTGCGGCATCATGCACAAACATCAAAGAGAAAAGTGATATTATGGAGAGTTCCAATATTCAATCCGGTGTCGCTGAGAGCACCATTGCCAGGATAATTAAAGAAAACCCTTCGATATCAGATACAGCTTTACTGAGAGCCGGTGTACTTCAGGCTGCACAACAGTGGAGATCAAAATTTGGGACACCTGAGGAGTTTGCAGAGTTTTGTGCTGCCAATTATGCAGCTACACCTGAGAAACGGAAAGAGTTATTTAATAAACTTTCTGTAGCATTTGAGGCAATCTGGGGAGGTTACAATAAAATGAGCGTTGAGTTAAAAAAACCAATGCATCTGGATGGTGATACACTTACTGTTCCTGATTATATTTTTGGAGCTTACGACCCCTCCAGCCACCTTTCAGAAGATTTGTACAACAATAAAATAGCATTCATTACAATACTTAATTTCCCCTTCTTCACTCTTAACGAGAAGGAGGAGAGGGGTGAGAACTGGAGCAGGCTTGAGTGGGCATATGCGAGAATGGGAGATGTCTTTACACCTGACCCGCCTGCTGCTGTTAAACAGATGGTTGCCGATGCCGAGGCTGAGGCCGAAAGTTATATTGCCGGCTATAATATAATGATGGGCCATTTGGTTACTGAAGATGGCAGAAAACTTTTTCCGGAGGATATGGTCCTGCTCAGCCACTGGAATCTGAGAGACGAGATAAAATCAAATTATGCAAATGTTCCGGATAATCTGGAGAAGCAGAGGATGATACTCAGGGTAATGCTTCATATAGTTGAGCAGACAATTCCCAAAGATGTGATAAATAGTTCTCGCTATGACTGGAAGCCATATTCAAACAGTATTATTATAGATGGAAAACAGGCTGATGCAGAGCCTGAGGGAGAGAGAAGATATCAGGTTTTACTAAACCAGTTCCGGGCACAGCAGAAGGTTGATAAATATTCTTTTGCATACCCGGATGCAATAAGCAGGGCTTTTGACGGAGCAATGCAGATTAAAGTTGATGATATCGAAAAGATGTTTACTGAATATATAAGCTCTCCTAAAGTATCAAAAGTTGCTGATATGATTAGTAAGAGGCTTGGTAGGCCGCTGGAGCCGTTTGATATTTGGTATGATGGATTTAAATCAAGAAGTTCAATTTCAGAGGAGGCTCTCTCTGCAAAAACCAGAGCTCTTTTCCCGGATGCAGAGGCATTTGATAAGGCTATACCCACAATGCTTAAAAGATTCGGTTTCCCTTCAGTTAAAGCCGATGAGCTTGGCGGGGCCATTGTTGTTGAGGCAGCCAGAGGCTCGGGACACGCCTGGGGAGCCTCATCAAAAGAGGATATGGCAAGGCTGAGGACAAGGCTTTCCAAAGGGGGGATGGACTATAAGGGCTTCAATATTGCCGTTCACGAGCTGGGGCATAATGTAGAGCAGACAATAAGCCTGAGGGATGTTGATTACTATATGCTTAATGGTGTCCCAAACACTGCCTTTACAGAGGCTAATGCATTTGTATTCCAGAAAAGGGATTTGCAACTTTTGGGCTATTCAAATACAGATCCTGAACAGGCTAAGATGACTGAACTTGATATCTTCTGGGGATCTTATGAAATAATGGGAGTTGCACTTGTTGACATAAATGTGTGGAAGTGGATGTACGCAAATCCTGATGTAGACGCAAAGATGCTCAAAGATGCTGTAGTAAGAATATCAAAGGATATTTGGAACAAATACTATAAGCCAGTATTGGGGGGAGAGGATCTGCCGCTTCTGGGAATATACTCTCATATGATAAACACCCCGCTCTATCTGGCAAACTATCCGCTTGGTCATATTATTGAGTATCAGCTGGAAAAATTCTACCAGGGAAAAGAGTGGGCGAAAGAGGTTATGAGAATATACTCTATTGGCAGTGTGGCTCCGCAGAGGTGGATGATTGAGGCAACTGGAGAGAAGATCTCCACAAAACCTATGCTTGAGGATTAATACTTTTAAGGGTTGTAGCGACGGGACTGCCAGGTGTCCCGTTCGCTAAGCCTCTTCTCCATTAATCTGTGAATTTCAGTATATCTGATTGTTCCCCAGGGCATATTGTTTACAAATTTTGGAGGGACCTCTCCGGCAAATCTCTCTATGTGAATATCAGGTCTGAGCAGCTCAAGAAAGTCGATAAAGAAATCTATATACTCTTCAAGGGAAAATTGGACAAAGTCCTGCGGACTCTCTGCAAATTCCCTCTCCATATAGGTTCCCTTTACAATCTGCAGCTGGTGAAATTTTACTGAATTTACAGCCATTTTGTTAATTTCGACAGCCATTGAAATCATCTGCTCCTTAGATTCCCCCGGAAGCCCGAATATAAAATGGGCACCCTGGTCAATCCCTCTTTTAGCTGTCTCCTCTATGGCTTTAAGTGTTGTGGCGTAGTTGTGCCCCCTGTTTATACGCTTTAGAGTTGTGTCGTAAACTGACTCAACACCATACTCAACGATGACAACTTTCTCCCTGGCCAGCTCTGCCAGCCAGTCCAGTTTTTCGTTGTCAATACAGTCCGGTCTGGTTCCAAGTACCACTCCTCTTACCTCAGGATGAGATAGAGCCTCATAATATCTCTTTTTCAGTGTCTCAAGAGGGGCGTATGTGTTTGAATAGGGCTGAAAATATGCAAGGTATCCGGCAGCTCTCCTGTATCTGTTTTTATGAAAGGCAATTCCCTCCTCTATTTGCTGAATTATCGGCTTATCAGGAGTTGAGTAGGATGGGTGGAAGGCATCATTATCGCAATATGTACATCCTCCCATCCCGGCACTTCCGTCCCTGTTTGGGCAGGTGAAGCCTGCGTCAATAACTATTTTCTGTAATCTTGTTCCGTACCTCTCCCTGAAATAACCCACAAATGAGTTATATCTTCTCCCCTCACTGAATAGTGGCATCACTTTTTCCACCTACATTCTTATTTTGATGACAGCTTTTTTAAGAAAGCCATTTCCTATGAGCGGTGCATGTGCATCATGAGTAAAAATTACAGCCAGATTACTCTCTCCAAGGCTAACAAAGTTTTCCGGCTCCTCTTCAAGAAACGCTACATCATTATTCTGATCATATGGGATGTTGTCTCCCTGGCATCTGCTCCTGTCTCTGGTTCCTATGGTCTCTGTGCCTTTCAGGACTATGTGAATGTCAATATAAGTGTCGTGAACCTCAAGCTTTGGGATTTCGTTGTCTTTGCACTCTCCCTCCCATATTTTACAATAGATATCACGCCCCTCTATTTCATATTCACCCGGCTCCATTGAAGCCAGGTCTGTTCTGCCTATATATTTGAATGCCTTGTCAAACAGCGGATGTAAGGAGGTATATCTTTCAAATCCTTTAAGTGAATCTACGATCATTCTTCTTAATATTTTGCACAAATATAATATCTTTGTAAGGATTAACTAACCCCATATAATAATGATATTATTTAAAAAGCAGATTGTCAGATTGTTATCGGTTTTATTATTTGTAACAATTTCAATAATAAACTCTGTTGAAGCAAAAGCTCAACATGAGGGAAAAAGTGAATGGAGAGCAGTGTGGATAGCCACAGTTAATAACATTGACTGGCCATCATCTCCAAACCTCTCAACTGATCAGCAGAAGAGTGAGTTAATTCAGATGCTCGATTTGTATAAGAGATTGAATTTTAATGCTGTTGTTCTTCAGATTAGACCAACCGCAGATGCGTTCTATAAATCAGAGCTTGAACCATGGTCTATTTATCTGACAGGTGATCAGAAGAGAGCTCCCACCCCTTTTTACGACCCTCTTGCATTTGCAATTGAAGAGGCTCATAAAAGAGGGATGGAGTTGCACACTTGGTTAAATCCTTACAGAGTGAGCCAGAATGTAAATAATATCAAGGATATGTCTCCTGATCTTATTTACAGAAAAAAGCCACACCTCTTTGTAAAGCATGGGAACAAACTATACTTTGACCCAGCCTATCCGGAGACCAGAGAGTTTCTGACAAAAGTTATCAAAGATCTCGTTACAAGATACGACCTTGACGGAATCCATTTCGATGACTATTTCTATCCAAACAATGACTTCTCTGATGAATCCTCTTTTGCAATACACAACAGAGGGTATAAGAGAGAGGATAAAATGGCATGGAGAAGGGAGAATGTGGATTTGGTTGTAAAAATGCTCAGAGACACTATAAAATCAGTCAAGCCGTTTGTGAAGTTTGGGATTAGCCCTTACGCTGTTTGGAGAAATAAGGCAGAGGATCCAAGAGGATCTGATACCAAAAGTTTTGGATATACAAACTACGATCACCTGCACGCAGACATTCTTAAATGGATGGAGGAGGGCTGGCTTGATTATATTTTGCCACAGCTCTATTTCAATATAGGTTATCCTGCTGCCGATTTCAAAATCCTTGCTGAGTGGTGGAGGGATAACTCGGCAGGGACTCCTGTATATGGAGGACTGGGTACATACAGACTGGACCCTGCGGCAAAAATTGAGGCATGGAGATCTCCGGAGGAGATTAAAAAGCAGGCAGAGATGCTAAGGGGCATTCCGGAATACCAGGGGGTCTGCTATTTCAGTGCAAAGGATATGAAAAAGAATGTGGTTGGTATTAATTCTGTACTTGAAGGACTCTATACCAATCCTTCCGTTATCCCATCTCTCAGAGGCTTTGAAACAACTCCTCCTGCACCTCCTGCAGAGGCTAAAATTGTTGCACAATCGGGGTCAAGCTATCTTGAGTGGAGTGGAGATCCGCTTCCTGCAGGTAATGCTTCTCTGGAGGAGTGCAATTCTGAAAGGGCTTATTATTACCTGATTTATAAATTTGAAAAGGGTGCTACACCTGATTTTAATAACAGCAAGGCAGTTATTGCACTGACAGGTGAGAGAAAATTAAAGATTCAGGAGAGCGGATTATACGATTACTATATCTCTGCACTGGATCGCCTCTATAATGAAAGTAAAGCGGTGAAATTCACGAAATAATCAATTAAAACCCCCATAAGATGAAAAAACTATTTTTAATTTTTTCGGCAGCCTTCTTTGTATTCGGCTGTACGAGTGAGTCTAAGAAAGAGAAGATTGAGGGCACATTCTCCGGAATTTTCGATAAGGTTAAAGAGGAGTTTGCTCCTGACAGGAGAGCTAAAACTTTCGAAGCAAAACTTGAAGTTTCTGAAAAAGGAGATACTGTTATTCTGAGAGGTTCCACAACTGAGTCTGCTGCAAAGGATGCTCTTATAGCAAAACTTTCTGAGGCAGGGATTGATGCTCTTGACAGTATGGTAATGCTTCCTCATCCTGAACTTGGTGACAAAATATTCGGTATAACAAACCAATCTGCAATCAATTTCAGATACTCTCCCAACTACTCAAGTGAATCGGCGACACAAACCGTTATGGGGGCCCCTTTACAAATACTTGAGAAGAGGGGAGGATGGACAAGAGCTGTAACACCTGAGGGTTACATAGCATGGGTCTCTTCCGGGAGTATTGCCTATATGAACGAGTCAGAATTTAATGAGTGGAGGGCTGCTCAGAAGGTAATAATTACAACACACTATACTCTTTACAGGGCGGGTGCATCTGAGACTTCAGATGTGGTAGCGGACGGAATCATGGGAAACATAGTGAAGTTTGTTGCTAATGCAGGACCTTATGTAAAGGTTCAGCTTCCTGACGGCAGAGAGGCATTTGTCCTTGCTGCACATACTGCAGATTTCTCAAAATGGCTGGCATCACGGAATCCATCACCGGAGAATATTCTTACAACTGCCAGGCAGTTCGTTGGTTTTCCGTATATGTGGGGAGGGACATCTGTTAAGGCAATGGACTGCTCCGGCTTTACTAAAACAGTATATTTCCTTAATGGCGTAATCCTTGAAAGAGATGCCTCTCAACAGGCAAAAACAGGGGAAGATGTAGAGCTTACAGAGGATTTTGGCAATCTTAAAGCAGGCGATCTTCTCTTTTTTGGTTCAAAGGCAACAGAGGAGAGGCCTGAGAGAATCACTCATGTTGGTATATATATGGCAAATGGTGAGTTTATCCACGCTGCAACATCAGTGAGAATTAACTCATTACTAAAGGAGGCCGTAAATTATTATGAAGGATCTACAAGACTTGTAAGGGCAAGAAGAATTCTTACAATGATTGACAAGGACCCGGATATTATATCTGTGTCAAAACACGCCTGGTATGTGGCTAACTAGTAACTCATCAAACAATTAAAGTAATGACACTTACATCAAGAAGAAATTTCATTAAAAGTGCAGGCCTGCTTACAGCTGCCACAGCTCTTATAAACCCGTTTGAACTTATTGCTCAGACAAGACATAGGGTTGCCTCAAAAGGTGGCAGTAAAAAGATGGTTCTTACATTCAGGCCTTATGATGCCCAGATGAGACATGTCTTTACCATTGCAAATTCATCAAGAACCACAACTCCTATAGTTTTGACCGAGATAGAGTGGGACGGAATGGTTGGTTACGGAGAAGCTGCTTTGCCCCCGTATCTTGGAGAGACACAGAACTCAGTTATCGATTTCCTTAAGAAAGTAGATTTGTCAAGATTTAATTCTCCTTTCCAGATACAGGATATTATGGCTTATGTTGATTCAATTGCAATTAACAATACTGCTGCTAAAGCTGCTGTAGACATAGCATTACATGATATAGTAGGTAAGATAATGGGGCAGCCTTGGTGGAAAATCTGGGGATTTAATCCTGAAACAACACCAAATACCTCATTTACAGTAGGTCTTGATACAGAAGAGGTTGTTAAGGAGAAGACCCGTGAAGCCTCGCCTTACAAAGTAATTAAAGTAAAACTGGGCAGGGACGAGAAGACAGACAAGATGATGGTAAATACAATCAGGTCGGTTACAGATACAATCATTTGTGTAGATGCAAATCAGGGGTGGAAGGATAAGCACTATGCCCTTGATATGATCCACTGGCTTAATGAGAGGAATGTGAATATGATTGAGCAGCCTATGCCTAAGCTTCTTCTGGATGAGGCTGCATGGGTAACAGAGAACAGCCCGCTTCCTGTAATTGCAGACGAAGCTTGCCAGAGGCTAACTGATATTCCTAAGCTTAAGGGTGCTTATCATGGTGTAAACATCAAACTAATGAAGTGTACCGGAATGAGGGAGGCCAGGGAGATGATATCTCTTGCCAAGGCTCTCCATATGAGGCTGATGATTGGCTGCATGACAGAGACATCATGTGCAATATCTGCAGCAGCCCAGCTTGCACCGGAAACAGAGTGGGCAGACCTGGATGGTAACCTTCTTATTTCAAATGATGTTTACAAAGGGATGCTTATTGTTGATGGTAAGATAACTCTTAATGATCTGCCGGGTATAGGCATATCAAAACTCTAAATTCAAATATTTTGCTACCTTTGCGAAAATTCTAACAAAAATATGGCAAGTTTAAGAACAATTAAAAAGGATATAGACTTTCTGGTAAGTGAGGTTATCTCTGACTGCTGGGTATTCATGTATATCAATCCTGAAGAGAAAACAGACGAGGCTGTCTCAATTATTAATGATGCAGTTGTTCTGAGAAATGAACTTTTTGAGAGGGTAAACAGTAAAGAGATTGAAAGCCCAAAGAAACACTATAAGGCTATCAGCCAGGATCTTCTTAAAGGGGTTGACGCTCTGTTTATCAGAATAAGCGGACTTACAAAGTAGTTCTCGTTTCTTAACCAAAACTTCAATATTGAGGCTGACCAAAATGTAATTGGTTAGCCTTTTTTATGTTATGTGATTTCAGGATTTTCTAAAATAAAAAGAATCTGTGGCCTCTCCCTCCTGAGCATTCTGTTCAGTTCCTTCTCTCTCCCTTCGCTCAGAGAGTTGAGCAGAGAGTGAAATCCGGGCCCGTGATTTCTGTGAATAAGGTGGCACAGCTCATGAATTATCACAAAATCAGCCAACTCAGAAGACAATCTCATCAGATGAATGTTGAGGCTTATGTTTCCCGATTTTGAACAGCTACCCCAGTTTGTTCTGTTATTTCTTACAGTCACCCTGCCAGGTTTAAAACCCAATCTGGCGGCAAGCATCTCTACTCTTCCGGGAAGATATTTTTTTGCCTCTTTACGGATTACTTTAATAATCTCCTCCTCAGACGAGTTTTTAAACCCCTCGTATGGTATCTCTCCGGTGATAAGTTTAAGAGCTTTTCCGGGGCCCAGCCTGATTGCCTCCTCCTCACTTTTTCTGCTCTGTTTCAGAAGAGTTGCCGATATCCACTCTGCCTTTTCATCAATAAAAGCAATTGCCCGTGAATAGCTTACCAGCCAGGGAATTGTTACCGATATGCCATTTATTGGGTGTACTGCAAGTTTCACCCTTCCGGAGAGTCTGGCTCTTCTTATTGTAATCTCACCAAACTCCGGATGGATATATATTTTTTGCATCACTCCAGGATAAAAATTGTAACAGACTCACCCTTTTTGATATCCCCTCTTCCTACAGGCACAGAGGCTGCAGCAGTTGCCTCACCCATAGCAAGGATATGAGCAGATCCGTTGTAGGAGAGAGTTTCAAACTCCCCTTCAGCAGATATTCTTCCGGGTATAAAGGAGAGTCGGGATGTGTTTTTCCTTTTATAATCATGTGCTATTGGAACTTTTGTCCAGATGCCGCTTGATGAGCCTCCTGATGAGGAGCATATCCACTCCTTTACTAAAAGGAGGAACTGCAGATAGCAGGAGACAGGATTTCCGGGGAGAGCAAATACAACCTTTGAAACTTCACCGGACTCATCTTTTTTCACAGCAAATGTACTCGGCTTACCCGGCTGAACTGCTACCTTGTCAAAGAGAATAGTGAATCCTAAAGATTCAAGAGTATCAGGTACATAGTCAAAATCTCCCATTGATACACCTCCGGTAATTATCAGAACATCATTATTCCTGAATCCCTCTGTTATCATTGTTTTTACATCCTCTCTATCATCCCTGGCAATTCCAAGATATTCTGCATCTGCACCTGCAGATAGAGTCTGGGCATAAAGCTGCCATCCGTTAGAGTTTCTTATCTGAACCCTTGATGGAGTGGCCTCCGGCTCTATGATCTCGTCTCCGGTTGAGAGTACTCCAATTTTAAATTTTTTACATACAAGAGGAGATGAGATACCCATTGATGCAAGGATGGCAATATGGGCTGCATTTATCAAAGTACCAGACGGAATAGCTATGCTTCCACTGCTCATATCCTCTCCCCGCATACAAATATTATCCCTCCCTTTACCTCCCCTGAAGTGCATATAATTATCCTCAACAACGCAGTCTTCAACCATTACAACTGTATCTGCCCCCTCCGGGAGCATTGCTCCGGTCATTATCCTGGAACACTTGCCTTTTTCCACCTTAACAGATGGCTCGTATCCGGCAGGTATTGTCTCCACAATCTCCAGCTTCTCTCCAAGATCCTCTCCCCTGCAGGCAAATCCGTCAACTGCCGATTTATTAAAAGGGGGAGTATCTCTGTCGGCATAAATAGTCTCAGCAAGGTACCTCCCGGACGCAGCAGAGAGGGGGACATTTTCATAACCCGGTTTAATAGTGTTATGCTTTACAATATTAAGTGCTTCAGAAAAAGGTATCATTTCTATATGGTTTGAACCACAAAATTAGGAAAATAGTTGCGCCTTGGAAAAATATGTCTATCTTTGCAACCCAATTTTGGGAAAACAAACACATCAATTGCTTAAAAATGGCGAACTATTTAACATCGGACAAAAAGCAAGAGATTTTCGGACAATACGGAAAGTCTAATGCAGATACCGGCTCAGCAGAGAGTCAGGTAGCTTTATTTTCCTACCGTATCGCTCACCTTACCGGTCACCTTAAACAAAACAAGAAGGACTACTCTACACAGAGATCACTTCTTAAGCTGGTTGGTAAGAGACGCCGTCTTCTGGACTATCTGAAGGCGACTGACATTGAGAGATACAGAAGCATTGTGAAGGCACTTAACCTTCGTAAGTAAAATAAATAGAGCAAAAATCAGAGGGGCTGTCCACCAGGGCAGCCCTTTCTCATGTGAAATAATCTGATTACATTTGTGGTGGAAAAAATTTATGCTTGTTGTCTCCTTAAGCAACCCGGGGCAACAAGCGTAGCTGTACATAAGTAATAATGGACCCTCACAGGGAGGGCCGGGCTGCAGAGAATTTATATGAATATTATTAAGAAAACCATCAAGTTGAGTGATGGAAGAGAGATTGAAATTGAAACCGGTAAACTGGCCAAACAGGCAGACGGTTCAGTTGTAGTAAAAATGGGTAAGACAATGTTGCTTGCAACTGTCACCTGCGCAAAAGAGGCAAAAGAGGATGTTGACTTCATGCCTTTGTCTGTTGAGTACAAAGAGAAGTACGCATCTGCAGGGAGATACCCCGGAGGATTTTTAAAGAGAGAGGGTCGTCCTAACGACTCTGAAATATTAGTGTCCAGGCTTATTGACCGTGCACTGAGACCTCTTTTCCCTGACGATTTTCACGCAGAGGTATTTGTAACAGTAAATCTTATATCGGCAGAAAAAGAGATTATGCCGGACGCACTTGCAGGACTTGCAGCATCGGCAGCGCTTGCTGTAAGTGATATTCCGTTTAACGGGCCTATCTCAGAGGTGAGAGTTGCCCGTATTGATGGTAAATTTGTGGTTAACCCCTCCTTTACTGAACTTAAAACCGCAGATATCGATATAATGGTTGCTGCAACTATTGACAACATTATGATGGTTGAGGGTGAGATGAAGGAGGTAGCAGAGGCGGATATGCTTGAGGCTATCAAATTTGCTCACGAAGAGATAAAGATACAGTGTCAGGCTCAGATGGAGCTGATGAAAGAGGCCGGAAAAGAGCTGAAACGAGCTTACTGTCATGAAACACAAGATGAGGAGCTTCGCAAATCTGTTTGGGATTTCTGCTATGATAAGTGCTATAAAATAGCTACCACACCAAGTGCAAAGCAGGAGAGAACAGATGCTTTTGAGGCTCTTAAAGCCGAATTTATTGCAACTCTCTCTGAAGAGGATGCTGCAGCTAAAAAAGGTATGATAACCAGATATTACCATGATGTTGAAAAGGAGGCCATGAGAAAAATGATTCTTAACGAAGGAGTCAGACTTGATGGCAGGGGAACTAAAGACATCAGACCTATATGGTGTGAAGTTGACTACCTTCCTGCAACACACGGATCCGCTGTATTTACAAGGGGAGAGACTCAGTCTCTTACCACTGTTACCCTGGGTACAAGACTTGATATGAAATCTGTAGACGAGGTTCTTGTTGAGGGTTCTGAGCAGTTTGTACTTCACTATAACTTCCCTCCGTTCTCTACAGGTGACGCAAAACCATACAGAGGTACCGGCAGGAGAGAGATAGGTCATGGTAACCTTGCACTTAGAGCTTTGAAGTATGTTGTTCCGGTAGGCGATGAAAATCCTTATGCAGTAAGGGTTGTTTCAGATATCCTTGAATCAAACGGATCCTCTTCAATGGCTACTGTTTGTGCAGGTACCCTTGCTCTTATGGATGCCGGTATAAAGATTAAAAAACCGGTATCAGGTATTGCAATGGGTCTGATATCAGATTCTAAGAGCGGAAAGTTTGCTGTTCTTTCAGATATACTTGGTGACGAAGATCATCTTGGAGACATGGACTTTAAAGTTACCGGAACTAAGGATGGTATTACTGCCACCCAGATGGATATCAAGGTTGACGGGCTCTCTTACGAAATTCTTGAGCAGGCACTTGAGCAGGCGCGCCAGGGTCGTCTCCATATAATGGGAGAGATGATGAAGACTCTAAGCGAGCCAAGAGAAGATCTGAAGCCTCATGTCCCTAGAATTGTACAAATTGTAATTCCGGGTGATTTCATTGGAGCTGTCATTGGTACAGGAGGAAAGGTTATCCAGGAGATTCAGAAGACTACAGGCACTACAATTACAATCACAGAGAAAGATGGAACAGGTGTGGTTGACATCTTTGGTGACGACCAGCAGAGCATGGAAAAGGCTCTTAACTGGATTAAGGATATCACAACTGTCCCTGAAGCCGGTCAGGTTTACACAGGAAAGGTTGTCTCCATTCTTGAGTTTGGAGCATTTGTGCAGATTCTTCCTGGGAAGGAGGGACTTCTTCACATATCTGAACTGGACTGGAAGAAGGTAGACAAAGTTGAGGATGTTCTTAATATAGGTGATACCGTAGAGGTAAAACTTTTGGAGATGGACCCAAAGAACGGAAAGATGAGATTGTCACGCAAAGTCTTAATCGAAAAACCTGAAGGATATGTTGAGCCTGAGCGCAAACCACGTCCGGAGGGTGGAAGGCCTCAGCGTCCTCAGGGCAGATCAGGAGATAGAAATTCGTTTAGAAGATAGTGTCTTATTATACTTTATTAAGAGAGTCGTATAGTTATATGCGACTCTCTTTTTGTGTCAAAAACTGAATATAATGAAAGGAAAAACGGATGCAAATATAATATATGATAGAAAATAGATATAAAATGCTTGCATACTGTAATTAAAAATCTATTTTTTGTATAATATGCCTTACAGAAACCTCTGCGATAACAATATTTAACAGGCTTATGATAAATAATTACAATTTTTTGCTTTTGGTTTGATTTTTTTATATTTTTGAACGAAAACCTTAATTCAAATTACTTAATCTATGAAGAAATCGATCTTGATTGTCTTGTCGATATTACTGGTTAATATCGGTTGGGCCCAGACGAGAGTTACCGGAACGGTAACCTCTTCCGATGACGGTTCTCCGGTTCCTTATGCTACCATCCTTATAAAGGGTGTTAGAGGTGCCGGTGCCAACACTGATCTGGATGGCAAGTACACCCTCACAAATGTACCTGCCGATGCAGTGCTTGTTTTTAGTTATATTGGTTATCGCACTCAAGAGGTCCCTGTAGGGGGCAGAAATGTTATTGATGTGATACTGGCTCCTGATGCACTTGCTCTGGACGAGGTGATGGTTGTGGCCTATGGTACCGCTACCAAAGGAACATTTACAGGTGCCGCCAGCGTTGTAAAGAGCGAAGCTATAAGAGATGTTCCAACACTATCTTTTGAAAACGCAATGAATGGAAAAGTTGCCGGTGTTCAAATCTCAACATCTTCTGGTCAGGCTGGATCTACATCATCTATTAGAGTTAGAGGAGTTGGATCAATGAATGCGTCTAACGAGCCCCTGTATGTAGTAGATGGAGTTCCGATTGTTTCGGGTAACTCAAGTCAACTAAGTGGTTATATTTATACATCAAGCAACTTGATGAGTACTATAAATCCAAGTGACATTGAGTCTATTACTATATTGAAAGATGCCGCTGCATCTTCTCTTTATGGATCAAGAGCTGCGAATGGAGTTGTTGTTATTACTACAAAGAGAGGAAAACTTGGCGGAGCTAAAATTAATTTCAAGGCTTCTGTTGGTATTACTCCATCGTTTGCAACAGATAACTACGAAGTAGCAAGTACAGAGCAACAAGTTGAAATGTACTATGAAAACTTTTGGAATGCAGATTATTATTACAATGGTAAATCGGAAGCAGTTGCAAGCGCAAACGCATTAAAACAGCTAAACAACAGATTCAATAAGCATGGCTATACTTTTAGTGCTCCTGATAACACAGTTAAATCTCTGACTATTGGAGGTAATAGAGCAGGGACTTACTACGACTGGGAAAAAGTGTTATTCCGTACAGCTGTTTATCAGTCATATGACTTATCTGTTAGTGGAGCAACTGAATCCTCAAACTATTACACATCCCTATCCTACACAAAAGATATGGGAAGGAGTGTGATAAATGACTATAATCGTATTACAGGAAGAGTCAACTTATCTCAAAAAATAGGGAAATATGTAGAGTTTACTACTAATATAAATATTGCTAATAGTAATAAAAATGGATTCAACGATTCAAGATCAACTGGGTCAAACTATTTTTTACAACATAGAAATCTGTTTTGGGGACTTTATTGGCCAACAGACTACTTAACAGATGCTCCATGGACAGCTAGATATGGAAGCTATGCCTATAATCCATTATATTACAATAATGAATGGGAAAATAATTCAAATACCTTTAGATTATCAGCAAATGAAGCTTTAACAATAAAAATCCTTCCAGAGTTGACATTTAAATCAGTTATTTCTTACGATAATTCTCAAACTTTTGACCATTTATATTATAGTGCTTACCACTTTAACGGATCAAATGATAAGGGATCAGTAACTGAAATGAGCACAAACTCCCAAAAGTTAGTTTCATCAACCACTCTCAATTTTAGCAAGGAGATTTTTAAGAATCATAATTTAGGAATTTTGTTAGGATGGGAAGCAGAGAAAAACGATAATGATTTCCAAAGGGCATCAGGTACTAATCTTGGAACAAGTGCTGTTCATACTGTAGCCGTTGCTGGAACACTAGATGCAAACTCATATTATTCAGGTAGCTCTATGCTTTCTCTTTTGTCTCGTGCGGAATATAATTACAATAACAAATATTATTTGTCTGGTTCATTTAGAAGAGATGGTTCTTCAAAGCTTGGCCCTGAAAATAGATGGGGTAATTTTTGGTCTATTGCAGGATCCTGGAGGATTGATAAAGAAAACTTCATGAAGAACATTGAGTTAATAAGTTCATTAAGACTTAGAGGTTCATACGGAGTTAACGGAACCCTTCCATCATCAAACTTTGGTTGGATGAACCTTACTTATTACTCAAACAAATATATGAAGGGGCCAGGTGCTGGTATCAGTAATATAGCAGATAGAAATCTAACATGGGAAACCAGTTATACTTATAATGCAGCTTTAGAATTTGGCCTATTTGACCAAAGATTAACAGGAACAATTGAGTATTTTAACAGAGATTCAAAAGATCTATTGCAAGACTTGCCAATTTCAATGACAACAGGTATTGGTTCTACCCTAAAAAATATTGGAGAAATAAACAATAAAGGGATAGAAATTGAGCTTAATGGTGAAATAATAAAAAAAGAAGACTTTAGTTGGAATTTTGGTGTAACTGCTTCAAATATAAAGTCTTCGGTTACTAAGCTTTACGGAGGTCAGGATATAATTTGGTATGATCCAACAGGTTCAGATGCAAGAGCAAAATTTATATATAGAGAAGGTGAGTCTACGTTATCGTTATATGGCCTTGAGTGGGCTGGTGTAGAGGATGAAACAGGGAAAAATGTATGGTACCTTAATAATGATAAGACTCCTTCAACTACAGTTAATGGACGTCCTGCGACATACAAATATACTGATGCAAGTGAAGTGATTTTAGGAAGTATTCATCCAAAATTATTTGGAGGTATAAACACTGATTTAAGATGGAAAGGATTAACAATAGCACTCAATTTTTCATATAAATTAGGCGGATACACATATGACGGCGCCGGAAGAGATGTAACTGATGATGGTTACTACTGGGAAAGAGTTGTGTCAAAAGATCAATATGAAAATCGATGGACTCCTGAAAATAAGACTGCCAAATACCCTCAACGAGTTGCTATTGACATGGAAGATGTGAATCAGAAAAGTAGTAGACATATGCATAATGCAGACTATTTGAGGCTGAAAAGTATTACATTTGGTTATGATATCCCTAAAAATATAATTAATAAAATTAAAATATCAAGTGCTCGTGTATACTTTAATGGTTTAAATCTTTGGACTCTAGCTGCATATAAAGTTTATGATCCTGAAGTGAACGAATATGGTACTAGAGGATGGGAGTTGCCAATAGGAAAAACATACACTTTTGGTGTTGAGTTTAGTTTTTAACTCTAAATAAGTAAGGAAATGAAAAAGAAAAATATATTATTATTTGCTATGAGCATGTTTTTATTGGTTTCTTGCGAGGGATTTCTCGATGTAAAGCCAGGGAACTCAGCTCCAGCAGAAACCTCTATAACCACGGCTAATGATGCTGGAGTTGTGATAAGTGGTTTAATGAGAAAAATGGCTTCATCTGACTATTATGGCAGGAATTTTATCATTTATGGAGATGCGAAAGGTGGAGATTTTGCAATTCGTTCACAAGGTAGGGGACTCGATGCCTTGTATACATTTAACCATTCAGCTTCTTCAAGTTCGTACAGTGGATATTGGTCTCAAATGTATCATTGTTTGTTACAAGTAAACAATCTATTATTCAACATCAACAAATTGGAAAAAGATGGAAAAGGTAGTGCTGCACTCAGTGATTATAAGGGTCAGGCATTAACTGCTAGGGCAATTATTTACTTTGATCTTGTTCGTCTATATGGTAAACCTTATAATATGGATAAATCTTCGTATGGTGTGCCTTTAATTTTAGAGCCAATTGCATTTGACGATAAACCGATAAGAGCTTCAGTTGAACAAGTATATACACAAATTCTTAAAGATTTAACTGATGCTGCTCCATTACTATCTAAGAATATTGTTAAAGGCTTTATTAACTACTATGCAAACATGGCAGTACAAGCAAGAGTAAATCTTTATATGAATAATTTCGCCGCTGCTCTAACCGCTGCAGAATTAGTTATTACAAGTAATAAATATTCTTTATATACAAATGATAAATGGGTAGCTTCTTGGTCCTCAGAGTTTGGATCTGAATCCATATTTGAAATTGCTGTTAACAAAGAAGAAGCAGACTTAGGAACATCCTCGTTAGGATATTACTTAATGAGAAAATCGCAAAAAACCGGTGCTATGGGTTGGTTTATGGCGAGTGACTATTTCTTAGCAAGGCTTGCAAATGATCCAACAGATGTTAGAAAAGGAATTATGACCTATGACGAAACATCTAGTTCTAGATTTGGAGCTTGTTTAAAATACGCAGGGCTTGAATTAAAAGGAGATAAAAATGATACTCCTTCAGCAACAAATATTAAAGTAATAAGATTATCTGAAGTGTATTTAATTGCAGCTGAGGCTGCTCTAAATTCTCCTACTCCAAATAAAGTTAAGGCTGTTTCATATTTAAATGCTATTAGAAAAAGAGCGCCAGCTATAGCTCCTGCAACGGAATCAACAATTACTATGGAGATGATTGAAGACGAAAGGAGTAAAGAACTATTTGCTGAAGGTCATAGGTTTTTTGATATGATGAGATGGAATAAAACTATAGAATTCAACGATGATTTTATTTCACCGGCTGTTCAAATTCCACATAGAACCAAAACTATTAATAGAACATTCTATAAAACAATTCTGCCGATACCAAAAGCAGAACTGGACGCAAATCCTGCTATAGTGTCCCAACAAAATCCAGGTTATTAATTAGGTTAAGCTCCCGAGGAGGCTACCCCCAAAGGGTGGCCTCTTTTTTTTAGGAGTCATAGCTGTTTTATTCTATATTTGTAGAAAAATAACCAAAATTATAATAAAATATAAGCCATATGGACTCTTTTCATTTAAGCCTGAAACATCATAAGCTCATTGAAATATTTGAATTATCTCAGGGAAAACAGAAAATTGAACTTTCTGAGGAGTTAATTAAAAGAATTACTGATTGCAGAGATTATCTGGACAGGCGAATGAAGAGTCAGAGGGAGCCTATTTATGGAATAACAACAGGTTTTGGGTCCTTATGTAATGTCACTATTGATGCAAGTGAGCTATCTCAGTTGCAGAAAAATCTTGTTATGTCTCATGCATGTGGAGTGGGAGAAGAGGTACCTGTAGAAATTGTAAAACTAATGCTGCTTCTAAAGATAAAATCTCTCTCGTATGGCTATTCAGGAGTTAGAGTTGAGACAGTTATGAGACTGGCAGATATGTTTAATGAGGGTGTTATTCCCGTAGTGTATCAGCAAGGTTCTCTTGGAGCCTCCGGCGATCTGGCACCACTTGCAAATATGTGTCTGCCGCTGCTCGGATTGGGAGAGGTGTGGTATAAAGGGGAGAAAAGAGATGCATCTGATGTGAATGCAATTTATGGTTGGCAGCCACTTGAACTGGCATCTAAGGAGGGACTTGCATTACTTAACGGGACACAGTTTATGCTGGCCTACAGTATTTGGAATTATATTAATGCTCAAAAGTTGTCAGAGATGGCTGATATGATTGCTGCACTCTCTCTGGATGCCTTTGACGGAAGGATTGAGCCATTCACCCATGGTGTCCACGCGATCAGGGCTCATAAAGGTCAGATAGAAACTGCATTCAATATGAGAGAGCTTCTAAAAGGGAGTGAAATAGCTGCAAGAGATAAGGTTCATGTGCAGGATCCCTATTCATTCAGATGCGTACCTCAGGTGCACGGAGCAACAAAGGATGCGTTGCGATATATAGAAAATGCATTTGAAACGGAGCTTAACAGTGCTACGGATAACCCAACAATACTCCCTGATGAAGATTTGATTGTCTCGGCCGGGAATTTCCACGGACAACCTCTTGCTTTGCCTTTGGATATGCTTAGTATTGCCATGGCCGAGATTGGAAGTATCTCCGAGAGAAGAACATATCAGTTGATTTCCGGAAAGAGGGGTTTGCCATCTTTTTTAGTTGCACATCCGGGTCTGAATTCTGGATTTATGATTCCGCAATATGCCCAGGCCTCTGTTGTGAGCCAGAACAAACAGCTGGCTACTCCTGCCTGTATTGATACTATTGACTCTTCTCAGGGTCAGGAGGATCATGTAAGTATGGGTGCAAATGCCGCAACAAAATGCTACAGAGTAGTTGAAAATATTGAAAAGATTCTTGCTGTTGAGTTAATGAATGCTGCTCAGGCTTTAGAATTCCGCAGGCCTTTAAAATCCTCTCCAATTCTTGAGGATTTGATGGGTGAATACAGGAAAGTTGTTCCATTTATTGAGGAGGATGAGGTGATGTATACCCATATAAAGAATTCTGTTAATTTTATCAGAGAATTCAATTATAAAAAATAGGATGAAAAGACTTTTTACCAATATCGGAAAACTTGTACAAGTAGAGCAGGGAGAGCCTCTCCTGAAGAGGTCGGGTAAAGAGATGTCCTCTCTTAGTGTTATAGATGACGCTTATATGGCTGTTGACGGAGAGCTCATAAGTGATTTTGGTTCAATGGATACGCTTAAGATTTTAGCCGAGAATGGAATAGAGTACTGGCCGGAAAATCAGGCGGATGAGATTGTGGATCTTAAAGGGGCAACTGTTTTGCCGGGATTTTGTGATTCACATACTCATTTGGTGTATTCAGGAAGCAGGGAGAGGGAGTTTATTGATAAGATAAAAGGGTTGTCATATAAAGAGATTGCTGCGAGGGGCGGTGGAATTCTGAATTCGGCCAGACTACTGGGTGAGACATCAGAAGAGGAGCTCTTCAGGCAAACACTGGTCAGAGCAAAGGAGATTATTAACCACGGAACAACTGCGGTAGAGATAAAGAGTGGATATGGACTCAATCCGGATGATGAGATAAAGATGCTCAGGGTTGCAAGGAGGATTGCTTTGGAAACTCCACTGACTGTAAAAACTACTTTTCTTGGGGCCCATGCTGTGCCGGAAAGATTTGCCGGTAGGAGGGAAGAGTATGTTAATGAAATTATAAATGAGATGATACCGGTAATTGCATCAGAAGAGTTGGCTGACTTTATTGATGTCTTTACCGAGGATGGATTTTTTACGGTTGAGGAGACAGACAGGATACTGAATGCAGGAATGAAATATGGTTTAAGGGCAAAAGTTCACGCAAATCAGATGAGCTTTTCCGGAGGTGTCCAGATAGGTGTTAAGTATAACGCAATATCAGTAGATCACCTTGAGTTTACAGGAGACGATGAGTTTAAACTTCTTAGCAATAGTGAAACAATGGCTACACTTCTCCCGGGATCAACTTTTTTCCTGGAGATGGATTATGCTCCGGCAAGAAAGATGATTGACAGTGGTATGGCTGTTGCACTTGCTACAAACTATAACCCGGGTTCATCACCATATGGGGATATGCGTTTTATGATGGCTCTCGCTGCCCTGAAATATAAAATGACTACAGAGGAGATAATTAATGCAGTCACAATTAATGGAGCCTGTGCAATGGATTTAAGTGAAAATCACGGATCTATAACAAGAGGAAAAAGGGCAGACTTCATTGTTGCGAAAGATATTCCCTCTCTTGACTTCTTACCTTATACATTTACCTCTCCTCTGGTTGAACAGATTTGGATAGGTGGTGTTAAGATATCAGTTTAGTAATAATAAAAATTTAAAAAGCTATGACAAGATTCTCAACTCCGCTTGGCGAAATTGCCATACTGCATCTGGGACACGCCTCACTCCTTATTCAATGGGAGGGAAGAAATATATTCGTCGATCCATACAGCGAGGTGGCAGACTACTCTCTGCAACCAAAGGCAGATTTAATACTTTTAACGCACCATCATTACGATCATCTGGACAATAAAGCCCTTGTTCATATAGATTCAGAAAGAACAGTTTATGTAACAAGTGAAGAGGCTGCAAAAAGCATTCATGGTGCAAATGCACTTAAACAGGGAGAATCCTTTAATTATGAGGGTATAGGAATAAGGGCAGTATATGCATACAATATAGAGAACAGAAATGATAACGGGCTTCCGTTTCATCCAAGGGGTGAGGGAAATGGATATATACTCGATTTTGCAGGGTATAAGCTTTATATAGCAGGGGATACTGAAATTATTCCTGAAATGAGGGAGTTGGGAAGGATTGATCTTGCTTTTCTTCCAAAAAACCTTCCTTACACAATGAGTGATGATATGTTTATAAAGGCAGTTGAGCTGATAAGGCCTGCAAAAGTATTCCCTTATCACTTTTTTGAGATGGACAAGGATGCTCTTAAGGCAAGAATGCCTGATGGTGTAGAGATGATTACTCAGTAGAAATTAATATAAAGTAGAAAAATTATAAAGTAATGCTTCAGAAACTAATAGAGTGCGTACCTAATTTTAGCGAAGGTCGCAATATGCAGGTGATAAAACAGATCACAGATGAGATAGAGAGAGTGGAGGGGGTCAAACTCCTTAATGTAGATCCGGGTGCAGCAACAAACAGGACAGTGGTAACATTTGTAGGCTCTCCTGAGTCTGTATCAGAGGCTGCTTTCAGGGCAATCAGAAAGGCAGGTGAGGTTATTGATATGCGTAACCATCATGGAGAGCATCCAAGAATGGGGGCTACAGATGTTTGCCCATTTATTCCAATAGCCGGAGTTACAATGGAAGAGACGGCAGAGTACGCCAGAGCTCTCGCAAAGAGAGTGGGTGAGGAGCTGGGAATACCTGTATACTGTTACGAGAGCGCAGCTTTTAAACCTGAGAGAAGGAATCTTGCAAATTGCAGAGCAGGAGAGTATGAGGGTCTGGCAAAAAGAGTAGGCTCATCAGAGTGGAGACCCGATTTTGGCCCTGCTGAATTTAGTGAAAGAGTGGCAGTTACTGGAGCAACTGCAGTTGGCGCAAGGGATTTTCTTGTTGCTATAAACTACAATCTTAATACAACATCAACAAGAAGAGCAAATGCTATTGCATTTGATGTGAGAGAGAAGGGAAGGAAAATGAGAGAAGGAAATCCAATAACCGGCAAGGTGGTTAAAGACGAGAATGGGAAGGATGTCTGGATTCCCGGCACACTAAAAGGTTGTAAGGCTATAGGCTGGTTTATTGAAGAGTATGGAATTGCACAGGTATCCATGAATGTTACAAATATTACCCAAACACCTGTTCATATTGCTTTTGATGAGGTTGTTGAAAAGGCCGCTGTAAGAGGAATCAGGGTTACCGGAAGTGAGATTGTTGGTCTGATTCCTAAGAAGGTACTTATTGATGCCGGTAAACACTATCTGGCAAAGCAGCAGAGATCTGCAGGTGTATCGGAAGAGGAGATTATTAAGATAGCTGTTAAATCAATGGGCCTCGATGATCTTAAACCATTTGATCCCAGGGAGAAGGTTATTGAGTATTTGCTGGAAGAGGGATCTGCAGCTAAACTGATAGACCTTACAGCAAAGGGATTTGCAAATCTGACTGCAAGCGAGTCTCCTGCTCCGGGAGGAGGATCTGTATCGGCCTATATGGGAGCCCTTGGAGCAGCATTAGGAACTATGGTGGCAAACCTCTCATCTCACAAAGCGGGATGGGACCACAGATGGGATGAGTTCTCAAAATGGGCTGAGAAGGGTCAGTCAATTATGAACGAGATGCTTTTTCTGGTTGATGAGGATACAAACTCATTTAATAAAATCATGGAGGCGTTTGGCCTTCCAAAAGATAGTGATACCGAGAAGGCTGCCAGGAGTGCCGCTATCCAGGCTGCAACTCAGTATGCAACAGAGATTCCTCTGAGAACCATGAAGGTTGCTTACTCTGGATTTGATCTGATTGAGGAGATGGTTAAAGAGGGTAACCCAAATTCCGTTTCAGACGCCGGAGTTGGTGCTTTGGCAATCAGGTCTGCCATTTACGGAGCCTATATGAATGTAAGAATAAACTCTGTAGACCTGAAAGATCGTACCGTTGCAGACAAACTGGTTGCAGAGGCACAAGAGATTTACGACATGACCGCCGGCCGCGAGAAGCATATCATCGATGCAGTACTGGCCACACTCTCTGCAAAGTAAAACTTTCGCATAAATATTATCAAACGTGCTCCCAAAAGGAGCACTTTTTTTGAATTAAACCTCCCGTCAGAAGTCCTGTTAATACAATTCGCTTTTTCTTAACGCTTTTTTTCTTGATTTTTTCGGGGCCTGCGGAACTCCTCCCTCCCGGTCGTCAAACATCCTCGGCCTTTTCTCCGAAAAAACCTGCGAATAAAAACTAAAAAAGCTCAACTTTGTATTAACAGGACTTCTGACGGGAGGAATGGACATAAAATAACAGGTGCCCCTTTTGGGAGCACCTGTGTTTAGTTTGTATGGAAATTTTACTTCTAGAAGTGTTCAGCCATCCTCTTGTAAGAGTTGTAACGCTTCTTGGCATACTCTTCAGTAAGCTTGAATAGAGTCTCAGCCTCCTCTGGGAATGTTGATCTCAGTGAAGTATAACGGACCTCTCCGTTAAGGAACTCCTGGAATTTAGTCCAGTCAGGCTCTTTACTATCAAGGGTGAAAGGATTCTTGCCCTCAGCTTCGAGCATTGGATTGAAGCGATAAAGCTGCCAGTAGCCGCACTCAACAGCCATCTTCTCTTCGCGCTGTGAAGCACCCATTCCGTTCTTAAGACCGTGGCTGATACATGGAGCATATGCGATGATTAGTGATGGTCCGTCGTAAGCCTCGGCCTCTTTAAGGACATTCATCAGCTGGTTATGACTTGCTCCCATTGCAACCTGTGCAACATATACATAGCCATAACTCATTGCCATCATACCAAGGTCTTTCTTGCGAATCTTCTTACCTGAGGTGGCGAATTTTGCAACTGCTCCCACAGGGGTAGATTTAGATGACTGACCACCGGTATTTGAGTAAACTTCGGTATCAAGAACCAGTACATTTACATTTTCTCCGGATGCAAGTACATGGTCAAGTCCACCATATCCAATATCGTATGCCCAGCCGTCACCTCCAAAGATCCACTGAGATCTTGTGATAAAGAAATCTTTAAGTATTGTCAGCTCTTTGCAAATTGAGCAATTGCATGCGCTAATCATTGGGATAAGTTTGTCGGCAATCTCTCTCGTAGCAGCAGCATCATTTCGTTTTGTAATCCATTCTCCAAAGAGCACCTTCATCTCTGCAGAGCAATCTTTGCACTCTAGCCCGTCAGCCATAAGTTTTGCAACTCTGTCGCGTACTCTTTCAGAGCCCAGACGCATACCCATTCCATATTCGGCATTATCCTCGAACAGAGAATTTGCCCATGAAGGACCATGGCCGGAAGCATTTGTTGTGTATGGCGAGGCAGGGAATGATCCTCCAAAAATTGAAGAGCAACCTGTTGCATTTGCAATCATCATTCTGTCTCCATATAGTTGAGTGATAGCCTTAATATAAGGAGTCTCTCCGCAACCTGCGCAAGCTCCTGAGAACTCAAACAATGGCTGAGCAAACTGGAGATTTTTTACATTCTGAGTTTTTGACTGAATTGTGTCTTTGTAGCCAATAACACCATGCATATAATCAAAGTTGTGCTGTTCTTGCTCCTGAGTTTCAAAAGGTTTCATTATAAGAGCTTTGCTCTTGGCAGGGCAAACATCGGCACAGTTTCCGCAACCGGTACAATCGTATGGAGTAACCTGAATAGTGAAGCTGTACTCTTTGAAAGGGCCATTTCCTTTAACCTTTTTAACTCCAGCAGGCGCGTGGCTCTGCTCCTCCTCGCTCATAAGGAACGGACGAATTGCAGCGTGAGGACAAACATATGCACACTGGTTACACTGAATACAATTTTCAGGCTGCCATTCAGGAACATGTGTAGCAATACCCCTCTTCTCATATGCCGCAGATCCTGCCGGTATAGTTCCATCTTCCAGATGAAGAAATGCGCTTACAGGAAGATCGTTGCCGCCTTGTGCGTTTACAACATCAGCAACATTTCTAACCCAATCCGGTGCAAGTCTGTCAAAACTTGACGGGCGGAACTTGGTTGTAAGGTTTTTCCATTCTGTAGGGATTTCAACTTTAACATATTCAGCTCCTCTGTCGATTGCTGCATAGTTCATTTGAAGAACTTTATCTCCTTTTCTTCCGTAAGATTTTTCAGCAGCATGCTTCATCTCGGCAACAGCCTGTTCAAATGGAATTATGTCTGCTATTTTGAAGAATGCACTCTGGAGAATTGTGTTGGTTCTGTTACCCAATCCAATATCTTCAGCAATTTGAGTAGCATTAATAATATAGAGATTAAGCTGCTTTTTGGCAATAGTTGCCTTTATGTGATCCGGAAGTTTATCAACAGTCTCTTCTACTGACCATAATGTATTCAGAAGGAATGTTCCACCTTTTTTAATTCCCCTCAAAACATCATATTTGTTGAGATATGATGTTACATGGCAAGCCACAAAGTCAGGGGTAGAAACAAGATATGGAGAGTTTATAGGGGTGTCTCCAAAGCGAAGGTGAGAGCAAGTGTATCCTCCTGATTTCTTTGAGTCATAGTCAAAATATGCCTGAACATATTTAGGGGTGGTCTCTCCGATAATTTTAATTGTGTTCTTGTTTGCTCCTACTGTTCCGTCTGATCCCAAACCGTAGAATTTGCACTCTTTTACCCCTTTTTTAGATACGCTTATCTCCTCTTTCAGAGGCAGTGATTTGAAACTTACATCGTCAACGATTCCAATGGTGAAGCCGTTTTTAGGCTCCTTCATATTTAAATTTTCAAATACTGATAGAATCTGGGCAGGGCTTGTATCCTTTGAAGACAAACCATATCTACCGCCAACGATAAGAGGCATTTTACCACCCTTCTCTGCAATAGCAGATTTGATGTCAATATATAATGGTTCGCCTACTGCGCCAGGCTCTTTAGTCCTGTCTAAAACTGCTATTCTTTTTACTGTCTTAGGAAGAACACGGAAGAAATATTTTGCAGAGAATGGTCTGTAAAGTCTTACTGTAAGAACTCCCACCTTTTCTCCCTTCTCCATTTGCATATCAACAACCTCTCTGATTGTTTCGCAGACAGAGCCCATTGCAATAATTATATTTTCTGCCTGTGGATCTCCGTAATAGTCAAATGGCAGATAGTGTCGGCCTGTAAGCTCGCTTATCTCTCCCATATATCTTGCTACGATATCCGGAACTGCATCATAAAAAGGATTGCTTGCCTCTCTGGCCTGGAAGAATACATCAGGATTCTGAGCCGTACCTCTTGTAACAGGTTTTATCGGATTAAGAGCCTTTTGTCTGAACGCCTTAAGAGATTTGTCGCTTATCATCTTTTTTACAGCATCCTGGTCAAGATCTTCAATTTTCTGAATTTCGTGAGAGGTACGGAAGCCGTCAAAAAAGTGAACAAATGGCACCCTGGATTTAAGAGTTGCCAGATGTGCAACAGCACCAAGATCAAGAGCCTCCTGAACGCTTGATGATGCAAGAAATGCAAATCCGGTCTGTCGTGCAGCCATCACATCAGAGTGATCCCCAAAAATTGAGAGGGCCTGTGCTGCCAGTGTTCTTGCAGAAACATGGAATACAGTGGGAAGTAATTCCCCCGCAATTTTATACATATTTGGTATCATAAGCAGGAGTCCCTGCGAAGCTGTAAATGTGGTGGCGAGCACACCTGCCTGCAGAGCACCGTGCAGAGCACCTGCGGCACCCCCTTCGCTCTGCATCTCAACAACCCTCAACTGCTCTCCAAAGAGGTTCTTCTTGCCAAAAGATGACCACTCATCTACATATTCTGCCATCGTAGATGATGGTGTGATAGGGTATATGGCTGCAAGCTCGCTGAACATGTATGCAACATGTGCAGCTGCATAATTACCATCGCAGGTAATAAATCTTTTTTCTTTTGCCATAACTGGTTTTTTAGTTATTAGTATTTATGTTTATTTAATTTAATTCTCTTTAAGTTGAAAACAAAAATGGCCTGCAAATCCATTCAAGACTGCAGACCTGCTTTACCGGCCCCATAAATGATGAGGTCATTTTTACCACTCACCGGACAGAGTCCGGCTGATAACTCTGTCTCTGTATCCAATTCAAATATTATCTGGTGTGACATGGGCATACTACATCAACTTCACTCCAAAATTAATCAATTATTTTATAAATAAAAAGTAAAATGACCACTTCCTTTTGAGGAGGTGTCATTTAATTTTCTCAAAGTTTTATAATACTGAATATTATTGATATCCACCGGTGATACTATCCGGTGCAATCTTTTTAATCAGACCCTGAAGAACGCTTCCGGGCCCCAGCTCAACAAACTCCCTGGCTCCATCTTCCCACATCTTTTCTACGCTTTGTCTCCACTTAACCGGAGCTGTAAGCTGTTTGATAAGGTTTGCTTTAATCTCTGCAGGATCTGTATGAGGCAATGCATCGGTATTCTGGTATATTGGACAGATAGGCTTGTTGAATGTAGTATTTTCAATAGCTGCCGCCAGCTCCTCCCTTGCAGGTTCCATAAGAGGGGAGTGAAAAGCTCCTCCTACCTGCAGCATCAGTGCTCTCTTTGCTCCGGCCTCTTTTAATTTTTCGCAGCTCCATTTTATTGATTCAATCTCCCCTGATATTACAAGCTGACCTATGCAGTTATAATTTGCCGGAACGACTGTACCGGGAGCTTCGGCGCAGATTCTTTCAACTGTAGTGTCATCTGTCCCAATTACTGCAGCCATTGTTGAAGGTGTGATTTCGCAGGCTTTTTGCATTGCCATTGCCCTGGCAGAAACCAGTTTAAGTCCGTCTTCAAAACTCATAGCTCCTGCAGCCACAAGTGCTGAAAACTCACCGAGAGAGTGTCCTGCAACCATTTGAGGATTGAAGTTATCGATGCATTTAGATAAAATAACCGAATGGATAAATATTGCGGGCTGAGTGACCTTAGTCTCTTTAAGCTGCTCATCGGAGCCGCTGAACATGATATCAGTAATTCTAAAACCAAGAATTGCGTTAGCTCTTTCAAACAACTCCCTTGCAACAGGATTGTTGTCGTAAAGATCTTTTCCCATCCCACTAAATTGTGCTCCCTGACCGGGAAATACAAAAGCTTTCATATATTACTCTATAAATAAATGAACCGCAAAGATACATTTTTCAGAGAATTTTAAAATATGTATCTTTGCGGTCCGTTTAACGGCCTAGTAGTTCAGTTGAATAGAACGTCAGATTCCGGTTCTGAAGGTCGGGGGTTTGAATCCCTCCTAGGTCACTTTTTGTAAGTAAAAGTCTTACTTTGATTTCCGAAATCGTATCCGTCCCAAAGGATATGTATATTGGCATTCTTTCCCGCGCCTATTCCCTGTAGTAAATCTTCAATGTTAAAGGAGACTCTTCCAAATGCCCTGAAGTGGTTTGCATCATTTTTTGCATTGTGCTTCATTGTGAAGTATAAATCTGTATCTGTACTCCTTACATCATCATATACTACATTTATCATATGTCTGACGCTTGGATTATTCATGTAAAATTCAAAATTTACATTTAAAAATTTTGATCCTATCCATGCATCTCTTACTGTAATATAATCATAACCTATGCTGTCTCTTTTCTCTTTTGTGTCTATCTGGGAGGCATTTAGATAGTCTTTGGTCAATATATCATACAAATAATTTAGTATAACCCTGCTCTCTGTTACAGGTGCAAATGTTTGTGCTCCATCAGGAAGCGGATTAAGAGGGGTGTAATCTGCCAATACTCTCTGGCCGTTTGTCACTACAAATTCCGGTATTTTATTAACATCAATAATCAGAGTAAGTCCATTGTCAAGTTTGATTTTAAAATCGGGTTTATTCCCGACGATTACACCATAATCAAGATAAAACTTGCCTGCATCTGCTGAATCTTTTGTACATGATACGAGTGCAATTCCGGCGAAAAGCACCACAATAAAATTCATTAATTTTCTTTTCATATTCCTGTTTATTTATTATCCAATTGTATTGATAAGATGCAGATGATCTTTATCCCGTTGCATTGCAAGTAAAACAAAAACGAGGAGAAGCGTCCGCCCTCCTCGTTTATAGTTAGTTGTAAAATCAATTACTCTACAAAAGCAATGATCTCTCCCTTGGCAATTGTCTCTCCGTGTTTAGCACAGATAGCTACAATTTTTCCGCTGAATGAAGGCTTTATAACCTCTATGCCATAGAAAGCCTGAACAAAGCACATCGGCTTATTTGCCTCAACAGGCTCGCCAATATTTGGAGCGGAAGATTTGTCCATCAGGTCGTATTGCCAGATAATCTGACCTTTAACAGGGGATTGTATTGGTTTTGCGTTTGGATATTTTTCTATAATCTTTTCAATGTCAACCTTAGGCATCTCCACAACAGGGCGGGTGACAACTATAGGTGCGCCAGCTTTTGCCTTGGCAGCCTCTAGCTCCTGCTCAAAACGCTGCTTTGCAACACCGCTCTTGTAGTCTCTGTACTGTCTTTCGTGCATAGCAAACTCAAACAACTCTTCGTCATCCTCTCCAAGATCCCAGTTGTTTTCTATCATCTCTTTACGGAACTTATCAAGCTCATTAGGGAATGCATCCTGTGGATTACCTGTATAGAACTCCATGCCCTTATCTTTAGCCAGCTGTACTATTTCCGGAGCAAGTTCACCCGGAAGTTTGCCGGTTTTACCCAGAATCATATTCCAAGTGTCTTTGTCTATAGTAGTCCATCTCGGCTCTCCCTTAAGGATGTGCATAAGGTTCATTAAGGCAGTGTTTTTAACATACTGGCTAAATGGAGTAACCAAAGGAGGATATCCGAGTTTAGGCCATACATACTCAACCTCCTGGAATAACATTACCACCAGCTCGTTTAAAAGAAGCTCCTTTTTGCCCTGATTTCTCAGCGATGAGTTTATTGCTCCGTGGAAACCTCTGAGGTCTGCCATCATGGATCCCATCATACCGCCCGGAAGGCCGCAACCTACCAGCAGAGATGTCATAACTTTATTACCCGGGTCAATGAAGTATCCCAAATAGTCATCTATGTAGCTTTGGGTTAGTCTTCTTGCCTCCATGTATGCATCCATATTAATATCCTTAACAAGGAACCCTGCATCTTTAAGCATTGCCTGAATGGTAATAACATCCGGGTGAACCATACCCCATGATAGCGGCTCCATAGCTACATCCAGATAATCTGCACCTGCGCGGGCAACCTCCAGCATTGATGCAACAGAGAAGCCCGGGCCTGTATGACCGTGATATTCTACGACTATATGTGGATATTTATCTTTAATAGCTTTTGTAAGTCTTCCAAGAAAAGCAGGCCTTCCAACACCAGCCATATCTTTAAGACATATCTCATCTGCACCGAACTCCACAACCTTGTCAACAAGTCCCATGTAGTATTCTACAGTATGAACGGGTGACGAGGTTATACTAAGTGCGATTTGTGAAATCATCCCCCCTTTCTTAGCATATTTTGCAGATAACTCAAGGTTTCTTGGATCATTCAGACCGCAAAATGAGCGAGAGATATTTGTTCCCTGTTTCGCTTTAACTTTGTACATCAGCTCTCTGACATCTGCAGGAACCGGGTTCATTCTCAAAGCATTCAGCCCTCTTTCAAGCATATGGGTTTGGATACCGACTTTGTTGAACGGAGCAGTCCATTCGCGGACAGCCTTGTTTGGATTCTCCCCGAACAGTAGATTAACCTGCTCAAAAGCACCACCATTGGTCTCCACCCTATCAAAGCATCCCATATCAATGATTACAGGTGCGATCTCTGTTAGTTGGTGAACCATAGGGACATACTTCCCTGATGATTGCCACATATCTCTGTAAACCAGAGAAAATTTAATTTCACGAGCCATAATTTCAATATATTTTATTCAATTCTTGTCAAGAGCTTTTCGGCGGCAAAAATAGGAAAAAAAGCCGTAATAACACCTATTAAAATGTAACTATTTGCTTACGATTTTTAACATGCCTTCTATTTTAAACATTTCTTGTTTGTAATTAAGAAAAAATGTCTATTTTTGCATCCCGATTCAATCGGAAAAATGGTGGTCGTAGCTCAGCTGGTTAGAGCGCTAGTTTGTGGCACTAGAGGTCGTCGGTTCGAACCCGATCTTCCACCCAAAGCCCGGTACTAATGTGCCGGGCTTCTTTATTTCCAATTCACTCTTGTTATGATAACAGAGATGAGACAGAATTGGTTTACTCCTCCAGGTGATTTTTTATTGCTTCTGCCCAGCGTAAGTAGCCGGCTCCCATTAAATGGAGTCCGTCATTTGTATAGTCCGGATTAAGAAGGTCTGTTCCGGGAGTGGTGAGGCAGTTGTAGATATCTATGAAAGTTATGCTTTCATCGGAGCATAATAATTCAAGCCCCTTGTTTATCTCTTTTATAACATCACCTCTTTCAGTTGCCTTGAGGAACATGTTAAAGGCCGGGTTTACTGGCATTACACTCTGTATATAAAGTTTAGTATCAGGGGATGCTTCTTTTATTTTTAAAGAGATTTTCCTTATAGCATTAACTATTGAATCTGCGGTTAAATTGTGTGAAACATCATTAATACCTATTAGCAGAAATATTTTTAATGGTTTGCCTTTCAGAATAGGGTTGAGCCTGTCATAAACACCCTGAGCTATATCACCGCTAATACCGCGGTTTTTAATATTGGGATTGTTAAAAATTTCGTGCCACTCGCCAAAGTGGGTTATACTGTTACCCAGGAAAATAATATCATTACTGTCAACAGAGAGCTCTTCAAAAAGGGATGCTCTTTGATAGTAAAGTGTGCTGTACTTATTATTCTGAGCGAATGAGCTGATGTTTGTGATTGTTGCAGAAAGAGATATTAAAACAATGGTAATTGATGATTTTATAATATTATTCATGTTATTTAGCGTATATTGTTGATTGCACAAATTTAGCTTTTACTGCACGATTTTTGTAAATTTATCAGGGAATTAAATATGAATTGCCATGAAAAAACTAATGTTTATTATTGCAACTGTCATGATGGCTCTCTCCTGCTCAGCAGGTAAAAACATCGTGAAAAATACGGAGGGGAAAAAGGCTGATTTAAAAGAGGTGGCAGGGGTATACAGAGGTGTTGTCCCATGTGCAGATTGTGAAGGAATAAAAACTGAGATTGTTCTTGACGAGACGGGGAGATATAACTTGTCAAGGAGTTATCTTGGCAGAAAAGGTGCGAGATTCCACGATAATGGTATTTTCAGCTATGATAAATTATCAGGGAAGTTAATACTGACTAATAGAAAAGGAGATACAGAGGGTAAATATTTGCTTGAGGGCAACTCTCTTTTTATGTTAGATTATGAAGGAAATAAGATTGAGGGAGAGCTGGCGAATATGTATATTCTGGAGAGGGCACCTGAGTATGAATTAATTGTTTTTGACCAGGGATTTGAGTATTGGCTAAGGTCGAATCATGTTTCAGAGGATTACTACAGTAATGACTATTTGCAGTCAGCAAATATAAGATATGTACAGGAGTGGAACAGCAGATATCTAAGGGGAGACAGAAGATTCGAAAGCTATGTTGATTATGATCCCTCAACAAGATACAATAAGGATTTTAACTACAAACTCTTTATGTATTTCAGGTATTTTGAAGAGACTA
>JASDTD010000062.1:0-6364 GCA_041441395.1 Bacteroidales bacterium | reverse complement strand
AATAAGGATTTTAACTACAAACTCTTTATGTATTTCAGGTATTTTGAAGAGACTAACAGGATAAAGCTTCTGTAAATCTTTATGAGATTAGTAAATAATTAGTCCGGCCGCAGCACCAAGAAGTATAAGCAGAATTGGACTCTTTTTACCCCATTGTACAGCCGCAAATGCAGCTGCAAACAATATCCAGCTTTTCCAGTCAATAAAATTATCGGGAGTGACCAATGTTATTGCTGCAGAGGCTATTAGTCCCGGGATTACCGGTCTTATTCCGGTCAATGCAGCATTAAACCATCTGTTTTTTTTGAATTGTTTGTATAGTAGTGCTATAAGCAATATTATAATAAATGATGGCAGACATACTGCAAATGTTGCCACCAGAGATCCCCAAAAATCTCCTGTAACAGTATAACCTATATATGTGGCACTGTTTATTCCAATGGGGCCGGGTGTCATTTGCGAAATAGCTATTATATCAGTAAATGAAGCGGCATCAATCCATCCCCTTGTTACAACAACCTCATTCTGAATAAGGGATATCATTGCATACCCACCTCCAAATGTAAAGAGGCCTATCTTGAAAAAAGTTATAAATAGTTGCAGATAAATCATCTTTTTGCTCTATAATAAAAGTAAAAAATACCCAGCAACGCGCCTGCCAGGATTATCCATACAGGCGATATATTCAGAAATACTATAAGTAGAACAGATGCTACAGGAATAAATGAAGTATAAATATTCAGTTTGAGACCCTTTGCTATTGAGATCACAGGTACCGCAATCAAGGCAACCACAACAGGTCTTATTCCCTTAAACATCTTCTCAACAGTCTCGTTCTCTTTGAACCCGGCAAAAAAAGCGGCTATTGCCAGAATAATCAGAAAAGAGGGGAGGGCAATACCTGTTGCCGCAACTACACTCCCTTTTACGCCTTTCAGCTTTTGACCAATGAAAATTGAGATATTCATTGCCAGTATGCCGGGGGCCGATTGCGATATTGCCAGCATATCGAGGAACTCATCCCTCTCCAGCCACCCCTTTTTATCTACCACCTCCCGCTGAATAAGCGGAATCATTACATAACCTCCGCCAATGGTGAAGGCCCCGATTTTGGAAAAAGTGGTAAATAATTGCAGATAAATATTCATTTAAGTAATACTTTGATTAAGTTAAAATTAACTTAAAATTAAGTTTAAATTAAGGTTCTGCTATAAAAATACAACTATATTTGAAGAAGTTGTAAATAAGCTAATTGTAGGAATAGTCTTACCAACTAAAAAACCGCTTTGCAATTATCTTATTTTACCTACAAGCCTGACAAAGCTGGTGCATATAAATATTAAAACTACAAAACGGCATGCAAATATACGATATTTCCTGAGAACATTAATTTCATTATTGTTGAGTAAGGCGTATCCGATTAAGAAATTCTTAATTGGTTGTGTGAAAAAATATAAGATTTTCTATTAATCATATAAATAATCATGAAAAAATTTCTGTTTAGTGCAATTTGTGCAGGTGCAATGTTTTATACTACTTCCTATCAAGCCAATGCGACTCCTCCTGCTTATGATATTTTTGTTCTGAGTTGTGGTAGTATTCCAGTAAATTTCCATTTTGAACCTACAGTTGATGAAATGTTAGCGTATTATGACCTTTTTGAAGAGATGTTCTGTGGCTAATTGATTCCATGCCTTCTCTTTACTCAAATTGTCGTTTAGAGAAGGCATTTTTATACTTTAAGCTAATAATAAATATAAATGATTGATCATGAGAAAAATTTTTAATCTATTGATTTTAATTTTATTACCATATTCTATTTATTCTCAAAATGGCTCGAAACTTTTTATGAGAGTTCAATATTCGGTAACGGCATTGGAAGATTTTGGCAAAAAACAAACAGATGACTGGATGTATCTAGATCTTGGAAATAACGAATCGGTCTATTACAGCTATTTTAATCATATAAGAGATTCGACTGTACAAAGCCAAAAAAAAATGGGCTACAGTGCTTTTGAAATAATGGAAAATATAAAAGGTACAAAAAGGGGAAGTAAAGATATCTTTCTTCTTTCATCAAATAATAAAACGCTAAACCATTACGCAATCATTATTGCAGATTATTATATGGTGACTGAGCCTGTTGAACAAATTAAATGGATAACAACAAGAGAAACAGCAACAATACTAAATTATAAGTGTTTCAAAGCTACTGCTAATTTCCGGGGAAGAGATTGGACTGCATGGTTTACTCAGGATATTCCTGTCTCAGGTGGGCCATGGAAGCTTAATGGATTGCCGGGATTAGTGTTAAAAGCCGAAGATTCAGAAAAACATTACACATTCGAATGCATGGCAATTGGCAAAATTGACAAGACGCTTCAGATGTCGGACTACTCAAAATATAGTTCTGTCTCTAAAAAGGAGTTTGATATGCTTTTATATAAATTTAAAACTAATCCCTTAGCCGTTTTAGAAAACAAAGGCGTAACAATTGGCGTGGCAAAAGATGCAAATGGAAGAGTAATAGATGTAAACCAAAAAATGAAGACTCAATACAACCCAATCGAGAGATAGTTCCTTGTAATTTGATAAAATTCACTTTATGAAAAGAGTTATCATTTTTTCTTTTATTGTTTTAATAATCTCAACTCAATCCTTTGCTCAGGATGGAGAAAAGCTCTTCCTTAGAGTTAAGTACTCAGTAACAGGTCAAGAGTATTTAGATAAAAACAAAAGATTTAATGATTTGTATAACCTGGACATAGGACAAAACGCTTCAATGTTTTTTAGTCATACTGAATTTTTGCGAGACTCAGTTAAGAAAGATCTTCAGAAAAAAGGATATTATGGTTTAGAAGTCATGGAGTCTTTAAATGAACAAGGCTACAGGCAAGGGCAAAAGGATGTTACAATATCCAATAGGTCCAAAAATCAATATATTAACTATACAATTATTGGAGCCCGTCTCTTTTCGGCAAAAGAACCGATTGAAAAAATTGATTGGAAAATCTTAAAGGATACGGCAATAATTTTTCAGTATAAATGTATCAAGGCGACTACAAATTACAAAGGGAGAGAATGGGTTGTATGGTTTGCGCCGGAAATTCATATAAATACCGGACCATGGAAATTCCACGGTTTGCCGGGGCTAATTCTAAAAGCTGAAGATTCCGAAAATCACTACATGTTTGAATGTGTAGATATATTAAAAATTGACAGAGACATCAATTTATCACGATGGTCTGAATCTCGTGAAGTTCCAAAAGATGAATTTGTCAAATTGTTGATGAAATTTAAAACCAATCCAATTGATTTCACCACAAATCAGGCCGGGATATCGGGAAAGGTACGAATTTTCCAAAAAGATGGTACACCTGTACCAAATAGCAAATATCAAAATTATAAATACAATCCTATAGAGCTATGAGAAGAGGACTCCATGTATCTGTACTCTTAATATTTGTTTCGGTTGCGCTCTATTCGCAAGGAGTAATATCAGGTGTCGTAACTTCATCTGATGATTCAAAACCTATACCTAATGCCCATATTCTTCTGTTAAATCCTGCGGATAAATCAATAATTGCATACACTTTCAGCGATGAAAACGGGTTGTTTAATCTTGATTCAGGTGTAAACAAAGAGAATGCAGAATTTATAGTCGAGGTCTCTTTTATTGGATTTCAAAAGTATTCGGCCTTATATAAAGCTATTCCACCGGACAAACTAAGGATTATTCTCAGGAGCGAGCCATTTGAAATAAGAAGCGCTGTAATTAAAGCACCAAAAGTTTCAATGAGAGGAGATACTTTAAACTATATGACTTCCGGATTTGTAAAAGAGCAGGACAGGAATATCGGAGAGGTGCTAAAGAGGATTCCTGGTGTAGTTGTAGATGTTTCAGGCCAGATTAAATACAACGACAAACCAATAAATGCTTTTTACATAGATGGCAAAAATATGCTTGAAGGTCAGTATGGTATTGCTACTAACAACATTCGGCCGGATTTGGTTACAATGATACAGGTTTTCGAAAATCATCAGCCGGTAAGAGCACTTAAAGAGCACCAATATTCAGAAAACGCTGCTATTAATCTGACGATTCATCCTGATGCCAGGGCCAGATTTGTTGGAACTGCAGATATTGGTGCGGGAGTCTATCCTGCAATGTGGAATTTCAGGAGCTCCCTGTTCAGATTTTCAAAAACAAGCCAGACAATGACAATCCTCAAAAGTAACAAAGCGGGGATTGATATTGCAACTGATTTGAGACTTCATTCAATGGGGCCTGACTCTCAGCTCCAGCAACCGGATCTTTCTGCTCAAAACATCCTTAATATGGCCGAATCATCGTCTGCTCCGGTTAAGTCAGACAGAACTCTTTTTAACACATCTCATCTTGCTTCAGTAAACCTGCTGATACCATTGGCAAAAGATATTCAGGCCACATTAAGGGTTGGATATTTAAATGACAAGAAAACAGCAGATAACCTGCAAACAACCAGATTCATTATTGATGGTGAGAACGATATTGTGCTTATTGAGAGAGGGAGCAGTTCCAGACATGAGAATGTTCCCGGTATGGATTTTACAGTCACCTCAAACAAGGAAAAGATTTATGTTCAGAACCGGCTATATGGAAGAGTATCTTTGTCTGATGTCTCCGGAAACCTGACAGGTGTCAATAGTATTAATCAGGACTTGTCTCAGAACCAGTATGATTTTGCAGAAATTTTCAATTTGATAAAGCCACTTAAGAATAGTGTGCTTAGATTTAATTCCAGAACTCAATACCGCTCTTTGCCGGAGGAGCTTAACATTGTGTCAGACAGTATCAGGCAAACTGTAGGCCTTACTCAGATAAAATCGAATAATATTATATCCACTCAAATTAAGCTCGGATGGTTTCGTCCTGAAATAACGGCGGGCTATAATGTTTCCAGCCAGCACCTCAAGTCAGAATTATCTGATGTCAGAAAGAATGTGATTTTATCAGGAGAAAACGATATGAAGCTTTATAGCTCTGAATTGTTTATTACTCCAACATTCCGTTATGACAGAGATAAGTTTCGGTTAGTGATTCGTTCTCCTCTTAAAATGCTTGGATACAACTTAAAAAATGTTCGGGGGGCATCAGATACCTCTTCACTTTTTTTCCGGATTTCTCCGGCAGTGACGGCAACATTTATTCCTTCGGGTAACTGGGAGGGTAATTTATCATATAGCTTCGGCCAGACTACACAGGGAGAGGTTCAAAGCATGAATCCCTCATTTATTATGAATAATTACCGGACACTTTCAGAAGGATATGCAGGTATAATTGAATCAAAAAGTCACTCCTCGGCAGTTAGAATTATTTACAGAAATGCTCTCAAACTGTTTAGTGCAGGATTTTATGTAAGCTACATACACAGAAGCGGCGGAACAAAGAGTGCAGTTCAGTATACGGACATTTTCAGCATCAGGCAATTACTTCCCGATAATGACAATTTTAACAAAATGCTCTCATTCAGAGGGAATATCTCAAAGGTATTTTTCGATTCACCGTTGAATTTGGGGTTGAGTATTTCTCATTCTGTCAGTTCAGGCAATTATGTACAACAGTCAAAAAATGTCGAGATTTCTTCAAGAACCTGGGTGGCTGAGCCTGCGGTAAGCTATAGTTTTGGCAGTGCAGTCAATACAGAGTTTAATTTAAAAATAGTCCGGACTAACAGAGTCGATAATCAGGGATCTCAATCATCACTATTTAGTTCAGGAGCCTCTCTTTTGAATTTTATAAGACTTTCCGGAAAGATGGATATGATACTGAATATTGAGCACTATTTGAATAAATCCTTCGGCCAAACATTACACAGTAACTTTTTTGCAGACATAAAAGTTAACTACCGGGCAGGAAAAAGCAATTTCGAATTAAGCCTCAGAAACATTTTTAACAACAATCAATTTACCCATTCGGTTTTTTCTGAACTTACCAGAATCGAAAAAGTCTATACCTTAAGGCCTCGCAGCCTGATGGTTACTTATAGTTTTGGCTTTTGAATCAGAGCTCAATTTTCAACGACAACATATTTAAAAACATGTGCTGATAATCAGTAATATATAAACATGTTCAAAAAAAGTTTCGGAATAATTTTGTTGAAAAAAAAAAGAAACATATCTTTGCAGCCCGTTTCAGAAAATGAGACGCTGACAAGAAAGTTCTTTGATAGCATAGGTTTATAAAGAGTAACAAGGTAGAGGTTTATAATAAACTTCGTCAAGACCTAAAATAATTTTTCGGTTTAAACTAGTTAGGACAAGCTAATAATTTAAAAAATTTTTACAATGAAGAGTTTGATCCTGGCTCAGGATGAACGCTAGC
>JASDTD010000061.1:0-9969 GCA_041441395.1 Bacteroidales bacterium | reverse complement strand
GAGGTTTAATTCAAAAAAAGTGCTCCTTTTGGGAGCACGTTTGATAATATTTATGGGGAAATTTTACTTCGCAGAGAGTGTGGCCAGTACGGCATCGATGATGCGTTTTTCGCGGCCGGCGGTCAGGTCGTAAATCTCCTGTGCCTCTGCAACCAGTTTATCTGCAACAGCACGATCTTTCAGGTCTACAGAGTTAATTCTTACATTCATGTAGGCTCCGTAAATGGCTGATCTGACTGCTAAGGCACCCACTCCGGCGTCTGATACGGAATTTGGATTACCCTCTTTAACCATCTCCTCAATCAGATCAAATGCAGAGTAAGCAACCTTCATTGTTCTCAGAGGAATCTCTGTTGCATACTGTGTTGCAGCCTGGATGGCGGCACTCCTTGCAGCCTTCTCGGTATCACTCTCTTTTGGAAGGCCAAACGCCTCCATAATTTTATTAAATGAGTTTGTATCCTCATCAACCAGGAAAAGCATCTCGTTCATAATAGTCTGACCCTTCTCAGCCCATTTTGAGAACTCCTCCCATCTGTGATCCCATCCCGCTTTGTGAGATGAGAGGTTTGCCACCATTGTACCCAATGCAGCACCCAAAGCACCCATATAAGCCGAAACTGATCCTCCTCCCGGTGCAGGCGATTCGCTTGCAGTCAGGTTTGCAAATCCCTTTGCAGTAAGGTCTATCAGCTTAGCTGCAGAGCCCTCTTCCAGCAAATATTCAATAACCTTCTCTCCGGGATCAAATGGTTTAAGATCATCAAGGCCCATTGATTTAACAGCAATCTTAATAATCTCCTCTTCTGATACTCCTGCAGATCTCTGCTGCTTTGCCAGATAGTGTTTACCGGCATCAATAAGGACCTTCTTAGGAATCAGACCAACAATCTCACTTCCGGTAACCCTGATTCCTCTTGCAGCAGCCTTTTCAACAACCTCATCAAATGCAATATGTACAGGTGTTTGGGTAATATTGGTAACATTCATGGATACCTGTGCAATTCCATACTCTTCAATGAACCATCCAATTGCCTTACATCCTTTTAAAGTTCCCGGTATCCAGACATCCTTACCACTCTCATCTTTAACCACCTTCCCGGTTATTGGATTTCCATCTCTCATCTTTCTCCCCTTCTCCCTCACATCAAATGCAATAGCATTTGCCCTTCTTGTAGATGTTGTATTAAGATTGTAGTTAATAGCAACCAGAAAATCTCTGGCACCGACTGCTGTTGCACCTGTAACAGCAACTCTTTCACTAAATTCAGCAGGGCCAAAATCGGGCCTCCACTCTGATGAGCCTACTCTTTTTGCCAGCCCCTCATACTCTCCAGCCCTGCAATTAGCAAGATTCCTTCTCTCAGGTTTAAATGCTGCGCTCTCATAACAATATACAGGTATTCCCAGCTCTTCGCCCACTCTCTTTGCAAGAGCTCTGGCATACTCTGCAGTCTCCTCCATTGTCACGCCTGCTATAGGAATAAATGGGCAGACATCGGTAGCACCCATTCTTGGATGCTCTCCGTGATGAGTCCTCATATCAATAACCTCCCCTGCCTTTTTGATTGCCCTGAAGGCAGCCTCTGACACAGATTCCGGTGTGCCCACAAAAGTAACAACTGTTCTGTTTGTAGCAGCACCCGGGTCAACATTAAGGAGTTTAACACCCTCTACTTTCTCAATCTCGTCAGTGATCTGTTTAATCACCTGCATATTGCGACCTTCGCTAAAATTAGGTACGCACTCTATTAGTTTCTGAAGCATTACTTTATAATTTTTCTACTTTATATTAATTTCTACTGAGTAATCATCTCTACACCATCAGGCATTCTTGCCTTAAGAGCATCCTTGTCCATCTCAAAAAAGTGATAAGGGAATACTTTTGCAGGCCTTATCAGCTCAACTGCCTTTATAAACATATCATCACTCATTGTGTAAGGAAGGTTTTTTGGAAGAAAAGCAAGATCAATCCTTCCCAACTCCCTCATTTCAGGAATAATTTCAGTATCCCCTGCTATATAAAGCTTATACCCTGCAAAATCGAGTATATATCCATTTCCCTCACCCCTTGGATGAAACGGAAGCCCGTTATCATTTCTGTTCTCTATATTGTATGCATATACTGCCCTTATTCCTATACCCTCATAATTAAAGGATTCTCCCTGTTTAAGTGCATTTGCACCATGAATGCTTTTTGCAGCCTCTTCACTTGTTACATAAACTGTTCTTTCTGAATCTATATGAACAAGGGCTTTATTGTCCAGATGATCGTAATGATGGTGCGTTAAAAGTATTAAATCTGCCTTTGGTTGCAGAGAGTAGTCTGCCACCTCGCTGTATGGATCGACGAATATATTTCTTCCCTCCCATTGAATAAGGAGTGAGGCGTGTCCCAGATGCAGTATGGCAATTTCGCCAAGCGGAGTTGAGAATCTTGTCATAGCTTTTTAAATTTTTATTATTACTAAACTGATATCTTAACACCACCTATCCAAATCTGTTCAACCAGAGGAGAGGTAAATGTATAAGGTAAGAAGTCAAGAGAGGGAATATCTTTCGCAACAATGAAGTCTGCCCTTTTTCCTCTTGTTATAGATCCGTGATTTTCACTTAAATCCATTGCACAGGCTCCATTAATTGTGACTGCATTAATTATCTCCTCTGTAGTCATTTTATATTTCAGGGCAGCGAGAGCCATCATAAAACGCATATCCCCATATGGTGATGAACCCGGGTTATAGTTTGTAGCAAGTGCAACAGCCATACCACTGTCAATCATCTTTCTTGCCGGAGCATAATCCATCTCCAGGAAAAAAGTTGATCCCGGGAGAAGTGTAGCCATTGTTTCACTATTGCTAAGAAGTTTAAACTCATCGTCTCCTGTAAACTCAAGGTGATCTACTGATATTGCGTTATACTTAACACCTATCTGGACACCTCCGGAAAAGCTCATCTGATTTGCGTGAACTTTTGCCCTTAAACCATATTTCATTCCTGCATTCAGTATCCTGTCTGTCTCCTCAACCGTAAAAAATCCATCCTCGGTAAAGACATCAATAAAGTCAGCCAACTCTTCTGATGCAATTACCGGTATCATCTCATTTATAATTTCATTAACATACTCTTCCCTCCTACCGGCAAATCTTTCCGGCACAGCATGGGCCCCAAGAAAAGTAGTTTTTACAGTCAGTGGAGTTTCCAAAGCAATCCTCCTTGCAACCCTGAGCATCTTTATCTCATCATCCGGATTGAGTCCATATCCACTCTTTATCTCTACCGCAGTTGTTCCGTGGTTAATAATCTCCTTTGCTCTGACCAGTGTTTGCCTGAAGAGCTCCTCTTCTGATGTCTCACCCAGTAGTCTGGCCGAATTCAGAATTCCACCGCCCCTCGCAGCAATCTCTTTATATGACAACCCTTTTATCTTATCAATAAACTCCCTCTCCCTGCTTCCTGAATACACCAAATGAGTATGTGAATCACAAAATCCCGGCAAAACAGTTGCCCCTTTAAGATCCACAATCTCATCCGCCTGATTTTCCGGCCAGTACTCTATTCCATTCTCGGCTAAAATCTTAAGCGTATCCATTGAACCAAAATCACTTATGAGCTCTCCGTCAACAGCCATATAAGCGTCATCTATAACACTAAGAGAGGACATCTCTTTACCCGACCTCTTCAGGAGAGGCTCTCCCTGCTCTACTTGTACAAGTTTTCCGATATTGGTAAAAAGTCTTTTCATCCTATTTTTTATAATTGAATTCTCTGATAAAATTAACAGAATTCTTTATATGGGTATACATCACCTCATCCTCCTCAATAAATGGAACAACTTTCCTGTATTCACCCATCAAATCCTCAAGAATTGGAGAGGATTTTAAAGGCCTGCGGAATTCTAAAGCCTGAGCAGCATTCATTAACTCAACAGCAAGAATCTTTTCAATATTTTCAACTACTCTGTAGCATTTTGTTGCGGCATTTGCACCCATACTTACATGATCCTCCTGACCCTGAGAAGAGTCAATAGTATCAATACAGGCAGGAGTAGCCAGCTGTTTGTTCTGGCTCACAACAGAGGCCTGGGCATATTGCGGAATCATAAATCCAGAATTCAGACCCGGATGTGCAACTAAAAAAGATGGCAAACCCCTCTTTCCGGAAATCAACTGATATGTTCTTCTCTCGGAGATACTTCCAATCTCGGCCATGGCAATACTAAGCATATCCAAAGGCAAAGCAAGAGGTTGTCCGTGGAAATTCCCGGCCGAGACAATCAAATCTTCATCAGGGAGTATTGTTGGGTTATCCGTAGCACTGTTAAGCTCCGTTTCAAATGCATTTTCTATATATCGCAACGCATCCTTTGTTGCTCCGTGCACCTGAGGTACGCATCTGAATGAATAGGGATCCTGCACATGAACCTTATCTCTTGCAGCTATTTCACTCCCTTTTAGAAGCTCTCTCATATTGAATGCAGTTTCTATCTGACCTTTATGAGCCCTGATCGCGTGGACACCATGGGTGAATGGCTCAATCCTTCCGTCAAAGGCATCCAGAGAGAGTGCAGCAATCATATCAGCCATCTCTGACAACTTTTGAGCATTAATATAATTCCAAATACTGTAGGCCAGCATAAACTGTGTCCCGTTAAGTAATGCAAGTCCCTCCTTAGATGCCAGTTCAAGTGGCTGCCAACCATAAATTGCATTCACATCAGATGCATCTCTTTTCTCCCCTTTATACCACACCTCTCCCAATCCGAGCAGCGGCAGACACATATTTGCAAGTGGTGCCAGATCGCCGGAGGCTCCAAGAGAACCTTGCTGATACACTACGGGAATAACACCCTCATTAAACATATCTGCCAGTCTCATAACTGTCTCAACTCTAACTCCTGAATAGCCATACGAGAGAGATTTTATCTTTAGAAGCAGCATTAGTTTTACAATTTCTACAGGTACCTCTTCTCCCACTCCACATGCATGAGACATAACAAGATTTTTCTGCAACTGAGATAGCTCACTTGCATCAATAGTGACATTACATAAGGACCCAAAACCTGTTGTTATTCCATAAATAGGCTCCCTCTGACTCTTCATTCGCCTGTCCAGATAATCTCTGCAATCAGTAATTCTTTTAATTAACTCCTCAGAAAGTTCAATTTTCTGTTTTCCCTGAGATAATTCAAATATTTCAATGAGCTTATGATGTTTCAGGCTTAAATGAAAAGAGTCCATATGGCTTATATTTTATTATAATTTTGGTTATTTTACTACAAATATAGAATAAAACAGCTATGTCTCCTAAAAAAAAAGAGGCCGACTAAAAATTGCTTTTTAGTCGGCCTCCACGGGAGCTTAACCTAATTAATAACCTGGATTTTGTTGGGACACGATAGCAGGATTTGCGTCCAGTTCTGACTGTGCAATAGGCAGAATTGTCTTATAGAAAGTCCTGTTAATTGTTTTTGTTCTGTGGCTTATCTGAACAGCAGGAGAGATGAAATCATCATTGAATTCAATAGTCCTGTTCAAACGAAGCATATCAAAATACCTCTGACCTTCAGCAAATAGCTCTTTACTTCTCTCATTTATAATCATGTCAAGAGTAATGTCTGTTGCTGTTGCAGGTGCCAGGCTTGGTGATCTCTTTCTGATAGCATTCAGATAAGTAGCAGCCTTAGCCTTATCAGGAGCAGATTTTCTGAAAGCAGCTTCTGCTGCAGTAAGATAAATTTCAGAAAGACGAATTACCTTAATATTTACAGAAGATGTAGATCCTTTATCACCTTTGAGGTCTACTCCTGAATATTTTAGACAAGAGCCAAATCTGGTATTCGATGACTCATCATAGTCCATGATCCCCCATCTGACATCTGCAGGGTCTTCGCCAAGCCTTGCAAGATAATAGTCACTTGCCATAAACCAACCCATAGCACCGGTTATCTTACCACTTCTCAACAGATAATAGCCGAGAGAACCTGTACGAAGGTCACCTTCTGATACATACATTGCAAGTTCAAGGATTGACTCAGAACCATTTTCAAGTGACCAGGATGCCACCCATTTCTCATTAGTATAAAGAGTGTACTTCTTATCATTGATAATTGTCTCGGCAGCTGTTAAAGCATCATCAAATCTGTCCATATGCAGATAAACCCTGCTCTGAATTGCCAGATTTGAATAATAGTTCATATAGCCTTTGGAAATCGTCTTTAAAAGAAGCGGCTCTGCATCCTTAAGATCTTTAAGTATCTGGGTATATACCTCTTCAACTGAGTTTCTTGTTGGCTGGGCAGCAGCATCCAAAGGTTCAAGAACCAGCGGAACTCCGTAAGATGCCTTATCCATATTATACGGTTTGCCATAAAGTCTAACAAGGTCAAAATACATAAGAGCCCTGGCTGTCAGTGCTTGTCCCTTGTATGAATTCAGAGATGCACTTCCCTTACCATCTGCCTCAAGTTTATTGATATTTAGTATAATGTTATTAGCCTGGAGGATATTGTGATAAATCTGATTCCAGTATCCATTATATGCATTAGATGTAGCAGAGTGGTTAAATGTATAAAGAGCGTCCAGGCCTCTTCCCTGGGAGCGGATTGCGAAATCACCACCCTTAGCATCTCCGTACATAATAAAGTTACGGCCGTAGTAATCGGCAGTAGCCATTTTACTCATCAGACCATTTATTGCAACGCCTGCATCGCTTACGTTGGTTATAGAGGTCTCAGATGCAGCAGAGTTGCTAGGCTTTACATCCAGAAAACCATTACAAGACGAAAGCAGAACAATGCTCATCAAAATTATTGAAATATTTATTTTTTTCATTGTTGCAACTTTTTATATTAGAATGTAAAATCAATACCGAATGTATAAGTCTTGCCGAGTGGAATCTCCCAGCCTCTTGTACCATATTCGTTAACTTCAGGATCGTATACATCGTATGCAGCCATTGTGAAGAGGTTAGTACCGTTGAAATATACTCTTGCATTTGCCAGTTTAATCTTGCTTACAATGTTTTTAGGAAGATTGTATGCCAGAGTCATGCCTTTAAGTCTCAGGTAGTCTGCTTTATGCATATGCCTGGTACTTCTCTGGTTAACATCCTCCAGGTCAATTGCTATACGCATAGGATATTTCGCAGTTTTGTTTTCAGGAGTCCATCTGTTGTCATACTGATCTTTTGAAATAATTCTCTCCCAGTAGTAACCATCATCTGTAACATCACGGCCAACTGCGTCATAAGTGTAACCTCCAATTTTGTATGTAAAGTTCAGTGAAAGTGAAATACCTTTCCACTCAACGCTTGTATTAAGACCTCCAAATAGTTTTGGATGCACATCACCGATAATTTTCTCAGAGGCCTTTGTATAGTTATACGTTGCCGGTCTTCCGTCTACCATCAGGTCCGGAGTCTGGTCATTATTGAGGAACCATAGGTTTTTACCTGTTTCATCCTCAACACCAGCCCACTCGCGGCCGTACAGAGCCAGAGTTGACTGACCCTCCTGGTATATGAACTTAGCCCTTGAGTCACCACCTGTTGGGTCATACCATATTATATTCTGACCTCCGTAAAGCTTGGTAACAGTTGATTTAATGTAAGAGGCTGTCAGACCTGCACTCCAGTTAAGGCTCTCAGTCTTTACAATATCTCCGTTTAACTCAATTTCTATACCCTTATTATTGATCTCACCAACATTCTTAAGAGTTGAACCAAAACCGGTTACCCTTGAAATTGGAACATCCTGAAGAAGGTTTTTTGAATCTCTGTTAAATACCTCAACCGAGCCGGAGAGTCTTTGATCGAACAGGCCAAATTCCAGAGCTAAGTTTGAAGTGTAGCTTGTTTCCCATGACAAGTTAGCATCTGCAATTGTGCTTACAGCACTACCAGGTTGCTCCATATATTTGTCGCCATAAGTAGCAAGCGAACGCCATCCGTAATTTGAAGATGGAAGAGTACCATTTACGCCATAAGAGCCTCTTAGTCTTAGACTGCTGATAAGATCAACACCCTGCATAAATTTCTCTTTGTCTATTCTCCAGGATCCGGCTACTGACCAGAAATTACCCCAGCGCGCGCTTGGGCTCAATCTTGAAGAACCATCTCTTCTGTATGAAGCTGAGAAGTAATATTTATTATCATAGTTGTACTCCGCTCTTGAAAGCATAGATACCATTGTATTTCCCCAATAGTAAGCGCTTGCATCAAGTTTACCCGCAGTTGCAACAGTATGTAAAGCTCCTGATGGAAGATTTGTTCCTGTTGCTCTTACATATTCAGATTTATTCTCTTCAACTTCCCATCCGACAAGAACACCTACATTATGTCTCTTTGCAAGCTCCTTATTAAAATTAAGAGTTGTAGATGACACCCATTTGTTCATATTGGTTGACATTTCTGCTACAGAGCCTCCAACAGATGAACCGGAGAAGTGCAACTTGCTGAAATATAAATGATCAAGTGTCTGAGTATTATCATATGAGAAAATTGACTTAAGAATTAACTCAGGAAGTATTTTAACAGTTACACTTTCGTTTGCAGATATACGGAGAGTTCTTGAATTGTTTTCCCACTCATTATTGTAATAAATTGGGTTATATGCATAACTACCATATCTTGCAGTCCAGTCAGCTCCTGTTTTATAGTCTGTTGGCCAGTATAATGGCCATAACAGGTTTCTTGACTGCATAAAGTAGTTACTACCTGTAGCTCTTGTATCATTAAAGCCGGTCTTATTACTTCTTGCAATATTAATATTGGTGGTAAACTCAATTGATTTACCCACTTTCTGGGTAAGGTTTACACGGCCGGTAATACGATCAAAGTCGTTAATAATACTTCTTCCAAGATCTTTTGTATAGGAGAGAGAGGTGTAGTAGTTAGAGGCATCAGTTGCGCCACTTACAGAGAGGTCATATGATTGGTAAACAGATGTACGGAACAGTACCTCATCCCAGTTGTAGAATTTGCCTGCTCTGTCACCTGAAATTGTAAGAGAGTTAACAGTGTTATCGGGAGCAGTAAAAATGTAACCATGCTTATTAAACCTGTTGTTTAGCTGTTTAAGGGCATTGGCACTGGCAATATCATTAGTTTTTCCCCTGTAGTATACATCGGCATTCCAGAAGTTCTCATAGTATGCTTCAACTTGCTGCTCAGGAGTGGCTACTTCAAAGTTGTCTGTTGCAAAGCTTGGAGTAATACCAACAGAAGCTTTGAAATTAACGCTTGTTTTACCAAGTTTTCCTCTCTTGGTTGTAATCATTATAACACCATTCGCAGCCCTTGATCCGTAAAGAGCAGATGCAGCAGCATCCTTTAAAACAGTGATTGATTCAATGTCAGAAGGATTAATTGTACTCATTACATTGTTAGAGGTATAAATCCCCATCTGGGTAACATTACCAGAAACAACAGGAACTCCGTCAACAACATAAAGAGGCTCATTTGATGCATTCATCGACCCTACTCCCCTAACGCGAATAGAAGAGGTAGAACCTGCCTGGCCGGATGTTGTAGTGATCTGCATACCGGCAACTTTTCCATTCATTGCATTTTCAAAGGACAGGGTTGGAACATCCCTTATGGCTTCGCTCTTTACTACGCTTGCGGCACCGGTAAATGTTCCTTTGGTAGCGGTACCATAGGCAACAACCATCACCTCGTCCAGAGCAAGTGCATCAGGGGCTAGTATCACATTAACAACATTCCTTCCCCCTACAGGGACCTCTTGAGTGCGATATCCAATGTAACTAAAAACAAGCACTGCATCGGCAGGTACATTTGTAAGGGTGTACTTGCCATCCAGATCAGTGTTGGCGCCGGCACCTCTAACACCCTTAATAAGGATGGTCGCATAAGGAACCGGAGAACCGTCATCGGAAGAGGTCACCGTTCCGGTGACTCTCGTCTGGGCCCAACCGATATTAACCAGTAATATCGACAAGACAATCAAGA
>JASDTD010000060.1:0-134710 GCA_041441395.1 Bacteroidales bacterium | reverse complement strand
TGAGGGGGATTGCCTCGCTGCGCGAGGCGTTCCCCGGGTGGGGGAGCCTAAAAAAACAATAAAAGCCTCGGCCTTTGGCCGTATAAGCAAAAGAAAAGACCGCTTTTGAGCTAGCTCAAGCGGTCTTTATTTTTTGCTTTACCCCCTTGGGGTTGGCTTTTATTGTTTTTGGCGGTGAGGGGGGGACTTGAGCCTTGATTATCATAGAGTTCCATAAAGTGTCATAGAGTATCAAATCAGCACTTTAAGGTTTTTTCATAGTCTCATAGAGTATCATATAGTGCCATAGAGTTTCACTGTTTTAGTCCCCGATTTCAAAAACGGGGACTAATTGAGTTCATTTTTTAAATTCTTCCTGTCAGTGATTGAGTTTCTTTAGGAGTGATTATCGAAGCTCCTGACTGTTTTGCAATATGCCGTTTTTTGATTTCTATATTGGTAAATTTTATTTATTGCATGTTGTAAAAGGTGTTTTCCGTATTACTTTAACAAGAAATCCTGTAATTTCTTAAATATTATTTCTTTTTTAATGGGTTTTGTAATAATATCATTGCATCCAGCATTCAGTGCTTTCTTTTTATCTTTTTGAAGGCTATATGAAGTGAGGGCAATAATTGGTAAATCAGAGAAATTTTTACGAATATTTAACGTAGCCTCAAACCCATCCATTACGGGCATTTTTAAATCCATTAATATGATGTCTATATCAGGATTGTCGTTAATTGCCTCTAATGCCTCTTGCCCATTTACAGCATTTATCATTTTACAATTTGAAGGTTTAAGCAAGCTTACAATCATCCCCATTCCGATGGTATCATCTTCAACAATGAGTACGCTTTTCCTTGATAAATCCGGTACTATAAAAGAAGTATTTTCTTTTTGGGAATTTATCATGTACTCTTCATTGATGGTTATGGGAAAGGAAAAAGTAAATTCTGAACCCATTTCAAGTTCTGACTCTACCTCTATTGTTCCCCCCATGGCATTGGCTATCCGCTGAGAGATGGCAAGTCCAATACCTACACCATCATGTTTACGGGTGTGGGAATCATCCACCTGTCTAAAAAAATCAAATACTATTTCCAGCTTATCTTTGGGGATGCCAATTCCTGTATCTTTCACTTTAATTGACAAATAGTTATCTTCTACAAGCATTAGTGATAATGATATTTCCCCATTGTGAGTGAATTTAACAGCATTTTTAATAATGTTCGTCATCACTTGGATAACCTTGGGCTCGTCGGTAACAATTTGCCTTGTTGCAATGCTGCTATCTATTTTAAAATTTAGTCGGATATTGTTGTCTTTATTCGATGCCGACAAAACTTCCTGCAATTGTTTTTTCAGTTCTATGAAAATATCACGAATAAATACCACATTTTCACGTATTTTGATTTCAGATTGCTCAACCATGGCCAGGTCGAAAATATCCTCAATAATGTTTAGCAGTTTTGAACCACTTTGATGTATTAATCCTGCAAATTCTTTAATACTATCATCATCCGTCATATCTGGAATTAAACTACTAAATCCGATGACATGATTTAGGGGTGTGCGCAACTCATGGTTCATGGTAGCAAGAAAAGCTGATTTTAACCGGTCGCTTTCTTCTGCTTTTATCAATTCTTGTTTGTATTTTGTATTTTCTGTTATATCACTGGCAATAATCAGGTTGTATGCCTTATCCAGTATATGAATAATGGATGCCGACAGAATCACATTCAAAGGTTTACCCTGTTTAGTGTATATAATTGTTTCAATGTTTTGTACAGAACCCTTTTCTTTAAGTTCTGTGATAACTTTATCACGGAAACTTTTTTCCATTTTAATCAGTGAAGAAGCCTGCTTTCCAATAACTTCTTCAGGTGTATAACCCAATTTGGTATAAAAAGCTTTATTAACTTCGATGAGCTCACCGGTATTAACACTACATAACCCTGTAATTTCAGGGCTGTTATGGAATATTTTTGAAAATTTTTCCTCCGAAAGTTTTAATTCAGAAATATCTTTGCTGATTCCAAAGGTTGCGGGCTTACCATCCCATAAACCTTTTTGTGCTATGGTTTCAACAAGTATTCTTTTCCCATCTTTTGTTATAACAGGAAGTGGACAAGAACCTTTTTTATCATTGAGCATATCTTCCACTATCTTAGCAGCTTCTTCCCGTACCTCAGGAGGATGAAGTAAGAGTACTGATTGCCCAACTAGTTCTTCTTCAGCATAACCAAGTTTTTTAACTACTTGAGTGTTTACTTTTACTATTTCTCCTTTTTCATTTAAAATCGTAACAAAATCAGTGTTTAAATCAAAATAATTTCGCAGATTATTGTAGTTTTTGTTCAACTCCTCTTCGTTTAATTGTCTGACGACAGCATTTGAAAGTATATCAGCAAGCAAGCTAAGAAATTCAGTATCTTTTTCTGACCACTGACCTCTTGATAAAACGTTATCAAATCCAACAAAACCCTTCAATTTGTTTTTTGTATGTACAGGCAGTACCAACACAGATTTTATATTTTGGCTCTCAAGAATTTCTTGCTCTGCTTTAGCTTCAGGGACCATTTTAGAAACATCCGGAATATCAATAATTTCTTTATTGTATAGTTTTTTTATCCACCATGGGAATATGCTTATCGGCAGTTTTTGCAAATTGTCCTTCTCTGCTGACACACCTTCAGCGCACCATTCATTTGTGTTGCTCATGGTTCCTTCTTCTGCATCAATCATAAATAAATAAACCCTTGATGCTTGAACTATTGACCCCAGTTTAGCAAATGATTCAATTATGGAGGCGTCAATATCATTTGTATGAATAAACTCAGATGATATTTCACTTAATAACTTTTCTGTTTCCAGTTTTTGATAAAGTTGCAATTCAACCTGTTTCAGTTCTGTTATATCTTGATGAACTCCAGACATAAGTAAAGGTTTTCCTTCATCATTCCACTGGGTAACTTTCCCTGTATCAAGTACCCATACCCACTGCCCATTTTTATGCCGCATTCTTGCTTCGCATTGATATTGAGCAGTTTTTCCACTAAAATGGGCATTTAGCAATTCATTTGATTTTTGATTATCGTCAGGATGCACCAATTTTTCCCATGTTTTAATGCTTACTGGTGACAGTTCCTCAAGTGTGTAACCAACGATTTCAGCCCATTGGTCATTAAATACAGTTTCACCTGTTTGGATGTTCCATTCCCAGGTGCCCAAATTTGCATTATCAATTATTCTATGAAGATTTGAGTTTTCCTCTATTTTTTTTGTTATATCGGTAAAGATTGTGATAAAATATTCCTTTTCAGGTGAATAAGCGTGTACATTATAAAATTGACACAAAGGCTCAGAATATTGATCAAATACTTCTTTAGTATTTTCAAGCGCAACTCTTCCATAAAAGCTTATCCAGTCGAATTTGCCACTCTCAATTCTGGGAATAATCTCTTTCACTGTTTTCCCTATGACATTTTCTTTTTTCAAGCCAGTAAGTCTTTCGTAGACTTCATTTACTTCGATAAATTCATAATCAATCGGCTTACCATTCCCATCTAAGACAATTTTATGTAGTGCATAGCCAAAGGGTGCGTTATTAAAGATGTTCTTTTCTTGTATCATGTTGATTCAATAAATTTTATGTGAAAATATATTATAAATTACAGCAGCTGTTTTCAATATGTTTTTTTAACTTGTCTAAAGCAGTATAAAACATTGGTTTAGATTATGAAATAAACGCTAACCAATCCATTTGTAAAGTTTATTATTTACGCTCTAAATTAGAATATAATTAATTAGAATCCAACATCCTCCTACTAATATATTGTTGGGAATCAATTTGACAAAAGATATTGTATTCATTTTTGAAATGAAAAGCATAGTGTTATTGACTTGCGAAAGGAGACGTTTTATGCTTTGGGATTGCCTCGCTGCGCGAAGCTATCCCCGGTGGGGGAGCCTAAAAAAACAATAAAAGCCTCGGCCTTTGGCCGTGTAAGCAGAAGAAAAGACCGCTTTTGAGCATTATTGAGGGAGTGTTTGGGATTACTTCGCTGCGCTCAGTGTTCCCCAATGGGGGTGCTTCAAAGAAGAAAAAGCCTTATGCTGCGCATAAGATTTTTTTACTTCCGGTCTGCGTGCTAAAGCAAGCTTTGCACTTGCCGGAAATAAAAAAACCGGGCGTTTGCCCGGCTTTTTCTTCTTTGGCGGTGAGGGGGGGATTCGAACCCCCGGAACCCTTACGAGTTCGGCAGTTTAGCAAACTGCTGGTTTCAGCCACTCACCCACCTCACCAAAACCCTGCGTTTTTGGCGCAGGGAGTGCAAAGATACTAATTCTTTTTAATGTGCAAAATTTTGGCTAACACAGTGGCTTACCACTGAGGGTTACTTCTGCGGCTTGGCGATGTTCTCGCGCATTTCTGTGTCGGCCTGAATGTTGCGGAATTTGTAGTAGTCCATAATGCCCATGTTGCCGGAGCGGAAGGCTTCTGCCATGGCGAGGGGAATCTGGGCTTCGGCTTCGATTACTTTGGCGCGGGCCTCTTGTGCCTTGGCTTTCATCTCTTGCTCAAGGGCTACAGCCATGGCGCGTTTCTCTTCTGCACGGGCCTGGGCGATGTTCTTGTCGGCATTTGCCTGATCCATCTGAAGGACGGCGCCTATGTTTCTTCCGATGTCAATGTCGGCGATATCAATGGAGAGGATTTCAAAAGCGGTGCCGGCATCCAGACCCTTTTCAAGAACCACTCTTGAAATAGAGTCAGGGTTTTCCATAACTGATTTATGAGACTCTGCTGAGCCGATGCTAGAAACGATACCTTCGCCTACCCGGGCAAGAACTGTCTCTTCTCCAGCTCCTCCCACGAGTTGTTTGATGTTTGCTCTAACGGTAACGCGGGCTTTTGCTATAAGCTGGATACCGTCTTTTGCAACTGCTGTAACGGGAGGGGTGTTTATCACCTTGGGATTAACGGACATCTGAACGGCTTCAAATACGTCGCGGCCTGCGAGGTCTATGGCAGCTGCCATTTTGAAGTTGAGAGGGATGTTTGCTTTATCGGCCGATATAAGTGCGTTAACTACATTAGGAACATTTCCCTTTGCCAGGAAGTGTGCCTCCAGCTCGTTAGCGTCTAATTCAAGTCCGGCTTTGGTACCTGTGATCATAGCCATCACTATGGTTCCAGGAGGAACCTTTCTCCAGCGCATCAGGACTAATTGCAGAAGTGAAATTCTTACTCCTGAAATGAGTGCCTGAAACCACAGGGTGATTGGGAAGAACCACAGAAGGATTGTAAGTCCTACCAGGGATATACCTATCCACACCAAATAGATTGTAATTTCTGTCATGTTTATTAAGTTTTATTGAATTGATTTTCTTACAATTATCTTGCCATCATCTGTAGAGATCACCTCAATGGGAGATCCTGATGAAATTATTCCCTCCCTGGATACTACCTCAACATCCTCTCCTGAAATTCTTGCTTTACCGGATGGTGCAAGTCTGCTGGTTGTTATCCCAACAGAGCCCGGAGTAATCCCTTTTTCTTCCGGATTAGTGTCAACCCTGGCTGTTATTTTCTCCTTAAGGGTTGCTCTTTTCCATGTTTTAGAGCGCAGGATGAGCCAGGTGGAGATTGAAGTTGCAAGGATAATTGCGGAGAGTACAATAATTCCGGTAGTTGTGTTGAACATTGTAAATCCCAGTATTGCAGCTCCGGCCAGCGCCAGCACACCCAGTATGCCGGCTACCCCAAAACCGGGTATAATTAAAACTTCAATTGCCAGAAGTATTAAGCCTATTATGATTAAAGTAATTATCAGAGACATTTTTATTTTGGTTTAATTATATCCTCAATCGTAACTCCTGTAGTCCCGGCTGTTATTAAAGCTCTCTCAATATCTGAGGCCTCTGATTTGTTGCTGAAAGGGCCGATGTAATATTCGGTCTCTCCTGTAGCAGAGAGCCTTCTTGCGATATCTTTTTCTGTTAAGGCTCTAACAGTAGCAAGTACTGATGCCGGCAACTCTTCAGGATAGCCTGAAATCTTTATTTGATATGTTGTCTTTTCAGATATCTTGCTCTCTTCAAGGCGGGCAATCTTTACATTGATTGATTTCCCGTTTTCATATGCGACAATTATTGCATTTCTGAAGCCTCTGCTTTTTACCTGTCCAAGAGCAGATGATGCCTCTGAATATCTGTTAAAATGGCCGGCTGTATAGAGCCATTTGCCGGTGGCCGTTTTAGTTTCAAATACCGGTGATATGCCTTTGAATACCTTTTTGTCTGCCTTGTTTACCGCAACAGCCAGTTGTATTCTGTAAACAAGTCCTGCTTCTGGGGCCTCTTCATAAATGGTGCTCTGCTCTTCAATCCGGAATGTATAGTCAGCCGGCTCCTCCGGAAAAAAGAGTCTTGAAACAACTATTTTTCCCGGACCAGACTTTGTAATTATGAACTCGTCAAAAACGGGAGTTTGTTTATCAGCATCCATAGCAGGTATGGTTTCCCTCGGGATTAACACCCCTTTGTTAAGGAATTCAATCTCCTTTTCCTGTACTGCTTTTGCTGCTATTCTGAGTTTGTCTCTCATTTCTGAGATATAAATCTCTCCGGAAGTGATCTCTCTCTCGAGTGTGCTTTTGTCTTCAGTGTTAGATAAAAGAGAGAACTTATTTCTTAGCAGATCCAGGTTTTTAATCGTGGAGTCAATTTGATTCTGAATCTTTCGCACCTCTTTTACAAGGGATGGGTAGTCTCCGGAGTCAGGTACATTTCCAGGTTGATTGTCTGATTGGATATCTTTATTGTCATCGGGAAGGAGCAGTGAGATTTTTAAAGCCTCCTGAGGGTCTTCAATGGCCGCCTTCAAAGGATTTACTTCAAAGGCCAGCCTGTATATCCTTACACTGTCTGATGAGAAAATGCTTCGGTTTGACACAAGGTAGGAGTGAGCTCTTTCAACATCATTAATAAACAGATAGTCGTCAGCAGGGGATGAGTAGGGAAAGCCGAGGTTTTGAGGAACTCCCCATTCGCCCGTTGTTTCGTCAAGCTGACATACATACAGGTCAAAACCTCCCATTCCGTATTGTCCGTTTGAAGCAAAATAGAGCTCCTTCCCATCTGGAGAAATAACAGGAAGAATCTCATCACCTGCAGAGTTAATCAAGTTTCCCAGGGGTTCAGGTGCGTGCCATAAAGTGTCGTTAATCTTTGTTGATTTATACAGATCAAAGTGCCCCTCCTTGTGTAAGGCCGAGAAATAGATTGTGCCGGCAGAGCTGGTTGTATATACAAAATTCAGAGGAGTCTTCCCATTATTTGACGAGCCAAAAATTGAGGGCAGCGGAGCCCAGAAGTGATCCTCCTGATCAGGGATAAAAAGCATAAAATCTTTTTTGGATACATCGTGATGCCCCTGATAAACGGGTTTAGCCGCATACTCAAGCATTCCGGCTCCGTTTTCGCTTCTTGCAATCTGAATTGTTAAAGTGTTGATGAAATTTGGATCATTTGTGCTGTTCAGAAGGGTCTTGTATATCTTTGAGGCCTCCTCAAAATTGTAACTCCTTCTTAGCTTCTCTGCTCTGTCATATTCCGGGTTGGATGTCTGTCCCTGTAAGCACGCAAAGCTACTTGCCAGCATGCAGATGGTAAGCAGGAAGTAAGACTTATTCATAGTGAATCAATAAATAGTGAACAACAAAATTACGAAATTCTTCATATATTGTGAAAAAATACTACTTTTGTAGGCTAATTTTCGAAGGATTATATTAAATTAAAAACAGATATTCCATGCAAAGTAAAGGTGCCATTAAATTAGTGGCAATTTTGATCGCCCTGGCTTGTATTTATCAGCTGTCATTTACATGGGCAACAAGGAACCAGGAAAAAAAGGCAAAAGTCTATGCAGTGGCTGCCGTAGAGGCAGAAAAGGTTTCTCCTGCATTTGCTCTGGTTAGTGAATTGGAGAAGCCTTTTTACCTTGATTCACTTCGTCTTGCAAAAGAGAGGTTCTATCTTGATTCAATCACCGCTGAGAAAGTCTTCCTTGGCTTTACTTACAAACAGATAAAGGAAAAGGAGATAAACCTTGGTCTTGACCTGAGAGGAGGTATGAATGTTATGCTGGAGGTTAAGGTTTACGATCTTGTAAACGCTCTTTCAAATTATAACAACAACCCTCTTTTTGTTCAGGCTATGGGGCAGGCTCAGGCAAATATGGCAAGCTCCCGTACTGATTTCATCACTCTTTTTGCCGAGGAGTGGGACAAGGTTGCTCCCGGTCAGAGGTTATCTCAAATATTTGGAACTTATGAGATGAGAGACAGGATTAAGCCTGAGACTTCAAACTCAGATGTAATTACTGTAATCAGAGAGGAGGCAGAGAGTGCCATTTCAAACTCATTTAATGTTCTGAGAAATCGTATTGACAGATTTGGTGTAACTCAGCCTAACATTCAGAAACTTGGAAACTCCGGAAGGATTCTCGTTGAGCTGCCGGGTGTAAAGGACCCAGAGCGTGTAAGAAAGCTCCTTCAGGGAACAGCATCTCTTGAGTTCTGGGAGACCTACGAAAATAAGGAGATATATCAGTACCTGGCAGAGGCTGATAACTCAATTAAAAACATGCTTGCTGATGCAGAGGAAGTGACTCCGGCTAAGGATGACACAACAGCTGCTAAAGCAGAGGTGAGTGATTCGGCAAAGGTTGCACAGGAGCTTATTGCCGGCATTTCAACAGATTCCCTTTCAATGGATGAAGCTGCGGTTGCTAAACAAAACCCTCTCTTCTTCCTTTTGAATCCGAGTGTATCACAGGGGCAGCTTCTTCCGGGAGCTTGTATTGGCCGTGCGCACTACAGGGATACTGCAAAAATAGGTACCTGGCTTAGGTTACCTCAAATACAGGCAATCTTCCCGGCAGATTTGAGACCAATGTGGTCTGTGAAGCCTATTGATGCTTCAAATACGATCTTTGAACTGGTTGCAATCAAGGCAAACACCAGAGACGGAAGGGCTCCTCTTGACGGAGGCGTGGTAACAGACGCCCGCCGCTCATTCGGCAATAACAGTGCCGTACCGGAAGTCAGCATGGCTATGAATGCAGAGGGTGCAAGAATATGGGCAACTATGACTGCTAACAACATTGGCCGTCAGATTGCGATTGTTCTTGATGGAATGGTTTACTCTTATCCGGTTGTAAACGGAGAGATACCTGGTGGACAGTCGAGCATAAGCGGACACTTTACCATAGAGGAGGCAGATGACCTTGCAAATGTTTTAAAATCAGGTAAACTTCCTGCTCCGGCAAAGATTGTACAGGATACAGTAGTTGGACCATCACTTGGTAGCGAGTCTATTAATGCCGGTCTTATATCATTTGTTATAGCCTTTTTACTTGTTCTCATATATATGATTCTCTTCTATAACGGAGCGGGTATGGTTGCAAACATTGCACTTTTATCAAATGTTCTGTTCCTGTTTGGGGCCTTAACTTCATTCGGGGCCGTTCTTACACTTCCGGGTATAGCAGGTATCGTGCTAACCCTGGGTATGGCAGTGGATGCAAACGTTATTATATATGAGCGTATAAAAGAGGAGCTGAGGGCCGGAAAGGGTCTTGGTTTGGCGATAGCAGATGGGTACAAAAATGCATACTCTGCGATTATTGACGGTAACCTGACAACAATTATTACAGGTATAGTGCTTGCAGTGTTTGGTTCCGGTCCGGTTCAGGGTTTTGCAACAACATTGGTAATAGGTATAATAACTTCTCTAATAACTTCAATATTTGTTTCCAGACTAATTTTTGACTGGAGATTAAAGAGGAAGAAAAATATTACTTTTGATAACAAGTATACCAGGAACTTCTTGCAAAACACAGCATTTGACTTTGTAAGTGTTAGAAAATATGCTTATATATTCTCAATTTCAGTTGTTGTTATAGGATTAGCCTTTATTTTTACTAAAGGATTCAGCTATGGCGTGGACTTCACCGGAGGCCGTACATATGTTGTGAGATTTGACAAGGATGTCTCAACTGAGTCTGTAAGAGAGGCTGTTCTTGCTGAATTTAACGAGGGTATTGAGGTAAAGCAGTTTGGTGGAGCTAACCAGATGAAGGTTACTACCAAATTTATGATTGAAAACGATAGCCCTGAAACAGACAAAATCGTTGATGAGAAGTTGCATAATGCTCTAAAAAATCTCTACACAACTCCTATCACCTATGATGAGTTTATATCAACGATTGATAATCCTAATGGCATTATTCAGTCTGAAAAAGTAGGTCCTACAATTGCAGATGATATCAAGAGAGACGCAATGGTTGCTATTGTATTTGCACTCATTGCAATCTTCCTATATATTGCTGCAAGGTTCCGGAACTGGAGCTGGGGATCAGGCGGTGTAATTGCACTTGCTCACGACGCGATATTTACTATGGGATTCTTCTCTATTTTCACAGGTATACTACCATTTAGCCTTGATGTTGACCAGACATTTATAGCAGCTATTCTGACCATTATCGGTTACTCAATCAATGACACCGTTATTATTTTTGACAGGATTCGTGAATACAGAACCCTTTATCCTAAAAGGGATATAAGAACAAACATTAACGAAGCCCTTAACAGCACCTTGGCAAGAACTTTAAATACTGCAGGTACTACACTTGTCGTTATGATTGCAATTGCAATATTTGGCGGAGAGGTAATCAGAGGATTCTCTGTTGCTCTGATAATAGGTATTATGATTGGTACATATTCATCAGTCTTTATCGCAGCTCCAATTGTTTACGATATCGTTAGCAAAAGAGAGAGTCAAGCAAAGGCTAAAGAGTTAAAGAAGTAGTAACTTTTTTATTCAATATTTTAAGCCGGCAGGAGAACCCCTGCCGGCTTATTTTTTGTTAATTAATTATTTGGTTTTACACCATTTTATTACAAACTTTGTACTATTCATTAAAAATTTATAACAAAATCAGCAATATTATGGAACTTCCATTTGCAGAATCCTACAAGATAAAGATGGTTGAAACCATCAGAAAAAGCTCAAGAGCGGAGAGAGAAGAGTGGATGAAGGATGCCAGTTACAATCTTTTTAATCTTAAAAGTGACTATGTTTTTATAGATCTGCTTACTGACTCTGGTACAGGGGCAATGAGCGATAAACAGTGGTCAGCAATGATGGAGGGGGATGAAAGTTACGCAGGAGCCCGTTCGTATTTCAATTTAAAGGAGAGCATTAGCTCTATTACCGGCTTTCCGTACTTTCTCCCTACTCACCAGGGAAGAGCGGCGGAAAATGTCCTTTTTTCATCAATAATAAAAGCGGATGATATTCTTCCCGGAAACTCACACTTTGATACAACTAAAGGACATATAGAGTTCAGGAAGGCTCACGCCATTGATTGTACAATTGATGAGGCAAAGGATACCACTCTTGAGCTGCCTTTTAAAGGTAATATGGATTTGAATAAACTAGAAGAGGTTCTTAAAAAGTATCCCAAAGAAAAAATTCCGTGTATTGTCTTAACAATTACTAATAACACGGCGGGCGGCCAGCCTGTTTCCATGGAGAATATAAAAGGAACAGCGGCTTTGGCAAAGAAATATGGGGTTAAACTATTATTTGACTCTGCCCGGTTTGCTGAGAATGCATATTTTATCAAAACCCGTGAAAGAGGATATCAGGATAAAAGTATAAAGGAGATCTGCAATGAGATGTTCTGTTATGCAGACTTTATGACAATGTCTTCAAAAAAGGATGCAATTGTTAACATGGGTGGTTTCGTAGCCTTCAGGTCAGAGGAGGATTGGAAAGCTTGTCAGATGTATACAATAATGTATGAGGGATTCATAACATATGGAGGAATGTCCGGCAGAGATATGAATGCCCTTGCTCAGGGTTTAAAGGAGGGGACAGATTTTGAGTATCTGGAGACAAGAATTAAACAGGTTGAGTACTTGGGGAAGAAGCTTGATGAATATGGCATTCCATATCAAAGACCATCAGGTGGTCATGCAATTTTTGTGGATGCAAAAAGAGTTCTCACTAATGTTCCAAAGGAGGAGTTTATTGCGCAGACATTAGGTATTGAGCTGTATCTGGAAGCCGGCATCAGAGGTGTTGAGATAGGAGCTCTGCTTGCAGACAGGGATCCTGAAACTCGTCAAAACAGATATCCTGAACTGGAGTTGCTCAGATTAGCTATTCCAAGAAGAGTTTATACTAATAATCATATGGATTATATTGCTGCTGCTCTTAAAAATGTTTTTGATCGTCGTGAGAGCATTACAAGAGGATACTTAATCAAGAAGGAGCTTCCTATAATGAGGCACTTTACTATAGAACTTGAGCCGGCAAAATAGCTTATTGCTGTATTTGCCTACTCTCTCTCTTTACAACTATGTGAAGAGATATGCTTGCTGCAATCAAGTAAAAACCGGCCAGTAACCAAAGTGTAATATATTCAAATCTTACCTGTGAAAGCGTCGCCCCAGCAGAGTTGATTTTTATGTATCCCTGTACTCCGTGGGTAGATGGGAAGAGGTATGATATCAATCTCCAAACCTCAGGCATGTTCTGTCTGGGCCATGAAAAGCCCGAGAGAAAGAGCAGGATTAGTGTGAAAAAGAGGAATGCTATAAGGCCCGTCTCCCTGTTCTTTACAAATACCGAGACAGTCATTGAGAAGAAGATCGCAGCCAGCAGGAAGGGTATCATAAATCTGAATAGCGTTCCAATCTCACCTATATGCGGGAGGTTAAAGAATTTGGGGATAAATCCTACTATGTATGCTGTAATTGGAATGTAAAGCAGAAAGTATGCAATTGCCTTTCCAATAACAACCCTGTAGATTCCCCTGCCGTGAAGGTGTTCAGGAATACTTGAATGGGTTCTGCTCTCTTCCCTGGCTGTACCTGCCAGCATCCCAATCCCAAAAAAGAGGGTCTGGTGAATGATGAGAATGAGCAAAGCAGGGAGCAGAAAACTTGCGAATCCCCCTCCCGGATTGTAAAATCCCACATCATTTCCCGGAATGGCCTCAACAAGCTGTTCGGCCTGCTCTCCCCCAATTCCTGCCGCATTATAGCGTTTAATCTGAATTGAGCGAAGCTGGTCAAGCATTGTGTAGTTTGTTGCCATCATAAGCCCTTTGTAGTAAAGGAAACTGCTCATATCATTGTAGATTGAGATGGTCGCCTGCTCCATACGGGCCAGCTTCAGGTGGTAATCTGATGGTATGTAAACAATGCCGTGCACCTCTCCATCTGTAAAGAGTGCCTTTGCCTCCTCAAGGCTGAGGCATCTGTTGCTGATTTTCACCTCCTGAGCAGCATTGAATTTTCTGAGAAACTCTCTGCTCTCCGCTGATGACGAGAGGTCAACAACTGCTACGGGGATTTCATAAACGGCTTCGTTTTTGTAAATCCCGTTGTATAGAATTGGATAGGCAATCCCTGCCACAAAAAAGATGAGCATTACCCCGCGGTCCCTGAAAATGTGCCTGAGCTCATTTGTGGCAACCCACCAGAGGTCCCTGAGTCCAACACTCAAATATGTTAAAAATCCGGTTACTTTTTTCATCTCTATTTAATGGGATAATTCTGGTTTATGAGTGCATTCTTAAGTCGTTTTGAAATGATGAGGGGCAGTGCAAGGAATATAAACATGGCCGCAACGCTCAGCGCCGAGTTTACAAATGATGCACCAAGAAGTGCCTCGTTTACATAGATGTGGAAGTAGTGCCTTATTGGAAAGAGCACGCTTGCTCCTTGAGCCAGTGGGGGCATTGCCTCAATTGGGAAGGTAAAGCCTGCGTAGGTAAATGAAAGAATTCCGTAAAGAGCTGCAAAGCTGATTGCATCCCGCAGAACGGGGAAGAGCCCAATCATGAGGATTCCGATTGCCTGATGCGCAAGAACAAAGAGAACCGTTGAGGAAGAGAACCTCAGTAGTGACCCTTGCATTGGGAATCCTGCAAATTTGTAGAGTAGCACATTTCCCGCAATACCAAGGATTATGAACATCACTGAATAGGGGAGCAGTTTACCTGTAAGAGCCACAACCAGCGAACCCCCGGATTCGTTCACCCATTCACGGGAGCTTTTCGACTTCAGCTCAACTCCAATGCAGTAGACAGTCATGAGCAAAATGACAAGCTGAAGCACACCGGGCATAATTACATTTATGAGATATACTCCGTAGTTTGCCCAGGGGTTTCCTATCTGATGGGTGTCAATTAATATGGGCTGAATCTTTCCCATAATTGCCTCATCGTTCATCCCCTTTGCCCTCAGTACCTCCCGCTGATATGCAGATGAGGCAAGTGTGCTCATTGTGAGCATATCCTTGTAGCTTAGTGTTCCTGCAATGAGGTATGCGTTGTTTACATAGAAGGAGATCTCAGGCCGCTTTCCCGAGAGCAGATCTCCGTAAAAACCGGCTGGGATATCTATGAACCCGTAGATTTCCCCCCTCTGCATAAGATCCCTTGCCTCTGCAAAGTTTGCACAGCCGATAACAACCTCCGTCATGGGTGTTGTGTTAAGCTCTCTTGCAAGCCTTCTTGATATTGCAGAGTTGTCTCTGTCTACCACAGCCACGGGCAGCCTTTCGGGTAAGCCCTCATTAATGAGAGTAAGGAAAAAGAGATATCCAAAGGCAACAACAAATACCGTCGAGAAGAGGTAGATGGGTCTGCCAAACATCATCCTCAGCTCTCTTTTAAGAACATTTCCGATTTTAGTCTGAATCATCTTCAGTTAGCTTCAGTATTGATTATTACGCTCATTCCTGGGCGCATTCCCTTAATTGCAGAGAGAGGAACAGCCTTTACCTCAAAGCTCTTTGCATCAAACCCGCCGCTCACCTTGGTAGATCTCCATGTTGCATAGGATGCCATTGCCTTCATATAGGTAACCTTTGCCTCAAACTCCTCTTCGCCAAGTGCAGGAATCCTCACCTTTACAAAAGTGCCGGTAGTCATGCCTCTGAGCAGATCTTCCCGAACGCTGAATGTGAACCACATTTGAGAAAGATCTGTAATACTCATGACAGGTGCGCCGGTACCCACCAGGTCTCCCTCCTCCGGAAAGATTTCGCTAACCTCGCCCGAAGCAGGGGCAATTATGCAGGTTTCGTCAAGGTAGGATTCGACCTCCCTTACAGCTCCGATTGCCCTGCTGACAAGTGCCAGTGCTGCTTCGCGGTCCTCCTTCTCGGCCCCGTTCATTGTCATCTCGTACTGCGATTTTGCCGCCTTTGCAGTTGCAACAGCAGCCCTGTACTGAGCATCGGCCTCGTCACGCTTCTGAGCAGGAATGACCCCTTTATCAAAAAGTCTCTGTACCCTTTCGTATGATCTGGAGGCGATATCGGCCCCAACCTCTGCCTTTTGCCATAGCTCAAATGCTCCAATAATCTGCTCAGGTCTGGCGCCTTTGATTGCCTTGCGATTCTGTGCTTGTGCTGCGTCTCTTGCAGCTTTGGCCTGGTCAAGCTTAGCATTGAGTTCCGGGCTAAAGATGAGTGCCAGTGTGTCTCCTTTCTCAACAGAAGAGCCCTCTTCTGCAAGAATCTCACTGATTCTTCCGGGGATTTTTCCCGAAACGCGGTACTCTTTTGCCTCTACCTCTCCCTGAATAATAAGAGGTTCTGGTTTTGCCGCGTAGAGGCCAATAAGTGATACAATAACAATTACGCCAAGCAATCCTGCAAGCCCGGCCAAAAGGTTGTTCCTGTTTTTTCTGGTTTCCATATATTAATTTTGATTTTTCTGTGATATACCAAGTGCCTCTTTCAGATATGACCTGCACATCATAATGTCAATCTGTGCATCAATTTCCTCTGATTTTGCCAGCAGCCATCCGTTGTGTGCCTCAAGCAAATCTGTGCTTCCGGCAACACCTGCATCAAACGCCTCCTTTGCAAAACGGAGGTTTTCGCCGGCCTTTTCCACAGAGGCTTCTGCAATAGCGAACCTTTTAACAGATTCGGCCATCCTGAACTTTGCCTGATTTATCTGAAGGCCGATTTTCTCTTTAGCCTCCTCTCTCTGCAACTGAACTATCTTATGCTGACTCTGTGCTGCCTTTAGCGTATGGATCTTCTCTCCAAAGTGAAAGAGAGGGATATTTATACCTACTCCAAAAGAGTAGATTCCGCCAAATGTATAACTCACTCCGTTATTGAAATTGGGGTTTGATATTATGTAGTTACCGTTAAGAATCACGTTTGGAAGGAATCTTGATTCCATAATCTTAATGTTCGATTTTGCAATCTTCTCTGCCTCGCCCAGAGCCTTTATCTCTGCACGGTTCTCAATAAACTGCTCCATTATGCCCTCTGCTGCGGGTATTAAGGCAGTGGCTTGAGGCTTGTCCGGGAATATGTAATCTGCGGCCGGGTCCAGGCCGCAGATCTGGAGCAGTGCCATTTTTGAGAGGGCAAGTCCGTTTTCTGCCCTTGCCTGCATCATCTTTGCCTCGTTAAGTTTTACATTTGCCTTAAGGATATCGCCTTTTGTGGCTACACCCTCCTCTTCCATAATAGTTACATTCTTCACGATGGATTCTATCAGCCTCAGGTATTCTGAGGCAAGTGAGGCCTTTGAGTGAAGGGATACAACTCTCCAGTATGCCTCGTCGGTCTCCTGTAAAAGATCTTCTTCTGCCTTTTCTGACTGTATGCCTGCAAGCCTTTCGCTGCTTTTTGCAATCTTGTAGAGCTCACGGATTTTCCCTCCCAGGTACACGGGCTGAACAAAACCGGCAACTCCGGCGAAGATGTTCCGTGACTCTATCTCCATTGCCTCTTTTGGAAGTAGAGCGTAGTCTTTCCACAGAATTTTCTCCGGGTTAACCTTGGGGTCGAATGGCTTACCGTCCGAATCGAGCGGTGCGTAAATACCAGGAGCCACCTGTGCCCATTTGTTGTTAATCTGATCCTGACGGAAACCAAAGGAACCGTCGGCCATTTTGGTACCAATGGGGAGCAGTGCATCCTCTCCCAGAAGCGAGATGTTTTTCTGATTGTGCAGATAGGTCCCGTTAAAGGAGAATCTGGGGAGAAACTGAGTGAAGGCAGCCTTGCGCATTTCTGAGGCGATAATCTCCTTCTCTTTGCCCGTCTGCAAAGATCTGTTGTTCTCAAGCGCCAGTCTTCTGCAGTCGTTAAGTGTGAGTTCATTTTGTCCAGCCAAAGGGAACAGGGTCAAAATGCATAACAGCGATAGAACTAATTGTTTCATTTATAAATCTTTGATATTTGTTGTATGCTTAATAGTTGAATATGCAACTAAAATAATAGAATTTGAGTAACTTTTGTTTATAGATTTCAGATGGCTAGATAATGTTGTTTAGAAGCTTGATAATTACTTCTTTGGCATCAATTAGTTCTTTAGAGGAGATTCCCAAAACTGCTTGATCGAATGACTCTTTTACAATTTTCATTGCATGGTTCTCCATCTCTCTCCCCTTATCAGTAAGGTGGATTTTGTTAATTCGTCTGTCTGCAGGGTCAGAGTGTCTTTCCACAAGACTATTTTTTGAGAGAGTATCCAGTAATCGGGTGATGCTGGTTTTGTCTTTAGACGTTTGATCGCTTAATGATTGCTGAGTTTGACCGTCTTTGTTCCAGAGGCACATAAGAACTAGCCACTGCTCTGTTGTGATAGAAAGGCCTGCAGTGCGAAACTTCCTGTTAAGATGTCGGTTAAGAGAAGCAGAAAGCTGCCCGCTTAATACAGACAGTAGTTCATTAGTCTTAACAAAATCTATTAGTTGCATATACAATGGTTGTTTGTTCAACGGCCCAAAAGTATATACTTTTTTCTAAATAGATATAATTATTCCTATTTTTTTTGTCTTGGGGGTTTTGTCTGTTTTGAAGGCTTTGACTTACTGCTTTTTCCTTTTATAAGAATTTTTGAAACTACATTATCAGAATCAGATTCCCATACAAGAGAAAAATCGAGTTGTTTCTGCTCAAGATTTGCCTTTTCTACTTTAATCTTGACTGCATCGCCTAAAATAAACCGTTTCCCGCTTCTTTTTCCGTAAAGAGACATCGACTCCTCCATAAACTGAAGGTAATCCTCTTTTATATCTCTTAGAGCAACAAGTCCCTCTACTTTAGTCTCATCAATCTCAACAAACATCCCCCATTCAGTTATCCCGGAAATACTTCCGCCAAATGTCATTCCAACCTTATCCTGCATAAACTCAACCATCTTGTACTTTATGCTGGCTCTCTCTGCATCTGTTGCAAGTTGTTCTCTTTCGCTTGAGTATTTACAGCGCTCCTCATAATATTGTTTATCCTGAGATTTTCCTTTGTCCAGGTATAGAGCGAGGAGTCTGTGCACCATCATGTCTGGATATCGTCTGATAGGAGATGTGAAGTGAGTGTAGTAGTCAAATGCAAGTCCGTAGTGACCCATGTTCTCTGTTGAATATCTCGCCCTTGCCATAGAGCGTAAGGCCATAATTTCAATAGCCCCGGCTTCCGGCTTATCCTTTACAGAGGTAAGCAACTTATTAAGTTCAGACGATAATTCACGGGCATTTTTGGTTGGACTCATTTCGTAACCAAAATGTTTCACGAATGTACGAAAAAGCGTTACTTTCTCCATATTAGGCTCTTCGTGTATTCTGTAGACAAATGTCTTTGCCTGTTTTCCCTTTGCCCCTATAAAGTATGCAACCTCTCTGTTTGCAAGAAGCATAAACTCTTCTATTAGCCAGTTTGAGTCCATTGATATCTTTTGGTATACTCTAACGGGCTTTCCATTACTGTCAACTTCGACTTTCATCTCCGGCCTTTCGAAGCTTATTGCGCCGGAGCGGAATCTCTCCTCTCTGAGCAAATATGCCAGAGAATGCAGTTTGAGCATTTCATCTTTAAGGGGACCTGTTTTTGTTTCAATAATCTCTTGCGCCTCTTCGTAGCTGAATCTGTAATCGGACTCAATAATGGTTCTTCCAAACCACCTGCTGGCAACTTTTCCTTTTTCTGTTATTTCAAAAACCGCAGAGAAGCATAGTTTCTCCTCGTTGGGTCTTAGCGAGCAAAGTTTGTTGGAAAGCTTTTCGGGTAGCATTGGAACTGTTCTGTCCACAAGGTAAACAGATGTTGCTCTCTCGAGAGCCTCTTTGTCAACAAGAGATCCGGGCCTTACATAATGTGTGACATCTGCAATGTGTACTCCCACTTCCCAGTTTCCGTCAGGGAGCTTTCTGATTGAGAGTGCATCGTCAAAGTCCTTGGCATCTGCAGGGTCGATAGTAAAGGTAGTTACTCCCCTGAAATCTTTTCTGGCTTTAATCTCCTTTGTGTCAATTTTCTCGTTTATTTTATCAGCCTCTTTCTCTACGGTGGGATCAAATTTATATGGCAGACCAAATTCTGTGAGAATTGCGTGCATTTCTGTGTTATTCTCTCCGGGAACTCCAAGGGTATCTATAATGTGTCCTATTGGTTCATCTGAACTTCTGGGCCATTCATCGACCATTACCGCAACTTTTTTTCCGTGCTGGTCTGAGCTGTATCCACCTTTAAGAATTTTGATGTCGTGAGGCATAAATTTGTTTTCACAAATTACCCAGGCATCCTCCCCAACTATCTGTAATATTCCTATAAATGGTCTTTTTGTTCTCTCAATTATCTCAATAATCTCCCCCTCTTTCCTCCTAGTCCCGCTTTTTTTTGTTACAATTGAGACTCTGACTGTATCTCCATGCAAAGCTCCCCGCATCCTGGAAGCCGGAATAAACACATCATCTTCAATACCATCGCGGATGATAAATGCATACCCCTCCCGGGTCATGCTTACTTTGCCGGTTGTCTCTTCCCTTCTGCCACGACTTTTATCACCGCGAGACTGGCGAGATGAATTTTTCTTTTTATGCATAATTTGTAATTTTGCCCGATTTTTGCAGTATGATACTGCTTCAGTGATTTGACAACAAAATTAATCAATAAAATGAATAAGAAGGTACTTTTGATGATTCTTGACGGTTGGGGAGAGGGGAAGAGAGACAATACGAATGTCATTTACACCCAGGGCGAACCAAATATTGATAAACTCAGAGCCAAATTTCCAACATCATTTTTATCAGCCAGCGGAGAGGATGTAGGGCTTCCGGAGGGGCAAATGGGAAATTCTGAAGTTGGCCACCTCAATATTGGTGCCGGCAGGGTTGTATACCAGGATCTTGTTAAGATCAATAAAGCATGCAGAGAGGGGAAACTGATTGATAACCCACAGATCAAAGCTGCATATGATTATCTTAAAAATTCTGGTAAATCGCTCCACTTTATGGGGCTCATGAGTGACGGTGGTGTACACAGCTCAATGGAGCATCTTTTTGCGTTCCTGACATTGGCTAAAGAGCAGGGCTTAGAGAATATTTTTGTTCATGCATTCATGGATGGCAGGGATACAGATCCAAAGAGCGGTAAGGGATATATTGAACAACTACAGAGGCACCTTTCAAAAAGCGGGGGTAAAATAGCCTCAATAATTGGAAGGTACTATGCAATGGACAGAGACAAAAGGTGGGAGAGGGTAAAGCTTGCTTACGATTTGCTGGTAGGAGGAAAAGGAGATCCCTTCACAGATGGAGCTGCAGCAATGCAAATGAGATATGACAGTGATATTACAGATGAGTTTATAACTCCGCTGGTTGCAGTTGATGAAAAGGGGAATCCTGTGGGTACTATCAAAGAGGGTGATGCAGTAATTTTCTTTAACTTCAGGAATGACAGGGCAAGAGAGATTACTCAGGTTCTCACTCAGTCAGATATGCCTGAGCTTGAGATGAAAGTTTTGCCTCTTTACTATTGTACTCTTACCCCTTATGATGACAAGTTTAAAGGGCTTCACATACTATACGACAAGGAGAATGTTCAGAGAACTCTTGGTGAGGTGGTTTCAAGGGCAGGCAAGAGTCAACTCAGGATTGCCGAGACTGAGAAGTATGCTCATGTTACATTTTTCTTCTCCGGTGGACGGGAAGCAACATTTGAAAATGAGAACAGAATACTTATAAGCTCCCCAAAGGTTTCTACATATGACCTCAAACCAGAGATGAGTGCTTTTGAAATCAAAGATGCGCTTGTTAAAGAGCTTGAAAAGGGTACAAATGACCTGATAATACTAAACTTTGCAAATGGCGATATGGTAGGTCATACAGGAGTTTACGATGCTATAAGGAAAGCTGTGGAGACCGTTGACAGGTGTGCAGGCGAGGTTGTGGAGGCAGCAAGGGCAAATGGATATTCGGTCCTGGTAACAGCTGACCATGGAAACGCAGATAATGCAGTAAATCCGGATGGCTCCCCAAATACAGCCCACTCGCTTAATCCGGTACCTTTCATTGTTGTTGATGATGATATTAAGCATGTTGAAAATGGTATACTTGCTGACATTGCACCAACAATTCTTAAAATGATGGGTGTGGAAATACCTTCGGAAATGACCGGCAGATCTTTAGTATAGAGAAAATCGATAATCCATAGGCTATAATTTACGGGGCTGACGAAAAATCGTCGGCCCTAATTTTCTATCTTTATGGCTCAAAAAAATAACTCAGAAAAATTCCAGAAATGCCCTTTGTCCATCTTCATGTCCATACTCAGTATTCTATCCTGGATGGTGCTGCATCTATACAAAACCTTTTTAAACGAGCAGCTCAGGATAATCAGATTGCACTAGCTATTACAGATCACGGAAATATGTTCGGGGTGAAAGAGTTTCTGGATATGGCAAATAAAACTTCATCTGTAAAGCCGATAGTAGGAAGTGAGTTTTATGTCTCAAAAGGTAGCAGGTTTGATAAAAGGGGCAGGGAGGATCAAAGTAGTTATCACCTGGTACTTCTCGCAAAAAATCTGAAGGGATACAAAAATCTTATTAAACTCTCTTCATACGCTTTCATTGAGGGTACATATTATAAACCCAGGATTGACAGAGATCTGCTTGAGAAATATCATGAGAACCTGATTTGTACCTCTGCTTGCCTTGCAGGAGAGGTCTCAAGGGCTATAACTGCAGGAAATATTGAAGATGCAGAAAACACGGTAAAGTGGTATAAAAATCTGTTTGGGGATGATTACTATCTGGAGCTTCAGAGGCATCAGACAGATGTTGAAGGGGCTGACAAATCCACCTTTGAGCTTCAGGAGCGTGTAAATAAAGTTATTCTTCAACTTGCTGAAAAGTTTAATGTTAAAGTTGTTGCAACTAATGATGTCCATTTTGTCGCTCAGGAGGACAGGGAGGCTCATGACAGGCTTATCTGTCTCACAACAAACTCTGATTTTTACAGTCCTGACCGTCTAAGATATACCAAACAGGAGTATCTGAAGACGCAGGAAGAGATGGAGGCAATTTTTGCCGATGTTCCTCAGGCACTGGAGAGTACAATTGAGATAGCAAATAAAGTTGAGCGATTTGATATTGATTCTGATCCAATTATGCCTCACTTTCCAATTCCCGGTAATTTCTCAGATTCGGATGACTATCTCAGGCATTTGACCTACGAGGGGGCAAAAATAAGATATGGCGAGCTTGAGGCAGAGCATACTGAGAGGATAGATTTTGAACTGGAGACCATAAAAAAGATGGGATACCCAGACTATTTTCTTATAGTTCAGGATTTTATATCGGCTGCAAGAGAGATGAGTGTTTGGGTAGGGCCGGGCAGAGGTTCGGCTGCCGGTTCAGTGGTGGCTTACTGCTTGAAAATTACAGATATTGACCCTCTGAAATATGATCTCCTCTTTGAGCGGTTTCTCAATCCTGACAGGATATCAATGCCCGATATAGATATTGACTTTGATGATGACGGACGCTCAAAGGTTCTAAAATATGTTGAGGACAAATATGGAAAAGATCATGTCTCTCATGTTATAACTTTTGGTACAATGGCCGCCAAAAGTGCTATCAGGGATATAGCCAGAATACAGAATCTGCCCCTTTCTGAGTCAGACAGGCTTGCTAAACTTATTCCCAATAAGTTCCCTGCAGACAGTTCCGGGAAGGCACCTGAAGTTAATCTCGAAAATTGCAGAAGACTCGTCCCTGAAATCAAAGAGGCCTTCGAATCTGCAGACCCTCTTGTAAGGGATACAATGGAATTTGCAGGTAAGTTAGAGGGCAATGTAAGAAATACAGGAGTTCACGCTTGTGCTATTATTATAGGGAGAGACGATTTAAGAGAATTTATTCCAATTGGTATAGCAAAAGATAAAGATACAGGTGAGGATATCTGGGTATCACAATATGATGGTTCTCAAATTGAGAAGGTGGGAATGCTCAAGATGGACTTTCTGGGTTTAAAAACCCTCTCTATCCTTAAGGAGGCTGTGGAAAATATCAGAAAATCAAGAGGGATAGTGGTTGATATAAATTCAATTCCTATTGATGATAAGGAGACCTTTGAACTCTTCAGCAGGGGAGATAGTATTGCAACTTTCCAGTTTGAAAGTGACGGAATGAGAAAATGGCTTAGAGAGCTAAAGCCAACAAGATTTGAGGACCTTATTGCAATGAATGCATTGTACAGACCAGGTCCAATGGATTATATACCTGACTTTGTTGACAGAAAGAGGGGACTGAAGCAGATTGAATATGACCTTCCTGAGATGAAGGATATACTCGAGGATACATATGGAATTACCGTCTATCAGGAGCAGGTGATGCTCCTCTCCCAGAAGGTCGCGGGATTTTCAAAGGGAGAGGCCGATGGTCTCAGAAAGGCTATGGGTAAGAAGATTAAGTCTATGATGGATAGCCTTAAAGAGAAATTTATAAAAGGGGGTACAGGTAATGGTCACACCATAGAAATTCTGGAAAAAATCTGGAAAGACTGGGAGGCTTTTGCTCAATACGCATTCAATAAATCTCACTCAACCTGTTATGCCTGGATAGGTTATCAGACTGCTTATCTCAAGGCTCATTACCCGGCGGAGTTTATGGCAGCTACTCTTAGCAGGAACCTTGACAATATGGATGAGATAACCAAGTATATGGATGAGTGTAAAAGAATGGGAATCTCTGTTCTTGGACCGGATGTGAATGAGAGTGATTACAAGTTCACTGTTAACAGAAAGGGGAATATAAGATTTGGTATGGCCGGGATAAAGGGTGTAGGGCTGGGAGCAGTAGAAAATATTGTATCAACCAGAGATTCAGGTGGGCCGTTTGAATCAATATTTGACTTTGTTGAGAGGGTAAGCCCATCTGTGGTAGGCAAAAAGACAATAGAATCTTTGATTTATGCAGGCGCATTCGACTATTTTGAGCCGGTAAAAAGAGAGCAATATCTTGCACCCGGCACAAGAGATGAGCCTTTTGTAGAGATCCTTTACAAATATGGACAGCGTTTCCATAATGATACCATTGCATTGGGGAATTCCCTTTTTGGAACACACGAGAGTATTAAGCCGGTAAGACCTGAGATTCCTGTTGCAATTGAAGTTGATAAGATGGAGTTGCTTAAGAGAGAGAGAGAACTTGTAGGTATGTTTCTTTCAGCTCACCCCCTTGATCAATACAGATTTGAGATAAAGACATTTACTTCAAACACAATAGGAGAGGCGGCCGAGCTGGCCTCTCAGGCTCTTCAGGATTCAAGCCTGAGAGGGAAGGAGATGATAATTGCAGGGATGGTTACAAATTCTAAGAACTCTCTAACCAAAACAGGAAGACCATTTGTCTCATTTTCCGTAGAGGATTTTAACGGGACTATTCAATTTTCTCTATTTGGGAAAGATTATGAGAATTTTATGAAGTATACACATCCCGGAACTCCTTTACTGATTAAGGTTGCAATTCTTCAGAAATATGGTTTCCAGAACTATGGTGATGATTCTGCTAAACAGGTCGATTGTGAGTTAAAGGTCAGGAGCATGAGACTTCTCTCAAATACAAGAGAGGATTTTATTAAGAGCATAACTCTTTCATTGCCCGTCTCTATGATTACAAAAAATTTCAGAAGAGATCTGACAAACATTTTCAGGGAGAATAAAGGTTCAACACGAGTTGTCGTCAAAGCTCTTGATTACGAGACACAAATTTCAGTTGAATTTGTCTCGGTAAAGTATTCGGTGGCATTAACAGATGCTCTCCTAAGTTATCTGGATGTTAAGGGAATTGATTGGTCAATCACTCCAACCCTGAGCTTTTAGTGGAATTGGACTCCCATCAGGAGTTATCAGCATAGCTCCGCTGCCCGCATTAGTTAAGTGGCCTATAATGTCCAGGGCAGGCATCTCTTTACTTATTGTTTCGTATTGCTTCAAAGGTATTATATATAAGAGGAGCATATCGTCACCTCCATTCAGAGCAGCGGTGGTTGCGTCCATCTCTATTTCATCTGCCATGCTGAATGTTTGTGCGGAAATAGGAATTTTGTTAAGGTAAATATGAGCACCAAGATTGTTCCTGAGGCAAATCCGTTTAACGGCATCAGAGAGACCTTTATTTAAAAACTCCCCGTCCGATGCTATCAGTCCGTTACTTTTAAGTGTATCAGAGAGTGTGGTATCAAGATCAGGAGAGAGGTATCTCTTAAGTATGAATTTATACTCTTCCAGTTTTGGTTGAACATCCGGATTCCCTTCGAAGACTCTCTTCTCTCTCTCCAAAACCTGAAGCCCCATAAATGCAGCTCCCGGAGCTCCTGAAATACAGATAAGATCTCCTGAAGCTGGTCTGTTGCGTTGAACAAAGTACTCCTTATGTTGTTTTCCAATGGATGAAAGCGAAATGGTGAGACCTGTAAGAGAAGGAAGGAGATCAAGAGCTGATGTTTCAATTTTGTGCTCTGTCATTGCAGCCCTCATTCCAGCCCAAAGCTCCTCGACATCCTCGGCAAAAAACCGGGCAGAGAGGCCGATTCTTACTGAGATGGAGATAGGAGTATGCAGCTGAGCATAAAGAGGACCAAGGACAGAGATTACAGATTTGTAACCAAGATGCCTGAGAGGGTGGTAGACCAGATTAAAATCTGTGCCCTCCAGCAGCAAAGAGTGAGAGTGCATTAAGTTTCCCCCTGAGCATTCATAACGGAAGAGGTTTTCATTCAGGGGATTGTCCCATCCTGAAAGAAGTCTCTCGATAAATTTGATTTTACCGATACTCTCTATTGGGGTCCTTTGGGGTTGATTGTTTTCTTTAGAGGTCATAAGGAGATATTTGTATGCAAAAATAGTTTAAATGATATAACTTTGCGCCACGATGAGTGAAAATGATATAATTCAGAAGGTAACCGAGGCCGAATATGAGCACGGCTTTGAAACCGATATTGAGCAGGAGTATTTTCCAAAAGGGCTCAATGAAGATATTATCCGGATGATATCCAAGAAGAAGGAGGAGCCGGAGTGGATGCTTGAGTTTAGACTTAAGTCCTACAGAAAGTGGCTGACAATGAAGATGCCATCCTGGGCGCATCTTAATATCCCGCCAATAGATTTTCAAGAGGTCATATATTTTGCCGTTCCAAAGAAGATGAATCCCGGAGGGGAGATTGATCCTGAATTGCAGGCAACATTTGAAAAGCTCGGAATTCCTCTCGACGAAAGAAATGTTCTTGCGGGGGTGGCTGTAGATGCAGTCTTTGACTCGGTCTCTGTTAAGACTACTTTTAGAGAGTCTCTTGCCGAAAAAGGGATAATTTTTTGCTCCTTTTCCGAGGCTGTAAGAGACTATCCTGATCTTGTCCAGAAGTATTTGTCTTCAGTAGTTCCTTATGGAGATAATTTTTATGCAGCATTAAATTCTGCTGTGTTTTCCGACGGGTCATTCTGTTATATTCCCAAAGGAGTAAGATGCCCGATGGAGCTGTCAAGCTATTTCAGAATAAACGCAAAGGGTACAGGACAATTTGAGAGGACGCTCATAGTGGCAGAGGAGGGCTCATATGTGAGCTATCTTGAAGGGTGTACAGCGCCTCAGAGAGATGAGAATCAGCTTCATGCTGCTGTTGTAGAGATAGTTGTGATGAAAGATGCTGAGGTTAAATACTCTACGGTGCAGAATTGGTATCCCGGAGACAAAAATGGTAGGGGAGGGATTTATAATTTTGTCACAAAGAGGGGAATCTGCAAGGGAGAAAACAGTAAGCTATTCTGGGCTCAGGTAGAGACCGGCTCTGCAATAACATGGAAATATCCAAGCACCATACTGAGAGGAGATAATTCGATATCTGAGTTTTACTCAGTTGCTGTAACAAATCATCATCAGCAGGCAGATACCGGAACAAAAATGATTCATATTGGTAAAAATACCAGAAGCAGGATTGTGAGTAAAGGTATATCTGCCGGGGTAAGTCAGAATAGTTACAGAGGACTTGTAAAAATTTTACCAAACGCAGAATTTGCAAGAAACTACACTCAGTGCGACTCTCTGTTGCTGGGAGATAAATGCGGAGCACACACATTTCCCTATATAGAGAATGAAAATGAGACTGCAATACTGGAGCATGAGGCCACCACTTCAAAGATTTCTGAAGATCAGCTTTTTTATTGTCAGCAAAGAGGTATTGGAACGGAGGATGCGGTTGGGCTTATAGTAAATGGTTATGCAAAAGAGGTACTGAACCAGCTTCCAATGGAGTTTGCAGTTGAAGCGCAGAAACTTCTGCAGGTGACACTTGAAGGGAGCGTTGGTTAAAAAAGCATAAAATGGAGAGTCTGTTTAGTATAGATAATATTCTTTTCTCGATAGGGGGCCAGGGCGTTAGCCTGGTTGAGACTCTCTCTGTGGCAGCTGGATTAACCTGTGTATATCTGGCTACAAGAGCAAAAGTTGCCAATTTTTGGGTTGGATATGTTTATAACATCCTTCTTTTTATTCTTTTTTATCAGAAGGGGCTATATTCCAGCATGTTAGTCCAGCCGGTTTCATTTGCAATAAATTTTTACGGCCACTGGAGATGGACTCATCCGGCTCAAGAGGAGGCTAATAGTAAAAAACAACTAAAGATTACTTTGCTAACCGGAAGAGAGCGAGCTCTCTATATTGGAATGATGATAATCTTTATGATTCTGTGGGGAGTGGTGTTAACCTTTCTGGATGACCTTTTCCCCTCTGTTTTCAACGAGGCAAGAAGGCCGTATCTTGATGCCTTTGTCACAGGAGCTATCCTTATAGCTCAGTATCTGTCAGCTCAGAAGAAGCTTGATTGCTGGGGAGTATGGTTCATTGTAAATACAACTAACATTACACTTTATCTTCTTGCTGGGCTTGCTTTCCTGCCAATGGTAAGCGCAGGATACCTAATACTTGCATTTATGGGATTTGCAATGTGGAGAAAAATGTGGAAAGAGAATAAATAGTACATAATATAATTTATATATGCTTACAATTAAAGGCTTGAGAGCCTCAATAGATGGAAAGGAGATATTAAAAGGGATAGATTTAAATGTGAATCCCGGTGAGATACACGCAATAATGGGCCCTAACGGTTCTGGAAAGAGCACCCTATCTTCTGTTCTTGCAGGTAGAGAGACATTTGAAGTTGACGGCGGAGAGGTAATTTATGAAGGGGTAAATCTTCTTGACCTTAATCCTGAGGAGAGGGCAAGAATGGGTATATTCCTGGGTTTTCAGTATCCTGTAGAGATTCCCGGAGTTAGCAATGTTAATTTTATGAAGACTGCTATTAATGAGAAGAGAAAATTTCAAAATCTTCCGCCGATTACAGCTGCTGAGTTTCTCAAGTTAATGAGAGAAAAAATGGCAGTTGTTGAAATGGATAACTCCTTCTCCGGCAGGGGTGTTAATGTTGGATTCTCCGGAGGTGAAAAGAAGAGGAATGAAATTTTTCAAATGGCAATGCTTGAACCAAGGCTTGCTATACTTGACGAAACAGATAGCGGACTTGATATAGATGCATTAAGAATTGTAGCTGCAGGTGTGAACAAGCTAAAAACAAGTGACAATTCATTTATTATAATTACCCACTACCAAAGGCTTCTTGATTATATTATTCCGGATGTTGTACATGTATTGTATGATGGAAGAATCATTAAAACAGCAGGTAAAGAGCTGGCTTTAGAGGTTGAGGAGAGAGGATACGACTGGCTTATAAAAGGAGAGTAATATGGGACTACAGGTTAAATATGCACCGGATATTCCGGAGGTTTTCAGGTGTCGTGTGCCTCTTGAGGATACAGGGCAGGTATATCTGATGAATGGAATCCTGCGGGAGCATTATAGTGATAAATCCGGAGTTAACATTGTTCCCGGAGATGATGATGGATTTATAATTGATGTCCCGGCGGAAATATCCCAGGAGGGCTCGGTTCAGCTAATAAGCATAAGGGATAACAGTAATACATCTCTCGTCTCAATGACTAATAAAATAAATTTGGGACAAGGCTCTTCTTCAAGTTTCCTGATTTGTACACATACTCTTACACTGGACGAGTTTGTTACAGAGTCCGCAATAAACATTGAGGCTGGAGAAAATGCAACTTCTCATATTGTTGTAATGCAGAATGAGCACAACCTCTCCTCTCACAAGATTAACTTTTCGATTAATCTTAACAAAGGTTCATTTGTAAGAGTCAATATTGTAACACTGCACGGGGCTCTTCTTGAAAATAGTATTGAAGCAAATCTTAAAGGAGAGGGTGCTGTTTGTGAACTTAACGGAATATATTTAGCAGATGGGAAACAGCAAATTAACACTAAGGTGCTGATGAATCATATGGTTCCTCAATGTGTCTCAAGACAGCTGTTTAAGGGCATTCTTGATAACGAGGCCAGGGCGTCGTTTACAGGAAGAATTGTTGTTGCAAGGGATGCCCAGAAAACTGAAGCCTACCAGAGCAATCATAATCTGCTTCTCTCCAGGAAGGCAAAAGTTTATGCTCAACCTCAACTTGAGATTTACGCTGATGATGTTAAATGTTCTCACGGTGCTACCAGTGGCCGGTTAGATGAAAACGCACTCTTCTACATGCGTTCAAGAGGGATTGGTGCAGCTGAGGCAAAACTTCTTCAGCAGATTGCATTTGTGTATGATGTTTTGGAAGAGATAGACAACCGGGAGCTTAGAGACAGGCTTCAAAATATGGTGGAGAGCAGACTGCGAGGTGAGTTTAGCCATTGTACTAATTGCAGTATGAACTGCTGCTGAAAATTATAACCCTAATAAATTATTAAATATGAAGAGAACAATTAAATTACTGGCTGCAATAATGTTGTTTGCAACGTCGCTCTTTGCTCAGCCCTCAAATATAGTTGGCAAATGGTATACAATTGACGAGGATGGAAACAGAAAAAGTGTTGTAGAGATATATAAAGCTCCATCCGGGATTTATGAAGGGAAGATAGTTACCCTGCTAACAGGGGATCCTGAAAGAAGGTGTGTAAATTGCACCGGAAGTAAACATAATGTGCAGATAAAAGGGATGATAAATGTTACAGGAATGAAAGTTGACGGAGAGAAACTTTCCGGGGGCAAAATCCTTGATCCTGCTAACGGTAAGGAGTACAACTGTACTATGACTTATGACAAAAAAACCGGAAATCTGAAGGTAAGAGGATCACTGGACAGGTCTGGTATTATTGGTAGAAATCAGACATGGATAAGGGCTGCCAATCAGTAACTAACTACTATTTTAACCATTTGGGGTGTTGATAATTCGGTTAATAAATAACTTGTAAAGAGACCCCCATATTAACCCTTTTACTATATTTTTGTGAAAGTCGGCGGATAACTCCGTCGGCTTTTTCTGTCGAAAACAAATACAACAGACTTATGAAAACTTATACCTACGAAGAGGCAATGGCTGCAAGCCTGGATTATTTCAAAGGAGATGACCTGGCCGCATCAGTATGGATCAACAAATATGCAATGAAGGACTCCTTCGGCAATTTGTATGAGAAGTCCCCTGAGGAGATGCATCAGAGACTTGCAGCTGAATTTGCCCGCATTGAGGAGAGGTATCCGAATCCTATGTCTGCTGATGAGATATTAGAGCTTTTGAGGGACTTTAAATATGTAGTTCCTCAGGGTGGTCCTATGACAGGTATTGGCAATACCCACCAGATTGCCTCCTTGTCAAACTGTTTTGTAATTGGTCATAAAAAACCTGCTGATTCCTATGGTGGAATAATGAGGATTGACGAAGAGCAGGTTCAGCTTATGAAGAGAAGGGGGGGAGTTGGTCACGACCTCTCCCATATCAGACCTGCCGGAAGCCCGGTACTAAACAGCGCTCTTACATCCACAGGGGTTGTACCGTTTATGGAGAGGTATTCAAACTCAACAAGGGAGGTAGCCCAGGATGGAAGACGGGGAGCACTTATGCTTTCAATATCTATAAAGCATCCGGATTCAGAAAGCTTCATTGATGCAAAACTTGAGCAAGGAAAAGTAACCGGAGCAAATGTTTCGGTTAAAATTGACGATGAATTTATGAGATCTGCACTGCACGGTAAATCATACCGGCAGCAGTATCCTATTGATTCAGATAAACCAAAGTATGAGAAGGATATAGACGCCTCTCTGCTATGGAAAAAAATTGTCCACAATGCATGGAGATCCGCAGAGCCCGGAATCCTCTTCTGGGATACAATTATAAGGGAGTCTATTCCTGATTGTTACGCAGATCTGGGTTATAAAACCGTGAGCACAAATCCTTGCGGAGAGATACCTCTTTGTCCGTACGACTCTTGCAGACTGATGGCAATTAATCTATATTCATATGTGGATAATCCATTTACTGTAAATGCTACTTTTAACATGGATCTGTTTAAAACCCATGTTCGTAAAGCGATGCGTTTAATGGACGATCTTATTGATCTGGAAATGGAGAAAATAGAGCAGATCATTGATAAGATTAGTACAGACCCCGAGGATGAAGAGGTAAAACATGCAGAATTGCTTCTCTGGAATAAAATTCGCGAGAAGACACTGGGCGGTCGCAGAACCGGCCTTGGTATTACTGCAGAGGGAGATATGCTGGCGGCCCTTGGCCTTATTTATGGTACTGACAAAGCCATTGATTTCTCGGTGGAGGTTCAGAAGACGCTTGCTGTTGAGGCTTATCGATCTTCTACATATATGGCTCAGGAGAGAGGTGCTTTTCCAATTTTTGAAGCTTCAAGAGAGGTTAATAATCCTATGATTGGAAGAATAAGGAAGGAGGATGAGGAGCTTTTTGAAACTATGCAGCGTCACGGCAGAAGAAATATTTCATTGCTAACTATTGCACCTACCGGGACTACAAGTCTCATGACTCAGACAACATCCGGAATTGAGCCTGTTTTTCTTCCATTCTACAAAAGACGCAGAAAAGTTAATCCAAATGATAAAAATGTGTCACTTGACTATCAGGATGAGGTTGGGGATTTTTGGGAAGAGTACTATGTATTTCACCATAAATTCCTGTACTGGTGTGAAGTTAACGGGCACAACAAAGAGGAGGTGCTTTCATTGAAGGCAGAGGCGCTTAATGATCTGGTAAAAACCTCTCCCTACTACAAAGCGACATCTAATGATATTGACTGGGTTGCCAAGGTAAAGATGCAGGGGAGAATGCAGAAATGGGTTGACCATTCGATAAGTGTTACTGTTAATCTTCCTAAGGATGTTACTGAGGAGCTTGTCTCTGAGGTGTATAAAACAGCATGGGAGTCCGGATGTAAAGGGGTAACTGTTTACAGAGACGGATCCAGGTCAGGTGTTCTTGTCTCTGCAGGTGACAAAGAGCCTAAGGAGCAAATTCTTAAAAGGAAAGAGAGGCCAAAATCTCTGGAGGCAGAGGTAATTCGTTTTAAAAATGGTGCCGAACAGTGGATTGCTCTTGTTGGCCTTATGAATGGGCAACCTTATGAGATTTTTACCGGTTTAATTGATGATGATACTCGCAGTATTCCTAAATCTGTTACTTTTGGACATATTGTAAAGGAGAGAGATGAGGCGGGAAAAACTCGCTATGACTTCCAGTTCTATGACAGGTATGGTTATCAGAACACTATAGGTGGAATCTCTCATATGTTCAACAAAGAGTTCTGGAATTATGCAAAACTAATTTCCGGGGTTTTGAGGAACGGAATGCCTATTACTGATGTTGTTAATCTTGTTTCGGGTCTGCAGCTGGACAATGAGGCTATTAATAACTGGAAGAATGGTGTGGAGAGGGCTCTTAAAAGATACATTCCTGATGGTACAAAAGAGGATACGGGTAAAAAATGCGAAAAGTGCGGCTCCCATGAACTCGTTTATCAGGAGGGTTGCTTAACTTGTAAATCCTGTGGTTACTCAAAATGCGGATAGATGATAGTATATCCTAGAGCTAAGGTGAATATAGGTCTCAGAATCATTGGAAAACGAAAAGACGGATTCCATGATTTGGAGACCTTTTTCATATCTGCCGGTACAAGTGATGTGCTTGAGGTTACAGAGAGTACAGACCTGAAAATTAATCTTTTTGGGCTTGCGCTTGATTCTGATCCAATGCAGAATCTTTGTATAAAAGCATATAGTGCAATGAGAGAGGAGTTTGACATTCCTCCTGTAGAGATAAATCTTTTTAAAAGGATTCCTTTTGGAGCAGGACTTGGGGGAGGCTCCTCAGACGCATCAGGAACAATAATAGCTATTAACAAGCTTTACGGACTTAATCTCTCTTCTGTAAAACTAGCTGAGATTGCATCGAGAGTTGGTTCTGACTGCCCGTTTTTTATTTATGCAGATGAATTGAATCCGCTTCTCGGAGAGGGTATGATAGGCAGAGGAAAGGGAGATGTTTTGTCATCTTTCGGAATTCCCTCCTTAGCATCATACAATATTGAGATTCAGGTTCCGGATGTTCATGTACCAACACCAGAAGCTTACAGAGGGATAACTCCATCCGGAGTGGTTGAGCCCCTGGAAAAGTTACTTCAACTGCCTGTTGAAACTTGGAAAGATTCTGTAATAAATGATTTTGAAAAGAGTATTTTTATAAAATATCCGGAAATTGAGCAGTTGAAGAGAGATATGTACAAACGGGGAGCTGTATATGCCTCTATGAGTGGAAGCGGTTCTGCAGTGTTTGGGCTATTCAGCCGTTAGTACTCATCAAAAATTCTCTGAATTTCTGAACTTTCAGCACCTTGTGTCAATGCTAAACTCAGTAATATTCTGGCCTTTTGCGGGGATTTGAGTCTTGCGACGGGGTGTTTAGCGTCAAATTCCTCTGCCGCTTTGTCAACACCACCCCTAATTATCCTTGATGTTCTTACAAACCTGACTCCGGCTCTGAATCCTCTCTCCATCTCGTTTGCATACTCCCTGTTAAAGTTGCCGTGTCCAACACCAGCAATAATGATACCTTTGACTCCGGAGTCAATAAAAGCCTTCAGGCCAATGGAAGAGGAGAAAGCATAACTATACAAAATTTCAACAGAAGGCAGCTCTTTAATGTTTGTCAAATCAAACTCGCTGCTTGCTGTATGTCTTACAGCAGACTCTCTGAAAAAAACAGGTTCACCATCCCTGATATACCCCATAGGTCCAAGATTTGGACAACTGAATGCGTCTGTGTTAAGTGTATGAGTTTTTGTAACATCTTCTGCAGATAGTATAAAATCATTCATAACAACCATTACCCCTTTTCCGGCGGAGGCTGGTGAAGATGCGAGGGCAACAGCATTGTATAAATTAAATGGGCCATCTGCACTCAGTGATGTTGAAGGTCTCATTGAGCCTGTAAGGACTATGGGCCGTTTGTGCCTTACTGTGAGATTAAGAAAATAGGCAGTCTCTTCCATTGTGTCGGTACCGTGAGTAATCACTATTCCATCTGCAATATTATTGCTGAAGAGGCTGTCGGCAATCCTGTATAATCTCAGCCAGATCTGCTGAGTAATATTCTGACTTGATATATTGCAGACTTGAATTCCGTTGAGGTGGGCCAATTTATTGAGTTCAGGAATAGAAGATAAAATCTGCTCCAAACTTATAACTCCGGGTATATATGATGCCCGTGTGGCTTCACTTGCAGCTCCTGCAATTGTACCACCTGTTGCAAGTATTGCAATTCTTGGTTTTGAATTTGCAAAAAGTGTTGCCCACGATAAAATCATCAGGGCAGTTAAAATTGAAAAATTTGTGTGTTTCATAGTGCTAAGTTAAAATAAAATCAAAAAGGCCCGTCACCCTGCTACAAGCGACCGGCCTTTTTTTTGTACTAAAACCTAAACCTACATCTTTAAGATGCAGGCAATATCAGTTTCGTTGCATTAAATGCAAAAAAAATATTTTTTTTTGAAGTTTATTACGGGTAACAACGCAGAGAGGTATCCAACCAGAGAGACTCCACAAATAACCATTAATACATCCTGCGCCTCTAAAACTACAGGATATGCCTCAACTATAAAGTTGCCCGGCATACTTACAATACCTGCTTTTTGCTGTAAAATACAAACAATAATCCCTAGTACAACTCCTGTTCCCATTCCAAGAAGTGAGATCATCCACCCCTCAAAAATGAAAATACGGTTTATTAATTTTTCATTAGCTCCCATGCTTCTTAATGTCTGAGCATCACTCTCCTTTTCGATCATAAGCATAGAGAGGCTGCCGTATAAATTGAAAGAGATTATTATAACTACAAAGAGCAGTATAATGTAAATAGAGAACTTTTCTGCTCTCATCATTTTATAAAGGGTCTCGTTCTGGCTGAACCTATCCTTAATAATGAATTTATCGCCTAAAAGCTCTTTGAGCCTGGGTATTAATTTTGAAGCATCTTTAGACTCTTTGGTATAAATCTCTATTGATGTAACCTCATTCTCATCCATCTCAACAATCTCCCTTGCCACTGAAATCGGAACAAAAAGAAGATTTTTATCCATGTTTTTTTCGACGGCAAAGGTACCGGCATGAGAGAGGTTTCTCGTATTTATTGAAGAGAGAGGGTTAACAGCCGAAAACGGAGTATATCTTGATGGAAAATATACTGTTACAGGGTCAATAAAATGAGGCCTCATTCCAAGTTCATATGCAAGGGTCTTTCCGGCAACAGCCTGAGGAATCTCTCCGTGCCAAACAGAAAACTCGCCATCAATTATATAATCTTTTAATAAAGTTTGGTTTACAAAAGCTGTGTCCACTCCCTTCATTTCAGCTACCGCCTCTTTATTTGCATATTTTACAAAAACATTCTCAGAAACTATTTCGCAGAATATACTTTGACTTAGTAGGCTCCTGGCATTCTCAAATGTAATTGTATCTGTTCTGAAGCTTTTTCCTGCGGAAGGCTTTATAAGAATATCTGCCTCACCAGCACTGTAAAAAGATTTGATAAGACCTCCGAAACCATTGTAAACACTTAAGATTACAATTAGTACAGCCGTTCCCAGGGCAATTCCGGATGCGCTGATTAATGAGATTATATTAATGACATTGTGCGACTTCTTTGCGAAGAGGTATCGTCTTGCTATGAAGAAGGGAAGCCTCACGGCTGCTATTTCTTAAGAAGTTCGTCTATGCGTTCAACATAGTCGAGTGAGTCGTCAATAAAAAATGCCAGCTCCGGAACAATTCTAAGCTGTTTTGCCACTCGGTGACCAAGCTCATATCTCAACTCCCTGGATGTTGAGTTTATTATCTCCAGGACATCTTTTGCCTTGGATGAGGGAAATATGCTTAAGTGAACTCTGGCAAGAGAGAGGTCAGGCGAAACTTTTACCGCCGTAACACTTACCATTGCGCCGTTGTATACAGTCATCCCCTTCTCTCTAATAATCTCGGCAAGATCTCTCTGCAGCTGCTTGCCCACTTTTTGCTGTCTTGTGCTTTCTCCCTCCATAATCATTCAACTTTAAGTATATAATAGTTCTTTTTGCCTCTCTGGATGAGGATATATTTGTCGTTTAGCAAATCCTGAGCAGTAATGTTTATATCAGGACTATCGGCTTTCTCTTTGTTTATTGCTACTCCTCCTCCAAGAATCATCTTTCTGCATTCACCCTTGGAAGGGAAAACGGAGCACCTTGATGCAAGAATCTCAACTATGTTCTCTCCCAGATTCTCTTTGGATATTGTAAACTGGGGAACTCCCTCAAAAATAGTAAGAAAAGTATCTTCATCTAAGGATTTAAGCGCATCGGATGTTGAATTTCCAAAAAGAATTCCTGAAGCCTCCAGCGCTTTGTTATACTCTTCTTCTCCATGCACCATTGTTGTAACCTCTTTGGCAAGCAGCTTCTGCAACTCTCTTCTGTGCGGTTCCTTGAGATGCGACTCAATTGCAGCCTCAATTGCCTCCTTATTAAGCATAGTGAAGATTTTAATATATTTCTGTGCATCATCATCGCTTACATTAAGCCAGAACTGGTAGAATTTATAAGGAGAGGTATATTTTGCATCCAGCCATACATTACCCTGCTCTGTTTTTCCAAACTTACCACCGTCAGCTTTGGTAATAAGCGGACATGTAAGTGCAAATGCCTCTCCGCTCTCTTTTCTGCGGATTAGCTCTGTACCTGTTGTTATATTGCCCCACTGGTCACTGCCGCCCATCTGAAGCTTGCAGCCCAGGTGGTGGAAAAGATAGAGATAGTCATAGCCTTGTACCAGCTGGTATGTAAACTCGGTGAAGGACATTCCCTCTTTTTCATCCCCGGTAATACGCTTTTTAACAGAGTCTTTGCTCATCATGTAGTTTACTGTAATGTGCTTTCCGATATCTCTGATAAAATGGAGGAATGTGTACTCCTTCATCCAGTCATAGTTATTGACCAGAACAGCAGCATTCGGAGAATCCGAATCAAAGTCCAGGAACTTGCCGAGCTGGGTTCTTATGGCGTTTTGATTGTGTCTGAGTGTCGCTTCGTCCAGCAGATTTCTCTCTGCCGATTTCATTGAGGGATCACCTATCATTCCGGTTGCTCCGCCTACCAGCGCAATTGGTTTATGGCCGCAGGCCTGAAAATGTTTAAGCATCATAATGCTAACCAGATGACCTATATGTAATGAGTCTGCAGTAGGGTCAATACCCACATAGGCAGCTGTCTGCTCCTTTAATAATTGCTCTTCTGTCCCGGGCATAATGTTATGAACCATGCCCCTCCACCTCAGTTCTTGTACAAAGTTGTTCATTATGGATCTCTTTGCTGCAAAAATACGGTTTTTTCTTCTAATTTTGCAGAGATATAACTATTACTATGAAAAGATCGACACTCTCTTTAAAACTTCTTATTCTGGCAGCTTCTCTTTTTATTGCTGTACCTGATGCCGTTGCGCAATTTCAAACCCAGCCATCAATTTTTAGAGACATTGAGCCAGATTCTCTAATGGCAAGAATTGAAAAACTGCCATCAGTTAAGGAGGTGAAAAGACTTGCCAGTAAGGACTTTAAAGACAAATATGTGCTCTATATTGAACAGCCTGTAAGCCATAAGGACCCCTCACTGGGGAAGTTCAGGCAGAGAGTGTTTGTAATGCACGCAGGCCTTGACAGGCCTACTGTGCTGGTTACTGAGGGCTATGGTGCCTCATATGCAGGTAATCCAAATTACAGAGAGGAGATATCAAGACTCTTTAATACCAATATAATTTTTGTTGAGCACAGATATTTTCTGGAATCCACTCCTGAAAACAAGGATTGGAAATATCTTACAGCAGAGAACTCTGCTTATGATTTGCACAATGTTACAATGATTTTCAGAGAGGTATACAAAAAGAAATGGATCGCAACAGGCATAAGCAAGGGGGGGCAGACAGCACTTCTCTACAGAGCCTTTTTTCCTGATGATGTTCACATAACAGTTCCGTATGTTGCTCCATTATGCAGGGGAGTTGAAGATGGAAGACATGAGCCCTTTATAGCAAATTTTGCAGGGACACCGGAGCAGAGGGCAAAAATTCTTGCATTTCAGCGAGAGGTGTTAAAGAGAAGAGCCTCATTGCAACCAATGTTTGACTCTTTCTGCAACGAGAAGAAGTATGAATTCAATTTACCGCAGGAGGAGATTTACGACTACTCAGTTCTTGAATTTTCATTCGCTCTTTGGCAATGGGGAAGTAATACGGATGAAATACCGGCCCTGGATGCAGATGATAAAACGATTTTTTCTTACTGGATGAAAATCAGTGCACCGGACTATTTTGTAAAAGAGAGCCCTACAACATCTTTTTTTATTCAGGCAGCTAAAGAGCTGGGCTATTATGGTTATGACACCAAACCTTTTGAGGGACTTTTAAAAATAAAGAGCTCAAAGGGTTATCTTGCAAAACTTTTCCTCCCGCAGAATCAGAAGTTTAAGTTTAGTAAAAAGCTTTCAAGAAAGCTTGAGAAGTTTGTAGCCACAACAACATCCAAAATGATTTTTATATATGGAGAGTATGACCCTTGGAGTGCTGTTATGGTAAATGAACCAAAATCTTCCAATATTGTTGTTGTGACTGATCCTGCAGGAAGTCACAGAGCAAGGATATCAACACTGCCTGAGGAGAGCCGTCAGAGAGTTATCTCTCTGCTGGAAAGATGGCTGTTAGAATAGAAATATATGATAGAATTCAGACAGATTGTAATAGAAGATAAGGAGTGGATTGATAAGATACTAGCCTCTTCTGATTTCAGAGGAGCGGAGTATTGTTTTACAAACCTTTTCATATGGGAAGAGGTCTTCAAATCAAAGATAGGGAGGTATAAAGATTTTCTTCTTTTTAACTCTGGATCAGGCGAGGAGACAAGGTATCTTTTCCCTGCCGGAGAAGGAGATTTAAAAGAGGTTATATCCCTTCTTGAGGCCGATGCAAAAGAGAGGGGTGTTCCTTTTAAAATGATTGGACTTCCTCCGGAAGCAAAAGAGAGAGTGGAGGAGCTCTTCCCCGGGAAGTTTACTTTTGCTCCTACACGGAACAGCTTTGACTATATCTACGAAAGTGAGAAAATGATATCACTATCAGGGAAAAAGCTCCAATCCAAAAGGAACCATCTAAACAGATTCCTTGAGTTATCCGGTTGGAATTATGAGGATATTACCGCCGACAATCTGCAGGAAGTAAGGGAGTTTACAATCAAGTGGTGTATTGAGAACAGCTGCAAGGATAACCAGTCAAAAATGTGGGAGATTTGTGCTGTTAACAAAGCCCTTTCAAACTTCACTGAACTAAGATTAAAAGGGGGACTTATCAGGCTCAACGGGGAGGTAATTGCCTATTCGGCAGGAGAGCAGATTAATTCCGATACATTAATTGTCCATATTGAAAAGGCAGATGCAAAAATAAGGGGGGCCTACCAGGCTATAAACCGGGAATTTGCAATCAGGCATGCCTCTTCCCTTAAGTTTATCAACAGGGAAGATGATGCCGGAGAGGAGGGTCTTCGCAAGGCAAAAGAGTCATATTACCCGGCCTTTATGCAGGAAAAGTATGCTGCAATTAAAAATTAACTATATTTGCACCCATAACCATAGTTTATAAGAAGTTGGAACCTCCCAGTAGCTTAACTGATGATTATTACCCCGTGGGGATGGCGCTCGGTCTCATCCTTGTGTTATATGTGATTCTTAAGGCGGGCGAAATTTATCTCCTCACTATCTCAAAAACGGAATCGGATCAAATCTCAAAGAGAAACTTGTCCGCTTCGGATTTTGTGTTTAATTCAATTTATCAGATTTCGGCAATTTTTGTAGCAGCGATATCTGTATTAATTTTTATACTAATAGGCAATGGAATATTCCTGATGCCTCTGATAGTGGTAGTTTTAACAATATTACTCTTTGGACACATACTGCCCAATCTGCTGGCAGCCAAGTATGGTCAATCACTTGCAATAGCAGCTGGAAAAGTAGTTCAGGCCTCTGCCCTGATAACTGCTCCTGTCAATAAAATCTTATCATCATTTGCAAAAAGTGTATTTGATAGCAAAGAGGAGAGGGATGTTAAATCTGTTGAGGGGTTTGGAGAGGAGAAGGGGATGTTGCTAAATATTGTAAAGCTGTCCGATACAACAGTCAGGGATATTATGACGCCAAGAGTTTCAGTAGAGGGTATTGAAAGCACTCTTAACTGGAGCGAGGTAAAGAGTAAAGTTGCTGAAAGCGGCTTCTCCAGATTACCTGTATATAAAGATTCTATTGATAATGTTACAGGTTTCCTTTATATAAAAGATTTGGTGGGATATATTGAAGAGGGTGATAATTTTGACTGGACCGCTCATATCAGAAGTGCCTATTTTGTCCCGGGAGTAAAGAAGATTAATGATTTGCTTGAGGAGTTCAGACAAAAGAGGATGCATCTTGCCGTTGTTGTTGACGAGTATGGCGGAATGGAGGGGATTGTAACACTGGAGGATATTTTGGAGGAGATTGTGGGAGAAATTTTGGATGAAACTGATATTAAAGATAATATATAACAGGAGATGGGACTATTTTTCAGCAAAGAGGTAGATAGAGGAGCTACTATATCCGTTTGGGAGATCACTGAAACGGAAGAGGAGTTAATGAACCTCAGTTCAATCCCTCATGACGAACTTGAAGATTTGCAGCTTACAAAGAGTACTGCCAGAAGAAAAGAGAGGCTGGCTGTAAGGGCGCTGCTTAACGAATTGTTTGACGGGAAGGTCTATTTGGGTCATCATGACAATGGACGGCCATTCCTGCAAAACAGCCTGATAGAGATAAGCATATCTCATACCAGCCGTTTTGTTTGTGTTTTTACACATCCGGAAGAGAGTGTAGGAGTTGATGTAGAGTCTCTTGGAAGAGACTTTTCCGCAGTAGAAAAAAAGGCTCTGTCAGAGGATGAGATTGATAATCTGAGCGAGAGAAATAAAAACCTCCATCTGGCTATTCACTGGAGCGTAAAGGAGGCTTTATATAAAAGAATGTCTCAGACAGATGTAGATTTTGCCAAACAAATAAACATAAAGAGATTCTCTCCAAGGGAGGAGGGAAGAGTTGATGTGGAATTCCTCCATAAAGATGGGTACCTGGAGGAATTTGAGGTAAATTACGAGGTATTTGAAAATCATATCCTCGCCTGGATTGTAGGTTGAGTATTATCCAATAATTTGTTTAGAGTGGGCCTTTGTGTCCACTTTTTCTATAATATCCAGAATTACGCCGTCCTGGTCAATTACAAAGGTTTTCCTGATTATACCATCATACTCTTTACCCATAAATTTCTTGCGTCCCCAGGCTTCGTAGGCTTTTAGTATTACAGCATCCTTATCTGAAATAAGGGGGAAGGGAAGGCTGAATTTCTCGATAAAGCTCTTGTGAGACTTTTCGTTATCCTTGCTTACGCCAACGATTTTATACCCCATTGCCTCAAAGCGGTGATAATTGTCGCGCAGGTCGCAAGCCTCTGCAGTACAGCCTGGGGTATTATCCTTCGGGTAAAAATAGAGTACCAGCTTCTTGCCTTTAAAATCACTCAGTTTAATCTCGTTTCCATCCTGGTCTGTGCCTTTGAAATCAGGAGCCTTGTCACCAATTTTAATCATAGTTTTTATTTTGCTAAACACTTAATTCATGGCTTTAGTTCATCCGGATGTAATTATAATAGGTAGTATTAGCAGATGACCGTAAGATTTATATAAAACAAAAGACCAGCCTGTTAAAAGGCTGGTCTCTTTATTTAAAAACCGGAGGTGGAAGATTACATCATTCCGCCCATTCCGCCCATTCCGGGAGCTCCTCCGCCCATCGGCATTGGATTCTCCTCTTTCTTTTCTGCCAGAACGCACTCGGTTGTAAGGAACATACCAGCAACAGATGCAGCATTTTCAAGAGCTATACGAGTTACCTTGGTTGGGTCAATCACACCTGCAGCAAGCAGATTTTCATATTTGTCAGTTCTTGCATTGTAGCCAAAGTCCCCTTTGCCCTCTTTAACTTTCTGAATAACTATGCTTCCTTCAATACCAGCGTTTTCAACAATCATTCTCAGTGGCTCTTCGATAGCACGGGAAATTATTGCTATACCGGTGTTCTCATCTTCGTTTTCACCCTTGAGGTTTTTAATTGCCTCAATGGCACGGATGTAAGCTACACCTCCACCAGGTACTATACCCTCTTCAACTGCAGCACGGGTTGCGCTTAGAGCATCATCAACCCTGTCTTTCTTCTCTTTCATCTCCATCTCTGAAGCAGCTCCAACATAAAGCACAGCAACACCACCGGCAAGTTTGGCAAGACGCTCCTGAAGCTTCTCCCTGTCATAGTCACTTGTGGTTGTTTCCATTTGCTTGCGTATCTGGGCAACTCTCTTCTCTATTGCACTCTTCTCTCCGGAACCATTAACGATTGTAGTATTCTCCTTGTCAATAGAGATTTTCTCTGCAACACCAAGCATCTCAAGTGAGGCTGCGTCAAGTCTGATTCCTTTCTCCTCTGAAACTACTGTACCTCCGGTTAAGATTGCGATATCCTCCAGCATCTCTTTTCTTCTGTCACCAAATCCCGGGGCCTTAACAGCTGCAATTTTCAAAGTTCCGCGAAGACGGTTTACAACAAGGGTTGCCAGTGCCTCTCCATCAACATCTTCTGCAATAATTACAAGAGATCTTCCGCTTTGTGCAACAGGCTCCAGAACAGGAAGCAGATCTTTCATCGTTGAGATCTTCTTGTCAGTAATAAGGATGTATGGATTGTCAAGAACGGCCTCCATCTTTTCAGGGTTGGTCATAAAATATGGAGATATATATCCGCGGTCAAACTGCATTCCTTCAACAACCTTAACTTCAGTATCTGTCCCTTTTGCCTCTTCAACAGTTATAACACCTTCTTTCTTAACTTTACTCATTGCATCAGCAATAAGCTTCCCAATGGTTATATCATTGTTGGCGGAGATTGTTGCAACCTGTTCAATCTTTGTGATATCGTCACCAACGGACTGACTTTGACTTTTAAGGGATGCAACAACGGCCTCAACAGCTTTGTCAATTCCCCTCTTAAGGTCCATTGGATTTGCTCCGGCAGTCACATTTTTCAATCCAACATTAATAATGGATTGTGCAAGAACAGTAGCAGTAGTAGTGCCATCACCTGCCTGGTCAGCTGTCTTTGAAGCGACTTCTTTAACCATTTGAGCACCCATATTTGCAAAGCGGTCTTCAAGCTCCACCTCTTTTGCAACTGTTACTCCATCCTTGGTTATCTGAGGAGAACCATACTTTTTGTCTATAACTACATTTCTGCCTTTTGGGCCAAGTGTAACCTTAACTGCATTTGCCAAAGCATCTACACCCTCTTTCATAAGGTTGCGTGCCTCTATATTAAATTTTATCTCTTTTGCCATAATATTGGTTATTTTATTTATTAGTTATACAATTAGTTAAGGACAGCCAGTATGTCTGACTGACGCATCATCAGATAATCTTTTCCATCTACATTGATCTCTGTGCCAGCATATTTTCCGTAAAGCACATTGTCACCTACCTTCAGCTCCATTGGCTCATCTTTTTTTCCGCTTCCTGCAGCTACTACTTTTCCTGCCTGAGGTTTCTCTTTAGCGGTGTCCGGAATGTAAATGCCGCTTGCTGTTTTTGTTTCGGCCTCCTTAGGCTCAATCAAAACTCTGTCTGCTAGTGGTTTAATGTTCATGATCTTAAACTTTTAATTTTTTATATGTTTTATGATTATTTAATTTTGCAGAAACAGAAGACGCAAAAGAAGTGCCAATCCTCATTCCTGACAAATTGTCTGTCTTGCTTTAGCAGGATACTTTGCAGGGGCGTTATTATATCTTGCTCTATTCTGATTATATTTGCCGCAATACTGAAGTTTGCTTTATGCATGATGATGATGAGAAATATATGAAGGCTGCACTGACAGAGGCTGAAAAAGCCCTTGCTCAGGACGAAGTGCCTGTTGGTGCAGTAATAGTTTCTAACGGATCAATAGTAGCCAGGGCTCATAACCTTACCCAAAGACTTAATGATGCAACAGCCCATGCGGAGATGCAAGCTATAACAATGGCTACTGCCAGATTTGGCGGGAAATATCTGGATAATTGCACGCTATATGTAACTTTGGAGCCTTGTGCAATGTGTGCAGCTGCTCTCTCCTGGTCACAAATAGGAAGGATTGTTTACGGAGCCTCGGATCCTAAACGAGGTTATACTCTATACTCACCCTCGCTTCTTCATCCAAAAACTGAAGTAATCCGGGGTATTCTTGAAGAGAGTTGCTCTTCGATAATAAGGGATTTTTTCAAGTTTAAAAGATGATTGAATTACTAGAAAATTACGGTTTCACGGGACTCTTCGCAGGCTCATTTCTGGCTGCTACAATAGTTCCGTTCAGCTCAGATGTTCTTATTATCGGGGTACTTGTTGCCGGAATGAATCCTCTCTTTGCATTTCTTTGGGCAACAGCAGGAAATTGGCTTGGGGGGCTTACATCATATTGGATTGGACATTTTGGGAAGTGGCAATGGATAGAGAAATGGATGGGTATCTCGGAAGAGAAGCTGTTAAAGCAGAAACACTGGATTGACAAACATGGTGCTCTTATAGCCTTTTTTAGCTGGATGCCATTTGTGGGTGATGTTTTATCACTTGGATTGGGATTTTATAAAGTGAATTTTACAAAGTCTGCAATCTTTATGCTGATTGGTAAAGCTGTCAGATATGCCTTCTGGGTTTTGCTCTATTTTTTATTGGGAGATGCCTTGATAGATTTCAAGATTCTTTGAAAATTTTTGTTTTTTATGAAAAAGCTATATATTTGCACCCTCAATTGAAAACCGCATTGACCCATGGTGTAATGGTAGCACTACTGATTTTGGTTCAGTCAGTCTAGGTTCGAATCCTGGTGGGTCAACTTGAGGAAGGGGATGGCTAAAAGTTCATCCCCTTTTTTTATATTTGTCAAATGTCAAACCGAGCGCCAATAATATCAGTTATTATTCCTGTATACAGGGTCTCTTCACTTATTGAGAGATCTCTGAATTCTATAATAAACCAGACTTTCAGGGATTTTGAATTAGTTCTTGTTGATGATTGCGGGGGAGATAACAGCATTGAAATTGCAGAGGAGTTGCTCGCTGCGTCGTGGCAAAGAGGAATATTTAAAATTGAATATAATAATTCAAACCTTGGTGTTTCTGCCTCCAGACAAAGAGGTATGGAGGTTGCGTCGGGAGATTATATTATTCATCTTGATTCTGACGACTATTTTGAACCAAACTTATTGGAGATGCTTTACAGCTCTCTTATTGACACAGATTCTGAAATAGCAGTTTGCGGATATTGGATTGAGAAAAAAGGATTTTCGGAAAGATACTATTCCTCCCTCTTCCATATTACCCCATTTGTAATTGAGGGCATTGAGGAGAGGAGCAGATATATAGGGGAGATACTTGCCAATAAGGCGCCATCTGCTCTCTGGAATAAACTAGTTAAAAGGGAGGTTTATGAGAGAGGGGAGGTCTCCTTTTTGCCACATCTGAGAGATGACCTTTCAGTATCGCCCCTTCTGGTAATGACTGCAAAAAAAGTTGTTGTAATCCCGGATGCATTAGTTCATTATGTTATGTTTAATGCTGCTTCTGTTTCCTATACTATTGGACATCTTAAACTGGTTGCGGCAGCCCTTAATTATCTTGAAACCAGATTATCTGACGAAATAAAAGAGAGTTGCGGCAGAGAGATTTTCACATACAAAGTAAGGATAAGAAGAAGGTTAATGCTTCACAGAGATATGCCTGTCAGTTCGATAGACAGTGTTTTGAATCTTTTTCCTGAGGTAAATCCAGAGTTGAAAGCGGGTAACAATCCAGAGAAAAAAAGACACTTCAAATTACTGGCTCGGATAAGTGCAGGGGGGAACACTTTTCTGCTAAGAGGAATGGTTAGGATATTAAAGATACTACCCTCTTGAAATAATTGAAACAAGCTCTTTCTCCCTTTTTTCTATTGTAAACAGGGCCATGACCCTCTCTCTCATAGCCGGTGCGTAATCTTCGCTTTCAGCGGCAAGCCTTGCTACTGCGTTGATAGCTTCATGAAGCGAGCTCTCTTTGTCCTCTCTACTGAATGTATCACTATCTGAAGCGTAAATAATTTCCCCCAATCCTCCGGATACCTCCGGCATCCCTCCTGCTTTTGTAGTCAGGGGCATGCATCCGTGAAACATCGCTTCAGCAAGGGAAAGCGAGAAGCTCTCTCTTCTTGACAGCTGACAATATACTTTTGATTTGTGATAGAATTCCGTAAGGCGTGAATGCTCAATTACAGGGATGATAGTCAGGTTCTTTGGTATATCTTCCGGCTTAATACCTGCTCTCTCAGGATCTGTTCCGATAAGGGTGAATTTTTGTGCCGGCATAGCCCGTGCAAGCTCAAGATATCTGTCTATTCCCTTTATAAAGTAGCTTTGTCTTGACTGTGAAATGGCTACGCATAAAACTCCTCCTCTGCTTCCCTCCTGAGGTAGTTTTGTTTTTGAGGAGTCAGGAAAACTCATTCCATTGTAAACAAGAAGCGCCGGAGTGCCGGGTGCCAGACTCTTTACAACTCTTTTTATATGGTTGGAAACACAAAGATTTGCAGTAGAAGATCTCATCGAGCTTCTGGCCATCCATCCCCTTAATGGGTTTACAAAACTCCCGTATTTGTATTTCTTTACCCTGCAAATGTCATAACCACCAATTACCAGATAACACTTTTTCCCTGCAATTTTCGCAAACAGAGATGGCAGCCAGGAGTGATAGTCTGCAAACCAAATGTAGACTATATCAAAATGGCGGATATTCAGTATTAGATATATGAATTGTCTGATAAGAGCTAAAAGCTGAATCGCCTGATTTCTGTTATCTGTAATTAGCCTCTTGACATCATAATGTCTGGACAAAACATTAACATCTCCACGAATGAATGTGGAGTCTCTGGTATAAACAAAGAGGACTCTCTTTCTCTCTTTTTCCATCTATTTTATGTGAACCAGTATGGCATTTGCCACTTTTCGCTCACCTTTGTTGTCAAATATCCTGTTGTCTGTTGGATGGTTTACCACACCATTATCTGAGGCGCCCTCTACATATAGGGTTGTAGAACCGCCTCCGTCAAGGTTTATTGCATATTCTGCGCCCAGCCATTTCATGATAACCTGAAGCTCTTTAAGAGAGACTCCGGCTGCCTCCGGGGATCTTCCATCTGCAGTCAGCAATAAAATTGTACCATCAGCCCTTTTTCCAACAGCAGTTCTCGGGTGTCTTGTTGTGTAAAAAGAGTCCTTTGATAATAATAGATCTTCTCCGGATACTCTTAAAATGGGGCCTGTTGTAAGAACTTCGTCGGCTTTGATGTATCTCTCCCACTCTCTGAGCATATCTGCTTTAAGGATAAAGAGTTCCCCCCTGAAAATTGCCAAGGCACCAAGCTGGTGCATAGCTCTTCCAATTGATGGCCAGGTATTGGGAGCAAGCTGATTATTACCCTTTCTTATATAATCAACAGAGTTGTAGTCTTCTGTGTTAACTCCGCTTTTAAACTTAAAGAATGAGCCGTTAAGTGCAATTTTTGCTCCGGCCTCTTTAGCCATTTCGCTGGTCTGTTTTAAAACGGGACTTGCAAAAATCTCAATCTTTGCTTCAGCTTCCGGTTTAATTTCAACTACAGAGATAAACTGATTGGAGGAAAACAATCGGTTATTAATAAAATGAGTCCTTTTCAAAATAACTCCATCTGTAATTGCAGAAAAATCCCATTTGGCACCGGAAAATGCGATGGAATCTGCAGACAGAGCAGAGTTTTGCCCAAAGCAGACTATTGAGATTAAAGTTAGTGCCAGCAGGGCAAGTTTTCTTCTGATCATTTTTACTGAATTTCAATTATTGCTTCTGAAACATTAATCATATAGTCGCCTGCCTTTTCGCACTCGGCAACTATATCCATATAGTATACACCGGTTTGGTAGCCATACTTATTATTCTCAAGATTAAAAAGGTGCTCCTCTTTTAGAAGGTTTCTGTACTCGTTAATATGCTCCTCTGAGTCTACAGCGTTGGATATTCCGTCAAGTTTTGTATAACCCTTGTCAAGATTGTTAATCATATGGTCAAATGCTCTGTCAAGAAGGTCAAACATATGGTCAAGCTTTTCGCAGACATCGTCTGAGAAGTTTTTCCTGTGTACTCTTAGTCTGTTTAGAATTCTTGCGATGTTGTATCCTGAGTCACCAAGACTCTCAATCTCACTTATAATTTTATACATTGCCTGCAGCCTTCTTCCACTCTCTTCGCTCAACTCTCCCTCTGAGACATTGTTAAGATAATTAGCAATCTCAAGCTCTATTTTGTCAGTAATTTGTTCGTAGTGCTCTATTTTAGTGTACAGCTCATCAAATTTATCTGAGTTGCATAATCTCATAGCCTCCCTTGCGAATGAGAACTCCTGCTTGGCAAGTTTGGCAAAATCCGTGATTTCTGACTTGGCCTGAGAAAGTGAGAGTTCTGCAGTGCTAAGAACACCACCCTGGATATACTTTAGCCGGAAAACCTCCTCTCCCTCTTTTGCCTTGATGACATAGCTTACCAGTTTAACAATTTGGTTAGTAAAGCCAACCAAAACCAAGGTGTTTGTAAGATTGAAAAGGGTGTGCAGGAAGGATATACCATACAATGTAGCCTCGGATGAAACGAAAGGGTCTATACCAAAAACAGCTATTGTGATTTTGGAAACTATTCCAAGTACAGGTTTAAATATTATAAGCACCCAGGTTACACCAAAAATATTGAAAACTGTATGGGCAAGTGCTGCTCTTCTTGCTGATATGTTTGCTACTGCTGCAGCAATATTTGCTGTTATTGTTGTACCGATATTCTCTCCAAGAACCATAGCGGCCGCCATTTCAAAAGGAATCCATCCATAGCTGCTCATCACCAGAGTCAGAGCCATTGTTGCACTGGATGACTGCATCACGATTGTTAATAAAGTACCCAGTAGTACAAATATCAAAACAGAACCAAAGCCGTAGTTTGTCCAGCCTTGTAGAAACTGGAAAATCTCGGGATTAGCCTTGAGGTCAGGGACTGAGTCTTTAAGAAAAGCGAGTCCAAGAAAAAGCAGAGCAAAACCAATAAATAGCTCTCCAACAGACTTTTTCTTTTTTGATTTAAACATCATTAAGGTAAAACCTATTCCAACCAGAGGGATTGAGATAGTTGAGATGTCAAACTTAAAACCTAACAGAGAAATAATCCACGCAGTTACAGTAGTGCCTATATTGGCGCCCATAATTACCCCTACTGATTGAGCCAGAGATAATAAACCGGCGTTAACAAAACTTACAACCATTACGGTGGTTGCACTTGATGATTGGATGATTGCTGTAATAAAAAGGCCTGTCAGAACTCTTTTTAGAGAGTTTGAAGTCATTGCAGCCAATATGCTCCTCATCTTCTCCCCCGCAACCTTTTGTAAGGCTCCGCTCATTAGGGTCATCCCATACAGGAAAAGGCCTAAAGAACCAAAAAGTTTTAGTATCTGAAATACTACTTCCATTGCTTTGTGTTGTTAGTTTCAGCCACAAATATAGTTTATAAAAATTTGTGATTCATAAATCTGTCGCAATTTTCATAACTTTGCAGCACAAAAAAATATCAGATGAACCGCTCTCTCAGGTATCTACTTACTGCGATTTTTTCTCTAGTTTTTTATTGGCACTCTTTTGCTCAGTTCTACTCAACAGGAAGTGATCCTTCTCGTTTAAAATGGAGAGAGATAAAGACAGAGAGATACTATCTGATATACCCGGCGGAGGTTGACTCTCTTGCGAGAAGATATTCATTATTGCTTGAGAAAAGTGCGGACGCAATAAACCAGCCCGTTAGATCAAAACCAAGAAAACTCCCGGTTGTCCTTCATCCCTATAATGTTTACAGTAATGGTTTGGTTACCTGGGCGCCAAGGAGGATGGAGCTCTATACTACACCTCCCTCATTCGGGGGATACTCTATGAATTGGGAGAAACAACTTGTGCTTCATGAGGGGAGGCATGTAGCTCAAATGACAATGTTTGAAAGGGGTATTTTCAAGCCTCTTTCATGGCTTATCGGAGAGCAGGCTGTAGGTATAGGAGCCGGACTCTACATAAATAAATGGGCACTTGAGGGAGATGCTGTCATAGCCGAAACCGCCAATTCAAGCGCCGGCAGGGGAAGAAACCCATCCCATCTTCTATATTTTAAAGCGGCCTTTCTTGATGGAGATCTCCGCAATATTCAACAGTGGGCATTTGGCTCTTTTAAAAAATTCACTCCGGATGAATATAGCCTGGGCTATCTGTTACTCTCAGTAATGAGATTCAGATCCGGGAACAGTTACCTGATGGGGGATGTTATGACTACTCTGGTTGACCAGTTTTACAATCCCTCCGGGGCCTCTCTGGCTTACAAAAGGGCATCAGGATTTACTGTTGAGGAGAGCCTCAGAATTACTGCAGAATCAATGACAAAACGATGGAGAGATGAAGATTCTTTAAGGGCGCCATTTACAAGATTTAAATACTTTACACCTCAAACCACAGATTATGTGTCTTATACATCTTCCATGACTACACCTGACGGCGTATCGTATGCAGTTAAAACAGATCTTGATGAAGCACCAAGATTGGTAAGGATTTTTCAGGACGGGAGGGAGGAGACTCTTTTTTTCATTGGAAAAGTAAATGGAGAGCCGGTCCTGAAAAACAACAGAATATACTGGAGCGAAAGTACTCCCTCTTTAAGGTGGGAGCATGAAAGTTATGCAGAAATAGTAGAGTGGGATTTAAAGACAAACAAAAGAAGCAGACTCACAAATGGAGCTGTTTATATGAATCCTGCCCTATCTGAAGATGGAAAGTTAATGGCTGTTGCCGAATATGACAGAGCCGGAGGGAGTTCTCTCCTGCTGTTGAATATGGATGGGTTTGTTATCAATTTTGTTCGCAGAGCACCTTTAAATGGACAGATAAAGGAGTCGCTGATAGTTGGAGACAGGGTCTTTTGTTCAATCATCACGGAAAACGGACTAGGTCTTTTTTCAATTAAAATTAACGATGGTGAATGGGTAAGGGAGATTGCTGAGCAGAGGCAAACTATAGAGAGCCTCTCAGAGATGGAGGGTTCAATTCTCTTCACCAGTGATATGGATGGTACAGACAATATTTACCACTATGACCCGAATGCCAGATTTACAAGGAGGCTCACTTCCGCCCCTCTTGCGGCAAAATCGCCTCAGTTCTGCAGAATCAGGGGTACGGTTATCTATTCAAATTTCACAAAAAATGGATACAAAATTGTTGAGTCTCCCGTGGATTCTCTAAAGTGGGAGCCTGCAGATTTCTCAAGACCTTTCAAATATATTATGGCTGAGGAGCTCTCACAACAGGCTAAATTTAACATTGATACAGTGAGTCTGGCTGAAGCTGAAAAGTTGATATCAATACCATACAGAAAGGGGAAGCATCTTTTCAGGTTGCACTCATGGACGCCGCTATATGTTAATACGGATATTCTTAATAATATCTCTTATGAAAATTTATACAACATCCTCTCTCCTGGAGCATCTGTTTACACCCAAAATTCTTTGGGAACCGCGGAGGGGATGTTAGGATACTCATATCACGGAGGATTCCATTCTGGACATTTGAGGTTCACATACCGAGCTCTCTATCCGGTTTTTGAATTTAGGGCAGATATAAATGACAGAGACAGACAGAGAATAACTCTTATTGCTGGTGATCTCTTTAATCCGGAAATGGTAGCAGATACAATTTCCGGATCTCCATACCTTAACGCCTCAATGTTAGCTTATGTTCCACTTAACCTCTCTTCAGGAGGCTGGGCGAGGGGTGTAATACCAAAAGTTAACTGGAGATATTCGAATGACTCATATTACTCATTCAGGGAGGCTAAATATCAGGATTATCAGCATATTACTATTGGTGTTCAGTATTATCAGGTTCAGAGAATGGCACTCAGGAACCTCTTCCCTAAATGGGGTTTTGGTGTAAATTTCCAGTATAATATGATGCCTTTTGCCGGAGAAAACTTTGGCTCAACACTCTATTTTAATTCTTATGGATATCTCCCTGGTGTAATGAAAAATCACGGAATCAAGTTATCATTTGCTTACCAAAGACAGTTCTATGGAGGAAAGCGATATCTTATGAGGAACCTGGCAGCTTCTCCACGGGGATATAATTCCCACTACAGTATTAATTATACCTCACTGTTTGCAGATTATGCTATTCCGGTAAATCTGGGTGATATCACATTATCCTGGTTATTATATTTAAAAAGAGCAAGAATAATTCCATTTTTTGACTGGGCTTACAGCCGCGGAATGAACGACTCCAGACATCTCTATTCTGCAGGTACAGATATTCTTATCGATTTTAACATCTTCAACATCCCATTGCCTTTAACTGGAGGTGTGCGGTTTATCAGGACCGGAGAGTCCAGAAATATATTCCAGTTTATATTTACAACACCTCTCTTATGATAAAATTTAACAAAATAAATACGCTGAGTACATTTGACTGGTTCCTGATTGCAGGTGTTATTATTTCCAATATCCTTCATATGTTGATGACTGATAGTTTTGACATTATGGGATCTGCTGCTGCTATTACCGGAGTGATTTGTGTTGTTTTGGTTGCCAGGGGTAATATTCTGAATTATATTTTTGGACTGATAAATGTATCGTTGTATGCAATAATATCTTATAAGGCAGAGCTTTATGGGGATGCTGTACTAAATGCGTTGTACTATCTTCCGATGCAATTTATAGGATGGTTTATGTGGATGAAGAATAGAGAGAGTAACGAGTCTGTGACTGTTGTGGGTAAAAGATTTAAAAACAGGGAGAGGTTTATTCTGCTTTTGCTCTCCTCTGCTCTTGTGTTAATTGCAGCCGTTATACTTGATGAATTTGGAGATCCTCAACCATTAAAAGACTCTGCAACTACTGTTTTGTCAGTTATTGCTATGTATCTGATGGTTAAAACCTATATGGAGCAGTGGGTTTTATGGGTAACCGTAAATGTTATAAGTATAATAATGTGGTCTGTAGCCTTTGTAAACGGAGAGGATCACTCTGTTCTAATGGTGATTATGTGGCTCTTCTATCTGGCAAACTCACTTAACGGATGGAGAAACTGGGCAAAGCTTACTAAAGAAGCCCCCGGGATTCAAAATATTGATGTAGAATCTTAGAAACACGAGCGCCTGCAACTCTTTGGATCTCCTCCGGAGAAGAGGATCTGATAGCCTGAATACTTTTAAAATGGGTAAGTAGTTTTTGGATGCTTTTCTCTCCAATTCCCTTAATTTCCGCAAGTTCAGATTCAACTTGACCTTTGCTTCTCTTTTTCCTGTGATGGGTTATTCCAAATCTGTGAGCTTCGTCCCTTAACTGCATCAGCACTCTAAGGGTAGTACTGTTTTTATCCAGAAAGAGAGGATGAGAGTCTCCTGGAACAATAAGCTCTTCGAGCCTTTTTGCGATTCCTACAAGTTTTATTCTTGTTTCCAGACCGAGCTCTTCCAGTGCTTCGTATGCAGCGTTAACCTGACCTCTGCCACCATCAATTACTACAAGTTGAGGAAGAGAACTCTCCTCCTCCAGCATTCTTGAGTACCTTCTGTTAACTACCTCTTTCATTGTTGCAAAATCATTTGCACCAACAACCCTTTTAACATTAAAGTGTCTGTAATCCCTTTTGCTGGGAATGCCATTTCTGAAAACAACACATGCAGATACTGCATATTTGCCCTGAATATTTGAGTTGTCAAAGCACTCAATATGAAAAGGAAGGTCAGTTAAGTTTAAATCTGTTTTGATAGATTCAAGTAACCTCTCTTTATGTTCATCTGGTCTTAGAATTTGTTCTTGTTTAATCTTCTCAAGCTTAAAAATCCTTGCATTTTTTTGACTGAGTTCTAACAGACTAAGTTTTTCTCCCCTTTTGGGAATATGAATTCTGGATGGTGTAAAGTCTCCCTCCGGGAGGTATTCAGCAATGATTTCCTCTGAAAGAGGGGCGAATCTCTCTCCAATGGAAATAATAAACCGGCTTAATACATTCTCTTTCTCTTCGTCTATTGGTAGCCTTAGCTCTACATTCATTGACTGTATAACAGATCCGTTGATTACTCTCATCCAGTTACCAAAAGCAGTACTATTCTCGAAAACCAGAGAAAAAATATCAATATTGGTGAGGCTTTGACTTACTACCAGAGATTTACTATAGTGGCGGCTAAGTGTTTCAAGCCTAGCCTTAGCCTCGTGAGCCTCTTCAAATCTAAGCTCTGATGCAGCAAGAAGCATCTCCTCGTGAATCTCAGCGGCGAGAGCAGATGTCTCCCCTTTTAATATGAGCTTTGCCCTCTCTATCTGAAGATTATACTCTTCTTCACTTTGCAGGGATACACATGGAGCTTTGCATTTTCCAATATGAAATCTTAAACATGGTCTGAAGTTTTTTGCTTTGATATTCTCACTGGTAAGAGATAATTTACAATTTCTGATTTTAAACAGGTTGTCTATTATATCTAAAAGAGAATAAGCATGTGAAACATTACTGTATGGTCCAAAATAAGAGGAGCCATCTTTAAGTAACTTTCTTGTTAAAAACACACGTGGAAAAGGTTCTTTTCGTATACATATCCATGGATAGGTTTTTCCATCCTTGAGCATCACATTATATCTGGGCTGATACTTCTTTATTAAGGTATTCTCAAGTAGAAGAGCTTCGGACTCACTGCTTACAACAGTATGCTCAAAGCTGGCAATCCTTGAAACCATTACTCTTGTTTTTGGAGTTAACCCCTCAGGAGCCTGAAAATATTGGGAGACTCGGCTTTTAAGATTTTTTGCTTTACCAACATAAATGATGGTACCATCCTTGTTCAGAAAGCGATAAACTCCCGGAAGCTGAGGCAGGATTTTAACACGATCCTTAATTTCTTCTCGATTATCTACAGATTTCATATTTGTAAAAGTAACAAATAAACTATATTTGCAAGGGATATGGATACAAAACTAATAACGAAGAGTCACATTAAAAAGGCTGTAAATGTCCATGGCTTACCTGGTAATATAATTGCCGGGATTGCGATGCACTTGCTGGGAATAACCAGAATAAATATGCTGCACTCAAAAGTAGCTGCTTTTAAGGGAAGGGATTTTTCTACAGCTCTTTTAAAGGAGATGAATGTAAGGTATGAAATCCCCCCAAAGGAGTTAGAGTACATACCTCAGGAGGGCCCTTTTATAGTAGTTTCAAATCATCCTTTTGGAGCAATTGACGGTATTGTGCTGATAGATATATTCAGTGCAGCTCGCCCTGATACAAAATTCCTTACAAACTTCATTCTATCGCATATAGATAACCTGAAAGAGTTCTTCTTCCCTGTAAATCCTTTTACAGAAAAACCTGAAATAGCTCAAAGTTTTTCCGGGCTAAGGATGGCTTCTGAAAGCCTTAAGAATGGTTCTCCTCTGTGTCTCTTTCCAGCCGGAGAGGTTGCCACTACTTACGGATCATCAATTATTCAGGATAAGGAGTGGCAATCTACAATTATTAAGCTAATAAGAAATTCGGGTGTTCAGGTATTACCTGTTTATGTCCACGGGACAAATTCTCATTTTTTCCACTGGCTTGGAAAGGTACATCCGCTGCTTAGAACTATGAGGTTGCCCGGAGAGCTCCTGAATAAGAGAAATCGTACTATTCAGGTAAGGATAGGCAAACCTGTCACTGTAAATGAACTTGCAGAATACAGGGAACTTAAAGATCTTGGGGGATATCTGAGAAGCAGGACTTATGCCCTGGAGGGGAATGTGCAGTTAAAAGTGATCCATCCGGAAGAGGTATATTCGACACCTATTGCTCTTCCAAAAAACAGGAGAGCACTAATAAAAGAGATAAATTCATTACCAAAGGAAAAACACCTCTTTACAACCGGAAATTATAGCTGTTATTTGACTGATTCAAAGTCCATCCCTTTGACAATGCATGAATTGGGAAGAAAGAGAGAGGAGGCGTTCAGGGCTGTTGGAGAGGGGACAAAATCGGCTTTGGATATTGACATTTATGATGAGTACTACAGACATCTTTTTCTTTGGGATAAGCAGAAAGGAAAAGTTGTTGGTGCATACAGACTGGGCTATGGTGATGAAATACTCAAATCTAAAGGCGTTAAAGGGCTTTATACAAAAACACTTTTTGATTATGATCCTGAGTTTTCAAAGTATTTAAGTAAATCTATTGAGCTTGGTCGCTCCTTTGTAACACTGGAATATCAAAAGGAGGCGTTACCTCTTATGCTCCTTATAAAGGGTTTGCTCTATTCTGTACTTAACAAACCAAATGTACAATATTTAATAGGTCCTGTCAGTATAAGTTCTTGGTATCCAAAGTTCTATCGCAGCATTATGATAGAATATCTTAAGAAGTATCACTCTGTTGAGGGGCTGGATACAATGATGAAACCTAAAAATCCATTCTTCCCAAACTTTCACAGATGTAATCCTGATATGCTTTTAAGCGGAAGCAAGGCAGATTCAATCGAGAAGTTTGACAGGTATATACTCAAACTTAGTGATGGAGAGTACCGGCTACCAACTTTGGTTAAGAAATATCTTAAAATTAACGCCAGGATTTTGAATTTTAATGTTGATCCTGACTTCAATTACTGTGTTGACGGACTGGTTTTTATGGATATATCGAAGGTGCCTGAACAAGAGATAAGAATGCTTGCCAGAGATGAAAAAAACATTGACAGTGTTCTTAGCAGATTTGGAATTGTCAATTCTCAGGGTACGGGATCGTAGCCACTCCCTCCCCAGGGATGGCATCTGGAGATACGCTTTATTGCAAGCCATAAACCCTTTAGCGGACCATGTTTTTTTATCGCTTCAAGAGAATATGCAGAACAGGTGGGTGAATATCTGCAGGACTGGGGTTTGAGAGGCGAAATACAATACTGGTAGCACTTAATCAGTAATATTAGAGGTAGTGTGGCTGTTTTTATCAAGAGCCGCTTTAATTTTTGCCAGTCCATCCGATAGCGATTTGTCAATTTTGTAAAATTCCGTTAAAGAAGAGCTTATATAAACTACAGCAATATCCATACCTTCAAATACCCCTCTGTTTCCACTCCTCCAGCTCTCCTTAATCCGCCTTTTAAGCAGGTTTCTGTCTACAGCATTTTTGTGGGCTCTTTTGGGTATTGAAATAAGTATTCTGTTTATTGTCAGGTTATTGGACTTGTAATATATCTTAAGCGGGAACACAAAACAAGACTCTCCGCTTTCAAAAAGCGAAGTGATAGCCTTTTTATTGCATAATCTCTCCCTTTTTGGGAATTCGTTAGTGTTCTCCGGCATATCATGCCTTTTATAATTATTTAATCTCCAGATAGTTTTGAAGAGCCTTTGCTATAGAGGGGGCCTCAGGGGTTGGAGCAACCACCTCGGCAGAGAACTTAGCCGCTTTCAGGGCTTTAAGTGTTCCTGCACCAAAAATCGCGAACTTTGTGCCATTCTGAACAAAATCAGGGAAGTTCTCCTGGAGTGATTTAATATCGCTTGGACTGTAAAATACCAGAAAATCATATTTCTGCAGATCAATAGCTGAAAGGTCGCTGTTAACCGTTTTAACAAAAACGGCTGTAGTGTGTTTGATCTTAGCCTTTACAAACAACTTGTGCAGATCTGTTTTACAGTTGTCTGCAGCAGTAATCATAAAGTTTTCGTTTTTGTGTTTTGAATTAACAAGATCAATTATAGAGGAATTGGTCCCATTCCCGAAGAATATTTTTCTTTTGCGGTAAACAATATATTTCTGCAAATAGAGAGCAACTGCCTCTGATATGCAAAAATATTTCATGGTTTCAGGAACAGTGATTCTTAACTCTTCACAAATCTTAAAGAATGCATCAATAGCAGATCTTGCAGAGAAAACTATTGCAGTTGCATCAGGGATGGATACCTTTTGTAAGCGGAACTCCTTTGCAGACAAAGGCTCAACTTTAAAGAAAGGTATAAAGTCAATAGTAATCTTGTGCTTTGTAACCAAATCAGAATAAGGGGATCCGTTGGCAGGTTCAGGTTGAGAAATTAAAATATTCTTTATCTTCATTTTGTCAGAGCGAGAGTATAAAGTGTACTAAAAGTACTATGGGTAAAAATTCAGCGCCGCAAAGATACAAAATATAAAAAAAATGTGAGTATCGTTGGCCAGTTATTATTTGACCACTGCGAAAAAGGTACAATATATAAACAGGTAAAACGCAGATAATCATGGCGTAAATCTGAATTTCGCCCGAATAGTCATTGGTTACTACTTGAGCAAGCAGAGATGGAAAAGTAACAATTGTTGCCAGAATAATGTGATTGTAGCCCACTTTTTCAAGGAATACAAATGTATTTTTGTCCCTGTTAAGCCATGACAGAAGCTTAAAAATAAGTTTTTTCACAATTCCGAGTGATACAAGAATGGCAAGAAAAACAATCAGAAACAACGGTGTGTAAATGCTAAACCTTGTTTGAATGTAACTACCCGCCATAATGGTGACTATCACCGGAAAATAGATTAGAGAGACAAGAAAAACGACATTCCTCATATTGGATAATGATAGCTTCTCTTCTATTTTGTAATGATTCTTTAAATTGAAGGTGCTTTTTAGTACAGATGGTATTACGGTTAAAATTTCCCTGGAAAATAATATCAGTATTACAAAAAAGGCCAGAATAATCAATGAGAGCAGTACATCATTAATTGCGGTGTTGCCAAATTCCTCAAACGGAGGCTTTGAAGATATGATTTTGGACCCTGCCTCCCACAGGGAGTCAGCAGGAAGAACTTTTTCCATAATCAATTCCCTCTTTTAGCATTGTATCCGGATGAGAGGAGCAGAGAGACCACTCTGTCGCGAAAATCTCCCTGGAGTATAATTTCCCCCTCTTTTACAGAGCCTCCGGTACCACACTTGTTTTTAAGCAGTTTGCCCAGTGATTCAAGATCCTCCTCTCTCCCTGAGAAGCCTTTTACAAGTGTTACCTGTTTTCCTGCACGATGTCTTTTGTCAATAGAGACAATCAATCTCTGCTTTCCCGGGGCCGGAGTCTCAGAATGAATACTCTCTTCATCTGAACTTTCGTAGCTAAAATCCGGATTTGTAGAGAATACAACTCCAAGTCTGCTTTTCCAGTCAGTTTGGCTCATTAAACATTAATTTTGTGCAAATTTAGGCAGAATATTTCAAAATAGTATCTTTGCAAGATAAAGTGAATGTAAACACAAAATCAACCTCATGGAGCTGAAAAAATTTAAACTGATTAATAATCTGCTGGGATTATTTGTACTCTTGGTAGCATCTGTAACTTACCTCTCTACAATAGAGCCAACTACAAGCTTTTGGGATTGCGGTGAATTTATCGCATCTTCATACAAATTAGAGGTGGGACACCCTCCGGGAAATCCTGTATTTCAGCTTATTGCAAGATTTTTTACCCTCCCTGCCGGGCCTGAAAAGGCTGCTATGATGGTTAATGCAATGAGTGCAATGTGCTCTGCTTTCACAATATTGTTTCTATTCTGGACAATTACTCATTTAGGCAGAAGAGTAACAGAAAAAAGCAAAAAAGAGCTTTCCGGAAATGGGTCAATTGCTATCTTTGGAGCCGGCTTGGTAGGTGCTCTTGCCTATACATTCTCAGATACTTTCTGGTTCTCTGCTGTTGAGGGTGAGGTTTATGCAATGTCTTCACTATTTACTGCTGTTGTATTTTGGGCTATGCTTAAATGGGAAGAGGAGGCAGGTTCTCCACATGCAAACAGATGGATTGTTCTCATTGCTCTTTTAATGGGTTTGTCTGTAGGAGTTCACCTTCTAAATCTTCTTGCAATACCAGCAATAGTTTTCATTTACTATTATAAAAATTATGAGGTTTCTACGAAAAGGAGTATCTATGTTCTACTCATTTCAGCTGTTATACTTGCTGTTATCTTGTACGGGATAATTCCTCTGCTTCCAAAGATGGCATCCTGGATAGATCTCTTCTTTGTTAACGTAATGGGTTTCCCTTTCAATACAGGTGCGGCGTTCTTTTTAATTGCATTACTGGCAGTATCCTTGTGGGGAATAGTTTATACTTTCAGAAAGAAGAGTGTCCTGTGGAATACCATACTACTGAGCTTTACAATGATTGTTATAGGTTACTCTGCTTTTGCGGTTGTAATAATCAGGTCCTCTGCGAACACACCTACCAATGAAAACCAACCGGATAATCCGTTCTCTCTTGTCCGCTATCTTGCAAGGGAGCAATATGGAAAAAATCCATTGGTTTACGGAGAGAGTTTCAGTTCTCCATATGATATTGAGAATTCAAAATACTATGCAAAGGTAGGTGATAAATATAAAAAGGTGGATGGCCCTGTTGAGCCGGTTTTTAAGCCCGGAAGCAAGATGCTCTTTCCCAGAATGTGGAGTTCCTCCCCGGATCATATAAAGTTTTATGAAAGCTATACAGAGGGCAGGGGAAAAAGTATTCAGGGAAGCGATAAGAAACTTCCTCTGTTCAAAGACAACCTGGCCTATTTCCTTGACTACCAGGTAAACTATATGTATGTCAGGTACTTTATGTGGAATTTTGTTGGAAGACAGAATGATCTTCACGGAACTGTTCCCGGTGATCCTTTAAGGGGAAACTGGGCTTCAGGAATAGACTTTATTGACAATCCAAGATTTGGAGATCAAAGTAGTGGACCTGCTTATATTGCAGACAGTAAGGCTAAGAATCACTACTATTTTCTCCCTTTGCTAATGGGGCTTATTGGTCTTTTCTATCATCTTAAAAAAGATAAACAGAACTGGTGGGTAACAATGCTTCTCTTCCTGCTTACCGGAATTGCTATAGTAGTATATCTTAATCAGCCCCCATATCAGGCAAGGGAGAGGGATTATGCCTACGCCGGTTCTTTCTACGCATTCTCCATCTGGATTGGACTTGCTGTTATGGCAATAAACGACTTTTTTAAGAGGTGGATGCCGGAGAAGTATTCTGCAGTAGTAGTTACAGTTGCATCACTGATGGTACCTGTTCAAATGGCATCAGAAAACTGGGACGATCACGACAGAAGCAACAGATATACTGCAAGGGATATTGCATATAATTATCTCAACAGTACAGAGGAGAATGCTATTCTGGTTACTCACGGGGATAACGATACATTCCCTCTCTGGTATATACAGGAGGTTGAAGGGGTGAGGACAGATGTCAGGATAGTTAATACCTCCCTGCTTGGAACAGACTGGTATATAGATCAGATGCAGTACAGGACATATGAATCTGATCCGCTCCCTATCTCTATCCCAAGAAGTGAGTATCTCTATGGTACAAATGATGTTGTGCATATTGTTGACAGACTTAACAAACAAGTTCCTTTAAAGCTTGTTATTGACCTTATTTCTAATCCAGATGCAAAAATTGCGGCAGAAAACGGGAAAAAGTACAGTTTCTTTGCATCAAGAAAACTCACGATTCCGGTTGATAAAAATGCAGCAATAAAAAACGGCATTGTCAGTGCAGCAGACTCTTCAGTGATTCTGGATACGATTGAACTTAATATATCCGAAAATAAAAATCTCCTCACAAAAACAGAACTCATTATTCTGGACCTTCTTGCTAACTACAAATGGGACAGGCCTATTTATTTTGTGGCAATGGGTGGTGATCTGGAAATTGGGATAAGAGACTATCTTGAGTGGACCGGATTTGCATACAAATTTGTTCCGATAAAGAGCCAGACAACAATGGTTGTTCCGGGAAGGGTTCCTGCAGATAAAATGTATGATAAAGTGATGAATGTATACAGGTGGGGCAATATGAATGATCCATCTGTAAATATTGACTATCAGAATTTGCTTACTTTCAATGCAGTTATGTCAGTCAGGAATATCCACACTCAAACTGCAAGAGCCCTGTTTAACGAAGGGAAGAGAGAAAAGGCCGTTGAAGTTCTTGACAGGATGCAGGAGATATTTATTCATGATCAATTCCCTGTTACCTGCTCAATTTTTTCATCACTGAACGAACAGGCCGTAATAGATGCTATTGATATTTACCTTCTTTCAGAGCAGCGTGACAAAGCATTGAAGCTGGCTTCACTTTTTGAAGAGGAGAGTTTTAAAGCCATAAGTTTCTTTGGTCAGAAACTGGGAGGATACTATCTGTCAAAAACAGACATAGAGAGGAATTTGTCATATTTGATGTACCTTTCAGAGATACTTAAGAACAGAGGGGAGAGTGAACTTGCAGATTCAATTGAAAAGAGAGTTCAGGAGTCAATTTCAAAGATCCAGATATAGAACTAACCCAGGAGCAGGTTACAGCCCCTGAGTTCAGAATTTGATATCCGGCCGGGAATCTTCCAAAGATTGCCGGCCTTTTTTACACCTATATCCTCTGTCTCTATAAAAGAGCAGGAGTTTACATTTGACAAGTCAATTATGTTAAGCCCGCCTATTTCAGAATCAATTAGTATCTTAAGTGGATTTGTAAAGTCTCTCAGAAGAAATTTCATCCAGGGTGGAGTTGAGAAAACCCCGTCACCAAGAGAGTAAGCTTGCGAAAGGAGTTCTGCCATGCCGTATTCCGAGTGCACCTTACTGACTCCAAATGAATTTTTTATAATATTATGAATCTCCTCCCTTGACATCTCTTTTCCCCGTCCCTTCATTCCCCCTGTCTCCATTATAATTAATTCAGGAAAATTAATTTTAAAAGAGGATGCAAATTCTACAAGGGCAAAACTAACCCCAAGAAGGATTGTTTTCCTGGAAGAGTTTCTCAGTTTGATTAAATTATCTTCAAGATTTTTAAAGTTATACAGATAAAAGCCGCTGTATTCACTTTTACTCTCTTTGATTAGCCGTTCTGTCATGTAGACTAGTGATGACCCCTCTCTCTCCAGATATGATGGCAGCAATGCAAGTATGTTGAAATCCTCCGGTTTCCCGTAAAAATTGCGGAATGCCTCCAGGAAACTTAGTTCGTATAATGAGAGATCTGAAACAGGATGTCTGGATGGGATCATACCTGTTGTCGCACTGCTTGTAAAAACAATTTCCGGAGGTGTTTTGGCTGAATAAACATTTTTATTTTTAAAAAATCTTACCGGAAGGAATGGAATCTCTTCTAACTTAGTTATCTCATTTGGTTCTATATCCAATAGTGCGCAGAATTCACTATATGGATCGCAGTTAACAACCTGATATCTGAAAACATCTATTGCAAGTTTGTGAAAAGCCAGACCATCGCTGCTAATGTCGCCATTTTTAATAAACAGCTCTATCTCTTTTTGTAGTTCTCTTCTCAAGGCTTATATCAAATATTTTTGTATTCAAGTAGTTCGTCTGCTATTGTTCTTGAATTGCTCAGGCGGGGAACTTTATTCTGACCTCCGAGCTTGCCTTTAGATTTTTGCCATTTATAAAATGAACCTTCAGGCAGAGAAACCAGTGAGAGCCTGGTCATTGTAACACTGTTTGCTCTTTTTGCTTCATAATCCGAGTTGGTCTTGCATACCTCTTTGTCAAGTAGTTCTGCAAAGTAATTTTCATCAGCTGGAGGTGTTTTAAATTCAATAATCCACTGGTGAGATCCTTTTCTGCCACCCTCCATAAAAAGAGGGGCAACAGTATAATTTTCCACTGAGCAACCAACCTCTTCACAAGTCTTACTAAGAGCCTTCTCGGCATTGCTAATCATCAGCTCCTCTCCAAAAGCATTTATGAACAGTTGTGTGCGTCCTGTTATAACTATCTTGTGTGGATAGAGGGAGGTAAACTTAACGGAGTCTCCTATTAAATACCGCCACAGCCCTCCGTTTGTGGTAATAACCATTGCATAATTTGTTTCAGTATTAACGCTTTCCACCGTGTCCAGAGTGTAATAACTACCTGCAAGAGCCTCTTCAAACTTTTCCATTGGAATAAATTCAAAGAAAATACCACCATTAGTCATTAAAAGCATTGAGCTATCGTCCGGATTATCCTGAAAAGCAAAATACCCCTCTGAAGCGTTATAATTCTCCATATAGTTCATGTCTGAGTGAGGAATAATCCTTGAGTACTCTTTCCTGTAAGGGTCAAAACTGATACCGCCGTGCATAAAGAGCTCAAGATTTGGCCAGACATCTCTAAGATCATTTTTTCCTGTGAATTCTAAAATTGCATTTAATAATATCAGGTTCCATGATGGTACGCCGGAGAAACTGGTAACATTTTGTTTAGAGGAAACTTTGCATATTTCATTTACTTTTTTTTCAAAGTCACTAATCAGAGCAATTTCTGCCGGGGGTGTTCTTCTGAATTCTGCCAATACAGGTGAGTTTTTCAGAAGAATAGCGGAGAGATCACCATACTGGGTTTTACCATTTCCCTCCTCATCTATCCTGGCACTTCCGCCCAGCGTTAGAGCCATTCCTTCAAGAAGCCGCGAGTTTGGATAGTTGTCAAGATAGGTAGACAACATATTTTGCATTCCATCGTAATGACACAGATTAAGAGAGTCATCAGAAATAGGGATGAATTTGCTCTTAGAGTTACTTGTTCCGCTCGATTTTGCAAACCATTTAATAGTCCCAGGCCAGAGCAGGTTCTCCTCTCCATTTCTTGCCCTTACAATCCAGCTCTCTGTTTTGTCATAGTCTCTGATTGGTACTCTCTTCTGAAAATCAGACAAGGAGATTCCTTCATGTATGTTGTGCTCAGTTCCAAAAAGGGTCTCCCCACCTCTCTTTACCAAGTACTCAAACCATTTTTTCTGAAAAGTGACAGGATCTTTTCTGTTTTGATCCAGTAATCTGAGCCTTTTTGCTGAGTATAAGCGGTATATCTTTGATACTATGGGCATTGTCTATATAATATATAGGGCAAAGTTAAGTATTATTCGAAGACCTCGTGCAGAATCTCAAGAGATTGAATATTTAAATTGCAGCCAAGGTGATATGAGAGAAATGTGGTCATCTCCCTGGAAAATGATCTCCGTTGTATTCCGTTAAGTTTTAAAATGTGAATGCTCTCCTCTTTATGTTTTAAAATTGTATCAAGAAGTGCAGAGTCCTCCCTGTTAAAGCATTTTGTACCGGAAACAGCGCTTTTGACAAATGAAGCGGAAGAGATATCGAACAGGAATCCGTCTGTATAGTTATTGGCAGGTGAATACCCCACCTCCCTTGAGAGCTCAACGAGAAACCAAAGGTGAAAATTTGCGTAATCATCACCAATGGCATCAAGCAGAAGGATTGATTTTACAAGAAAATTGAAGAATCCTGGACTAGGCCCATACTCGTGAATGCCTCTGAAAATCAATTCGCTTATATAGATTGCAATTGCATTTTTTATAACACTCTCCCTAAGTCTTGTTAGTGTGTGGAGAGATCTGAAGTTATTAATAAACCTCAGCTCCCCTTTTGACTTTTCAGAAATTTCTGCTTCTATTATTCCAAGTGGATGCAGCAGAGATAGAGAGCCCCTTTTTGAGTTACTTTTAATAATAAAACCACACCTTCCGTTATCAGAAGAGTAGCCGTGAACTACAATAGATGAATCACCAAGTTTGGTTTTATGAAGAACAACAAATGATGTTTTATGGCTCATTTATTCTTTTGTGAGTTAAGGAAATGTGAGAGTTTTCTCATGGCAACCCCCCTGTGAGAAATTAGATTTTTTTCATCCGGAGAGAGTTCGGCAAGAGTTTTGTCATACCCAACCGGAAGGAAAACCGGATCGTAGCCAAAACCTCCGGTTCCGGATGGGTGGAAGGTGATAGAGCCCTCAAGCCTCCCCTCAAATAGATACTGCTCTTTATCTGATAGAATAAGGGTAACAATGGTAACAAAACGGGCGCTTCTTGAATTGATACCATTGAGTTGAGTAAGGAGAAGAGCTGTGTTTTTTTGAGAATCGGCCTCAGGCCCTGCGTATCTGGCCGAGTAGACACCGGGTCTGCCGTTGAGAGAGTCAACCATAAGTCCGGTATCATCTGCAAAACAGGGTATACCAAACCTCTCCCAGAGAAACCTGGCCTTCATAATTGAATTATCTTCAATTGTTGATGCAGTCTCAGGGATCTCACCGGAAAAACCCAAAGTTGAAGGAGTAATAAGTTGGAAATCTTTTCCCAGTATTTCTCCTGCCTCTTGTAACTTATGATTGTTTGCTGTAGCAAAAAGTAATTTCATAATTGAAAATTAATGTTGTATCAAAGATACTAAAACTTTAAATTTGTGTTTAAGTAACCATTTAACCATATGAAGAGAACCATAAAGACGGCGTTTCTAGCCGCAGCAGTGCTTTTGACTTTTGTCTCTTACGGCCAGTCAAAAGAGTTTAAAACAGGTAAGAGTCTGGATATACAGTTTTCCGTTTTAAGGGAGCTATCTCTCTTCTATGTAGATAGTGTTGAGCTGGATAAACTTGTTGTTAAGGGAATTGAATCAATGCTGGAGTCTCTTGATCCCTATACGGTTTACATACCTGAGGAGAACGAAGATGACCTTGAGATGATGACCACCGGGTCATATGGAGGTATAGGTGCTTTGATTCTTAAAAGGGATAATGGAATAGAGTTGTCAGAAATTTATGAAGGGTCGCCGGCACAAAAAGCGGGTCTGTATGCAGGAGACTTACTTTTAAAGGTTGATACAGCATACACTAAAAACCTCACAACTGAACAGTGTTCGGCCAGAATGCGCGGAATCCCGGGAACTTCAGTGAAGTTTATAGTTAAAAGATTGCGTGGAGGAGCTGAGGAGGAGATAACGGTATTAAGAGAGCGGATTCATATGCCCGATGTTCCTTACTGGGGTATGATTTCAGATACCGTTGGGTATATTAGAATAACCGGATTTACTGTTGATGGATGGAAAGATGTAAAACGGGCTTTGACAGAGTTAAAAAAAGATTCAAAGTTAAAGCGACTGGTTTTGGATCTCAGAGGCAATGGCGGTGGACTACTTGATGAAGCAGTTAATATTGTTTCACTTTTTGTACCTTCAGGAACTAAGGTGGTATCTGCGCTGGGAAGATTTCAGCAAACCGATGCTGTCTATTTTACCAAAGAGGAGCCTGTGGATCTAAAACTTCCTCTGGTTGTTCTGGTTAATTCAGGCTCTGCATCATCTTCAGAAATAGTAGCCGGTGCACTTCAGGATTTAGACAGAGCAACGATTGCTGGAACAAGAACATTTGGCAAGGGGCTGATTCAGTCAATAAGAGATGTTGGATACAATACCAAACTTAAGATTACAACTGCTAAGTATTATACCCCAAGCGGCAGATGTGTGCAGGCGATTGACTACAGCAACAGAAATGAAGATGGAAGTGTGGGGTTTGTTCCGGACTCACTTATAAAACCATTTAAAACTCGATTGGGAAGAACAGTTTACGACGGAGGAGGAATTGTTCCTGATGTAAAGGTTGACCCAAAGGTTTATAGCAGGATTGCTGTCTCTCTTATATACGGAGATATACTCAGAGACTATTCTGTTCAATATTTTAAAAAGAATATTTCAATTGCAAAACCTGCTCTGTTTTCACTCTCTGATGAGGAGTTTGAAGAATTTGTAAAATATGCAGAGAGCAGGGAGTTTGATCACAGGACAGCTTCAGAGGTTGAATTTGATAAAATGATTCAGACGGCAAAGAGAGAGGGTTTGCTGAATAACTATGATGAGGCTCTTAAAGAGCTGGAATCCAAAGTTAAGCTTGGCAAAAGAGGAGCTCTGCTGAAAAACAGGGATGAACTAAAGAGTTTGCTTGAAGAGGAGATTTGTACCAGATATTACTATCAGTGGGGAAGGTTTGAGAAAATGACAATGAGTGATGAACAGTTAAAAAAGGCTGCTTCAGCAGAACTTATAAAGACAGAATGAAATAGAGGCAGAGTGAGAGAGATTGCGGATTTGATATTGCCAAGAGTCTGCCCTGTGTGCAGAGAGGTGTTGAGTGGGGTTGAGCAGGAGGTATGCCTTGACTGTCTTTCATCACTTCCGCTCACCTATTTTTGGAGTTACAGGAACAATCCGGCTGAGGAGCTTTTTTGGGGGAAAGTCTATTTTCAAAGAGCCTGTTCACTGTTTTTCTATGGAGATGACAGCCCTTACAGGAGACTTATTCACGAACTCAAATACAACGGAAGATTTGAAATAGGTATTCTGCTTGGCTCAATTCTGGGGCGGAAAATGAGGGAGAGCGGTCTTTACGCTGATTTGGATCTGGTTACAGCCGTGCCGGTCAGCTCTTTAAAACAATGGACCAGAGGTTATAATCAGGCCGAGGTGATTGCAAAGGCTCTTTCCGGGGAGCTAGACATAAAATATGTTAAAGGGGCTCTTAAGAAGAGGCTCTTTGTCACTTCGCAAACCACAAAAAATCCTCAGGAGAGATGGAGAAATGCATCGGCCTCTTTCAGACTGGCTGCAGAAAAAGAGATATGCGGGAGGCACATCCTTTTGGTAGACGATGTATTAACTACAGGGGCAACACTTGAGGCGTGCGGAGCATCTCTCTTATCAACTCCCGGTTGCAGAGTGAGTGTTGCCACTCTCGCATTTGTTGAATAATATTTTTAAGTTTGTAGCTGGTTATGCTTGATTTTATAAAAATAGGTTTTATTGATATTCTGGATATTTTTCTGGTAGGTCTCCTTATTTATCAGGCTTATAAGCTTATTAAGGGAACTGCTGCAATGAATATTTTTACCGGGGTTCTGGTATTCTATTTCATATGGATTATTGTTAAAGCCCTCCACATGGATCTGCTGGGAGAGATAATGGGGCAAATAATAGGAGTTGGAGGTATAGCACTTGTAATTTTATTTCAGCATGAGATAAGAAGGTTTTTGCTTAGAATCGGAACAAGGTATATTGATTCAAGAAAACAGATGCGCCTTGTAAGGGCATTTATGGGTAAACAAAACAGAGCAATTTCCCTGGAAACACTTGAAGAGATAACCCTCGCCTGTAAACGCATGGCCGAGACCAAGACAGGTGCTCTTATAGTTTTAGCTCACAGCTCAGCACTTGAAGTTGTTGCTGAGACAGGAGACAGAATAGATGCCCTGGTAAACAGAAGACTTATTGAAACGATCTTTTTTAAAAATACACCTTTGCACGATGGTGCAATGCTGATTTTTGGGGAGAAGATAGTTGCAGCCAGATGCACTCTTCCCATAACAGAGAACCCGTCAATCTCTGCTCACTATGGAATGAGACACAGGGCGGCGCTGGGCGTGACCGAGCAGAGTGATGCCAGTGTGATAGTAGTCTCTGAGCAGAGAGGAGAGATCTCCTTTGTAACAAACGGAGAGATTAAGAGCATGAACAGCATCAATGAACTGAGGCTGGCTATAGAAAACTCATATAAGTAATCAAATGAACTACCTTTCCAGGCTGGAAAATAAACTCGGCTTTGATAAGATCAGAGGGGCCGTGGAGGCAGGATGCTCTACAAATGCTGCCAGGTCAGTGGCTTCTGATTTTACATTTATGACTGATGAAGAGAGCATCAGAGTGGCAATTGAGGAGACAGATGAGATGAGGGTAATACAGATGCTTGAATCAGGATTTCCCAATTATGGTTATGTTGACACAATAGGTTTTCTGAGACAGCTGGAGACAGAGCAATATTTTCTCGATACTCAGTCTCTCTTCAGGCTGAGGCAATCACTTGAGGCAACAGGAGCAATTATTAGATTTTTTAAGGGGACAAAGGAGGCAAGCTACCCATACCTAAAGAGGCTGGCTGAACCTGTTGTTAATTTTCCAGAGGTATCAAGGCGGATAGATGTCATTGTAGATAAATACGGAGAGATTAGGGATGGAGCAAGTCCCGGTTTGCTGGCTGTCAGGAGAGAGATTAAAGAGAAAGAGGGACAGATTTCAAAAAGAATAACGGCAATCTTAAAGAGGGCTCAGGCCGATGGGCTGGCTGATGAGGATTCATCGGTTTCTGTAAGGGATGGAAGAGTGCTGATACCGGTTTCTGCCGCAAACAAAAGGAAGATTCCCGGTTTTGTAGTGGACGAATCTTCATCCGGAAAGACTGTCTTCATTGAACCGATGGAGATAGTAGAGTTGAACAATGTGGTCAAAGAGCTATACTTTGCAGAACAGAGAGAGATCCTTAAAATTCTGGTTGAGTTTTCCGATTTTTTGAGGCCTTATGCACCGGATTTAATAATTTCAGCAGAGTTCCTTTCAAAAATTGATTTTATACGGGCAAAATCCCGGGTTGCTATCTCAATGAGTGCCGGGAAACCCATCTTAACCGATGAAAGGCTAATCAGAATTGTAAGGGGAAGACATCCTCTTCTGGAAAAGGCTCTCTCCAGAGAGGGTAAGGAGATAGTTCCCCTTAATCTGGAATTAAGCGGGGAGAAGAGAATCCTGCTTATTTCAGGTCCAAATGCAGGAGGGAAGTCTGTATGTCTTAAGACTGTTGGAATTTTGCAATATATGCTACAGTCCGGGATGCTTGTTCCTGCGTCTGAAATATCTGAATTCCCCCTGTTCACTAAAATATTTATAGATATAGGTGATGAACAGTCTATCGAGAATGATCTTAGCACATATAGTTCCCATCTTACAAATATGAGAGAGGTTCTTCTGAACGCTGATGAGAAATCTCTTGTTCTTGTTGATGAGTTTGGTGCAGGGACAGAGCCAACGGCCGGAGGAGCTATAGCGGAATCTATTTTGAAGGAGCTTGAGGAGAGGGGGTGTTTTGGTGTAATAACTACTCATTACAGCAATCTTAAGTTTTATGCAGGAACAAGCAGGGGTGTAATAAACGGGGGGATGCAGTTTGATGTTCAAAATATTAAACCCCTCTTCAAACTGGAGACCGGAGTACCGGGGAGCTCCTTTGCATTTGAACTGGCAAAGAAAATCGGCCTTCCTCAGGAGATTGTAAAGTATGCAGAAGAGAGGGCGGGAGGTGAATTTATTGACCTTGAAAGGAATCTGAAAAAGATAGCCAGAAACAGAAGGATGCTTGACGAGAAGCTGGCGAGAATAAAAACCACAGACAGAACGCTGGAGAGTATAACAGAGAAATACGAAAAAGAGTTGCTAGATATAAAAGCTTTAAGAAAAACTATTCTTGCAGAGGCCAGGGAGGAGGCGGGCAGACTGCTGGCTGAGGCAAATAAAAAAATTGAGGCAACTATAAAGGAGATCAGGGAGAGTCAGGCAGATAAAGAGAAGACGAGATTTATAAGAAAAGATCTTGAAGAATTTGCATCTAAGGCATTAAGTGATTCCGGCAATTACGAACAAATTGAGAGGAAGATGGAGCAGCTCAAGAAGCGAAAGGAGAGGAGGGAGGAGAGAAGAGTTAACAGAACCGGAGATCCGGATGGTGTTGTTCAGAAGATAGTTGTTAACGAGACAAAAGCTCTTGATAAAAAAATATCTGCAGGTGATAAAATTAAGTTAAAGGGGAGTGATCTGACAGGGGAGGTAATAAGAGTAGAGGGGAAGGATGTTAGTGTTGCAATTGGAAATATAATTAGCAAATTGTCTCTTGAAAAGGTAGAGAAGATATCTGTAAGGGAGTTCAAGGAGACATCAAGGGCAGTGTGGAGCATAGGCTCATCATCAGCCTCAATATCGGAGCGAAAATTGAACTTTAAACCCACTATTGATGTTAGGGGACAGAGGGCCGATGAGGCTCTTGAAAATGTCAGCAGATTTGTGGATGATGCTATAATGGTGGGGGTTGGAGAGGTAAAAATTTTACACGGGAAAGGGAATGGTATTTTAAAAGAGGAGATTAGAAAATATCTTAAGGTTGTCCCGGGAGTACTCTCTGTGAAAGATGAAGTCCTGGAGCTTGGAGGCTCAGGAATTACAGTTGTAAAATTGGATTAAAGATATATGAAAGAGAATTTTTTTAAACTTGGAGTTACGATAGTTGCTTCTCTGTTACTTTTACAGGGCTGTACAGACTACAAGGAGGAGATTAAGGTAAAAACAAATGAGTTTCTTAGTGCTTACTTTAACGGAGATTACCAGAAAGCTATGACATTTTGTACTGACTCCCTGGGAGGAGAGATATCCAAAATGTTGAGCGGTTTTGAGGCGCTTGATCCATCCATTCAGGAGATGGTAAAGAGGCAGGCGTCAAATCTTACAACAGAGATTGTCTCTGTTAATAAAAGCGAAAACAGAGACACAATCCTGGTTAATTATAAACTCTCTCTTCCATTTTCCACACAAGACATAGATAATTCTATATCATTTGTAAAAGAGGATAAGGAGTGGAAAGTTGCCGGACTTGGAGCTGCTAAATAGTGAACAAATTGAAACTTTTTGATACACACATACACTCGGAATTCTCTCCTGACGGAAGGATGAAAATGGAAGAGGCCGTAGAGTCAGCTCTGATAAAAGGGCTGGGTGGAATCTCTTTTACAGACCATTTTGATGTGGATGCTCCCGGTGACAACTCTCATTTTTCTTTTGATCCACTGAAGCAACAAGATAAAATAGATGCACTAAAATCAGGCAGGAAACTCTTTATAGGCAAGGGTATTGAACTTGGTCTGCAACCAGGTGCAATCGAGAGTGCAAAAAAGGCTGTCTCTCTTTTTAAGTTTGATTTGGTTATTGCATCTGTTCACTTTGTTGATGGAATTGATCCTTATCACGATAAATACTACGATTTAAGAAATGAGAAGGTGGCTTACGGAAGATATCTGGAGACCATTTATCAATGTATTACCGGTTATGAGGATTTTGATATACTGGGCCACTTTGACTATATAACCAGATATTCACCTTATCTGAATAAATCTCTTACAATGAGAGAGTATGGAGAGTATCTTGACCCTATTTTAAGACGCCTGGCACAATCAGGCAAGGCGCTGGAAATTAATACAAATACATACAGGGCGAGAAACGGTGCTTCTCCGGTTCTTGATACTGCTGTTATAAGACACTTCAGGCAAATTGGGGGAGAATTAATTACTCTGGGATCTGATGCCCATGACTCTCAAAGGGTTGGAGAGGGACTTGAAGAGGCGGCAAGATTGCTTATTTCAGAGGGATTCAGATATACTGCATACTTTGAGGAGAGGAGGGCTCTTTTGGTGCCCCTGGCTATTTAATCCCGTTTCTTTTCTTATAATCTCTCCACCTTCCGGATATCTTTAAATATCTGACAAACTGCTCCTTATCAAGAACTTTTTCAAAAGCATCTTCTGTCTTTTGTCCCCACTTTTTCTGAGCATTAAAATAGGTGTCTCTTGACTGTAATCCGGCCTTTTTCATCTCTTCAATTTCATTTGAAAGAGCCTGGAAGTTATACTGGAGGATTGAGTCAATATAGAAAAGCTGATGGTCTGCAAGTTTCAGATCTCTTTGAAGTCTGTCTGCCTGTTCTGAGGCCATCTCCCGGGGAGTTTTCTGGGGCTCCTGACCTAACGCTGTATAATTTGCAAAGCACAGAATAAGTGTTGATAACGACAATAAAAGGGTGATTTTGCTCTTCATATTGCTAAGAAAATAATATTATCTTTGTAATCAGTGGAAGCGTAAATATAACACAATCATTTGAAAATATGAATAAATCAATCTTAACATCATTAACTCTTTTAGCCTTTCTGTTAATACCGGGGAGGGGTGAGTCTTGTACGAATCTTTTAATTACCAAAGGTGCATCTAAAGACGGGTCTGTAATGGTAACATACTCTGCAGACTCTCATCAGCTTTACGGAGAACTCTATTTCAAGAAGGCAAGCAATTTTGCACCGGGCACAATGTTGAAAATATATGAGTGGGATACCGGAAAGTATCTTGGAGAGATTCCACAGGCAGAGAGAACTTACTATACAGTAGGTAATATGAATGAAAACCAGGTTATTATTACAGAGACAACATTTGGAGGAAGAGAGCTTGATGATCCACACGGAATTATGGACTACGGTTCGCTAATATATGTTACACTTCAGAGAGCAAAAAGTGCCAGGGAGGCGATAAAGATTATGACAGATCTGGTTAAAGAGCACGGCTACTACTCCTCCGGAGAATCATTTTCAATAGCAGACAAAAATGAGGTATGGATTCTTGAGATGATAGGTAAGGGTGTCAAGATGGATAATGGTAAAAATCTCAACAAAGGCGCTGTATGGGTAGCTGTAAGAATTCCTGACGGATATGTATCGGCACACGCAAATCAGGCAAGAATTACTACATTCCCTCTGAATGATCCGGAAAATTGTATTTATGCACCGGATGTAATCTCTTTCGCAAAAGAGATGGGATGGTATAAAGGTGCTGACAAAGATTTCAGCTTTTCCGACACCTATGCTCCTCTTGATTTTGGTGCAATGCGCGGTTGTGAGGCCAGGGTTTGGGCAGCATTCAATATTATGGGAAAAGGGATGATTGGTGACAAACCTTATACACATTATCTTGATTATGCAATGGGACATAATGCAAAGAACAGAATGCCCCTTTACATTAAGCCTGCTGAGAAGCTCACGGTTAAAATGGTTGCCGATGTTATGAGAGATCATTATGAGGGAACAGAACTTGATATGACAAAAGATATCGGAGCAGGCGGTCACGCTCTTCCTTATCGCTGGAGGCCAATGGGATTTGAGGTAGATGGTGCCAGATACACAAACGAAAGAGCCATCGCTACTCAACAGACAGGATTCTGGCTGCTGGGGCAGGCGCGCAGCTGGTTACCTGACGAGGTTGGAGGTATTTTCTGGTTTGGAGTTGACGATGCCGCGACATCTGCACTTACACCTGTATATTCAAGTTCTCTGAGAGTTCCTGAGTGCTTCAGGGTTGGAAACGGAAATATGACTACATACTCACCTACATCTGCATTCTGGATATTTAACCGGGTAGCTCAGTTTGCTTACCTTCTATATGACAGAGTCCATCCGGAGGTTAAGAAAGTTGCAGACAAACATGAACTTGACGCAATGGAGCGTACAGCAGCCATTGATGCTGCAGCTATGGAGCTTTACAGACAATCTCCCGTGAAGGCCCGTGAATTTCTGACAGACTACTCTGTAAGAACAGCACAGGATCTTTTTGATAAATGGGTTGCTCTTGATCAGTATCTACTGGTGAAATTTATAGATGGTAATATCAAAAAGCAGGATTCTAACGGATGTTTTCTTGATAATGGAAGCGGAAAGAATATTCCGGCATCCCCATCACAACCGGGTTATTCCGAAATATGGAAAAAAGCGGTAAAGGAGAGTGCCGGAGAGAGGCTGAGAGCAAGATAATCAAAAATTTCTCAGAAAATAACCCCCGCTTCGGGCGGGGGTTATGCTGAACTAGCTCAGTTGGCAGAGCAGCTCATTCGTAATGAGCAGGTCGGGGGTTCAAGTCCCCCGTTCAGCTCCAATTTTATTTATTCTGTTAAGGAGCTCTTCTCCTAAAGCGGTTTTATCTTCAATATGTTGTAATACAGCCGCAACAAACGGATTCTTTTCAAAAAGACCCCGAACTTGTTCAAAATCGAGTTGTCTCTCTTCATTGCTGCCATCGGCACCAAATCCCGTCATAGCGTTAAGAGAGAATTCCTTACGGGCATCTTCATAAACCATTTTATCCAAACCAACGACAGCCTCCTTCCATTCAAGTACTATATCACGAACTTGAGCTGCTGTAATTTCTTCAGGATCTATCTCATAGAATTCTTTAATTTTTGAGTGGGCCCAGGTCCACTCATAGTAGTAGTAGTTTGAATGGAGATTCTCTATGAATTCATTAATATCTTTTAATTTACAAATGCTCCTGTCCTCTATGCCATTCATCAGCCTCTCAATCTCACTTCTGGGAGCTATGAGCCCGGATATATCCACCCATTCGCCAAGTCCCACAGTTGTATCGGGCCTAAGTCTCTTCCGTACAGACTCTTCATCTGAAAATTCCATACCTTCTAATCTTTTGATTATTGAGTTTCCAAGGAATTTATTTATAGCAATCTCATAATACTTAATTCCATTTACCAACGAGCTGTTTTTAATCTTTGTGCTTTTGTATGAGTAGAGGTCTGTTGTCTCTCCTGACACTCTTCTGAGCTCAAGGAGAAGTTCACGGCCGGTCATCATCTTTTGAACAGTAAAAGGACTTAAGAGATTATAGTTAATTTGATCAAGTTTGGCCGGATCTTTTCTTCTGTCCCTTTTAGGCCACTTCTGGGCATCTCTGATAGTTCCCACACTTCTGAGATTAACGCCCGGAATCAGGTGAGTTGTATTATCCTTTTCAATCAGATATGAGAATGGGAGAGATGTTGTGTCTGTGTTGTTTACATGCCTGCCCATTACAAGTGAAAAAGCTCCGATTCTGGCCGGCCACAAAATGTAAGAGTCAGAAGTGGTCTTCGCACCCCTCTCAAGGATTCCCTGATGGATTGGACCCAGCTTGTACATATGGTTGCTTTGATTGGAACCGGATCCTGCATTCATAAATGAGAACATTCCGGCAATCAGAAGACTGCTTTTATGATGGCTTACAGTATACGGTCCTGCAAATACAGAGCATGACTCTCCGTTTTCTCCGTGACAATTTGAGAAGAAAAGGGTGTCAGTAGCAGAATATCCTCTTCCTAATATTGTGCTTTGCCCTACAAAACACTTGCTGATTGTGGCTCCGCTGTCCAAATGTGCTCCGGATGAGATTATGAAATCCTCGCAGCTTACGCCATAGCCTATGTAAACGGGATCCTCCTGACAACTGTTAATACTGCCGTTAACAAGGTGAGGTGCACCCTCTATTGTAGCCCCATCACCAATTATAACATTTTTAATATTTCCTGTATTGCTGATTTTAACCCCTTTGCCTATTACCCCTCTGTCTGAAGAGTGCTTTAATGAGTAGTACATAACAAGCTCCCTCATTCTTTTTATCAACTCCGGTCTGTGTCTGTAGAGCGCCATAATATAAGCAAAGTGTGCACTCAGCTTGTTGTTGATAGGCACCTCCCTCCCTCCGGTCTCGCTCAGTACAGGCACCTCAACCCCATTTCCGAATGAAGTAAAACCATCAACGAGAATCTTGTCTGCGTTTTCAATAATGCAATCCTGCCCAATTTCATAATTTGCTATATAATTATGGATATTCTCAATACAAGTATTGTTTCCAACAGACACATTATGAAGTTTTGCATGGCAAATTCCTGACCGGATCTTCACTCCACCGGGTAATTCAAAGACAGAATCAAATATCCCAAGCCTGATTTCGCCGGAAAACGAGGTGTCCCAAACTCTGTCAGGTCTAAAATCAGGATCTACTAAAATCTTTGTCCAGTCTTGCGAATAGCAGCGTTGCGATTTGAGCTGCCTTATTTCTTGTTCGTTAACTCTTCTGTAGTTTTCCATACTCTAAATTAGATAAAAAATCTTCTATATTTGTAAAAATTAAGAGAATGCAGTACAAAGAGATAATCGAAAGAATTTATAATGAGCTGAGAGATTATACCGGACATGGTAAGGTGGCAGATTATATTCCCGCTCTCTCTAAGGTAATTCCCGACAATTACGGTATCTCAGTCGCGACACTGGAGGGCGAGCACTTTTCTATAGGTGATGTTGAAACGAGGTTTACAATTCAGAGTATTTCAAAAGTCTTTACCCTGGCTATGGTAAGCAGACATCTCGGGGACAAGTTGTGGGAGATAGTTGGAAGGGAGCCGTCAGGAACAGCTTTTAACTCTCTTATTCAACTTGAACAAGAGAGAGGTATACCGAGAAATCCGTTTATTAATGCAGGTGCTCTGGTTATAACAGACAGATTGATTTCTCTCTACAGTAATCCCAGAGAGGGTATTCTGGAGTTTGTAAGAGAGCTGTGCGGGAATAGAAATTTAAACTATGACAAAGAGGTGGCTCTCTCTGAAATAGAGCATTCTCACAGGAATCTTGCTCTGGCAAATTTTATAAAAAGCTTTGGCAACCTCGTTAATGACCCCGTTAAAGTTATTGATATCTATTGCCACCACTGCTCTCTAAGTATGAATACAAATGAATTGGCCACATCTTTTCTGTTCCTCGCAAGCGGGGGTGTAATTCCATCTTCAGAGCAGAGAGTCTGCGGGGCCAGAAGTGCAAAAAGATTAAATGCATTAATGTTAACTTGCGGACTTTATAATGAATCCGGCGACTTTGCATATCGGGTGGGGCTTCCGGGTAAAAGTGGTGTCGGCGGAGGGGTTGTTGCTGTTATACCCGGAAAGCTATCCATTGCAGTATGGAGTCCTGAACTTAACAAGAACGGCAATTCGTACAGAGGGATTGAGACGCTTGAAAGATTTACAACTTACCTTGGAATATCTGTTTTTTGAAATTAGATTATTATGAAATTATACTTACAAACTATTGCAATTTTTTTACTGGCTCTCTTTTTTACAAATTTTGCACATGCCCAGGTTAAAAAGCAGCTAACTGTCGATGATATTGTGAAATGGAACAGAATAACAGATAAGAAGATATCTGATGACGGCAGCTATGTTTTTGTATTAACAGAGCCATGGAAAGGAACATCCAATGCAAATCTTCTTGACAAAAGAGGGAATTCTCTCTTTTCCGCAGACTCCATAAGATCTGCTGACTTTACATCAGGGAGCGGGTTTCTTATACTTAACAGAGCCGGGAAAAAGGTGGAATCTTTGATTTTATTTAATATCAAAAAGGGGACAAAAGAGATAATTGATTCTGTTTCAAAATTCTCTATTATGAAGAGTTGGGGGCCATGGATTCTGTTTACAAAAAAGGACTCGACACTCATCTCTTTAAATCTCACAAATAATAATCGGGCTGAGTTTGGGAAAGTGAAAGAGTGGACACCTGCTGAGAAATCGCCAAAAATACTGGCAGTTCAGGGAGATAGTATTTTGGTTATCAATCCCTCTGCAAATACAAAGATTGTAGTAGGAGGTGCAAAAAACACAAAGAAACTTGCATTGTCAAAAGATGGTGCCCATTATGCATGGCTTAATAAAGGTGAAATTACAATCAAATCTGAAAGGGGAGAGATCAGGAGAATTGTAAGCGGAGAATCCTCTCTTTATGATGGATGGAGAGTGCCGGATAACTCACCGCTTTACTTTTCCGAAAGCGGTAATAAACTCTACTTTGGTACTGCCCCTGAAGAGAGAAAAAGGGATACATCGGCAGTAAAAGGTGAATGGCCGGGTGTGCAGGTCTGGAGCTGGAAAGAGGGAACTCAATTTACTGCACAGGTAGTTGAGAAGGAGAGGGAAAAGAAGAGAACATATCTGGCAGTTTATGATATACAATCATCTTCTTTGGTTCAGCTTTCAACTCCCTCAGGAGAAAGAGTAATTACATCAGACAAAGGAGACGGAGAGTGGGCGCTCTCTTTATCAGACAATAAATACAGACTTGAAGAGATGTGGACCGGAAGGAGTAAATATGATCTCCATATTATAAATACTGTTATGGACAGATCTGTTCCTGTCGCAAGAGAGGTAAACGGAAATCCCATGATCTCACCAAAAGGTAACTGGGTAATATGGTACAGTTTCCCGGATAGTTCATGGTATGCCTGGTCAGTAAAAACTATGACCGGGCAGTTTATGACCTCCCCTTCTGCACTTCCTGTTCACGATGAAGAAAATGATGTTCCTGACTGGCCCTCTTCTTATGGATTTGCGGGATGGAACGAGGATGAGAGTGCGTTGTATTTATATGATAAATATGACATTTGGCGGGTTGATCCACTTTCTGTAAGCAAACCCGTTAGAATCACAACAAACGGAAGAGAGTCAGGAATTACATACAGGATCGAGAAAACAGACAGTGAAAAAGATTATATTGATGATAAGGAGAATCTGATATTATCTGTTTTTGATAATAAAACTAAAGAGGGTGGATACGCAAAAATAGGTTCTGGTTTTAAAAAGGGTCCGCAATTATTAGTAAAAGGCCCTTTCAATTACTCAGGCCTGTTAAAAGCAAAAAACGCCAAAGATATTATCTATACAAGGGAGAATTATGAGATCTCTCCGGATATTTATATGACAGACATCTCCTTCAAAAAGGAGATTAAAATTACAAATATCAATCCGCAGCAGAGCGAATTCCTCTGGGGAAGAGCTGAACTTGTAAGCTGGACCTCTCTTGACGGGATAAAACTTGAGGGTGTTGTTTACAAGCCTGCAGACTTTGACCCAAATAAAAAATATCCTCTTATTGTTAATTTTTACGAAAAAAACTCATCTTCTCTTTACAATTACAGAACTCCGGAGGCTCACAGATCTACTGTTGATTACCATATGTATAACAGTCATGGATATGTGGTATTCAATCCCGATATTGTTTACAGAGACGGCTATCCAGGAGAGAGCGGGTTTAATTGTATAATGCCGGGAATATCCTCTTTAGTTCAGCAGGGATGGGTGGACGAAAAGGCAATTGGAGCGCAGGGGCATAGCTGGGGAGGATATCAGGTCGCATATCTGGCTACAAGAACAAAGCTTTTTGCTGCTATTGAGAGTGGTGCTCCGGTAGTAAATATGTTTAGTGCATATGGCGGAATAAGATGGGGTACGGGCTTAAACAGATCATTCCAGTACGAACATCAGCAAAGCAGAATCGGAGCAACTCCATGGGAGGCCCATCAGAGATATATTGAGAATTCTCCGCTTTTTGCTATGGATAAGGTTACAACACCTATCCTTATAATGCACAATGATCAGGATGGACATGTTCCATGGTACCAGGGAATTGAATATTTTGTAGCACTAAAAAGATTGCAAAAACCGGTCTGGCTTCTGAACTATTCAGGAGAGGTTCACTGGCCCCAGAAGATTCAGAATAAAATGGATTTCCAGATAAGAATGCTTCAGTTTTTTGACCACTATCTTCGGGGGAAGGATGCTCCAAAATGGATGAAGGAGGGTGTGTCAGCCATTGACCTGGATTATGAGCCGGGCTATTGATTAATACCAAATATTTTATATCTTTGTTAAAGATCAAAAGAGAAGGTTATGGAAGTTCATTTCCCGAAAAAACTTGTTCTCCCTCTTATCATCCTTCTGGGTGCAGTAATTGGTGTATTTTTCTATCTTCTTTATGTTGCCAGGATGCCATCCTATCTCTCTGACGACCCGTCGGCCTGCGTAAACTGTCATATAATGGCTCCGTACTATCAGAGCTGGCAAAAGAGTTCTCATCAGGCCTGGACAACCTGCAATGAGTGTCATGTCCCTCAGGATAACTTTGTCAGGGGATATGCTTTCAAAGCAAAGGACGGACTCTATCATGCTGCGGTATTTACAGCCAGAATGGAGCCTCAGGTTATAAGACCCCGCAACGAAAGTTACGGAGTGATAATGGAGAATTGCATAAGATGCCATACCCAGCTTAATCAGGAGTTTGTAAATACAGGAATGCTTAGTTATGCCGATACCCAAAAGGGTATGGGAAAGGCTTGCTGGGACTGTCACAGGGAGGTTCCTCACGGAAGAATATCTAACCTTGCCATGAGTCCGAATGCAATTGTGCCTCTTCCTGAATCTCCTGTCCCTCAATGGTTAAAAGATATAATGAAATAAAGCCTATAATATGAAATTCTATGAAAAACACAAAGGAGCCCTTTTATGGATCCTTTTCGGAGGTACGATAGTAGTCGTATTTCTGCTTGGTTTGCTGGCTGCCTCTGTAAATGAGAGGAGGGCAGAGATTGCAACCCTTTTTGCTAATAAGAGAGTTGAGATTACAGGTATTGAGTCCAGAAGTTCTATTTGGGGCGAGAACTACCCAAGGGAGTATGAGACATGGAAAAAGACGGCCGACTCTACTTTTGCAAGCAAGCATCACGGAAATATTTTCCAGGATGTACTTCAGGAGAGACCGGCAATGGTAGTTCTATGGGCGGGATATGCTTTTTCAATGGACTACTCTGCACCCCGTGGCCACTCATACGCAATCAGGGATATTCACAATACATTAAGAACCGGGGCTCCAATGACAGCAGAAGAGGGTCCTCAGCCTGCCACATGCTGGAGTTGTAAAAGTCCGGATGTGCCTCGTTTAATGGCTGAGGCGGGCATTGAGGAGTTTTATAAAAACAAGTGGGCGGCATATGGTCATGAGGTTGTTAATCCCATAGGCTGTGCAGATTGTCATAACCCTCAGAATATGAATATCAATATCTCCCGTCCTGCTCTTGCCGAGGCATTTGAAAGACAGGGAAAAGATATATCAAAGTCCACAATTCAGGACCTCAGATCCCTCGCCTGTGCTCAGTGCCATGTTGAATATTATTTCAAAGGTGATGGTAAATATCTTACTTTCCCATGGGATAAAGGTATGACTGTCGAAGCTATGGAGGAGTATTATGATGAGGTTGGATTCACTGACTGGACTCATAAACTGAGCAAGGCTCCCATGCTTAAAGCACAGCATCCGGATTATGAATTATTCCAGCTGGGTCCGCACGCTCAGAGAGGACTCTCATGTGCAGATTGTCATATGCCTTACAAGACAGATGGGGCTATAAAGTATAGTGACCACCAGCTTGTATCGCCTCTTATGAATATTGACCGTACATGCCAGAGTTGTCACAGAGACAGCAAGGAGAATCTGATGAAGTATGTATACGAGTATCAGGACAAGGCACTGGAAATAAGGAACAGGGTTGAGACAGAACTTTCAAAAGCTCACATAGGAGCCAAATATGCGTGGGATAATGGTGCAAACGATAAACAGATGGAACCGGTTCTTAAACTGCTGAGGGCAGCACAGTGGCGGTGGGATTTTGCAGTTGCATCTCACGGGGCCTCTTTCCACGCACCTGTTGAAACACAAAGAATACTGGCTCACTCTCTTGACAAGAGTTATCAGGCACAGCTGGAAATTCAGAAGGTTCTATCCTCTTTGGGCGTTAAGGGAGATTTTCCTATGCCGGACATATCTACCAAGGCAAAGGCACAGGAGTACATCGGCCTTGATATGAAAACACTCCATGCAAATAAAGATAAATTTAAATCAGAAATAATTCCTCAATGGGTAGCCAAAGCAAAGGAAAACAAGAGACTGCTCTAGTTGAAATTACAATAATTTCTGCCGTGACAATTGCAGGGTTCGCCCTGCAATTTGTCATTGGACCCCTCGATTTTGGGATTCTCTCTTTTCCTGTAAATCTTGTACTGGGAATATTTCTTCTTCTGCTTATACCTTTTAAGTTTCCCAAACCAATTCGAAAGTTTGGCTCGGGCAGGGTATCTGTTATCCTTCTGGCCATGGTTACTTTAATGGCTATCTATATGGGGCTGGTACCGGGGAATGATGTAAAGCACTCATGGCCTTTTGCATTAGTATATCTGATGTGTATGATAAATCTTGCTCTTGCCATTGGTAAAAGAGTAAGGAAATTCAGTATTAAAAAGGATTATGGTTTTATGCTAAACCACCTGGGGCTGCTTTTATTTCTGTTTGCAGCAGGGCCGGGTTCCGGAGATATGCAGCGGTGGTTTATGACAGTTGCAGAGGGTACAACAGAGTGGCGAGGGGAGAGAAGTGGAATCAGAGAGCCTGTGGAGTTACCTGTTGCAATAACTCTGCTTGATTTTAGGATGTCTGAATATCCTCCTAAAATAGCCATTGTTGATAAGACAACCGGAGAGTCTCAGCCTGTCAGGAAACCTCTGTTTGTTGAGGCTGCAGGAGGTGAGTCAGGGACAATTTCCGGATGGAGGATAAATATTGATACATTTAAATATCCTCCTATGATGGCTCCTGTTGCTTCAATTACTGCAGAGAGGCTTTCTGATGGTAGGAAGTTGGCTGGGAAAGTGAGCTGCGGTAACCATTTTCAGCAATTTATGATACTTGATATTGATGAGAGATATTGCTTTGCTATGACCTATCCTGAACCTGAACGATTCTCATCTCAGGTGGAGGTTTTTACTAAGAATGGGAAGGAGAAGAGTGCTGTTATTGAGGTAAATAATCCTCTTAGCATAGGAGGATGGAATATTTATCAGTACTCTTATGATACCGGTAAGGGGAGGGACTCTCAAATATCAATTTTTGAATTGGTATATGATCCCTGGCTTATCGTTTCATATATTGGAATTGCAATGGTTATGCTGGGATCTGTTACCCTATTATTCAAAGGAGGAAAAAGAGAATGAGCTGGAATGAGTTTATTTATTTTGCTATTAGTTCTCTTGTCCTATGGACGTTAGGAACAGTAGCTCTCTACAGATTTAAAAGAAGTTTGTACGGCGAACTGATGATTGTATGCGGCCTTTTGCTTTTTTCTACATTTATTGCCCTATTGTGGAGCTATGTAAATCACCCTCCGTTAAGAACAATGGGGGAAACAAGATTATGGTATTCTCTCTTTCTAGTTCTTGTTGGTTATGTTACATACAAGAGATGGCGCTATAAGTGGCTTATGGCATACAGTGTGTTGGTCTCTGCGGTTTTTATTTTTGTCAATCTTTTAAAACCGGAAATTCATGGAACCAATCTGATGCCTGCACTCCAGAGTCTCTGGTTTGTACCACATGTGACTGTCTATATTCTCTCCTATGCTATGATGGGCGCTGCTACAATCGCATCAATAATAACCTTGAGCTCAAGAAGTAAAAGGGAGGAGGAGTTGCTTCCATTAATAGATAATCTTGTTTATATAGGCTTTGGCTTTTTAGTTCTTGGAATGTTGATGGGTGCTGTATGGGCTAAAGAGGCATGGGGGGACTACTGGACATGGGATCCCAAAGAGATTTGGGCATTCATAACAGCATCGGCCTATCTGGTCTACATGCATGCCCACTATGCAAAAGTATCCAGAAGAGATGCCCTCTGGATACTTCCTGTTGCTTTTATTCTGCTTATGATAACCTGGCTTGGTGTAAGCTATCTCCCTGCAGCACAGGGAAGTATTCATACTTATTAGGGTCTGTAAGGTGAGCAGCCCCATTGGTGCATAGCTTTAAAACAACCCGGTTATATTGCCGTCATTATCAATATCGATGCGAATAGATGACGGCTCTTCAGGTAGCCCGGGCATCCTCATTATTTCTCCTGTGATTGGTACGAGAAAGCCTGCTCCTGCCGCAATCTCAATCTCCCTTACAGTAACTATAAAATCTTTAGGTCTTCCTAACAGCTCCGGATTGTCAGAGAGTGATTTCTGAGTCTTTGCCATACATATCGCAAGGTCGTTCAATCCCAGCCTGTCAATCTTTGCAAGGTTAGCTTTTGCTTTTGCGGTGTAGTCAACAGCCACTGCTCCGTAGATCTTTTTTGCAATAGTTTCAATTTTTTTCTCAACACTATCTTTTAAAGGGTAAAGTGGAAGGAAGTTAGGGCAGCAATCTTCGGAAGCGTCAACTACCATTTTTGCAAGCTCTTCTGCTCCGGCACCACCCTTAGCCCAAACATCTATAATTGAAACGGGAATTTTTCTTTCAATACAGTAGTTCTTAATGAAATCAAGCTCCTCCTGGGTGTCTGTGACAAATCTGTTGATTGCAACAACCGGTGCCAGGCTGAATAACTTTATGTTTTCTACATGTTTTTGGAGATTTTCAATCCCCTTTGCCAAAGCATCTACATCAGGTTCTTTAATCTCTTTAAGAGGTTTTCCGCCGTGATATTTAAGAGCCCTCACTGTAGCTACCAAAACAGCAGCATTCGGTGATAACTTTGCAGAGCGGCATTTTATATCCAGGAACTTCTCTGCGCCAAGGTCAAACCCAAAACCTGCCTCCGTTACGGTGTAGTCAGTGAGAGACATAGCAGTTTGAGTTGCAATCACAGAATTTGTCCCCTGAGCGATGTTTGCAAAAGGGCCACCGTGAATTATCGCAGGAGTACCCTCTATTGTCTGTACAAGGTTTGGCTTAATCGCATCTTTAAGGAGTGCTGCCATCGCACCGTTTGCCTTAAGATCTCTTGCATAAACAGGCTTTTTATCAAAAGTAAAGCCTATAAAAATATTGCCAAGTCTCTCTTTCAGATCCACCCGGTCTTTTGCCAGACAAAGAATTGCCATTACTTCAGATGCAGCCGTGATATCAAATCCTGTCTCCCTTGGAATTCCATTTCCGGTTCCCCCCAGTCCCACAACTATATCTCTCAGAGTTCTGTCATTCATATCCATAACCCTCTTCCATGATATTGTTCTTGGATCAAGGTTCAGGTTGTTGTTTTTACTTTGAATATTGTTGTCAATAAGAGCAGAAAGAAGATTATGAGCCTTTTCAATAGCTGCAAAATCTCCTGTAAAGTGGAGATTAATATCTTCCATTGGAAGTACTTGTGAGTATCCACCTCCAGTTGCTCCGCCTTTGATACCAAAGACAGGACCCAGAGAGGGCTCCCTTAATACTACGGTAGATTTTTTTCCAATCCTGTTTAGCGCCTGAGAGAGGCCAATTGACACTGTTGTTTTACCCTCTCCTGCCGGAGTTGGAGAGATTGCAGAAACAAGAATTAACTTGCCAAATTTGTTTCTGTCAATATATTTCAAAGGCAATTTTGCTTTATACTTGCCGTAAAGTTCTAGGTCATCAGCGTCTATTCCCAGCTTGGCTGCAATTTCACCAATAGGTTTTAACTTGATTGTGCGTGCAACTTCCTGATCAGTCATAATTGTATATATTTGTAATTAAACACATAAGTTTTTTATAATAACAAATATAATTTATTAAAGTTTCCTTTCAAAACGATATTTTTTTAACTTCGTGAATGGAGTTATTTTTAATAGTAAATCAACAATAAATACAAATATGGCAACTCTGGAAATTGAAGGAAAAGTTTTTGAAGTAGATGGTGATGGATTCCTGTCTGATCCCTCTGTATGGAATGAGCAGGTAGCTACTCTTTTTGCAAAATCTGACGGAATTGATAATTTAAATGAGAAGCACTGGGCAGTGGTTAATATTATAAGAAGGAATTTTGAAGAGAAGGGGAATGCTCCTATGATAAGGACTATATGTCAGGAGACAGGTCTTAAACTTCGGGAAATTTACGAGCTTTTTCCGTTGGGCCCGGCCAGAGGAGCCTGCAGAGTTGCCGGTTTACCTAAACCGGACGGGTGTGTCTAACATCTCTCTGTTATGGATGTTTACAAACTAGTGACTCTTTTTGCCTTTGCTATAAGTATAGCAATGTTGCTTTATCAGTTTTTTAAATTGATTTCTGCAGGAAATCCGGTTGATTATTCCAAACCTTCAGGAAGTATAAGGGATGGTGTTATCTACTCTTTTACCACAGCCATGTCTCCTTTTGAAAAAGAGTCGGCCTATATGCATTTGCCGACATATGTTGCAGGTATAATATTTCATATAGGTACATTTTTCTCTTTTCCTGTTTTGTTAATACTAATCATATACCCTAATATATTTATTGGAAGCGATATATTAACCTATATGTTTGGAATCGCCTTTTTCGCAGGTGCTTTTTCTGGGCTGCTAATATTGGTTAAGAGAATTGTGAAAAAAGAGCTAAGATCAATCTCGGGAGCGGATGATTATATTTCTAATTTTCTAACTACTGTTGTTCAGGCACTCTCCGCTTTTGTGCTCTTTTCCGGAAATGTTTATCCATTATACTTTATAGCATTTTCACTTTTACTGATTTGGATACCAATAGGAAAAACGAGACACTTGCTATATTTTTTCTTTGCAAGATATCATTTAGGTGCATTTTACGGCAGAAGAGGCTCCTGGCCTGTAAAACAGAAAAACAATGAATAAGATACCCCAATTTAAACAAGTTGATAGTAAACTATTAACTCACCTTAACGCTTGCGTAAAATGCGGCCTTTGTGCGGAGAGCTGTATGTTTTACAAGACATTCAACTCGCCGGAATACATTCCTGCATCTAAAGTTGCATTGGTGAGCTCTGTTTACAGAAGGTACAATACGCTATCGGGAAGGCTTATACCCGGCCTGGTGGGAGCAGAGGAGATGACCGACAAAATGGCAGAAAAGATGGTTGACCTCCTTTTTGGAGCTTGTACAATGTGCGGAAGATGCGTTAAGCATTGCTCTGTAGGTGTTGATATTGCATATGTTGTAAGAAAGGGAAGAGAGATGCTGGCTGAAATGGGCTTTGTGCCTGAATCTTTACAATCAACGGTAGATGCAGCTGTTCAGACAGGTAACAATATGGGTATCCCTGAAGATGAGTTTATAGGCACAATTGAGTGGATGGAGGATGAATTGAAAGATGAACTTAATGATCAGAGTGCAAGTATACCTTTGAATCAGTTAAATAAAAGAGTTTTCTATACGCTCAACCCCAGGGAGCCAAAGTTCTTTCCCCTTTCCATTTCGGCAATGGCCAAGATTTTCTATGCGGCAGGAGAGAGCTGGACACTATCTTCTAAATTTTATGATGTTACAAATTACGGGTACTTTAATGGGAATAAGGGAGAGGCAAAATCAATAGCCGGTAATTTACATGATGAAGTTATAAAACTTGATTCTTCTCTTTTGGTTCTGGGAGAGTGCGGTCACGGCTCAAGGGCAAACAGATGGGAGGCCCCCAACTATATCGGAAAGGAGTATGAGTTTGACATGACTACAGCTGTAGAATTAATTGGTGGCTATATAAGAGATGGTAAAATCAAGCTTGACCCCTCTCTTAATTCAGAGATGGTAACCATTCATGATCCGTGCAATTTAGTAAGAAACGGAGGTCTTCTGAAAGAGATCAGATTTGTTGTAAACTCATCGGCCTCATCTGTTATAGAGATGACACCCTGTGGAAACGATAACTTTTGTTGCGGTGGCGGTGGGGGACTACTCGCGATGAGTGAATATAATGAAAGAAGAATAAAGGCTGGTGAAATTAAGGCAGATCAGATTAAAAGAACAGGTGCAAAAGTGGTTGTAACCCCATGTCATAACTGTGTGGATCAACTCACTCAAATAAATCACACTTATAAACTTGGCATTAAAATTAAGACCATTGCAGAATTGGTTGCGGATGCTCTCATATTAGACAAAATAACCATAAATAAAATAAACAATGAGTAAACTGATTTATCTGGACAACTCTGCTACCAGCTATCCAAAGCCTGAAGCCGTTTACGACTTCATGAACACTTTTTACAGAACAAAGGGAGTAAGTCCTGGCCGCTCCGGATTTGATGCAGCCCTTGAAACAGAAGAGGTTGTGAATAATACAAGGAAAATGCTAACCCGTCTTTTTAACGGAGGAGCAGATCACAACAGGCTTACATTTAGTTATAACGCAACGGATTCTCTTAATTTAATTATTAACGGGCTTGTTGAGAAGGGAGACCATGTTGTAACAACTATGCTTGAGCATAACTCTGTCCTTCGTCCCCTTTATCATCATACAGAGACAGGAACTATTGAAACAACTCATATTCCTTTTGATAATGAAGGCTATGTTAACCCAAAGAATATTGAAAACGCAATAAAAAGTAATACAAAATTTGTAATTGTTACTCATTGTTCAAATGTGCTTGGAACTATTCAGCCACTTAAAGAGATTGGAGCGATTTGCAAGAAAAAGGGTGTTCTCTTTGTTGTTGATGGGAGCCAGGGCGCCGGTGCTGTTGAGTTTGACATGCAGGATTGTAATGTGGATGTTTATTGTTTTACAGGGCATAAATGTCTTATGGGTCCTACCGGTATTGGCGGATCGTATGTAAGAGAGGGAGTTGAAATTAAACACACGAGAGCTGGCGGAACAGGCGTCAGATCTGCTCATCTTGCTCACCTTAATGAATATCCCTATAGGCTTGAGTATGGAACACTAAATTTACTTGGTGTCGGAGGGCTCTATGCAGGTGTTAAATGGATTACTGAGCAGGGAATTTCTAAGATACACGAAAGAGAGATGGATCTGTGGGATATGCTTGTAAAAGAGATGAAGAGAACCAAAGGGGTAATAACCTATTGTGCAAATGGCAGAGAAAATAAAAATCCGGTTGTGTCATTCAATATTCAGGGTTTTGAGGCAGCTGATGTTGGGACAATGCTTGATGTGGATTATAATATTGCTGTGAGGACAGGACTTCAGTGCGCTCCATTTGTCCATAAGCAAATAGGTACATTTGACATTCACGGAACTGTAAGAATGAGTATAGGTGCTTTTACCACTGAAGAGGAGGTCAAGGCAGCAATTACTGCAATAAAAGAGATAGCTTCGATAAAGAACTAATAATTTAGGCGCTTAATTTTAAGCGCCTAAATTTTAATATTATATATAGTTTATATTCAAGCAGAGCTACCAGTGAGAAAATGGAGTAACGGATAATTCTGAGTTATAGTATTTAATCTCGTGACTAACCTCTGTTCAAAGCCATTCGGGTCTTTCAATAGGTTTTTCCCATTCAAATCTTTTAATCCCACCATTAGTTGTCTCACCTTTTATGGTAATGAATCCGGAATCGTCCTTAATTCTTATTCTGACACTCCTTGATGGTTCGTGTGAAATATATCCCTGGATGATTTTGTGACTTGATTTTACCTGTTTTTTGAAATCGCCGGAAACTAGAAACTTTTTCTCGATTTCTGTGTACTCTTCTCTTTTCATTATGTAATAATCATTAAATAAATTAATAACACTATAATGATACTTAGGGTAACATCTTTGTTACTGATGTTTTTAAGGCCAATTTATTGCAATTCAAAGATTAAATATTTGATTTAAAATAATTAAATAACAAAGAATATGTTAAATTTACGCAAATTATGATACAATAGTAATCCTGTTATGGAAGAGATTAAAAAAATCAGAATTCTTTACGCAGAAGACAATGACAGTAATTACATACTTGCCAAGGCCATGTTAAAAGGGGTATATGATATATACAGAGCAAATAATGGGGCTGAGGCAATTGAATTGTATACTTCTATTGAACCGGATATAATTCTTATGGATGTGAAGATGCCGGTAATGGATGGCCTTGAGGCTACAAAAAAACTGAGGCAAATGGGAGTAACTGTTCCTATTATTGCTTTAACGGCATTCGCATATGATAACGACAGAAGCATGGCACTTCAATCGGGATGTACTGAGTACATAACAAAGCCATACAGGGCAGAGACTCTAAGGAAGACTATTTCTAAACTTCTTAATTTAGATTAAATAAATGATGAATATTGCCATAGTGGGCACTGGTTACGTTGGATTGGTAACTGGTGCTTGTTTTGCTGAAATGGGTGTAAGTGTTGTTTGTGTTGACATTGATACCAGAAAAATTGAGTTGCTCAGAAAAGGGATAATGCCCATTTACGAACCAGGAATTAAAGAGTTAGTTGAAAAAAATGTAAGAGAGGGTAGGTTAACTTTCAGTGAAAGCCTGGAAAGCATTATTGATGGAGTGTCAATTATTTTTAGTGCTGTTGGAACTCCTCCTGACGAAGATGGGAGTGCAGATTTGCGTTATGTCCTAGATGTAGCACGGACAGTCGGGAAAAACATGAATAATTATGTTCTTCTTGTGACCAAAAGTACTGTCCCGGTTGGAACTGCCGCCAAAGTTAAAGCTGCCATCAGACAAGAACTGATAAAAAGGGGGAAAGATATTGAATTTGATGTTGCCTCAAACCCTGAGTTTTTAAAAGAGGGAGCTGCTATTAAGGATTTTATGTCTCCTGACAGAGTTGTAGTTGGTGTTGAAACTGAAAGAGCGGCTCAACTTATGGAGAGATTGTACAAACCATTTGTATTAAACGGATTTCCAATAATATTTATGGACATCTCTTCTGCAGAAATGACAAAATATGCTGCAAATGCAATGCTTGCTGCGCGGATTAGCTTTATGAATGAGATAGCAAAATTGTGTGAGGCTACCGGGGCAAATGTTGAAATGGTAAGAAAGGGAATTGGATCAGATAAAAGAATTGGGATGAGCTTTCTGTATGCAGGAGCCGGTTATGGTGGCTCTTGTTTTCCCAAAGATGTTAAAGCCCTTGCAAGAAGTGGAAAGGATCACGGGGTTCATATGAAAATAGTGGAAGCAGTTGAGGAGGTTAATAATATACAAAAGGAGATTGTTTTTGAAAAATTATATAATGCTTTTGACGGAATCCTTAAGGGAAGAGTAATTGCCTTGTGGGGACTTTCATTTAAACCGGATACAGATGATATGAGGGAGGCTCCTTCGCTGGTTGTAATAGAGAAACTTATTGAGGCGGGAGCTATAGTAAGGGTTTTTGATCCTGTTGCAATGGAAGAATCAAAAAGAAGGATAGGAGATATAGTTCATTATTGCAAAAACATTTACGATTCTGTTGAAGGGGCCGATGCAATAGCTCTTCTGACAGAGTGGAAGCAGTTCAGGCTGCCGTCATGGTCCAGGATAAAAGGGCTTATGAAAGGAAATATTGTTGTGGACGGAAGAAATATATATGACAACAGGGAGTTGCTATCAGAAGGATTCAGACTCTACTCTATAGGTAAAAACAACTAATTATGAAAAGAATACTGGTAACGGGTGGTGCCGGATTTATCGGATCACATCTTTGTGAAAGGCTTCTTAATGAGGGTAATGATGTAATATGCCTGGATAATTTTTTTACCGGGTCAAAGGAGAACATCATACATCTAATTGGAAATCCGCATTTTGAACTTGTCAGGCACGATGTTACACATCCTTTTTATGCAGAGGTTGATCAGATTTACAATCTGGCATGCCCTGCCTCTCCGGTTCATTATCAGTATAATCCTATCAAGACAGTAAAAACATCAGTGATGGGTGCTATAAATATGCTAGGCCTTGCAAAAAGGGTAAAGGCCAAGATACTCCAGGCGTCTACCAGTGAGGTTTACGGAGATCCATCGGTTCATCCCCAGGAGGAGAGTTACTGGGGGAATGTAAATCCAATTGGTATCAGGTCTTGTTATGATGAGGGTAAGAGATGTGCAGAAACTCTTTTTATGGATTACCACAGGCAAAATAAGGTTAAAATAAAAATTATAAGAATTTTCAACACTTATGGTCCTAAAATGCATCCAAACGATGGTAGAGTAGTGTCTAATTTTATTGCCCAGGCGCTTAAAGGAGAAGATATTACACTTTACGGAGATGGAAGTCAGACCAGAAGTTTTCAGTATATTGACGACCTTATTGAAGCAATGATTAAGGTTATGAATTACACTGAGGATAGTTTTATAGGCCCTGTAAATATTGGCAATCCTAATGAATTTACAATAAGAGAACTCGCAGAAAAAGTAATAAGATTAACAGGTGCAAAATCAGGATTTGTTATTAAAGATCTTCCTTCCGATGATCCTAAGCAGAGGCAGCCGGATATATCATTAGCCAAAGAGATTATAGGATGGTGTCCAAAAATTGAAATTGAAGAGGGGCTTGTAAAGACAATAAATTATTTTAGAAAAAGTATCTATTAATGGAAATAACACCCTCTGATTTCACGGTGATGATTGTTGATGATGTTGATGCAAATGTGCTCCTTCTTAAATTATTATTGACCAAGGCTGGCTACAAGACAACAACTGCTTATAATGGAAAGGATGCATTGAGTCTTGTCTCAAGAACATCTCCTGATCTGATTCTTCTTGACATTATGATGCCGGTAATGGATGGGCACGAAGTTGCAGAAATACTGAAGGGGATGCCAGATAAAAGAGATATCCCTATAATTTTTCTTACTGCCCTTAATTCGCCGGAGGATATTGTCACCGGATTTAAGAACGGAGCTGCGGATTATATCTCTAAACCATTTAACAAAGAAGAGCTTCTAATTAGAGTAAAGCATCAATTATCACTTGTATCTGCGAAAAAGACTATTGAGAAGCAGAAAGAAGAGCTTGAAAAAACTATTGAAGCCAGGGATAAACTATATTCTCTTATAGCGCATGATTTGAGGGCTCCAATAGGCTCCCTGAGAATGGTTATGAATGCCCTCTCAATGAATATTGACAGAAGTAAACTTGATGAAGATATTTATGAAGTCTTTATTACGGGCAACAGGCTTGCAGAAGATACATTTGTACTTCTTGATAATTTGCTCAAATGGACAAAGAGCCAGACCGGCAGATTAAAGACAGTATTTCAGGATGATGTTGAAATTTTATCCTTAATAAAGGGAGAGCTTGAAGTTTCTGAGGTTGTTGCAGAACTAAAACAGATTTCAATTGTGTTCAATGGTTATTCTGAAGCAAAAGCGAGGATTGATCAGGATATGATAAAAACAGTTATAAGAAATTTGTTAAACAACGCAATTAAGTTCAGCAACAGGGGGTCTGAGATTATTGTTTCTCTCAGGGAGGAGGGTGATAGAGTTGTTATTTCAGTTTCTGATAAAGGGAAAGGGATGAAGGCCTCGGATCAGGAGAAAATATTTAAAACTAATGTTCATACCAGCTCTTTTGGGACAGAAAACGAGGAGGGTTCAGGTCTTGGGTTGTTAATTTGCAAGGAGTTTATTAACAGAAATAATGGCGAAATATGGTTTGTATCAAAGGAGGGAGCAGGATCTACTTTCAGTTTTTATATACCAATTCAGAAATAACAGGCTTGTGATCGCTGTGATTAGTTTTAGGAGTTTTATATCTTATTGACCTGAAATGATCCGAGTGTATTATGTAATCAATTCTAAAAAGCCCCAGCATACCTTTATAAGTCCCCGCAAAGCCAGATCCGGCCTGCCTGAATCCGTCAACCATTTTTTCTCCCTTAATTGTAGTGTATGTGTAGGATGATGGTGTGTCGTTAAAATCTCCACAGACCACTACAGGAGAGGGGGTGCTGTTTATAAGTGTTTTTACAGCCTCCGCCTGTATTGCTCTGGTTTTATAGTTTTCATTCAATTTGTTTATCCTTTTTAAAAGAGAGGTCCCCTTTTTTGATTCTATTGCAAAACCGGTTGTTTGCAGATGACAGTTTATAACTCTGATCTTCCCTTTTTCAGTAACTAAGTCTGTCCATATAACCCTGTTTGTGGTACCTTCAAAGTCAACGACTCCTTTATCAACTATTTTGTACACACTCATTATTGCAAGACCAAGTTTTTCATAGGTTGTATCCTCAATGTATTCAGATGTAAAGTAGTTGAAATAACTACTCATTTCATCTTCATTTAAATAGTATGGAGTTTCGAATTCCTGAATACAAAGAATATCAGGCTTCTCAATATTAACAAATTGGTCAATTTCAGCAACCTCATCATAGCTTCTGGAATATTTAAAATTATGCACATTGAAACTAATAACTTTAATAGAGGAGTTTAAATCAGCTGAACTTGGTTCTCTTTCTCTCCTTGGTTGAATAATGGAAATGATAGTACTGATATTAACGGCTATTCCAATAAGTGGTAAAAGAAAGGCCCATCTTCTCATTATAAGCCAGATAATTAGTATTATAAATAATAAAATTAGTGTAATTGGCAGTAAATTATTTGTTAGAGAAATAAATTTAAAATGGTGAGGTCTTATATATCCTGAGATTGAAGCAGAAATTGCAAACAAGAAAGTTATAATAGTTATAAAAAAAAGAATTATGTGGAAAATGTCGTTAAACTTTAACTTTGTCATAGAGATTCTGGATTTACCATAAATATATTAACGATTAAATACTAAAGCAACATTTTTTGTTAACATGTAATAAATATTGGTATGACAATAGTTTTAATGCTATTTTTTTCTACTTTTGACTGATAAATCAAGGAGTGCTGTTTTAAAATGTAACAAAGTTGTGAAAAAGAATGCTCTATTAGTTGATGATAAGGAGACAATCGCAAAGATTATCAAAGTATACATTGCTGACATATTTGATTGTGTTTACTTTGATGATCCTATTAAAGCGATAGCCTGGCTTCAGAGTGGAAATATGCCTGACCTGATAATATCAGACATAAACATGCCTAATATGACAGGTGTTGAATTCCTTGGTTATATTAAGAGCAGTGATATGTTTAAGAAAATCCCTTTTGTAATATTATCCGGAGAAGACAGCACTTCCCAAAAAATTGATTTGCTGGAGAGAGGAGCCAGCGACTATATTTCCAAACCCTTCAATCCAATGGAGCTCAAAGTTAGGCTTAAAAAGCTTGTTGAGTGATTTTTTATCAACAAAACATATAAATCTTTTCAATTTTTAATAATTGAAACTATGTTAATTATAAAATGTTTTTATATTTGGTCTAACATTAGATAAAACCCTTGCTATATGAAAAATCTTTTATTGAGTATAATGGTGCTTATACCAGGGATGGCATTTGCACTTGGGTGGGGAAACAGTCAGCCAACACCAAAAATGAATTTTTACGGCGTTGATTTTACACTAGTTAAAACTTTTGGTGTTAAGGAAGATGTTGGAAAAACGGCACTGGCTTTTGAGGCTATTAATAAGTTAATTGTTACAGAGACAAAAAAATATCAGTACGGAAACTTTTTTAAGAAGTATATTAGGCAGATTGCTCAAACTACAGACCTTGGCAGAATAGAATCAATTGGATTTGACAATGTTAATATTGATGAAGCTATTTACAAAGCCAGGGTTATGGATGAAGAGGGCATGCCTACATACAACAAAGCTTTTAAAATTGATGATGCAGATTTAGCCAGATTGATAAAATCATTTAACACCGGAACTGATACAGGATATGGAGTAATATATGTTGCTGAACTTCTTAACAAGGAGGATGGAGTCGGTAACTTTATAGCAGTTTTTTTGATGTAAAGAGTAAAAAGATAATTTTTGCCGACAGAGTCTCTGGTAAAGCTGGCGGGTTTGGGTTGAGAAACTATTGGGCCTCCCCTCTTGAAAAGATTTTTAAGCTTTAAATTTATGCTGATTTATTATAGCCCGGGAAAAATTCCCGGGCTATTTTTTGAGAGGTGCATAATTATAATTTCCTCAGTTGAGAAGATGTTATAGTCATAAAATTATTTTCGTAAAAGAATAAATTTATTGACGCTTTTTTGTATTTTTACATGTTATAATGGCAGAGTATACAATCTGTTATATTAGAGAAAATATTTGTGATAGTATTTGTAATTTATGTTGGTGACAACAATGAGTATATAGTTAATTTCAGCAAGTTGTTAAACAATGAGCTTGAAGTTATATCAGATTTATCACAGCTCTCTGAAATTTCAAAAAAGAATAGGAACTCACTTCCATTTATGGTTTTGTTACAAAGCTCAACTTCAGAGGTTGACATTTTTAACATAAAATTTATCAGGCGGGAGTTGCCTTATGCTTATATAGTTCTTATTTCCTCAATAGTTGATAATGTTCAGTTATCGTCCTATCTGGAGGCAGGATTAAATGATACGTTCCTCCCAAATGTTACTGAGGCAAGGATAAGGAATGTGCTAGATTTTATCACCCAAAACAATATCCTTTTTGCCGGCTCTTATCAACAAAATCTACATTTGGGAGTCTATACTATACCGGTGTGGAAGAGAATATTTGATGTTTTGATCTCAGTTTCTGCTATAATTGTTCTAATGCCTATTCTGTTTTTTATAGCACTACTCATCAGGATTGAAAGTCCGGGTCCCATTATTTATAAGTCTAAAAGAGTTGGGAGCAATTACAAGGTATTTGACTTTTATAAATTCAGATCAATGTACAGAGATGCAGACAAGCGTCTCAAGGATTTCCTCCGTCTTAATCAGTACAAAGATGTTGATCCGGTATTCTATGATAGTTCAAATGATATAGCCCATATACCAATACTGGAAAGTGATTCTTACGATAATTTAAATATTTCTGATAACTCATATATATCTGATGATGAAGTTATATCAGAGGAGGAGTTTTTAAAAGAGAAGAATAAACGCCGGCAGAATAACTTTGTTAAATTAGAAAACGATCCGCGTATTACTAAAATAGGAAGGTTTATAAGAAAATATAGTATAGATGAAATCCCTCAATTGATAAATATACTAAAGGGTGAAATGTCGATTGTAGGAAACAGACCGTTACCTCTTTATGAGGCAGAGCAACTTACATCTGATAAGTATATTGACAGATTTCTGGGACCCGCGGGACTAACAGGATTATGGCAGGTTGAAAAGAGGGGAGACTCGGGGAGATTATCTCCTGAGGAGAGAAAACAACTTGACATATATTACGCAAAGAATTTTAACTTCTGGATGGATTTGAAAATTGTGATAAAAACTTTTTCATCTTTTGTTCAAAAGGAAAATGTTTAAAATTTAAAAGTGATGAAAAAATGGACTATTCTTATTTTAGTATTATTATCATTCTTAAATAGGACATTAGCTCAGGATAAATCAACAGAAGAATTGCTAAATCTAAAGCTTCCCCCACTTGATTCACTGTTTGAAGGGGCTAAAAGAAGTCCTATGATTGAGTTTTATGAATATAGGAACGAAATTCAAGAACTTCAACTTAAAACGGAAAAAAGGAACTGGCTGCAGTACTTCAGTATTGGTGCTACATACCAGTACGGAATTGTGGGTATGAACACTTTTACAGATGTTGGGATTGGGTATCCTATTGATTATAAGACTACGGGAGGCAGCCAAATCTGGTATAATGCGGCTGCATCCTTCAGGCTTCCTTTGGATAATCTTTTTGACAGGAAGAACAGGATAAAAATTCAAAAGCTAAAGATTCAAGAGACACTAAAAGAGAAGGAGCTGTGGTACGACGACCAAAAAATAAAAATAGTTCAGCATTATTACAGAGCTCAGGAAATTCTAAATAACTTAAAATTATTTATTGAGGTTGCTACTATCTCAAATGCCCAGTATGAGTCGGCTCAAAAAGATTTCATTATGGGAGCAATATCCTTGCAAGCTCTTAGTGTAGCAAAAAATGCCCAGGTTTTATCTTTGACTCAACTTGAGCAGTACAAGTCGACATTAACTTCTTCAATAGTTCAGCTAGAGATTATCTCCAATACTAAAATTTTAAACAAGTAGCTATGGAAACCTGGTCACAAATAGTAAAAATGATATTCAGAATAAGGTACTGGTTACTCTTATTGCCCTTAATTACTGCACTTTTTGCTATATATCAAACCAGAAATATGCAACGAGCTTATGTTGTCAATACAACAATATATACAGGAATTGCATCAGGCTTTACTATAGAAACAGGTACGGAGGGAGGAAAAGTTGACTGGGGGAGTGTAAATAACAGAATTGACAATCTTATTAGTGTTATAAAATCAAAGTCAACTCTTAGAAATGTATCCTTAAGATTGTATGCTCAACAGATGATCTATGGGGACTCTCTTCAGGATAATAATTATATCAGGGCAGAAAATTATCGCAGTTTGGTTAGAATAACCCCAAAAAATGTTCTTGCCTTAATAGACAAGAGTTCAGAAGAGAAGACAATCGAAAACCTCAATTCATATGAAAAGGCCTCGCCCCAAAATTTTGTGTATGGCCTTTTTAACTGGTATCATCGTCATTTTAGCTACAGTGCCCTAAGCAACATTCAGGTTAGCCGGATTTACGATAGTGATATGCTCCAGATTCAATATTCATCAGATGATCCTGGTGTTGCATACAATACATTAAAAATATTAAATGATGAATTTGTTAAACAGTATGAGCTTCTCAGGTATGGTGAAACGAATAATGTAGTTGAGTATTTCCGTACAGAGCTTGCCAGACTTGGAGCGAAGCTCCGTGAGTCAGAAGATTCTCTGACTCAGTACTATGTTGATAAGCGCGTAATCAACTATCCAAAACAGACAGAGATGGTTACTGCTCTTACAAGAGACTATGATTTGATTTATAATGCAACACTTCTCAAGTACACTTCATCAAGCCAAATGGTAGAAGAGTTAGAGAAAAAAATTAAAGATCAAACAAGGTTAATAGAGAGCAATACGATTTTTATTGATAAGCTTAATAATTTGGCAAAGCTGTCTGAACATGCGGCTCGGCTGAAGACATTTAAAAACGACACCTCTTCAGTTTCAGTTTACAGCCGGGAGATTGATTACTACAATAAATTACTGGCAGAGGCTGAAAATGATCTTAAGTCATTTACGAAAAGTTCCGATTCGCAGAGGTACACAAAAGAGGGTATAGCAACTACAACATTTGTTGATCAATGGATAGCAGAGCTTATACTCAGAGAAAAATCAGGTGCTGAATTAAAAGTAATGGACGAAGTTAAACGAACTCTTGAAAAGGAGTATACATATTTTGCTCCTATTGGATCCATTATTAACAGAAAAGAGAGGGAGATTAATATTACTGAGCAATCTTATTTATCGCTCCTATCTAGTTTGAATACAGCTTTAATGAGGCAGAAGACTCTTGAGATGTCATCCGCAACACTGAAAGCTATTGATCCACCAGTATTTCCTGTTTCTCCGAGCCCTTCTAAAAGGAAAACTATTGTTCTTGTTTCATATTTTGGAACTCTCATACTTATACTCGGATTTTTCATATTAGTGGAGTTAATAGATCGTACTGTCAGAGATAAGAACAGAGCTGAAAGACTCATACCAGCAAAAGTACTTGGTGTCTTCCCAAGAAAAAATGTTATCCGCTTTAAAGGATATAACAGGGAATATGAAAAAATTGCTACAAATTATTTGGCAAATTCTATAGTAACTTATCTGAATCCTAAGGAGAGGCCGGACATTATTAACTTTATCAGCTCAGACAGCGGAGTCGGAAAAAGTCATTTATGTGAATTATTAAGCGAATACTGGATAGAAAGAGGTTTAAGAATTAGAGTTATTTCATGGGAAGATGATATCTCACCAGAGTCAAGAGAATATATCCTTTCTTTAAATCTCACAGATCTGTTTGACTATGATAATGAAGATATTATAATAGTAGAGCATCGTTCTGTCCTGAAATCCACTATTCCGGTAGGATTATTAAGGGAGGCCTCTTTAAATCTTTTTGTTGTGAGGGCAGATAAAGTCTGGAGAGAAATTGATAAAATTGCGTTTGAAAGGCTGATTCAACAGGCTCAGAGTACCCCGGTGCATCTCTATCTGACAAATGTTAAGAGAGAGAATGCTGAAAGCTTTATGGGTATGCTTCCTCCATATTCAAGATTCAGGGAGTTTATTTATAAGATTATTCAGTTTGGTCTGACCTCTAAGTAGCTAGATAATGAGTATTATAAAAAGTGTCTTTAATAATGCAAATAGAGCGCTTGTTTACATAGTCCTCGTAGCTTGGGTCTTGCTATTTTTATTTACCACTCTGAGAATGGGTTATATAACCGGTATTTCTGTTGCAATCATCCCCGTTTTAATTATAATTTTTGTAGCATTTGTTAAAAATCCATTTTGGGCATTCATACTGATATTTATTGCTAATTTCACCCTGTCTGGTCTTTCACGATATGTAAAGGTGATTTCGCCAGGTATAACAATGGACCTGATAATTGTTATTACATTAGTTGCACTTCTCCTGAATTCAATGTCAAAGAATTCTGAAATAAGATATAGTAATACTAAAAATGGTCTTACTTTATTGGCGTTGATATGGTTTCTCTATTGTCTGTTTCAAATATTTAATCCAAACTCATCATCTATTGTGGCTTGGTTAACAGGGGTAAGAAGTTTAGGAATATATTTTGTGGTAATTGTTTTTCTGACATCAATATTTCTGGATAATATAAAGAGGATAAGACAATTTATGCTTATTTGGGCTATTCTGTCTCTGCTTGCAGTTTTAAAGGCTTTCATTCAGAAAACATATGGCTTTGATGCCTCTGAACTAAGATGGCTCTTTGTGGATGGAGGCAACAATACACATATATTATATTACGGAATAAGGTATTTCTCTTTTTTTACAGATGCAGGTAATTTTGGTACTGGTATGGCCTTTTATGGAGTAGTATTCGGAATATACTCTTTTTATGTAAAAAACATAAAATCAAAGATTTTCTTTGTTGTTACAGCTTTGATATGTGCCTATGGCATGATAATTTCAGGTACAAGGGGCTCATTAGCCGTCCCTTTTGCAGCTTTCTCTCTGTTTTCAATTTTATCTAAGAAGTCAAAGTTGATGATATTTACATTAACAGGGGTTTTTCTTGCATTCATATTTTTAAATTACACAAATTATGGCCAAGGTAATACATATGTCAGAAGAATGAGGTCTGCTTTCAATTCGGATGATCCCTCCTTATTAGTTAGACTGGAAAATCAGCAGAAATTAAGAACTTATATGTGGGACAAGCCCTTTGGTGTTGGTATAGGTATGAGTGTAACCAGTGATCTTGTAAATTATAAACCTGACCCGTTCGTGTCAAAAATACCAAGCGACTCATGGTATGTCCGGGTTTGGATGGAGACTGGGATTGTTGGATTGATAATTCATCTTTTTAATTTAATATTCATTGTTGCTTATGGTGCCTATGTTGTCTATTTTAAAATTAAAGACAATGAGATGAAAGGATTGATATCGGCTTATGTTTGCGGATTATCCGGAGTTTATATAGCTGCTTACAGTCTGGAAATTGTTGGCCAATTCCCAACAAGCTTCATAATGTTTATATGTATGACTTTAATATTTCGAAGTAAAATAATTGACAGTGAATTAGAAACAAGTGAATCTTCAGCAACTTAAACATGGCTAAAAATCCTGATATTTCAATTATTTCAGTAAATTTCAACGGGATCAATCATACTAGAGAGCTATTATATAGTATTGAAACTTTCCTGGGTGACATATCGTATGAAGTTATAGTTGTTGACAATGGGTCAATTGAAGATGAAGCCTCAATCTTATCGGAAGAGTTTAAGTCGCATAAATTTATCAGAAGCCAAATAAATCTGGGATTTTCAGGTGGTAATAACTTGGGAATAATGGCCTCTTCCGGGGAGTTTATTTTCTTACTTAATAACGATGCGTTACTAGTTGATGATTCAATAATTGAATTAGTAAAAACCTTTAAGATGGACCCGAAAATTGGTGTTTTGTCACCAAAAATTTATTATCAGGATTCAGAAAATATTATTCAGTATGCCGGATTTACTGAGTTCTCCCGAATAACTATAAGGAACAGAGTTATTGGGAATCGGGAGTATGATAACGGACAGTATAACTCTTTATCAGAAACAGCTTCTGCACATGGTGCAGCCATGATGATCAGAAGGGAGGCTGTTGACAAGGCAGGGCTTATGCCTGAGATATTCTTCCTCTACTATGAAGAGCATGACTGGTGCGCAAAAATAAAAAAGAGAGGGTACAAAGTTATGTACCAGCCTAAATCATCAATAATTCACAAAGAGAGTCAGTCAACCGGAGTCAACAGTTATTTAAAGACATATTATAATAGCAGAAACAGAATATTATTTGCCTACAGGAATAGAGAAAATGTTATTAGGTATATTTCAATTCTCTACCTTATACTAATTGCAAATTCCAAAGACTTTCTGAAATTCCTTTTCATAGGGAGAGCAGATTTAGCTAAAGCTGTTTTTAACGGCGTCCGGGACTTTTTTAAATTGAAAAACAAACTCATTAACTGATATTTAAATGGCTGGTTTGATGGTTATAACTGATATGTTGTTTTTCATTGTTATGTTACTTTCTGTAGGATATTTTTTTCTGTTTGCATTTGCCTCTTTGTGGGGATCTAAAAAGAGGTATCCGGCAGCATTGAAAAAGAGCAGAATAGTAGTTTTTATACCCTCGTATAAGGGAGACAGAGTGATAATGGATTCAGTAAATTCTTTACTCTGCCAGGATTACCCTGATAATCTTTTTGATGTAGTCGTGATATCAGACAGAATGGAAGAGGAGACAAATTTGGCCATTTCTGCTCTTCCTGTTATTTTATATGAAATTTGTCCGGTAAATAGTTCAAAGGCGTATGCTCTAAATTATGCAATTGATAAAATGGATGGAGAGAAATATGACATAGTAGTTGTTATTGATGCCGACAATGTAGTTGACAGAACTTTTCTTCAATCAATTAATGATGCATATTGCTCTGGTTCTAAGGCCATACAGGCACACAGGACTGCTAAAAATACAGATACAGACATTGCTATACTTGATGCTTTAAGTGAAGAGATTAACAATTCAATCTTTCGTCTGGGTCACATTAATTGTGGATTATCTTCTGCTTTGATTGGTTCAGGAATGGCTTTTGACTACAAATGGTTTAAGGATAATGTTAATAAACTTAAAACAGCAGGGGAGGATAAAGAGCTCGAATCTCTTCTTTTAAAGGATAAAATCTTTATTGATTACCTTAACAATGTTTATGTTTATGATGAGAAAACGAAAAAAGCCGATGCTTTTTCACGTCAGCGAAGAAGATGGCTCGCTTCGCAGTTAGGGTCTTTAAAAATGGGATTAAAGGATCTTCCTGGGGCAATATGGACCTTGAATATTGACTATATAGATAAAATTATTCAGTGGATGTTGTTGCCAAGAGTTCTTGTTCTTGGTGTAATTTCTGTAGCAACCATACTTACTATGTTTTTCAGCTTTGGATTGTCAATAAAATGGTGGCTGTTAATGATAGTGTTGCTTCTTACATTTGTGATTGCTGCCCCTGATTTTATTACGCATAAAAAAAACTTAAAGGCTGTTAGAAAAGTGCCCCTGATTATTTTTTTGATGTTTATCAATCTTTTTAGATTAAGGGGAGTAAACAAAAAATTTATTCATACAGATAACAGCTGAAACTTTTTGAACATGTCAAATGATCTATCTCCACATTTTCCTTATTGAACTGAGCTCACCAAAATAATTGTCCAGTAACTCCATATTAGATTCAACCGTTGGTACTTTTAACCGCTTTCTTTCTGCAGCATAGTTTATCAAAGATTCAATTGCTCTTTCAATATCTTTTGTATCCAACGGATTAAAGTAAATTGCGTTGTCTCCAAGTTGCTCTCTATGGCCGGGAAAATCAGTTATTGCAACCGGACAACCAAGAGCTAAAGCTTCAAGTGGAGGCATATTAGTGGGGCCAATTAAGGTCGGCATAACCAGCCCTTTAGAATGTAAGTACAGCCATTTAAGTTCTGATAGGGTAATAAAACCTAAATCTATAATACTATTTGACAGGTTTAATTCATTAATTTTTTCCCTTATATAGGTTTTATTTCCCTGATCGCTACCGGTAAAAATCAGCTTGAGATTAGGATATTTTTCCAATACTCCCTTAAAGGCGAGAACTAGATTATAGTGGTTCTTATGAGCCCAGAACTGAGCCGGATAGTGGATAAAAAGAGAATTGTCATCAATTTTTTGTGGCTGTACAGGGGTTAGATTTTCTGAAATAACTTTTGTCGGAAAAAGCGGAAGGATCCTTATCCTCTCATCATTGATTTTTAAATAATCAACAGCCTCTTTTTTCCCGGCTTCGGATTCGCAAATCACCATAAGGGCCTTGAAAAGAGTGACTTCGTTGTGTTTTTTCTTTTTTTCAAGGTTCCCATAACTGGTAACTTCAGGAAATGCAAAGCTATTAATATGTCCCAGGTCCCACAGAGTACAGATAAACGGGAAGTCTGGATATTTACACATAGGTGTGGGATAGTATATTATATCACAAATACTTAAAAGTTGATCATATTGTTTAAGCTTATGATTATGAGAAGTCTTATAATAAATTTTACTTAAGCTGTTAATATGTAATAATTTAGATAATACAGAGCCTGCTATTTTAAGAAACAGAAATTTTTTTGTGCGAATATTTCTAACAGAATAATATTTATACTTCCCAATTTGGATTGACTCAAGCTTGTCTTCTCCAATGAAACAAATGTCAGCATTGGTAAATGATGATTTTGAAATGCATTCAACAAGCTCCGCATAGTAACCGGGCCCACCACCAAATGTTTCGGCAATATTCTGAGTCCAAATTCCAACTCTTAAATTTCGCATTTGCGTATCTCTTTTATTACTTCTTCAATATCTTTATTACTTATACCAAGACCGCACGGGATATAAAAGCCACATCTGGCAATTTTTTCAGAGTTAGGGTATCTTTCATTCATAAATAGTCCCATCTTTTTAAATACGGGTTGTTCATGCATATTCCAAAAAAATTGTCTGGTAGCGATACCTGCAGAACTCAATTTTTCAATTGTCTTGCTGCAAATATCTTCTGAATCAGCAACCAAACCAAATACCCAATATATATTTTTTGCGTATTCTGTTTCTACAAGAGGAAGATTGAACCCTTTTATACCTTTCAGACCCTCTTGATAAAGGGCTCCAATTTCTCTCTTTCTGATTATATGAGATTCAATTTTCTCAAGCTGAGCGAGGCCGAGTGCTGCCTGCATGTTTGTCATTCTATAGTTCCACCCTAGTTCGTAATGGACATATCTTCTGTCGTTTGGCTCAAATGAAATATTCCTTAGTTTACGGCATCGCTCTGCTAATTCCGGGTTATCTGCAAGTATCATTCCCCCTTCTCCGGTAGTAATGTGTTTATTTGGGTAAAAACTGAAAGTGCTGATATCTCCAAAAGAGCCGCATTTTTTGCCATTATAGGTTTGTCCGTGCATTTCAGCAGCATCTTCAATTAAAAAAATGTTGTGTTTTTTACATAAATCTAAAACAGGATCCATATCAACAGGAAGTCCGTAAATATGAACAACTAAAATGGCTTTTGTTCTTGAAGTAATCCTGGATTCAATATCTGAAACCTCCATATTCCATGTGTCCGGTCTACTATCCACAAGTACAGGAGTAGCACCTGCCCTGACAACAGATTGGGCTGGAGATATTATCGTAAAAGTGGGCATTATAACTTCATCGCCACTCCCTATTTTTAATGCTGCTATTGCAACATCAAGTGCTCCTGAACCATTTGAAACGGCAACACCCTCCTTGCGACCAATGTATGAAGCAAACCCTTCTTCGAATTGCTTTATGAAAGGACCCTCTGAAGATATCCATCCTGTACGGATACATTCTGTTAAATACTTCTCCTCGTTGCCATTGAGCAATGGAGTATTTACCGGGATAAATCTTTTATCCATTTTTTCTAAGTATAAAGTTAACTCTCCAAGTGTTCACTGAGGGTTCTTCTCCTGTTAAAAACTCTTCTGCTTTGATGACCTCAAAGCCTGTGTGTTTAGCTAAAAGAGATATTTCAGGTATCGAAAAGTGTCTCATGGAATGAACCTCGGTAAACTCTTCCCAGTTGCCTGAAATCTTATCTTTTACAACAACTGTGTACATTACATCAACAATGTTCTCATTTGTTCGTATTATTGGTTCTGCTACACGAATTACTTTAATTGCATCGTTTTCTGCCCTTTTAATCCTGTTCTCTGGTTTTTGATAGAAAACAGCAGGTGAATACCAGGTGTCAAAAATAAAAAGTCCGTTAGAATTTAGACAATCGGCAGCATTTAAAAAGGTTTTTTCAAGTGATGAGTTGTCATTTAGGTAGCTAATAACATGAAATAATGAAATTACGCAGTCAAATTTTTGGTTAATTTTAATTGATGCTATATCACCCTGTTGACATGGGAATCCGTTTGCCTGAGCTTTCTTTGTCATTTGTTCGCTTAATTCTACTCCAAATATTTCGTATCCCATATCTTTTAAAATCAAGCCACATGTTCCGGTTCCAGAACCGAATTCAAGTATGGATTTGGCATTTGGGGACTCTCTTTTAATGCAGTCAGACACATATTTTGCCTCTGCAAAGTAATCTTTGTCTGCATATAACAAGTCGTAGTACTTGCTGTAAAGATTGAAGTTAATGTTCATTAGTCAAGTATTTTATACGCTCATTTTCAACTGGGGTAAATCTTGTTTTATCAGAATCTCCGGCATATGGACCTTGTTTTATCTCAATCATCTCTGTCTCTTCCAGCATTTCAAATCCATGGCCTCCTTCAGACAATAGAATTACATCTCCTGTCTCCAATATGTGACTACCTAAGTACTCCTGACTATCTGAATAGAAATCGACCCTTAATTTCCCTTTTCTGATGAAAAGAGTCTCTTTCGTGAAATGAACCTCTCTTTGTACAGAATTATGAACATGAGGCTGAATTATTTTCCCGGAAGGGTGTTTCATGAAGGCAAGCTGCTGAGAGAATTCATCGGGGGTAAAAAAATTGATACCCGGTTCAGAATAGTTTCTTCTGATAACGATAGCCAGTAATTGGTCTTTGTGATAAATTCTGTCAATCATAATTATTTTATTTATTCCAGATACCGGTTGCTTTCTGGTTAATTAATTTAAAATACTGTACAGGCATCCATATACAACCAATTAGTGGCGAAAGGGCAGATGCCAGAACAACTCCTCCTACACCCAATCCCATATATTTAGAAAAGAGTAAAGCTGCCGGAATATAAATAATTGCTTCAATTACAGCACTTATAAGAGATAGCCGAATCTTTCCGACGCCATTAAGGAAGGAGGTAAATATTAGGCTAAGGGAATGGAAGATAAAATAGACAAATACAATTAATGATAGCTGGAATGGTATTTCAATAACTTTTCCGAGCCATATTCTGTAGAAGAATCCGGAAAAAATCAGCATAAAAATACTGAAGGCTAATAGTAAAACCCAAGTAATAAATAGTTTCTTTACGCTTGACTTAATCCAGTCAAACTCTTTTCTGACAAACGCATCGGTAAAAGCAGACCAAAAAGGAACCATTGCCATGGAAAATACCATTGTTGTGATAGAGAAGTATTTATAGGCAATATTATAAGGAGTAACTTCTGCCGGGCCGTATAGCTGACTTATAATAAGGTTTGTTGAAGAAAATATAACCACTCCGGCAAGGCTGATTATGAAAAATTGTATGCCCAGGCTCAATAAATCTTTCGCATAGCTGAAGTTTACAAATTTGAGCGATGGAGCAAAGTCCTTGTAAAGGTGCCTGAAAAAGTAAACACTTGTAATAATCAGAACAACGACAGGAACTACACTAATTACAGTTCCCAGCCAGAAAAGAGAACCCGAGGTCGTTTTAGTAAGTATAAAGATAGTAATGAGTGTTATAAGATTCCAGATAAGATTAAGAGCATTATTTAAAGATGGTTTCTGATCTGCATAGAGAATTGTAATAAAAATTTGAAGCACAAACTTAAGGCAGAAAAATACGAAAACCACGAGCATTAAAGCACTTAGCTCATCTCCCATAGATGCAGGAGCATTAAAAACGCTTGTCCAGTCAATAAAAGGATTCGCAATTATGAATATTATCATAACGGGGAATATGATGAGCGAAAGTATGGCATAAGTGGTGCTGACATAAATTCTAGCCAGATTCAAATCCTTGTTTGCAAATGCTTCAGTGAGTTTATTTCTTAAGCCGTTACCCAGTCCGATATCAAAAAAATTGAACCAAACAATCAGAGAGCTGAGGGTTATCCAAATACCATAATTTGTGGGATTTACATAATTGATTGTTAGTGGTACAAAAAGGAAGCTGATTATCATACTCAATCCTTTCAGCAGAAAAGTAGCAATAATGTTCTTCTTGACATTAATACTTCTCTCATGCCCTTTAGTAAAAAAATCCACTAACATATCAGGTGTGAATTTCTTAATGAGTTCAATAATAGGATTGTTGACTGGCATGTGTTAACTTGTTGTCTGTCGTACTATACAAAGATAAAAATATAGTGCATTTGTTGATGAATAACAACATAAATATTTAACATAAAAACAATTATATTTGTATGATACTAAAGACTCAGGAGATGGTATATTCTACTTTAACTGACAGAGTCGGAAACATGCTCTTTCAGATTGCTGCAGGGGCGTCGCTAGCTTATAAAAATAGTTCAGATTTTATTGCATGTGTTTCTGAAACGACTGTACCGGATGGTACCAGATTAATCGAATATTTGAAACCCTTCAAAAATAATATATTCAGAAACATCAAAATCGTTGAAGGAATACCTGAAGATTCAGTTGAGTTTAATCAACAGGGATTTGAGTATTCTCCCATCCCGTATCAGGAGAATATTTTACTTAAAGGGTATTTCCAAAGTGAAAAATATTTCGACAAAAATTTTATTAAAAACCTTTTTGCAATTGACAGTAGTTCATATGAATATATAGAGAATAAGTACGGACATCTGTTAAAACAAGATATCATTTCTATACACGTAAGGAGGGGTGATTATGTAAAAAGACCATTAAGGCAACCTGTATGTGAAATGCCATATTTTAAGAGAGCTATCAGATTTTTTGGAAAAAGCAGACAATTTTTAATTGTAAGTGATGATATTGAGTGGTGTAAGAAAAAATTCAAAGGAGAGAATTTCCATTTTACTCAAAATGAATCTCCCATTATTGATTTGTATATTCAGTCTCTCTGTGCTCACAATATTATTAGTAATTCTTCATTCAGCTGGTGGGGTGCCTGGTTAAATAGTAATGAGAGTAAGATAGTTATTGCTCCCAAAAAGTGGTTTGGTGTTCAAATGAAGAGCTATAATCTGAGTGACCTTATCCCCGATAACTGGATTAAAATAGATAATCCCAGAACACCCTCTCTTCAAATTAAAATTTTCTTTTACTGGTTTATTGATGTTTTCAAAAGGATCAGGAGAAGAGCCACGGGTATTTTCCAGTATCTTTATCTTAATATAAAACACTTTAGGAAGTTATGAAATGGTATGATAAATATCTGTCAATATTTGAGAAGCCATTCGACTCCATCCCTAAAAATACTATTAACGAAATAAGGGATAAAATCAGGTTTATAAATAGTGATGCACCGGTTGCCTCGGTTGTTGTAATAGCATATAACGAAGAGAAAAGACTTCCTGCTTGTCTGTGGTCATTGAGCAATAATAAATGTAAGTATCCGGTTGAGATAATCGGGATTGATAATAATTCGTCTGACAGGACGGCAGAGGTTTACAGTACTCTTGGGGTGAGGTTTTTCAAGGAAGAGAGAAAGGGTCCCGGATATGCAAGAAACAGGGGGCTGGCAGAGGCAAAAGGTAAGATATTAATATGTATTGATTCAGATACAATTTACCCGGAGCAATACCTTGAAATTATGATTGATTCGTTCAATAAGCCGGGAGTTGTTGCTGTCTCTTCATTGTATAGCTTTATCCCGGACAAACAATTTCCTGTTTACAAGTTATTCTTTTATGAGTTATTGAGAGATATTCATATTTTTCTTTTATCGTTTCAAAGTCCTGAAAGGTGCATAAGAGGCTCAGTTTTTGCCCATAATACAGCATTGGGCAGGGAAATAGGATACAGGGTAAACATAAAGAGAGGAGAGGATGGCTCACTTGCCTACGCACTTAAAGACTTTGGAAAGATAAGATTCATCAGAAACAGAAAGGCAAGGCCAGTAACCTCAACTTTGGCTATAAAATCCGATGGCAGTCTGCTTAATGCATTCAGGAAAAGGGCTGCTACAGCAATGAGTGGTTTTAGAAAATACTTTGTACAGGCAAAGGGTGAATTAAAAGATCAGGACTCAAATATAATTAAGGACTAATGAAAGCGCTCTTCCTGCATTTTCACGATTTTTATCCGCATAGTGGGATAAGTAAGAAAATTCAATTTCAAGTTTCTGCATTGAAAGAGTGTGGGCTTGATGTTTTTTTATGCCATATGATGATTGATGAAAACGGATACCAAAGGAGAGTATGTAATAATGTTGTAATCGAGGACTATGGGAATGGAGCTTTTGCCAAGTTACTTAAATGGGTGTGCTTTAAATCTCTGACAAAATTTATATTTGAAAATCAAATAGAGTTTGTTTACATACGTAGTTTTTACAACACAAATCCACCACTCTTAAAGATGCTCAGAGGTCTGAAAAAAGAGGGTATTAAGGTTGTAATGGAGCTACCAACATATCCTTATGATGTTGAGGTTAAAAGTCCTTCGCTCTCTATCTCAAACAGGATAATTTTCTTAGTAAACAGACTATACAGAAATCGACTTAAAAATTGTTTGACAAAAATTGTGACATTCTCTGATTATAAAGAGATACACGGAGTTAAAACAATTAATATATCTAACGGGATAGACTTTGAAAGGATTAAACTAAAGACAAGCAAATCTGCTCAGCCTGATAAATTAAAATTACTTGGAGTGGCCGAGGTTCATTATTGGCATGGTTATGACAGGCTCATCAGGGGGATGGCCGAGTACTATAATAATCCACAGAGGAGGGTAGATGTCTTTTTTGATCTTGTAGGCGGAGGAGTCACAGCGGAAATTATTAAATTACAAAACCTGACTAAAGAGCTTAATTTAGAGAAGTATATATCATTTTATGGTGAAAGTTCCGGAGAAGAGCTGGATTATTTTTTTGAAAAAGCTGACTTTGGAATTGCCAGTCTGGGCCGCCACCGTTCAGGAATCACAAAGATTAAAACACTTAAAACAAGAGAATACGCAGCAAGGGGGATTCCTTTTATCTACTCAGAAATTGATGATGATTTTGAAAACATGCCTTATATAATCAAGGCACCGGCAGACGAGTCACCTATTGATATTAAGAGCCTGGTTGATTTTTACAGGACATTGAATTTAAGCCCGGTTGAAATAAGATCTTCAATTGAGGGGACTCTATCCTGGAGGGTTCAGATGCAAAAAGTCGTTGATGAAACATTTAATAAATGATGAAAACACTCTTTTGGATATCGCTGTTTGTTGTGTTTTACACATATGTGGGATACGGAATATTACTCTGCATGCTTGTTAAGATAAAGGAGTTTTTTTCAAAGCCAGCTATCCACCAAATATCACCTGCCGATTTCCCTTATGTCTCTCTTTTAATTGCAGCATACAATGAAGAGAAGATTGTAGATGAAAAGATGTCTAATTGTTTTGAGCTTGGATATCCTAAGGATAAACTTAAGATAGTATGGATTACAGATGGTTCAACTGATAGTACTAATGAAAAATTGTCCAGATATTCGAATACAGAGGTGCTTTTTGAACCAAAGAGAGGGGGGAAAACAGCAGCACTAAACAGGGCCATGAATTTTATTAACACTGATATAGTGATCTTTACAGACGCCAACACAATATTAAATAAGGACTCCATCACTGAAATAGTCAATGCTTTCTCAGATCCTAAGGTGGGTTGTGTTGCTGGTGAAAAAAGGATTGCACTTACAAGCGCCACAAACACCTCATCGCTTGGGGAGGGTGCTTATTGGAAATATGAATCGGTGCTTAAAGAGATGGATTCAAGACTTAACACAACTGCAGGTGCAGCAGGTGAGCTGTTTGCCGTAAGGAAAGATCTGTATGAGTATGTTGAGGAAGACACTCTTCTGGACGACTTCATTATTTCTATGAGAATTGCAAAAAAAGGATATAAAATAAGATATTGTAAAAATGCCTATGCCGTAGAGGGTGGATCACTGAATATGAGAGAGGAGAAGAAAAGAAAAGTAAGGATAGCAGCAGGAGGAATACAGTCTGTTATTAGGTTATCTTCATTGCTGAATATTTTCAAATACCCGCTTCTCTCCTTTCAATATATTTCTCACAGAGTACTAAGATGGACAATTACTCCTGTGCTGTTAATATCACTCTTTCCCTTTAACATTATTCTCGTTTTAAACGAAGAACAAATAATCTATAAAATTTTGCTGTCGCTTCAAATACTCTTTTACTTAGCAGCATACACCGGAAAAATATTTGAGAGGAGGAATATTAAGTTGAGTGTGTTTCTAATTCCTTACTATTTTATGTTTATGAATTTTAATGTTTTTTCCGGACTCATTTATCTGCTAAAGAAAAAAAGAGGAGATGGAACCTGGGAGAAGGCGAAAAGAGCTGATTAATATACTTTTTCATATTATAATGAAAACTATGAAACGGAAAATGATTGATTTGTTAAAAAATAATCCAAAAGCTAAAAAACTTGTTCTGGATTTTTTGATTCATCCCGTTAAGACAAGACCAAGGTGGTACCTCCGTCTTTTTATCCCCTTTTATATACACAAAGGGAAACATTCGGTTTTATATAAAAGTGTAAGAAAAGATATTGCTCCATTTAACAAGTTTTCTTTAGGCGATTACTCTGTTATTGAAGACTTTTCACTGGTAAACAATCTTGTAGGGGACATAATTATAGGAAATCATTCCCGGGTGGGCCTTAATAATGTTGTTATAGGGCCTGTGATAATTGGAAACAATGTGAATCTTGCTCAGAATATCACTGTTTCAGGTCTTGACCACAACTATATGGACACTTCAAAAAGGATAGATGAACAGGGAGTTGGCACATCACTTATAACTATTGATGACAATGTATGGATAGGTGCAAATTGCGTTGTTACAAAGGGTGTCAATATTGGAAGACACTCAATCATAGCTGCCGGCAGTGTTGTCAGCAAAGATGTACCACCATTTAGCGTAGTGGCAGGTAATCCTGCCAGGGTTATTAAATATTACGACAGCAAAACCGGAAAGTGGGAGAAATTTGTATAATATAAGTTGAATCAATAATGACTAACCCCAAAGTAAGCGTAATTATACCGGTTTATAATACTGGCAAATATCTGGAAAGCTCAGTCTCTTCTATTCAAGAACAGACTTTGCAGGATATCGAAATAATCATAATTGATGATGGTTCAACGGATGATAGCCCGGCAATATTGAAGAAACTATCTGAGTCAGATGCCAGGATCCGTCTGTTTGTACAATCAAATCAGGGTCAATCTGCAGCAAGAAACCTGGGACTTGACAATGCGCAAGGAGACTATATCTATTTCATGGATAGCGATGATATACTTGAATTAAACGCTCTGTCATCCTGTTATGAAAAATGCCACTCGCAAAATCTGGATGTTGTAATTTTTGATGCCGAAATTTTTTTTGAAAGTGAGGTTAAAGAGAAGACCGGCTTTAATTACATTAGATCAGGAAAGATTGATGACAAACTTTACAACGGAGCAGAGCTTCTGGAAGAGCTGCTTAATAAGAATCTCTTTAAGGCAGTTCCATGGTTGGTCTTCGTAAAAAGAGCGCTCATTGAAAAAATTAAACTCCGCTTTTTTCCGGGGATCATTCACGAAGACGAACTTTTTACTCCAATTCTTTATTTGGCAGCCGGCAGGATGGGTTATATCCCCAGTGTTTTTTTTCACAGAAGAATAAGAGAAAACTCAACAATGACCAACAGGTTCTCAAAACGAAATCTAACCGGTTACTTTACTGTTATTGAAAACCTAAAGATATACAGCATAAGAAGCGAAAGCAGAGTAAAGATAATTGTCGAAAAACTTATCGAGAATATCGTTATTTCCATCTCAGATCAATCCGGGTCAATGTCTGTATATCTTAGATATTCAATTATGCGGTTTTTTTTAAAACACGGCTTATTGAAATATTTGAAATTAAGAAGTACTGTTATTATGATCTCTCCGTTTGGCAACTTGGTAAAGGAAAAAGTACTCAGACCCATTTACACAGGTTTAAGAAAACATTTATAGTTATCTTTATTAAAATAATAAATATATGTCACAGAAAATCGCCCTTATTACCGGTGTAACCGGACAGGATGGTGCCTATTTATCCGAGTACCTTCTTAAGAAAAACTACATTGTACATGGTATTAAAAGGCGGTCATCATTATTTAATACAGACAGGATTGACCATCTATACCAGGATCCTCATATTGAAAACAGAAACTTCACACTGCACTATGGAGATTTAACAGACTCAATGAATCTGACAAGTATTATCCAGAAAGTGCAGCCGGATGAGATTTATAATCTTGCAGCAATGAGTCATGTGAAAGTAAGCTTTGATACGCCTGAATACACCGCAAATGCCGATGGAGTAGGAACTCTAAGGCTGCTTGAGGCTGTCAGATTACTGGGACTAAAGGATAAAACCCGTATTTACCAGGCCTCTACTTCTGAATTATACGGATTGGCTCAAGAGGTTCCTCAAAAAGAGACTACCCCTTTTTACCCCCGCTCTCCTTATGCTGTTGCAAAGATATATGCTTACTGGATTACGGTTAATTACAGAGAAGCTTATGGTTTACATGCGAGCAATGGAATTTTATTTAACCATGAGTCACCAGTAAGAGGAGAAACTTTTGTTACCAGGAAGATAACTCGGGCCCTTAGTCGAATTGCATTAGGAATACAAGATTCTCTCTTTCTTGGAAATTTGTCAAGCAGGAGAGACTGGGGACACGCAAAGGACTATGTAAGGGCAATGTATTTAATGCTGCAGCAGGAGCAGCCGGATGACTATGTTATTGCAACCGGAGTAACAACAACTATAAGAGATTTTGTGAAACTGGCAGGGCTTGAAATAGGCCTTGAGATAATATTTAAGGGTGATGGTGCCAATGAAAAAGGTTATATATCGGCAATAAATGAAAAATTGTTTTCACAAAAGGTAGGGGCTAATTGCATTGAAAACATTAATAGCTTAATTAAGAGGTCTTTTCCTGTTGTTCAAGTTGATTCGCAATATTTTCGCCCTACTGAAGTTGATATTTTATTGGGTGATGCAACTAAAGCGAAAACAAAACTTGGGTGGGAGCCAGAGTATGACCTTAAAGGGCTAATTGAAGATATGATGAGTGCAGATGTTAAACTTATGCAAAAGGAGGCCTGGCTAAAAGAGGGTGGATACAGAATCTGTAACTATTTTGAGTAATATGGAAAAGGAGAGCAAAATTTATCTGGCAGGGCATGGAGGTATGGTGGGCTCCGCAATTTTAAACAACCTACTAAAAAGAGGTTATCAAAATATTGTTTTAAGGAGATCATCAGAACTAGATCTTACTAACCAGCAGGAGGTTAACGAGTTTTTTAAAAGTGAAAAACCTGAATATGTTTTTCTTGCTGCGGCTAAAGTGGGAGGGATTAAAGCCAATAATACTTACAGAGCACAGTTCATATATGAAAATCTCATGATAGCAAGTAATGTGATACATGCATCATGGGAAAATAGAGTAAAAAAACTTCTTTTTCTTGGCAGCACCTGTATATACCCCCGTGAAGCACCTCAGCCTATATCAGAGGTAAGTCTTTTGACATCTGCTCTTGAGTATACAAACGAACCATATGCTATTGCAAAAATAGCAGGGATTAAGATGTGTGAAAGTTACAATATTCAATATGGGACTAACTTTCTTAGTGTGATGCCAACGAATCTTTACGGGCCTAACGATAACTTTAACTTTGAAACAGCGCATGTTCTGCCTGCGCTGATAAGAAAAATTTATTTGGGCAAGTGTCTTGAAACTAACGACTGGAAGTCTATTAGAAATGATTTAACAAAAAGACCTGTTGAGCAAATTAATGGAGATTCGTCAAAAGATGATATCCTTGCAATTCTTTGTAAGTATGGAATTATTTTGGATGAATTAAATGGGGTTTCAGTTGAAATTTGGGGAACAGGAGCCCCTAAAAGAGACTTTCTCTGGAGTGAGGAGTTGGCAGATGCATGTGTTTTTGTAATGGAAAAACTGGAAGCCAATGATGTAAATCCAAAATCAGGTGAAATTAGGAATACTCATTTGAACATTGGTACAGGATCTGAAATCTCTATAAAAGATCTTGCTCTTTTGATTAAGGAAAAAACAGATTACAAAGGAGACTTAGTATTTGACTCATCCAAACCTGACGGTACAATGAGAAAAGTTGTCAATCCATCAAAGATTAACTCATTAGGCTGGCATTATCAAATAGAAATTGGGGAGGGGGTAGATAAACTTATTAAATGGTATACTTCCGGTTAATTAACTGAATATATCTTGGTATTATCTCTGTACCCTTCAATATTTTTGTACCAATCAGTATAATCTGTTCCTCCGGAAAAGGCCCATGGTTCAAATCGCAAATATGCAGAACTTACTACATTTCCTTCATAAGGATGCTCAAATACCTCTGGAATTAATATGCCCCACATCATGCCATCTTTGGTTTTATATTTATCAGAAGGGTGCAGTTGACCTCCGGCTAAAACAGACATATCTACTTTTGATGTTGGTGAAAATGTAGGAAGATGAATTTCTAAGCCTCTGCTTTTTTGTCCATTATCATTTCTGATGATGAAAAAATTGAACGCATTGTTTACACTTAAATCAGATGATTCTACCGGACTAATAAACCTTATTGTTATTGATTTTTGTTGAATATTCGTGTGTTTTCCGCTTACGGTATTTAAAAACGGGCCATTTTGAACAGGAACAATTGATTGAATAGTATTGAACAGAGGAATTACAGCCAGGCTAACGCCGGCTTCCGTCCCGTTGGGATTTTTTGGGAATGGGGCATCCTCTTCAGCTACATCACCGGTAACAGAAGAGACATTTGATGCGTTAATTTTATCGAGCTGAAATGCTGCTGCAAGATCCTTGCTGCTTCCCGATGCCTTGATGAGATAGTCAAATTTCATCATGGTAAACTTATTTGAAGAGTTACTATATTTTGTAATCTTGAAAACAAGAACAAGGTCGTTCATATCGTAATCTCCCGGCCATGGGTATAAATCTTCAAAAGCATAAGATGCCCATCCGGATTCGTTTGGAAAGTATGAAGCAAATGCTACTGTTGGATCATTGTCATCAATGTCTTCACCCTGTTGAACCCCGTCTCCGTCATTGTCTGTTATAGAAGGCGGGATAACAACTATTTGTCCTTTGCCATCATTGCATGTAGTTGCTGAAATGTTTTTTGTCTGATTCTTGCTTAAGATAGATAATCCATCAGTAAAAAGATGCTCATAATTAACTCTCCCGTTTGTCCCGGATCCATCAGTTAAATTTGAATAAACAAATTCAATATTTCCACTTATACTTGAGCTTTTATACATAAAGGTAATTAAGCTACCTGTCACTTTAAACACTGAGTATTGATCTGATGCAGACTTCAGGGTCATTGCATTTAATTCACTGAAATTATTAGTAATCATCATACTGCCTCCGTGCATTGTTATAGTATTTCCGCCTACTTTAAGTGTCTGAGTTTCCCAAAGAGATCCACCATAAAGATTAACTGAACCACCATATCCTTTCAAGTCTGTAATATTGGCAGTAATGTTACAGAAGTTGTTTGTAACTGCAGAGCTCGATGTCTCAAAAGTTCCGGTAGCAACAATCTGATGGTGATTGTTCATCACGCTGAGGTTTGTCTGATAGTAATTTGCAGTTGTTATTCTGCCACCTATGTCATTCAATGTGGTAGCACCAACAGTCAACTCAAATTTCTTTACATCGATGTTACCACTATTAAACATCTGGGAGTTGTTTGTTACTTGAACACCTTTTCCGCTTTTACTAACCTGAATTGTCCCCTCATTGTAAATAATGCTTGAATTATTGATTCCAAAGTCATCATTTGCGGTTATTGTACCTTTGTTTACAATTACTCCACCTCCTGAGATATTCGTTGTTTTACCTATGTAGAGAGACCCTCCTTCGAGTATATAAATTACCGGCGGAGCTGCTGCGTTGACAGTCCCGTTAGATAAACTGTTAGAAAAGCGCACGACGCCTCCCGGCAGGATAACAAGTGAAGCTTTGCCAATGTTTGCACTATTTACATCATATGTCCCTTTCACATATAATATTGCATGACCTTGCCAGTTAGAGAGACTTATTGAAGAGGTCCTGTTAACACCCTCTTTTATTATATACGATTTATAGGTATTTCCGTGAGCAGAAGATTCACCGGGGCCGAATCCAACAAAATTTACAGAACTATTATTTGTAATCTCAACATCGTAGTTTGCCGGAACTGGAACAGACGGAGAGCTAAATGATGCATTTAATGAAACTTTACTGTCTAGTTTTGAAGTGGCTGATGTTGTAACGGTCATATTTGTACCGGAAATCTCTATAATTTTGACTGTCTTTGTCCCTGTTGGCAGTACTTCTTGAATATATAACTTTTTTAAATCCATTGGAAGACTAATTGTTACTACATAGGGAACTCCGGGTTTGGCGGCACCGGAGGCCACCATTGATCCATCTTTTAACAGGGGTGATGTATAAATTTTAATAATCCTGGTATAAGTATCTGCTATGCCGGCAATAGGGGAAACCTGGATAGTTAATTTAATATCCTGTACAGTCTTCCAGTCAAAATCAACAGGAATTTTGCTGTCAGGAGTTTCCGGCGTTGGTTTGGGAAATTTAACGCAGGAGGTGAATAGCACTACAGAGAGAGCAAATAGGATTATTTTGAAATACTTCATTTTAGCATTATTAACATGATATTAACAGCAAATATAGAGCCATTTTTGAATTTATGTACTTTTTTAAACATATTTTTCACAACGGTAGATAATTGTATTTCCTTGACTGCCTGCGGCGTGTAAAGTAATTTAACAGAGCGTAAAGAAAATATTTACTAACTTATAACATGTAAGTTATAAAATAAGCCCTGAATATTTCCCCCAGCTGGCAATTATTTCTCTACCTCTCTCTGTTATAATGGATTCAGGGTGGAATTGCATCCCGTAAATATTCAAAGACTTATGATAAATACTCATTACAATACCACTTTCGCTTCTGCTTCCAACTTCCAGTTCGCTAGGAATGGTAGGTTTATCTATGGCCCAGGAGTGATATAATCCAGTGTGTAGTTTGTTATTAGAGCTGTTATTATTTGTAAGCGGCCCTAAAATTGGATCCTCAGCATTTACAAACAGAGTGCTCTTGTGACCATGAAGCGGTGTAGAAAGGTTAATCAATTTTGCTCCAAAGTACTCAGCAATGGCTTGATGTCCTAAACATATTCCCAAAATTGAATGGCTCTTCTTACAAAGATCAATTACTTTAAGAATTGAGCCAGCTTCAGATGGAATCCCGGGTCCCGGAGATATTACTATGTGAGAATAAATATCTATCGTCTCAAATTCTAAATAATCATTCTTTACAATATCAACAGAATTATTAAACACTTTGTTTAATAAATGAAGAACATTGTATGTAAATGAATCGTAATTGTCAATGAGTAGAATTCTCTTCATAATACAAAAGTATATAATTTGCTAAATTTGTTTTGTGATAGATAATATCTTTTATACTTCGGAGGAGGTTGCAAGGTTTATGGACGATTACTCGTCCAGGGGTATGCCATACCTGTTTGCATTTGATTATGAATTGAATGAGGGTCTTTTTATAGAATCTCCTCATAATCAGTCTGAGGTTTTATTTAAATTCTCAAATGGTACAAACTTCAGGAGAGATTTCATAATAGAAAATAGTCAAGAGCATCTAAAAATATTGCATACAGACACTCTTGATACTTATCGGAATAAGTTCAATATAATTATTCAAGGACTTAGCAGAGGTGACTCATATCTTGCAAATCTGACTTGTAAAAGCAGAATATCTACAGACCTTGATCCGATTATGATTTTATCTTCTACTTACTCACCATTTGCATTATATGTCCCTGACCGATTTCTCTCTTTTTCACCTGAGAGATTTGTTAAGGTAGAAAATGGGATTATATCCTCTTTCCCAATGAAGGGGACGATTGATGCAAATATTCCTTATGCAGAGAGCAGTATTCTTAATAACTACAAAGAGAGCTCAGAGCACGCTACAATTACTGATCTCATCAGAAACGACATTGGTATGGTTTCAGATAATGTATGGGTTGAGCGATACAGATACATTGACAAAATCTCAACTGACAGAGGGGAGATTTTACAGGTTAGTTCTGATATCAGAGGAAGACTTAAACCAGAATTTTCAAATTCACTCGGAAGCCTGATTCTCTCGCTGCTTCCCGCAGGCTCTATTTCAGGGGCACCTAAAAGATCAACAGTGGAGCTGATAGCAAGGGCCGAATTTATCCCAAGAGGGTTTTATACCGGTATTGCAGGCTTTTTTGATGGTAATTCTCTAGACTCTGCTGTCCTGATAAGATATATTGAGTTTGATAAAGAGGGGGGCATATTTTACAGGAGTGGAGGAGGTATTACTATCAATAGTAATGTAGAAGAGGAGTACATGGAGATGATTAATAAAATTTACCTGCCATTAAGGAGATGCTAAAATTCATTGAGTCTATAAAAGTGTTAAATGGAGATACTCCTGATATTAATGAACATCTGCAGAGAGTCATCCGAACAATACAATATTTTTATTCAAAATCAAACGAGAAATTTGATTTCATTTCATGTGTATATACTGTTTTGGAAAGAGAGAGGGATAAGATATCAGACGGCTTATTCAAATTAAGAGTAGTTTATTCTGACAGGTTTATATCAGGTACACTTATCCCATACACACCCAAGACAATAAAAAGGCTAAAATTAGTAGAGAGTGATGATATAGAATATCCATTTAAATATGAAAACAGAACAGCTATTGATTCTCTTCTCTCTTATAAAGATAAATGTGATGATATCCTGATAGTAAAAAACGGAGTGATAACAGATACCTCTTATTCAAATATAGTTTTTGAAAGAATGGGGAATCTGTATACTCCGGATTCTTACCTGCTTGCCGGGACAAAAAGGGCTAAGCTTATCAGAGAGGGTTTGATCAGAGAAGAAAAAATCAGGCCTTGTGATATTGATAAATATGACAAGGCCTACCTTATTAATTCTATGCTGGACCTCTATCCTGTAGAGGCTTTAGAATTTTAAAATATTTTCTAATCCTTAAGCTTGTTATGCGATCCGTCGCAAAATGGTTTGTTTGCAGAGTGTTTACATCCGCAAAGATAATGCTCTTCGCTTTTCTCTGCTTTAAAAATAACAGGAGTTATACCACTACCTTTATGTGAACCATCGCAGAATGGCTGATTCTTGCTCTCTCCGCATGCGCACCAGTGATAGCTTGTACCCTCTTCAAGCTGAACTTTAAAAGGGCCCTTTTTTGCAATTTTTGGATTCATAAAAAAAGAAATTTTAAGAGCGTTTATAAAAATCTAATGTACATGATCTTTCTCAGCCTCAACAGCCTCTGCTTTTGTATTATGCACGGTTCCAAAAGGGTGTTCTGCCGGAGCGTAGATTGAGTATAGCAGCAATGGGACATCCCCTGTATTTACAAGATTATGCCATTTTCCGGCAGGAATCATTACAGAGAAATCATCTTCCACATCTGCCTGAAATGACAGATTCTCTTTGTCGTCGCCCATATAGACAATCCCTTTACCAGATTCAATTCTCAGAAACTGATCAAGTTCATTGTGCTGTTCCAGCCCGATATCCTCTCCGGGCATAATTCTCATTAGTGTAAGCTGAAGGTTTTTTCCGGTCCACAGAGACTGTCGGAAAGTCTCGTTCTTTAAAGTGTATGCCTCAATATCAAAAACAAACGGTTCAGGGCCATAATCACGAAACTCCACCACTGCCTCGTTTTGGGCTACTATTTCCTCTGCGTTCTCTTTTGCAGGATTATTGCAGGAGACCATTACAACGGTCATCCCAATTGCAAGAGTAAGTGTAAATTTCTTCATAAATAATATGTTTTGGTTATAAAGTCAAAATCTGTAAGAACTTTTAAGACCCGTTCCTGTAAGTGATACTACTGCAGTCTCTCCATTTACACCCATCTCCGCTCCCTTTTTTACGGCAGCTACTGCACTGGCAGATGTCGGCTCAATGTAGACTCCCTGTTTTGCAGAAGCCTTCATAGCTTCTATTATTTCTGAGTCATCCACGGTTATAAACTCACCTCCGCTTGATATGACAGCATCAACAATCTGTTTAAGTCTGACAGGTCTGTGAATGGCTATACCTTCAGCAATAGATGGATTTCCGGAGGTAACAGGTGTCTCTTTTCCCTCTACAAAATCCTTAAGCGGAGAGCATTTATTGCTCTGTACAGCCATCAATCTTGTCATTTTGTCAATTATCCCCGCCTCTTTCATCTCCAATAATCCTAAATATACACCAATTAATTGAGAACCGCTGCCAACAGGGATAAAAATTGAGTCAGGAGCTTTCCATCCAAGTTGCTCAACAATTTCATAAATAATAGTCTTAGTTCCGTGTATGAAATATGGATTCCATGCATGTGCCGCATAATAGGACTTTCCAGCTGCTTCTAAAGCGGCATTGGCACAATCAATCCTGTTACCCTCAACGAGATGTATTCGAGAGCCGTATGAGCCTGCCTGAATGGATTTTGCCGATGAGTTGCCTGCAGGCATATAGATATTTGCCTTAATACCGCCTCTGGCACAATAGGCAGATACAGAGCAGGCCGAGTTTCCTGAAGAGTCTTCAACGATCTCATCTATCCCCATCTCCTTGCATTTACTGATCATAAGTGATGCTCCTCTGTCTTTGAATGAACCGGAGGGCAGCATAAAATCCATTTTGCCAAGAAACTTCACATCATTGAATACCATATCAACCAAAGGAGTAGTTCCCTCTCCAAACGAAATAGCATTATTATAGTCATTCAGAGGAAGTACATCTTTATAACGCCAGAAACTCCTGTCTGCCATGTTAAGATTTTCTCTGATCAGAACAGGATGGTAATCAAGATCCAGATAGTTTCCACATTTGCAACGCCAAATTTCTCTGGTAACGGAATACTTTGCCCCGCATGAGGGGCAAATAAAAGAACAATCCATTATTAATATATTTATAGTTAAAGATTCAGTTTTTCTCCTTCGCTGATAGCCACAACCGCAGCTCCTGTACAATCTCCCCAAACATTAACAGCAGAACGTATCATATCAAGCGGTTGTTGCACAACCAATACCAGTCCAATTCCCTCAAGAGGTAATCCTACAGCATTTAGAACTACAGCAAGCATAACCAGACCGGCAAGAGGAATACCTGCTGTACCTATAGCAGCAAGGAGGCTGGTAAGAACAATAATTATCTGCTGGGCAATTGTCATCTCAATTCCGTATGCCTGTGCAATAAATATTGCAGTAACACTTTCAAAAAGTGCAGTCCCGTTCATATTTACTGTATTGCCGAGCGGAAGGCAGAAATTCGCAATTTTTCTTGATACACCTGTCTTGGTATGGATATCTTCAAGATTAATTGGAAGAGATGCTGCAGATGAAGCCGTTGCAAATGAAGTTAAGAGGCCCGGGCTCACCTGTTGCATAAATTTATAGGGGTTCTTTTTTGTAAGTAAAGCAAAAAGAGCAGGCAGAAGACCTATGCCATGAATTATACATCCGCCACCAATAATAGCAGCATAGATTCCCAGACTACCAAAAAGAGTTGCGAGAGCCTCTGAATCCCCGGCTTGTGCACCTACTACACCTGCCACTACACCAAAGAGTCCAAACGGAGCAAATCTTATTACAAGAAAGGTAAGTTTTATCATAACCTCATATATTCCGTTAAAGAGGTCTGTAAGCTGGACTCTTGTTTTATCTTGTGCAACAGTTATAAAATAACCAAACATAATTGCAAAGAATATTACCGGCAGCATATTCCCATCAGCCATAGCCCGGATAATATTCTCAGGTACAATGCCCAGTAACTGATCGGCAAAAGAGATATTTGTCCCTGCTGCCTGAGTTACTGTCTCAGACAGTTTTAGATCAACTCCGTAACCAGGTTTGAATATATTGACCAGGAATAGTCCAAGTGTTGATGCAATTGCAGTTGTTACGATATAATAAAGAAAAGTTTTTCCAGCAATTCTACCCAGGTCTTTGCTCTCACCAATGCTAGAAACGCCCATTATTAAAGCGCTGAATACAAGAGGTATAACGACCATTTTAAGGCCTCTCAGGAAAAGATCTCCAAGCCATTTTACATATTCAACATATTCATGGGCAAAGATTCCAAAAATTGCTCCCAGCGTTAATCCAATGAGAATTTGCCAGGGCAGAGCCAGTTTGAATGTTTTTTTCATTTAGGTTGCAAAATTAAGTCTCGTAAATAGTTCATAATATATGGCATTACAGCCCATCTAACCTCTCCGGTGAAATGTCCGCCGTAAATTTCGTGAAATTCAAACCTGGCCTTTTTATCTGATAGTGTTCTTACAAGCTCTTTATGAGCCTTTCTGAATGATACAAACTCATCATGGGTGCCGATGGCCATAAAGATATAGGGCATTTTGTCAGTACAGGACTCTGATATAAGCTTCATTACATCATTATCCGGATCATCCCCGAAAACAGCATTCACAGAAGCCATCACAGGTTCCAGATACTTGTCTGAAGCAACACTACTGAAGGGTGCATTTACCGCCCCGCTTAAGTCCGCAATAAAACCAAAGCGCTCAGGATTTCTAAGGCCTATCAGCATTGCTCCGTATCCACCCATGGAAGACCCACCAATTGCCTGTTTACCCTTTATTGTATTGTATTTCATGTCAACATAGCTGAATAGCTCTTGCTCAATGAAGTCTCTTTGCCTCTCTCCTCCCTTTAAAGCACTATTTATATACCAGTTATTCCCAAGAGAGGGAGCTATAACAATAACAGGTTTGTCGTCAATTGAGGATAGCAGGCTTATATCAATATATGCAGTGTTATCACCATCCCAGTAGTGTAGCATATAAAATACCACATGGGGTTTTTGAGGATTGAAATTTCTGGGTTCAATTATTGATACAGGAACACCCCTGCCAAGAATAGATGAGTGTAATGTATCGGTTTTTACGGTTTGAGCGGATACTATACTGAAAGAGATTATTGATAGTATCCAAAGAAAAAAGTGTCTCATTCTAAATTCCCAATTTTTTTCTGATATCATCAGGAATCGCAGCTTTATGAACTACTATGGAAATGGTCTTTGCCTCCACAAATTTTCTTGACAGAAAGTTGTATCCGCCAAAGATGTTGATTTCAGGCTTCCAGGAGTTTTTAACCTTGTAGTAAACTGTCCCGTTCTGATCTGTAGCTTTCCCTATCAGATGCATAAGATGTACATCAGTGGTTATAAAACGCTCAAAACCATCCTGGCGGGATGCCTGGGTAACTTCTGACTCTTTGTATACTTTTTTAAACGATAGTTCTTTACCTGGTTCGCTGTTTAGCTCATCATCGGATGCATTTACTGCAACGCCCATCTTGTCTGAATAACTCTTTTCACTCATATCTCCATCCCAGCAAACTGTGTATCCCTTCTCCAAAGAATTATCTATTACCTGAATAAACTCATCCAGCGGAAGATTGTAAAATTTGCCTCCATCCCAGTTATCAGGAATTTCAAGCACAAAACGAGAGTACCATGGGTGGTGGGAAAAACTGGTAATTTCTACATAGTCATCCGGATTCAAATTAAATGTTTTGAAAAAGCTAATCGCGGTATAATCTATTCCGTTGTATTTAAACTTTTCCGGAACAGGACCCAGATAAATGTCAAGCAGACTATTAACGAGATTGTAGTACTCAGGGCTTCTGCTCTTAAGTTTAACCGGGACAGATGCTATAGAGTTTACAAACATATTAAGCTCTGTGTGATTATGAGTCAGGGAATTGTAGTTAATGCCATTATAGATACTCTCCGGTATCATACCATGTTTTTTAACAATATTGAACATCATATGAGCAAGGCTCCCCTCTCCCAAATTCCCTTTACCTCCTCTAAGGTAGTCATCTTGCAGCCTGTTGATATAGTTGTATCTTACCGTGTGCATTTCAGAGAGGTCATACTCCCCTTTTCCCATTCGTAAAAGTTCAGATTCAAAAAAAGATGTTGTGGTATAAGACCAGCATGTGCCGGTAACAGCCTGATTTTTTACCGGTGTGGCAGGGAGAAGGATACTCTCCTTAAATTCATATCCTCCCGTTTGATAGATTTTTGTTTGGGCAATTGCGCTCCATGTGCAGAGGAGCATAAATGACAAAAGAAGATGATTTCTCATATGTAGAAAGGGTTTTCCCAAAGTTAAGAATTTTTATAGAATCAATAAGAATATCCGCTCCATTTCCATTTATATGATCAGGATCTTCAAAGTAGAGATCTTTATCGTTGAAAATATCACGAAAATCATACACTTCAACACTTCTGGCCATAAGTATACTATCAGCTCCGTATGATCTTTCACCAATGAGGTGAGTATATTCAGAGGCTAACGGAAATTTGATTCCTATCAGTGTGATTCCATTTTCTTCACAAAGATCAATAATATTATGAAGTGACTCTTCAAGTTTAGCTGAGCTCCCGCTATTTTTCGGGAACTGCTCTGAAAGGCGCTCTTCAGAAAGGGTAACTCGCTCCTCTTCGCTGAGTTTATTCCAGGGTAAGTCCTCTACTTCTCTCTTTTCATTACCATATCCAAGCATTCGTTTTGATTGCTCGTTGAAAAAGTGAGATACAATAGCTCTAATATTTGGATCAAAGAGAACGACATAATGTTGAAGGTTGTATTTTGCATAGTCAGAGAATTTGAAGTTCCCTTGAGTGAATTCATATTTTACAGACTTATAACCATTGTTAGAGAACTCTCTGTAAGGACTTAGTGTGTGGTCATCTGCAGATATATAGATTGTATCAACATCTCCATTCCCAATGAGGTATTCAAGCTTTCTTTCGGTATCAATGTATGAATCACTGTAATATGAAAAATTTGCTATCCCAATCTCTTCCGTTTTTTCTCCCAGATACCAGCCATGTGAGTCTGCAAGAAGATAGGAGTTATACTCTTCAGAATGTTTGTAGTAGTCCATGAAGAGCAGATACTTCACAAGGAAAATTACTCCGTTCACAGCTAGCATTAAGATTGCAAATTTCAATACGGATCTCTTAAATTTCTCCATTGCTAAAATTGGAAATATATAAATTCAATATTGCTCGCAAAGTTGCCAAAGAGGTATATTGCAAGCATAATTACCATATACCAGGACCATCTGTATTTTCGGCTTTTCGCAATACCCATATCTCTTAACGCAAAATCCCTCTCTCTGCCTCTCCATTCAACAACAATAAATATCAACAATAACAGAATAAGTGGAAGAGTCCTCTCTGCTCCCTGAAATGAAGGAGCAGAAAAGAGAGATTGTGAGAAGATTCTCCCAACTATTGAAATTGCATCGCCAATACTCTCTGCCCTAAAAAAAATCCATGCAAAAACTGTTAGAAAAAATGTAGATAATATCATTACCAGCTCCTTGAAAGTTGGGAGAGTTTTCCCTTTTGCCACAATTTCCAGATTGTTTCTGTTTTTCCCGGAAATCATAAGAGGAAGGAAGTAAATTGCATTCAATGCTCCCCAGGCAACATATGTCCAGTTTGCACCATGCCAGAATCCGCTCAGCAGGAAAATTGCAAATGTATTTCTGATTTTCATCCAAATACCACCTTTGCTTCCACCGAGTGGGATGTAGACATAGTCCCTGAACCATGAGGAGAGGGATATATGCCATCTCCTCCAGAATTCGGCAATGTCCCTTGAAAAATAGGGATATGCAAAGTTCCTGAGAAGCTCTATGCCGAATAGTCTGGATACACCAAGGGCAATATCGGAATATCCGGAAAAGTCACCATATATCTGGAAGGTAAATAGCAGAGCCCCTATTAGAAGGGTGCTTCCCGTATGGTCCTGATGACTGTTAAAAATTATATTGGCAAATTGAGCACAGTTATCTGCTATGACAATTTTTTTGAAAAGACCCCAGAGAATTTGCCTCAGACCATTTGCAGCATTAGAATAATCGAATGCTCTGGCCTTATCAATCTGTGGCAGAAGGTGAGTTGCTCGCTCTATAGGACCGGCAACTAACAATGGAAAATAGCTGACAAACAGTGAGTAATTGATAAAATTTCTCTCTGGTTGAATTTTTCTGTTATAGATGTCAATAATGTAGGATAGTCCGTGAAAAGTATAGAATGAAATGCCTACCGGGAGTATGATATTAAGCGTAGAGACTCCTGCGTTAATTCCCAGCAAACCCAGCGCATCAGAGAAGGATTCGGCAAAAAAGTTGAAATACTTGAAGAATCCAAGAAAACCAAGATTAAATAATATACTTGTCCACAACCAAAATTTTCGCTGCCTCTCATTTACAGAATTATTGATAAATGCACCGGAAAAATAACCTAAAATAATTGATGTAATTAATAGCAGAAGGAACCTCCAGTCCCAGCTTGCGTAAAAATAGAGACTTGCTGCAAGCAGAAGAAGATTCTGAATCTTATGCCCTTTGTTAGCAAGAATCCAGTATAATATGAAAACTATCGGAAGAAATATTGCAAATGCAACCGAGTTGAATAACATGGGCGCAAAAGTAAGAAATCTCTGAATTTATATGCATAACTATTGCACAATAGAAATTTTTAGTTTTACTTTGCAAATAAAAGTACTTTTAAATGAAAAACGAAAAGGACTATATAAAGGACATTTCTGAGATTCGCTCAATGATGGAGCGCTCTTCAAGATTTCTCTCTCTCTCGGGCCTCTCAGGGGTGATGGCCGGAATTTATGCGCTGGCAGGTGTTCTGGTTGCCTACCTGGTTTTTGGGTTTAACCCCGATTCTGTCACATACAGCATGACCGGCACTGCCGGAACTCCTGCAAATATCTCAAGCGTTATTATTGTCGCATTGATAATTTTAGCTTTAGCTTTAGGTACAGTTGTATATCTTTCAAGAAGAAATGCAGGGAAGAGGGGGGAGAAGATGTGGAGTCCAACTACTCGCCGCCTTCTTGCAAATATGATGGTTCCACTCTCAACCGGAGGAATACTGATTGTAATCCTGATTTTTAGTGGATTGGCCGGATTAGCAGCCCCCGTTTCAATGATTTTCTACGGTATGGCACTCTTTACTGCAAGCAAAATGACGCTTGAGGAGGTAAAGCTGATGGGCATTATTCAGATTGTTCTGGGTTTGATAGCTGGTCTTATGATTCAGTACAGTCTCATTATTTGGGCAATTGGATTTGGCTTGGTTAATATTGTTTACGGCATTTATATGCATTATAAATACGAGCGGTGAAAATATCCATTGATGGTTTACATAAGGCTTTTGAAAGCAGGATTCGTCTGGGAATAATGTCTGCTCTTGCAGTGAATGAAACTTTAGATTTTAATTCACTCAAAGAGTATCTGGATATTACAGACGGAAACCTCGCCAGCCACATAAAAGCTCTTGAGAAAGAGAATTTCATAGGTATTGAGAAGAGCTTTGTAGGCAAAAAACCAAACACCAGATACTTTATTACTGCAGAGGGCAGGGAAGCATTTAACCTTCACCTGCTATCCCTGGAAAAATTTCTAAAATCAAATAAAACAAAAAGAGATGAAAGAGGAGATCTTGGCATTCATCAATGATCCGGGTCAGCTTGAAAGGATGTACCGGTCAAACAAAACACTCTTTAAAAAGGAGTTTGAAATTATTTATCCCCGGGTGGCGGGAAATCCTGTAGCAGACACCTGGAATGAGAGGCTGAATTTTGAATCAGATTCTCTGAACTTCGGAAATTTCAAAGAGGTGGCTGTAATAATCGGTCTTGCTCTGCTGGCTGGTTTTATAGCCAAGATACCATCCATCTTCTCCTTAGATGAGGAGGTTTTCTACCCAAGAAATATAGGATTTGTAATCTTTCCAATTCTCGCTGGATATTTTGCCTGGAAAAATAACCTGTCAAAGGGAAAAATAGGGGTGATCGCTGGCGTAATGCTAACCGGCCTCATCTTTATAAATTCACTTCCAAAGCCGGAGACAGATGTTCTTATATTATCATGTATACACCTTATCCTTTTGCTTTGGGCAGTCACCGGTTTTTCATTTGTAGGCTCAATTAAATGTGAGGGAGAAAAACGGCTTGGGTATCTTAAATTCAACGGAGATTTGGTTGTCATGACAACCCTTATAGTTATAGCCGGTGGTATAATGAGCGGTATAACCATCGGCCTTTTTGAACTGATAGGTTTCAAAATTGAGGAGGTCTATTTTCAATATGTTGGAATAATGGGTCTGGCGGCTTCTCCTGTAGTTGCGACCTATCTGATCAGAACCAACCCTCAGCTTGTGGGTAAGGTATCGCCTGTAATTGCAAAGATATTCAGCCCGCTTGTCCTGATTATGCTCCTGGTGTTCCTCAGCGCAATGGTGTTTTCCGGTAAAGATCCTTATAATGACAGAGAGTTTCTGATTATTTTCAATGCACTTCTGGTTGGTGTTATGGCAATAATATTCTTTTCAGTTGCCGAATCATCTTCCGGGGGAAAGGGCCGTGCAGAGAGATGGATACTTTTACTTCTTTCAATAGTTACAATTGTCGTAAACAGCATTGCGCTCTCCGCAATACTTTTCAGAATCTCCGAATGGGGTCTCTCACCTAACAGAGCAGCAGTTCTGGGTGCAAATGTGCTGATTCTTATTAATCTTATAATGGTTACAGCACAACTATACAAGGTTATTCGTGAAACGGCTCAGCCATCAGAGGTGGGTGCTGCAATTGCAAAGTATCTTCCTGTTTATGTAATCTGGACAGCTATAGTGACCTTTATTTTTCCGTTAATTTTCTGAGGATTACTTAGCAGCTTTTATATATTTCTCACCATTAAGGACAAGATCTTTCCCTTCAAAGCGCCACTCAATGACTGCTCCCATTGAGGGGCTGTTAAATAACCAGATTCTTCCGTCCCTCAACTCGTAACGGTTGTATCCTGCACCGTCAGGAATCCATTGATTACCGGGGGCCATTATCCCCTTGCTGTAACTCCAGTCTTTGTTGAAAACTATCCGGGTTTTATAAATCTGACCCTCCATTTTTATAGATGCTTCCCAGATACCTACAATTCCTGATGTTATATTTGACTTATCTGTGGCTTTGTCATATTTCTTAGCCGGATTTGCCCCATTGGCCAGAAGAAGCTCTGCCGATTTTGTGCGGTTGTATCTTTATTTATTGCCGAGTGCATTTACCCCTCCAGCTGCATGCATCAGTGCTGTTTTACCCCAAGTGTCTTGCAAATTGACATCGGCTCCTCTTGAGATAAGTAACTGAACCATTTCAGGCATAGAGGTCTCCATTAGAGGTGTATATTTACCGTCCTCATCGGTCCCGTCAACTATTGCCCCCTCATCCAGCAGGTATTTAGCCATTTCCAGCTGGTTGGCTATGACGGCCCAGTGTAACCCTGCACTTATAATCTCTTTCTTAATTCCAAGCTCCTCTGCCCTTTTCAGAATCAACTTTGCTGCCTCTATATTACCCTCTTTAGCTGCATAATCAAGTGCATTAGGTGAGGATGAGAATGTCGATTGCCTCAGCTGAATGTTGGCCCCCTTATCTATTAGCATTTTTACTACCTCAGCGTATTTGCCGGCAGCAAGCATGAGGGCTGTCTCGCCATGCTTTGTTCGTGTGTCAAGGGTTGCACCTTTATCAATCAGGATTTTTGAAATCTCTTTATTGTGTACACCGAGCATAAGTGCTGTATATTTCCAGGAGCGTTTAGGCTGAGTAAGGATATTCCATTCATTCAGCTTAATACCCTTTGCGTTAATAAGAAGGGTGGTTATCTCCGGAATTTGCCGTTAATTGAGATTGCCAGAATTGTCTCATTGTGAATTTTTGTATTTGGGTTAACCCCTTTTGCAAGTAAAGCTTTTACCTCCTCAATCTCTCCATTAAAAATTTTAGTGACAATCTCCTGAGCAAAAAGAGTGTTAACGCTCCCAGTTAATAAAAGTGCTGCCAGGGTGATAACTCACGCAAAAAGTGTTTTTTTCATTTGTATCAAATAATTAAATGTGCATAAATGTAGGTAAATATTAAACGGAGAAACTCTTATAACTAATAACTTGTAAAGGATTGTTGAAAAATTATAGATTGCCCATAAATGTGACATTAGCAGAGTTGGTATGAAAAGAATGGACACAGAGGGCAAAGCCTGGGATATTCCCGTTTGAGATTTACATCACCGAAAACGAAACAATGATTAAAGAGGCAGAACAGGCTTCTTCAGGGAGCCTGTTTTTC
>JASDTD010000059.1:0-10902 GCA_041441395.1 Bacteroidales bacterium | reverse complement strand
CTCCCGCCAAGTTTAAAAGGTGCTTCGCAGTTTATACGGCCGGTTCCCGGCCGGTAGACGCACGGATTTGCGTGGCATGTCCTTTCGCAGAATAGTCAGCCTAAGAGAGCGAGGAGGTGGCAGGCCGGAATCGCGGCCAGGAATCATGCGGCGTTTTTGTAAATGAGCCAGAAGGACATTGCAAAGACAGCGATGGCGATTATGTAGTTGACTGCTTTGGCTCCCCATTTTACTGCGTAACGGGATGCAAGAATTGCTCCGGTCACATTGCCTATTGAATAGATAAGGGCAACAGGCCAGTTGACCTGACCGTGGATTATAAAGATTGTCAGGGCTATCGGGGTGTAGATTACAACCGCAAATTGTTTTATTCCATTTGCCCTCAGAATGTCAAGCCCAAGAAGGTAAAACGATCCAAAGATTATTAGGATTCCTACGCCTGCATGAGTGAATCCGCCATATGCTCCAATGAATATAAAAGCGATGAATTTTGCTGCACTGAAGGCTTGAGATTTTGCGGCTGCGGTTGAACTTGTGCTTGAGCTCGCAGTTGAGCTCGCGTCTGCTTTTGACCGGCGGTGCTGTGAGTAGAGGAGCATAATGGCCATAATCGGGAGCATGATACCCATGGCTATCTCCATTACAGATGGGTTGAGCACTGCGGCGGCCTGGGCGCCGGCCAGGGAGCCTATGGCTACAGGGATACCCACTTTGGTTGCAAGTTTTGTGTCCAGGTATCCGCTTTTTTTGAACATTACTGAGGAGACAGCGAATTGAGCAAGGACTCCTACACGGGTGGTGCCGTTGGCGACATTAATCGGCATTCCCATAGCCATAAAGAGTGCATATGAAAGGGCTGTGGCCATACCCGCCAGGGTATTTACAAAGCCGACAAATATTCCTACTCCTATCAGAAGTGAAATCATTCCTGCCGATAGAGGGTCTGCTGTCTGGATGAAATTTGTAAAATTCTCAATCATAAAACGGGGCAAATGTAATAATAAAGTGCCATTTTGTCCTTTTTATCCCGATGGCAAAAATTTTGTTGTTATTTTTGCGGTTTGGAAATTTGGAATAATAATGAAAATCATATAGGTAATGAAGAGAAAGAATAAGGAAAAAGAGATTGAGGAACAGGTAGAGCAAGAGGTGGCTGAAGAGCAGCAAATTAATAACGAAAAGAGCGAAGAGGTTACTGAAAATAGTGATTCTCAGAAGCTGGCAGAGTTGAATGACAGATATTTAAGGCTGGTTGCTGAATTCGATAATTTTAGGAGAAGAACAGCAAAGGAGAGGATGGATCTTGTAGTAAATGCTGCCGAGGATACAATTAAAGGGTTGCTTCCGGTGCTTGATGATTTTGAGCGTGCCATAGATATTCTTTCCAAGTCTCAGGGTGACATAAAAGCTGCTCTTGAGGGGACTGAACTTATTTACAACAAGCTAATGGTTTATTTAATTTCTAAAGGACTTAAGAAAATAGAGGCTGTAGGTGAGGCTCTTGATACTGACTTTCATGAGGCTGTTGCTCAGTTCCCGGTAGAGGAGGATACTAAGAAAAATAGAATTATTGATGTCGTTCAGCAGGGTTATACACTTAACGGCAAGGTTATAAGATTTGCAAAAGTTGTTGTAGGGGTTTAAAATATATAAAATGGCAAAAAGAGATTACTATGAGGTACTTGGGGTAACCAAGGGGGCCTCCGCTGAGGAGATCAAAAAGGCCTACAGAAAGATGGCCCTTAAGTACCACCCTGATAAAAACCCCGGAGATAAACAGGCCGAGGAGAATTTTAAAGAGGCTGCTGAGGCTTACGATGTTTTGAGTAATCCGGACAAAAAGGCAAGATATGACCAGTTTGGTCATGCCGGAATGAATGCCGGAGGAGGTGGAGGAGGATTCAGCGGTGCAGGCTTCTCTATGGAGGATATTTTCAGCCAGTTCGGAGATATTTTTGGAGGTCATTTCGGCGGATTCGGAGGCTTTGGCGGATTCAGCGGAAGCAGAGGTGGGAGAAGGGTCAATAAGGGTTCCGATATCAGAATCAGAGTAAAACTGGATCTAAAGGAGATTGCTAAAGGAACAGAGAAAAAGATAAAAATTAACAAACAGGTATCTTGCCATGAGTGTTCGGGAAAAGGTGCAAAATCTGAGGCCGATATAAAGACCTGTACAACTTGTAATGGATCTGGCCAGGTAACCAGGGTTCAGCAATCAATATTTGGAGCTATGCAGACTGCATCTGTTTGTCCCACTTGCGGAGGTGAGGGGAAAACAGTAGTCAAGCCTTGTGGTAAATGTGGTGGTGACGGACTTGTTAAGGAGAGCGAGGAGATTAGCTTCAAGATACCTGCAGGCGTAGCTCAGGGAATGCAACTTAATGTTCAGGGTAAGGGTAACGCAGCGAGAAGAGGTGGGGTAAACGGAGATCTACTTGTGGTGATTGAGGAGGATGAGCATCAGGAGTTTCAAAGAGATGGAAATGATCTTATCTACACTTTATTTGTCTCCATCACAGATGCAATACTGGGTGGTGATGCCGAGATTCCCCATTTTGACTCAAAACTTAGGATAAAAATTGAGCCCGGGACTCAGTCAGGTAAAATATTGAGGTTAAGATCAAAAGGGCTGCCTGATGTTAACGGATATGGATCCGGAGACCTCCTTGTATATATTCAAATATGGACTCCTAAAAAGGTGGATAAAAACGAAAGAGAGCTTCTTGAAAAACTGAAAAATTCAGATAATTTTAAGCCTAATCCTACAAAGGATGAACGCAACTTCTTTGACCGGATGAAGAAGATCTTCTCTTAAATTCCAATTAAAATAAGCAATTGTGAGAAAACCATTTATATCAGCCGCACTTGCAGCAATATCTTTTTTAACAGCTGGAGTTGCTTCTGCACAAACTGAATCCGGATATATAAAGCCGCTTGATTTACCGGTGTCTCTTTCCGGAAATTACGGGGAGTTAAGAGCCACTCACTTTCATGCCGGACTAGATTTCCGGGTAGGTGGAGTATCCGGAGCACCTGTTAAGGCTGTAAAAGATGGCTATATTTCAAGAGTCTCTGTTTCTCCTTCCGGTTACGGAAATGCTGTATATATAACACACCCGGACGGGACAACTACTGTTTACGGCCACCTTCACTCATTCAGTGCGAAGGTAACAGATTGGGTCAGAGCAAGACAATACGAAAATGAGAGTTTTTCTGTTAATATTAATCCTGATTCCTCTCAGTTTCCTGTGAAAAGGGGTGATGTAATAGGTAAAGCCGGAAACACCGGCTCTTCAGGCGGACCCCATCTTCACTTTGAAATTAGGGATACAAAATCAGAAATCCCACTTAATCCGCAAATTGTTGCAGGATATAACATTCACGATAATATAGCCCCAACTATTGAGAGGGTCTCTTTTTATGGCATTTCCGGTGCAGGAACCATACCATCTCTCTCATTTATTAAAAGTTTTGCGCAAAATGAAAAGGATGCTGTGATTAGTGTTCCGGATACATTTTATGTAGCAGTTTCAGGGGTTGACAGAATGAATGGTACAGGGGCCCGGCTTGCAATATCGAAATATGAATACTCCATTGACGGAGAGAAGATTTTTGAATTCAGGGCAGTTAAGATTCCTTTTGATAAAGGTCGGTATGTTAATTCTATTGTGGAGTATCCCCAAAAGGTCAATTTTAAGAGGAGTATGGTCAAGAGCTGGGTGGAGCCCGGAAGCGCACTGACAACACACACAGAGAGCACTAATCACGGGTTATTTGTTATTAGTGATGACGCTATTCACACTGTGACTGTTAAGCTAAGCGATTTTGCCGGTAATTCGGCAAAAAGATCATTCTCTGTAAAAAGAGATACCTCCCTTAAACCAAAACAATATGACTCTCTTTCTCTCTCTGCAGGGAAAATAATGCCCTGGTTTATTCCCAATATTTTTGAAAAGGGGTCGTTGAAAGTTACACTGCCTGTTGGTTCTTTGTACAGAACAATTCTTTTTTATGCCGATAGTTTATCGGGAGAGGCGGCAAATTTACCTGTTTGGAGAGTTTTCAGCGAGAGTGTACCTGTTCATAGCGGTGCCGAAATTTCTTTAAAGGTGTCAGTGCCGGAATATTTGAGAGAGAAAGCATATATTGCAAAAGTTGATGAGGGTGGGAAGCTCTCCTACAGAGGAGGAAGATGGAGTGGCGACAGACTTTCGGCAAATCTAAGTGAATTTGGTACATTTACTGTTGCTTTTGATACAATTGCACCTATTGTAAAACTTGCATTTGATGAGGGGGCTAAAATTGTATCCGGGTCAATTCCAGTTACTCTTTATGACCAGATTTCCGGTATCGCTTCGATAACAGCAATGGTTGACGGGGTATGGATTTTGCCTCAGTATGACCCCAAGAGCAGAAAGGTCACGCTTGTACTGGATAGCCTAAGAATTCCCAAAGGGGGGAAAAAGGAGCTTCTGCTAATTGTAACTGACGGGAGGGGAAACCGAACTGAAATTAAAAGAGCTTTTATATGGTAGTAGAGATTATTGGTTTGATGTCAGGAACATCCCTTGACGGACTGGATTTATGCTACGCAAGATTTACGCTTGATGAGGCTATTGGAAAATGGGGGTATGAAATTCTTGCTGCAGAAGATGAACCATATCCGGCTGAGCTTAAACATAAACTTGCTACTGCACAGAATATGACTGCAGAGGAGTACGCTCTGCTTAACTCGGACTATGGCCTTTACTTAGGTATGAGAGTTAAAGAGTTTATTGTCAGAAACAGATTAAAACCTGATTATATAGCATCTCACGGACATACAATTTTTCACCAGCCATCCAGACGCTTTACTACTCAGATAGGAAGCGGTGCCGGAATTGCAGCAGAGAGTGGAGTTGATACTATATGTGATTTCCGTACTACAGATGTTGCACTGGGAGGGCAGGGTGCTCCTCTGGTCCCTGTAGGAGACAGAAATCTCTTCTCTGAGTTTGCCTATTGTCTCAATTTGGGCGGATTCTCAAATATCTCCTTTGACAAGGCCGATGGATCCCGCGGGGCTTATGATATCTCTCCGGTTAACTATGTTCTCAATCATTATACCCGTTCAATAGGCTTCGAATATGATAAAGATGGTGAGATTGCAAGAAGTGGAAAGGTAAATCTTGAGTTGCTTGAAAAATTAAACAACCTGGATTTTTACCGTCAGACCGGTCCAAAGTCTCTGGGGAGAGAGTGGGTTGAGCAGAGTGTGATTCCACTGATTGACTCTTCAGAAATTAGAATGGAGGATAAACTTGCTACATTTGCAGAGCATGTAGCAATTCAGATTTCCGGACATATAAAGGGGGGAAAGGTACTGCTAACAGGAGGAGGAGCTTTGAATAAGTATCTGGTTGAGAGAATGAAAATAAATGCACCTCAGTGTGAGTATTTTGTTCCTGACAAACAGACTATTAACTTTAAGGAGGCGCTTATATTTGCCTTCCTGGGTGCTCTTTGGGTGGCTGATATGCCAAATTGCCTGAGTTCAGTAACAGGGGCCAGATACGATAATATCGGAGGGGCTCTATACAAGTCAGGGTTAAAAAGATAAATATTTTTTGTCAAGTAAAATATAATTTCTATTTTTGCAGTCCCAAAAATAATGGCAACCGCTTGAGTGAACGCAGGAGTCTTCAATGTTGCGCAAATACTGAATTTACAATGGATTTAATTAAAATTGCAGAACAAGCATTTGCCGGTGAGGTAAAGACACTGCCTGATTTCAAGGCAGGTGATACTATTACAGTCACCTACAAAATCAAAGAAGAGAACAAGGAGAGACTTCAGAATTATCGCGGAGTTGTTATCCAGAGAAGAGGATCAGGTACTACTGAGACCTTTACCGTAAGAAAGATGTCTAATGGTGTTGGTGTTGAGAGAATCTTCCCTGTTACATCACCTTTCATCGATTCAATTGAGGTAAATAAGAGAGGTAAGGTACGCCGTGCCAGAATATTCTACCTTAGAGAGCTTACCGGTAAGAAAGCTCGTATCAAGGAGAGAAAATATGTTTCAGTTCCAAAGGATACTGATAAATAGACTGATACTGGCCCCGTAGCTCAACTGAATAGAGTATCTGACTACGGATCAGACGGTTACAGGTTTGAATCCTGTCGGGGTCACATAAAGAGACCGGCTAAAGAAATTTTTAGCCGGTCTTTTTTTTTTACTTAATCAACTCGAGTGTTTGTACTAAATTATTACCATCAGTTGATTTCCATTTCTGGCTCTTTTTGCGATTTTCAACAATAATCCATGTTTTTGAGAAGTCTGAGCCCTCACTCTCTATTGTAACATATTTCTCATCAGTCCATGTCCATTTGAAAGGAGTTTTATCATCTCTCCGGATACCAAGTACTATATAGTTTATATTCTTTACACCGGTACCATTGTTGTTGAACTTAATTGTCCCAATGTTACTCAGTGCTGTTCCGGGCTCTCCGGGTTTTGCACTTTCAAATCGCTTAACATGCCACTCTCCTGTAAGTCTGTGGGAGCATGAGGCGATAGTTGTTAATGAGAAGATAATTAAAAATAGTTTTAAAAATTTATTTTTCATCATTTTATAAGTTTTTTGCATTCATACAATATCATACTATCGTTTGTTACAAGTTAAGAATAAATTGTGAAACAGATGTTTCAATAATAACTATTTCTCTGTTAAAAAGTTTAGTAAATAGAGATTGACATACTGCCCCCAACAGAGATAGTGTTGAGATCTGGTGCAGGTTTTGGATGAAAAGAGTTTCTATTTCTGGTAAAGACTCTTAATAAAATACCATTAATTATCTCTCTCTCGCAGAACAGGGATGCTCCGGTGTAAAATCCATTATAGTTTTTTTCATTTGATTGAATATCAACCAGCGATAATCTTGAGTAGCCTGCTTCTGCAGTTACTCCAAAGCGCATAATATTACCAACTTTTAAAGAGAGAGCCGGTCCAAATGATATAGATAAAGTATTTATACATATATCTGAGCCATTTATATTATTTTTTTTACTAATTGTCGTGGAGGCATTACCGGAGAAATGGATTCCAAGACTGGCAGATTTAATTTTAACTGAAGGTATATAACAAATGCTTTCCAAAGAGATTCCGGTACCTGTTGCTGGGTAATATCTGCTGCCATCAATAGAAATTTTATTTAGTATTCTTTGATATTCAAGACCCATTCCTGTAAATGAGTACCCACTGTCCGGCACATCTTTTATTAATCCTGCAGACTCTTTATTCAACACTCTGTATCCAAGCTCAGTTGATAAAATTCCCATACCGGCTCCCATTATCACATCATGAACATAGTGCTTATTGTTCAATACTCTCAAAACGGCCGTTGCAGATGCTGCTGAATAGGCAGCAACTGTGTACCAAGGAGATTTGTGACCAAATTCTTTGTGAACCATATGAGCACCCATAAAGGCAATAGCAGTATGGCCGCTGGGAAATGCGTCGGACTCACTGCCATCCGGTCTGGGCTCTTTAACAACTCTTTTAATCGCATTAACGCTTCCTGTTACAATTATTGCAGATAATGCATTTGTTGCAAGCAACCTTCCCCAGGTACTTCTGCTCTCTACACCTGAAATTTTAAGAGAGTATAGTAGAAGTGAGGGGGCAAATCTAAGATAGTTATCTGCTGTGGTTTTAAAATTGGGTGTAAAGCTCTGACGGAGTTGTTGAAAACGCTCACCAGATTTGCCGTACAATGAAATTCCGGCAATAATAAATGGGGCAGGAATTATTACTCCTTTTATTGATACGCTTGATGAATCAACTCTATCTGGATGAATTTTGCCTTTAGTAACCTCTTGTCCCAAGAGGCTTTGAGTAATTATAATCCAAATTATTGCCGGAAGGATAATTCTTTTCATTTGATTCTAAAGCAGTGGGCTAAAAAGCCTTGCAAATGACTCCTTTACCTGATTCTTTATACTCCTCTTTGCCCATTTGGATCCGGCAAGAGATATACACTTATCAAGATCTTTTATAAACTGCTCCTCCAGTTTAACGGCTATCTCTTTGTTGTAAATTATACTTGTTATTTCAAAGTTATGCTCCATTGACCTGTTGTCAAAATTGGCAGATCCAATTATACAAAATTCACCATCAATACTAATAACTTTAGAGTGGTTAAATCCTCTTGAGAAGAGGTAAACTTTTACCCCGGCATCCATCATCTCAGCTGCGTATGAGAGGGTGCACCAGTGGGTAATTGCAGAGTCGCTCTTCTCGGGCAGCATCAGACAAACTTCAACTCCTCCGAGTGCTGCTATTTTTAGTGCGTTTAACAGGGATTCGCTTGGTGTAAAATATGGAGTAATCAGATAAATGTGGTCTGTTGCTTTGGAAATGGCTGCAAAGTAACACTGCATAATGCTTGCCCAGTCACTATCAGGTCCGGAGGTAATTATCTGTGAGAAATATGTAGAGTTTGTACCGTTAATTCTGATATCGGGAAGGCTTAACTGAGGATAATACTTCTTCTTTCTTCTGAATTGCTGATTAATGATAAAGTATCTGTCCAGCAAAAAACTGGATTGTAATGCAGCTACAGACTCCCCGGCAATTCTCATGTGCGTATCTCTCCACTCCTCAAAATTTCCGCCATTGTAGTATCTGTCTGCAATATTAACTCCACCCAGATAACCTGTTTTGCCATCTACTACAAGAATTTTTCTGTGGTTTCTGTAGTTGAGTTTTGAGAGAGGGGAGAGGAACCATCTAACTGTTGCGAAGGCAAGAAATTCAATTCCTTTATCTGTAAACTCATTTTTAAATGAAACCGGAAGGTTCCAGCAACCTACATCGTCATAAATAACTCTTACCTCTACACCTTGCGATGCTTTTTCAATTAACAGATTTTTAAATCTGTTTCCAATAATATCATCTTCAATTATATATGACTGAAAGTGTATGTGTTGAGTAGCATTTGAAATAGCCTGATACATTGAGTCTAATGCCTCTTTCCCGGAGAAAAAGAGTTCAATTTCTGAATTTACACCAAGAAGACTTTTGTTCCCTCTTAAATTCAAGTTGATTAGTTTTCTGTATCTGTTAAGTTCTGAAGGGAGAAGATCCGGGTTCTTCCTAAACTCTTTCAGTTGCTTGTAACTTCCAAGCCTTCTGAATCGTTCGTCTCTTACCCCTTTCCTGTTATATATCTTTGTTTTTCTGAAATTTTGACCAAAGAAAAGATATAGTATTAGACCAATATATGGCAACATAAGTATAACCACAATCCAGGAGAGTGATTTTACCGGATCTAGTTTCTTGTACATTATTATAAATGAGGCATAAATTGCCAGAATAAAATATACAAAATAGAGAATAATTGATATTACCTCCCAGTAGGTCATATAATTTATAGTTTGCTTGCTGTGTACAAAACAGATACACCTCCTGTCAAGGGTCTAAATGAGGTGTTAATAAAACCTACCTCCTCAAGTTCTTTGCAAAATGCGTAATACTGAGGGAATTGGCTTACAGATTGGGGTAAATAGGTATACGCCTCCATATCTTTTGAAACAAGCTTACCTATTAAAGGGAGGATGTTATGAAAATAGAACCTGTACAAGGCTCCCCATATTTTGTTTTTGGGTGAAGCAAACTCAAGTATTGAGAGCTCTCCTCCATTTTGAAGTACTCTGAAAATCTCTTTGAGCGCTCTCTCCCTGTTTTCAAAATTTCTTATACCAAATCCAATTGTAACCAATTGAAAACTTTTTTCTTCAAATGGAATATCATCAGCAGATGCTATAAAAAAAATTGGTTTGGAGATATTGCTCTCTTTAAGTTTCCTGCATTTCTCTTTAGCAATTTCTACCATCTGATCTGCAATGTCAATTGCTGTAGTTTCTACCCCTGCTTTGTAAAGGGCAATTGCTATGTCACCTGTTCCAGTGGCAATATCCAAAGCCTTTGCAGGCCCTTTTTTCATTGAGTGGCTTATTAATACTCTTCGCCAGTACTTGTCTATTCCCAATGAAAGCAGGTGGTTAAGAAGGTCATAGCTGCCGGCAATGCCATTAAACATTGCGGAAATTTTATTCCGCTCCTTGCTGATATCCCCGGACATGGTTAGTTAATGAAATCAGAGATATATCCAAATGAAGTGTCATCCATTCTTAGCTCTCCTTTGGTAACATGTCCCAGTAAAGTAAGGGGTATGGAGTTGTTAAAGAAAAAATCAACAAACTGGCCCTCTTTATCTGCTGATACACTTACAAGTATTGCCGAATTTTTATCTTTGAAAAGGAACTCTTTGTCGCTAATTTCTGCATCACCGGTAATGTCAAAACCAAGTTTTTTTATACTGCAGGCTTCAATAAGTCCGCAGAAAAGACCTGATTTTTCAAGTGAGTGAGCACTGGTAACAAGGTTCTGAGAAATTGCATCATAAAGAATCTCCAGAATTGAGCTTTTGTCTTTAAGGTGCTTTTTATAATCGCCAAGAAGATATATGGTATCGCTCTTTTTTACAAAATTCATCTGGATAGGATGTCCCTCCTTTTCAAATTGAGAATCAACAGGTTTTTTGGCATATTTGGCAATTCTCTCACGCAGTTCTGTACTCTCTGAGATCAAATTGCCTATCTCAACGAGGTCCTCCATGTTTTCTATCTGTTTCTTAAAGTTGTCGTTCATGCCTTTTACATTAAGATTTATGTAAAGTTAAGATTTTTTTCTGAATCTCTTTTAAATTCTCGAAAAGCGTATTATCTTTGTGCTCCCAAAAAAGCCCAGATGGTGAAATTGGTAGACACGCTACTTTGAGGGGGTAGTGCCGGCAACGGTGTGCAAGTTCGAGTCTTGTTCTGGGCACCAATATAAAAACCAAAATACTGAAATACAGT
>JASDTD010000058.1:0-11182 GCA_041441395.1 Bacteroidales bacterium | reverse complement strand
CCGTTGGCTGCTTCGTCGGCCCCAATCTCTTTTAACTTACCCACACAAAAACAGAAGCCAAGCTTTCGCTTGGCCTCTGTTTTTGTGATCCAGCTGGGGCTCGAACCCAGGACCCCAACATTAAAAGTGTTGTGCTCTACCTGCTGAGCTACTGAATCTTCCGTTTTGGGAGTGCAAAGATATGCCAACTGAATTATATTTCCAAATTTCTTTTACAAATAATTGAGGAAACACTTAACTTTGCTAATGATTATGGATCTTTTCCTTTCAGAATTCAGTAGTTTTCTTGATGATAGCAGAATATGCTATTATCAGGAGAGTCAGTCGGTTTTTTATCTTAACGGGGGAATGCTTTGTGTTAAACTAGTTCCGCCGGAAGAGATTAATAAGGTTCACTATACTCCCTCTTTTTCCGGAAGGTATATTATCCTGCATCAGGACAGATGGATTAACAGGCGAGAAATTGTTAAAAGCATTATACTGGGTTTGTCTGGTAAAAACAGGGTAATTTATGCGAGAAATACAAGTATTGAGAAGATTAACAAAGATGTTGCTGCGGAATTTCATTCGACACACCATTTGATAGGATATACAAAAGCAAAACATAATTACGCACTCAGAGATTTGTCGGACAATTCACTGGTTGCCGTATCTTCGTTTTCCTCTGCTCGCAAGATGCTGAGAGATGGAGAGATTGTTGATTCTTCAGAGTGGGTTAGATATACATCTGCAATGGGATTAAGGATCGTGGGAGGGATGAGTAAAATGCTCTCATTTTTTATAAAAGAGCATAAAATCCATGAGATTATGACATACTGTGATGCTGATTGGTCAAATGGAAAATCATACGAGAAATTAGGCTTTTCCTTAGTCTCCAAAACAGGTGAAATTGAGTATCTTGTTGACAATAAAACTAATCAGAGAACCAGCATAAAAAAAATCCGGAGAGATGTTAATTACTTCTCTCCGGAGCTATGCTTTCCCGGGGATCAAATATTAAGAACCCAGGGTAACCTCAAGTTTATTGCCAGATTCGGGTAGTTTTTCGTCTTTTACCAAGTCGATTCTCAGCCTGTCTCCCTGCTTAAATCTGCCACTGATGATAGCCTCAGCTACAAGGTCCTCCAGGTTTCTCTGGATTGCTCTTTTAAGAGGTCTGGCTCCAAACTGAGGATCGTATCCCTCTTCTGCTACAAATTTTTTGGCTTCATCGGTAATGTCAAGTTTATATCCGGCTAAATCTATTCGTTTTAGCAAATCATCAAGTTCAATATCAATAATTTTGCATAAATCTTCTCTTCCAAGAGTATTGAAAAGAATTTGCTCATCAAGTCTGTTGAGAAATTCCGGAGAGAATGTTTTTTTAAGAGCCTTTTCAATAATATGTTTGGTGTTATCATTAATATTTCTCTTGGTTGCATTTGAAAATCCCAGACCGGCTCCAAAATCTTTTACTTCACGACTTCCAATATTTGAAGTCATTATCATTAAAGTATTTCTGAAATCTATATGCCTTCCGTTACTGTCTGTAAGTCTCCCCTCATCCATTACCTGAAGAAGAAGATTAAAAATGTCCGGATGTGCCTTTTCAATTTCGTCAAGAAGAACAACAGAATATGGTCTTCTTCTTACCTTTTCACTTAATTGTCCCCCCTCTTCATATCCAACATAGCCGGGAGGAGCTCCTATCAGCCTGCTTACAGCAAATTTCTCCATATATTCGCTCATATCTATTCTAATAAGATTGTCAACAGAGTCGAACAAATATTCTGTCAGTATTTTAGCAAGTTGAGTTTTCCCAACTCCGGTAGGCCCCAGAAAAAGGAAGCTCCCAATTGGTTTATTAGGATCTTTAAGTCCTGCTCTGTTACGCTGGATTGCTTTTACGACTTTGTCAACAGCATCGTCTTGACCAATTATTCTTTTTTTAAGATTAGCACCCATTCTCGCAAGCTTATCTCCCTCTTTTTCAGCTAATTTATGTATTGGAACACTTGTTATCATAGAGAGAACTTCTGCCACATCGTTCTCATCAACAAGCTGAGGATGAAGATTCTGTTCTTCATTCCAGGCTTTTTGAGCAAGTTCCAGCTCTTCCATTTTCTGTTTTTCCAAATCTCTTAACTGAGCTGCCTTTTCAAACTGACTATTACTTACAGCCAGCCTTTTCTCAGTTTTAATTGGTTCTATCTCCTTTTCAATCACTGATATATAATCAGGAACCTTAAGATGCATGAGATGAACTCTGGATCCGGCCTCATCCAGTGCATCAATAGCTTTGTCGGGAAGGCACCTGTCAGTGATATATCTCTGGGATAGTCTTATACAGGCAATGAGAGCATCGTCTGAATATTTCACATTGTGGTGTTTTTCATATCTCTCTTTTATGTTCTTTAGTATTGTATGAGTCTCTTCAAAATTGGTAGGTTCAACCATTATTTTTTGAAACCTTCTTTCTAAAGCTCCGTCTTTCTCAATAAATTCCCGGTATTCATCAAGTGTAGTTGCTCCTATACACTGTATCTCCCCCCTGGCTAAGGCAGGTTTGAGCATATTAGCCGCATCAAGTGAGCCTGATGCTCCTCCCGCACCAACTAAGGTGTGAAGTTCGTCTATGAATAGAATAATGTTGGGGTTCTTTGTCAATTCATTAAGGATAGACTTCATTCTCTCCTCAAATTGTCCCCGGTATTTAGTCCCGGCAACTATTGATCCAATGTCAAGTGATATTATTCTTTTATTCAGAAGAACCCTGGATACCTTTTTCTGAGCTATTCTTAAAGCAAGTCCCTCAGCTATTGCCGATTTACCAACACCAGGTTCTCCAATCAATACCGGGTTATTCTTCTTCCTTCTGCCCAAAATCTGGGCTAACCGTTCAATCTCTTTATCCCTGCCTACAACAGGATCTAATTTACCCTCATGTGCTGCTAAAGTAAGGTCAAATCCAAAGCTATCCAGAACCGGAGTGTCTGAGGATGATTTAACGGCTCTGGCTGATTTTATTTTTGACTCGGCTTCATTGTCATTGTTGACATTGTCAAATATTTCACCATCAAAATTAGATCCGGATATTGGTTTTGCTGAATCTTTACCCTTTAACATCCCCTGTACTCGTTCATATGATATGTTATACTCTTTTAGAATAGGGACTGATACCCCTTCGTCACTTCTTAATATTGCAAGAAAAAGATGAAGAGGACCCGGTTTAGATTCTTTAAGGGACCTTGCTTCCAGGTACATTATCTTAAGTGAGTTCTCGGCACCTTTAGACAAATTTATTTTATCCGCCTGATCAAAAGGAACCATCTGACCGTTTTTTAACTGTCCCTCTATCTTTATCTTAAGATCTTTATAGTCTATCCCAAAATTCATTATTGTCTCAAATGCAGCATTATCCTGATGCCTGATAATTCCTAATATCAAATGGTCAACTCCAATAGTGTAACTACCCATTCGCATCGCCTCTTCCCTGCTGTAAGAGATTATTTCATTTAGTTCGTTGGAAAGTATAAGATTCATTTTCTTTTGTAAAATTATATGCAAATTTACTCAATTTAGACAAATAGAATTTCAATTTGTTCAATCTATTTTTTATTCCTAATTTTACACCTCTTTTTTTACAAGGAAAGTTGAAGATATAATGATACAAGAATCTGAAAACAACCAAAGAATAATCAAAATTAACATAGAGGACGAGATGAAAAGTGCATACATCGATTATTCGATGTCTGTAATTGTCTCTCGCGCTCTTCCGGATGTAAGAGACGGATTAAAACCTGTACACAGAAGAGTACTTTACGGTATGTCTGAGCTGGGTCTTACTTCAGGTGCCTCTTACAAAAAATCTGCCCGTATTGTGGGAGAGGTTCTGGGAAAATTTCACCCTCACGGAGACTCAAGTGTATACGAGGCGATGGTTAGAATGGCACAGGAATGGAGTATGCGATATATGCTTGTTGACGGACAGGGTAATTTCGGATCCATTGACGGAGACTCTGCTGCTGCCATGAGGTATACGGAGGCAAGATTTAAAAAGATAGCAGAGGAGGTTTTGGCAGACCTTGATAAAAACACTGTTGACTTTAAACTTAATTTTGACGACTCACTACAGGAACCTACTGTATTACCTGCAAAGGCTCCTCTTCTATTACTAAACGGAGCTTCCGGAATTGCTGTAGGTATGGCAACAAATATGCCTCCTCACAATTTGTCAGAGGTGGTAGATGCCATATCGGCCTATATAGATAATAACGATATCTCAACCGAGGAGCTTTTACAATATATTAAGGGACCCGATTTTCCTACCGGTGGAACAATTTTAGGGATACAGGGCATCAAAGATGCTTTTGAGACAGGCCGAGGAAGAGTTGTAGTCAGAGCTAAATCAGAAATTGAAGTTTCAGAAAGCGGGAGAGAGACTATAGTTATTTCTGAAATACCTTATATGGTAAACAAGAGAGAGTTAATTGAAAAAATTGCTGAACTTGTTGAGGAGAAAAGAGTTGAGGGGATAGCATATATAAATGACGAAAGCGACAGGAGGGGAATGCGCATTGTGATAAAACTCAAGATAGGAGCAGTCGCTAATGTAATTCTTAATACCCTCTATAAATATACACAACTGCAATCCAGTTTCTCTGTAAATAATATTGCTCTGGTCGATGGAAGGCCGAGAATGCTTAATTTAAAACAACTTATTAAGTATTTTGTACGCCACAGGCATGATGTTGTTGTCAGAAGAGCAAAATTTGAACTTGAACAGGCAGAGAAGAGGGCTCATATTCTTGAGGCACTGCTTAAGGCTCTTGATCATATTGATGAAATAATCGCGTTGATCCGGGAGTCTAAAACTGTTGACGAGGCAAAAAACAGACTAATTGAGAGATTCGCTTTCTCTGAGGTACAGGCGACTGCAATAGTTGAAATGAGACTAAGGCAGTTAACCGGACTTGAAAGATCTAAGCTTCAGGCGGAATATGATGAACTCGTTAAGCTGATTAATCACCTTAAGGAGGTTCTGGCAGATCTCTCTCTTCAGATGCAAATCATTAAAGATGAGTTGAAAGATCTTAAAGCGAGATTTGGTGATAGCAGACGGACAGAGATACAACCATCAGCAGAAGATTTTAATCCTGAGGATTTCTATCCAAACGAAGATGTTGTTATTACTATTTCTCATCTTGGATATATAAAACGCACTCCTCTTGCTGAGTTTAGAATTCAGAACAGGGGGGGAGTTGGTGCAAAAGGGAGTACCACACGAGATGAGGATTTCATTCAGCATATTTATGTTGCAAATATGCATAGTACAATGCTCTTCTTTACTCAAAAAGGTAAATGCTTCTGGCTTAAGGTTTATGAGATCCCTGAGGGTACCAAGGCCTCTAAGGGAAGAGCTATTCAGAATGTACTTAATATTGATCCTGATGATAAAGTTAAGGCTTACATAAATGTCGGTAAGCTAACTGATGATGAGTATATTAATTCGAACTTCATAATACTTGCCACAAAGAGAGGAGTCGTAAAAAAGACATCACTGGAAGCATACTCAAGACCTAGAACTAATGGGGTTAATGCCATAACAATCAGGGAAAATGACGAATTACTGGAAGCCGTACTCACAAATGGTAAATGCGAAATACTACTGGCAGCAAGGGGTGGAAAGTGTGTCAGGTTTAATGAAGAGGATGTAAGGGCCATTGGAAGAACAGCTTCAGGAGTGAGAGGAATCAACATTTCAGATGATGATGAAGTAATTGGTATGATTTGTGTAGATATCCTTAATAATGACTCGGAAAAAAGGCATATTCTGGTAGTTAGTGAAAATGGTTATGGAAAAAGATCTGATCTTGATGACTACAGAATAACCAGCAGGGGAGCAAAAGGTGTTAAGACTATTAATATAACAGACAAAACGGGATCTTTGATAGCAATTAAGGATGTTACGGATGAAAATGATCTTATGATAATTAACAAATCCGGAATAACTATCAGAGTTGCAGTGGCGGATATCAGAGTTGCAGGGAGAGCTACCCAGGGGGTAAAGCTTATAAACCTGAGAGAAGGGGATATGATAGCTGCTGTTTGTCGTGTTAATAAAAGCGAAGATAAACCTGTAGAAACTGAAGAATAAAAATTATTTACGATTAATCAAATTTTCGAAATTCAAATGAAAAAATTATTACTTGCCCTTTCATTGATACTTTCTATCTCGTTGGGCGCACAGAACAAAGACGCAGAAAAGGGGATTAAGGATTTGGAAAAAGCTCAGAAAGAGGCAGCCAACCCAAAAAAAGCCACCAATCCTGCAACTTGGTTAAAGGTTTCCGATGCGTACGCAACTATTTATGACGCTCCAATTAAGTCAATCTGGCTGGGTGCATCACAACTGGAGCTTAAGGTGATTCTTAAAGATCAAAGGATTCTTTCATCTGAGGCCAAGTCTGTAAATGGTGTTCCATACAATATTGACAGTTATTCAGATAAGGATCTGTATTATGGACAAGATGGAACGCTTGCTGCATGGGTAGTTACCAAACCATACCTGGGTGGGGATTTACTTAAATTAGCTATGGAATCACTGGACAAAGCGGCAGAGACTGCAAATGGTTCAAAAAACAAAGATGTAGCTGAAAGATTATCTCTGATGAAGGGTCGTTATTTTAACGAAGGAATGAATAGCTATACTTTGGGAGATTTCAAAGCTGCATCATTGCATTTTGAAGAGGCTGCTAAAATTAGTGTTAATCCTCTGGTAAATGTGCCTGATACAACAATTATGTATTATGCAGGTATCACCGCAAATATGTATGGTGATTCAGAGAGAGCGATTAAATTTTTCGAGATGGCACTTGCAAATAACTTTGATTCAAAAGGTGATTTGTATTCCAATCTTTCAGAGTCATATAAGAAATCTGAGAATATTGAGAAAGCAAAGGAGATACTTTTAGCCGGATTTACTAAATATCCTTTGAACCAAAGCATACTTGTTTCTCTAATTAATATATATCTGGAAACAAACGACGATCCAAATAAAGTCCTTGATTTAATAAGAAAAGCACAGGAGAACGAGCCAAAGAATGCCTCTCTGTATTACGCCGAGGGAAATGTTTGGAAGAAACTTGACAATATTGAAAAGGCAATTGAATGCTATAAGAAGTCGGTTGATGTAGATCCAACCTATGTATTTGGTTCATTTGCAGTTGGAACAACCTATTATGATAAGGCTGTTGACATCCAAACAAAAGCAGCAGATGAGATGGACGACAAGAAATACGAAGAGATGGTAAAACAACTTGAAGAGTATCTTGAACTTTCAATTGCTCCATTTGAAAATGCATATAATACAGCTCAGGATAAGGATGTTAAAGCAATTGTTGCAGAATATCTGAAGAACATTTATTTCCGTTTCCGTGAAAAAGGAGATAGTTTTATGGAGGGCTATAAGAAGTACAATGCAATATTTGAAGCTAACAAGCAATAATATTTGAAAGTAAATATTACAGAAAGTGACCGACTAAAAAGCAATTTTTAGTCGGCCTCTTTTTTTCTTGCAGTTATCAGTTATCTTTATCAGCTAAGGAAAACATTGGCTCCCGAAGAGGGAGGGGACCCATCGAAGATGGGGAGGATTTTCCGGGCTGATACAGATAACTGAAAAAAAAAAGGCTAACCAATTACTTAGGGGTTCACCACAATTTTTTGGTCAGCCTCTTCATTTTTGGATATTAATTTAGTCAATTTTCTCAGTTAGTTTTTGAACAAGTTTGAAGTTTGAAAAAAACTCTCTGGCGAATACTCTAATAACAGTATATGCTGGAATTGCTACAAGCATCCCAATAATTCCACCAATACTTGAAGCAATCAGGATTACTATAAAGATTTCCAGAGGGTGGGCCTGTACGCTATTTGAATAAATATAAGGTTGAAAAAGAAAAATATCAATCATATGTGTTACGAAGAAGATCATTGCAAGAGTAAATATGATTACGCCGGCATCGGGGATATTCAATCCTATATCGGTCATAGAAATCACTACTCCAATTATTCCTCCCAGCCAGGGACCTATATATGGTATTACATTAAGGATTCCGGAAATCAGACCCAGAATAATAGCCATTGAAAAGTGTACTCCTCCGATAAAATAGAGGCCCAGCCCATTTAAAATTGTAATTAATACAGTTTCGAGAGAGATACCAATAAAATACCTTGCGAGCAGGTTGAAAATTGACTCAAGTGCTCTTTTGACATTTTTTTCATATTTGTCTGGGAATAGCGCAAGAACCATATTTGAGAACATCTCCTGTTCTTTTAAAAAGAAAAATGTAATAAAAGATACTACAAAAACACCTATCGCAAAATCAAACAGAAAAGATGTAATTGAAGTAAAAAAATTAGTTATTGTCTCTGCGTTCACTAAATTTTGGAACTCGTTGAAAATTATACTCTCAATTTTAAAATTTGAAGAGAGTCCGGGAAAAGTCTCACGCATATAGTTGTTGAAATTTGCGAGAGGTTCACTGATCTTCTCATTTAATGAATCCATATTCATGGAGCTGACAGTTGAAATTAAATCTCCTGCCAGGGGAGCAATAAAGAAGAAAAAACTAAAAAATATTCCCAAAAGAAAAAACAAAGTAACGGATGCTGTTAAATTCTGAGGGAGAGCGTGCCCTTTAATCTTTATTTTTGACATATAAATCATTAATGGTTTCCCGATTAATGAAAGTACTGCAGAAATAAGAATATAAATTAAAATATCCGCAAAAAACCAGGCAAGAAATGCAATTACTAAAGCACCGGCTATACCTGCTATATATTTTGCCAGCTTATTCATAAACTCACTTTTCTTCAAAAGTAAGAAAATTTCGTAAGTTTGTAATTAGCGAAACATTCATAATTACGAATTATAACAAATATTAAGCGATGAACAAATTTTTGCTGATTGCAGCTCTCCTTTTTGTATCACTAACTACCCTTAAGGCTGACGAGGGCATGTGGTTGCCATCTTTAATCAAGGAGAGGATCCCTGATATGAAAAAAAACGGGTTTAAACTTACTGCAAAAGACCTGTATGACATAAACAAAGCTTCACTCAAAGACGCAATTGTCCATTTTGGAGGTGGCTGTACCGGGGAACTTATCTCTCCTGATGGCTTACTTATCACAAATCATCATTGCGGGTTTGGCCAAATTCAATCCCACAGCAGTCTCCAGAATGACTATCTTAAAGATGGATTCTGGGCTATGACAAGAGAGGCTGAATTACCGAACAAAGGCCTTACTGTTCGATTTTTAGTTAGAATGGAAGATGTTACTAATAAAGTTTTAAAAGGTGCAGGGGATAATATTACTGAGAAAGAGAGAGGAAATATTATTAGAGCAAACTCTGAAAAACTAATCGAACAAGCCAGAAAGGGAAACCATTATGATGCCAGAATTGAGGGGCTATATTACGGAAACCAGTATTTCATATTCATATATGAAACTTTTACAGATATTAGACTGGTTGGTGCCCCACCATCATCAATAGGGAAGTTTGGAGGAGATACTGATAACTGGATGTGGCCAAGACATACCGGAGACTTCTCTCTTTTCAGAATTTATGCAGGAAAAGACAATAAACCGGCTCCTTACTCAAAAGAGAATATTCCCTATCAGTCAAAGAAATTTTTTACACTTTCTCTCTCAGGTGTAAATGAAGGAGATTTTACACTTGTCTATGGATATCCGGGAAGAACTCAGGAATATTTGCATAGTGAAGCAGTCAGATATATATCAGAAATTTCAAATCCTCATAAAATTCATTTAAGGACACTTAGGCTAAATATCCAGCAAGAGGAGATGTCTGCAAGCCAGGAGGTCAGGATAAAGTATGCCTCTAAAAATGCTTCAGTTGCAAATTCCTGGAAAAAATGGCAGGGGGAGGCAAAGGGGATAATAAAAATGAATACAGTGGAGGCAAAAAGAGGTTTTGAGGCCGAATTTTCCAGGTGGGCTTCCAATAATACTCTGTATACTGGCATAACAGACAGTTTATCCAAAGTATATAAAAATTTAGAGCCGATTGCTTTTGCAAATGATTATCAGATGGAGGCTATCAATGCAAACGAAATTATAAGATTTGCCGGAAACATTAAGAATGCAATTCTTAGAAATTCCAAAATGAGTCCTGAGTCAAGTGCAAGAAATATTCAGGAGATAGTGAATGATCACTTCAAAAATTATCATGTTAGCATAGATAAAAGATCATTTAAGGCTCTGCTTAATGAATACAGCAAAAATGTACCTGGAGATTTCCAACCTGAATATTTTAAACAATTATTAAATCAATACGGCTCTACTGATAAAATAGTTGAAGCTATTTTTGAAAACTCCGTTTTTGCCTCTTCAGAAAAGATGAATGAGGCATTAAAAAATGGTATTGATGCAAGAGAGTTTGACAATGATCCTGCTCTTCTGTTTCAACAATCATTCGATAGATTTTTCAACGAAATAATAAAACCAAAACTTGATAGTTATAATTCAAAACTAGCACTGTTGTACAGAAAGTATATGAGAGGGCAAATGGAATTTGATAAAAAAAGAGATTTTTATCCAGATGCGAATTCAACTTTAAGAATCACTTATGGAAAGGTTAGCGGCTATTCACCTTCGGATGCTCTCTATTATAAACATAATTCCACTTTGGATGGAATTATGGAAAAAGATAATCCAAATATTTACGATTATGACATTCCTCAAAAACTTCGGGATGTATATAAAGCTAAAGATTTTGGCAAATGGGAGGTTAATGGAACTGTTCCGGTCTGTTTTATTGCAACTAATCATACTTCAGGCGGAAATTCAGGAAGTCCTGTATTAAACTCAGCCGGAGAGCTTATTGGAATTAATTTTGACAGGGTGTGGGAGGGGACAATGAGTGATATAGTATACGATCCTGAAATTTGCAGGAATATTTCTCTTGATATCAGATATGTCCTGTTTGTAATAGATAAAGTTGCAGGTGCAGGACATCTTATCGAAGAGATGAAACTGGCTAATCATTAATTAAATGCTTTATTATATAATAAAAGGGGGAAGTTTAAAAACTTCCCCCTTTTATTTCAGATTGATAATATTTTCTCATTAGTGTCCACTAAAAATTAATTTTCGTTCTTTGAAATCGTTATAATTTAGC
>JASDTD010000057.1:268562-272332 GCA_041441395.1 Bacteroidales bacterium | reverse complement strand
AGCATATCCTTGTATATCATGGTTTTTGGGAACCATCGGCCCTGGATGCGTTCTACATCTGAAAGTTCCATGCGCTTAAGAAGCTGGCCACTCTTTGCGTACATCTCCTGACGGAGGGGAACAGAGCGTTCGGCATCTACCCACATCTTCTGACGGTGGTAGGCGACATCGGTAACCCGGGCGGTAAGCTCCAGAAGAATAACATCTCTCCCCTGCAGTGTGTCTCGGCCTGTAATACGGCTGTCGTAAATATCAGTTAGCTTGCGGTCCTCCATCATATCTTCGTATGAGAGGTCTGAGCCCATCACTGATTGTCTGAGCATATGTCCCGATATCTGGATAGTTCTGTCTGCGGCCGGGGTGTATATCCAGAGCTGCCCCTCCAGTTTTAGCATTTTTGTGCCGGCATCAGAGGCGGGTGAGAGGTATTCGCTGAAGGATTTTTTGTCACTTTCGCTCCAGCTGCGCGATGTAACGCTTCTTGTTGAGCGTCTGCCGTGAATTACCATTGTGGATTCAAAGACTCTGTTTTTTGATGAGAGGTTCTGGTCCACTTTGCGGAGAATAGCTTCGCCGGACTGGTCGGGCTGCGAGCTCCGGGCGGAAGCCGGGAGCGAGCCCGGGAGCAGGATTGCGGTTAAAAGTGCGAATGTAAATATTTTCATGATAAATCTCTATATATATCAAACTTCCAATTCATTAAACAGCCTTGCTGTCTCCCTTTTGTAAATACCGATTCCTGCCAGCGCATTTCCAAGAAGCATTGAGAATACACCGGGGATAAATCCGATATACCACATTACAGGGGTTACAGCAGGCCTCATTACTGATGGCATAAGCATTGTGGCATTTTTCATCATTCCGGAGATGTCTATTCCATGTGAGTTCAAAGCATAAACCACTGTTACTCCCAGTGCCGTCCCTATTACCGAGCCTATAACTCCGGTCATAAGTGCCTCCCACAAAAGAGATCTGTATATATGCCCCTTATCCTCACCAAGAGCGATTCTCACCCCAAACTCGGTGTATCTTCTGAGCCCCCCGAGCAGCCCTGCATTCCACAAAACAATAGCCATTGCAGAGACAAAGAGGAATATCATCAGACCACCAATGTAGTTGCTGTATGCAAGAAAATCGGCCATCCCGGGAACATCTCTCAAAGATTGAGCAACAGGTGCAAACTCATCCTCATCTGAGGCCCATTCGGCGTTCAATCGGCTCTTAACTGCCTCGGCCTCCTCCTCATTAAAATAGTCGTATGGCAGAAAGCCGAGTATCTCTCCCGATGCTCCATCCATATCAAATGCTGCTCTTATATCTTCAATATCTGCAATAACCGCCCCTCTGTCCAGCGCAGGTGAACCAAACCTTATTGTTCCGGAGACAATAAAATTTGTAAATGACATTCCACCCTCCATTGTTGTTCCAAAAAGGGTAAACTGCTCTCCCGGAGAGACACCGTATCTTGCAGCAAGATCCTCTGAAAGCAGGCACTCTCCTCCCTTTTCAGGTAATCGTCCCCTCTCAAGAGACTCCTGCAGGTTAAATCTCTGAGGCTCTTTTGACCCTTCGCCAAGAAGATCTACTGCCCATCCAACAACAGCCCCCTGCCCTCTCGTCTCACCCAGAGAGTCAGGAAAGTCGGCCAAAGCCCCAAATCTTATCCTCTCTGCCCACTCGACAGAGGGCTCAAGCTTTTTAAGCTCCTCAACGAGCAGGGGCGAGTCCAGAATTGCCAAATCATTTGGAAATTGCTCCTTGTCAGCAGCATAAGCCCTGGTCATCACACGCACATCACCTGTGTTATAGTTTGAGCTCAGCTCAATAGATTCACCCATCACCCCGGTCAGCCAGCTGTGAAGAAAAATGGTGAGCATACTCCCAAGTGTCACGACAATAATTGGAAGCAGGCTCCTCCCTTTGTCGTTCAAAATGCCTTTAAGTAAAAATTTTATCATAGCAATTTCCCCCTTAAAGCCTCAGTTGGTTTCATCTTGGCAATTTTTCTTGCAGGTATATAACTTACAATAAATGAAGAGACAACAACCAGGAGGACAGATGCCAGTATCATACCCGCACTGTAGGCAGGCACAATCTTATCGGCAATAGCAAGCCCCACCTGGTCCGTACCGGCAGGCATCGGTAAGCCCACATGCTGAATCAGTTTCAGAAGCGGTATCCCCCATAAAAGACCCAGAAGGATAGCCAGAATCGAGTGAACCGTACCCTCAATCGTAAAAATCCCCACAACCCTTAACCTTGTCATACCCAAAGCAATGTATGTGCCTATCTCCTTCTGCCTTCTGAAAATTGAGAGTATCTGCGTGTCAAAAATTGCCAGCAGAGCTATGCCAAGCAGAAGCATCGACATAATCATTGAACTGGCCCTCTTTGTCTTGATAATATCATCAATCTCCTTCATCAGCGCATCCTCATCCATGTACCTCCACTCCTGCGAGAGCGCACCGGCAGAACTAAAATCATTTAAAGCAACAATCTCATCAGAAAGAACCACATAAGTTGCCTCTCCATACAAAGAGGTCATCTCCCTCAGATCCTCAAGAGGCATCCATAACTGACCTCCGTCAACAGTAGGAACCGTGGTTTTAAATATACCCGCAATCCTTACCTCTCTGGCATCAAAAGTACCATTCACATCCCTCCACCTCACAATCATCACATCCCCCTCCTTCAGTTTTGCACTTTTTGCAGTTCTGTCGCCCACTATCACCGGTATTGCCGATCCATCTGCCTCACGGGCAGAGTCAAGTGCCGCAGTTGGAAGAGAGAGCCTCTTCTGAGCAGGGTCAATCCCCTTGAGAAGGACATTAACCATCCTTCCATTTGGGTAGGCCGAAGCCTGAACAGCCAGTACAGCCACCGCCTCGCCACTCTCAATCTCGGCCTTAAGCATTTCCCCAAGCGGAGCATGAGCATCCACAAGTGAAAGAGGATCAAATTGATCATAGAGAGCGTGGTCTATCCTGCCACTCCCCGTTTCCCACGCCTTTGTATCTCTCTTTGCCTGCAGATTCCATCCATCCAGCAGCCCATTATAAAAGACGATTACAACAAAGGCTATCGAGAGAACCGTAACATTCAGCCAGGTTCTCTTCCCTGAACCAAGCAGGTTCCTAAAGGCCAGTTTGATTGATAACCATTCCATCTTGCAAGTGTATTATTCTGTCCAGATACTGCATAACCTTCTCATCATGCGTTGAGAAGATAAATGTTGTCCCCAACTCCTTGTTGAGACGCTTCATAGTCTGCACTATATTATGAGAATTCTTAGAGTCCAGGTTTGCCGATGGCTCATCGGCCAAAACAAGCTGAGGCCTCTTAACCATTGCCCTGGCAATAGCCACCCTCTGACACTCACCACCGGAGAGCGCAGAGGGTTTTGAGTTAACCTTATCTGTTAAGCCAACCCACTCAAGTGCCTCCATCACAGCCTTTTTCCTATCGGCAGCACCCCTCTTCTGCAACAGAAGAGCAAACTCAACATTATCATAAACCGTATAGACAGGAAGCAGATTGTATGTCTGAAAAATAAACCCTATCCCCATATTCCTTAACAGAGCCGCCTCCTTATGAGATAGCGTATTGATTCTCTTTCCCAGTACATCCGCCGTACCCTCAGAGGGAGAGTCAAGAGACCCTATTATATTCAGCAAAGTAGTTTTTCCCGAACCGCTCGGCCCCACAAGGCCCGCAAACTCCCCCTTTCCAAAGGTGAGATTGATGTTATTAAGCGCGGTAAACTCTGTTTT
>JASDTD010000057.1:0-268462 GCA_041441395.1 Bacteroidales bacterium | reverse complement strand
ACTCCCCCTTTCCAAAGGTGAGATTGATGTTATTAAGCGCGGTAAACTCTGTTTTCCCCGCCGGAAATCTTTTGTAAACACCCTCAAGTTTTACAATTTGTTCTGTTTCCATACTATTTTGTTTGATGATTTATTACCAGCATTATTTGAACTCCATTTCCCGATAGCGTGTTCACCCCACCACCCATTCCCGGTAGGGGCGAATTTTCCGGATTTACAAAAGCCGTCACATAAAGGTCTCCAAACGACAACATCCTCTTCCATCTTACCAGATTATAAACTCCGCCTCCTCCCCACACACTGTAACACATCCAGCTCAGACTATTCTCCATATTAAGGGGATAATTTACATTTAGTGCCGATAAATTTGCCCCCTCCGCCCACATATGCTCCACCGCCACACCAAGCCCGTTTCCCAGATCAAAAGTATAATCCGCCCCCACTGTAACCATCCGCTGATTTACCGGAAGTTGCGACTCAAAAAACGAATTTGCAGCTGACTGATTTGACATAGTATTTGTTGTCCCCCGCCTGTTTATCCACACCCCCTCCAGCCAGAACCCTATCTCATAATCGAACCTCATATCCAGGCCATATCTGTTTTCAGATTCCGGACCCAATTCTGAGCCCACTCCTATTTCTGATATAACAGAACTCCCTCCGATTCCGGATAAATCGGTTTTGCGCCTGTGAAAAGTAAATGCAATCTCACCCCGTCCCACCGGAACCTGCACCCTTCCTCCAAACTCGGGAACACCCCCGTCAGAAGGTACCACATCCAATGCCCTTCTTGAACTATTTCCAAGCAGCCCCCATAACCAAACATTTGCATTATTATTAAAATAGTATCGGCCCATGGCACCCCACACACCATCCGTCATCTGCAACGGGTCCCTCGGATCCATAGAATCAAACCACATCAGAGGCCTCAGCATCATTGCCGAACCAAAATTTATCTTCTGAAGCCCCACTCTCACCTCCGCCCTGTCATTAGAGACCCTTCCCCATCCACGATATAGTTTTACCTTTCCATCCCATCTCGCATCCCAACTCTCTCTCCCCTCATAAAACGGCAAAATCTCACCACTACCATACACATTCCCCGCTAACTCCGCATCAAACCTCAGCCCTCCCCAAAAGCCGCCACCGGAATCTCCCCCCAATGTACGCCTGTTTATGGGCACCTCCAGATTCAGTTGCGGCAAATACCTAGCCCCCAACATAACCGGCCACTCAGACCCCGACGCATACCCACCCCAAGTACTAAATTGCCCGCGGTACCTCAACTCCGGCTTCTGTGGCCTCACCTGAGCAATACCAATATTCCCGGCCAACAAAAACACAACCAATATCAGCAACGTAGCCCAAAGATTCCCTAGCTGCCGGCGTTGTGGCTGCCGGCGTTGTGGCCTCCTGGGTTGTGTGCGTTTTTGCCTCCGAGGAAAAGTGTCAAACATCATATAATCAACATTTTAACCAAATTTTAAAATTTTTATAAAGTATTATCTATCAGGTGTTTGACACTTTTCCTCTGAGGCATTAGTGGCGGTGGCCACCACTACTGGCGCGGTGGCCACGTCTCTGGGAGCAATGCCAAAGGTTATTAAATTGACCCACTCAACAATAACATCTTGGGTATTTGCATACAACGAGTTAAGTGCCGGATTTGTAACAATCTCGGCAATATCTTTACTCATTGCAAAAAGAATCTCCGGTTTAAAATCAGGCCTAAACACACCTCTGGACTGTGCGGCCCTGAACTCGTCCATAACACTAACCCAGGCTTCAGTACTGAGCTTAGCCATATAAAGTTGAAGTTCCGAACCTTGATCTGTATACAAATCTTGAACGAACTCTTTGCTGATATCGTTTGTCCCCTCCATCTTCAGTGCAATAAACCTGTGCATTTTATTTGAAATGGTATCCTCATCAGTAAGAATAATTCTAAATTTTTCTATCCCATCTGAGATTACCTTATCCAGCACACGTTTAGCTAAATCAGTCTTATTATCGAAATACCTATAGAAAGACATCTTGCTCACCCCTCCCTTTTTACACACATCCTCCACCGTAACCTTTTTGAACCCGAATTTCCAAAAAAGTTCATGACCAGCATCAATCAAACGATTTTCAGCACTTTTTCTCATAACTTTCGTCATACTCTTTACTTTTACGCCGCAAAGTTACGTTTTTTGTATTATAATGCAAATATTGTAACTTTTATTTTTTTACAGGCGTGGGTGGGACGAACCTCTATGGTGTTGTATTTCAAGGTGTTTCAAAACACAAATCTTTCATAATCAGTAAATTGCGTTTTGAAATTAGCTCATTACGAGGTCTATGGAGGTTCGTCCCACCCAAACCCGCAACCTCCGGAACCCACTATTCGGCCAAAGGCCGTATAAACCGCGCAGCACCATTTAAATCCTCGGAAGGCGATGTGTATCCGCAAATCTTCGGGAGGTGGTCTGAGCACGTACGGCTGTAACACGCAGATTTAGAGAGAAATGACAATCAACCCGAGGGGTCACCCCTCGGATAAAGTGTCAAAACGCACACAGTTAACAAGTTCCAGCCATCCGCTGCCACTCCGGAACGATTCCTGGTGTTTGCGATGACTGGAAAGGATTCTGCATGCCCTTTCACAGAGTATCAGCATAACTGAAGGAGTCTCCGCCACAGCGAATGCAATAAGCTAGAACAACCAAATCTTGAAGAAATAGAATGCTATTACCATAGTAACCATCAGCTTAAGTCCTACACCAAGCAGAAAGCCTATGAATGAGCCGATAGCAGACCTGAATGCCCTGTCGCCGGGGGTGCCGCTGAGTAGTTCTCCGGCAAGGGCTCCAAGGAAAGGGCCAAGAATTATTCCTAATGGTCCCAGAAAGAGTCCCACTATAACACCTGCTATTGCTCCTTTCTCGCCAGCCTTGCTTCCCCCAAACTTTCTGGTTCCCCAGACAGGAACGATATAGTCAAGAATTGTAGCAATTAGTGCAAGCCCGGCCATAGTCCAGAGCACCTCGTAAGGGACATCCGTAATAGTTGTAAAATGCAATAAGATAAGTGCTCCAAATGCCAGCGGTGGCCCGGGAAGAACCGGGAGAAAGCATCCTGCAAAAGCAACCAAAAGTAAAATAATGCCGGCAATTATTAAAAATATATCAATTCCCATATGCGTAAGGTTTAAAGTCAGATTTCAAGTCATATTTATTATATTTACACTCTGTAGAAAATATAAATATCAGCAAGTAAATTTATAAAAATTATATGATAAAAAGCGACAGAAAAAAGATAGAGCACCTGCTTGCCTTCTCAACCGGTATGATGAGCGGTGGAGATGGGAAGGAGCTTATTGAGAAGCATAAAGAGGCACTCAGCGGAATTACACCATACGACATGCTTTATCTGGAGGAGTACCAGATGCAGATGGGGATTACTGTTCCTGAAATCAAAAGGGATATAAATAAAATACTAAATGTTCTTTACGAATACCTGAAGGCATATGACTGGGAGCGGCCTGAGGAGGGGACTTTTTTGTACTATCTTATGCTTGAGAACAGAGCATTTGAGTTCCGCCTCAACACAATGAAAAAGATACTTAAGGCCTATAAGGGGCGGGAGCTTGATGAACTCGGCTCTCTTAAGGCCGAACTTCTCCCCCACCTGGAGAGCTTTGCCGCCTTTGAGCCTCACTATATCAAAAAGGAGAACATACTTTTTCCATATCTGGAAAAGCACTGGAAGGAGTACAAGCCGCTCAGGGTTATGTGGTCTCTCCACGACGATCTCCGCCGGATGATAAAAGAGCTTATCGGCCTTGCAAAGTCTGAGCAGAGCGAGTGGATGACGCTCAACCGGGCAATTGGGAACTACTACTTTGGGGCATTCGGGATGATTCAGAAGGAGGAGATAATTGTCTATCCAATTGCTGCGGGTACAATACCAAAAGAGGATTGGGCCGAGATGCACAGGCAGAGCTTTGAATACCCGTTTCCATTTATTGACAGACCCAGTCCGCCGGCAGAGGAGGCGGGCTCAGAGGGGAACAGAGTGGCCGCAGAGCTGAGCGGTCCCCTATCTGACCAGCTCCTGCAAAGGGCCACAATGATATTTGACAGCCTGCCTCTTGACATTACCTATGTTGATGAGAATGACAAGGTGAGGTATTTTAACAGGGCAAAAGACCGCTTTTTCCCTCGTTCTCCGGCAGTGATCGGCAGGGATGTAAGAAACTGTCATCCGCCTGAAAGTCTTCATGTTGTCGAGGAGATAATAAATAAGTTCAGAAGTGGAGAGAGGGATGAGGCCGAATTCTGGATTACCCTGAGAGGGAAATTTATCCATATCCGCTATTTTGCAGTGAGGAGTGATGAGGGAGAGTATAAAGGGGTTCTTGAAGTGAGTCAGGATGTGACAGAGATAAGGGCACTCGAGGGGCAGAGGAGGCTTCTTGACTGGGAGTAAATAATTTTTCTTAACTTGGTAAATAATTAACATGCCATATGGAAACCATTAAAGCCAGTGATGAGTTTCTCTTGGTTTTATTAAACGGGGAGAGACAAAGGGGGATGGATTTAGTTAATGAATTACTTGCAGAGAACAGGGGGGTTCAACAAATCTATGAAGAGGTTATCAAGCCGGCAATGTATAAAGTGGGAGAACTTTGGGAAGCCGGCACTATAAGTGTAGCATCCGAGCACCTTGCATCTGCTATTGTTGAGTCTATCCTTGGACAGCTATACTACAGAGTTATTACAAGTTCCGGACGCAAAGGCAAAGTGGCTGTTATATCCTCAGTGGAGCAGGAGGTTCACCAGATAGGAGCTAAGATGGTTTCAGATGTTTTTGAGTTGAACGGATGGACATCTCATTTTCTTGGAGCAAATACCCCTATTGAAGAGTTAATCAAATTTTTAGAGAAGATAAATCCAAACACCCTAGGACTATCTGTTAGCATTAACTTGCATATTTATTATCTTGAAAAGACAATTAAAAAAGTGAGGGAAAAGTTTCCTGAAATACCTGTACTCATAGGTGGCCAGGGACTTATCGGGGATGGAAAAGAGATTATGCTCAGACATCACGGAGTGCTATACCTTAAAGATCTGCGTGCAGTTGAGAGTTTCCTTAAACAACCTTTATATGATAAAGCAGGGACTAATTAATCAGATTCTGGACAATTGGCATTTAGAATTTAAACTCTCCATTGCCGAGAGTCCGTCAATCTATCTTGCACTCTTCAACGAAGCCGGAGATCTGATCTTCGCGAACAAAACCCTTAAGAAAACCTTCATTTCAAAGCTCTCACCCAAAGATAATTTCCTCAATCCATCATTCTCAAGAATACTCAAAACTGAGCCTAAAGACTCACTTATTTACAGTGGCTATATAACTTTGGGCAGTTATGATACAGAGAATGTATCACTACTTGGAAAAATTTACAGAAAAGGGTCTGAAATACTTTTTATAGGTGGTGTTGATTCAGTACAGCTGCTTGAGCAGAATAAATTGCTTTTCAATCTTAATAATGAAATAAACACTCTCCAGAGAGAGCTTACAAGAGAGAAAGCAATGCTGGAGGAGGCTAACGCTACAAAAGATAAGTTCTTTTCAATCATAGCCCACGACCTGAAAAATCCATTCAATGCCCTGCTGGGCTTTTCCGATTATCTTCTGGAAAATTTCAGGGAGATGGATCAGGGGGAGATTGAGGAGCAGCTTGAGATGTTGAGCAGCACCAGCCGGCAAACATTCAGCCTTCTGGAAGATCTCCTCACCTGGTCCAAGACTCAGAGAGGAAAGATTGACTTCAAACCTGAGAAAATTGACATTCAATTTATTTGTAACGAAATCAGGAGTTCCGTTGAAACAATGGCAAAGGAGAAGAGTATTGACTTAGAGCATGTAGCAGATGATAACCTGGAGTTATACGCAGATCCTCAAATGCTTAAAACTATTCTTAGGAATCTGGTCTCTAATGCAATCAAATTTTCATTCAGAGGAAAAAAGGTAATTGTGACCTTTGTTAACGAGGGCAATTACACAAAAATTTCAGTCTCAGACAGCGGAACGGGTATATCGGCAGTTAATCAGGGGAGATTGTGGAATCTGGCCGGGAAGTATACCACACGGGGGACAGAGGATGAGTCCGGAACAGGGCTGGGATTGATTATCTGCAAAGAGTTTGTTGAGGCCCATGGTGGAAAAATATGGGTAGAGAGCGAGGAGAATAAGGGCAGTAATTTTATATTTACACTCCCTTTAAAAACCTGATATTAACTTAAAATACATATTCTCATGGACACAATATCAGGATTTCTTGCACCACTTCTTATTATTGCTGCAATAACTTTACTTCACATTGTGCTTCCCGCAAGATATATTAAGGGTTACATAAACAACCCGGGCACTTCTGATAAAATGTTGTACAGACTGAATGGCCTGCTTGTTCTTGCATTTTCAGCAGCTATCTGGTTTTCTCTGGGCAATTACGGAAATTTGCCATACAACTGGCTATACCTTCACAGATGGGAGGGACTTGCAGGTGCCTGTTTGCTTGGGCTGATTTTTTCTGCAATAGTTGTATTTAATTATAAACCTGTTCGGAAAAACATACTCGCAGATTTTTTTCTGGGCCGTGCAGAGAATATTTCAATCAATAAAGGCAGGATTGATTTGAAGATGTGGCTCTACATGGTGGGGGCAATAATTTTAGAACTTAACGTATTGAGTTTTGCCGCTCACCACAACATGACGTACGGCAGCGAGGCCTCTCCGGGAATTCTCATCACATCACTTCTGCTTACCTGGTTCGTTACCGAATATCTCTTTTTTGAAAGAGTTCATCTCTACACTTACGACATTTTTGCCGAAAGGGTCGGCTTTAAACTTGGCTGGGGATGTCTGGTCTTCTATCCATTTTTCTACACGATTCCGCTTTGGTCAACAGTCCATCTGCCGGACCCCGGACTCTCTTCACTGTACTACATTCTGCCTGTTATAATTTTCTTCACCGGCTGGGGACTTGCAAGAGGAGCGAATATGCAGAAATACCACTTCAAAAGAGATCCAGACAAGAGATTTTTATGGATTAAGCCAGAAAGCATAACCGATGGCAAAAACACCCTCCTTGTAAATGGCTTCTGGGGTACCTCCAGACATATTAACTATTTAGGAGAGATTCTTATGGCCTCAGGTATCGCCCTTGCAACCGGTTATCCTGAGACCGGCTGGCCATGGCTCTATCCTCTCTACTATGTGATTCTCCTCTTCACCCGCGAATGGGATGATGACCGCCGATGCGCCGCAAAATACGGTGAGCTCTGGACCGAATACAAAAAGAGGGTTAAATACAGAATTATTCCGTTTGTATATTAGCCGTTTGGCCATTTACCCCAGGGGTAAACTTTTGCCCCCGGGGTAGATTCGTGCTGTGTTGTCACCCATTATTCTCACGGCAAGTTTGCGGGGAAGGAGTCTCTGCATAAAGAGTGAGGCGATTCTGTTTCCTCTGCCGCAAATAAATGATGGAGTTTTCCCCAGTCTTTTCAGGCACTCCCTGGCAACCTCTTCAGGCTTTTGAACCTTGGGGGCAAAGAATGAACTTTTTGCCGGATTTGATTTTATATAATTGGGCGTAGCTGTGGCACCGGCACAACAGGCGATAACATCCACACCCCTGCTCCTCCACTCATACCACAAACCCTCGGCCAATACCCTGCCAAAGGCTTTGGTTGCAGCATAGAGTGAGATTCCTCCGCTCCCCTCCCCCTCTCTGCCATTCTACCGCTAAGAGAGTGCAATAACTTTGACTGGGTTGTGATATTAACCTGAACTGCCCTGTCAATTTCTGATTTCTCCATCTCCAGATAGGGGCCTATCGGAGAAACAGCCGCATTATAAACAAGAATATCAACCTCAAGAGAGTTGTCTGCCAGAAAACAGGAAATGGCATCTGCCCCTACGGCATCACCTAAATCGCACTGAAAAATGTGACATTTGACTTTTTGCGTCTCTTCAATCTCTGTCGCAAGCGCAGTCAATTTTTCTAAACCCCTTGCCACCAAACAAGCTCCATCCCTTTTGCGGCCAGCTCCCTGGCAAACGCTGCCCCAATCCCCTCAGATGCACCCGCAACCAGCACAACATCACTATACCACTTTTTTCTGTAAGTCTTCATGGGTATATATTTATTTAAAGACACAATAAATATACTAAACATTTGCTGACTATCAAGGCTTTCAGATACCTCGCTCCCGAGGAGGGAGGGGCCCCCGTGAAACGGGGAGGCGTATCAGAAAGCCTTGATAGTCAGTAAATAAAAGTGTTAATTATGTCGTTTATAAATAAAAATCTACACCGCCGACGCCTTACGGAAACCCTCCATCAGGTTGCGGATGGTCTCCTTTACTGTGACGATTTTGTCGGCCTTAAAGGCATTACTGCCGGCAAAGGCGTACCCTTTTGAGAAGTTGCCTTTGTAAGCGTTGTATAGTGCTTTGATGATGCAGTACGGACTTTTTGTGTAGTCGCATGTTCTGATGCAGTGGTAAGGGCAGCCGTTTGGTTTTTCGTGGCCCTCCTTCACGCTCTGGATAAATTTGCTGAAGATGGCGCGGCCTGGCATACCTACCGGGCTTTTGATAATCTCAACATCTTGTTCAGTTGCGTTAATATAAGCCTCTTTGAAAGCAGGAGAGGCGTCACACTCCTCGGTGGTAACAAATATGGAGCCCATCTGTACTGCCGATGCACCCATGTCGAGGATTCTCTTCATCCCCTCGCCGTCGTATATGCCGCCACCTGCAATAATCGGAATTTTGCAGTTATTTTGGTCCTCTACAATCTTTATAGTCTGAACAAGCTCGGGGAGCAGATGCTCAAGCGAGTAGCTCTCGTCAGTTATCTGATTCTCTTTGTAACCAAGGTGTCCTCCCGCTTTAGGCCCCTCAAGCACTATCGCATCCGGAATATAGTTATAGTTTTTAATCCACTTTTCGCAAATAATAAGTGCAGCCCTTGCAGAGGAGACAATGGGAACAAGCTTAGTTTGTGAGTCCTTAGTCAGGAATGATGGAAGGTCAAGCGGAAGCCCCGCTCCGGCAAAAATAACATCAGCCCTGGAGGCGATTGCAGTCTTTACCATATCGGCAAAATTTGTAAGTGCCACCATTATATTTACGCCGATAACCCCTTTTGCCTTCTCTTTTGCAAGTCTCAGCTCCTCCCTGAGTCCAAGTATTGAAGCCTCAGCAAAATCTTTTGACATCTGCTTATAGAGAAGCCCTATACCGGCACATGAAATTACACCCACGCCGCCCTCATTTGCAACTGCAGAGGCCAGACCATTCAAAGAAATACCTACGCCCATTCCACCCTGCACTATAGGGACAGACAATTTAAGGTTACCAATAGAGAAATTGTTCATTCAGTTTTTTCCCGGCAAGATAGTGCAAAATAATTACACTCTATCTTTTTTCTCTCTTCTCAGATGCAGTTTCTCTCCTCTCAAGAGGTAACACTCCTGCCATCTCACCAATAACATTCACTAACTCAGAACCGGCAGGAATAACAATTTTTGAATTTTTTTCAAGGGATGCCTCAAGAGTCTCCAGTTTCTTAAGTAGTTGAGCATTACCAATAAAGTATTTATCGGCGGCCTCGTTTACTAACCTGATTGCCTCAGCATCACCCTCGGCATTCAGAATCTTAAACTGCTTCATACCCTCGGCCTCTTTAATCTTTGCCCTCTTGATACCATCGGCAACAGTCTCGGCAGCCGTAGCCGAGTCTACTGCGGCAATCTTCTCATTCTCGGCCTTAACAACCTTGTTCATGGTCTCCTGAACATCCTTTGGCGGGTCAATCTGCTTAAGTTCAGTTCTTACTATCTCAATACCCCAGTCCTTTGTCTCAGTGTGCAAAGTCTTGTATAGCTCAGCATTGATTTTGCCCCTCTCGCTGTTTGCCGATTTAAGCGTAAGTGTACCGATAATATTACGCAATGTAGTCCTTGCGAGGTTCACTATCTGCCACTTAAAGTTGTTAACATTATAGATTGAGCCCTTCACACTCTCCTCATCAGACTTAACCCTGAAATATACCTGAGCATCCACACTTGCATTCAGATTATCATTGGTAATAATCTCCTGCGGCTCCGCATCCACCATCTGCTCCGTCACATTTACAACATATATTCTGTCAATTATTGGAATTATCCAGTGAAAACCAGGCATTGCAAACCTGTTGTATTTACCAAGTCTCTCAATAAGACCCCTTTGAGTAGGTCTTACAATCCTGATCCCGGCTGCAAATATGAGCAGCACAATGGGAATAATTAAATACCAGTAGTTCATTGTAGAAATTGTTTAGAGAAATTAATTAGAAACGAAAGATACGGAAAAAACAGACACAACAACTCTCGCTTTGCCTCTAGCCGCCTCTCGCCTCCTCGCCTCTCGCCTCCACTTGCCTCAGAGGAAAAGTGTCAAACGATTAATAATCAGAGATATGTAATTTTTTATGATTTTTCATAACACTTTAACTATTAAGTGTTTGACACTTTTCCTCTGAGGCAAGAGCTAACGAGCTAACGATCTGCCGAATGGCCAACTCAGGCTGGGCGGGCGGGTATCCGCCAAGCATCACGCCCGGCACGGGTTGACAGGGATATTTGTATATGTGCTTATAAATCTAGCAATTGCAAATTGCTTTTTGAAAAACTTTTTAAAAACCAATTTTTAAACACCTAACTACCTGTTATATAGGCAAATATCCCTGCCAAACCCTCGCCCGCCTTCTGGCAATTCACCGCCTCCCGCCAAGTTTAAAAGGAGCTTCGCAGTTTACACGGCTGGTTATCCATCATACCCACACCTCTAAAATACGCAGATATACAACTAATTAGCACTATTTGCGGATGATCTGCTATTTAAACTATGTAAAAAGATTGCCATATCCCTGCCTGAATCAACCGAGACACGAAGGAACCTCCGCCACAGCGAACGAAGAGAGCGAGGAGGAAAAGTTCCGGAGGGGCTGCGGTTGACTGGGGAAGGATGCAGCAATGTGTAACGATTTTTACTAAATTTGTAGACCTCACACAAACCAAAACCACCCACTATGAAAACTTCAGTTCTAAATCTGCGAATTTTAACACTTTCATTCTGCATAGTTTTAATTTCCGCTACAAAAATGAGTGCCCAAAATCTCACAGCCGCATGGGAGGAGCTTACATCGGCAGAGTTCAAATATGCGGTTGAGAGAAGTGAGGGTGTTTGTATTGTACCAATGGGTGTGATTGAGAAGCACGGTCAGCATCTGCCGCTGGGGACCGATGTTTTTACAACAAGGCATACATCGCTGCAAGCTGCGGGAAAGGAGTACGCAGTAGTTTTCCCTTTCTATTTTGCCGGACAGATTTATGAGGCTATGCATCAGCCGGGGACAATTGCCTATAGTCCGGAGATGTTGTACAAAATGCTGGAAGAGACCTGTATGGAGATCTCCAGAAACGGATTCAAAAAGATAATTTTTGTAAATGGTCACGGCGGAAACACATATTTTTTACAGTATTTCTGCCAGACTCAGCTGGCAAAGGAGAGGGAGTATTCGGTTTACCTGTTTACACCATCAGTTGATGCCGATACTCAGAAAGCCATCGCCTCTATGAGGAAAAGCACTACCGGCGGCCATGCCGACGAGGGGGAGAGCGCCACAATGCTGGTAGTGAGGCCGGATCTGGTAAAGATGGAACGTGCCGGAGATGAATCGGGAGTGGACAAAAACAGACTTACTCTTCCAAATGCCTATACAGCAATATGGTGGTATTCAAAATATCCTAACCACTATGCCGGTGATGCTGTCGGTGCCACGGAGGAGCTGGGTAAAGTCATTATGGAGCAGAGAATTGAGCAGCTGAGCAGGGTTATAAAAACAGTGAAGAAGGATAAAGCCACTATGACGCTGCAAAAAGAGTTCTGGCAAAGGTCTGCAGGATTTTAAATTATTGAAACAACAACTAACCTAACTATATGAAAAAACTTCTTTTATGCCTTGTTACAATTGTAATGGCATACACATCATCATATGCCACCGGGCAGGATGTTAAATGGTTTCTCCCTGAAGGAGTTGAAAACTTTAACAGTAAAATCCCTTCTCCTGAAAAGGTTCTGGGATTCAAGAGCGGCGAGAGACATATAACATACGACCAGGTTCTTATTTATATGAGAAGGCTGGCGGAGCTGTCACCAAGAGTAAAAATTATTGAACAGGGATATACTTATGAAAAAAATCCACTTATATATCTGATTATAAGCACTCCTGAAAACCTGGCCAATCTTGAGCAGATCAGGGAAGAGCACCTGAAAATTGCAGACCCCTTACAATCTCCAAAACTAAAACTGGAGAGCATGCCGGTTGTAAACTGGTTTGGCTATAGTGTTCACGGAAACGAAGCAACAGGTATGAACGCATCTGTAATTTTCGCCTATGCCCTGGCAGCCTCGGAGGACAAAATTATTACAGATATGCTGGAGAAAACTATAGTTATTCTTCAACCCTCAATTAATCCCGATGGAGGTCAGAGGTATGCCGGCTGGGTGAATTCAAACCTCTCACTTGCAGGCAATAGTGACGAAAACTCAAGGGAGTTCCGAGAGCCCGCCCCAAGCAGTCGCTCAAACCACTACTGGTTTGACCTGAACAGAGACTGGCTGCTCGCTCAACATCCGGAGAGCCGCTCAAGACTTGACCTGTTTTACAAATGGCTCCCTGCAATGGTAAACGACTTTCACGAACAGGGCAACGCTAATGGGACATTCTTCTCACCCGGAATCAGAAACAGTACAAACCCCCTCATTCCTAACCAAAACTGGCTGCTTACAAAGGAGATATCGGCTTACCACTCGGAGCTCTTCGGAGAGATAGGAACCATGCATTTCTCAAAGGAGGATTTTGACGATTTCTACACCGGCAAAGGCTCTACCCTGCCGGACCTATCGGGAGCAATAGGTATCCTTTATGAACAGCCTAATCCAAGGGGTGTTGCAAGGGAGAGAAATGGTATTTTTGTGACACTCTCTGATAATGTGCGCAATCAGGTCTTTAACTCTTTCAGTGCCCTGAAAGCGGGAGTGGAGATGAGGGGTGAACTAATGGATTATCAGAGGAACTTTTTTGCAGAGAGAAAGAGGATGGCAGAGAAGGATTTAGTTCAGGGGTATATATTTGGTTCAGAAGGTGATATTTCACTCAGCCGGGAGCTTTACAGGATGCTGAGAGCTCACGACATTAGAGTTTATAATATCTCGAAGGAGGTAAAAATTAACGGAAAAACATTTACCCCCGGCAACTCCTGGATTGTTCCGGTTCAGCAGCAACAATACTCAGTTGTAAGAACCATCTTTGAAAGAAATCTAACATTCAGGGATACGACATTTTACGACATATCGGCATGGACAGTACCTCTGGCAATGAATATCTCTTATGCCGGGGTTAAGGAGAGCTTGTCTCTTCTTGGGAAACCTGTTACAGGAGATAGTGAATTTGACAGGATGGCAAATATGGATATGCCCGGTGTTAGCAGATATATGTACCTTGTGGAGACATCGGACCTCTACTCTTATAGTATGATATACCGGCTTTTAGACAACGGAGTAATCGTAAAGGTTGCCGATAAGCCTTTTACATACAGGGCAAATGGTACCGAGAGGCAATTTAAGAGAGGTACTCTGATGATTCCGGTTGCCCAACAAAAGATACCGGCTGATAAATTAAACTCTCTTTTGATTGATGCTCTGAAAAAGTACAGAGGAGCCGGAATTAATGCCTTCAGTTGCAGTGCCGGCCAGAGTGAAGGGGATACAGATCCGGGAAGTAACCACTTCAGAGTTATATCAAAACCATCAATTGCAGTTATGACCGGAAGAGGTGCATCATACGGCACAGTTGGAGAGATCTGGCACCTGTTTGATTACAGGTTGGGGATACCTCTCTCGCTTATTGATGCAGAGTCTCCGGGAGATCTCTCAAAATACAATGTTATAGTTCTTACAGGCAGTATTCAAATTAACCAGGCACTTAAAAACAGGCTTTCAGGCTGGAGTGGTGAGACAGGAAATACTTTGATTGCGATAGGTCCGGCATTCAGAACCGTTAACGAGTTGGGGCAGGCAAATATTAAAGTTATTACAGAGAATAGAGATACCTTTAAAATTGCAGATGGCACATACGAACAATTTCAGGAGCAGAGGGGTGCCTCAAGGGTGAACGGAATAATTCTGGAGGCATCACTGGACAAAACAAGTCCGGTCTCTTACGGAATTGAGAGCGAATCCCTCCCACTTTTCAAAAGCAGAGATGTTGTTTTTGCAGAGCCTAAAAACAGATTTGCCGTACCCGCAAGGTATACAAAAGAGCCTCTTTTAAGCGGATTCCTGCAGAAGAGGTATAAAGGTATATTTTCCGATACCCCTGCTATACTTACAGGAAGAGGCACAGTTATTCTGGCGGACGACCCTTCATTCCGGGGTTACTGGCACGGCAGTACCCGGATATTTCTGAATTCAGTTTTTTACAGGGAACTCCTTCCGGCAGTTTCACTTTAAAAACTCTTCCCTGGAGAAGTTGATTCCGTATGTATAGTAACGAAGAATCATAGCCTTCATCCTCTCCATAAACGAATCATAGTTGCGGCTCTCTTTGGGTGACCAGACCACCTCACTGAGGGCCGCTGCTCTTGGATATACCATGTACTCCACATGGGCCGGATTTAGGATATACTCGGTCCATACATTCCCCTGTGCCCCCATAATATATTTTGCCTCGTCTGCGTTCAGTGCGGCCGGAACAGGTTCGTAAGAGTAAATCTTAGCAAGCGATGTAAAGCCCCCTATTGCAAGTGGTTGTGATGCAGGATCTGCCTGATAGTGGTCCAGATAGCAGTGTGAGCCGGGAGACATTACTACATAATGGCCCGATTTTGCTGCCTCTATGCCGCCTGCCTCTCCTCTCCACGACATTACTGCCGCATTTGGAGCAAGCCCGCCTTCAAGAATTTCATCCCAGCCTATTATATTTCTCCCCTTTGAATTGAGGTATTTCTCAATTCTGGTAATAAACCAGCTCTGGAGTTCGTGCTCATCTTTAAGCCCCTCCTTTTTTATCCTCTCCTGACAAAGAGGACACTCCTTCCAGTTATGTTTTGGAGCTTCGTCTCCCCCTATATGGATCAGTTTAGATGGGAAGAGATCAGTTACCTCATCTAGTACCCCCTGAAGAAACTCAAATGTGCTCTCTTTGCCTGCACACATTATATCGTTAAATACACCCCATCTGGTTGCAAGTTCGTACGGACCTCCTGTACATCCCAGTTCCGGATAAGAGGCAAGGGCAGCCAGAGCGTGACCCGGCATCTCTATCTCAGGAACAACTGTGATATATTTTTTTGCTGCATAGGCAACAATCTCTTTTATATCTTCCTGCGTAAAGAATCCACCATAAGGTTTACCATCAAACTTAGCATCGGACCCAAAATTTCTGCCTATAAGAGTCTCTTTTCTCTTTGACCCAATCTCAGTAAGGTTTGGATATTTTTTAATCTCAATTCTCCACCCCTGATCATCTGTTAAATGGAAATGAAATGTGTTGAACTTATGCATTGCCATATAATCAATATACCTTAACACAAACTGCTTTGGCATAAAGTGACGGCAAACATCAAGATGAAGTCCTCTCCACGGAAATCTTGGAGCATCTGTTACTTTAACTGCATCAACAGCAACACTCTCCATTGTCCGCTCTTCAGCAGGCATAAGCTGGACCAGAGATTGAGCAGCATAAAAGAGTCCGTTATATGTTGAAGCAACTGCCTTTATCCCAGATTTATCTACTTCCAGTCTGTAACCCTCCGGAACTACTCCTGACTTCTCATCTAAAATAAAACAAACAGCTCCCTTTACATTTTTTTCAGTAAAAGCGGGAGAATTAGCTTCTATACCATAAAATTTGATAAAGTGAGAGGCAATAACATTATAAATGTTATCCATGTGATCTCCGGAGAAATTGAACAAAAACTTAGTCTCTTTGGTCATAGAAAATGTACCCTTGCCCTGAATCTGAGAGACAGGCTGAGGGACAATACCTGATAATCCGTAAGCAGATGAAAATCCCATTAGTGCAATCGCTGTTACACCAATGCTCATTAATTTGATTTTTAGACTCTTCATAACCATAGTAGCCATTTGTTTATTGAAATTTATAGAGCAAGTTAAAAAAAATTCTTAATAACAATTATTTAACCTAAATTTATTCCGGATTTCTAATAATTTGAAACCATGAAAAAGCTTCTAGCCGTCACAGCATTAATATTATGCTCTGTCTTTACCGTCAGGGCTCAAGAGAGCGCCAAACCTCAGATGAATTTTGTAAAATTTAACCTCACATCTCTTCTGCTTAAGAATTACTCCTTACAGTATGAAAGAGTACTATCAAAAAGTATTTCTGCTGCCGTCTCCTTCAGATTTATGCCATATACCACTGTACCTTTTAAAAGCACAATTATTGACATGGCAAAATTTGAAGATCAGGAGACTATTGATATGTTTAATACTGCTCAGTTTGCCAACTACTCCATTACTCCTGAGATCAGATTCTATCTGGGTAAAAAGGGTTACGGAAGAGGCTTTTACATAGCCCCATATTACAGATATGCCTCTTATGAGGCGCAAAATCTCGAATTCTCCTTTGAAATTGGAGATGAAGAGGGGCAGATGGCACAGACACAAAAAATTGATTTGTCAGGTAGTCTTACTTCTCATACCGGTGGAATTATGTTTGGTGTACAATGGGCACTCGGTAAACATGTATCTCTGGACTGGTGGCTCCTGGGCGCAGCATATGGTGTAAGCAGTGGTGTAATTAACGGCATCCCAACCCCGGCAATTTCTCAGGAGGATATCCCTACTGTAAAAAGGGAACTTGAAGAGATGGATATACCTATGGTTGAGAAAACAGTTACCGTCACCTCTAATAATGTGAGGATGGATTTAACCGGTCCCTGGGCAGGAATTCGTTCAGGAATTATTATTGGAATAAAATTCTAAAATAATTTTGCTTATATTTGAGTTACAAAGACTTAAATATGAGAAACAGAATTTTTAAAAACATTTTATTAATTTTTGCTATAGGAGCAGCTGCTTTATCCGGTGGCTGCTCTTCTCTCTCTAAAGCTCAGCTTGAGGGGGTAGCCACTTTCGCCCAAACCTGTGACAGCTTTTCTGCCTATCCCTCCCTACTATTTCTGGAAATGGCAAAAATCAGAGAGGAGAGTTCTATTTGGTATGCCTCTTCTCTAACCTCTCCCGAAAAGAGAGTTGCAGAGCTGGTGGAAATTTCCGGTTTTAAAAAGAGTCAGGAAAAAATTGCAAAGGGTACCGATATCTCTCTGAAAATATTATCTGACTACTCTTCTGCGCTTAAATCATTAGCTCACGAAAACAGAGTTATTGATCCCGGAAGGGAGATTCGCTCTGCAGGAAGGGCTATTGACTCTCTTATTATCTCTTTCAACTCCTTAAAATTGGCACAACCTGTTACATCAGGGATTATCTCATCTGCAGCAAGGATTATTGGCTACGGAGCTCAGCTTAATGCCTCCAGGGCAAGGGCAAATGCTATTACAAAATTCATCCCCTCCGGAGATACTTTAGTCCAAGAGATATGCAGGTCATTAGAGACTCTGCTGAAAAACGAGAGTATAAAAGCCTTGATAGATCACGAACAGAAGATGCTTGTAAATAATTATCTTTCATATGTAGGTATAAGAGGGGGCGATATTAATGAAGACAGAAGGTTCTGCTCTCTCCTGGAAAAATCTGCTGACCTGGATAAACTGAGGAGCTCTACTGTTACATCGGTGGGCTCATTAAGAAGGGCACACGGAAAGATGGCCGCTCAGATAAAAGAGGGTATATCTCTTTTTGAACAGCTGGAAGCAATAAAAGAGTTTGGCTATGAGGTTGAAAAACTTAGTAAAATTGTAAGAAAATGGCAAAAAAGGGGGTAACCGGCACTGTAGCTGCTGAGCTTGCAAATATTCGCAAATCAATTGAAGAGGTGGAAAAGCTGAGAATCTCTGCCGTAAAAGGGGGCAGAGAGGAGGATATTTTACGGCTTGAGGAGGCCTCAGCAGCACTCATAAAAAAAGAGAGGGAGGTTGTGAAAAGAGTTGGTGAAGAGGCAGCTTCAAAAATTAAATCAGATGGAGAGTCTCTGAAAGTCCTCTCTGAAAAGCTTAAAGCAAGAGTTAAAAGAATGGGGAGGCTCCCTAAAAGACTGGATACAATCAGCAAAATAATTCTAAAAATATCTGACCTTATTAATCTATGAAAAATCTGCCATTCATTCCTGATGGGTCAACTGTAAAGGCATTTGGCAACGGGCTTATAAATAAAAGCTGGAGAGTAGATTTTCCCGGCAAAGAGCAGCGAGCCTGGCTTCTGCAACAGATTAACACTAAAATATTCACGGATGTTGAGGCTTTAACATCAAATATTCTGCTGGTAACTGACCACATAAGGGAAAAACTTATCATTAAAAGAGAACATGATATTGAAAGAAGAGTTCTGACACCTATCCAGATAAATCCATCTTCCGGGAGCCGGGCAGGGAAATATTACTATAAGGATTCATCCGGTAATTACTGGAGGGCCTTTAAATTTATTGAAAACTCATTTTCATTTGAGAGGATGGAGAATCCCGCTCTTGCAGAGTGTGCTGGCAGAGCATTCGGAGATTTTCACAGAGTGATGAGTGATTTTCCCGGAAACAGACTCTATGAGGTTCTGCCAGGTTTTCACTACACACCGGGAAGGATTGGCAGCCTGAAAAAAAGGGTTGAGGCAGATAGTGCAAACCGGCTGAAAAATTGCCGGGAGCTTGCTGATTTGCTTCTCTCCAGAGAAGAGGAGTTTTCTGTAGTTGCAAAAATGGGTGCTAAAGGAGAGCTTCCTCTGAGGGTAGTCCATCAGGATACTAAACTAAACAATGTCCTGTTTGACAGCAATGCCGGAGCAGAAAATCCTCAAATGCTCTGTATAGTTGATCTTGATACAGTAATGCCTGGTTATTTATGCTATGATGTTGGAGATGCAATCCGCTCCGGAGCCAACTCAGCCGCTGAAGATGAGAGGGACCTTGCCAGAGTTTTTCTCAATCTGCAGATTTACAGAAGCTTCATAGATGGATTTATAAGTGTGGTAAAAGATTTCATTACACCTGCAGAGCTGGAGAGTATACCACTGGGCCCCAAGCTTCTCACTTATGAGCAGTCTGTAAGGTTTCTTGATGATTATCTTGCAGGTGACATCTACTATAAAACAGAATTTGAAGAGCACAACCTTGTCCGTGCAATGGCACAGGCAAAGTTACTTGAATCAATGGATGGATTGATTTAGTAATATTTGATCCCTTTAATTTTATTCCATTTACCCCTGGTAAAGTCAGGGACCTTAACCGGCTTGCCGCTGTTAGCAACAGAAATCCGGGATAGTTCAATTATTGAACTCCACTCTGCTGCGTCGTAAACATCCATATCAAGCGGCAGTCCGTTTCTGAGGCAATGTATGAGCCTGTAGTCCATAATGAAATCCATCCCCCCGTGACCGCCTACCTCTTTTGCCTTCATCCCCACCTCTTTTACTATAGGGTGCTCATATTCAGAAAGCAGAGAGTCAAGGGCGCTCTCAGATATATAACTGTGTCCGTCAGGCTCCAGGGAGATCCCTTTGCGGGGATACTTCTGAGCAAAACCCTTGGTACCGCTCACCATATGAATTCTGCTGTAAGGCCGGGGTGAGGTTACATCATGCTGAAGCATCATTGTCTTACCGTTGACAGTTTTTATAATTGAGGTGTTCATGTCTCCATTCAGATACTCCCTCTTTGCATAATCGGAGTCATCTCCAAACTTCTCTTTTGCATAGGCTGTCATACCAAACTGATTGGATGAGACCGATACAATATATTCCATTCTGTCGCCTCTGTGAATATTAAGAATATGAGCTATAGGGCCGAGTCCGTGAGTTGGATAGAGGTTTCCGTTCTCCTCCTGATTATGCTTAAGTCTCCACATATTCCAGTAGCCTGTGGAATCGTTAAAATTTAGAAATCTCAGATCGTGAATATATGCTCCCTCTGCATGGACAATCTCTCCAAAGAGTCCTTTTTGTGCCATGTTTAGTGTTGCCATTTCAAAGAAGTCGTAGTTGCAGTTTTCCAGCTGGATGCAATGTCTCCGTGTACGCTCAGCAGTATTTACCAGCTGCCAGCACTCTTCAATAGTGAGAGCTGCCGGTACCTCAAGTGCTACATGTTTACCTTGTTCCATTGCATATACGGCAATGGGGGTGTGCAAATCCCACTGAGTGCAGACATATACAAGATCAATATCATCCCTCTCACAAACTCTCTTCCAGTCATCCTCACCTGTATAGACATCGGCCTCAGGCAATCCCCTCTCCCTTAAAATCTCATTTGCCTTTGTAACCTTATCCGGGATAACATCGCAAAGGGCAACCACCTTTACACCCTCCAGAAAGGTATATCTGTATACTGCCCCCTCTCCTCTCATTCCAAGGCCAATAAAGGCAATTCTGACTGTGTCAATGGGATCGCTTCTAAGTTCAAGCACATCCGTAACTCCTTTATCTCTTTGTGGCTCGGGAAGTTGAATTATTCCGCTTTTATCACTGCATGATAACAGCGTAAATAGAATCAAAATTGTAATAGTGATAGACCTTAAAGTTTTCATAGCAGTTGTTTTAGCTACCCAAAGTTAGTAATTATAAATTATTATCTTTACGAATAATATTAATCCCATGCAACAGCTTTTTACAGATCAGGTAAATATTGGCGAACTTCCTGTTGCCTATTTTACACTCGATAAAAACGGAGTCTTCATAAGTGTTAATGAACTATGGTGCAACTTGACAGAGTACTCTAAAGATGATGTTGAGGGGGTCTTTTTTGGAGATCTTCTTCCTGACAATCAGAAAAACATATTTCCAAAGACATACAGAGAGTTCAGGGCAAAACTTGGTTCTGATTTCAGAACATATAAAATCAGAAAAAAGAGCGGAGAGTATGCAGATTTTCTGCTCTACTCCGGAGCTGAGAGTGAATCGGGCTCTTTTATAAAGGCCCACTATATAATGCTGGATCAGGGCTCTCTCAAAACAACAGAGAGAGAGCTTACAAGAAGTAAATATATGTACAGGCTTCTCGCTGACAATATTCAGGAGGTTGTATGTGTTTACAACATGACTCAGGGTACACACCTCTATGTAAGCCCATCCGTTATAAACATGCGGGGGTACACCGTTGAAGAGGCGATGACCCAGACACTGCTTGAAACACTGGCCAACGAGTCCAGATCTCTCTTTGAACAGGCTATTCATGAAGCCGAAACTGAGTTTTTAAGAAAGCCTGATCAGGATAGCCCTTTTTACCTTGAAGTCAAACAGAGGTGCAAAGATGGAAGCGAGATAAATGTTGAGATTCAGGGAAGGTTTCAGCTTGCAGCAAATGGTGATTTGGAGATGATTTGTGTGAGCAGAAAGCTCTCAACATCCAAGCTTGAGGAGACTCTGAGACTAATGAGAGAGAAGGAGGTTGAGAGAATGGCAGAGCTCACCGGGGACATGTTCTGTCTTGCAGATAATGAAGGAAAACTTATTAAATCAAACAAGAGGCTTGAAAATGCCCTTGATTATAAATTCATTGAGCTATCATCAAACAGCCTGGCTACACTAATATATCCTGATGACCAGCTGATGTTTACAACTGTAGTTGAGAACACAACAGATGATTTTATTGATGAGATTGACTGCAGAATAAAGCATAAAGGTGGTGAGTATAAATTATTCAACTGGAAAATCACAAGATTTGACAGTGACAAGATCTATATTACAGCAAGGGATATAACCCCTCCTAAAACAGTAGCAAACAAGGCTATATTCAGACAGATGCTCGCCAGCAAAAATAAACCTCTTATACAGATAGGTGAAAGAAAAAGTATTAAACCGGAGAGTGTCATTGCCGAGATAGCTGAGGGAAGGTCATACACTGCTGCTGTTGCCGATTTTGCCGCATCGCTTATAAGGAATATTCATATTCTGGAGAAGACAGATATTGAGAATCAACTGAAAATAATTTATAAAATATCCAGAACTGCATCTATCCAATCAGAGGATTATGCATTCATCCATAATTATGCATCGGGTGAGCATACACCATCTCCTTCACTACTGTCACTTGAATCTGAAGGAAAGGCAGCCGTTGAAGATCTCGCGGGGATGTACAAACAACCTGAGATGAGAATCTCCATAAAATCCTCCCCTGATGTTAAAATTTTCTGTGACCCCTCTGCAACCCGAGCTCTGCTCAGGTCTATGATTTCATATATGATAAGGCTTTCTGACGGAATGGGAGATATCCATATCAAAATATTCAGGGAGAATAACAATGCCTTGTTTGTAATTAATCATAAAGAGATAAAATCACCTTCAGAGCGGAGTTCAATTATAAGCATTGAGAAATGCCGGGAGGTAGCTGCCTCAATGGGTGGTTCCATATCTGCAGAGTCCGGCTCTCAGAACGGCTCTGTTATTACAATAAAATTGCCGTCAGTTGTTACTTCATAAAGACGAAATAGACGGCAAGAATAAGGCAAAGAAATGCGGCAAAGTGGTTCCACTGAATCTGAGTTTTGAAAACCACAATTGAAAAAACCGAGAAGACAACAAGGGTAGTTATCTCCTGAATAATCTTAAGCTGCATGAGAGAGAAAGGCCCCCCGTTGCCAAGATATCCTATCCGGTTTGCAGGAATCTGAATAGCATATTCAAAAAATGCTATTGACCACGAGAATAAAATAACGGCAAAGAGTGGCCAGTCAGTTATCTTGCCCATCTCCTGCAGTTTCAGGTGTCCGTACCAGGCAAAGGTCATAAAGACATTTGCAACAACAAGTAAAAGAATTGTATATATTCCGTTCATTACAATGACCTTTTCACAATAACCGGCGGCAAATATACACCTAGGTTTATTATCTTTGTGACAATTTTTACAAAATTTCAATTAATCATGAAAATTTTCAGATTTATGCTCATTGCAACTTTAGCAGGACTATTTGCAGCTTCCTGCAAGGATGGCGCCGTAAAGGAGGAGCCGTTCAGATATCTTGCGGATGAATTCGCAGACTTAAAGGTTATCCGATACAGAATACCGGGCTGGGACTCTCTTACTCTTCAGCAGAAGGAGTATATCTACCACCTGAGTGAGGCTGCAAAGGCGGGCCGTGATATTTTCTGGGATCAGAATTTCAAGCATGGTATTAAAATAAGAAGGGCGCTCGAGGGAATATTTGAGAATTATTCAGGGGAGAAAGAGAGTTCTGACTGGAAGGAGTTTGTGGTATATGCAAAGAGGGTGTTTTTCAGCAACGGAATACATCACCACTATGCAGAGGAGAAGTTTATTCCGGGATGCTCTCAGGAGTATTTTGCTAAGCTGATGGATGAGAGCGGACAATCTGAGCTTAAGGAGGAGCTGATTCCTATGCTGTTTGATCCGGCACTCTATCCTTACAGAAAAAACATAACCGGCGAGGGTGATCTTCTGCTGGGGAGTTCGGTGAACTTTTATGATAGCGTAAGCAGGGCTGAGGCCGAGACTTTTTATGCAAAAATGGCAGATCCAAAGGATGAGACTCCAATATCTTATGGTCTTAATTCAAGACTTGTCAAGAGAGGTGGTGTTGTTCAGGAGGAGGTCTATAAATCAGGCGGCCTTTATGGTGCGGCAATCGATAAGATAATTGAACATCTTGAGAAGGCATCTGCCGTAGCCGAGAATGATATTCAGAGAGGTTACATCGCTAAGTTGATTGATTATTACCGCACCGGCGACCTTAACACATGGGATGAATACAACATCGCCTGGGTAAAGGATACTGACAGTCAGGTGGATTTTATAAACGGATTCATTGAAGATTATAATGACCCTCTGGGGATGAAGGCGACATGGGAGGCTGTGGTCAACTTCAAGGATATAGAGGCTTCAAAAAGAACTGAAATTATAAGCAACAATGCTCAATGGTTTGAAGACAACTCTCCGGTAAGTGCAGAATACAAGAAAAAAGAGGTGAAGGGTGTTTCGGCAAAGGTAATTACTGTAGCTCAGCTGGGAGGCGACTGCCATCCGACATCCCCTCTCGGCATAAACCTGCCTAATGCAGACTGGATAAGGAAAGAGCATGGCTCAAAATCGGTAACCATTGCAAACATATCAGAGGCTTACGACAAGGCGGCTGAGGAGGCTCCAAAGAGTATGACTGCCGAGTTCTCATGGGATGAGGCCGAGAGTGCTCTTATAAAGCAGTATGGTTCTGTTACAAATAATCTCCATACAGATATGCACGAGTGTCTGGGACATGCGTCCGGACAGCTCCGCCCCGGAACAGCTGCAGGTGCGTTAAAGGACCACTCTTCTGCTCTTGAGGAGGCCCGCGCAGATATTTTTGCACTATACTATATGCCTGACACAAAACTTGTGGATCTTGGCATTATGCCTGACGCCGAGGCTTATAAAGCCTCTTACATCTCCTACATCCGCAATGGTCTTATGACTCAGTTTGTAAGGGTTGAGCTGGGCAAGAGTGTTACACAGGCTCATATGCAGGGAAGAAAGCTTATTGCCGAGTGGTGTTTTGAGAAGGGTAAAAGTGCCGGTGAAGGTGGTGCTGATGTAATTGAAAAGCGTGTAAGAGATAATAAAACATACTTCGTTATAAACGACTACGCAAAGCTGCGAGGTCTCTTTGGGGATCTGCTTGCAGAACTCCAGAGGATTAAATCTGAGGGTGACTATGCAGCCGGTAAAAAACTCATTGAGACATATGCTGTAAACATAGACCCTGCTCTTCACAAAGAGGTCAGAGATCGCTACGCCTCCCTCAACCTCAGGCCATACGGCGGATTCATCAATCCTGACATAATCCCTGTAGAGAAGGATGGCAAAATTATTGACTACAAAGTTGAATACCCCGCAGACTTCCTCCAGCAGATGCTGGACTATGGTAAAAAGTACAGCTTTTTGAAGTAGGCAGCAACAGCAAAGCAGCAGCAGAGCAGCAGAGCGCAGAGCAGCAGCAGCAGATACTACCTCAGGGGTAATTGGCCAAATAATTGATATTAAGCTTTTTGCATAAAAGAGCCGTTTTTCACAACTCCTTTGTTATCAACTTTGTGGCCAATTACCCCTGAGGTAGTATCTTTCTTGTGTTTTGGGTAAGATCTGAAAAATAATTATCTTTATTCAAGTTTCTAATTAGAAGAGGGAGATTGAGGCGATGAGAAAAAAAAGAACTATTACCGAGACAGGTATATATCACATTTATCAGCAGGCAAATTCAAGAATAATAATCTTTTACGATAACCAGGATAAAGATGTTTTTCTAAAGTGTGTAGCAAGAAGCGCTAAGAAATTCGCTACAGAAATCTATGCGTATGTAGTTATGGATAATCATTGGCATATCCTTGCTAAAACACATCATCTTTCAGATTTTGTAACGAATTACATGGTTAGCTATGTAAAATGGTACAATTTTAAACAAAAGAAAAGTGGCAATTTGTGTAACGGCCCCTTTTCCAGTTCACCAAAAATCAATCTTGTTAAAGTCTTAGATTGTGTTAAGTATATCTTAAATAATCCGGTTAAATCACATATTGTCAGACATCCGTTTGACTATAGCTGGTCTTCTGCAAATCAATACTATAACTATAAAATTAATAACAATAGTCTTTTGAAGATTAATGATTCTGTAGTCAAATTATATTTCAATAGCATTATTGAGTTTGAGAATTTTCTCATTTCACCAAGCGGTGATTTGGATGATTTTAGAGAGGAGAAAGATCTGGGTATCAAAGTTACATATTCTCAACTGGCAGAAAAATTAAAGTCAATACTAGAAGAAAAGTCACTAAGCGAAATAAATCGTGATGAATTAGTTCATCTTATAAGAATTTTTGCATTTGAAACTAATGCTACATATATTCAGCTTGCAAATCTTTTTCAAGTAAGCTACACCTTTATTAAAAACACCGTTGCGACCTCCGACCGACCTACTACCTCAGGGGTAATTGGCCAATGATTTTATAATGAGATACTTATGCAAAAATGCCAATTTTTGTAAGTTGTTATTATTCAGCTAATTGGCCAATTACCCCTGAGGTAGTAGGTCGGCCGGGCGGCTACCAGCTGGCCTTTGCCGGGTCACGGTCAGGATGCGGCCGGGCCACGGCACGGTCAGGGTCAAGGCCAGGGCAGGGCCAGGTCGCGGTTACACCCCTTCGTCATCAAGATGGTGGGACCAGAGGTATTTGTTTGTCTCTTTTATAAGCACTCCTGAGAGCAGTAGCAAAGCGACAAGGTTAGGGATGGCCATAAGGGCATTCATACTGTCTGCTATACCCCAGACGAGGGATAGGTTCAGGACTGAGCCTGCAAAAACAGCTGCAATCCAAGCAAGTCTGTAATAGATTATAATCTTTTTCCCGCCTAAATACTCTACCGCCTTCTCCCCGTAGTAGGACCATCCTAATATAGTAGAAAAGGCAAAGGTTATTATGCCTATCGTCAGGATCCATGAACCTACATAAGGAATTTTGGAGAAAGCTGCCTTTGTAAGAGCGGCACCTTGTGTATGATCAATATCCGGATGAGCAATTATGGAACTCACCAGAACAAGCCCCGTCAAAGCACAAACAACTACAGTATCCCAGAATGTGCCGGTTGAAGAGACCAGGGCCTGACGCACAGGATTCCTTGTCTGAGCAGCTGCAGCAACAATTGGAGCCGAGCCCAGACCAGACTCATTTGAAAAGAGACCCCTTGCTATTCCAAATCGGGCCGCCATCAAAACAGAAGTGCCAATAAATCCTCCTCCGGCTGCTTTTGCTGAAAATGCAGACTCTATAATCAACTTAAATGTTTCACCCAGATATGACCAGTTGTATCCAAGAATAATCAGACATCCTGCTACATAAAAAATTGCCATAAAAGGAACAAGCGCGCCGCATACTTTAGATATTCCTTTTACGCCAAAAAGGATCACCATAGCAGTAACAATGCTGAGTATTGCCCCTGTAAGCATTTTATCAACAGCAAAAGTCTCATTCACGAGTAGAGAAATTGAATTTGCCTGCACTGTGTTTCCAATGCCAAAAGCAGCCACAGCTGTAAAAATGCTGAATAATACCGCCAGCCATTTTAACTTCAGCCCCTTCTCAAGAGCATACATCGGCCCGCCCAGCATCGTGCCATCAGCTGTCTTTTGCCTGTATTTAATTGCCAGAAGGCCCTCAGAATATTTTGTAGCAATTCCAAAAACTCCGGTCAACCACATCCAGAGTACCGCTCCCGGACCACCCAGTGCTACCGCGGTTGCCACACCGATTATATTGCCGGTTCCAATTGTTGCAGCCAGCGAAGTGGCCAGTGCTCCAAACTGACTTACATCACCCGATGCAGCCTTATCCTTTGTAACTGACAGTCGGATTGCCGTAAAAATTTTTCTTTGGGGGAACTTGAGAATTATTGTCAGGTAAATGTGAGTACCCAAAAGAAGAATAATCATGGGCCATCCCCACAGGGCAGAGCTGACCTTGTCAATAAAGGCTGCAAAATTTTCCATAGCGAGAGTTTAGTTAAAGAAAAGTTTAGTTTAAAGTAGGTATCTTTGCAAAGATAAAAAAATTGACTATTTGAGACGCATTCTATATATAATTCTGGCATCAGTTTTTGTTGCTCTGGCTACTATCGGCATTTTCCTGCCCCTGATCCCCACCACCCCTTTTCTGCTTCTGGCGGTCTATTTCTATATGAACTCCTCATTCAGCAGATTGAAATGGCTGCTTAACAACAGATACCTGGGTCCATACATCCACTCATATCTCTCAAAAGAGGGTATTCCATTCAGACTCAAAATCAAGACTATCTCCCTGCTCTGGATAACCATTGGCACTACAGCTATCTTTGCAACAGATAACCTCCATATAAGAATCTTCCTTGGAGTTGTTGCAATTGCTGTAACAGTTCATCTGGCTATTAAGAAGACTAAATACTAAAAAAGGGCTGACCAAAAATAATTTTAAATCATAATTTTATTAATTGCCGGCTAGCTACTTCAGCTTAGGAAAATCCTCCCCATCTTCGATGGGTCCCGTCCCTCTTCGGGAGCCAATGTTTTCCTAAGCTGAAGTAGCTAACCGGTAATGAAAAAAGGGCTGACCAAAAATTCTTTTGGTCAGCCCCGCACCACTTAACTAATAACAAGTAATCACTCAATAAATGAGCGAAGACCTACAAAAGCTCCTTAACGGCAGCAATTGCAAGGTCGTAGTTTGGCTCATCCAGAATATCCTTGGTTATCTCCTTATACTTCACCACTCCGTTTTTGTCAATAACCACAACACCTCTGGCGAGCAGCTGGTTCTCCTTTACCAGGAATCCATACTCAAGACCAAACTTTGAGAATTTGAAATCTGAGAGAGTATGAATGTTGTTTATGCCTTCAGCGGCACAAAATCTTCCAAGAGCAAACGGAAGGTCTTTTGACATTGTCAGAATTACAACATCTTCAGATAATTCTGTTGCCCTTTTGTTGAATGTGCGGGTTTGGGTTGCACACACACCGGTGTCAATTGATGGAAATACGCTTACTACAACTACCTTTCCCTTGAAGTCCGATAGTTTTACATCCTTCAGGGTATTGTCTGAAGCAATAATTTCAGGGGCAGCATCCCCTGGTTTAATCTGGTTTCCCAGAAGTGTAAGCGGATTACCTTTGGCTGCAAAAATTCCTTTTGTCTCAATTGAAAAAAGATCTTTCATAATTTCTTTATATTATTAAAATATGTTTCTGTGTTTAGATTAAGAACATTGAATCAGCAATTTTGTTTAAATTTGTGTTAAAGAATTATAGAAAAAATGAAAATTGGATTTAGAAAAAGACTTGTTATTGCATCTGTTGCTATAATAGCATTTGGTCTCTCTTTAACCTCATGTGATCCTGAGGAAATTATTGAACAAATTAAGCCTGATGCAAAAAAAACAAAGCTTTATACATATGTGAGCGATTTGATGCACGATGTTTACTACTGGTATAAAGATGTCCCTGCAAATATAAGTCACTCTTTATCACCTGATGTTTTTGACTACTTTGACAGGCATCTTGTCTCCCAGGACAGATGGTCATGGATGATGACTGGAGAAGAGTACCTTGACGATAATGCCGGCGTCTCTACTAGTTATGGAGCAAGTTATGCCCAACCTGTAGAATATTTTAATGACTACTCAATAAGGGTTAAATATGTATTTCCAAATACCCCAATGTCTGAAAACGGAGTAAAAAGAGGATGGGAACTTACTCATGTCAACAATACCCCTGTTATGGATCTTGTAAGGAATAACACATTTAATTCTGAAATGGCAAAGCCAACCAATACTTTTACTTTTAAGGACCTGAACAATGTTTCCAAAACCTTTACAACCTCTGCCAGAGAGATTAGTACAAGGTCATACTTTACAAGAGAGGTTTATACTTCAAAAGAGTTCCCCGGTCTTACTAAATCTGTAGGATACTTTAACTACTATACTTTCAATGCATATATGCTTAAGGATATTGACGATGCTATGGCAATATTCAAGGCGGCCGGCATTAAACACCTTATACTTGACCTGAGGTATAATGGCGGAGGAGACGGAAGAGCAACTCAACTCCTTGCAAATTACATTGCCTCTGCATCAGCAGATGGTAAACTAATTGCAAAAAGAGAGCATAACGACAAATACTCCTCTCTGGACAATAAGGTAGAGAACATGACTATAATCAAGAGAATTGCCGGTTCACTTGACCTTGAGCGTATTTATATACTGGGAAGCAAAGGTACTGCATCTGCAAGTGAGGTAATAATCAACGGCTTCAAACCTCTTATGGATGTAATTCAGGTAGGTACAACTACATATGGAAAACCAAACGGTATGTATGTATTATCTTATCCTGAAAACAACTATGATAATCCTGAATACATATTCCTGCCTATAGCATTTTTCTCAGTGAATATTGACGGGAAAGGCCATTATCTGAATGGTCTGGAACCTGACCACTACCGTCCGGACGATCTTTACCACGAATTTGGTGTTAATGAAGACTGGGTTAAGGCCTGTCTTACCCACTCTGCAACAGGAGCTTTCCCTGCACTCCCTCCAAAAGGTGCATCTGTAAAATCAGAGGGAGCCATGTTCAGAATACCTGTTGAGTCCGATTCACCTAACTACGGCAGATATACTTTTACTTTAGAATAAATAAGGTCAAATGATAAACTTCAAAAAGAGAACAGCACTCCTGGTTGCCCTTTTACTACTTCTCGCAGGAGAGTCCACAGCACAGCCAAAGGCTCAGATGTCGGCCTCAGACCACGACAATGTGGTATCAAACATTATTAAAATCGGCCAAACCGATAACAGGACCATGCATCATCTTGATGTACTCACCAATCGCATAGGCGGCCGCTTGCTTGGATCTGATGCCTACGAGAACGCTACCTACTGGGCAGCCGATTTGTATAAAAAATGGGGGCTTGAGGTGGTAGTCCAGGAGGTTGGTCAACTTCCCGTAGGATTCAACAGGGGCCCGTGGTTTGGAAGAATGCTGTCAGAAAACGGGATGGTTCTCCATTTTGCAACTCCATCTTATACTTCAGGCACCAAAGGGGTTCAGAGGGGACATGTGGTAAAGGAGCCTAAAAGCAGAGCCGAGTTTGAAAGGATGAAGGGTAAACTTAAAGGGGCCTGGGTTCTTATTACAGGTATAAATGAGGGGTGGCCCGTAGATTATTCAGAATATGGTGATACACTCAGGTCTCAGATTATTCAGGAAAATCTGAAAATTCAGAGATACAATGACTCAATAATGAGAATTAACAGGGCGAACCCTCAAAAACCACAGCTTGAAAAAAAACCTCTTAAAGATGCACCTGCATTATTCTACAAAGAGATGCGTGATGCCGGAATTTTGGGGATTATTCAATCTTCACATGTTCCTATCAGAGCTCTTTATGACAGAAAGAATATTGAGTATATGAGCTGGGACGAACTTCCAACTTGTCCGGATATTAAACTTAGTGAACATCAGTTCAAAGTAATTGAACAGATGGTTAATGAGCGCAGATATTTTCAGCTGGAATTTGACATAAGAAATCATTTCAAACCAGGACCTGTTAAATATCACAATGTTCTCGGGATAATCAGGGGTACTGAATTTCCGGACGAATATGTTATGTCCGGAGGGCACCTTGATGCATTTGATGTCGCTACAGGAGGCGTTGATTGCGGAACAGGTGTAGCTCCAAATCTTGAGGCTGCAAGGATGATTATGCAGGCTGGAGGAAAACCAAGACGCTCAATTGTATTCTGTTTGTGGGCCGGAGAGGAATTTGGTCTCTGGGGTTCAAAATTTTGGGTTGAAAACAGTAAGGATAAACTTGAAAATATTTCCAACTATTTTAACAGGGATGGTGGTCCAACAATTACAAATAGTATAACAGTTCCTCCCGCAATGCTTGATGCCTTTAAACAGGCAACATCAAGACTCAACGAGATAAATCAGGAATTTCCTTTCACACTGTATAAGCGAGAAGGAGAAGCCAGACCAAAACCTACAACTGCAGGAGGGAGCGACCATGCACATTTTGCAATAAACGGAGTTCCCACAATCAGCTTTGGAAACGCAGATCCTAAAGGGTATGATTTTAACTATGGTGAGATATGGCATACAGAGAGAGACACCTATAATATGTCAATTCCTGAATATATGGAGCACACATCCACAGTTATGGCAGTTGTTCTTTACAACCTGGCAAATCAGGATAAAATTCTCTCAAGAAAAGGTCTCTATAATTAGATTATCTCAATATCTACAGACATTATCCAGCCCTGGCGGCCGTCCGGGAGTTCCACTCTCTGCCAGCCGCCAATTTGTTCCAGTAGTTTAACCTTTGTACCCTCGTGGAGAATAAATAGTGTCTTTCCTGAATTGTCCGGAGAGCTCTTTACTGAACTAACCGGCTTCATGATTATTGCAGTATCGTGTGTTGTAAAGTCACTTTTCTGATTCCATGCAAACAAAACAGACACTACTGCAAAGAGCAGCACTACTACACCGGTAATAAACGATGTCTTTCTTATCCGTGATGTAGTTGCATATCTGAATAACAGCATAATGAGTGCAAATAAAGCAGCAAAAACCAGAGACAACATTGCCCAGCCATTTGAAGAAAACACATAACCTGCCTCTCTGATCCAGGTTGTGAGAATAAACTCCGGCACACTCTCTATTTTGTCAAGTGTATACTCTTTTGCAAGCGCAAGATTTCTCTCAGCATCACCATCTGATGGGTCAAGTTTAAGGGTTCGTTCAAAATAAAGTATTGCCTTCCCATTCTCACCCAGCTTAAAATATGTATTTCCAATATTGTATGTCAGCTGAGATGAGCTGTACCCCATCTCCTCAATCTTCAAATAATTCTCCAGAGCGGAAGCGAATTCTCCCTGAATATATTTCTCATTTCCGCTATTCCACAGCTCTCTGTGGTCAGGAGTTTCTGCAGATTGAAGTGAAAGTGCAGTAAGCAAAAAGATTAATAAAAGAGCTCCTCTCATCTTAACTCCCGATTTGCCTGATTTTCTTCCCTCAAGAGATGTAATTAGTTTCATAGCCTTTTTATAATTGTTCTCCATTTCACCCTCAGCAGAATCCGGTGCATATCTTGCATATTCACAGCTATCCATAAGCTCCATAAATTCTGAAGTTACACTCTCCTCTATCCCAGCCACCGAGAGAGCATCTTTTATCTTCTCTCTTGACAAATCTGCCGGAGAGAGAGAGAATTTATCTGAGGCATACCCCAGGAGAGCTTTATAAAGCTCTTCGTAAAAGGCCGAGTATATATTCTGCTTAAGTAAACCCTCTGCAATTTTAAGCCTGCCCTTAGCCACCTTCTCAGCTTTTCTGTTCTTTACCCCTGCGACATCTCTGTTTCTCTCAATATGTTTGTCAAGTATTCGTCTGGCCATAAACCAGGCTGTAAATATCAGAAGTAATGAGAGTAAGTATGAAAAGGTCCCGAAAAACATCGGATTACCTTTTGATAAACCGGAGGCACCGGTTTTAATATATCTCACATCGTCACCCAGGCTTCTTACTGCCTGTTTGTTAACACCTGCAGGGAGCATTTGACCGCTGTAAGATTTACCTCCTCCTGCCTCTCCTCCCACCTTTACTTTAAGATCTCCCGATTTTAATGTTACATATTTTCTTTTTGCAATATCGTAGTAACTGAACTCCACAGGTGCAATTACAAACTGCCCCGGTCCTCTTGGGATAAGAGGGTATTCAAACTCCTTATTTCCGGATGTTTTAACATCATATTGTTCAAAATCTGCAGGAAATTCGACTTTTGGGGCCTCAACCAGGTTTATATTCCCCGTTCCGTTAATTTTTATTATCAGAGAGAGGGCCTCGTTTGTGTTAAGAGTGTCTCGTGTAAAAGATGCCTGCATCCGGAACTCTCCCACAGCTCCGTTAAAAGAGGAAGGGGCACCTGAAGGCAATGGGTCAACATTTATACGGCTTGACGGAGCAGAAATCCTCTTCCTTACTGTTTGATAATCACTAAAAAAATCGTCAAAAACGGATCTTGGAGTAGTGCTTTGGTTTCTTATTTGAACAATACATACCAGCTCAGATGGGTCTATTTGAATTTGACCCGTTTGCTGGGGTATGAGATTATATCTCCTCAGAACTGCTGCATTGTATATTGTACCATTCACATTCTCTCTGACAAACTCAATATTCTGAGGTGTCTCCAGCTCCTGGCTCCAGAAACCGTTAAATGAGGGGAACTTCACATCTTCAAATCCGGAAATGGGAACCTTTGTATATAGCTTTAGTGTTGCGACAAGGGGCTCCCCCTTTACAACACGAGTTTTACTAAGGGAAAGCCTTAACAGTATATCATTACTTCCTATACTATTTGCTGAAGATGACCCATCCCCCTTTTTCTCACCGGAGGCTTTTACAACCTCTATTGATACGGGCTGGCTTGTATATCTCTTCCCGTCAACTATGATTGTTGCTGCAGAGATTGTAAATTTCCCTGTCGTTTTTGCCTGAAGAATATATGTGTAACTCACCTCAAACGACTCAGATCTCTTACCGTTAATTATTTGGGTAGAACTCATTCTTGAGGATGTTGGTCCGGCGAGGATGTCAAACCCGTTAATCGCAGGTGGCTCAAAAGAGGAGGGATCTGCATTGGATATAAATACTATCCTGAAACTCTCGTCCATCTCAACTACCCTGGGTGCATCTGCATGAAATGAAACTTGCGCAAATGATGTAAGCCCCACTATTAAAAAGAGGAGCAATGCAGTATATCTTTTCATCTGACTCTTAATTTTTTTCATTACCAATTCTTTTCCCTCTGTTGACGCTCGTAAAGTTTAGCCTTCTCCTTTTTTACCTTATCCTGAGTCTCGTTCTCCTTATTTTGTATCGCCTGAAGCATCTGCTGGGCAGCCTGTGGTGTTATTTTAGGGGGCTGATTTTGATTCTGTTTCTGATCCTGATTCTGATCTTTATTGTCATCCTTATTTTGATCTTTATCCTGGTCTTTGTTCTGATCTTTATTCTGATCTTTATTCTGATCTTTGTTCTGATCTTTGTTCTGATCTTTATTCTGGTTCTTATCCTGCTCGTTTTGCAGCATTTTCTGAGCATAAGCCAGGTTAGACTTGGTCTCCATATCAGAAGGATTTACTCTCAGAGAATTTTTGTACGACTCAACTGCTTCACTCCATTTTTTTTGCGAAATAGAGTAGTTACCCTTGTTGTGAAATATATTTGCAGCCTCTTTATCAGTAATTGAAACACCTGCAGAATCAGAGAGTAGCCTGGAAACCTCCTGCTCTGCTGCTGCTGCATTCTGATTTCTGTACAATACATTGGCAAGATTGTATCTTGCTTTAACAGAGAGGGAGTCCTTTCCCAGTGCCCTCCTGTAATTTATCTCGGCCTGCTGATACTCTCCCTTTTCATATAACCTGTTCCCTTTTCTTATGTCCCACCTCTCCTTCTGAGCTATGGCAAAGGATGATATAAAAAGTATAATTATCAATATAAAGACTCGCCTCATTTCTCTATTTTCTCCTAACACTTTTAAAAAGGTTTCTCCCTCTCTTTTCTCCAATTAAGAACTCAATAAGGAGGAAAAAGAGGGCTATTGCAAAGAAATACATGTACTGCTCGTCAAAATCCTCAAATACAACAGATTTATACTTCTGCTTATCCATATTGTGTATCTTATCAACTATTGCCTCGAGTCCAAAATCTGAGTTGCCTGCTCTTATGTAAGTTCCGCCTCCGGCTTCAACAACCTCAGTCAATTTTTTCTCATCAAGTTTAGTAACTACAATGTTGCCATCCTTATCTTTTAGCAGCTCTCCGTTTCCGGCAGGTATCGGCTTACCACCCTCTGTACCAATACCAATTGCAAAAACCGGAATACCCAGATTAATTGCCTCTTTAGCAGCCTGTACAGGATCATCTTCGTGATTTTCACCATCGGTAATAAGTATTATAGCCCTGCTGTTTGCACTCTCCAGGCTGAATCCCCTTATTGCAGTAAGAATAGCATCACCCATTGCTGTCCCCTGAACAGGTACAGACGATGTGGATATTGAGTTCAGGAAGATTTTTGCCGATATGTAATCTGCTGTTATCGGGAGCTGAACAAAGGCTTTACCGGCAAAAACAATAAGACCGACCCTGTCCTGCTTCATCTTGTCAACAAGTCTTGATATCGCAAGTTTTGCCCTCTCCAGTCTGTTAGGTGTGTAGTCCTCTGCAAGCATAGAGTTTGATACATCAAGTGCAATAATAATCTCTGCACCTGTTGTCTCTACCTCCTTAAGTCTCGCTCCAAGCTGAGGTCTCGATAATCCCACTGCAAAAAAGAACAGAGCTGTTGAAAAGAGGGTAATCTTTATCCACCCTCTGCTCTTTGATGCATCAGGCATAAGTCTCTCCACCATAAGCCTCTCTCCAAATCTGTTAAGCCTCTTTCTGCGGGCTCTTCTGGATAGTGCGTAGAAGATATACAGAAAAGGTATTAGAAGTATAAGCGCAAGATATTCTATTTGTGCAAATTGTATCATCTTATGGCAATTTTCTGATTACAAATCTTATAACCAACTCGAATAGCAGAAAAATCATTGCAATTAATGCAAACTTCATAAATAGCTCTTTATATACAGGAAATGAGTCAACCGTTGTTCTGCTTCTCTCCATTTTATTAATTTCTCCGTAAATCTCAAGCAATTTGGTATTATCAGTCGCTCTGAAGTATTTTCCTCCTGTCTGGTTTGCAATATCTTGCAAAAGAGGCTCGTCAATCTCAACCTTAACCTGCTGCACCTCGACCCCAAATGGAGTAATAACCGGATATGGTGCCATCCCCATTGCACCAACACCAATTGTGTATACCCTGATTCCGTATGTTTTGGCTATTTCAGCTGCCATCAGAGGAGTTATCTCTCCTCTGTTGTTAACACCATCTGTCAATAAAATGACAACCCTGCTTGGAGCCGGTGAATCCTTAAGCCTTGCAACAGCTGTGGCAAGGCCATTTCCTATTGCTGTTCCATCCTCAATAAGCCCGGTCTCAATCTCTTTAAGAAGGTTGATTAGAGTAGGCCTGTCTGTAGTCAGAGGGCACTGTGTAAAGCTCTCTCCGGCAAAAACAACCACCCCCATCCTGTCAGAAGGTCTCTGTGCAATAAACTCAATTGCAATATCTTTTGCTGCGCTTATTCTATCCGGCTTAAAGTCTCTTGCAAGCATGGATGTGGAGACATCCAGAGTAAGAACAATATCTATCCCCTCTGTGTTGACCTTCTCAAAATCGCTGGAGCTTCTTGGCCTTGCAATTGCTAAGATTAATGCAGCAATTGCAATCATCCTTGCAATAAACGGGAGGTGCCTTGAATATTTTTTTAAAGCCCCCCCCTTGCCTCTCCACGGAGATGAAATTGAGACCCTCAGTGTGGGTGTTCCGCCTTTTAACTCTCTCCACAAATAGAGAAGGGCAACCGGGATGAGCAGAAGTTCCAGGAAAAGAACGCTTGGATATTCAAAAAACATATCTACTCCTCCTTTTTAATTGCGGTTGAACTAATAAATCTGATTGCAGCCGGAATTGCATTTTCATTCTCTGACTCAGTCGCAATATATTTTGCAAATTTAACTAAATCAGCGACTTCAAGAAGCTCCTTAAGTGTGTTATAATCTCCCTTCTCAATCCCTGCCTGAGTCAAATCCGTCAGTATCTCTGCAGATGTCTTTTCCATAGCCTGAAGGGCGAATCTTGCCTCAATATACTCTCTCAGAACATCAGTTACTTTGGTATAGTACAGCTTCATCTGGTTATTCTGCCATAACCTCTCCTTCCTGATATTTTCAAGCTCTTTAAGTGCTGCAATGTATGGAGAGTCAGGTTCTGCAGGCTTAATAAAGAGGGCCTTTTTCTCTCTCCATTTTTTCCACAACCTGACTGATAGTATTAATAGAGCAATTAAAGCAACCAAAGCGCCTATCCATGGGAGAAACTCCTTTACTGTGTATGGATAAATCATCTGATCTTTGACATCAAATGGCTTGTATGTGGTAGTGTCAATCTGAATTGTAGTAACCTCCAATTTGCCTGCATCAAATTTTACCGTGTCAATTGTGCCATCAGGGTTCTCCAGATAACCGTCAATTACCGGTATAACATGAGAGCCGCTGTCAAATGATGTAAATGTAAATGATGTCTGAATCTCCGTTCCTTTACTGTCTGAGCTTAGGGTGTCCACCTTTGGAGAACCCGCAAGTTCAATACCATTACCCATATCTCTTTGCAGATTTTGCAACGAGAACCGGGAACCTGCCGGAACTACTGTTTTAAAGGCAAATGTAGCCTGATCTCCTATAAGCAATGTATCTCTTTGATTCATCTGTACTATCTGTTTTTAAACAGTGTAACAAGTCCTTTTACAAAGTCTCCGTCCGTTGGTATCTGCACCTGGTCTACTCCGTATCTGAGCAGTGTTGTATTTATTGCCAATGCTGATTTTGCATTCCAGCTGTTAAAATGCTCTCTCACCCTTTTACTTGATGTATCCACCCACATCTCCTCTCCACTCTCGGAATCTTTAAGTTTTACCAGACCAATGTCCGGTATCTCACGCTCTCTTGGATCATAAACCGATATAACTGAAATCTCGTGTCTGTTAACAGCTATCTTTAGAGCCTCGTGCCAGTTTGGACTGAAATCTCTGTCAAAATCCATAAGGTCAGAAATCAGAAATGCAGTACACCTTCTCTTTATGGCATTTGTCAGATATCTGAGAGCCTCCCCAACATCTGTTCCGGATTCCTGTGGTTCAAATTCAAGGAGTTCTCTAATAATTCTCAGTAGATGACTTCTGCCCTTTTTTGGTGGGATAAACTTCTCAACCTTTGAACTGAAAAATAGTGCTCCAACTTTGTCATTATTTGCGGAAGCAGAAAAAGAGAGCACTGCAGATATTTCAGTAATAAGGTCTCTCTTGGTTTTAACTGTGGTACCAAACATTCTGGAGGCGCTTACATCAACCATAAGCATAACTGTAAGCTCTCTCTCCTCCTCAAAAACTTTGACATATGGTGAGTTTAGTCTGGCTGTGACATTCCAGTCCATACTTCTTACATCATCCCCCGGCTGGTACTCTCTTACTTCACTGAAGGCCATTCCCCGCCCCTTAAAGGCCGAATGATACTCCCCCGCAAAGATTTGCCTTGAGAGCCCTCTTGTCTTTATCTCAATTTTTCTTACCTTTTTTAAAAGATCGTTGTCCATATTAAGGAACCTCCACAGCGTTCATTATCTCAGTTATGATGTTCTCTGAAGTAATATTTTCTGCCTCTGCCTCGTAAGTGAGGCCGATTCTGTGTCTGAGTACCTCATAACAGACAGCCCTTACATCCTCAGGTATAACATATCCCCTTCTTCTTATAAAAGCATATGCCTTTGCTGCCATTGCCAGATTAATACTGGCACGGGGTGAACCTCCGTAGGAAATCAGATTTTTTAATTTGGCAAGGCCATACTCCTCAGGGTTTCTTGTAGCAAAAACAATGTCAACAATGTATCTCTCAATCTTTTCATCCATGTACACCTCTCTCACAACCTCCCTGGCCCTTAGTATATCTTCAGGTTTAATAACAGAGTTTGCAACCGGGAATTTCCCGCTGTTGTTCATTCTTATAATCAGTTTCTCCTCCTCCTTCTTTGGATAGGTTACAACTACCTTAAGCATAAATCGGTCAACCTGAGCCTCAGGAAGCGGATAAGTACCCTCCTGCTCAATTGGATTTTGAGTTGCCATTACCAGAAATGGTTCCGGCAGCTTAAAACTGTTATCGCCAATAGTTACCTGTCGCTCCTGCATTGCCTCAAGAAGGGCACTTTGTACCTTAGCCGGAGATCTGTTAATCTCATCTGCAAGGACAAAATTTGCAAAAATGGGACCTTTGCGAATTTTAAACTCCTCTTGCTTCTGGCTGTAAATAAGAGTTCCGATTAAGTCTGCGGGCAACAGGTCCGGAGTGAACTGGATTCTGCTGAACTTAGCATCCACAATTGAGGCAAGTGTATTGATGGCCAGAGTTTTTGCCAGCCCGGGAACCCCTTCCAGCAAAATATGCCCATTTGCAAGCAGGCCTATAAGCAGGTTTTCAACAAGTTGCTTCTGTCCTACTATTACCTTGTTCATCTCAAGGGTAACCATGTCTACGAATGCGCTCTCTCTCTGAATCTTTTCATTGAGCTCTTTGATATTGACGCTTTCCATAACAGTCTCTCTATTTTTTATATTTTTGTATCAATATTGAATATCTTGCGAATTTAACTATTTAATTAATGCGTCTCTTCATCAAATTGTCATATAACGGCAGAAAATACAACGGCTGGCAGGTTCAGCCGGGACATCCGTCAGTGCAGGAGACTCTGGAGCGGGCATTGACCATATGGTTCAAAGAGAAGATCCAGGTCACCGGTGCAGGAAGAACAGATTCAGGGGTAAGTGCAGTAAACTACATTGCCCACTTTGACCTCTCAACTGACATACTGACATTGTTTGAAGAGCCACAGAAGAGGATTTTCAAAATTAATGCCATTTTACCAACTGACATAGTTGTTCATGACATCTGGCAGGTTCCGGATTATGCTCACGCCCGCTTTGACGCAATTTCAAGGATATACAAATACTATGTCCACTCGGATAAAGCCCCTTTTCTCAGCGAATATTCATATTTCTATCCATATGATTTAGATATAGATAAAATGAACGAGGCTGCAAGGCTTATTACCGGAACACACGACTTTACATCCATGGCAAAACTGCACACAGATGCAAAGACAAATATCTGTACTGTCACAAATGCATTATGGACAAATGGTTCACCATTCACCATTACGGAGAATCATTCTTTTATGTTTACAATCACTGCAAACAGATTCTTAAGAAATATGGTACGAGCCCTTGTAGGCACAATGCTGGAAATTGGCAGGGGAAGGCAAGAACCGGAATGGATAGTTGATGTTATGAATCTGAAGAACCGATCCTCTGCCGGCAATTCCGTTCCTGCTCACCCGCTTTTTCTGACAGACATTAAATATCCGGACTATAGTCTATAGATTTTTGCGCTTTTTATAAATATCGTTACCCTCAGAATCAATGGCGACGATTACAGGCATATCCTTTACAACAAGTCTTCTTACTGCTTCAGTACCCAGCTCATCAAATGCAATAATCTCAGCACTCTCAACACATTTTGCCATGAGTGCGGCAGCACCGCCAATGGCAGCAAAATAAACTCCGGAATTCTTCACTATCGCATCAACTACCTCACTGCTCCTCAGCCCCTTCCCTATCATATATTTAAGCCCCTTTTCAATCAGCTTTGGTGAATAAAGGTCCATCCTTCCGCTGGTGGTGGGTCCTACAGAGCCTATGGGCCTTCCCGGTTTGGCGGGACATGGACCTGCATAAAAGACTACGGATCCATTAAAATCAAATGGCATCTCAACACCTGACTCAATAAGTTCCACTAATCTTTTGTGTGCAGCATCCCTTGCTGTATATATAGTGCCGGAAATATAAACCATATCACCGGACTTAAGTCTTTTCACTGAATTTCCATCCAAAGGGGTTGTCAGTTCAATTCTCTTTTCGCTCATTTCTGTTCAGTTTAAACAATTGGTGAATCTTTACAGCGATCCCTCTGCATGTCTGGTTGCATGGCATCCTATATTTACCGATACGGGGAGTCCCGCTATATGAGTAGGGTATGAAAGTATATGAACACCCAGGGCTGTTGTTTCTCCTCCCAGTCCGGCCGGGCCAATACCCAGTGCGTTGATTGCGGTAAGAAGCTCTGCCTCAAGTGCTGCCAGATGAGGAATCTCGCTTGGAGTTCCGACCGATCTCAGCAAAGCCTTTTTACTAAGCAGTGCACTCTTCTCCATAGTTCCACCAATTCCCACTCCTACGATAATAGGCGGACATGGATTTGGTCCGGCCTCTTCAACTGTTCTGATAACAAAGTCCCTCACTCCCTGTATACCCTGACTCGGTTTCAGCATCTTCAACTGACTCATGTTCTCACTGCCAAAACCTTTAGGGGCAACAGTAATATGAAATTCATCACCCGGAACAAGATCATAATGAATTACTGCCGGAGTATTATCCTTTGTATTTACCCTGTCCAGAGGATCTTTTACAACCGATTTTCGCAGATAACCCTTTTCGTAGCCTCTTCTGACACCTTCATTAATGGCATCCTCTATAAAACCTCCATCTATTTTAAGATCCTGCCCCAAAGTTACAAATACAACTGTCATCCCGGTATCCTGGCAAATTGGACTCATCTCATCCTCTGCTATTCTTGCATTCTCTACGAGAGTTCCCAGAATCTCCCTTCCAAGCGGAGAGGTTTCACTTTTCATGCAACTACCAAGACATGCACGAATATCACCAGTAATAACACAATTTGCCTCAATGCAGAGTTTTTCTACCAACTCTGTAATTTCATTTGCCTTTATGGTTCTCATCTTTTTTAATCTTTACGCTTGAGGAAATGTACAGTATTTCTGTTCTCCAAATCCTCTGAATTGTTGTCAATTAACCCGACAAGACACCATGTTGATGTCTTTGGATCCTTTATCAATCTCTTAACCAGTGAAAAATTAAGGACCTTGGAGGTGTTGCTTACATGCAAACGCGGACCGTCGCAAACCACAACCTTATCCCCAATTTGAATATGATTCTCGTCATAGTATGACACCGGCATTGAAAGTGCAAGTTTCTCTGCAATTCTCACAGAGAGTCTGTCAAGATCAATTACCGGCTCTTTAAGAAACTTCAGAACAAATCCCTTCCTTATGTCTGAACTGAAATAACAATCCTTGCAAACATCAAACTCCTCTTCAAGTATCTGCATAGTAACATCTTCGGCCGTATGCGCCATCTTTCTGTAAGTAAGAGACTTGTGAACAATCTCATAAATACTTGTAGGAAGAGGTCCAAACACACTCGGTCTTGTGACAATTATCTCCTCACCAATTCCCACAATTATGTCGGCATTAATACCAAGAGCAGGATAGAGCAGGTCAAAATGTTCAATAATAACCCTCCTCCTTTTGGAGAGTACATTTTTAACAAAATCAACAACTTCGTACATCTGGGTGAATGCTGTCTGGAATCTCATATCAATATGAAATGAGCCGGAATCTTTCAGATCATCCAGCCCCTCCCTCACCTGCATTATTTTACGAGGATTGAGTACATCATCGTCATTTGAGAGCTCAAGTCCGGGAAACATCCCTTTAATCAGGGAGGATTTACCCGAACCTGCGTCTCCTACTATTCCAATTAATCTGTCATTAAACTGGAGATGTCTCTGCGCAATCTGCTCGCCCAGAAACATAAGCCGCTCACGCCCCCTCGGGGCAAAGTATTGTGATGAGACCGAGTACTCCTGAAGCAAATTTTGCATAAGAAAAATCTTTTACAGTGTTAATGTCATCTTCATAAGAGGTGCGTGCTGCTGAGCTCCGTAAACATCTGTCTCCCCAAGCGCACCTGAGGGAATAGGACGGACAATTGTTATTTTAACAGCCTTTGCAGGGTCAAAGTAGACAAGACTTATAATGTCGCTCTCATCTATTTCATATAGAGAGGCAAATAGTTTGCCGTCAATTGCCTTAACCTCTTTTACTCTTTTGTACATTTCAATATCCTTGAAGATAATGTCAAAAGTCAATTCGTAAGGACCGGAATTTTTGCTCCTTATAACGGATGCAATATCAATTAATTTATATTCCATAATTATCTCCTTTTTTAGCAGCCCTTTGTGAACTGTATGTAATTAACAGGGAACAACTCAGACGGATCATCCACCCTCATCAGGTGATAAACATTAAATTCAAATACCTCTCCAACTTTGCAGTCTGAAGGAGAGAAAGGGAAAGCCAGGTTACCGGCAGTTGAAATTCTGCCCTCATAACCATAGTGAAGCATCGTGCTCCTTGCAAACCCGCAAATAGTGTCAGCCTGATCCTGCGTCGGTGCCACAGCCTCAATGATAATCATCAATTCGTGAGAGACTTGTTGCTCAAGGTTTGGAAACATAGCCATTACGCCATTTTTTCCGTAGATTTTAAAATCAAGGAAGAAATCTGTGATACCGTAGTGTTCAAAGTTGTTTTTAACCCTCTCCTTAACACTCTCAACAATTTTATCAATCTGAGATATCATTACAGGGTCCTTTGCTGCAGCACAGGAGATAGTCCTGAATCCAACCCTCTTTACACCTTCAAGTTTAACAAAATACTCATCTGTTGGTACAAACTTGCTCCCTTTAACCTCAACCATATTGTCAGCAATCTGGGTGAAACTTGATTCGTGGAGATTAATCGCACCTCCCGGGCCCGGAAGAATATAGGGATTTGTCTTCTCATAAAGAGTATGAGCAGCAATAGAGAGAGTAGTACACTTACGAACCGGTGAAAGTGGTTCAAGCACAAAACTATCTTTTCTCAGATAGCCGAACATACAGTCGCTGCCGCTTCCTGGAGAGGCTGCAATTGCTGCACACTCCAGAATCTTACCCAGGTGTATTGCCAGACCTTTATCAAATCCCTCCTTGATAGCCAGTGCCGAGAATACTGAAGGATCGTATGAGCGGCCGGCCAGAATTACATTTGCACCCCCCTCAAGAGCCTTAATAAATGGCTCCTCACCCATTTGGGCAACGATTCTCACTGACTCATCCGCATCGGCTTCAGTGATCTCTTTTGCAGGAAAGAGCGGTGATATATCACCTTTGCGAATCTTCTCCTTTACAAACTCTTTGTCAAATTCTGATTGAATTACTGCCAGTTTAAAAGTTAATGATTGCTCTTTTGCAATTTCTTTAACAATTTCAATGGTAAGGTCAACATGAGGCCTTCCGCCGCTTCCGCCGGCAGTTCCTATTATTACGGGAATACCTGCCTCCAGAGCAGCCGGTATCATAATAGCCAGGTCTCTCTTTACAGAGTTTTTATCTGTGAAGGATTTTCCTGCTCCAAGATAGTAGGGTCCCGGATCAGTCGATCCGGCATCCACAGCTATTACATGTGGTTTTCGCTTCATTCCCTCCTTGAAGGACTCCATTGGAAATCCGTACCCAAGTATCGCCGTAGGCGACAGAATTCTCATCTCTTCCATACTACAGAATATTTTTTAGAGCAGATATTCTGCTCATTTCGTTGAAAACAATCATATATCCCTCATCTACACCCATACCCGGCTTTGCCAGATACTGAACAGGAGAGGTTGCCATTGCAATGTGGGCACAAACCTCTGCTGAACGATTCGTTTCGTTGCAGGTTCCTCCAAGGTAGGCTCCCATTCCGTGACTTTTACAGTAAAGCACAGCTTCAATGGAGTTATTAATTCCTCCGAGATCCGGGGTTTTAATCTGTGCCATGTGTCCGGCTTTTGCCTTTGTAAAATCTACTATATCCTCTAAAGTGTTGCACCACTCGTCAGCTACAATCTCGGCCTTAATACCCTTTCTCTCCATATGTTTTCTGATGGTCTTCAACGCCTCAATCTGAGCCTCTCTCTCTCCCATATCAACCGGTCCCTCCACTCTAAGATGGAATGGCTCTGCAATTTTTGAGAGCTCACCTACATAGTCTGCAATTTTTTCAAAATCATTGTTAAAGACCTGGCTTAGTGTTCCATAAACATCTATATGGATTGTAGGGTGGTATGAATCAAACGGCTTAAGTTTAATTATCCTCTCTCTTAACCACTCAATATATGCTGCAATTTTCTCCCCCTTTAGCCCCACTTTACCCTCTACATGGTTAAATAGTGCGTGAGGAAGGACCTGAGCAGCCTTCATAATCATTTTATCTGCGTTCAGATATCTGTCATCACCTGATTGAGTGAAAATTGGAATCATCTTATCTGAAATCTCGGTACCATATTCATCAGCAATAATCTGAGCCATTAGCTTTGACTTGCTTTTTGCAACTGCATCAAGACAAGCCTGTGTTATACCGTAACGAATTGCAGTGTGATATTGTTTACCGGTTGATGGACTTTTACTTTTGTCCACCAGATCCGCCAACTCTCTGAATGAAGTTATCTCTCTGCCTTCATAAAGAGGAGCTATCTCCTTTTCAATCAGTGGAATAAAGTCCTTTGCAAGAAAGAGGGGATCTCTTCCGCCTGCACCTGAGTACTGAACGGCTGCACAATCACCGTGAGCCACTGCTCCGTTCTCAAGAACAAACATTACTGAAATAGATTCACCTGCCTGTCTTACTGCTGTGAAACCCTCTGTTGAAGGGGCACCTTCATAAAATGCACCATCATTCTTAGCTCCTGCCTTAATGGCCTTCTGGTCGTCAAAGAAGAATCCGGTCTTACCGGCTGAACAAATTACCTTTGCTATTTTCATACTAAATTCCTTTATGCTATTTGGGTCTTCCTACAAGGAAACCCTTACCTATTGCGTATACATCATCTATAACCATCTGGAAGCTTACAGCCCTTTTTTCAAAAGCAGCCCTCTGTTCCAGTTTCTCTCTGTGGAAATCTTTAAGATCCTTTGTAAATGGAATATTTCCAATTTCAAGAAGTCTTACTGCACCGGAGTTGTCTCTGGCAGGCATAACCTTACCTGCATTGAATCTGCTTGGTGCAAACGGAACATCAATTATACCCGCTTCAAACGCGGCAATTGTTCCAAGAGCAAAGTCACCTTTACCAAGCTCCTCAACTTTACCCAGGATGCACCTCATCTCCTGCATAATTATATTGCTTTCAGCCACTACTGCAGGAATTTCAGTAAAACTCTGATCTTTTAGCATTGAAGTGAGCTGTTTGGTTGCTCTCAGTCCGGATGCATTTGCCTCTTTTGTAGGGACACCCATAGCCTCGTGAGGAGTCTTAACAATAACCTTTGTTGCCTTTGCAAGAACAGCTGCCGCTGCTCCCCAGGATATCACCCCAAAAGATTTTGACTCATCCTGAGGGAACCCCCCCATCCACTGGTGGAAAACTGTTGTAACCCTGACATCTTTGTATCCAAACTTGTCAAGATACTCTCTTGTCATCATTCTAAGAGATCGTACCGCTGCAACATCCTGTATAAGGTTTCCGCACTGACCATAACCTACAGTGATATCTTTTACACCCTGCTCAGCAGCAAGAAGTGACTCAAGAACTGCGACAGAGTTGGAAATACACGGAGCCACAAGTGTTCCTGTAAGAGGGCCGAAGGGTTCTCTGTTTATGGATACTCCTGCCTCTTCATACATTCCTACAAGTCTGTCTGCATATTGCCAGTGGGCTATGGTTTTTTCAAGTGAATGGTTCTTTGAATAAGGGATATTGTATGAGATACCACCACCCTCATAAGATGTAAATCCTCCTGCTATTGAAATCTCGGTTAAAAGTCTTGCATCAGGAGTTCCGTGACGAACCTGAACGGGAGAATCAAGTGCCGATGTTACCTCTCTGCATATATCAACTCCATAGTTTACAATTGGAAATCCGTTAAGCATAGAGCGCCCTGTTTCTCTGCTCTTTTCGATACCTGTCTGAGCCTCGGTGTATCTGTTTAATCTTGTGTAGCTGTCAACAGTAGTAGGGAGAAGATCTGCCTCTCCTTCAGTCTCCAGATATTTCAAAAGCTTGATATGCTCTTCATAAAGTGCAACCCCTGCCCTTGGCTGGATTAGTGTCTCTCCAATCTTGTCTGCTGCTATAAGCTTACTGCCGAATCTTTTATTATCGGCAATTGCTTTTTGATATTTTACAGTCTCCTCAAAATCGACTCCCTGACCGGTAGGCCATTGCTTTAGCACCTCTTTGCGTTCTGCAAAGAACTGGTCGTCCGAAATCCTTTTGTTTTTGATTTCCATTTTAAAACTCTGTTTAATTTTATATATTTTTTAACTCTTTCTTAATTATTCTAAGGGCAACAGACCTGTTTGCATAACTGAGCAGTCCCATAGATGCAAATATATATTTAGCATCAACCATAAATTTTGGACTTCTTGGTTTTGCATACATATATCTTTGTGTGTTATACCTTGCCCCTTCCAAAATAGAGGAAGGTTTAGGACTATTAATAATCGCCCCGCCAATTCCAATCACAACAGGTACCTCTGATAAATCCTTTCCGGTAAGGGCAAACATCTGCCCGAGAGGAGTATAAACACTCTCCACAATCCCTGAATGTCTCTCTGTCGCTACCTCAACAGCTACTCTTGCAATCGACTCCTCTATCCTCTGCTGAGGTGAACCTGGCTCTGCAACTATATCCGGATTTGAGAGACATTTAGTTATCCAGTTCTCTGTTTCTTCTTGTGAAACATCGGCATAAGCGGAAATTATTTTCACATCAGTTGCATCCTTTAGCGAACTCAAACTATACCTCATACCCAGGTCTCCCTCCACACTTCTTTTTGCGTATGGCTCCGGCAGCCCTTTGGAAAGCATGTTATCCAGAGATGGATGGCCGTCACTCATAGAGTAAATATCTGTTGTTGCTCCTCCAAGGTCAACTGCCAGTAAATCTCCAATTCCGGACTCATCATCAGAACCTTTGCTAAGAAGTTCACATGCCCTCATTACTGCAAGTGGTGTGGGTATAATCTCATGGCTGCACATTTTCTGCAGGCCAGAGAGCCCTTTTGCATCAATAATTCTGCTTATGAATAACTCCTCTATTCTTTTCCTTGCCGGCTCTATGTTTAGTTTATTGAACTCAGGCATCACATTCTCTGTAATGACAAACTCCTTTCCTGAATTTTCGAATATCTTCTGTAAATCGTGAGAGGCACTTTTATTTCCGGCTACAACAATTGCAAAATTACCATTTATATCACACAATCTTTTTGCATTTGCAGTTATAACCTCTTTATTACCTCCATCAGTCCCTCCGCAGAGCAGGATAAGATCCGGTGAAATTTTCTCAATTTCCAGCTGTTCTTCTCTGGAAATTTCAAATGAGTATGTTTTTACAACTTTGGCTCCGGCACTTGATGCTGCTAATCTTGCTGCTTTTGCGGTTAATTCGGGAACAAGCCCCAGTGCAACCATTTTCAATCCACCGGCAGCACTGCTGCAGCAGAGCAGCTGGTCGTAAACCAATTTACCGGCAGAAGCCTCCAGTTTACCAAGAGCGGCGTAGAAACCCTCCCTAACATCAGTTTCAATGGTAGTGAAGGCGCACGCCGTTCCTATTATACTGTCGCTCAGTGTGTCGATAGCGACCAGTTTAGTGTATGTGCTGCCAATATCTGCTGTGAGGTAGATCATCCCTATCCCAGCATTGATTTTAAATCTTCAAGAGTAGTTTCAGGCTGTGTTCCCGGAGGGTAAACCTTTGTAAATCCCATATCCATAAATCTCTTCTCCACCTCTGCAAAATCCTGCTTACCTACAACAAGGTTTCCTCCTGCGAGTAACGGGATGTTGTTAAGACCTGCCTCATTGCACTTCTCCCTTAATCCGTTACAGTCAATCTCTCCGTGTCCGTAGAGAGATGAGACGAGAATAGCATCTGCATTTGTTTCAAGAGCAGCCTCTATGTACTCCTCCTGAGATACCATCACACCCAGGTTTACAACATTATATCCGGCCTGCTCAAGCGCAAAGGCAAGAATTTTATTGCCCACTGCGTGAACATCCGCTCCAATAACCCCGGTTACAATAGTTTTTTTATTCATAGCACCTTTTGAGTAATAATAAGTTATAATTTTTCACTTTTTACTTACAATGTGAAAGTAAAATATTGCGTATATTATGCAAATTATGTGCCTTATGTTTATTTTTTTAAATATTTTTTTAGAAATACTTTACCTGTTGGAAAGTAGTGAAAAATAGCTACATTAGTTTCCGATATAAATCATTAAATGCTTATGAAAAAAATATCTATTGCGCTGTCAATATGCTTATTAGCCTTGTGCGCTACTCAGACATCGGCACAACAGTCAGAAATGAACTCTAAATCTGTTAATTCTAAAATATCTGAGGTAACACTATTTTTGGATGGAGCAGAAATATTAAGAGAGGCTTCTGCTGATTTGCCTAAAGGCATCTCTTTTGTCAAATTTGAGAACTTATCGCGTAACATAATAAGGAATAGTTTACAGTTTACTTCTGACAACAACATTACTATTCTTTCCGTTACACTGAGAAATAATTTCCTTGGGAAGAGCGATAAGAGTGAAGAGCTTGTTAAACTGGAGAGGAGGCTTGAGGAATTGAACGGAAAAATCAGAACAGAGAATGCAAATTTATCGGTTATTCTGGAGGAGATGGATTTTTTAAGAGCAAACAGGGAGATAACAGGTAAGAACACTTCACTTACAATCGCATCTCTTCAGCAAATTTCTGAATACTACAGCACTCGTTTCTCTGCTCTCAAAATGAGGGAACTTTCTAAAAATATTGTGGTAAAAGATATGGTTGCAGAAAAGGACTCAATTGTCAGACAAATAGATATAATAAAAAAAGAGGACAACCAGCCGGCAGGTGAGGTTATTGTGAAGGTAAATACACAAACTGCAGGTAAGTATAACATGAAGCTCTTATATGTATCATCAAATGCATCATGGCAACCTGTTTACGATATCAGAGCAGATGGCATCGGTAAGCCCCTGAATCTCAATTATAAAGCAGAAATCATACAAAACACGGGAGAAAACTGGGATAATGTGAAACTACGCCTCTCATCTTCCAATCCTAACCTCTCTGGGGTAGTACCGGTTATAGCTCCATACTACCTGAGATATCCTGAAATTATTGCATACGCAAGGGGAGCAATAAAAAAGGATATGATGTTATCTGAAGAGGCTATTGCTTTAAATGCACTGGAAACCAGAGAATCGGCCGCTCCTCCTGCAGCACTTGAAGAGAGACAAACATCGGTTGAATTCATTGTTAAAGAAAAGTATACAATTAAATCAGATGGAGAGAAGCACACTGCCGACCTTACATCTTATCAAATGCCGGCAATGTTTAATTACTATGCAGTTCCTAAACTTGACAAAGATGCCTTTCTTGTGGCAAGAGTACCTGATCGTGAAAAATACAATCTACTCCCGGGTGAGGCAAGTATATTTTTTGAAGGGAGGTATATTGGTTCTACTTATATTAATACTGAAGCATCTTCAGATACGCTTGAGTTTTCCCTCGGCAGAGATAAGGGAATATCAATTTTACGTGAGCAGGTAACTGACTTTACCAGTAAGAGGTTTATAGGTAACAAGAGAGAGGATGCTACCGGCTGGAAATTAACTATCCGGAACAATAAAAATACTCCTGTTGACATTGAGGTCAAAGATCAGATTCCTCTCTCAACAAATGAAGAGATTGAGGTAATCAATCAGAATTTGTCCGGAGGAAAACTTGATCCTCAGACCGGGATTGTATCCTGGAAATTTTCACTGACGCCTGCCTCTGTAAAAGAGATTAATTTGAATTATACAGTTAAATACCCCAGAAATAAAACAATATTATAGATTAACATGAAAAATTTCACAATCATAATTAATCTTCTTCTGTTTATTGCAATGGTTACAGTGAACGCGCTGGCCAATGCTCTGCCAATTAACGGGTACAATACAGGAGAGTTGTCTGATATGTATCCGAATCTCTTCGTTCCTGCAGGAGTCACATTCTCAATCTGGGGTCTGATATATTTGCTCCTCTTAGTGTTTATTGTAACTCAAACTATTGCTGCATACAGTAAAAAAGCATCTAAGTATTTGCTCTCGCCTCTTGCAAGCTGGGCTTTTGCTCTTACCTGCATATTCAATTCTCTGTGGATTCTGACCTGGCATTATCAGATGGTTTTTATCTCTGTGGTCATAATGTTACTTCTTCTTGTAACTCTGATTTATATCGTCAGAAGAATGGAGAAGGAAAATATTAATGATTTCTGGGCAAGATTTTCTGTTAAACTTCCATTTAGTATATATCTAGGCTGGATCTCTGTTGCAACTATCGCAAACATTACTGCTCTTCTTGTACACTGGAGCTGGAGCGGGCTTGGTCTCCCTGAAAATGTATGGACAATTATTATGCTGGGAATTGGAACCCTCTTATCTGCATCAATGATGTACAAAAAATCGGACATCTTCTATGCTTTGGTAGTAATTTGGGCCTTCTACGGAATCATTATCAAACGAGAGGCAAGTGAACCTCTCCATCCTGAAATTATTGCAACAGCCTGGGCTTCAATTGCTATACAGGCAGCTTATATAATCTATATACTGGTAAGAAGAGTTCCGGAAAAACAAAAATCTGTCAATAGCTGAACAGTTAAAGCCCGAACCTCTTTTTTGCTATTTCACAAATTAAATTTGCTGTTGACTCCGAACCAAGCAATGAGGAGTTGATGCAGACATGGTACGAATTTGCCTTCCCCCAGTGTTTGTTTGTGAAATAATTATAATAGGACCTTCTTTGTTTGTCGGTTTTCTCAATAACTGACTTTGCCTTCTCTCTTGATATATCCATTTTGTCTGATATAGCGGAGACTCTGTCAACCTCATCAGCTGTTATAAAGACATCAAGCCTTCGTGGATAGTCCTTTAACACATAATCGGCACATCTTCCTACAAAAAGGCAAGATTTCTCCTCTGACAAGCTTTTAATTACGTCGCTTTGAATTACAAAAAGAGACTCTCCGCTTAAAGGGTTTAGTGAGTAGTACTCCGTTATCCCAAAAAGAGACCACGCCTGCCTCTCATCGGCTTTCTCAAAAAAGCCCTCTTCAAGGCCACTCTCTTTTGATGCGATACTTAGCAGCTCTTTGTCGTAGAAAGATATCCCCAACTTAGCAGCAACAAGCTCGCCAATCCTTCTGCCTCCACTGCCAAGCTCTCTTCCAATGGTTATGCAAAAATGATCTTTCATGATTTATTTTTTTTAAAATGTATTGCCAGCAAAAATGCAGAATTCACAGCCGCAAGGGTATCAGCAACAGGAAGACTCATCCAGACACCGGCTATCCCAAAAAAATTTGGAAGAATCAACACAGCAGGAATCAGGAAAATCACCTGTCTGGAGAGTGACATATATATAGCCTTCCCGGGCTTTCCAATACTCTGGAAAAAATTTGACGATACCATTTGAAAGCCGATTATAGGGAATGCCGCAAAGGCAATTCTCATCCCCTGAACAGTCAAATCTAAAAGTTTTTCGTCGCTTGTGAACAGTTGTGCGGCTTGTCTGGGAATTAACTCTCCAATAAGAAAACCAATAGAAATAACAATTGTTGCCAGAACAATTGTGTGCTTAAGAACTTTATTTACCCTGTGATACAAACCTGCCCCGTAATTGTATCCTGCAATAGGCTGCATCCCCATATTCAGCCCCATTACAACCATTCCAAAAAGCATTGCAATTCTGTTCATTATTCCATAGGCTCCCACGGCAAGGTCCCCACCATGTTTAACAAGTGCGTGATTAATTAGAATAACAATAACACTAGACATCGCATTCATCAGAAATGGAGCCAGCCCTATTGACATTGTATCTTTTACTATTTTGCTGTCAATTTTTAAATACTCCCTCTTAAAATGCAAAAAATTACTCTTGTCTGAGAAAAATTTGACCTGCCATGTTAATAAAATAATCTGAGATAGTACAGTTGCAACAGCAGCACCCCTTATCCCCATATCAAGACCATATATAAAAACCGGAGTTAATACAGCATTTATCAATACTGAAGCAATAGTTGCATACATTGATTTAGCGGGAAATCCGCTGGACCTCATAAGTGCATTCAGACCAAAGTACATATGAGTGACAACATTGCCCAAAGTTATGATAAGCATATACTCCTTCGCGAATGGCAAAGTATCACTGCTGGCTCCAAAAAACATCAAAATGGGATCAAGAAAAAAGAGTATTCCCAAAGTGTATGATACACCAAGTATAGTTGTCAAAGAGACCACATTGCCTAAAATTTTGTTTGCGCTCGTGTAGTCTTTTTGTCCTAGTCTCAAAGATATAAGATTGGCTGCACCCGCTCCTACCAGGGTCCCAAATGCCGCAGAGAGATTCATCAGCGGAAAGGATATGGCTAACCCGGATATAGCCAAAGCACCAACTCCCTGCCCGATAAAAATACTATCAGTTATGTTATAAAGTGAAGATGCAGTCATTGCAATAACAGATGGTATTGCATACTGTAGCAATAGTTTCCACACACTCTCAGTGCCAAGCGATGTAGGTAAACCTTTCCTTTCCATTCTGCAAAGTTACACATTATGCAGGTAAGGAAAGAATGTTTACATTTGATAAAAATAAAGAGTATAGTTATGGAAGACAAAACTAATAGTGCTGAGGTATTTGCCGGTACCGGATGGCAGGCCGAAATGGTCAGAAATCTGCTGGAAAACGAGGGCATTCCATCTTTTTTAAAGAATGAAATTATTGGAACCATACTCCCTTTTGGCACCTCACCCGGAGGAGTAGGATCGGTTAAAGTTATTGTATCAGAAGAGTTTAAAGAGAGAGCAATGGCTATTGTTGACCAATACAATGAAAATCTGGAAAAGGAAGATTAGTTTTGAAAAGGTTGATTAAAATATTCGTTACACTATTTGTACTGACTATTATATCGCTCTCCTTTTCCAAACAATCAATCGCTAAAGAGAGGTGCAGCAGAATAGTGTACTGTTATGATATTCAGGTAGAGGTTCCTGAAGCAGACAGAAGACTCTATATGGCCAGCAAAGGCTATATAAACCAACTTTTAATGAACTCTGCAGCTTCTAATGACTTTTTCGAACTTAAATTCCAGCCAACAAGAATATTGGCAGAGCCATGGGAGCAACCATCCTATCTTCAGGCCGACAGGCCAAATGAGTATCAGCTTTGGGGAAGGCTCTGGTCAATAGGTGATAATAGATTTAAAATTGAGTTATATCTTGTTTCAGCAAACACCAGAGAATTAGTCGCAAAAGGAAGTACAATAATTGAGGGAGAGGAGGAAGCCTTGATGGGTGGAATGTTTGCTGCGCTGAATTTAGGATCAACAGCAAAAGGTTCAAGACCACTTATTGATGTTATAACTGAGTATGAAAAAAAGGGGAGGGTGAAAAACCCTGATAAACACAAACCAATTTGTGCAGAGATTAAGCCATCTGAGTTTTCTCAGGGCGAGACAATATATCTAAAACCAAAAGAGGTTAAACAACTTAAAATTGAGGTCAGGGATCCTGACGGAGAACCAATAAAAGGGATGGCTATTCCACTGAAAGGCTATAAAGGAGAGATACTTCCCAAAGAGATTATCACTGATTACAAGGGGATAGCCTACATTACACATGTAGCTCCTGATGAAGAGTGTGAATACAGTATAGAATCAAATGTAAATTACGAAACACCCGGAGAGAAGAGACAGAGTGTCTCACTCAACCCATCAATCTTCATTAAGGTCAGAAAACCTGTAACAGAACTTCGGGAACTATTGCCATATCAGAAAGCTCTACAGAGGATTGGGGTAGTAAAGAGGATTTGATTGCAAAACACACAAGTAAAACATCCGCATCTTCAAGTGTAAAACTGACTATTATAAGATCCCGCATTGAGAACACTATTAATAACTTACAACTATTCAACAGAATTATTGAAGAGATGGGTAAATATGAAATAGTATTTGGTCAGAGTGAAGGGACACTACAGTATATATCTGACTATACTCTTTACAATAAATATGAAGGAAAATTAAGGATGGATGAAAAGTCCTCAACTATAGCTTCAGGATCAGGTTGCACTACAAATGTTACAATAACTGCTTTGGTAAACAAGTCTGCTGATGGAACCATTCTACCGGCTCTCTCCAGAAAATGGTGTCTTGTAGTTGATATAGGGAGCAATGCTAAGATGCTTTTTCAGGGAGGAGAATATGCTACCCGGGGCAAAACATCAGGGCAAAGAAGAAATTCGGATGGCGAGATGGAGAGTTTTTCTGAAGAGTTATCTCCAAAAACTACAATTGGCACCAGGTTTGATTATAACTACAGAACTGAGTCTGATGAGGAATTAGTATTTCCTCTTGAGATAGCAGATAGCGAAACATTAGAAAGATACCTGCTTAATCCCGCCGGGACTCTCTCTCTTTCTCTGAAAGGCAGTTATAAAAAAATTAAAGGGACTCCTTTAATTGATAAAAAGGTAACTATCAATCTGAAACTTAATCCTGTAAGAGAAAACTAGAAATAAAACATAAAAATTAAAAATGACAAATAAGTGGACTGAAGATTCTATTGAATCTCAAAAGGGGAAAACAGTGATTATAACAGGAGGATCAAGCGGAATAGGATTAGAAGCGGCTAAAGTTTTATCCTCAAAAGGGGCAAATGTTATTATAGCAGTTCGAAATCTCGAGAAAGGAGAGTCAGCTGCATTAAAGATCAAAGATGAACACCCCAATGCTATTATTGAAGTAATGCAAATTGAACTTTCAGATTTGGATAGCGTAAAAAAATTCGCAAAGAATTTTTCTCTCAAATATACCAATCTCGATATTTTAATCAATAATGCCGGAGTTATGGTTCCACCCCTTAAACTCACCAGTCAGGGATACGAACTCCAATTTGGGACAAATCATCTTGCCCATTTCGCTCTGACAGGACTGCTTCTTCCTCTTATGAAAGAAGTTCCCGGCTCCAGAGTGGTTACTGTAAGTAGCATAGCAGCAAGAGGGGGTAAAATTTATTTTGACAATCTGGATGCAAAAAAAGGTTATGCTGCATTTAAGTTTTACAGTCAAAGCAAGTATGCCAATCTTCTTTTTGGAAAGAGGCTGGATTATATTCTAAAAGAGAGATCGCATCAGACTAAAAGCATAATATGTCATCCCGGAGTATCTGCCACCAATCTTACCTCCAGGGGCTCAGGCAAACCATCTCCGGGAATCCTCTCCTGGGGATTCAGACTGGTGGGACAGCCGGCACATATGGGAGCACTCCCTACCCTTTTTGCAGCAACAGAACCAACCCTCAAAGGGGGAGAAGTAATTGGTCCTGATGGTTGGGATAACTGGAGGGGATACCCGGCAGTTTCAAACGATATGAACAGATATTACAAAGAATCAGTTGCAGAAAAACTATTTAATATTTCAGCAGAGATAACAGGTATAGCAATTTAACAAAGACCCTGATGATAAAAAAGTACATAGATATAGAGAAAGCACTTAGAGAGAGGGAGAAAGGCTTTCTCAAACATCTTCCGGGATGGATAATCCGCATACTCAGCAGAATTGTCCACGAGGATGAACTAAACATAATCCTTAATAAATATTCTCATTTAAGTGGCGCCGATTTTCTGAAAGCTCTGCTTGAAGAGTTCCAGATTACAATTGAAGCAGAAGGGTTAGAGAATTTACCTGAGAACAAAAAGTGTTTCTTTGCAGCAAACCATCCTTTTGGTTTCGCTGACGGGCTCGTTCTCACAAGTATTGTATCGGGAAAATACGGGACCCTGAAGGCCATAGCTAATGATTCGTTCCGCTTTATTCCGCAACTTAACGATTTTGTAGTTGCTGTGAATGTATTTGACGGATCTTCGAAAGCTTACCTGAAAGCGATTGAAGAGACTTATGCAATGGATGTTGCAATTACTCACTTTCCTGCCGGTATAGTATCCCGGAAGCATCATGGTAAAATCCAGGACCTTCCATGGCAGAAAAGCTTTATAAATAAAGCTGTATCACATAAAAGAGATATTGTTCCGTTTCATTTTCACGGAACCAACTCAAAGCTTTTTTACAGAATAAATAATGTGAGAAAGTTCTTTGGTATTAAAGCAAACATAGAGTTAATGCTTCTCCCTCACGAAATCTTTCTGAAGAAAGGGAAAACAATCAAGGTTACAATTGGAAAACCAATTTCATGGGAGAGCTTTGATAAGTCAAAATCTGCATATGAATGGGCTCAGGAGGTAAGAGCCATAACATATAATCTTGGAGAATGAATTATTTAATAGTGGCAGCTGCTCTGTTTCTATTTCAGGGCGAATCAGAGAAACGACTTACAGAATATGTAAATCCTTTCATAGGTACAGAGAAGATGGGGCACACCTACCCCGGAGCAACCCTCCCTTTTGGAATGGTACAATTAAGTCCTGATACAGACACCTTAAGCTATTCAGTTAACGGAATCTATAACAAGGATGTTTATAAATACTGCGCGGGCTATCAGTACAGAGACACAACAATTGTCGGATTCAGCCACACACATTTCAGCGGCACAGGGCACTCAGATCTTGGGGATATTCTAATAATGCCTACTACCGGAATTTTAAGAATGAACCCGGGTACCGCAGATAAACACAAAGATGGCTTCAGGTCGCTTTTCAACCATAAAAGTGAAAGAGCAGAGCCCGGGTATTACAGTGTAATGCTTGATGACTATGGAATTAAAGCAGAACTCACTGCTACAACCAGAGTGGGCATTCACAAATATACATTTCCAAAATCAGATAGTGCCCACATTGTGTTAGATCTTGTGCATGGAATTTATAACTATCCGGGAAAAAACATATGGACATTTCTAAGAGTTGAAAATGAGACAACAATAACAGGATACAGACAGACCAACGGATGGGGAAGAACTCGCACGCAGTATTTTGCAATTAAATTTTCAAAGCCCTTTAAAAACTACGGTTACAAATCCTTTTCCGGCGATAAGATTTATAAAGGATTCTGGAGAAAGTTCAACCAGGAGAGAAATTTTCCTGAGATGGCTGCTCCTCAGCTTAGAGCCTATTTTGATTTTAATACAGATGAGGGGGAAGAGATTATAATCAGAGTCGCACTTTCGCCTGTAAGCACAAGAAATGCCCTGTTGAACATGGAGCAGGAGGCTCCGCATAAAGATTTTAATCTTTACAGAAAGAGGGCTTCTGATATTTGGGAAGAGGAGCTTGGAAAGATTGAGGTGGAGACAATTGGAGAGGATGACCTTATTAACTTCTACACCTCACTATATCATGCATTTATCGGTACTACAGAGTATATGGATGTGAATGGTGAATATCGGGGTACTGACCAGAATATCTACAAGGCAGAGAAATTCACAAACTACACAACGCTTTCACTTTGGGATACCTACAGAGCACTGCACCCTCTCTTCAACATAATCCAGCAAAAGAGAAATTCAGACATAATGAATTCAATGCTGGCACACTACGATCAGAGTGTTCATAAAATGCTCCCGGTATGGTCCCACCACGCAAATGAAAACTGGTGTATGATAGGATATCACTCTGTTTCTCTGCTTGCAGATGCAATGGTAAAGAATATTAAAGGATTTGACTACGAGAAGGCGGTTACAGCCTCTGTAGCCACAGCAAACAACAAATACTACGATGGCCTGGGTGAGTACATCACAAGGGGATTTGTACCTGAAGATAAAAGTGGTAACTCTGTTTCAAAAACACTGGAATACTCTTATGATGACTGGGCAATTGCAATGATGGCAGAGAAAGCTGGTAATTCGGGAGTTTTTAATGAATTTATACTCCGTTCAAGAAATTTCAAAAATCTCTTTGACAAGGAGAGCGGATTTATGAGGCCAAAGCTGTCAGACGGAATTTTCAAAAAAGAGTTTGATCCTCTTGATACTCACGGACAGGGTTTTATTGAAGGGAATGCCTGGAATTACTCCCTATATGTACCTCATGCCCCTGAAGAACTTATTAAACTTATGGGAGGTAAAAAGATATTTACGAACTACCTGGACACCCTCTTTTCAATGCATCTCCCTGACAAATATTTTGAAAACACAGAGGACATAACCAGGGAGGGATTAATAGGCTCTTATGTCCATGGTAATGAACCATCTCACCATATCGCTTATCTCTATAACCTCACTGACGAAAAATGGAAGGGAGAGAGGCATATCAGAAATATTTTGGAGACAAAATATAAACCTTATCCTGATGGTCTGAGTGGCAACGATGATTGCGGACAAATGAGTGCCTGGTACATATTCAGCTCTGTGGGATTTTACCCTGTTGCTCCCGGCAGTACTGTTTACTATCTGGGAAGTCCGCTGGTCATAGCTGCCACAATAAATCTGGAAAACGGAAATAAATTCAGGATTGAGACAAGGAACCAATCTGTGAACAATGTATACGTAAAAAGGGTTATACTTAACGGTGAAACGCTGGATTTTCCGTTTATCTCTCACTACGATATAATGCGAGGAGGTGTTATGGTATTTGAGATGAGCAGCAAGCCTCATTAGAGAAGACAAAATGACAACACTAAAGGAGATATCTCTTCTTTTCCTTAAACTGGGATCAATATCATTTGGTGGCCCTGCTGCACATATTGCAATGATGGAGGAGGAGGTAGTAAGGAAAAGAGAGTGGATGTCACACCAGCATTTTCTTGACCTGGTAGGTGTTACAAATCTTATTCCCGGTCCAAACTCAACAGAGATGACAATGCATTGCGGCTACGAACAGAGAGGATGGAAAGGGCTGTTTGTTGCCGGAGCATCATTTATAGCACCTGCTGTTTTAATAACCGGAATAATTGCATGGTTATATCAATTATATGGCACACTGCCTGATGCTGAGAAATTTATTTACGGGATTAAACCTGCTGTTATTGCAATAATTGCAAATGCTGCTATACCTCTTGGAAAAAAAGCATTCAAAAACATAAGATTAATTTTTCTTGGAACGGCAGTCCTGCTGGCCACTCTTTTTGGAATTAACGAAATTTACGCACTTTTTGCAGCAGGTGCGGCAGGAGTCCTTCTCTACTTTGGGAATAATGTTAAAGAGAAGACTTTGTCTATAGTTCCCGGATTGCAGATTTTTCTGCTGTTTTTTAAAACCGGGGCTCTGCTCTACGGAAGCGGATATGTCCTCTTCGCATTTCTTGATGCAGAACTAGTTGCAACAGGCCTTCTCTCCAGAGAGGTGCTTATAGACTCTGTGGCAGCAGGACAATTCACGCCCGGTCCGGTCCTCTCCACAGCCACATTTATCGGATGGCAAATGGGGGGGATATCGGGATCACTACTTGCAACAATTGGCATTTTCCTCCCCTCCTTCCTTTTTGTTGCCCTTCTAAATCCTCTTTTACCGAGGCTTAAGAAATCTAAGATTTTCTCGGCCTTTCTGGAAGCAGTAAATGCAGCCTCAGTAGCTGTAATCATTACTGTATGTATAAAAATGGGAATGGATGCTCTTACAGACTGGAAGAGCACGATTATTGCAGTTCTCTCATTGTCATCCCTTCTCTGGTTTAAAAAATTAAACAGTGCGTTTGTTGTGCTGGGAGGGGCTTTATCCGGTTATCTTCTCTATTTTATATGAAAAAAGATAAAAAAATCATTTTTGGCGGAGGGTTGCTTTTTGCTCTATTGTTGTTAATCCTACTCAGAGGTTATATAATTGAATTTGCAGCAGAGAGAAAAATTAAAGTAATTGAAAGCCGTTTCAGGATAGAAATAAACTATGATGATCTAAGCCCCTCCGGACTTGCCGGAGTTAAGATTACCGGACTCTCTGTCGTGCCTGCAGGGGGAGACACTCTATTAAAAGCGGAGACAATTATTGCGAGACTTAATCCATGGAGACTAATAATTTTAAGACCGGATCTCAAATATCTGGAAATTGAGAGGGCCGGACTTACATTCGTAAAGAGAGACTCAATATCAAACTTTGACTTTCTTTACAACGATAAAATTTTATCAGAAGATAAAAAATCCATAAAAAAAGTTGACTACTCAAAAATCACAGCCTCTCTGTATAACCTCTTTCTCGACTTAATGCCATCACAAGCAATACTTAAGGATGTACATCTTACCTATATTAACAAAGATTACAAACTCAGTATAACATTAACAGAGTCAAGTGTGGAAAATGATAAATATACCTCTTTAATAATATCAGATGAAAACGGGAAGATCGAGCGTTTAAGGGCAACAGGCTCTCTTAGTGATGAAGAGAGAAGGATATCGGCAATATTCACACCAAAAGACAGTGCTATGTTCAAAGTCCCTTTTCTGGAGTTCAGATGGGGAGCTAAACTTCTATTTGACACACTATCTGTTGATATTAAGTCCAGTCAGAGAGAGAATGAAAAAATATCTTTTTCCGGGAATGCATCGGCATCATCAATCTCTCTCTTTCATCCTGATATATCTCCGGAAGAGGTAGTTTTAAAAAAGGGGATTATTAATTATAATTTAAATATCGGAGGTAATTATGCTGAATTGGATTCTTCATCAGTAATAACAATCAATACTCTCTCATTTTCCCCGTTCATCAGAGCAGAAAAGAGAGAAAACTGGATACTGACAGCATCGCTTATAAAAGAGGATCTTGATGCAAATGAGCTATTTTCATCACTTCCAAAAGGGTTATTTCTTAATTTGGAAAACATTGAAACTTCAGGTTATTTGGATTACAGATTCCATCTTCTAATTGATTTTAACAATATTGACAGTCTAAAACTGGAATCCGGCCTCAATAAAAGAGATTTCATAATAAGAAAGATGGGAAGGGCAGATCTCAGACTTATGAATAGTGAATTTTTGCATACAGTTTACGAAAAAGGGGAACCGGTAAGAAGCTTTACTGTTGGGGAATCAAATCCAGGTTTTACATCGCTGGGAAGGATATCTCCCTATCTTCAAATGGCAGTGCTTCAGTCAGAGGATGGCGGTTTCTTTTATCACAATGGTTTTGTTCCTGAAGGGATAAGAGGAGCAATGGCAGAAAATTTAAAAAAGGGGAGATTTGCAAGAGGAGGAAGTTCAATTACAATGCAACTTGTTAAGAATGTCTATCTGAATCGTCACAAGACACTGGCAAGAAAGTTTGAAGAGATCCTGATTGTATGGCTTATAGAGAATAACAGGTTGGTCTCCAAAGAGAGGATGTTTGAAGTCTACCTGAATATTATTGAGTGGGGACCCGGAATTTACGGCATTCGTGAAGCATCTCTTTTTTGGTTTAATAAGGAGCCTCACAAGCTTAATATTAACGAGTCCATCTTTCTTGCGAGTATTATTCCTGCTCCAAAGAGGGCCTTTAGAAACTTTAAAGCCGATTATTCGTTAAAAGAGGAGATGGCGGGTTATTACAGACTTCTTGCAGAGAGGCTAAGGGTAAGAGGGATAATAAGTGAATCTGAAGAGGCTTCTGTTATGCCTGTGATAATTCTGTCTGATAAAGCAAAATCGATGATTTCAGAACGCAAATAGATTTTTTACAATTGGGCAATAATAAATGGCCCAATTGTTGTATTTTTGTGAACTACATAATAAAATAACTAAAATATGACCTTTCCAGTTTTGGCAGCAATGGCACAAGATGCCGCAGAAGTTGCAGTTCAAGCAGTTCTTCCCGTTAAAGAGGAGCTCTCATTTTCTCTTATTGAAATGGCTCTGAAAGGTGGATGGATAATGATTCCACTGCTATTTCTATCTATTCTTACAATTTATATTTTTGGAGAGAGATGGTGGGCAATCAGAAAAGCATCTCAGATAGATGAAAACTTTATGAGGAATATTCATGATTATATTCACGAAGGGAAAATCAAAGCTGCCATAAACCTCTGTCAGTCACAGGAGACACCTATTGCCAGACTAATTGAAAAGGGGATCGAAAGAATTGGCAGGCCTCTGAATGATATTCAGACAGCAGTAGAGAATATGGGAAATGTTGAGGTTGCAAGACTTGAGAAGGGTCTGCCTATGCTTGCAACAATTGCCGGAGGTGCACCTATGATTGGATTCCTTGGAACTGTTATTGGGATGATACAGGCTTTCTATAATATGTCGCAAGCTGGCAGCAATGTTGATATCACTCTCCTTTCTGGAGGTATTTACACAGCCATGGTCACAACTGTTGCCGGTCTTATCGTTGGTATTGTTGCTTTTTTTGGGTACAATTATCTTGTAGCAAGAATTGACAATATTGTTTATAAAATGGAGAGCAATACCATTGAATTTATGGATCTTCTGCACGAACCTGCAGGCAAATAGTAAAACAAAATGTCAATAAAGCGTCGTTCAAAAGTAGATTCCTCTTTCAGTATGTCATCAATGACAGACATTGTCTTCTTGCTGCTCATATTCTTTCTGATCTCTTCAACACTTGTAAATCCAAACGCTCTCAAACTTCTTCTGCCAAAGAGCACTAATCAGGTCTCTGCTAAGCCGATGGTTAGTATATCTATCAAGCACTATTTACCATCAAACACATTTTCCTACCATTTAAACGGAAAGAATACTCCTGTGTTATTTAACGATATTGAGCCTTTGATTCAGCAGGAGCTGATGGAGAGAGATGATCCTACAATATCTCTTCATGTTGACAAAACTGTTCCAATGGAACAAGTAGTTAATATTATGAATATTGCAAAAAGGAATCAATACAGAATAATTCTTGCAACTGCCGCAGAATAGATATAAGTAAAATAAAGAAAAAGATGTCAAAGGTGCCTATAAACGATACTCCACAGGAGGCCAGAGCCAAAGTAATTGGTGCAGGCCTTACTTTGGCCGTTCATATAGCAGCTATGACAATTCTTTTCTCTTCAGGATTTAAGGTTATCTACCCACCGCCTGCAGAACTGGGGATTGAAGTTGATCTGGAGATGGAGCCGCCCAAACCAATTCAGGTAAAAAGTGGACACGAACCCAGAGTTGAAAATCCAAACCCTGAAAAAGAGGTTAAATTGGTTCAGCGTTCGGAATCTGCAATTAAGGGAAACAGATCAAATACGGGTGCAGAGGCAACTTCGGGAGAGAGTGGTGATGTAGAGCATTATGAGCCCCCTAAGCCAAAACCAATTGACAGAAGAGCTCTTTTCCCAAGCGCTCAGAATCAAAACTCGACAGATCCTCAAGTGTCAAAACAGATTAGCGAGAGTCTCTCTGCCGGACATGCCGAGGGGAACACTCAGATTGGGTCTACAGATGGAGAGCCATCGGCCAGGCTGGCAGGCAGGAGTCTTATGGGTAATCTTCCTGAGCCCGAGTATTCAGTTAACGCAGCAGGGAAAGTTGTTGTTAAAATTATGGTAGACCAGTACGGTACAGTTATCGATGCATCTCCCGGAGCTCCCGGCACAACTGTCCAGAACAGAACACTCTGGGAGGCATCAAAAAGGGCAGCCCTTAAAGCTAAGTTTAATCTAAGCTCATCCGCTCCTGCTGTTCAGGAGGGAACAATTACATATATTTTCAGATTAAAATAGGTTACTCGTAACGGAGAGCTTCTATCGGGTCAAGTTTTGATGCCCTCACTGCCGGCAAATAGCCTGACAGAACACTAACAATCAGGCAAACCATGACTCCCATAAACATCCAGAGCCAAGGCATTACAAATGGGCTTTTCATAATGAGTGCTGTGAGATTTCCTATCACAATACCGAGAAGAATACCCATTAATCCTCCTATCTGACCTATAACAATTGATTCAAAAAGAAATTGTTGTTTTATAGTTTTAGAGTTAGCACCCAGTGCTTTCCTTGTCCCTATCTCCCGGGTTCTCTCTTTAACTGAGACTAACATTATATTCATCAAACCTACAGCTGCACCAAGAAGAGTTATTATTCCTATAATAAATGCCGCAACCGTGACATAACTCATGATTTTCATTATATCCTCAAGAAAGGCATCGGACTTTGTTACCCTAAAGTCTGAAGCATCTACCGGACTGAGGCGTCTTATAGATCTGAACAACTGCTCGGCAGCCTCAATTGCCCTCTCCTGATTAACCCCCTCTTTTGGTATTATATTTATCACATAGAAAGAATTATCCGAGAGAAAGACCCCTCTTGCGTTGGAAACAGGAATCCATACCTGATTATCGGGTCCCCCTCCAAACGAACTTCCCTGATTTGCAATCGTTCCGATAACCTCGTATCTGGCAGCACCAACGCTAATAATTTTACCAATAGGGTTTATACCCTTAAAGAGAGCTGTTTCAACGCCCGATCCAATGAGGCAGGTAAAAGAGCCCGATTCAATATCCTGTTTACTGAAGTTTCTCCCTTTTGCAACAGAGGCGCCGGCGAATGCAAGGTTGTGTTCATCAGTTGCAGTAACCCTGATATTAGGATTTGTTTTATTAGAGGCGTACTTAATTGTTGCATTTCCAACAGCAGTGGCAGATATCGAAATAATGGAAGGAATCTTGTAGTTTTCAGCAAAACTTCTCGCCTGAGCGTATGAAATACTTCGTCTGTTTAAGACTCTGGGCCTTCTGCCTGCGTTATCGACTTCTGTAAAGTTAGATCTAACTGAAAAAGAGTTTGCACCCATTTTTCCGAAATTCTCAGTCATAAGTGCTTTAAGAGAGTCAGTAGCAGTCAGAATTCCTACTAAGGAGGTAATACCAATTGCAATTATAAGTATCGTCAGAGATGAACGAAGGCGGGTACTCTTTATGGAACGAAGAGATACAATAAGATTCTCCCTCATTAGAGGATTAATTCCAAATTTTCGCGCCAGAAGCGCTTTTAGGCCGTTCATAATTTCAGGAAGTTGCTGAATAAGTTTGTAAAAGTAGGAAAATCTATCTTAATAACATAAATTTGCACCCGAATTCTATATCAATGAGAAAATTTGAACTAAAAAAGAGTGCCGGAGCGGGAGCTCCAGGCAGAAGAGGCCCATCAGAAGCGGGAGCCGGGAGGTCCGCAGGGTCACCATCAAGAGGTCGCAGTGATGCAAGACCTTACAGAAAATCTGAAACACCTTCTTCCGACAGGCCGTCTTATGGTAAACCATCTTATGGAAGACCATCTAACGATAAGCCTTCATTTGGAAGATCATCAAGCGACAGACCTTCATACGGAAGGCCATCATCAGGGAGGCCATCATCAGGCAGGCCTTCTTACAGTAAATCATCATCAGAAGAGAGACCTTCATACGGAAGGCCATCTTACGGCAGACCATCATTTGACAAACCTGCCAGGATTATCAAAAAGAAAACCACCGCTAAAAAGAGAGAGGATGGATTGGTAAGACTTAACAAATTTATTGCAAATTCAGGCATCTGTTCAAGAAGAGAGGCCGATGAGTATATAACTGCAGGACTTGTTACAGTAAATGGAGTAATCATCAACCAGTTAGGAGTGCGCGTCAATCCTTCAGATGACATTAGATTCAATGGAGAGAGACTTAAGGGAGAGGAGAAAGTTTACATTGTAATGAACAAACCAAAAGATTTCGTAACTACTCTCTCTGATCCAAACGCAGAGAAGACTGTTATGGAACTGGTAGCAGGAAAATGTCCCCAAAGAGTATATCCGGTTGGCAGGCTTGACAAGCAGACAACGGGAGTTCTTCTTCTTACCAACGATGGAGAGATGGCAGACAAGCTGACACACCCTTCGTACAACAGAAAAAAGATCTACCATGTTGTTCTTGATAAAAATCTGTCTAAACCCCATTTCGATCAAATTCTCCAGGGAATTGAGCTTGAAGACGGCGAAATTCACGCAGATTCACTCTCCTATGTGGATGAAGATAATAGCCAGGTAGGGCTTGAAATTCATTCAGGCAGGAACAGAGTTGTAAGGAGAATTTTTGAACATTTAGGCTATAAAGTCAAAAGACTTGACAGAGTATACTTTGCAGGATTAACAAAAAAGAATCTGCGCAGGGGTGCCTGGCGTTTTTTAACTGAAAACGAAGTCTCTATGCTCAAAATGGGCTCTTATGAATAACGACTCTTTAAAAATTCACAAGTCCGGATTTGTCAACATTATTGGTAACCCAAATGTTGGCAAATCTACTCTTATGAATGCCCTCGTTGGAGAAAAGCTTTCAATTGTTACTGCAAAAGCTCAGACAACAAGACACAGAATTATGGGTATTGTTAACGGGGAGGACTATCAGCTCGTCTTCTCGGATACCCCCGGCATACTAAGGCCCAGCTACAAGCTGCAGGAGAGTATGATGAACTTTGTAGAGACCGCAATTGGAGATGCTGATGTTATCCTCTATGTTACAGATGTAGTAGAGAAAAGCACAAAAAATGAAGAGTATATTGAGAAATTAAACAGGGTCTCTTCTCCGGTTATTTTGGTAATAAACAAGATTGACCTATCCAATCAGGCAGAAATTGAAAACCTCTATGAAAGGTGGAGGGAGTTAGTTCCGAGAGCTGAGATTTTCCCGGTCTCTGCACAGGAGAAATTCAATGTATCACCCCTTTTAAACAGAATCCTTGAACTTGTTCCCGAGAGTCCTGCCTGGTATGATAAAGATGTATTCACAGACAGAAACCTCAGATTCTTTGCCTCAGAAATTATAAGAGAAAAAATTCTTCTCACATATGATAAAGAGATTCCATACTCAACAGAGGTAACTATTGATACATTTACAGAGGGGCCGGAGCTCTATTCAATTGAGGCTGTGATAAATGTACTGAGAGATTCTCAAAAAGGAATTATCATTGGTAAGGGAGGGTCGGCAATTAAAAAAGTGGGCACTTTAGCAAGAAAGGATATGGAGACCTTTTTTGAAAAAAAGGTTTTTTTGCAGATATTTGTAAAGGTAAACCCGGACTGGAGAGAAGACAAGAGAAAGCTTAAACAGTTTGGTTATATACAAGATTAGAAAAACCCAATTACCAGAATGAGTATCCCCGACCTTGACTACGAACCCGAACTTCAGGAGGAATCAGACGACCTTACCGAACAAACAGAGAATAGTAAATATGACAAACTCATAAACGAGGGAGACAAAAAGTACAAACTAACCGGGATGTACAAAGACTGGTTCCTCGATTATGCCTCTTATGTTATTCTTGAGAGGGCTGTTCCTCATATTAATGATGGTTTGAAACCTGTACAAAGAAGAATACTCCATTCAATGAAAAGAATGGATGACGGAAGGTACAATAAAGTTGCAAATATCATAGGACACACTATGCAATTTCACCCCCACGGAGATGCCTCTATCGGGGATGCATTGGTTCAGCTGGGTCAGAAAGATCTTCTTATAGATTGTCAGGGTAACTGGGGAAACACACTCACGGGTGATAGTGCGGCTGCTCCAAGATATATCGAGGCAAGACTCAGTAAATTTGCAAGCGAAGTGGTTTTTAATAATAAAACTACCGAGTGGATGCCATCATATGATGGAAGAAACCAGGAGCCTGTTAATTTACCTGTTAAATTCCCGCTTCTTCTCGCCCAGGGAGTGGAGGGAATTGCAGTTGGTCTGGCCTCAAAAATTCTCCCGCATAACATTAACGAACTTATTGACAGCTGTATAGCATACCTAAATAACAAAGAATTTACTATTCTGCCTGATTTTCCAACAGGAGGACTTGCTGATTGCACAAAATATAATCAGGGTCTCAGAGGCGGGGTGATAAAAGTAAGGGCAAAAATATCCAAACTGGATAAAAAAACACTGGCTATTACAGAGATACCTTTTGGACAGACTACCGGAAAGCTTATTGAGTCAATCCTTAAGGCAAACGATAAAGGAAAAATCAAAGTCCGCAAAGTAGATGACAACACCTCTTCAGGCGCAGAGATTCTTGTTCACCTTCATAACGAAGTCTCTCCTGATAAGACCATTGATGCACTCTACGCATTTACCGATTGCGAAACCTCAGTTTCACCAAACTCCTGTGTTATCAAAGATAATCACCCATGCTTCCTTGGAGTAGATGAAATACTTAAACATAACGCTGAATACACAAAGAATCTGCTTAAAAGAGAGCTTGAAATCAGACTATCTGAACTTGAAGACTCCTGGCATTATACATCTCTTGAGAAATTATTCTTCGAGAATCAGATTTACAAAGAGCTGGAAAAGAAAACTCAAACCTGGAAAGAGCAATTGGACAATATTGAGTCCGAACTTCTGAAATACCAGCATATACTCAGGAAACCTGTTACAAAAGAGGATGTTCTCAAACTGGTTGAAAAACCGGTTCGTAAAATTTCAGTATTTGACATCAAAACACTTGATGAGGCCATTAGAAAGATGGAAGAGGAGATGTCTGAAGTCAAACACAACCTGGAGCACCTCAACAATTATACAATCAAATATTATCAGCAACTAAAGAAAAAATACGGAGAGAGATTCCCCCGGAAAACCACAATTACAAATTTTGAAACCATAGAGGCAACAAAAGTTGTTGCAGTTAATGCAAAATTGTATGCAAACAAAGAGGAGGGTTTTGTAGGAATGGACCTTCGCAGGGACGAGAATGCCGATTTTGTAAGCGAATGCTCAGATATTGATGATATAATAGTTTTCCTGTCAAATGGCAAATACATTGTTACAAAGATCCAGGACAAGGCATTTGTGGGAAAGGGAATAATCCATGTAGGTGTCTTTAAAAAGAACGATGAAAGGACAATTTACAACGCTGTTTATCGTCACGGAAAGAGCGGCGAATACTTTGTAAAGAGATTCTCCGTGACCAGTATAACCAGGGACAAAGAGTACGATCTTACACAAGGCAAAGATGGTTCACAGATTTTATGGTTTACAGCTAACCCCAACGGAGAGGCTGAGATTCTTAAAGTATTTCTCAAACCAAGGCCAAAACTCAAAAAACTCATTTTTGAATATGACTTTTCTTCTCTGGCCATTAAAAACAGAGGTTCAAAAGGAAATGTATTCAGCAAAAACCCGGTTCACAAAATCCAGCTTAAATCAAAAGGGGTCTCCCAGTTCGGAGGGGTCTCAATTTGGTTTGATACAGATATAAACAGGCTAAATACCGATTCAAGAGGAAAATACCTTGGAGAGTACCTTCCGGGTGACAGGATACTTGCAATTTGTAAAAATGGAGAGTATTACACCACCAATTTTGATTTAAGCAACAGATATCAGGGAGATTTAAAAGTCGTTGAGAAACTTGAGATTGAAAAAATCTATACAGCTATATACTATGACGGAGAGCAATCTGCATTTTATGTAAAAAGATTTCCGTTTGAACCAAACGACAATATTGTAACTTCATTTATCTCTGACAGCCCGGGAAGTTATCTGTTGGATATTTGTGATGACAAATACCCTCAGGCTGAGGTTGTATTTGGAGGGAAGCACTCAAAGAGAGGCAGTGAAATTATTGATATAGATACCTTTATAGCGGGCAAAAGCATAAGGGCAAAAGGGAAAAGAGTTACCGCTTTTGAGGTCGAATCAGTAAAATTCACAGAGCCGCTTCAAAAAGAAGAGGAGACAGATAATATTGAGAATATTGAAGAGGAGGTAAGAACCGAATCTGAAAGCGATTCTCCTACTCTGTTCTAAAAAATATGATAATCACTCTTACAGGTTTTATGGGTGTGGGCAAAAGCACAATTGCCTCAAAACTTGCTTCTTATCTCTACTGCAGATATAAGGATCTTGACCTGGCAATAGAAGAGGGAGAGGGAGCAACAGTAGATGAAATCTTTTCTCTCCGTGGGGAACAAGTGTTCAGAAATCTTGAGGAGGAGTATCTTGAAAAGATAATTAACGGTTGTTGTGATAAAGTCTTCGTTCTATCCCTTGGAGGAGGCGCCCTTTTATCTCAGAAAAACAGAGATCTGATTAAAAAAAGAACATACTGCATTTATCTCAAAGCTTCACTGGAAACTATAACCGAAAGACTGGTTAAAGCAAAGAAATCCAGGCCACTTGTAAAAGACAAGTCAGATTCTGAACTCAGATTACAGGTTGCACAACTTTTTAATGAGAGAAAAACAGGCTATGAAAGCGCAGCCGATCTTACAATTTGTGTTGATGATACAAATGTCAGGGAGATTCTCGCAAAGATTATGAATTCTATATAATCTCCTCTCTGAGTCTTATATCTCTTACCCTCAGCTGTATATTCGCTATACCTCTGTAGTAATTTTCAGCTATTGAATAACAAATATCAACCGGATTACCGGATTTGAGATGTTCAAAATGCTCCGCTCTGTTAAACGCTATAGCTGAGATATGTCTGTGAGGTTCATTTTCCTGAATCAATTCAAGCTTCAGGTGACCTGAATCTGATCCCACTTTCCTGCCGTTTCCGTTATCATAAACATTCTCAGTAATAAAAACCGGGGACATGTTTCCCGGACCAAACGGCTGAAATTGCTTTAGTATTCTAAAGAACTTTGGTGTAATCTGCCTGAATTCCAGGTATGTATCAATATTCACAATAGGAGTCAGAAGCTCCTTAGTTATTTTATTTCTTACAAATGACTCAAATCTTGTGTAAAACTCCTCAAAGTTACTCTCTCTGAGAGTTAACCCTGCAGCATACATATGACCTCCAAAATTTTCAAGAAGATCGGAACAACTTTCAATAGCCTCATATAGGTCAAAACCGGGGATACTCCTTGCGGAGCCGGTTATGAACCCGTTTGATTCTGTCAATACTATAGTAGGACGATAGTATGTTTCGACAAGACGAGAGGCTACAATACCCAGCACGCCTTTGTGCCACAATGGATTATAAAGAACTGTCGATTTTCTTTCATGGTAATCGGCTGCAGATGCAGCCATCTCAATGGCAGCCTGGGTAATTTCCCTGTCAATACTCTTTCTGTCATTATTATGAGTATTAATAGTATCTCCGATATTCCTGGCCTCATCATCATTACGGCTAATCAGAAGGTCAACGGCAGTCTTCCCTGACTCCATTCTTCCTGCGGCATTGATTCTTGGACCTATTTTGAATACAATATCGTCAATTGTAATCATATGCTTCTCCAGACCGGATAGCTTAATAATAGAGAGTAGCCCTTTTCTGGGACTTTCATTCAGCTGTTTGAGCCCAAAATGTGCAAGGATCCTGTTCTCCCCTGTCATAAGGACAAGGTCAGAAGCTATACTAACGACAAGAAGGTCCATCAGGGGAATTAATTGAGAAAAATCAATATTCCTTACCTTTGCAAATGCCTGCATAAACTTGAATCCCACTCCGCATCCGGAAAGATCGTCAAAGGGATAAGAGCAGTCAGACCTTTTAGGATCGAGTACTGCCGATGCATTTGGGAGCCTTTCGTCAGGCAGGTGATGGTCACACACAATAAAATCAATTCCCAAAGTCTGAGCATAGGCTACCTTCTCAACTGCTTTAATTCCACAATCAAGAGCGATAATAAGGGTATAACCGTTTTCATGAGCCCAGTCAATCCCTTTATAAGAGACACCATAGCCCTCGTTATACCTGTCAGGTATATAATACCCCAGGTTTTTATGAAGATTTCTGAGAAAAGAAAAAACAAGAGCAACTGCTGTTGTTCCATCAACATCATAATCTCCGTAAACCAGTATTTTTTCGTTTTTATTAAGAGCAATATCCAGCCTTTTAACCGCCAGATCCATATCTTTCATTAAAAACGGGTCGTGAAGCTCTTCCAGGCTGGGGCGAAAAAAAGACTTCGCCTCTGCAAAAGTCTTTATATTTCTCTGAACCAGCAAATTAGCCAGCGCTTCATCTACTCCCAGATCTTCCGCGAGCTTTCGAACCAGTGCCGGATTCCCCGGCTCCTTTACTATCCATTGCTTATCCAGTGCCATATCTTGACAAAGATAGCTATTATATTTCAAAAACTAGATAAAAAAAGCTACTTTTGCACTTTACTAAAAATCTTCAATTGTATGGATTACACAGAACTCAGCGAACAGGAAATAATCAGAAGGGATTCGCTGAAGGCGATGAGGGAACTGGGCATAGACCCCTACCCGGCTGCCGCTTACGAAGTAAATATTACAACAAGCCAGATAAAAGAGCAGTATAACCCTGAAGAGGGTAACCTGAAGGATATATCAATCGCAGGCAGAATAATGACCAGAAGAATAATGGGAGCTGCCGCATTTATGGAGATTCAGGATGAGAAGGGAAGGATTCAGGTCTATTTGAAGAGAGATGAGATATGCCCTGGTGAAGATAAGACAATGTACAACACAGTCTTCAAAAAACTGCTGGATATTGGTGATATTGTTGGCATAAAGGGATATGCGTTTATTACACAGGCAGGCGAACTCTCAATCCACGCTAAAGAGCTTTCTGTACTTAGTAAATCCCTGAGGGTACTACCTATCGTGAAAGAAAAAGATGGTCAGAAATATGATGAATTCTCTGATCCTGAGCTTAGATACAGAATGAGATATGTAGATCTTATTGTTAACCCAAAGGTAAGAGAGACTTTTATGAAGCGTACTCAGATAATGAACACAATGAGAAGCTTCTTCAACGAGCATGGCTATATGGAGGTTGAAACACCCATTCTGCAACCAATACCGGGAGGTGCGGCAGCCAGACCCTTCATCACACATCATAACGCTTTGGATATTCCTCTTTATCTGAGAATTGCAAACGAACTATATCTTAAGAAGCTAATAGTAGGAGGTTATACCGGCGTTTATGAATTTGCAAAAGATTTCAGAAATGAGGGAATGGATCGCACCCACAATCCTGAATTTACTGTTCTCGAAATATATGTAGCCTATAAGGATTACTTCTGGATGATGGAATTTGTGGAGAAGATGATAGAAAGAGTAGCCCTGACTCTGCATAATAAAACTAATGTCACCCTTTGGGGGAAAGAGATAGAATTTAAGGCACCTTTCCGCAGACTTCCTATGCTGGATGCCATTAAGGAGTATGCAGGAGTAGATGTAGCCGGAATGGACGAAGAAGAACTGCGCACTGTTTGTGAAAAGCTAAAAGTCCCGGTATCTAAAAGCATGGGGGTTGGAAAACTGATTGATGCAATATTTGGAGAGTACTGTGAAGAGCATCTCATTCAGCCAACTTTCATAACTGATTATCCGGTTGAGACATCTCCCCTTACAAAGAGGCACAGATCAAACCCGGCTCTTACTGAGAGGTTTGAACTCTTTGTAAACGGGAAGGAGCTTGCAAATGCCTACAGTGAACTCAACGATCCTATAGATCAGCTTGAAAGGTTCAAAGATCAGGTAAAGCTGAAAGACAAAGGAGACGATGAAGCCATGTTCATAGACATGGATTTTGTGAGGGCACTGGAGTATGGTATGCCTCCGACATCAGGAATGGGTATTGGCATAGACCGGTTAACTATGTTTATGACCAACTCAACATCCATACAGGATGTTCTGTTCTTCCCTCAGATGAGGCCGGAAAAGCCGCAAACAAAGGATGAATGAACAACCAATAACATCTCTGCAAAACCAGAGAATTAAAGAGTTTGTATCTCTTGGAACTAAATCTTCCGAGAGGAGAAAATCCGGGCTCTTTGTTGTTGAGGGAACCAGGGAGTGTTTGGCAGCCGGTAAAGCCGGATATCAGATTGATACCCTTTTATGGGTAAGAGATATGGTTAGTGAAGAGTTCATAAAATCGCTCCGGGCTGTCAGGGCCATCGAGATAACTTCACAAGTCTATGAAAAGGTTGCATACAGAGGCGGAACCGAAGGTGTTATTGCGACTGTAAAGCACAAAAATTTAAAGCTGGATCACATCAAACTCTCTGACAACCCTCTCATTATAGTGCTTGAATCTGTGGAAAAACCGGGTAATCTTGGAGCAGTACTTAGAACTGCCGACGCTGTAAAGGCAGATGCAGTTATTGTGTGTGACCCATTAACTGATATTTTCAACCCCAATACCATAAGATCAAGTTTAGGAGGAGTTTTCACAAATCAGGTAGTTACCTGCCCATCAAAAGAGGCATACGAGTGGCTGATAATGAATAAAATTCGTATTTTCACTGCCGAATTGCAGGCCTCTGAGTGGTATCATCTCACAGATATGACTACCCCTATGGCAATTGTAATGGGAACAGAGGCAGAGGGGCTTAAGGAGTTCTGGAGAGAGAGGGCAGATCAGAGGATTAAAATTCCAATGAGAGGGGAGCTTGACTCCCTGAATGTATCTGTCTCTACAGCGATCCTCTGTTATGAAGCGCTTAGACAAAGAGATTTTAAATAAAAAAGAGGGAGGAGAGAGATGAAATTTGGTCTGTTGGGCGAGTCAATTTCGCATAGTAAAAGTCCGTTATTATTTAAGGCCGCTTATCCACTGGAAGAACACACATACGAACTGCTGGATTTTAAATCCGCAAAAGAGGGGATAGAGTACGCCATTTCAAATGGTTTTACAGCCATCAACGTAACAACACCATTTAAAGATGCTGCGGCTGGTCTTGCAGATGCCCTGGATGGCTCTTCAAAGAGAGCCTGGGCCTCAAACCTCCTTTATATAAAAGGTGGCAAGATTTACGGATTCAACACAGATTACAGCGGTGTAAAAGATTCCCTTAAAGATTATGTCTCAGAGGGAATGAGAGCAGTTATTCTTGGATGCGGAGGAGCAGGAAGAGCTGCTGCAGTAGCCCTGAAAGACATGGGTCTTGATGTTATAATATCAACCAGGAACGAGTTTACGGGAGAGCCCTTTGCCTTTGCTGAAAGAATAGGTTATTGCAGGATGGACTCAGTAAAAGAGTATGCAAAAAAATCTCATATTATTGTTGATGCAATCCCCGTAAGGCATTTAAAACTCTCATCATTTGACTTCAGAGGCAAAGTTGTGCTTGAAGCAAGGTACAACAACCCAACCCTAAAAAAATCAGTGGAAAGAGACGGGGGTGTATATATAAGCGGAATAAGCTGGCTGATTCATCAGGCTATACCTTCATTCAGAATTTTTACCGGAGAGGAACCAAATATCCAAGCCATGGAAAACTTGGCATCTGAATGGTAAATTTTGCTATCTTTGCAAAAGAGTTAAATCACAAATTATGGCATTGAATAAAGTAATGCTTATCGGCAATGCCGGTAAAGATCCTGAGGTGCGCCATCTTGAAGGAGGCTCTCTTCTTGTACGATTTTCACTGGCAACAACAGAGAGGTACAAAGACAAGAACGGAGATTTACAGGAGCTTACTGAATGGCATAATATTGTTTGCTGGAGGTCTCTTGCGGAGAGAGCAGAGAAGTTTGTAAAAAAGGGGTCTCAGCTCTATATTGAGGGAAGACTGCGAACAAGAAACTGGGAGGATAAAAACGGACAAGCCAGATACAGTGTGGAGATTGTTGCAGATTCAATCCAGATTTTAGGAAGAAGACAAGATGATACTGCAAACCAGCAGAGTCAGCCTAATATTCAGGAAATTATACCCCAGGACGATGGGGATCTACCATTTTAATAAATTAAAACTTTATGAAAGTTGATGTTGTTCTAGGCCTTCAGTGGGGCGACGAGGGGAAAGGAAAGATTGTAGATGTACTGGCCAAGGGCTATCCGGTTGTGGCCAGATTTCAGGGTGGACCAAATGCAGGACACTCCCTCCATTTTGAGGACAAAAAATTTGTCCTCCACACCATTCCATCAGGTGTATTCCGTAAAGGAACATTAAATATTATCGGGAATGGAGTAGTTATAGACCCCATTATTTTTAAAGCCGAGTGTAAAGAGATTGAAGAGAGCGGAGTCCCGGCAAAAGAGAGAATAGCCATTTCAAAGAAGGCTCACCTCATTCTCCCTTCTCACAGAATAATTGACGCAGCATCAGAGGCCTCAAAGGGTACTTCAAAAATTGGTTCAACATTGAAAGGAATCGGCCCTACCTATATGGATAAAACCGGAAGGAACGGACTAAGGGTTGGTGATATCCTTGCCGATAATTTTTCTGAGAGGTTCAATACACTTAAAAACAAGCACATATCATTCTTAAAGCAATTTGACTTCGAATACGACATTAACGAAAGAGAGGCTGAGTGGCTTGAGGCTGTTGAGTATCTAAAGGGCTTTAATCTTGTTGACGGAGAGTATCTTATTAACGGTCTTCTCTCTGAGAACAAAAGAGTGCTGGCAGAGGGGGCGCAGGGCTCACTTCTTGATGTAGATTTTGGATCATATCCATTTGTAACATCATCAACGACCACTTGTGCAGGAGCCTGTACAGGACTCGGCATCTCTCCCTCCAAAATAGGAGTGGTATCAGGAATTTTCAAGGCTTACTGCACAAGAGTTGGAAGCGGACCATTCCCAACAGAACTTGAGGATGAAACCGGAGAGGAACTTCGTAGGCTGGGCTTTGAATTTGGTGCAACCACAGGCCGCCCCCGCAGAACAGGCTGGCTTGACCTTATTGCCCTTAAATATGCAATAATGATTAATGGTGTTGACCAGCTTATAATGATGAAGTCTGATGTAATGGACACCTTTGAAACAGTCAAGGTTGCAACAGGATATAAATTAAATGGCCGGGATTGTAACGAGGTCCCATTTGACACATTCGCAGAGATTGAGCCGGTTTACAAAGAGTTTAAAGGGTGGAAGATAGACCTCACTAAAATAAGAGATGAGAGCGAGCTCCCTTTTGAATTCATGAACTATGTAAGATTTATTGAAAAGGAGACAGGAGTCCCGGTTAAAATAATATCAGTAGGTCCGGACAGAGATCAGACTATCATACGATCTAATTAACCAAACAAACATATGGAAAACAAATCTGTACAACTTAGGGAATCGGCATCCATAAGGTGGCTGGTACTTGTATTGGTCTCACTTACAATGTTTGCATCCTATGTTGCATCAGATGTTTTCTCTCCTCTCCAGACTATACTTGAGAGGCATAACCAATGGAATCCATCTGAATACGGCTGGTTTTCCGGATCTTACTCCATTTTTAATGTATTTCTCGGAATGCTTATTTTCGGGGGAATAATACTTGACAGAAAAGGAATCAGATTCACCGGAATACTCTCCTGCATCTTGATGGTTGGAGGAATAGCCCTGAAATACTGGGCCGTCTCTAACGAATCACTTTTGGCCACCTCAATCTCATTTTTTGGGAGTGAATACAAGATGCAAGTTGTGTGGGCTGTTGCTGGATTTGGCATTTATGGAGTTGGCTCAGAGGTTGCCGGTATAACAATTAGTAAATCAATAGTGAAGTGGTTTAAAGGAAAGGAACTTGCTCTTGCAATGGGTATGCAACTTTCACTTGCCCGGCTGGGATCTGCTGCAGCGCTTGCCGTATCACCCATGATTGTCTCATATTATGGAAATGTGAGCTCCTCTGTTCTTTTTGGACTTTTCCTTCTCTTAGCAGGTCTTCTTTCATTCATTATTTTTACCATTTACGATAAAAAGCTGGATACACAGATAAAAGAGCAGGAGAATAATGGCGAGGAGAGCTTTAACTTCAAAGATGTTAAAGCAATACTAAATAATAAGGGTTTCTGGTTAATCGCCTTATTATGTATTGTCTTTTACTCAGCAGTATTTCCATACCTCAAATATGCGGCAGGAATGATGGAGTTTAAATTTGGAGTAGATCCAAAGCTTTCAGGGCTTATTCCAAGTTTGCTTCCATTTGGAGCAATTGTTTTAACACCCCTATTTGGCAGGATTTATGATAAAATCGGTCATGGTGCTGACCTTATGATAGGCGGATCAGTATTACTCACAACGGTTCATCTTCTCTTTACACTACCTTTTCTGGACCAGTGGTGGGTTGCAATTATTTTAATGGTTTTACTTGGAATCGCATTCTCAATGGTCCCATCTGCAATGTGGCCCTCCCTTGCAAAAATCATCCCCGAAAGACAACTGGGAACTACCTACGCATTAACCTATTATATACAAAACATTGGGCTAATGGTGGTTCCAATACTTGTTGGATATGTACTTAACGAGTATAGTATTATTGGTACTATTGTAAAAGATGGAGCGGTTGTTAACCGCTATGACTACACTTTGACAATGACCATTTTCACAGCAATATGCTCAATATCAATTATTCTGTCTATAATTCTAAAATTCACTGACAAGAAGATGGGCTACAAGCTACAGCACGCCAACATGGAGAAGAAAAAAAACAACCTGTAATTCGCTGGCCTTGACCTAAAGTTTCACACGTAACTATATACCCACACCGCTGTAACACACTGATTACAAGTAACAACCTTTAGGATCTGGCGCGCATCTGTTTAAATCTATTGCCGAATGGCCAATTCAGGCCGGGCTGGCGGGTATCCGCCAGATAACCGCCAGGACTTCCCGCCCGGTACCATATAATCGCCTCCGCTCTGCAACAGAACGAGAAATGTGTTGTCCGTACCTGAATCAACCGAGACACGAAGGAACCTCCGCCACAGCGAACGAAGTGAGCGAGGAGGAAAAGTTCCGGAGGGGCTGCGGGTGATTCAGGCAGGAATGAAGAGAACTAAAGGGAAATCTATTTTCTCTTCTTATTAGGCACATCCAGCGCAAGCTGAGGATTCTTGTCAGAAGACCTTCCAAGTATAAACGATACGGCTATTGCTATTACTGAGAGCAGAATAAAGAAATACTCTGCATTCACAGCAGATCGCACACCTGCCTCAACAGGATCTGCTACAGACTCTGTTGTTCTTGCAATGATTATTCCAACAACAATTGGCACCAATAACATTCCCATATTCTGAATCCAGTATATAAGCGAGTAGGCAGTTCCCAGATTTTTTTCAGGAATAATTTTTGGAACGGATGGCCACATTGCAGCTGGTACAAGTGCATATGCCACACCCATTATTGCTATACCTGCATAACCAAATATCGGATTACCGGGAGCAAATGCAATTATAAGGTGAGAAACAAGCACGAGGAAAGAGCCAAGTATCATAAACCTTGTAGCTCTCCCCTTTGAATCAACCAGTGACCCGAATATCGGAGTAAAAATCATAGTTGAAAATGGGATAAGCGAAACCATAAGAGATGCTATCTCGCTGTCAATTTCAAATCTTGGAATTATTATGGTTGTGGCAAACCTTCTGAAAGATATAATACATGCATAAAAGAATACACAAAGAAGAGAGACAAGTATAAAGTGTTTGTTGCCCAGAATTTTGAAAATATCCGAGAATTTAAACTTGTCCTCCTTTACAGTTTGTGTATTGTTTCTTTTAGCCTCATCAGCTGTCTGCCTGTCAAATTTGCTGTCAATAAGGACAAAGAATCCCCACAGTGCAATTGCAATAGTCATTAGAATAAGCCCTACAGCAGCCGGTTTACTGGTCTCAGAATATGGAACAAAGCTTTGATTAATGTTTACAAGTCTGGGAACAACAATCAGCGCTGTAGCTGTACCGAGTCTGGCCAATGCCAGCTGTAATCCCATGGCAAGAGCCATCTCCTTTCCTTTAAACCATTTTGCAATTGAACGGGTTACTGCAACTCCGGCAATTTCACTTCCAAGGCCGAATATTGCACATCCCGCATATGCGAGTGCCAATGATGGTTTTGAAAAGAATTTTCCCATCCATAATGCCAAAGCACTTTGCGAAAAGCTCTCAGAAATAGCATAAACTACTATTATTGAGCCAATCACCATAAGACCCACAAAGAGGGAGCCTGTAATTCTGACGCCCCATTTATCAAGGAGCATTCCGCATATAACAAGGCCTCCCCATACACACAAAAGAGAGTATGCCCCGCCGTAAAAACCATAATCGGATATACTCCATCCGAGGTCAAGCATTTGGGGATTCTGAAAAATGTGGGAGATAGTAGTAAAAAGATCATCAAAGAAATAGGAGGCAAACATAGGGATTGACAAAGCAAGCAGTACAATCCATCTTGCGCTCCTGGAATCTTTCAGTAGTTTAATTGCTGAATTCATTGGGGTTTGTTTTTGAAATTATTATTTGTTCTACTTTTCAATATTTGGTAACTCCAGACCATAGCCTTTCTTCTTGTCTTCTGCCTTAAGCCATATAGCAAGGATAAATGCAAAAACTCCAAGAGATGAGAATATCAGCATTGGTACAGTATAGTCATACTCAAGTGGATTCATAACCCCCTGATTTGTTTTTGCCAGTGCCCATCCAATTAACATTGGGAAAACCATAAGTCCAATATTCTGGATCCAGAATACTACTGAATATGCACTTCCAAGATATCTGTTTTCAACAAGTTTTGGTACAGAAGGCCAAAGAGCAGCCGGCACCAGAGAGAAACTCACACCTAAAAGAACAATAGCAGAGTAAGCAACCGGCTTTGTAAAGAGAGCATCCGGAGTAAGTGCAAAAACAAGGTGACAAGCAGTCATGAGAATAGCACCCAGCATGAGCATAGTAGCACCCTTACCCTTTGTATCAAGGAAACCTCCGAGCAGAGGTGTCAGCACCATAGCTCCCAGAGGAAAATATGAGAATATATCGCTAGCCTCTGTATTTGATATGCCAAGTCTGCACTCCAGCATATTGGCTGCAAATTTCTGGAAAGGGAAAATTGCTGAATAGTAAAGTACACAAAGTCCAGATACTATAAGGAATGTTTTACTGGTAAATAAAATTCCCAGGTCACTGATTTTAAATGGCTCCTCAGGCTCATCACCTCTCTCGCCGAGTTGTTTTTCAAGTCTTTTATCAAAAAAGAAATATGCAGTAAAACAGATTAAACCAATCAGAAGAAGAATAACAACAAACAGAACAGGCGCACTTAATTCAGAATAGCTCTCGGCAATTCTGGGAGATATCCTGAATACTGCAAATACCCCAAGTCTTGCTATGGCCATCTCAATACCCATTGCAAGAGCCATCTCTTTCCCCTTAAACCATTTTACAATACCTTTAGATACTGTAATACCGGCCATTTCCACTCCACATCCAAAAATCATAAAGCCTAAAGATGCAAGTTTAGCAGAGGCAGGAAACGAAGTCCACCAGCTACCAAGCCAAACATCCAGACCGGTTCCTGCAAAAGCAGGACTGACAGCATAATACTTCAGTGAAGCTCCTATTACCATTAGACCTCCTGAAAGCAGTGCCGTAGAGCGAACTCCAATTTTATCAAGGATTACACCCGCAAAAATTAAAAAAAGCGCAAATACATTAAGGAAATACTCTGAGCTTGCAAAAGTTCCGTAATTTTCAGGAGACCATCCCCTTTCACTCTCAAGTAAACTTTGCAGCGGAGAGAGTACATCCACAAACATATAGGCAAAGAACATCATCAGGGCAAGAAGAATCAGGACTGACCACCTGACATAAAACTTGTCCTTCAACAGAAGCGATTTTGTTTCCACAGTTAAATATTTTAGATAAGTTAGATTAATTAAGGATTAGCTAAACTATGATTTTTTATCCTATTTGCAAAATAAAGTTTCCCGGCTATCAAATGGGAAATATGTTGTAACTTGCCGTGTTTTTCATAGCAACCCTTCCAACAAACAGGGGGGTTGGTTGTTAATAGAATGTATGGAGCTAAACGATATGAAATATCTTAACAAGATAGATTCACCTTCAGATTTAAAGAGACTCTCTCCGGATCAGTTGCCAGAACTCTGCTCGGAGATCAGAGAGTTCATAATCTCATCTTGTGCCGAGAATCCCGGGCATATTGGGGCGAGTCTTGGAACAGTTGAGCTTACAGTTGTGCTGCACTATCTTTATAAAGCACCTAAGGACAAAATTATTTGGGATGTAGGACATCAGGCCTACACACATAAAATTTTAACAGGAAGAAGGGAGGCATTTATCAATAACAGAAAATACAAAGGGATAAGCGGCTTCCCAAAAATCAGCGAGTCTCCTTATGATGCATTTGGTGTTGGCCACTCGTCAACCTCAATATCTGCAGCTTTGGGTATGGCTGTTGCAGCCTCACTTGAGGGAAGCGATGAACAAGTTGTTGCAGTAATTGGCGATGGCGCACTAACAGGAGGTCTTGCCTATGAAGGGCTAAACAATGCAGGTGCCAACAAAAACAATATTCTTGTAATACTAAACGACAATCAAATATCCATTGATCCCAATGTTGGGGCAATGCACAACTATCTGATCAAGTTTACAACTTCCCACTTTTACAATAAAACAAAAAAGAGAGTCTGGAAATATCTCGGTTCAGAAAAACTAAGAGATCTTGCCGGAAAATTTCTTTTCAGCACAAAGGCTGCATTTTTCAAATCCGGCTCCGTATTTGAATCTCTTGGATTCAGATATTTTGGTGTAATAGATGGTCATAACATTGAGCAACTTATGACAACAATTGCTCAGCTCAAAAACATTGACGGCCCTAAATTACTTCACATTGTAACAAAGAAAGGAAAGGGCTACAAACCTGCAGAAGATGATCAGGTGGTATGGCACTCACCCGGTAATTTTGATAAAAACACAGGACTCAGAAAGTCAAACGGATCTGCCGTTGCAGACAGATACCAGGATGTTTTTGGAGAGACTCTTCTGGAACTTGCAAAAATTAACACCAGTATAGTTGGAGTAACACCCGCAATGCCTTCCGGATGCTCAATGAATATTGTAATGAAGGAGATTCCGGAGAGGTCATTTGATGTAGGAATTGCAGAACAGCATGCTGTTACATTCTCTGCAGGAATGGCTGCCAAAGGGCTCCTGCCCTACTGCAATATATACTCCAGCTTTATGCAAAGGGCTTTTGACAGCGTCATCCATGATGTGGCCACACAAAATTTAAAGGTTGTCTTTTGCCTTGACAGAGGAGGTCTTGTAGGTGAGGATGGTGCAACTCACCACGGAGCATATGATCTCTCATATATGAGATGTATCCCCGGTATGACAATAGCTGCACCAATGAATGAGGCCGAGCTTAGGAACATGCTCTATTCGGCACAGCTCCCATCCTGGGGGATGTCAACAATACGGTATCCCAGAGGGAATGGAGAGGGAGTTCCATGGAAGAATCTGCCTTTTGAGGAGATAATACCCGGTACATCCAGATTGCTGAATGATGGTGAGGGGGTTGCAGTTATTACAATCGGCACAACAGGCAATGCAGCAGCAGAGGCAGTAGAGGAGGCCAAGGAGAGAGGAGCAAATCCAATGCATATTGACTTAAGGTTTCTTAAACCTTTTGACGAGGATGCTGTTTTAAAAGCAGCAACAAAATGCAAAAGAATCATTACCGTAGAGGACGGAACTATACTTGGAGGATTGTATTCAGCAATTTCTGAATTTGTCGCATCCAGATCACTTAATGTAAAGGTTGAGGGTCTTGGAATTCCCGATCAGTTTATTGAGCAGGGGACAATACCACAGTTAAAGGCCGAGTGCGGGTATGACAAGGAGGGTATTTTAAAATCAATCTTGAATGAGCCATCACACAGATAAAAAACCTATAATCAAAGGCAATCTTATAAAAGGCCTTAAATATAAGCACTTCAAACCGGAGCAAGACAAAAGGAGCAAGGAACTCGACAAATATCTGACCCACCCGGTGTGGGGTCTGCTCTCTTTTATATTTATAATCTGGTTCATATTCTATGCAACATTTACACTGGGAGCCTATCCGCAGCAGGGTATAGAGTGGCTCATGGATCAGGGAGCCGCATATATCCGCGACCATATGGCTGCCGGCTGGTTTAACGATTTTCTCAGTCAGGGAGTAATAATGGGCGTAGGCAGTGTTCTCGCCTTTCTGCCAAATATATTAATACTCTTTTTCTTCCTCTCGTTTCTTCAGGAGACAGAATACCTGCCCAGGGCAGCAACCATAATGGATAAGTATATGCACAAAATTGGTCTCCACGGCAGTTCATTTATTCCTCTGCTGATGGGATTCGGGTGCAATGTTCCGGCTATTATGGCTACCCGCACAATTGAGAGAAAATCAGACCGCATCCTTACAATGTTAATGATACCTTATATACCATGCAGCGCAAGAATCCCAACCTTTTTACTCTTCTCAGGAATATTTTTTCCTGAAAATCAGGTTATGGTTCTAAGCCTGCTATATTTTGGAGGTATTATTACCGGTATAGTTATGGCTATTCTTTTCAAAAAGATTTTTTTCAACTTTGGAATTAAAGACTACTTAATACCCCTCCCCTCATACAGAAAGCCATCACTTAAACAATCTGTAAAAAGCATGTGGGACGCAGCATCTGAATATCTAAAGAAGATAAGCACAGTTGTTCTGCTTGCAGTTATTATTGTATGGGCTCTTGACTACTTCCCTCTGAAAGAGAGAAACAATCCTGATCCTGAGAGAGTCTCCTATCTGGAGCATTTTGGAAGAGTAATTGAACCTACAATGAAGCCACTTGGGTTTGACTGGAAGATGTCTGTAAGTCTTGTCACAGGAATTACAGCAAAAGAGTTTATCATAAGTACGCTTGGAGTAGTATATCAGGCAGAAGAAGATGCATCTGGCAGTGAAATAATGAATACATCATTAATGTCCCGCATAAGAGAAGAGAAAGTATTCAACAAAGCTAACGCCCTCTCTTTTATGATTTTTTCACTCCTCTACATGCCTTGTGTTGCAACAGCTTTCACTATAAGAAAAGAGTCCGGGAGCTGGAAATGGGCAGTTATTTCAATATTCAGCACCATTGCTGTTGCCTGGATAGCAGCATTTTTTGCCTACAGAATCGGCTTACTTGTTTTGTTGTAGACCTATTTTAATATATGCTTCAAATAATTTTTCATTTTTTTTTGCAGATTAATCAAAAACCTATATCTTTGCAGTCCCTAAAATCAAAAGGGAATGAGCAATTAATGCCGATGTAGCTCAGTTGGCCAGAGCAGCTGATTTGTAATCAGCTGGTCGGGGGTTCGAATCCCTCCATCGGCTCTAAGTTTTTTGAACGATTGTAATTATGGGGAGATACCAAAGTGGCCAACTGGGGCAGACTGTAAATCTGCTGGCTTACGCCTTCGTAGGTTCGAATCCTGCTCTCCCCACATTTTTTTATTTGCGGAAGTAGCTCAGTCGGTAGAGCATCAGCCTTCCAAGCTGAGGGTCGCGGGTTCGAACCTCGTCTTCCGCTCATAGTAAGCCAGTGTAGCTCAGAGGTAGAGCGCTTCCTTGGTAAGGAAGAGGTCATGGGTTCAATTCCCATCACCGGCTCTACAAGTGTGTAATAAATTCATTAATATTTAATTTTACTATTATGGCAAAAGAAACTTTTAAAAGGGACAAGCCGCACGTCAATATAGGCACTATTGGCCACGTTGACCACGGAAAAACCACACTGACCGCTGCAATCACCATGGTGCTTGCCAGAAAAGGCCTCTCTGAAGTTCGCTCATTTGATTCAATTGACAACGCTCCTGAAGAGAAAGAGCGTGGTATTACTATCAACACTTCACACGTTGAATATCAGACTGAGCATCGTCACTATGCTCACGTTGACTGTCCTGGTCACGCTGACTATGTTAAAAACATGGTTACAGGTGCTGCTCAGATGGACGGTGCAATTCTTGTTGTTGCTGCAACTGACGGTCCTATGCCTCAGACTCGTGAGCACATCCTTCTTGCTCGTCAGGTAAACGTACCTAGAATTGTTGTTTTCCTTAATAAAGTAGACATTGTTGACGATCCTGAGATGATTGACCTCGTTGAAATGGAGGTTCGTGAGCTTCTCAGCTTCTATAATTTTGACGGCGATAACGCTCCTGTTATCCGTGGTTCTGCACTAGGTGCTCTTAACGGAGATCCTCAGTGGGAAGACAAGGTAATGGAACTTATGGCTTCAGTTGACAGCTTTGTTCCAGTCCCTCCTCGTGAAAACGAAAAACCATTCCTGATGCCGGTTGAGGATGTATTCTCAATCACAGGCCGTGGTACAGTTGCTACAGGTCGTATTGAAACAGGCGTTATCAAAACCGGTGAAGAGGTTCAAATCATTGGACTTGGTGAAGAGCCTAAGAAATCAACCGTTACAGGTGTTGAAATGTTCCGTAAGATACTTGACAGAGGTGAAGCCGGTGATAATGTAGGTCTTCTGCTCCGTGGTATCGACAAAAAAGAGATCAAGCGTGGTCAGGTTATTGCAAGACCAAACACCATCACTCCTCATAAGAAGTTCAAGGCAGAGATCTATGTTCTTAAGAAAGATGAAGGTGGCCGTCACACTCCATTCCACGACAAATACCGTCCTCAGTTCTTTATCCGTACACTGGATATTACAGGTGAGATTATGCTCCCTGAAGGAACCAAGATGGTAATGCCTGGTGACAACGTGACAATTACAGTTGAGCTTATCTACCCTGTAGCTCTCAACATTGGTCTTCGTTTCGCTATCCGCGAAGGTGGCCGTACAGTTGGTGCAGGTCAGGTTACAGAGATTATCGACTAATTTCAAACTACAGAGAGTTAGTCACCCTGCAAAGGTGGCTAACTTTATCTAGGGGCATAGTTCAAGGGTAGAATAGCGGTCTCCAAAACCGTTGATGGGAGTTCGAATCTCTCTGCCCCTGCAAAACCGATGGTTACGCGTCGGTTTTTAACAATCCGGTCGAAGCAGAAAGCTTCCTCTGCCTAGACCGACAATCAAATAAAGATGAACAAGATAAAGTTGTATCTTCAGGAATCGTACACCGAACTGGTAAACAAGGTTAGCTGGCCATCATGGCAACAGCTTCAGAGTTCAGCCATATTAGTTATGGTTGCATCTCTTATCTTTGCCGGGGTCATTTTTGTTATGGACTTTGGTTTCAGGAACATTATGACAACCATTTACAATCTGTTGTACTAATTATGAGTGAGATTACCAAAAATTGGTATGTCGTAAGAGCTGCCGGAGGCAAAGAGAAAAAGGCCAAAGAGTATATAGAAAGCGAAATTAAGCGTTTGAAGCTGGAGGATAAGATTCTTCAGGTTCTTATTCCTACTGAGAAAATTTACCAGGTAAAAAATGGTAAAAAGGTATCAATGGAGCGCATATTTTTTCCGGGTTATATACTTATTGAAGCCATCCTCTCCCCCGAGATTCAGCATATAATCCGCGACATTCCTCATGTTTCAGGTTTTCTGACAGACAAAGCATCCAAGGACAATGTCCCTGTTCCGCTTCGTCAGTCTGAGGTTAATCGTATATTAGGTAAGGTTGACGAGCTTGCAGACAGGGATGAGGAGAATATCACTCCATTCATCATTGGTGAATCCGTAAAAGTAGTAGACGGTCCATTTAACGGTTTCGACGGAACTGTTGAAGAGATTGACGAAGACAAAAAGAAGGTGAAGGTAATGGTGAAGATTTTTGGAAGGAAGACTCTTCTGGAGTTAAATTTTGTTCAAGTAGTAAAAGAATAAAAAATCATTAATTATGGCTAAAGAAGTTGCCGCACTCATTAAATTGCAGATTAAAGGCGGTGCAGCTAATCCCTCTCCTCCTGTAGGACCGGCTCTCGGTTCCAAAGGGGTGAACATTATGGATTTCTGCAAGCAGTTTAATGCCCGCACCCAGGATAAGGCCGGTAAAATTCTGCCTGTCATTATCACTGTTTTCAGCGATAAGTCATTTACATTTATTGTAAAGCAACCACCGGTGGCTGTTCAGTTGAAAGAGGCCGCTAAAATCCAGTCTGGTTCTGCTGAACCAAACAGGAAGAAGGTTGGATCAGTGACATGGGAGCAGATCCGTGAGATAGCTACAGACAAGATGCCGGATATGAACGCGTTCACTATGAAGTCTGCCATGTCAATGGTAGCCGGAACTGCACGCAGTATGGGTATCAATGTTACTGGCACATTTCCTGAAGATGTAATTTAAAAAATTCTGCGAAAATGAGTAAGCTGACAAAAAATCAAAAAATAGTATACGCAAAGGTCGATCCATTGAAGCAGTACAAACTTCTGGAGGCTTGCAATCTTGTAAAGGAGATCTCTTTTACAAAGTTTGACGCCTCTGTTGATGTTGCAATGAGATTGGGCGTTGACCCCCGTAAAGCCAATCAAATGGTTCGCGGCGTGGTTTCCCTCCCTCACGGAACTGGTAAAACCGTTCGTGTACTTGTACTTTGTACTCCTGACAAGGAGACCGAAGCAAAGGAAGCTGGTGCAGACCATGTTGGACTAGACGACTATATCGAGAAGATCAAGAACGGCTGGACTGATGTGGATGTTATTATCTGTACACCATCTGTAATGGCCAAGATTGGAGCCATTGGTCGTATCCTAGGCCCACGTGGTTTGATGCCTAACCCTAAGACAGGTACTGTGACAATGGATATTGCACAGGCTGTTAAAGAGGTAAAGGCTGGTAAGATTGACTTTAAGGTTGACAAACAAGGAATTATTCACGCTTCAGTTGGTAAGGTATCTTTTGATCCTCATCACCTGGCAGAAAATGCACTTGAATTCATCAACACAGTTATCAAACTAAAACCTCAGGCGCTGAAAGGTACCTATGTAAAGAGTATATTCATCTCTTCTACAATGAGTCCCGGAATAAATATCGATAGCAAGTCGTTTAGTGCTGCTGAATAATAAATTTGGTTTATGAGAAAAGAAGAAAAAACACAGATTATTGAAAGCTTGGCAGCGCAACTTGAGAAAACACCTAATTTCTACCTGGCAGACATCTCAGGCCTGAACGCCGAGAAGACAGCCCTATTGCGCCGTACTTGCTTCGAAAAGGAAATCAAACTGGTTGTTGTAAAGAACACCCTGCTTCGCAAAGCTCTTGAAAAAAGAGGTATTGAAGAAGTTGAGCTGCTCTTCCCTATACTTGAAGGTCCTTCTGCGGTAATGTTTACAGAGGTTGCAAACACACCTGCCAAACTTATCAAAGAGTTTGGTAAAAAGCACGGTAAACCCGTTCTTAAAGGAGCTTATGTACAGGAATGTGCTTATGTTGGTGAAAACCAACTTGATGCATTAGTAGCAATCAAGTCTCGTGAAGAACTCATCGGAGACATCATTGGTCTTCTACAGGCACCTGTCCGCAATGTTATTTCTGCCCTTGAATCAAGCGGTGGCGGTAAAATTGCAGGTATCGTGAAGACACTATCAGAAAAAGAGTAACAATAAGAAATTAAAAATCATTTAAATATTTACAACCATGGCAGATATCAAAAAATTTGCAGAAGAATTAGTAAACCTCTCTGTAAAAGATGTACAAGAATTGGCAAAAGTTCTTAAAGAGGAGTACGGAATTGAGCCGGCAGCAGCAGCAGTAGCAGTAGCAGGTCCGGCAGCAGCAGCAGTAGCTGAAGTAGCTGAACAAACTCAGTTTGATGTTATCCTTAAATCACCTGGTCAGGCAAAACTCCAGATTGTGAAAGTTGTTAAGGAGATTACCGGACTTGGTCTAAAAGAGGCTAAAGACCTTGTAGATGCTTCACCAAAACCAATTAAGGAGAAAGTATCTAAAGCGGAAGCAGAACAAGTAAAAGCTCAGTTAGAAGAAGCAGGCGGAGAAGTTGAGATTAAATAACTCTACATCCCGTTAAACGGGTATTCATATCAGGTTTAGAGCCCTAAACGGCTCTAAGCCTTTTTGTCGTTATTTTAACATAATTTCAACCAATCCGAATAAAATGTCGCAAACAAATATCAATCAGCGGATTACATTCGCGACTTCAAAATCCCTTCTGGATTATCCCGATTTTCTGGAGGTGCAGCTTAAGTCCTTTAAGGACTTCTTTCAGCTTGACACCACACCTGAAAACAGGAAAAATGAAGGTCTTTACAAAGTATTTCAGGAGATATTCCCTATTACGGACACCCGTAACAGTTTTGTCCTTGAATTTATTGACTACTTCATAGACCCTCCAAGGTACTCTATCGAAGAGTGTTTGGACAGGGGGCTAACCTACAGCGTTCCGCTCAAGGCCAAGCTGAAGCTCTATTGTACAGATCCTACACACGAAGATTTTGAAACGATGATCCAGGATGTATATCTTGGAACAATTCCATATATGACCCCAAGGGGGACATTCGTTATCAACGGCTCGGAGAGAGTAATTGTTTCTCAGCTCCACCGTTCACCTGGCGTTTTCTTTGGACAGAGTCTCCATGCCAATGGAACTAAGCTTTACTCTGCCCGTATCATCCCGTTTAAGGGATCGTGGATAGAGTTTGCTACTGACATCAACAATGTCATGTATGCATATATTGACAGAAAGAAAAAACTTCCTGTAACAACCCTGCTTCGCGCAATTGGTTACGAAAGTGACAAGGAGATCCTTGACATTTTTGGCCTTGCAAACGAAGTAAAGGTAACAAAAGCAAATCTCAAGAAGTGCGTTGGCAGTAAATTAGCAGCCAAGGTACTCACTACCTGGAACGAAGACTTTGTGGACGAAGATACAGGAGAGGTAGTTTACATACAAAGGGTTAAAGTCATTCTGGAGAGAGAGACAACGATTGAGGAGGAGCATATTGACGAAATCCTTGAATCAGGAGTAAGTACCATTCTCATTCACAAAGACGATGTTAACCTTAACGACTTCGCCATTATTGCAAACACACTACAGAAAGATGTATGCAACACTGGTAAAGAGGCCGTTTACTATACATACCGCCAGCTCAGGAATTCTGAACCGGCAGATGAGGCAACAGCAAGAGATGTTATTGACAAGCTGTTCTTCTCAGATAAAAGGTATGACCTGGGAGAGGTGGGGAGATACAGGCTTAACCACAAGCTTAATATCAACATCCCGGACGAGACCAGAGTCCTTACCAAACAAGATATAATTGAAATCATCAGGTACCTGATACAACTTATTAACTCTAAAGCAATAGTTGATGATATTGACCACTTGAGCAACAGGCGTATCAGAACTGTTGGCGAACAGCTCGCCAACCAGTTTAGCGTTGGTTTATCAAGAATGGCAAGAACCATAAGGGAGAGAATGAATGTGCGTGATAACGAGGTCTTCTACCCTATTGACCTTATCAATGCCAAGACCCTCTCTTCAGTAATCAACTCATTCTTTGGATCGAGCCAGCTCTCTCAGTTTATGGATCAGACAAATCCACTGGCAGAAATGACTCACAAGAGAAGACTCTCAGCTTTGGGTCCCGGAGGTCTTTCAAGAGACCGTGCAGGTTTTGAGGTTCGAGATGTACACTATACTCACTACGGCAGGTTATGCCCAATTGAGACACCTGAGGGTCCAAACATCGGCCTTATCTCCTCTCTTTGTGTATATGCAAAGATTAACGATCTGGGCTTTATTGAGACCCCTTACAGAAAAGTGACGGAAGGATTTGTTGATATGACCACCAAGGGATGTGTATATATGAGTGCCGAGGATGAAGAGCAGAAGATGGTTGCACAGGCGAATGTTCATATTGCAGAAGATGGTCTTATCACAGATGAGAGGATTAAATGCCGTTACGAGGCGGACTATCCCGTTGTGGACAAATCCAAGGTTGACCTTGTGGATGTCTCTCCAAACCAGATAGCCTCAATAGCTGCATCACTTATCCCATTCCTTGAGCATGACGATGCAAACCGCGCTCTGATGGGATCAAACATGATGCGACAGGCTGTTCCGCTTATCCGCCCGGAATCACCAATTGTTGGAACAGGGCTTGAGGGTCCTGTAGTTAAGGATTCAAGAACTCAGATTGTTGCAAGAGGTAAAGGAGAGGTGGTTTATGTTGATGCCCGTGAGATTCATATCAAATATGAGATGACTGAAAACGAGCGTTTTGTAAGCTTTGACCCTGAAGTTACAGTTTATAAGCTGCCGCTTTACAGAAAGACAAACCAGAACACCTCTATTACCTTAAAACCTATTGTAAGAAAGGGAGAGAAGGTTGTAACGGGACAGATTATGACTGAGGGCTATGCCACACAGGGAGGAGACCTCGCTCTTGGCAGAAACCTGAAGGTTGCTTTTATGCCATGGAAGGGTTACAACTTTGAGGATGCAATTGTCGTTTCTGAAAGACTGTTGAGAGAAGATGTATTTACATCTATCCATGTTGACGAATATATTATGGAGGTTCGCGATACCAAGCGTGGTATGGAGGAACTTACATCTGACATTCCAAATGTGAGCGAAGAGGCAACAAAAGATCTTGATGAAAATGGTATAATCCGTATCGGAGCCAATGTTGAGCCAGGAGATATTCTTATAGGTAAGATTACTCCTAAAGGCGAGAGTGACCCTTCTCCGGAAGAGAAACTGCTCCGCGCAATATTCGGAGACAAAGCAGGCGATGTAAAAGATGCATCTCTTAAAGCCTCCCCTTCACTAAGAGGTACCGTAATAGACAAGAGATTATTCTCAAAAGTTGCAAAAGAGAACTCCAAAAGAGGAAAAAGCACTTCAAAGAATCAGCTTCAGCACGCAGAGGAGAACTTCGAGCGTAAAGCAGCTGCTCTTCGTCAGACATTCCTCGCAAAATTGATGGAACTTCTTAACAACAAGTCATCTAACGGTGTAAGTGACCTTTACGGAGTAGAACTTATCACAAAAGATCAGCCGTTTACATTTGAAGCATTGAATTCTCTGTCATACGAGAATATCAATCCTGCAAAATGGACAACAGATAAAAACACAAACACTCTTATTAAGCAACTTATCAACAACTACCTTATTGCACATAAGGAGTATGATGCTGAACTTAAGAGAATTAAATACAATCTCACAATTGGAGATGAACTTCCAACCGGAATTATGCAGCTTGCAAAGGTTTACATTGCCAAGAAGCGTAAAGTTCGTGTAGGGGACAAGATGGCAGGCAGACACGGTAACAAAGGTATTGTTGCCAAAGTCGTTCGTGATGAAGATATGCCATTCCTTGAAGATGGTTCAGTTGTGGACATCGTACTAAATCCTCTGGGTGTACCATCTCGTATGAATCTGGGTCAGATATACGAAACAGTTCTGGGATGGGCAGGTCAGAAGAATGGCAAAAAGTTCAGTACACCTATTTTTGATGGTGCAACACTTGAGGAAATCACAGCAGAGACAGATAAAGCCGGAGTTCCAAAATATGGCAAAACATATCTGCGTGACGGAGGTACAGGTGAAATGTTTGATCAGCCGGCTACAGTTGGAGTAATTTATATGCTCAAACTTGGTCACATGGTTGATGACAAGATGCACGCAAGATCAATAGGACCTTACTCCCTTATTACTCAGCAGCCGCTGGGAGGTAAGGCTCAGTTTGGCGGACAGCGCTTTGGAGAGATGGAGGTATGGGCACTGGAAGCTTTTGGTGCTGCCAATATCCTTCAGGAAATTCTCACAATCAAGTCAGACGATGTAACTGGTCGCTCAAGAGCGTACGAAGCAATTGTTAAGGGAGAGACTATGCCTCAGCCGGGCATACCTGAATCCCTGAATGTGCTTCTGCACGAACTTCGCGGTCTGGGACTCAGTGTCAATCTTGACTGATCTAAATTAAGTATTTGAACATTTGAAAAGAGAATAATATGTCTTTCAAAAAAGAGATAAAGGTAAAGAGCAATTTCAGCCAAATTTCCATTGGTCTTGCATCTCCTGAGGAGATTCTGGAGAGATCTTCTGGTGAAGTGCTTAAACCGGAAACTGTTAACTATCGCACATACAAACCGGAGAGAGACGGACTTTTCTGTGAGCGCATTTTTGGTCCATACAAGGATTATGAGTGTCATTGCGGAAAATACAAAAGAATTCGTTACCGCGGTATTATTTGCGACCGTTGCGGTGTAGAGGTTACAGAGAAGAAGGTCAGGAGAGAAAGAATGGGACACATAACACTAACAGTACCTGTGGCCCATATATGGTACTTCCGCTCAACTCCAAACAAAATAGGATATCTGCTCGGCATACCCTCCAAAAAGCTGGAGGGGATTATATACTATGAGAGGTATGTAGTAATTCAGCCCGGTATACTTGCACAGGAGGGAGTTCGTACAAACGACTTCCTTACTGAAGATGAGTATATGGAACTGCTGGACAAGCTGCCAAAAGAGAACTCAATGCTTGACGATGACAATCCTGACAAATTCATAGCAGGAATGGGAGCCGAAGCAATTCTCAAAATGCTTGAGAGGATTAAACTCGATGAGCTCTCATACGAATTGCGCCATAAAACAGAGAATGAAACATCTCAGCAAAGAAAAGCAGAAGCACTTAAAAGATTAAGTGTTGTAGAGGCTTTCCGTGAATCAAAAGAGGTAAACAATCCTGAGTGGATGGTATTAAAGGTAATCCCTGTAATTCCACCGGAGTTGAGACCGCTTGTTCCACTTGACGGAGGTCGTTTTGCAACATCTGACCTTAATGACTTGTACAGAAGGGTTATCATAAGAAATAACCGTCTGAAGAGACTCATTGAGATTAAAGCTCCGGAGGTGATTCTCAGAAACGAAAAGAGGATGCTTCAGGAGGCTGTTGACTCACTGTTTGACAATTCAAGAAAATCAAACGCGGTTAAGACAGAGGCAAACCGTACACTTAAATCACTATCTGACTCACTAAAAGGAAAACAGGGAAGGTTCCGTCAGAACCTCCTTGGTAAGAGGGTTGACTACTCGGCCCGTTCCGTAATTGTTGTTGGACCGGAACTTAAGATGCACGAATGCGGCCTTCCAAAAGATATGGCTGCAGAGCTCTTCAAACCATTTGTTATCCGTAAGCTAATTGAGCGGGGAATTGTTAAAACAGTCAAGTCTGCAAAGAAAATCGTTGACAGAAAAGATCCTGTAATATGGGATATTCTGGAGAATGTAATGAAAGGCCATCCGGTTATGCTTAACCGTGCTCCTACCCTTCACAGACTAGGTATACAGGCATTCCAGCCAAAACTAATAGAGGGTAAGGCAATTCAGCTCCATCCACTATCTTGTACTGCATTCAACGCAGACTTTGACGGTGACCAGATGGCTGTACACTTACCTCTTGGCAATGCTGCAATTCTGGAGGCTCAGCTTCTTATGCTGGGTTCACACAATATTCTTAACCCTGCAAATGGAGCCCCAATTACAGTACCTTCACAAGACATGGTTCTTGGATTGTACTACATTACCAAGATCAGACCTGGTGCAAAGGGAGAGGGCAGAAGATTCTATGGTCCTGAAGAGGTAATCATAGGATACAACGAGAAGAGCGTGGAACTGCATACAGAGATTGAGGTCAGACTCCCTAAAGTAATGTCAGATCCATCTTTGGGTTACCATATGGTAAAGACTACTGTGGGAAGAATACTCTTTAATCAGGTTGTACCTCCTGAAGTTGGTTACATAAATGAGATTCTTACAAAAAAATCTCTCAGAGACATCATCAGCAATGTTCTTAAAGTTTCCGGCGTTGCCAGAACAGCACAATTCCTCGATGATATCAAAGAGATTGGATATACAATGGCATTCAGAGGAGGATTATCATTCAACCTTGAAGATGTAATTGTACCTGAAGAGAAACAGACTTTGATTGAAGATGGATACAAACAGGTTGAGAATATTATGTTCTCATACAACAATGGTCTTATCACAAACAATGAGCGTTACAATCAGATTATTGATATCTGGACAGGGACAAACTCAAAACTGACAAACATTGTTGAAAAGAGGATAGCAACTGACAAGCAGGGATTCAACCCTGTTTATATGATGCTTCACTCAGGCGCCCGCGGATCAAAAGAGCAGATCCGTCAGCTCTCAGGTATGAGGGGTCTGATGGCTAAGCCTCAGAAATCCGGAGCTTCATCTGCAGAGATTATTGAGAACCCTATTCTCTCTAACTTTAAAGAGGGGTTATCTGTACTTGAGTACTTCATTTCAACACACGGTGCCCGTAAGGGTCTTGCCGATACTGCTCTTAAAACAGCTGACGCAGGTTATCTTACCCGTCGTCTGGTGGATGTCTCTCACGATGTTATTATAAATGAAGATGACTGCGGTACTCTAAGAGGACTTGTTGCTACAGCAATCAAGAATAAGGATGAAATTGTAGAGTCACTCTATGAAAGAATTCTTGGCAGGACCTCTGTTCATGATATATACAATCCGCTTACAGGTGAAAAAATAATTGAAGCCGGAGAGCAGATTACAGAAGAGATTGCCGAACTTATTCAGTCTCTTCCTATAGAACATGTAGAAATTCGCTCCGTTCTTACTTGCGAATCCCGTAAAGGTGTTTGCGCTAAATGTTACGGAAGGAACCTCGCTACCGGAAGAATGGTTGAGAGAGGAGAGGTAGTTGGTGTTATTGCTGCTCAATCAATTGGGGAGCCCGGCACACAGCTTACTCTTCGTACATTCCACGTGGGAGGTACTGCTTCAAGTATCGCATCCGAGAATGAGATTATTGCAAGGTACGAAGGTAAACTAGAGTTCGAAGAGCTCCGTACTCTGACAAAAACTGATCAAATTGGAGAAAAGCAGGTAATTGTTATCGGTCGTACCGCAGAGATGAGGATTGTCGATGTCAATACCGGAATCACTCTTTACAATCATAATATCCCTTATGGAGCAACACTCTATATGAAAGATGGTGACCTTGTGAAGAAGGGAGACAGAATTTGCGAATGGGATGCGTACAACGCTGTAACCATTGCAGAGACCGATGGTAAAGCCATGTTTGACTCTTTGATTGAGGGTGTAACATACAGAGAAGAGGCTGCAGACGAGTATTCACTCCACAAAGAGAAGGTAATCATTGAATCCAGAGATAAATCTAAGAATCCAACCATTAGAATTGTTGAGGATAAGATTGAACTTAAGCAGTACAACCTTCCTGTGGGTGCACATATAATGGTTGAAAACGGGCAGAAAATCAAAGCCGGTGACATACTAGTAAAGATACCTAGAGCCATCGGTAAATCCGGTGACATTACAGGAGGTCTTCCTAGAGTAACCGAACTGTTTGAAGCTCGTAATCCATCTAATCCAGCTGTTGTTACCGAGATTGACGGAGAGGTTCTGATGGGTAAGATTAAGCGTGGTAACAGAGAGATTATTGTCCAGTCCAAGAGTGGAGAGAAGAAGACATATACTGTTCCTCTTACCAAACAGATTCTTGTTCAGGAGAATGACTATGTTAAGGCAGGAATGCCTCTCTCTGAAGGTGCTATATCACCTACAGACATTCTGGCAATTCAGGGCCCGACAAGAGTTCAGGAGTATATCGTGAACGAGATCCAGGAGGTTTACAGAATGCAGGGTGTTAAGATCAACGACAAACACTTTGAAATAATTGTTCGCCAGATGATGAGAAAGCTTGAGATCGTAGATCCGGGCGATACTCGCTTCCTGCCTGAACAACTTGTTGACAAGTGGGAGTTCATGGAGGAGAATGACACCATCTACGACAAAAAGGTAGTTCTTGATGCCGGAGATTCTGCTGAACTTAAACCGGGAATGATTGTAACCGTTAGAAGACTAAGAGAAGAGAACTCTACACTCAAACGCCGCGACCTTAAAACAGTTGAGGCAAGAGATGCAATTCCTGCAACATCAAACCAGATATTGCAAGGTATTACCAGAGCAGCTCTCCGTACAAACAGCTTTATGTCAGCCGCCTCCTTCCAGGAGACAACAAAGGTTCTGAGCGAAGCTGCAATATTCGGAAAGAAAGATACTCTGGAGGGTCTCAAAGAGAATGTCATCTGCGGACACCTTATTCCTGCCGGTACCGGTACAAGGGAATTCGACAGAATGGTTGTAAGTTCTATGGACGACCATATGAAACTTATGAGAAGCAAGAAAGAGTAATTCATCTTTTATTTATCAGATAGCTGATAAATAAAAGTAAAAATAGAGGCCGACTAAAAATTGCTTTTTAGTCGGCCTCTTATTTGTGCTTATACCCTAATGCAATTAAGGCAAATCCAGAATTTCATAGTAACCGCCAAATGATCCGGCACTTACTACAAATGCTACAACAAATGTTAGCTCTTTTCCATTAACCTCACAATCTTCTAAATATCTTGGATCCCAGGAAACCATTCCATAAGATGAGTGGTTATAACCCATTGGCTGTTTAGCAAATCCAATCTTACCATTATCAAGTGTGAACTCAATAGGATAGTTTTTGTAATAGCAGTCAGGAAGTCTGTAGTAATTTGCTTCAGCAGCCTTCTGAACAACCTGTGGCCATGACTCTTCAAAGAACTCAGATGTAAATGTTCCTGTTCCAATTGTCTGGAAAGTAAGTTTTCTCTGAGCTGTAACAGTTATTGCCTTGTTACCACCTTTTGAGACATCTGCATCATTGGTTATCGTAAGCTTAATATTATAAGCCTCTCCTCCAAATTTTGTTATATCATCGTATGTAAAGGTGATAATTGACTTATTTTCACCCGCAGCAAAATCAAAAGCCTGTTTGCTTGGGGTGAATTTACCTGCTGTTCCTGTAATTGTAACAGGAATTGAGGCTGCATTTTTTGTGTTACCTCTCCACATCTCCACCTGAAACTTATTGTTGTCAGAGGCCACCATCATATATTTAACAATAGTTGACGGAAAAGATGCCTCTACGCCATCACCCATTTTATAAATGGTCCTCTCAGGTTCACAGGCCGATGCTAGGTTTTGATTAATAAAAGTTAATTAAAGGTTTAGTTTTATAATCTAAATTTAGAAAAAATTGCTTTTTCTACAAATTAAATCACATAGTGAAATAATTTATCAGAAAAAACGAGCGAAGCAACTGGGCAACGCTCGTTCAAATCTAAAAAAATTAATTGAATTCTATACTTTAATATTTAACTTCTACCATCACCGGTGGTGCCAGTTGATTAAATGTCAGAGGATTAAAACTTTTTGTATAAAACTGAACTCCTGCTTCAGTTTTCTTTACATCAAGCCTTACGAATTCATCTAAATTGTAAGGGTCATTTGGAATGGGGGTAAGTACTCCGTTTACATACTCAGAGACCCTTGCATTATGTGCAGTTCTGAGAATTCGTTTTACGATATGCTCTCTGCTTGGAGTATTATAGTATTGTCTGTTATCAATCATACAGCTGGAACTCTCCGGTCTCCATACTCCATAAGTAAAATAGAATCCACCTTCATGCGCTGCAACAGAGTATCCTGCTTTTCCAACAAAATGTTTCCATTTAATGTTGTTAAGGTCAGATGTAAGGTCAACATTTGGGTAGAAACCATATTTCACCCAATTCTGAAGTGATGTTTTCTCGCTATCTGTAATAGTTTTGTCTTTGTTTGCAGATGTTACATACTCATCTGCCAGTCTGCCAAAACCGTGTCCTCCGGCTTCGTGGTTCACTATACTTTTATAGTGATAATTTGATCTGGTATCCCTGCTGTTTGGACATATAGCCAAAGCTCTTCCGTCACTGAACATCCAGCATGTTCCGGCATACCTGTCCTCCTTTACAACAAGCACAATCAACGTATTTTGTACCTTACCCTGTATTCCGGAATAATAGGGATTAGTATCCTCCATTCCCTCTACATTATCCGAGACAAACTTAAATACCTTTTCATCATCGGCCTCCATGCTTGACCCACCTTTAAAAACTGTACTGAATGCCGTCTCTTTCTGAATTCCTTTGTCAAGCTGTGTTGCTCCACTCTCTTTTGAATAGGCTGCAAGCTTATAAACTCTGAAATATTGTTTATAGGATTTGTATGGTTCTACAGAGAAAAATGCATCAATCCCCTCATTCATATCCTGATCAAACTTACCACCATCTACAAAATCAGCTATAGTATAACCATCTCCAACAAACACTATTTCATTAGCGATAAGCCCATTAGTATTAAAGAAAGCGACCCTGCTCTCTCCGTTCGAATATCCACCCTTTGTTCCGGTTGTAAAGTTATAAACCGGAGAGATGGATTTTGCTCCGTAAGAATCAGAAGCAGTCACTCGCCAGTAATATTTTGTTGACTCTTTAAGAAGCGAGGGTGTTGCATACCTTCTTAATGTATCTGTACTGAATCTTAAAGTAGTATTACCATCTGGGAAATTAACAGATTCTGATAGTTCAATCTGGTATTTTATCTGGTCGTAATCAGCATCAAAAGCACTTTCCCAGCTAAATTCCAGAATTCTTGGTATGTCAGTTAGATTATTTTGCGGATGAATTGGAGATATTACTGCAGGTGGTGAATTGACTGCTCTTTTCTGGAAAATTTTTATAGTGTTAAGGGTGTCACCATAACTCAGTACTATATTGGCAGTTCTGTCTCCTCCAGGATTTGATGAAACAGTGAAAATAACATCAGCACTGGCAGAACCGGAAGTTGAGTTAGCAGTTATCCATGAAGATTCTGAAGGTATAGATATGGTCCAGCTTGTATTGGATGTAATTTTTACAGTAACAGATCCCTGATCTTTTTCAAAATCAAGATAGTTTTTGTCAATAGTTAGTTGAGAAAAGGATTGCTTTACTGTTACAATTTTCCTCAGATAGTTTTTCTTTCCCTCCTGCCCCATAGTAAAAATAACTGATGCACTCCTCTCAGATGTAGTGAAGTTATTCTGTGCGGTTATCTTTACAACAGCATCACCCTTTGAACTTGTTGGAGTAATTGAAAGCCATGAACCGGTTATTTGAGTAACCCACTGATCATTGGAAGAGACTGATATCTCAGCTGTCCCGTTAGTATTCTGCACACTAACTTCGCTCGCAGATAAGTTAAGTACAGGCAAAGGGTCTGGTTTACATTGTGTTAACAATACAACCAAAGATAGGAACAAGGGCAATTTTATAATTTTTAACATAATATAGTTCTCCAATGATTTGCTAAATTAATTAATAATTATTTAAAAAAAAACTGCCCCGGGATTCCGGGGCAGTAAATATTGATAATTATTTCAGAACTACAAAGGATTCTGAGTCATATTAGGGTTGGCATCAATCTCCTGTTTTGGTATAAGGAATACAAAGTTTTTGTCTCCTGCAGGGAAGTTGGAAGCTGCATTCCACTGAGCAGGGTTATGGCCAAGGTTTCTTCTGTCCATACCTTTGTTCAGACGCTTGATATCAAGGAAACGCTGTCCGTCTCCCCAAAGATCTGCGCGGCGATGCATCAGAATATGATCAATCAGCGCTTCTCCAGTAAGGGTCGATTTCACATAAGCCGGATCTCTCTTGGAAATAAGTGAGAAGAGAGCATCCTGAGCTGCTGTAAAGTTATTTCTGCGAGCCTCAGCCTCTGCCTCAATCAGGTACATCTCACCAGCTTTAATATAGAGATAGTCATTGGTCCAGTTGCCAAATCCGGTAAATTTGAAACCTACAAGTGGTTTTGCACCAACAGGTTTAAACAGGGATTTTCTTACGTCAGTATTGCTCATAAAATCATATACTGATGTGCTGATTAGTTTATGATTACCTAAAGCAGCATATCCTCCAAAGTTAGGGTCGATATGAGAGAAGAATGATGCGTAGCTGGTTTGCTGCTCATCAATAAGAAGTGCTCCCCAAATCCACTCTGTAGAAGATTTGTTCCATCCGTATGTGTAATCAGCCTCAAGAGTTCTGCCTGCTCTTGCTGCCTTTGCATATGTAACTGCATTAGCCCAGTCACCAGTTGTCAGGGCAACTCTTGCAGCAATAGCATTTGTTACATTGATATTAATGTGTGACATGTTTACTCTTGCCGAACTGTTTGCCAGTAAAGCCAATGCATCGGTAAGGTCTTTTTTAACCTGAGTATAAACCTGAGCTACAGTACTTCTTGGAAGAGGTTCTGCATCAGGAACAAGCTTAATAGGTACACCAGGGTGACTGTTTGCTGCACCTGCGTTAAAGTCATATCTGTCACCATAGAGCTGAACCAGCATATAGTGTGAGAAAGCCCTGTATGTAAGAGCCTGTGCTTTAATATTATTCTTTAACGGAATCTGAGCGTCTACAACCTGAATGTTGTCGATGTTAGCAAGAATAAGGTTGGCATTCTGAATGATATCATAGTAATATGCCCAAACATACTCAACATTCGCTGAGTTAATATTTCTGTGCTCAATATATTGATACCAGGATACAAACCATCCGTAACCTCTCTCTGTAGGATAGAAGTCTTCACCCAGACAATCCATTATGTAATCAATTGCCTTCTGTCCAAACTTATCGTGAGCACCACCATAGTAGTATGTGTATCTGTGAATACCATCCAGCAATGTTTGTGCACCTGTAAGTGTCGTGAAAAGGTCCTTCTCTGCAACGCTCGCAGTTGGAGCTGTCTCAAGATAGTCTTTGCTGCAGGCAGCAAGGCTAAGAGACGCTATTAATAATATTATGAAATTTCTTTTCATGTCTGTTTCAATTAAAATGTAATGTTAAGTCCTACTGAAATGGTTCTCTGTGGTATGTATGTATGGTCAGCTACACCTGTGAAACTCTGCTGCGGATCCATACCTACTCTCTTGCTGAACAGAACCAGGTTATCACCTGTAGCAAAAATTCTTACTGTTTTTAGTGTAAGTTTGCTTAGAAGTCTAGATGGAATAGTATAACCAAGGGTAACATTCCTTAGTGACAGGTAAGTACCATCTATCAGCCAGCGATCAGAAGCTGCAGTAGCTGCGGTATAAGCATTCTGAAGTCTTGGAACATCTGTAGCAGTATTAGTTTTGGTCCATCTGTTTAGCATATCAATATGCATATGACTGCCGAAGGTACCAGGGTGCATAAGTGCTGCATAGTTTGAATCGTACATCATACCGCCCAGCTGATATGTAAAGAATACCGACAAATCAATTCCTTTGTAAGTAAATGAATTTGTTACACCACCATACAGGTCAGGAATTGCTGATCCGGTATAATAATAAGATGCAGCATTCTGATCTTTTGTAGTAATCTTATCAGTTACATTACCGTTTGCATCAAGTACATCTTTGTAATAAAGAGCAGAACCATCTGCAGGATCAACTCCGGCATAACCTCTCAGCCAGTAATCGTAAATTGAGTGACCCTGAGAAAGTTTCTTAGTTCCGGAAATAATCTCTTGTGGTTTTCCATCAGGACCGGTAGGCATCTTGGTTATCTCATTTTTGTAGGAAGTTCCGTTAAGATCAATTGTCCATTTGAAATCTTTAGTCTTAACAATGTCAGCTGCTAGCTGGAACTCAATACCAACATTCTTCATAGAGCCAATATTCTGCCATCTTGAACTGATACCGGCAGATTGCGGAAGAGGAACAGAGAAGAGAAGGTTATCTGAATATCTTGTAAAGAATTCAACCTGTCCGCGGATTCTGTCAAGGAATGCAAAATCAACACCAATATTCATATTTGCGTTTTTCTCCCATTTAAGATCCGGATTAGCAAGCTGAGAATAGAATGATCCATTAAGAAGCCCGTTGTTTCTGCCGTCAATTGAGAAGAGACTCTGATATCCGTAGTAGCTGCCAATGTTGTCATTACCCTGCTGACCATATGATGCTCTAACCTTAAGATCATCAATCCAGTTAACAGATGCAAGGAATGGTTCTTGCTTGGCTCTCCATGAAGCTCCTACTGAATAGAAACCTCCCCAGCGTGAATCCGGTGAAAATCTTGAAGATCCGTCATACCTGTATGATCCTGAAAGGAAATATTTGTTAGCATAAGAATAACTAGCTTGTCCAAAATATCCCTCAAGTCTGTATATATCAGATGATGATGCTGATCCTTCAGCAACAGAACCTGCTATAAGTTCATTGGAATCAATTTTGAAGTTTGTTCTTGTAGCCCAAACATCTCTTGTAGTGTACTGATAGTTCTCATGACCCAACATAACCACTACATTGTGATCGTTAAAGGTTTTATTGTATGTAAGAACCTGGTTAAATGTGTAAGATCTTGTCTTAAAGTACTCCTTTGTTGAACGGCCAGAAACACCCTCAGCATCACCAAATTTATTATTTTGGTATGTTGTATAGTAAATATTCTGAAGGTCAGTACTACCTGATACACGGAAATTAAAATCTTTCAGGAAAGTGAAGTCTGCTCCAACTCTAGCAGACATGTTAGCCCTTTCGTTTCCTCTGTAGTCAAGCGGAAGGGTTACAAGAAGGTTTGAGTTAGGTGCATATGGTCTTGTATGACCTGCCCATTTGTAAATTGATGATCCGCCACCCATATCGTAAGCCGGAGATCCGTCGCTCATAAGCTTGATAGATCCGTCAGTCTCTCTTTGATAAATCGGATAGATTGGACCCATCATCCTTCCGTAGTAGAATGGGTTAGTTGTATATGTTCCCTCTGCAAGGAATCCAGCTTGTTCTGAAGTAGCACCTGAAATACTTGCGTCAGTTTTGAACCATTTTGTAATTTTTGAAGTGATACCAACACGGCCGGTAAACCTGTCATAATCTGACCATTTAACGTGACCTTTCTCATTGATATATCCAAATGAAGAGTAAAATGTAGTCCCTTCAACTCCACCACTAACTGAAACATTATAATCTTGTCTTAAACCAGGCTGGGAAAGAGCTTCAATCCAGTTATCCTGATAAAGAAGCTTTGCACTTGGGTTAATTTTACCATCAAGACCTACAACCTGAGCATCAGGAACATTATAAGGATTATAGTAACCAAGTCTTCCAACGATACCATTTGCACCTGCACCGCTGGCCATAGTATTAGCAGCAGATTCGGTCATGCCACCTGCAATCATTCTGGCATTTCTCCAGCCTTCCCACATAAGTTCGTAGTACTGGTTAGCATCAACTCTTTCATACTCTTTAATAGCTCTTGATGATGTACCGATTAAAACCTTAGCAGTTACAGTTGCTTTACCTACACTACCCTTTTTGGTTGTAATCATAATAACACCATTCGCACCGCGGGCTCCGTAAAGAGCAGCTGCGGCAGCATCCTTAAGAACACTGATTGATTCAATGTCGTCTGTTGGAATTGAGTTTATATCACCATCAAAGGCAGCACCGTCCACAACATATAGTGGTGCACTTGACGCGTTGATGGATCCGATTCCTCTGATTCTAACAGCAGCGGAAGCACCCGGTTGACCGGAAGCGCCCAATACCTGAACCCCTGCAACAGCTCCCTGAAGTGATTTAGTCACGTTGGTTGACTGAATTTTTTCAATCTGTTCTTTCTTAACTACACCTGCAGATCCTGTATAAGAGGATCTTTTAACAGTTGAGTAAGCAACCACCATAACATCTTCCAGAAGGAGAGCATCCTGCTCGAGAACTACGTTAATAACGTTTATATTCTCTACTCTAACAGTTTTAGTTTTCATCCCAATGTATGAAAACTCCAGAATTTGTCCGGAATTTACGCTTATCACATACTTTCCATCAAAATCAGTAACTGTACCACTACTAGTACCCAATATCTTAACGGCTGCGCCAATAACTGGAGCGCCGTCTGAAGCATCGGTAATAGTACCCGTTACTCTAATAGTCTGTGCTAAAAGCACATTCCCCACCAGCAATAGAAATGAGGCGAGAAGTAATTTGACTTTTTTCATTTAGTTAATTTTTGGTTAATAAAAAGGTTTATATGTTCTAGTTATTCAATAATCTTCCACGAAATACAAATATAGAAAAATTATTTTAAAAAAAAAGGGCTGACCTTAACGGCCAGCCCCTGAACTAAGCTGTTGATGTATTTTACTTCTTAGCCCACCATAATTTTGTAGTATAAGCGTCTCCACCTATACTTGTTGCAGCAGCAGAGACATTATCCTTATTCAGAGTGTATTCGTTTGTATCATATTTCAGACGAGGTACTATATCGGTGCCTGTATCGTTTGCAGTTACAAACTTAACTCCGTTATAAGTTACTTCACCCGGTTTTACGATAGATTTTGGATAACCGGTTCTGCGGTATTCTGCCCAAGCCTCAAACGATTGAGAGAACAGGTGGATATACTTCTGGGTAAGTACTATCTCTTTCTTCCCTTCAGCATTAGCTGCATCATACTTTGCAAGAACTGCGGCAATATATGCCTCATCAACAGTTGCTCCCCACATTGCAAGAGAAGCGCGGATTCCTGCCTCAAGATTTGCTTTATCAAAGTCGTTAACTTCACTCATCATGAAACAAACGGTAGGATAATCCATAAATGTTGACCAGAAATTTGGCTGAAGAAGTAGCGGTAGTGGTTGTCTTGTTAAGTTAATAACAGTTGTTCCGTTAGCATTAACAAAAGCTCCAGTTGCAGCATCAAGCATACCGTAAGGAACGCCAGTTTTTCTGCCTGTAGTATAGTTGCTCTCTCCAATGTATACTTTTAGTCTTGGGTCCTCAATTCCGTTAAACGGATTTGTATAACCTTTGTCAGTATCATTAACACCGGCCAGCAGACCTACAAATTGCTTGGTTAAGGTAAAGTCATTTCTTTTACCAACGATAAAACCATTGTAGAAAGGAGCCTCATTAGGTGCACCTGCGCCTGTAAACTTAACAATTGCATTGTCACTGTTTGAGGTCATAACACCCTCCTGGATAATAGATTTAGCAACAGTTTTCCAGTCAGCTTTTACATTTGACATCCTTAGTACCAGTCTAAGTCTGATAGAGTTACCAAATTTAATCCATTTGGCAAGATTACCACCATATAAAATGTCTCCGTTAGTCCAGCCCTTATTGGCTGCCTTTAATGCATCAACAGCAGTCTTGGCATCTGCCAGAAGCTTAGGGAATAGATCACTCTGTTTGTCATACTTAGGCATAACAATCTCAGGAGATTTCCACGCCTCAGTATAAGGGACATCACCAAAAGTCTCTGCAAGAAGCTCTATAGCCCAGATTTGCATAAGTTTTGCAGTTGCTATCTGGACAGAATTGTCGCCATAAGCAAGCATATTACCTTTTGTAGCCTCTTTTGTATTGAGGTTGATAATATCCTGGAAACTTTGTGTAATAAAGTAAGTATTTCTGAAGAAGCCATCGGTAACCTCTTGTCTGAAGAGGTATCTGTCCTCTGAAGTGTAATTTCTCTGAGCAAGATGCTGGCAGGCAATACTTGACTGACGGCCGGAACGCCATACATCATAGAGATAGAATCCAAGCTCTCTCTGTGCGTAAGTCATAATATACGGCGTAGGCACACTTGTAGTGGAGTTTGGACTGGTGTTTATTTCATCAAATTGCTTGTCACAGCCTGTCAGTAAAACAGGAAGTGCTAAAAGCGCAAAAAATAGTTTTTTTATTGTATTCATATATAGCATCTCCTATTAATTAAAAGTTAAAGCTGAGACTGAAACCAAATGATCTGGTTGATGGGATATAACCTCCCTCAATACCCTGAGCATTAGATCCGGCCATTTGCAAATATTCAGGGTCAAAGTGCTTGGTAGCCTCTCCCCATATAGCCAGATTACGGCCAAATGCAGAAACGCGCAATTGTTTGATTGGACCTGTGAATTTTGAAGGGATTGTATAGCCAAGTCTTATTTCACGAAGTTTGAAATAATCTGTGTTAAATACATTCTGCTCGTCATTTCTGTCATAATGGTATGCGCCGTATGTTTCAGCACCAAGAACCTTAGTATTTTTAACCGGTGTAGTTGTAACAGCACCAGCAGCATCTGTATAGACAAATTTATTTGCAGCAGCATCCCATTTGCCATAATAGCTGTCAATTAAGACACCATTTTCACGGATATCCTTGCCATTCTGAAGAGCGGACTCCTCAAAAATACCTGAATACATACCCCACATGTAAGAAGTGTAATACATATGGCCACCTCTCTGCATATCAATAAGGACACTCAGATCAAAGCCTTTATAATTAAATGCATTTGTCAAACCTGCAGTAAAGTTAGGAGTAGCATTTCCTATGTTTCTGATAGGTGTGGCTGCATAATATCCTGTTGAAGAGTTTACAAGTTTATTCCCTTTATCATCATAAACGAACCCTGTACCATAAATCACCGGATATGAAGCACCTGTGAATGCTCCTGATTTAACACGGAATGGAGCGTTCTGAAGATTAAGATAATTAAGACCCTCAGCAATTTCTATAACCTTGTTTTCCAGGGTTCCGAGGTTTAACTGCATATCCCAGGTAAAGTCATTAGTTTTAACCGGAACCAGATTCAGAGTAACCTCAATACCTTTATTTGACATATGTCCTGAATTGATATACATACTTGCATATCCTGATGCACCTGAAATCATAACAGGTACAATCTGGTCATATGTATCCTTCTGGAAGTAGGAGAGGTCAATTCCAACCCTGTTGTCAAGCATACGAGCCTCAAGACCAACCTCCCAGGATCTGGTTGATTCAGGTTTCAGGAATGGATTAGACATTGTTGTAGGAGGATTGTACCGAGGGTTTGAGCCAAAGGCACCGCCTGTTGATGCTGCGTAGTAGGACTCCAGATTATACGGATCAGTGTCGTTACCAACCTGAGCCCAGCCACCTCTTACTTTTGCAAAGTTAAGCCAGCTCATATCCTTAAGTGCGTCAAGGGATGTTAAAACTGCACTTAGGTTTACTGATGGATAAAAATAGGATCTGTTACCTGCTGGTAATGTTGAAGACCAGTCATTCCTGGCAGTAATATCCAGGTAAATAAACTGATTCCAGTCCACAGTCATGTTGCCGAATACCGAGTTAATTCTCTTCCTTGACTTGCTGTCATAGGCAGTTGCTTTAACCTGAGAGTTTGACAGGTTATAAAGATCAGGGATAACCAGTCCGCCAACTGTTATACCACCTGTTCTCCAGCTCTTTCTGTCTGAGCTGCTGGTTCCTACGAGTGCAGATACTCCAAATTTGTCACTGAAAAATCTCTTGTTGAAGTTTGCAAAGAGCTCCATGTTAGTTTCAAGAGCCTCTCTTACATCCAGATAATATTCAGGAGTAGCCTGTGAACCAACTGCAAATCTCTCTTCCATTGCAAGATTAAAATAGTCAACACCCACACGGCCGGTTATCTTTAACCAGTCTGTAAGTTTAAGGTTTAGCCCTGCATTTCCGTATACACGGTTTCTTCTGTCACTCTGATAGTTTTTATAGGCAGACCAGTAAGGGTTGTCTGTATACATTGCAGTACCGTCATCCCAGGATGTTCTGTTCCATGTACGCTGAGAACCATCTTCATTTAAATATGCTTTCAAGTCCTTATAATCCAGCTGAGTTTGTGACCACTGCCACATCTTCTGTATTGGATTCCTGTCACCATAACCTGTTTCAGGACGACCTGTTGCACCATTATTAACATAGTTAACACTTGCCCAGCCATCAAGATATTTATTCATATTTGCCGTTCCGCTGAAGCTTATGGTATTCCTGCTCAGCTTACTGTTTGGGGTAATTCCGGTAATCTCACTGTTAGTGTAAGACAACCTGAATGTCCCATCTTCACCTGCTTTTGCAATCTGTATGTTATTTGTGTAGTTCACACCATTCTGGAAAAATGTTTTGTAGTCATTTTCCGGATAGATCCAAGGCTTTTCAACTAAGTAATTTTTAGTATCCCATGCATCAAAAGCATTCCATTGAAGAACTTTTATACCAGGATTGTATTTTGGACCCCAGCTCTCGTCTGTTGCATAGTCTACAAGTCTGTAGGTTTTACCTCCAATTGTTGCTGCAAGAAAACCATCAAGAGTACCGGCCCCTTCGTAAACAAAACCACCGCCATACAACTTTTGAAGTTGAGGCATATAGGCAGCCTGGTCTATAGTTACGGATGAGTTAACACTTACTCCGAATGTCTTCTGTGAAGTTTTAGCCTTTTTTGTTGTTACCATAACAACACCGTTAGCTGCTCTAGAACCGTAAAGAGCTGTAGCTGATGCACCTTTTAGAACAGACATTGATTCAATGTCATCCGGATTCAGGTCAGATGCCAGGTTACCTAAGTCATAACCGCCACCGCCGGTTGCTCCGTATGAGTAGTCTGCATTACTGATAGGAATACCATCTACCACAAAAAGCGGCTGGTTACTACCTGTAAGAGAAGTGTTACCTCTGACATTTATTTTTGCACCACCACCCATCTGGCCTGATGCAGCCTGTATCTGCACACCGGCAACTCTTCCGGAGAGAGCAGAAACAACATTGGATGTACGAACTTTCTGAAGTTCATCACCTTTTACATCCTGAACTGCGTAACCCAGCGCCTTCTTTTCACGGGAGATACCCAAAGCTGTAACAACAAGTTCATCAATCTTAATAGCGTCCTCTTCCAGGACAATCTCTACATAAGCCCTTCCATTAAGGGCAACTTCTTGTGTCCTGTAACCAATTGAGCTAACGATGAGAGATCTGTCGCCCTGAAGATTACTGAAGGTAAATGTTCCGTTATCTGCCGTATTAGTGGCAGTTGTTGTACCCTTAACAACTACGGTAACAAAACCCAGTGGCTGGCCATTAACGTCAATCACCTTGCCGGTAACGCGTCCTTGAGCCCAAGAAGAGACTCCTGCCAACAGGAGTACCAGAGTAAAGGCAATAAATTTGCCCACTCTTGTAAAATTCTCTTTTACATTCATAAATAAGTTTTTAGTTTAGTTTGAAATTTAGGTTAGCCTTACTAGGAATAAGGCACTACAAATTTAACAAAATATATTACACTTCCTAATTTTTATCTCTACAGACAAATAAAAAAGGTGGCTTCACTAAGCCACCTTTACAAAAATAAAATAAAAATGTTTGACTATACAAGGCCCTGTTCCAGAGTAGCCTGTGCAACCTTCATAAATCCTGCGATATTTGCACCATTAACATAGTTGATGTAACCATCACTCTGCTTTCCATATTTCACGCAAGCTGAGTGGATGCTGCTCATGATCTGTTTAAGTTTTGCATCAACCTCTTCAGCTGTCCAGCTGATATGCATTGCATTCTGAGTCATCTCAAGACCTGAAACTGCAACACCACCGGCATTAACTGCCTTGCCCGGAGCAAAGAGAATCTTAGCTTTTACAAACTCTGCTATAGCTTCCGGAGTACAACCCATATTTGAGATCTCTCCTACGCAGGTAACACCGTTCTTAATTAGTTCCCTTGCATCGTCACCGTTAAGTTCGTTCTGGAATGCACAAGGAAGAGCTATATCAACCTTAACCATCCAGGATTTTTTGCCGGCGATAAATTTTGAACCCGGGAATTTAGTTGCATAAGGGGCAACAACATCATTGTTTGATGAGCGAAGTTCAAGCATGTATGCTATCTTCTCAGCATTCATCCCCTCTTCGTCAATGATAACTCCATCAGGTCCGGAAAGTGCAATAACTTTAGCACCAAGTTCAGTAGCTTTCATTGCAGCACCCCAGGCAACATTACCAAAGCCTGAAACCGAAACAGTTTTTCCTTTAATTTCGATACCTTTTGTAGCAAGCATGTGTGTTACAAAGTATACACCGCCAAATCCGGTTGCTTCAGGACGGATTAGAGATCCTCCCCATGTAGCACCTTTACCTGTCAGCACTCCTGTATTTTCACGAGCAAGTTTTTTGTAGTAGCCAAACATATAGCCCACTTCACGGCCGCCTACTCCTATATCTCCCGCAGGAACATCTGTGTCCGGGCCGAGGTGTCTCCAAAGCTCAGTTATAAATGCCTGGCAAAAACGCATAATCTCTGCATCTGACTTTCCTTTAGGATCAAAATCCGATCCACCTTTACCGCCTCCCATAGGAAGAGTAGTCAAAGCATTTTTGAAAGTTTGCTCAAAGCCGAGGAATTTAAGGATTGAAGGGGTAACTGAAGGGTGGAAACGGAAACCGCCTTTGTACGGACCTATGGCGTTATTAAACTGAACTCTGTAACCAAGGTTAGTTTGAACTTCACCTTTATCATCCTGCCAGGTAACTCTGAATGTAAAAATTCTGTCCGGCTCAACCAATCTCTCAATGATTTTTGCTTTCTCAAATTCCGGATGCTGGTTGTAAATTCCCTCAATTGATTCAAGAACTTCGTGAACTGCCTGAAGGTACTCTTTCTCATGACCATATTTCTTTTCAAGTTTGGCCATTACATCTGCTACTTTCATAATAGAAATGTTTTTTATTTGTTATGTTAGTTAATATTGGTACTTAATTATTCCACTTCCCAGGTTGCTCCGCTTACCAGAAGATCATCCATACACTGGATTGGCGATTTTGAGCGAACCTCTGTAATCTGGTCTCTTACATTATCATCATATGTAGTATCTTTCACCGCCCTGATTACACCAAGAGCAACAGGATATTCAGGATACTGCATATCAATAAGCATAGAGTGTAGACCCGGATTCTCCTGGTGAGCATCGTGCACAAGCAGATCCTTTTCAGTGATGCCGTCCTCCCCAAGTTTTACAACTTTTAGTTTCATTCCGTCAAGCATAAGACCTTTGTCTCTGTCCTTTCCAAAAATCATTGGTTCTCCGTGCTTAAGAACAATTGTTCTATCTGATCTATACTCTCTGTCTACCAGATTCCAGTGAGTTTTATCATTGAAAATGACACAATTCACCAGAACCTCAACAACAGCTGTGCCGTCATGTTTAGCAGATTCGAGCATTATATCCTGTGTGAGTTTAAGTTCTACATCTAAACTCCTTGCAAAATATGTTCCTCTTGCTCCAAGTACCAAAGCACCGGGGTTAAAAGGATGCTCTACAGTTCCATAAGGGGATGTTTTTGTAACCTTTCCCAAAACTGAAGTAGGTGAATACTGCCCTTTTGTAAGACCGTAAATCTGATTATTGAATAGAAGTATATTTATATCTATATTTCTCCTGATTGCATGTATAAAGTGATTTCCCCCTATGGCGAGAGCATCTCCGTCTCCGGTAACCTGCCACACTGAAAGTGTAGGGTTTGCAACCTTAACTCCGGTAGATATTGCAGAGGCACGACCGTGAATTCCATGGAAGCCGTAAGTTTCCATATAATAAGGAAATCTTGATGAACATCCTATACCTGATACAAATACAAATCTCTCTTTAGTATAGTTGAGAGCCTCGCAAATATCAGGCATTGCTCTCTGAACAGAGGCAAGGATAGCGTGATCTCCGCATCCCGGACACCATTTTACCTCCTGATTACTTTTGAAATCTTGTGGTGTATATTTCATTTCAAATTATTTTACTTGTTTGAGATTAAAGTATTGCATTTACAGCATCTACAATTTCAGAAACAGTGAATGGCTGCCCCTGAACTTTATTATGCTGATGATATTGGAATTGCTGGTGACAAGTTCTGAGATAATTTGCAAACTGACCGCTGTTAAGCTCGCATACTATTATCTTCTTAAATTTTGAAAATACCTCAGCTGTATTTTTTGGCAATGGGAAAATATAGTCAAAATGGGCCAGGCTGACCCTCTTTCCCTGTTCGTGCAGCTCTTTAAGAGCTGTGTAGAGATGTCCGTAAGTTCCTCCCCATCCAACAATAAGAACATCGCCGCTCTCATCACCAATTACACTCTGATCAGGGATGTAGTTTGCCAGTCTTGCCACCTTTTCTGCCCGTTCTGCCACCATCCTTTCGTGAACGATAGGGTCTGAAGATACATTACCATTATTGTTCTTCTCAAGACCACCTACTCTGTGCTCCAAACCAACTGTTCCGGGTAGTGCCCATCTTCTGGCAAGTCTCTCAGCATCACGCTTAAATGGCCAGAATGGCACCTCCTCAGGTTTGTCAATAATTGGAGGATTAATTTCAGGATAGTCTGCCATTTTAGGGACTCTCCAGGGTTCAGATCCGTTTCCGAGAAAGCCCTCTGTAAGAAGCATCACAGGCATCATATGCTCCATTGCATATTTAGCCGAATAAAAGGCTGCATCAAAACAGTGTGAAGGAGAGTGGGCTGCAATTACTGCAATCGGGCATTCGCCGTTTCTTCCGTAAAGAGCCTGATTAAGGTCGGTTTGTTCAGTTTTAGTAGGAATACCTGTAGATGGTCCGCCTCTTTGAACATCAACAACTACCAAAGGGAGCTCAGTCATAACTGCAAGCCCCAGTGCCTCTGACTTAAGGGATAAACCCGGTCCTGATGTTGTGGTTACGGCGAGACTTCCCGTATAAGCAGCTCCAATTGCTGTACAAATTCCTGCTATTTCGTCTTCACACTGAAGAGTCTTTGCATTTAACTCCTTGTGGAGAGCGAGCTCTTCAAGGATACTGGTAGCGGGAGTAATAGGATATGAACCACAAAAGAGAGGCCTTCCGGATTTTTCTGATGCTGCCAGAAGTCCCCAGGCAGTAGCCTGATTTCCGTTGATGTTACGGTATAAACCTTTTTTAAGTTTTGCCGGCTCTATTCTGTATGTATTTGGTATAGCCTGAATATTTGAAGCGTAGTTATATCCATCCTGCAAAACCTTCTGATTTGCATCAATAAGCGCAGGATTCTTTTTGAACTTCTTCTTTATGTATTTAAAAGTATACTCCATGGGTCTGTTAAACATATAGTAGCACATACCCAGAGTAAACATATTTTTAGACCTTACGATTGCTTTTGGATCCAGTCCGCTATCTTTTAAACTCTCTTTTGTCAAAGAGGTAATTGAAGCAAATATTATGGTTCTGTCTTCTATTTTAAGCTCCTTTACAGGATCATCTGTAGCAAAGCCCGCCTTTTTCAAACCCTTTTCATCAAATGTATCTGAGTCTAAAATTATTGTTGCAGTACTTTTGGTCCATTTGGCATTTGCTTTAAGAGCTGCGGGATTCATAGCAACCAGTACATCGCATAAATCTCCGGGAGTTCTTATCTCTCCGCTGCCAATATTAACCTGAAAACCAGACACCCCTGAGATTGTTCCCTGAGGGGCCCTTATCTCAGCAGGAAAGTCTGGAAATGTAGAAAAATCATTTCCAAAAAGAGCTGAGGCGTCGGCAAACAGAGTACCTGTAAGCTGCATTCCGTCACCGGAATCTCCGGTAAAACGGATTACAACCTCTTTAGTGTCAATAACCTTGTGTTGCATATAAGTTTTGTTTACAAAATCCTGACAAATTTATACATTATTCTTAACCAAAAAATCTTTTTTGCTGAAATTTTAATTTATTATCAAATATTGCCAATTTTATGCAATTTAATAAGTTTAAAGAAGTGCTTAACTTATAGTTTAACATAAATATGGCAAATATGGCAAATATGCCGTTTAAGAACAAAATGAAAGTTGTTTTGTTATATTTTGATATATTTGCAATATATTATTATGGCTATAATTAGAAAACTAAACGGAATTTCCCCGATTATCGGAAAAAATTGCTTTATTGCAGAGAATGCTGCTATCATTGGAGATGTGGTTATTGGAGATGACTGCAGTATTTGGTACGGAGCAGTTCTGAGGGGGGATGTAAATCCAATAAGGATAGGAAACAGGGTTAATATTCAGGATGGCGCGGTTTTGCACACTTTACATAAAAAATCTGTGGTGGAAATAGGAGACAATGTCTCAGTAGGGCACAATGCAATAGTCCACGGAGCATCAGTAGGGAGCAATGTACTTGTTGGAATGGGTGCTATACTGATGGATAATGCTGTCATACCAGACAATACAATCATTGCTGCAGGTGCTGTTGTTTTAAGCAATGTAAAACTTGAACCCGGAGTATATGCAGGTATTCCTGCAAAAATGGTAAAAGAGGGGACCCCTGAGATTGGGGAGTCGGCAAAGAGAAATGCCGAGGGCTATATGAAATACAAGGAGTGGTTTCTCAGCTCCTGCGAAGAAGAGTAGCTAATTACCCTAAATATTAATCAACAAAATTCAAAACAAATGAAAAAAATTATTTTTTTCGCGGCCTTAGTTGGTCTTTTCGCGTGTCAGCCCAAGCACGACGGATACATTATCGAGGGAACAATAACAGGAGAAAATCTTCCTGAAGGGAAGGCCATACTTTCAAACTTTGCAAGAGCAGAACAAATTTCTGATACCGTAGATTTCATTGGCGGTAAATTCAGATTTGAAGGAAAGGTAGTTACCCCTGAAAACTATGCAATTACAATTGAGGGAATTAATGGAAGAATCCAGTTTTTCCTTGACAACTCAGAGATCATAATTGAGGGTGCTGCTGAAGACTTCCCTAATGCAAAAGTAACCGGAGGTGTTACTAATGACCTGGTTATGGGTCTGAGAAAGCAACAGGAGGAGATTGGTGCAAAATATGGTCTTGACTCACTGATGCGTGAATACGGAAAAAAGGAGACAACACCTGAGAGAAAGGCAGAAATTATTGCTGTATACAATCAGTCACAGAAAGAGGCTAATGCTGTTGATTCAGCATTCCAGGCTGCTAATCCAAACTCATTTTATACCCTTATACAGCTTACTCAGAAAGTAGAGGATTATCCAATGGCAGAGATGGAGGCAAAAGTTGCAGCTTTCAAAGCTCTTCCTGAATTTGAAGGTAACAGATATATTGCTCAGATTGAAGAGAGCCTTGCAACCCTTAAGACTCTTGAGGTTGGAATGGTAGCTCCTGATTTTACAATGAATGATCCTCAGGGAAATCCAATTGCTCTATCTTCTGTATATCCAAACAACAAAATCACTATGATTGATTTCTGGGCCGGATGGTGCGGTCCTTGCCGTCGTTTCAACCCAACTCTGGTAGAGATTTACAAAAAATACAATAAGCTTGGATTTGGAGTATTTGGAGTATCATTTGACAAAGATGCAGAACTTTGGAACAGCGCAATTAAAGATGATAAGCTTACATGGCCTCAGGTTTCTGATCTTCAGTACTGGAACAGTGCAGCTGCTAAACTGTACCATGTTAAATATATCCCTCAGAACATTTTTGTTGACAGCGAAGGTAAAATCATTAAACGCAAAGTAACTGAAGAGGAGCTTGTCCCTTTCATTGAGGAACAACTCGGAATTACAGCTAAATAAAGCTTGAGTCTTAAAATAATGAGGGTGCCCAAAAAGAAATTTTGGACACCCTTTTTTTTGCCCTTTGATGCTGCCGGACGGTTATAGTGGCGAAGCCATCTAAAGTTTCCCACATCAAAAAACCGTTTTATATTCTACACCCGTGCCCTTGTAACACGCTATATACCTTTAAGTTAACACTTAATCCCGCGGATGATCCGCGGGATTAAGTGTTAACGCACTTACAGCAAGCAAGATACAGCCGCACGGGGCTGCCACTTCACGCAGCTCGGGTTTTAGATTTACGGCGGAATTGTATATGTTCAAGCTACAGCAAACTGAATGCTGCAGTCAAGCCGGCCATCACAATTGCAACCATGCTCATAAGTTTAATAAGTATGTTAAGTGATGGACCTGAGGTATCCTTAAAAGGGTCACCTACAGTATCACCAACTATTGACGCCTTATGGCTGGGTGAACCCGGCCCGCCAAAGTTGCCCTCCTCTATATATTTCTTTGCATTGTCCCAGGCCCCCCCTGCATTTGCCATAAATATTGCAAGTACAAAACCGGCACCAAGACCACCGGCAAGCAAACCCATTACACCTGAAACACCAAATATCAAACCAGTTAATACTGGTACTGCAATTGCCAGAAGTGACGGAAAAAGCATCTCCCGCTGAGCTCCTTTGGTTGATATTTCAACACACCTGGCGTAGTCCGGAGTTGCCTTACCCTCAAGAATACCGGCTATTTCACGGAATTGTCTTCTTACCTCCTCTACCATCTGACGGGCAGCTCTTCCAACAGCATTTATTGTTAAGCCACAGAACAGGAAAGACATCATTGAACCAAGAAATACACCTGCTAAAACTTTTGGATTCATAAGTGAGACTTCATAATACTCCATAAAATCGGGAATAGTTGCCCCAGCCACTTCTACTGTCCGTCCGGCAATTTCAATCGTATTCTGACCAAGGTGGATCAATCCGATTTTTATCTCTTCAATATATGATGCAAGAAGTGCCATTGCTGTGAGGGCTGCGGAACCAATTGCAAATCCTTTACCTGTGGCGGCTGTTGTGTTTCCGAGAGCATCCAGAACATCCGTCCTTTTTCTCACCTCGGGTTCCAGGCCACTCATCTGAGCATTTCCTCCTGCGTTGTCAGCAATAGGGCCATATGCATCTGTTGCAAGAGTAATTCCAAGCGTTGAGAGCATTCCCACAGCTGCTATTCCAATACCGTACAGACCAAGACTCAGGTTTTCAGCTGTAAGCATATTCTGCACATCAAAGTTTGTTGCACTTAAGAAGGCAAGAATTATAGCCGCTGTAATTGTAAGAACGGGAATTGCGGTTGAAACCATTCCAATCCCTATTCCGGATATAATAACGGTGGCCGGCCCGCTTTGTGCACTCTCTGATATACTCTTTGTAGGTTTATACGAATGAGATGTATAGTACTCTGTTGATTGGCCGATTATTATTCCTGCCAAAAGTCCTACAACTACCGAGAAAGATATACCAACCCAGTTCTCAAGACCCAGAATGTAGAGAATTCCAAAAGTTGCTCCTGCAATTAATATTGAACTAATATTTACCCCAACACCCAAAGAATTAAGCAGCTCTTTCATCCCGGCACCCTCTTTAGTCCTTACAAGAAAGATCCCGATAATTGAGAGAAGGATACCAACAGCAGCTATAAGCATTGGTGCAAAAACAGCCTTCATCTGAAGCTGAGGATTAATATAAAATGCCGACGCTCCCAGAGCGGCAGTAGCAAGGATCGATCCGCAGTAAGACTCATAAAGGTCAGCTCCCATTCCGGCAACATCGCCTACATTGTCACCTACATTATCAGCAATGGTTGCAGGATTTCTTGCATCGTCCTCCGGTATATTCTCCTCAACCTTACCAACCAAATCTGCTCCAACATCTGCAGCCTTTGTATAAATACCCCCTCCCACTCTGGCAAAGAGTGCCTGTGTAGATGCTCCCATACCAAATGTCAGCATAGTAGTGGTAATAATTACGAGCTTCTGCCCCTCCGTTGCCTCTATAAAATTATCAAGAAGTAAATACCATAAAGAGATATCAAGAAGACCAAGTCCTACTACAACAAGTCCCATAACAGCACCAGATCTGAAGGCCACCCGCAGGCCGCCATTTAATGACTTTCTTGATGCGTTTGCTGTTCTGGCCGATGCATATGTTGCTGTCTTCATCCCAATAAACCCCGCAAGTCCTGAGAAAAATCCACCTGTAAGGAAAGCAAAGGGAACCCATTTATTCTGGACTCCAAATCCATATGCCAGTATTGCAAAGAAAATTGCAATAACGATAAAAACAATCGTTACAACTTTGTATTGCTGCTTTAAGTACGCCATAGCACCACTGCGAACATAGGAGGCAATCTCCATCATCCGCGGAGTTCCCTCGCTCTCCTTCATCATCTCTTTAAAGAAATAGCGGGCAAAAAAGAGTGCTGCAAGTGAAGCTAGCGGCACCAGATAGAAAAGAAGTTCTGTTTTCATAGTTTGAAGTTTGGTTAATCCATATGTTTAAAAAAGCCCTCTTCTATTGAGGGCAAAATGGTCCTGGCTACTCTTTTAAGATTCGCTTCCGAACCTGTTGAAAAGAACCTGGTTTGCTCTTCCTGATTAAGAGTTCCCTCCTGAATCAGCCCTCTCTCCTCCATTAACTCACAGGTGTGTCTTGCGACAGCTGGTGCAGGATCAACAAGGGTTACCCCCTCTCCTGCTATCTCCCTGATCTGATCACTTAGAAAAGGATAGTGCGTACAACCAAGGACTATATAATCTGCCCCTTTTGACACCATAGGAGTAATATATTTCAGCAGCAGCCTCTTACTCTCCGGAGTATCGGCCTTCCCGTTTTCAACAATATCAACAAGGCCTGTTCCCACTTTTTCAACAACTCTCAATCCTGTAGCAAATCTCCTTAAAGTCTTGTTGTAAAGCCTCCCCATAAATGTCCCTTTTGTTGCCAGTACGCCAATCACTTTAGACTTTGACATCTGTGCCGCAGGTTTAACAGCAGGCTCCATTCCTACAAAAGGGATATCATATCTCCTTCTTAGCTCCTCTATAGCTGCGGCAGTTGCAGTATTGCACGCAACAACAATAATTCCGGCTCCGCTTTTAATCAGAAAATCAGCAATTATAACAGCTCTTGAAATAATTTCCGACTGAGGCCTGGGACCATAGGGGGAGTATGCATTATCTGAGACATAAATCATCTTGTTACCGGGTATAACTTTAATCAACTCTCTCCAGACTGATAATCCGCCAACTCCGGAGTCAAAGATACCTACGATGTTATTTTGTTTGTTCTGAGAATCCATATAAAAAAGAGAATCGCCCTGCAGTTTGATTTGCAGGACGATTGTAAAGTTATAAAAAATATTCTCTACTGTTTCGGTTGAGCAGGAAGTTTTTTATCTGCAGGTATTCCAAGCTCCTTTTTTGCCATAGGCATCACATCAACACTTTGTTCTGTGCTGATAAAAGGAACGGCGCCAGTAGATGTATCAAATATGTAAATAAATCCTTGCTCTTTGCCTATCTTCTGAATTGCATCGTTAGCCTTTTTGAAGACCGGTGCAAGAAGCAGGTTTTGCATTTGCTGATACTCCTGACCTGCACTCTGCTGAAACTGCTCAAATCTTGCCTGAATTTCCTGAAGTTCCTTCTGTTTTGCCTCCAGAACGGCAGCAGTCCAGGTAGCCTGTTTTTGCTGGTATGTATTAAGCTTGGTATTAAATTCAACCTGCATAGCCTCCATAGTTTCATTAAGGTCAGCAGAATATTTTTCAAGTTTTACTGCAGCACTATCTCTGTCCGGCATCAAAGCAACCAACTCCTGAGTGTTCAAATGGCCAAACTTGAGTGTTTGCGAAAATGAAGCGGTAGATACTGCAAGAAATAGCACCAGTAGTATTTTCGATAAATGTTTCATAAAAGAATTATAAATTATTGTGTTTATTATTTCAGGTTTAATTTTCTTATTACTCTGTCTGTAATGTCAACTCTTGGGTTTTTATAAACTACCCCCTGTACTACATTGATATCAAAAACTATGCCCAGTCCCATCTCGGCAGCTACGGCATCAATTGCCCCCTGAACCCTCCTCTGAATAGGCTCCATAAGCTCCATTGTCATTTTTGAAAAAGAGCCCTCCTGGCCGAATATCTCCTTCTGTCTCTCTTTTGCATTCCTCTCCATTGTGATTATCTCGTTCTCTCTTGCCTGGCGCACATTATCACTAAGTCTAGATTTTTCAGACTGATATTTTTTGAAAAGCATTTCAATCCTGTCTTTGTCAGTTTGAATATCGGCCTCATGCCCCTCCCTGATTTGGTCAAGGCGGCTTTGTGCAGTTTTATACTCCGGCATTTTATCAAGAATATCCTGAGTGTTCAGATAGCCATAGTTCTGAGCATTAACTGTAAAAACAGAAGTCAGAACAAATGCTAATGTTATCAAAATTCTTTTCATATCTGAAGTTGTTAATTTTAAAATTGTTGTCCAATTACAAAGTGGAAATTACTTCCTCCTCTCCTTTTGTCTCCTACAGGATCAAATCCGTAGCCCCAGTCTATTCCTAACATACCTACAATTGGAAGAAGAACTCTTACGCCCACACCGGCAGATCTCTTGATCTGGAAAGGGTTAAAATCTTTAATATCAGACCATGAGTTACCGCCTTCAAGAAAAAGAAGTGCGTATATTGTTGATTGTGGCTGCAATACCAGAGGGTAACGAAGTTCAACAGTGAATTTGTCGTACACATTACCTACATACCCGTTGTTTTTTCTAGGAGTAAGTGAGTTATTCTCATAGCCCCTTAAACCGATGATATCTGAACCATATGTATTATAACCGGACATCCCGTCTCCACCAACTATGAACCCTTCAAACGGGGAGTAGCCCAGGTTCCTGTTGTAGTAACCCAGATATCCAAACTGAGCTCTTGTCATTAGTACGAGATCTCCAACTATTGGTGTAAAGAGAGCCCCTTTGAATGTCCATTTATGGTACTCAATCCATTTGTATCTCTGAGCATCAGTCATACCCTTATAGTTGGTATCCTTGGGGCGGAAGAGTGAGTAAGGGGGTGTTATCTGGAGGCCCATCTGGAAATCAGAGCCCTTTCTTGGGTAAATTGCCTGGTCTGTAGAATTCCTTGACAGATTAATTTTCCAGCTGATATTATTGGATAAACCATCAGTGAAGAGGAAGTAGTACTGCCAATCTGTTAATCTGTATGTCTGCCAGCTGAGTTCGTTATAGAAAACAAACCAGTTGTCAGGCCATTTTAATCTTGTTCCTATCCCGGCGCCAAATCCGTATACCTCCATACTCTGCCCGGAGTTCTGGTAAAAATAGTAAGAGTTGGTTTGCCTTGTATAGTATGCTGAAATATTAAGCGATGTAGGCTTTTTACCTGTAAGCCACGGTTCAGAAAAACTTGCTGAAAATGCTGTGTAGTATGTTCCGTTAGTCTGAAATCTTATTGATAACTGCTGACCATCGCCAAGAGGCACAGGTCTCCATGAACTCTTTTTGAAAACCCGCCCTATAGAAAAGTTATTGAAACTCAATCCTAGGGTTCCTACGAATGTATTGCCTCCCCAACCTCCGGCAAGTTCAAGCTGGCTGTTTGGTTTCTCTTCAACATTGTATGTAACATCTACTGTGTTCGCATTGTAATTAGGCATAATATTGTATCCGGATGGAGACATTATCTTCTCAGGCTCAAAGTGTCCCATGGAAGCAAGATCTCTTAACGAGCGCTCCAGCTCGGACTGACTAAAGAGATAGCCCGGTTTTGTCCATAGCTGCCTTCTTACAACTTTCTCGTTTGTTATGTTATTTCCGTTTATAACTACTCGGTTAAATGTTGCCGGTTTCCCCTCAACCATTCTCATCTCCACATCCACAGAATCTCCGTCAATTCTAACCTCTACAGGTGAAACGTTGAAAAAGAGATAGCCATTGTCCCTGTATAATTTAGAGACATTACCCTCCTCAGCTTCAAATAATCTCTTCTCCATAGAGACAACATCATAGATGTCCCCGCTTTTTATTTTCAATACCGAGTTAAGCTGGTCCGAAGAGTATATTGAGTTACCCGTCCAGGTTATATCTCTGAAATAATATCGTTTCCCTTCATCAATTACAAAATGGATTCCCAGTCTGCCATCCTCGATGTAGTACATAGAATCCTTAACAATACGGGCATCCCTGTATCCTCTCTCTCCGTATGCCTGAAGCAATAGTCTTTTATCATTGAGATACTCCTTTTCGTTAAATTTCTTTGAATTAAAAAAGTTAAGGATTCTCATATCCTTTGTCTTTTTCATCGCAGAGGCAAGCTTCGATCCCTTTACATTCTCATTTCCCTCAAAAGATATCTTCTTAATCTTAACTTTTGATTTTCTGTCAACCTTGAAGGTAACCTTTACAGCATTTCTTATGAGTGTATCCTGCTCCTGAACCACATTTACCTCTGTTTGCAGGAACCCCTTTTCAACATAAAATTTTCTTATAATTTCAGAAGTAGAGCCTATTAAATATTCCGACAGTTCACTTCCCCTTCTCAGTTTAAGCTTTTCATTAAGGTCACTCTTCTCACCTGACTTAATGCCCTCAAATTCCCATCTTGAGACTCTGGGTCTTTCAAGCAAATCAAACCTTAAGAATGCTGTATCTCTTTGAACAGAATCAATATTGACACTTACATCAGAAAAATATCTCTGCATATAAATACGCTTAATGATTGCAGATATATCTTCACCGGGGATTGTAATTTTATCCCCTACAGATAATCCCGTAAGAGAGAGAATTTGCTCCTTTCCAAGGTACTGTATACCGGAAACCTCAAGACCTCCTATTACATACTCTTTAGGAGAATTGTAGTCAACTACAATGTTGGTTTTCTGCTGGTTCTGCTGCTGAGCCGAGGCTCCAAGCGGAGAGAGCAATGCTAGTAGTAATAATAGCGAAAGAGACTTCATTTGCACACTATGTGGGTAAAACTGCAAATATAGGTTTTTATTTGGATTCAAAGCCCAAGAGATTATAGATTATTAACTTGTTCACCGGTCTTTCCGTATCTGCGCTCTCTGGCAGCATACTCCTCCAGTGCCTGCTGAAAGTCATTTTTGCGAAAATCGGGCCAAAGCACATCAGGAAAATAAAATTCTGTGTAGGCCGTCTGCCATAGAAGATAATTGCTTATCCTTTGCTCCCCGCTTGTGCGTATAAGTAAGTCCGGATCAGGTATTCCTGCAGTAGAGAGATACTTCTCAAACTGATCAGGTGCCGGGATCTGCCGTGATACACCATTCTCTTCGTAATATCTGCGGGCCGCCTGAAGAATATCCCATTTTCCGCTATAACTGAGAAAAACTATAAGTGTAAGACCGGTCGAAGATTCTGTGGCTTCTTCTGCAGAGGAAATTTTGTCCCGGACAACTTTAGGCAGCCTCTCCTTGTCTCCTATCACCCTGAATTTCACATTGTTTTTCAGCAATGTTGGTGTCTCTTTCAGTATCGCATCTACCATAAGTTCCATTAAAGTATTGACCTCATCCTGCGGCCTCTTCCAGTTTTCATCGGAAAAGGCAAAGAGACTTAAAAACTTAATCCCTTTTTCTGCGGCAAATTCTGTCGCCTGCCTGACTGATTCTACTCCCGCTTTGTGGCCAAAAACCCTTTTAAGGCCCTGCTTTTTTGCCCATCTGCCATTTCCATCCATTATTATTGTAACATGGACAGGTATTTTTCCATTATTAATCATCTTGACTATTAAGTATTTCTTCTGTCTTCTCCCCAGAACAGCTTCTCTTTGAGAGCCTCAATAAAGTTATTACTGGAGAGTGAAATAAAATTCAGATCGAACTCTGCTTTACTAACCATAAATTTTTCTCCGGAGGAGACAATTACAGATCTGTTGTCCAGACTTAGTACGGCCCCTGCTCTTCTTGATTTAACAGTGACCTCAATTATTGATTCGTCTGAGACTACAAGTGGTCTGATGTTTAAGTTATGCGGAGCTATTGGAGCTATAATGACTGCTTTGGAGGCAGGAATCATAATCGGCCCCCCGAGGCTGAGAGAATATGCCGTAGAGCCGGTAGGTGTCGCTATTACCATTCCGTCTGACCAGTAAGGGGGCAGCTCTGCTCCATCAATCTTTAAAGTTACAGAGAGCATGGAGGGATCCTGCCTTTGAACAGAGACTTCATTAAGAGCGTAAGGATAAAGGCCGTTAAGATAACTTCCGGAATTAAGCTTTAGCAGGCTTCGTTTTTCTGTTTTGTAATCTTTGTTTATGAGTCTCTCTATCCAGTAGTGGCTTGGTTCTGAGTCTACAGTTGTTAAAAAGCCCAGTCTTCCAAAGTTGATACCTGCTACCGGAATCCCCCTGTCTCTGATGTAAGTCAGAGATTCAAGCAGAGTACCATCACCCCCAAGTGAAAGAAAGATATCCGTCTCAGGATCCATATCTTCGTAACTGTGAAAAAGTGCAGATGCCGGGATGGCAAGTTTGTGGAATCCTGTTGCCCTTTTATAAAAAGGGGCATAGAAGATGAGTTCTGCTCCTCTGTATGATAGAGAATTGATAATAAAAGTGAGTTTATTGTGCCACCTCTTGTCAATTTCTCTCGCAAATATTGCAATCTTCATCTTAAATAATTAAAAGTTGCCAAAATTACATAAATTTGTCTCCACTATGGCAAAATTAAGTGTAAATATAAATAAATTTGCTACTCTCAGAAATGCGAGGGGCGGCAATCTTCCAGATGTTCTCAGGGCAGCTCTTGATTGTGAGAGATTCGGAGCTCAGGGAATCACAGTCCATCCCAGACCGGATGAGAGACATATCAGATATAAGGATACAAGAGATTTAAAGAGTATCCTTACTACAGAATTCAATATTGAAGGAAATCCCGTTGACAGTTTTATAAATCTTGTTCTGGAGGTAATTCCGGCTCAGGTTACTTTGGTGCCTGACGCACATGATGTAATAACATCAAACAGCGGATGGGATACAAAAAAGAATCTTAATTACCTTAAGGGAGTTGTATCAATTTTTAAAAGTCACGGTATAAGAACATCAATATTTGTTGATCCTGTTCCGGAGATGATATTCTATGCTGCTGAGAGCGGATGTGACAGGGTAGAACTCTACACAGAGTCATATGCATCCGGCTACAGTGTTAACAGGGAGAGGGCACTGGAACCTTACTATAAGACTGCAGTCGCCGTCAAAGAGAGCGGACTTGGTTTGAACGCAGGACACGACCTGAACCTTGATAACCTTAATTATTTTGCTAAAAATATTACATGGCTCGACGAAGTGTCTATAGGACATGCTCTTGTATGTGATGCCATTTATCTGGGGCTGGAGAATACCATCCAGGCCTATCTTAGACAATTAAACAATTATTAATTATATTTGCGTTTTATTTAACACTACAAAAATGAAAAATGCCTCTATTATCTTGAATTCGGTCTTAGCCGTAGCGGTTATAGTACTTTACATTCTACACTTCTCATCAAAACCCGGCTCTTCACCTTCAGGTGAACAAGGCGAAGCCGTTGTTGCAGAACAGGGAAGTGTTGTTTATATCCAAATCGACTCCCTTATGAATCAGTATGATATGTTCAACGACCTCAAATCTGAACTGGAGAGCAAGGCTCAGGTGATTCAGGACGACCTCAGCAAAAGAGGAAGAGCATTTGAACGCGACTATAAAGACTGGGAAGAGAAGATTCAGAAGGGTCTGATTACCCGTGCGCAGGCTGAAACTCAACAGCAGCAGCTGGCGGCTCGTCAGCAGGAGCTGCAATCTCTGGGACAACAGAAGCAGATGGAGATGGCAGAAGAGGAGAGGGTACTCATAAACAAAGTAATGGACGCACTTAACACCTACCTTAAGAAATATAATGACGAGAAGAGATTCTCAATCATCATCAATTCATCAGGAACAATGAATACTGTTCTTCAGGCTGACTCGGCCCTGAATATAACAGGAGAGGTTGTTGCTGGTCTTAATGAAGAGTATATAAAAACAAAATCAAAAGGTAAATAAAGACCTCTTGTGAAAATTGCAATCTTATCTTGTTTCTACCCGTACAGAGGTGGGATTGCGCAATTCAATGCCAATATATTCAAGGAGTTATCTGCTCATCATGAAGTAAAGGCATTTAATTTCAGCAGACAATACCCATCCATCCTCTTCCCCGGGAAAACACAACTGGTGGAAGAGGGGGATTCTGCGGTAAAAATTCCCAGTATATCTGTTCTGGACACAGCAAATCCAATTTCATACATAAAGACATCAAAAGTTATCAGAGAGTGGAATCCGGATCTTCTGATAATGAGATACTGGATGTCCTGGTTTGCACCATCTCTTGGATATGTAGCAAGGCATATTTCTCCGCATACAAAGGTTATATCAATTCTGGATAATGTTATCCCTCATGAAGAGAGATTTTTTGATAAACCATTTACAAAATATTTTTTGGGAGCATCGGATGCCTTTATAGTACTCTCAGATGCCGTGGGAAAAGATCTTCTGAAATTTAAACCTGATGCTAATTTCATAAGTACTCCACACCCATTGTACAACCATTTTGGCAACAAAATGGAGAGAAGTGAGGCGTGCAGCAAGTTAGGTATATCATCAAATAAAAGAACGATTCTATTTTTTGGGCTGATAAGGGAGTACAAGGGATTAGACATTCTAATCGAGGCATTCTCCTCTCTTGATGATTCATATCAATTGATTGTGGCAGGTGAACCCTATGGCAGCTTTGAGAAGTACGAGAAGTTGATTGACTCATCTCCAAACAGGGAGAGAATTAAATTATTTACAAGTTATATTTCTGATAACGATGTGCCTGCTTTTTTCTCATCTGCAGATGTATGTGTTCTGCCCTACAGAACAGCAACCCAAAGCGGCATAAGTGCAATCTCGTACCACTTTGGCCTTCCTATGATAACAACAGATGTGGGAGGTCTTAAAGAGGCAATTGAGGTTCCGGGCACAGGAATTGTTGTAGATAAAGCAGAACCGGTACTGGTTTCACGAGCCATTGAAGATTATTTCAATTCCGGTAAAATTGGTAACTTTGTAACCAACATTGAAAGAGAGAGAGAGAAACTCTCATGGAGAAGTTTCACGGATAAACTGATTAATTTGTATAACACAATATGAAGGCAATAACAAGAACAGAATTCAATTTTAAAAATCAGACCGGTAAATATGTTGGAAAAGTAAGGGATGTTTACAGCATTGGAGAAGATTATCTGGTAATGATTGCAACAGACAGGATATCAGCTTTTGATGTAGTATTGCCTAAAGGGATTCCGTTTAAAGGACAAGTTCTTAATCAGATTGCTTCAAAATTTTTAGACCTAACCTCAGACATAGTCCCCAACTGGAAAATTGCCTCACCTGACCCGATGGTTACTATCGGCCATAAATGTACAGGCTATCCGGTTGAGATGATTGTCAGAGGATATCTTACCGGAAGCTCATGGAGAGCATACAAAGCAGGAGCCAGAGATATCTGCGGCGTCCCGATTCCTGACGGGATGAAGGAGCATCAGGCTTTTGCCCGGCCCATTGTTACACCTACCACTAAGGCCGAACTTGGTGCACATGATGAAGATATTTCAAAAGAGGAGATTATCTCCAAAGGGCTTGTCTCAGTTGAAGAGTACGAAATGCTTGAAAAATACTCACTCGATCTTTTTAAAAGAGGAAGCGAAATAGCTGAAGAGAGGGGACTGATTCTTGTCGACACAAAATACGAGTTTGGCAAAAAAGATGGCAGAATTTACCTGATTGATGAAATACATACTCCCGACTCTTCCAGATACTTTTACAGGGAGAGCTACCAGACTCTTTTTGATAAAGGGGAGCAACAGAGACAACTATCCAAGGAATTTGTCAGAGAGTGGCTGATGGACAATGGTTTTTCCGGCAAAGAGGGTCAGAGAGTTCCGGAAATGACAGAGACTATTGTAAACTCTATTTCTGAAAGATATATTGAACTCTTTGAACATATTACCGGTACAGATTTCTGCAGGGCAGAAGATTCGGAAGATATTTACGAGCGCATAGAGACAAACATAAACAATATGCTTGCGAGGCTATGAACAGACTAAGTATTATATTGCTTTTTGTAATGATTATTACAGGGAGCTGTGCCACAGCTCAGTACACTCCCCCTAAAGTAGTAATCTCCACGGAAAAGATCAGGAACGAGAGTGGCGAATTCTTAGTGCACCAGGTGCAGCAAAGAGAGACGCTGTTCTCTATATCAAAGGCATATAATATAAATGTAAACAGCCTTATAAATGACAATCCAAAGGCTTCAGAAGGTTTAAAGAGTGGTGATATACTTTTTGTCAGGATTGGGGCACCACCTGTAACAGAGGAGAAGAGAGCCGTTCAGGAGGATATTATTGTAAAAAGTGACCCGGAGAAGAAGAGCCGATATATTCCCGGGAGAGATTATGTTCACAAAATATCATTGATTCTTCCTGTTAATTCAAAAAATTTGAATGAGCAGAACCCGGTTTCCAATTTCATTGATTTCTATCATGGTTTTCTTATGGCCGTGAATGACGCTAAAGATTCCGGGATGTCTCTTAATCTTGAGATAATTGACAACAAAGAGTATCAGAACTCATACCAAATTGTTGCTACAGGAAAACTCAATAATAGCGAACTGATTATAGGGCCTGTATTTGCATCGGAAATGGAAGGGATTCTCGATTTTGCCGGAGAGAGGGATATTCCGGTTGTCTCTCCGATGGATCCCGCAGCAGAAAAATACACAGTAGAAAACAGGCTGTTTTATCAACTTCCCGTTACCCCGGAGGAGCAGCAAAGAACTTTAATAAAATCAATCCCATACGGATCAAGGATTACCCTTTTTTATGAAAAGGGGGGAAGAGAAGCAGAGATGCTTCAGCTAACCAGATCAATACTTAATGATGAGGGAATATCTTACAAGGAATTTTCATACGCTCTGCTTGAGGGAAGATCTGTCAGAGATCAGATAACAAATTTTCTAAGCACAAATAACGACAATTCTGTCATAATTATCTCTGAATCTGAAGCTTTTGTCTCTGACATTCTTAGAAATCTTAACCTGATTTCAACCAGAAGCGGATATAAAATTACGCTCTTTGGGCTTCCAAGATGGAGAAATTTTGAGAGTGTAGATATTGATTACTATCATACTATGAATCTTCACCTTGCTCTGCAGTATTTTGTAGACTACAATAGTGATGATGTTAAAAGGTTCCTTTCAAGATACAGGGCACTTTTTGGAACAGAGCCAACTCCATATGCATTTCAGGCATACGATACAGGTAAATTCTTTCTTGATCTGATACAAAATGAGGGCCCGTCATTTGCAGAAAGTACAGGTGAATACAAATCAGCCAGACTTCTTCAGTCTGATCTCAGATTCATAAGGAGAGAAAATAACAAAGGCATAACCAACTGCGGTGTAAGAGTTATTGTTTACAGACCGGATTATTCAATTGATCTCCTTGCACCTGTCAGATAACCACTCGGCCTCACTTCTCTCCAGAAAAGGCGAAAGCTTTTCATAAACCACAGAGTGGTAATCGTTTAGCCATTTTATATCTTCATCGCATAGTAACTCCTTCAACAGAGGCTTTGTGTCGATTGGTACAAATGTAAGAGTTTCAAATTCATTAAAAACGCCACTCTCTCCCTCCATCCATTTTTGGCAAAGAATAACATTTTCAATTCTTATTCCATACTCTCCGGGCTGATAAACCGCAGGTTCATTTGATACAACCATACCCGGCTCTATTGCAACCGGATTCTCCTCCATTCTTATACTTTGAGGGCCTTCGTGGACACACAAATAGTGTCCGATTCCATGTCCTGTTCCATGCATGTAAATTTTCCCGCAAGATGAGATTGGCCCCCTTGCAAGGAAATCCAGCTGAGCTCCTCTTGTCCCTTTGAGAAATTTTGCTTTGGATAGATTAATCATACCTTTGAGGATTAAGGTATAATCCCTTCGTTGTTCATAAGTAAGATTTCCAACCGCAATAGTTCTTGTAGTATCTGTTGTTCCGCAAAGATACTGACCTCCTGTATCCATAAGCAAAAAACCCTCTTTTGAAATTATAACATCATCAGATGATGGAGAATAATGAGGGAGAGCTGCATTGGGACCAAAAGCAACAATAGGGGCAAAACTCTCCCCTTTGTACAGAGGAGTTAGTGATCTGAAATCTGAAAAAAGCTTCGCAACCTCTTTTTCAGTGATTATTTCTTCTGAGTCAAGTTTCTCTTCGATTGTGCGCAAAGTCTTAACCCATGCAATTCCGTCCTGAATCATAGCTTTTCTGAATCCCTCCTGCTCAACCCTGTTTTTAACAGCCTTTAGCATAGTTACAGCCCCTCCCCGTATTTGATCAAGCTGGAATCTGGAGCCTCCTTTGATTGCGCAATTGTAGTTCCTTATTGAAATTTTGTCAGGATTGGCAACTCTTAATGCTCTCTCCGGATAGTCTGTAATAAATGACGAAAATGTATCATAGGGCATTATTACAACATCGTCTCTTTCAAGTGCTCTTTTATCCTGAAGTTGAAAAGCGGAGCTGTCTACAAATAAAAATATTTTTTCTGCCGATACTGCAGCATAAGAGAGAGGCAAAGGGTTGTACGGGATGTCTGTACCTCTGATATTACACAGCCAGGCAATCTCATCGCAGGAGGATATAATATAGAGAAACTGCCCCTCAATATTTAACAATGCCTTAAGTCTCTCATGTTTTGATTTTACACTTTCGCCGGTGTATTCCTCCGGAAGCAGAGATACAGGATTAAACTTCACAGAGGGTCTATCTCTCCATATTGTTTCAAAGGGATCGTTACAGAGTTGAATATTCAGATTGTTAAAGGCCAGTTTTAACGAGTTGTACTCTGTACAGGAAAACAAAGAGGAGTCGATACCTACGCTTTGGTTGTTTTCAAGTCTCTGAACTATCCATTGTTCAATACTCTCTGTGCCTTCAACCCTTATTTTTTTTAATTCAATTCCTGATCCGTAAAGCTCTTTTTCAGCTTGAATAAAATATCTTGAGTCGGTCCATAGAGCCGCCTCAGTCTGAGTAATTGCCATAGTTCCTGCGGAGCCCGTAAATCCCGACAACCAGGTCCGGCAGTTGAAGTGATCCTGAATATACTCTCCAAAATGTGGATCATTTGATGGCACGATAAAGGCAGAGATAGCCATCTCTTTCATATAACCCCTCATCATCTGCAATTTACTCTTTTCCATAGCAAAATTTGATATTACACTCTACTTTATTACAAATATATTGACTATTTTTGTTAGTAACTCAACATTAATATAAACAATTATGGAAAAGAGCATTAAAGGAACAAGAACAGAACAGAATCTACTAAAAGCTTTTGCAGGAGAGTCTCAGGCAAGAAGTCGCTATGTATATTTTTCAAGCGTTGCTAAAAAAGAGGGATTCGAGCATATTGCTGCTGTATTTGCAGAGACTGCCGAACAAGAGAAAGAGCATGCAAAGAGATTCTTCAGTTTTCTTGAAGGTGGAATGGTAGAGATTACAGCATCTTATCCTGCAGGTATAATCGGTACAACTAAGGATAATCTGGAAGCTGCCGCTGCCGGTGAAAACGAAGAGTGGACAGAACTCTATCCTGCATTTGCCGAAATTGCACTGGAGGAGGGCTTCCCAAAAGTTGCTTCGGCTTTTAAGATGATAGCAAAAGTAGAGGCTGAACACGAAGCAAGATACAGAACACTTCTTGCAAGAGTGGAGGCTGAGAAGGTATTTGAAAGAGAGGAGGAGATTGAGTGGCAGTGCCGCAACTGTGGTTATGTACATAAAGGGAAAAAGGCGCTGGAGAATTGCCCGGCATGTAACCACCCAAAATCACACTTTGAACCAAAGAAAAATAATTATTAGGAGTTGAAATTAAGGCTATATTTGCAGATTATTTTTTAACATGGATAAGTCTGCAATAAATAGAGCCGTCAGCTCAGTAAAAGAGATCCTGCCAAAGACACTTAAAACCTGTCTTTGGCTTGTTCGTATAACTGTATTAGTAACTCTCGGCGTTCTCTTTCTTGAGTATTTTAATATTTTACCATACATATCGGAATTCCTCAGCCCTGTTTTCAACCTTATGGGATTGCCGGGAGAAGCAGCGCTGGCATATGTCTCCGGATATTTTGTAAATGTCTATTCAGCTATAGCTGTTATGGCAACGCTTAATCTTGACATCAGGACTGTTACTATTCTGGCAGCTATGATTCTTGCATCTCACAATATGATAACAGAGACTGCAGTCCAGAAAAAAACCGGCTCCTCTGCTGTCAGAATGGTATTAGTTAGAACATTATCCTCATTAATAATTGGCTATACACTTAATCTAATTATTCCGGGAGGAGGAAAAATGGCTGTAATTGAAGCTGCAGCAACAAATCTCTCTCTCATGGATATGCTGGAGGTGTGGTTTTTCAAAACGCTTAAACTAGTTGTAATGATGACTGTTTTGATATTTACATTATCAATAATTCAGCGACTTCTTGCTGAGTTTGGTGTAATCAGGTGGCTCTCCAAATTTATGAGACCGGTAATGGCTTTTTTTGGTTTACCGGCTAAAACCGCATTTTTATGGATCGTTGCAAACACTTTGGGGCTTGCATACGGAGCTGCTGTTATGATTGATGAAACAGAATCGGGAAAAATCACAAAAAAGGATGTAGATCTTCTTAATCACCACATAAGCATATCACACAGCAATCTGGAGGATGTATTTCTGGTTGCCTCTGTGGGAGCCTCAATCCCCTGGCTTCTTGCCTCGAGATGGACTCTTTCATTTCTGCTTGTGTGGGAGCTCCGGCTGGAAATGTTCATACGAAAAAAATTAGTACCTTCGCAGGTTGTAAACAATAATTTACCAAAGTTATAATATGAGTACAGAAAAGATAAAATGTCTGATAATTGGCAGTGGACCTGCAGGCTTCACTGCTGCTATTTATGCATCCCGGGCAAATCTGGCTCCGGTGTTGTATGAAGGAATACAACCCGGAGGTCAGTTAACAACTACCACTGAAATTGATAACTTTCCGGGTTATCCTGAAGGGGTTAGCGGAAATGAGATGATGGAAGACCTCAAAAAACAAGCAATCAGATTTGGAACCGATGTGAGGTTTGGCACTGTCACTGAGGTAGATCTATCAAACAGACCTTTTAAAGTTACTATTGATGGTGAAAGTGATATACTTGCTGAAACACTTATTATATCAACAGGGGCAACTGCCAAATATCTGGGCATAGAATCCGAGGAGAAATTCAGGGGTCAGGGAGTATCTGCCTGTGCTACATGTGACGGATTCTTTTATAAAGGGAAAGATGTTGCAGTAATCGGAGGCGGAGACACTGCCTGTGAAGAGGCCTCATATCTTGCCGGTATGTGTAACAAAGTTTATATGATTGTAAGAAGGGATGTTCTCAGAGCCTCACAAGCAATGCAGGAGAGGGTTAAAAAGACACCAAATATTGAGATTCTCTGGAATTATAACACAAAAGAGCTTACCGGAACACCATTTGGAGGTGTGAATGGTGCGATTCTTGTTCATAAGAATGGTACAGAGAAAAAAATTGACATCCACGGATTTTTCCTTGCCATTGGCCACCATCCAAACTCTGAGCTTTTCTCAAAATGGGTGAAGACAAATGAGGAGGGTTACATCATTACTGAGGGAAAAAGCAGCAAGACAAACATACCCGGCGTTTTTGCAGCGGGTGATGTACAGGACAATTCGTACAGACAGGCCATAACTGCAGCAGGTTCGGGTTGCATGGCAGCTATGGATGCCGAGCGTTTTCTCTCTGAAAACAAATAATTTTTTTAAAATGAAAATCATCAAGCTAATAGCCGTATTAACCCTGGGTGCAATTGCAGCCTCGTGTTCCTCAAGGTTTGAAATGCTCTACAAAAGTGCAGATGTAGATGAGAAGTACAAAGGTGCTTTTGAGTACTACAATCAGAAGAAGTACAAAAAGGCAGTTGACCTGTTTGAACAGATACTTATCGCTACAAAAGGGACAATGAGAGATGATACAGTACAGTTTTATGTTGGTCTGAGTAATTATAAATGGGGGGATATTCAGGCAGCTGAGGCAAATTTTGATCAGTTTACCAAAGTATTCCCAAGAAGTCCTTTTACTGAGGAGGCCCGTTTTCTTAGGCTGGATTGTTTGTATCAGTCAACATACAGATTTGAACTTGACCAGATTCCAACCTATACAGCTATGGCCGCTATAAGTGAATTTCTCTATGACTACCCCAACTCGGAATATCTGGTTAAGTGTAAAGATATGCTCGTAGATTTACAGGAGAGACTTGACAGAAAAAGCTATGAAGCAGCAAAAATTTACTATACAATTGAAGATTACAAAGCTGCCACATTTGCCCTTAAAAACGCGATCAAAGAGAATCCGGACAACAGATACAGAGAGGATATAATGTATTACCTTGTTGTATCCCATTACAAGTATGCCGAACAAAGCGTCAAGGAGAAACAGAGAGAGAGGTATCTTGCTCTTACAGATGAGTATTACAATTTTATCAGTGAATATCCAGAGTCAAAATACAGGAAGGAACTTGACGGGATGTTCAATAAAGCACAAGCAGAAACAAAAACAAATCAATAGAATATGGAAATCAGAAAAAGTGTACCGGGCAATACTGTAACAAGGGATATCTCAAAGCTTGCAGAGCCTACAGGGAACATTTATGAGTCTGTTATGATTATTGCAAAAAGATCAAACCAGATTTCGGCAGAGATGAAATTTGAACTAAGCCAGAAACTGGAGGAGTTCTCAACATACGCAGATACGCTTGAGGAGACTTTTGAAAATCGCGAACAGATAGAGATATCTCGCTACTATGAAAGACTTCCTAAGGCATCCCTAATTGCAATTAATGAATTTGAGGAGGGTCGAATTCACTACAGAAAGATAGAGGAGTAGGTATCCTTAAGACTCTTCTAAAATTGCCGGCATGCTCAAAAATCTTATAATATCAAACTATGCCCTTATCGAAAATCTGGAAATTGATTTTCCTGAAGGGTTGGTTATTATTACGGGTGAAACAGGAGCCGGAAAATCAATTTTAATGGGAGCGCTCTCTCTTCTGCTTGGTAATAAAGCAGAATCTGATACTCTCATTAATCAGGAGAAAAATTGTGTTGTTGAAGCACTATTTTCATACTCTCAGGATAGAGAAATGGTGGATTTGCTTGAAAGTGAGGGGATAGAAAGAACGGGAGAGCTTATTTTAAGAAGAGTCATTACCCCTGCCGGAAAATCGAGGAGCTTTGTGAATGACCAGCCAGTCTCACTTCAGTTTCTTAAATCAATTTCCGGAAAGATAATTGACATACATGCTCAGCATCAACACCTTCTGCTTGGTGACAGCCGTTTTCAGCTATCTGTGCTTGACTCCTACGCCGGAAACGGAGGAGTGCTTAAAGAGTACCAGGAAGTTTTTAGTGAGCTTGCAGAGAGAGAGAGAGAGCTCGCTACACTAAGAAAAAAGATCTCAGAACAGGAGGAGGAGAATGATTACAATAAATTCCAGCTTGAACAACTTAAAAGTGCAAAACTAAGAGAGGGAGAACTTGAGGAGCTTGAAGAGGAGTACAAAATATTGTCAAATGCAGAGGAGATAAAGGGAACACTCTCTTTTATCTCGACTCTTCTGGAATCTGAAGAGCTCTCTGTTTTAAGAAATCTAAAAGAGGCAGCTTCATCCTCAGTAAAGATATCTCAGAATTTTTCACCTGCTGCAGAATATGCAAAGCGTATTGAGAGTTGCAGAATTGAGCTTAAAGACATCCATCAAGAGGTTGGATTAATGACAGAGAAGATTATTGTATCTCCTGAAAGAATTACATTGGTTGAAGAGAGAATATCAGATATTTACAAACTTCTAAATAAACATCATTTAGCTTCAGTATCCGGGTTAATAGAGCTTATGGATAACCTGGAGCAAAAAATCAACAAAACAGGTTCAGAGAGAGATGATGTTGAAAGATTGCAAAGAGAGAGAGATCTGCTGAATAAAAGAAGGGGTGATGCAGCTGATCTGCTTCACAAAAGAAGGGAGGCAGTACTCAAGGCTTTTTCTGAAAGTGTCCGTGACTCTGTAAGGGAATTGGAGATGCCATATGCCAAGTTTTTTGCAAAACTATCTAAAAGAGAGACTTATTGCGAAACAGGTAACACCTCCGTTTCTCTGATGTTCTCAGCCAACAGAGAGATTGAACCAAGAGAACTGGGGAAAGTTGCATCCGGAGGAGAGTTATCAAGAATAATGCTGTGTCTGAAAGCAATCCTGGCAAAGGGTAGCGGAATGCCAACCATGATATTTGATGAGATAGATACAGGAGTATCCGGCAGAATTGCTGATAAGATGGGAAGACTCATTAATGATATGGCAGGAGAGATGCAAATTTTTGCAATTACACATCTGCCTCAGATTGCCTCAAAGGGTGATTGCCATCTTTTGGTATATAAAGAGAGCGATAAAGCAAAAGGAACAAGAACTTTGATAAAGAGAATTGAAGGAGAGGAGCGGATTGAAGAGATTGCACGGATGCTTAGCGGAACAAGAACAACAGAGGCTGCACTTGCAAATGCAGAGGAGCTTCTGAGAAACTGAAAAATTATAAAATAAACTTAATATGAGATTAATTATTCAAAACTCGTATGAGCAGATCTCTAAATGGGCTGCTGCATTTATTGTGAAAAGGATAAGGGAGTTTGATCCTACACCCAACAAGCCATTTATACTGGGTCTTCCTACCGGCTCCACACCTTATGGAACATATAAGGAGTTAATAAGGCTATACAGAGAGGGGAAGGTCTCATTCAGAAATGTTGTAACATTCAATATGGATGAGTACATAGGAATCCCTAAAGAACATCCGCAGTCATACTATACATTTATGTGGGATAATTTTTTCAGACACATAGATATTAAGCCGGAAAACGCAAATATTCTCAATGGCAACGCAATAAATCTTGAAAAAGAGTGTGAAGATTATGAGAAGAAAATTGAATCATATGGAGGAATCAATCTGTTTATGGGAGGAATCGGCCCTGACGGACATATTGCATTCAATGAGCCCGGCTCTTCACTTGCCTCAAGAACAAGGGTGAAATCATTGACTACAGATACAATCATAGCTAATTCCAGGTTCTTTGAAAACGATATAACTAAAGTGCCAAAAACTGCTCTTACAGTAGGTGTGGGAACAATCATGGACGCAAAAGAGGTAATGATTCTTGTAAATGGTCATCACAAGGCTAGAGCTCTTAAAATGGCTGTTGAAGGTAGTGTGAACCACATGTGGACAATAAGTGTCCTCCAGATGCACCCCAAAGGTGTTATAGTTTGTGACGATGCCGCTACAGATGAATTAATGGTTGGAACAGTTAACTATTTTAAAGATATAGAGAGAGATAATCTTGACTCTGCCTCAATGATATAGAAAATTATTATTTTAGAAATTCTGCCGCCCTGCTGAATACTTTTTCAAAAAAATATTTACGCTCGGCGGCTATTTTTTCACCCTCAGGGAAGGGGTTTTCATGTGAATACCTAAAAGGAAAGTCCATCTCTTCTATACAATGTTCTGCCTCCTTTCCCAGGGCAGATTTGATTCCGGATGTGGGTATTACAGTATCCTTTGTCAATGATACTACGCAAATCCTGTAGCTGTTTTTCCTGTAGAACGCCTCTCTCCTCTCTTTACAAAGCGACTTATCCACATGAGCAATAAAAGATTTTTCAAGATTATCTCCAATTATCCTGCTTTCAAACTGAGGAAAAATAAATTTTGTTGTAAAATAACTTTTTAAAGTCCTGAAGGTATCACCATCCATTATCATTCTGGAACTTCCGTTCATTTCATTAAAGAGTGCTCCTCCGCAAAACATAAAGAGTTTGCTGTTATCAAAATGCCCCTCAACATCTGATGACAATAAAACCTGAGACATTAATGCTCCGATTGAATATGCAAATATATCCACCTTACAGCTTTTTGCAAGCAGAGGGTGTTTCCCTCTTCTTATCTCATTCATAAGCTGATGGACATTGTATATTGTCTCTCTGCCACTTAGATAAAACCTGTATGGATCCGCCTGAAGCCTTTTACTTAAAGCATAGTTTACAAATGTCAGGTTTTCTGCCTTCTCTTTATCTTTATACTCTTCATCTATTAGCTTTTGCATAGCTCTTGAATCTGACCACAAATCAGGAGATCTGTTTATGTGCATTGAGAGTGGAAACAGAACGACAGGCCTCTCTAATTTATTTGCCAGTGTCTCTGCCCAGGGCTTGTATTTGTCCCAGCTTCTCTCATTTAATCCGTGAAAGAGAAAAATTGCAGAATTCCACCTATTCCCGGAAAAATTATCGGCATCAGGAGAGACCACATAGTAATCAAATCTGATATTCTCATTTATCTCCTCCTCTTTAGTCTTAAATTGCACAACAGGAACAACCTCTCTCCTCTTTTTAAGAATCTCATCCAATCCTAGTTTTTCGATAAATTTCAAGGCTTCAATCTTCATATTTTAAAATTTTAATACAAATAAAGAGAGGCTTCTTAATTGTTAAAAAAAAATGGTATTTTTCAGGCATCAAATTGGCAAAACTCAAAATAGTGGGGCGAAATTCGCATATATGTGGTTAATGAAAATTTGATTACATTTGCTAAAAGATGAAAATACCTGATCATATAGTTAAGAGAGGAAACATTGTAAGGCTGGTAATTTTTACAGCAGCCTTTGCTCTTTTATTTATTAACATATATAAGCCATTTGGATCCAAAAGCTGGTACGATGTCTCGGACTTCAAATTTTTTCTCTTCTCAGCTCCAATTATTCTTACAGGGGTTCTCGTAGTTGTGATAAGCAGAATTATCATGTACTACCACTCAAGAAAACACGATGTATCTTATGTCAAATATTTCTTGTGGGTATTCTTTGAAATACTCTTTATGTCTCTGTTCTATACCATTTTCACCCTTTCAATTGATGCAAACCATGGAAGGGATATCATTGCTACATTTAAATCGGCAATGGTAAATACTGCTTTAGTATTGCTTCTGCCTTACATAACCCTGTGGTTCTACTTTGGATGGGAAGAGAGCAAAAAGAAGCTTGAGACAATTGAAAAGGAGAGTGAAGATGATTCTAATTCAATTCCGGAAAATATACTTTTTACAGATGATAAAGGAACTCTGAGACTTTCAGTAAGGTACTCAGATTTACTCTATATAGAGTCTGATGATAATTATGTGACTATTCACTATATAACAGGAAGTCAAGTCAAGAAATTCCTGCTCAGAAACACTTTAAAGAAGATTGAAGATGAACTTTCAGATACTTTTGTAACAAGATGTCACAGATCTTACCTTGTAAATTTCTCAAGGGTTAAAGTTATGAGAAGAGAGAGGGATAATATTTTTCTGGAACTTGATGCAACCGGTGTAGATGATTTACCTGTATCCAAAAGTTACAGGGAAAAAGTTGCGGAAAGATTTATGAATAACTCCTTCCGCAACAAAAGACATCAAAACTGAAATATTTATCTAAAGTTTTGAGATAATCTCATCAGACATAGGTTTTACTTTTGATGAGTAATGCTCAACAAGAGCTCCGTTTTCGTCAACCAAATATTTATTGAAGTTCCAGCCAGGCTCCTTATCATTCCATCCGTTACCGGATTTCTCAGTCAGCCACTTATAAACGATGTTTTTCTTATCTCCTTTTACAGAGGATTTGTCCATCATTGTAAAAGTGACTCCGTAGTTCTCTTCGCAAAATGCAAGAATTTCTTCATTTGACCCCGGATCCTGATTCATAAAATCGTTTGATGGAAATCCGAGGATCACAAGATTATTTCCATATTTTTTATGCAGCTCCTCCAGCTCTTTAAATTGTGGTGTATATCCACATTTAGAAGCTGTATTAACTATGAGTACCTTCTTCCCCTTTAATCTTGAAAAATCAAACTTCTCTCCGGTTATTGTATTGAAGCTAAGTTTGTAAAAATCCTGCTGCGGTGCTGCTTTTTTATCCTGAGCAGTAACTCCGGATGATACAAGCAGTAGTAATGCGGAAATTAAAAATGTAAATAATTTATTCATTTTTTTGTATAATTAAAATTTATTAAAGTATAACAATCGATTCTGAAATTAGTTATTTATTCCCAAAAAATATACATTTTTCAGGCCAAAGTGTACAATGAGAGGATATTGTGGTTAGATTTGCTTTTTAGCTAAACACAAAACTTCTGTTATTATATGACAAGGGTAAGAATACTGCTTGCTTTGTTCTTTATTGTAATAATCCGGACACAGGCTTTTTCTCAAAATAAAATTAATCAGACAATATCCATAAGTGGATATGTAAAAGACTCTTTATCAAACAAATCACTTGAATACCCTACTGTTGTTCTTATCTCTGATTCAATGAAAATTGTTTCAGCAGTTGCTGGTGGTGCTGACGGGAGATTCCTGTTCAGTGATATTGTTCCAGGGAGATACTCAATAATTGCGTCAATGCTTGGTTATTCAACAACCAAAAAGTTTATCGCTGCTGATGGAAGCGAGAGAAGATTTGACGCCGGGGAGTTCCTGTTAACTGAGGGGCTTGAGCTTGGAGAGGTAACAGTTACAGCGGTGAGGCCGCTTATCAAGGCTGAGGCTGACAAAATTACATATAACTTTGACTCTGATCCTCAGACAGCCTCAAGTACAGCAGCCGAAATTCTCAGGAAGGTACCGATGCTCAGCATCGATGGGGAGAATGAGGTTAGACTTAATGGAGAGAAGAGTTTTAAAGTTCAGGTCAACGGGCGCTCGACAGGGGTACTTGCAAAAAATTTCAAAGAGGCAATTCAGGCACTTCCTGCAAGTGCAATAAAATCAGTAGAGGTTATCACAAATCCCCCTGTAAGGTATGATGCCGAGGGGATTACCGGTATTATTAATATCATCACAAACAGGCGAAGCAACAATGGTTATAACGGGAGCGTAAGCGCATCGGTAAACACAAGAGGCGGATACACCGGAGGCGGATATATTTCGGCACAGACAGGAAAATTCGCAATAAGTACAAACCTCTTCCATGGTAATATTGTGATGAAGCGTAATGGCTCATATATGGATTCTGAGAATTTTCTCAGTGAGGAGTTCAGAAAATCTTTAACTGCCGGGACCTCTGATCTTAAAAACAGAGTGTCATATCTCTCTATGGATGCGAGCTATGAAATTGATTCGCTTAATCTTATAACTTTAACCGGATGGGGATACCTTGGAAATGCAATAAATACCGGAAGTTCTCTCTTTTCAGCATTTAATTCAGCGGGGCTCTTAACCAGAAAATATGATAATATAACCAATACAGATAATCAGTTTGGAACCGGCTCAGGGGTCATATCCTGGCAAAAGAACTTCAAAAAACCTGAAAAGTCTTTGACAATTAGTTACAGTGCAGACTGGAGTCCAATGAACACTAAAGTTGAAAGTATTATCAATCCAATTCTGGATTATGAAGGATATGAGCAGAACTCTTTTAACAATGCATATGGAATAGAGCACGCCTTCCAGGCAGACTATTACAATCCAATAACTAAAGCCCATTTTATTGAGACAGGTGTAAAATATACACTTAGACAGAATTTCTCTGACACTAAGATTAGAATATATGATGAATCTTCAAATAGCTGGAGAGATGATTACACCAGAGTAAATGATCTTGATTATGACCAACACATAGGAAGTCTTTATGGAGGGTATACATATAAATTTAAGAAGCTTACCCTAAAGGGCGGATTCAGGGCAGAATACACTCTAAATGATGGGATATCTAAGAGTACAAGCGGAAATACATATTTTACAAACAAGCAGTTTGATGTTGTTCCCTATCTCAATATTTCATATATGGAGAATGGAGGTCATATTTTTTCTTTTTCATATACTCAAAGAGTAAACAGACCCGGCATTAACTATCTGAACCCCTATATCAATGACTCAAACCCAATGAGTATCTCTTACGGGAATCCGGATCTGAAAAGTGTAAAGAGAGATGCTCTTAGTATAAGTTATATGAAAGCCTCTCTTAAGTGGAATCTTGGGGTTACACTTGGTGCGGATTTTACAAGAAACAATATTGAAAATATCAGAAGAGTAAACGAAAATGGTGTTAGCATCTCTACATACGAAAACATAGGGAGAAACAGGAACTACACACTTAATCTCAATTATTCATACAGAGCAGGTAGCAAACTCAATATTTTTCTAAATGGTTCTGTTGTATACTCGGTAATTTCTTCCGGTGAACTAAATCTCAGCAATAGCGGATTCGGCTATACCGGTGGTGGTGGAGTCAATCTCACTTTATGGAAAGGTGGGTCATTTAACGCAAATGCATTTTTATTCAGAAGTAATATAACACTCCAGTCCAGATATCCGGTAAACTCCTCAACCTCGTTTGGTTTTAGTCAGAAGTTTCTTAACGACAAACTTACGATTGCCTTAAATCTATCAGAGCCATTCAGCAAGACAAAAACATACAAATTTGATTCGGAAGATATCACATACAGAATGCACGCAAGAAGTATTACATATCAAAGAGCTGCCACGCTCAGTATTGTATGGAGATTCGGGAAGTTTCAGGCCGTTGTTAAAAAGGCCAGGAGGAATGTGAATGATGATAGGTTAAGCGGTGACAAGCAAACATCCTCTTCTCAGGCTGCAAAATAATAATCAGATTATCAGGTTAATAATTAGTTGCTAGTAAACATTTAATCTTCAAGTGTTAATTAAGCTGTTATTTAGGCACTATTATTGTAGCGCCTCACTTCAGTTCCATTTACAACCTACCTGCACCAGATCCATTCTTTTTCTACTTTTTAAAATTAATCAAATATGAGGACTTTACTGTTCATCTGTATGGCATTGTTATGCCCTTTAGGAAGTGCAATTGCACAAAAATCAGAGACACCAAAGACTATATTAACCGGTGTAGTCTTAGACTCTTCAACAGGTAATTGTATTGAGTATCCTACTGTAGCTTTGTTTACCGACTCTCTTAAGCTAATAAAAGCGGTAGCGGGAGGTGTGGATGGTAAATTTACCCTAGAGGCTCCGGGATCGGGACAATACTACATATCGGCCTCTATGATTGGTTACTCAAACTCAAAAGATCTTATAACAATAAAAGATGGGGAAAAGAGGATGGATGTGGGAAAATTAGTTCTCACAGAGGGTATGGAGTTAAAAGAGGTAACTGTAACAGCAGTAAAACCACTAATAAAAAATGAACCGGACAAACTTACATACAATCTGGAATCCGACCCACAGTCGGCATCAAGTCCCCTTGTGGATATACTTAGAAAAGTGCCGATGCTTAGTGTTGACGGAGAAGATGTTGTAAGACTCAATGGTGAAACAAATTTTAAGGTATTAGTCAACGGGAGATCCTCTGGCCTTCTTGTTAAGAATTTTAAGGATGCAATAAAAGCGATGCCTGCAAGTTCTATTAAATCAATTGAAGTTATTACAAATCCTCCTGCCAAATATGATGCAGAAGGAATTGGAGGGATAATAAATATTATTACCAATAAAAAAACGACTCAGGGTTACAATGGTAGTTTGAATCTTGGAGCAAACTCTCTCGGTGGATACAACGGAGGTGGATATATCTCTGCTCAGGTTGGTAAATTCTCTTTAAGCACAAATCTTTACGCCGGTAAGAGTATTTCAAAGGGATCATCTTATTTAACAACTTCAGAAAATTTCCTTAGTGAGGATTTCAGACATTCAAGAACGGAGGGTACCTCAAATTCTGAAAACATCTTCTACAATTTAGGAATCGAGGCTAGTTATGAAATTGACTCTCTCAATCTTATCACTTTGTCAGGATGGGGATATCTAGGAAACTCCTTAAACAGGGGAACAAGTTCTTTTGAATCATTAGATTCAGATAAAATTCTCTCCAGGAAATACTCTACAACAAGTCTTTCAAAATTTGTATATGGATCAGGGTCAGGGTCAGTTTCCTATCAGAAAACATTTAACAAGCCTGATAAAAATCTGACTTTCAGCTATAGCATTGATGCGAGTCCAACTGAATCAGACTATACAAATAACATCGATCCTGAGCTGAATTTTAGTCAATACTCGCAAAAATCGGTAAATAATGCAATGGGGCTTGAACACACTTTGCAGGCAGATTTTTATAACCCTTTTAACAAGACGCACAATATTGAAACCGGAATAAAATATATTTTAAGACAGAACTTCTCAGAGACTGATGTAGAGATATTAAATCCTGAAACAGGGAAATGGACAGATGCCCCTGAAAAGGTTAATGACCTTGACTATGACCAGCACATCGGGAGTATGTATGGTGGTTATGCTTTCAAACACAAATCCCTGACTTTAAAAGGGGGATTCCGGATGGAATATACAATTAATGATGGAATCTCTAAAAGCTCAGAAGGCAACTTAACCTTTACCAACAAGCAATTTGATGTGGTTCCGTACATTAATTTCTCTTATATGCTAAAAAAGGGGAATTCTATATCGGCTTCATTTACGCAAAGGCTAAACAGACCTGGCATATGGTACCTAAACCCTTATGTGAACGATAACGATCCTATGAACATATATTACGGGAATCCGGATTTAGAGACTGTCAGAAGAAATTCATTTACTTTCGGCTACAGGAAATCTGCTCAGAGCTGGAATCTGGCAGTTACTCTTAACGGTAATTTTACATCTAATAACATTGAACAGATAAGAAGAGTGGGAACAGATGGAATTAGCGAATCAACCTATAAAAATATAGGTATTAATAATAATTACAGATTCAGCTTCAATTACTCATACAGATCCGGAGAAAAATTTAATCTTTACCTAAACGGGGCTGTAGCATATACATCAATCTCATCACCTGAGTTCAACCTTTCAAACGATGGACTAAGTTACTATGGAGGTGCGGGACTCTCTGCATCACTATGGAAAAAAGGGAGTGTAAACCTTAACGGCTTTGTCTATGGGGGCGATGTATCACTCCAAAGCAGAAATCCGGTAAACTATACAAGCTCTTTTGGATTAAGCCAGCGCTTTTTCAATGACAAACTGACATTTTCTCTGTATGTATCAGAGCCTTTTTCAAAGACAAAAGTATATAAGAGTGAGTCAAAAGACATCACATACAGTATGAACTCTGAAAACCGATATGTAAGAAGATCTGCAAACTTCAGTCTCTACTGGAGATTCGGCAAGTTTAACGTAAATGTAAAAAAGGCAAGAAAGTCTGCAACAGATGACAAAATTGGAGGCTCTCCTGCCGGAACAACTACACCTTAAGTATTATAAAACTCTGACGGAGTCATTCCGGTAAACTGCCTGAAATTTCTTAACGCAGTGCTGCGAGAGCGAAATCCAACATAGAAGAAAGCCTCCTGATAATTCTGAAAATTTCCGGATTCTATCTGATTCCGGAAATCTTCAATACGGAGCCTGTTAATATAATTTGTATAGTTTTCAATTCCACTCTGACGCATAACAGATGCAAGGGTGGTTCTGTTAGTGCATAGTTCAGAAGCCAGCATGTTTAAAGTCAGATTAGGATCTCTCCACGCATTGTTTTTCTTCATATATGAATCAAGCTTATCTGTAAGGGCACTATTCTTTATCTCCTGAACATGCTGTGGTTTTAAAGATTTTTCTTTAGTGCTGATCTCTGTTAAAGAGCTGCTAATTAACCGGTCAAACAGTTCCATATATACAATATAGAGACTGCAGCCTACACTAAGGTAGTAATAGACAATATGTAGTATCTGATGATTAAAGAAAAGGACACTCAGATAAGCAACAATATTAATAAACAATACAGATGAGTACCTCTTAAGCCAGGCAAGGTCACTATTATTGTATCTGGTTGAACGATGTATAAAAAAGACAAAAAAGAGGGGAGCAATAATTAAAGCCGTCATTATCAACCTAAACCACACATCAAACTTTCCGGCATCTTGAAACATATCCAATACAGAGGCGTATTGAGTGTAATTTACTCCTGCCACAAGGGTGATAACATATACAAATACAAAAAACAGCCAAATTGAGTACAATCCTATTATCCTGCGAAGATTCATCCATCCGGGAGAGATTACCTCAACAGGATACATAATATATGAGATTACCATAAAATTTGCCAGCAGCAGCATATCAGCTGAAACAATAAATTCCGGCACCTCTCCTCTGCATAAATCAATGAATCTGGTTATATAGTTGATTACAGAAAAGAATACAATTACAGCAAGTATTATCCGTGACCGTCCTCCGGCCTTGCGCCGAACAAAGAGTAAAAGAGAGGCTAAAAAACAGACAAGAGAACCGGCGAAAACTGTAGCTATATATAAATACTCCATTTATGCTATAAATAATGTTCAGGTTAAGCAAATTTACAACAATTAATGCCATAATTGTATAAATGAAACATGTGTTTTGTAAATACGGAACAAGCACAGGTGTGCATTTCGTTAGATTTGCATAATAAAAAACAAATAAACTTATAATTACTCTGAAAATGCGAAACATCAATCTTCCACTTATTTTGATTGTACTCATCCTGTTTTTTGCAAATTGCACAAAAACAGACCCGGTTGTCCTGAATCCATTTGACATCCTTTTTGAGAGCAGTAATAACGCAAGAGATAAAATTGTAGTAATAAGCGACCTGCATCTTGGTAATGACCTGGCTTACTCTGAAAATGTGAAACATCTTGCACGACTTGAGGAATTTCTAAATGATGTTCGCTCATCCGCTACTGTAAAAGAGCTGGTTATTGGTGGAGATATGTTTGATGACTGGTATATCCCTACTCGTACAGATACATATGGAGGTGGTTCTCAGGCAGACTTTATAAGAAAAACTGTAACGGCAAATCAGGGGGTATTTGATGCTTTTAATGGAATTATCAAAGATGGAAAGATAAAATTGACATATATACCGGGGAACCATGATATGGGATTCCTTCCGGAAAATGTCAATATTGGAATGCCCGGAGTAAACCAGGCGCGTGACGGAGGAGACAAATACGGAGTTGGCACATATTATCCTGAGGATTATCCTCAAATTGCCATTGAACATGGTCACAGATATGACTTCTTCTGTGCTATTGCACCTGGTGCAAATGAGAGCGAAGCCCCCGGAGCAATCCTCCCTCCCGGTTACTTCTTTGCAAGAATCGCAGCTAACTCATTTACCAATCCAACAACTAAGGAGGCCGCTACAAAAGTACCGGATGTAAAACTCAATCATCCGGGGAGTGCTGAGCAAAAGAGCAAATATATATACTATCAAATGTGGAAAAATGTAATTGAGAATGTCATTTATGTAAAGGAGAGCTTTAGCGAGCCAATTATCAAAACAAATGTAGGGGGGTTCACAAAAACTTACTCTATAAATGACATTATGCCAAGAAACAGTGAAACAGATGGATCAATACAGATGAATTTATATAATGGGCTATTTACTCAGGATAACTGGGATGCTCGTGAGAGGTATAACAATGTTCCCAAAATGAATAATATTGATAGTGCTATTGTAGGTAGTCTTAATACAGAATTCATAGACCTCCAGGCTGAGAGACAATACTTCAAAAATTCTGAGTCTAATGTAAGAGTAGTAATTTTTGGTCACACCCATCTCCCAAAGATTAATACCCATACTAATCGCAAGGGTGAGGAGTGTCTTTATATCAATTCAGGTACTTGGGAAGATCAAAAGACCCGGGATAAGAATGCAGCCATAGATCAAGATGCGCTTAAGATGGATTTTGTTATAATATCTCCTGTCAAATCAGAGAAGAAAAAGCTTCACATTGGTCTCTATCAGTACAGATATGGTCAGCATGTACTGGGAAAAAGCAAGACAATAACTCTCTGAGTTCAACTCACCTATTCTGATTGGGTTAATTTAATCAGATATTTTTGATTTTTCGGAACGTATTTGTATGTTTGCATAAATATTAAATACGATGAAACGTAAAATTAGCGCCTCTCTCGTTAAGTGGAAAAATAGCATAAATCGAATGCCGCTGATTGTAAATGGCGCTCGTCAGGTGGGTAAAACTTACATCTTGGAACAGTTCGGGAAAGAACAATTTGAGAATGTCGTTTACCTTAATTTGGAGATTGAGAGTGCGTTGAATAAATATTTTGAAACAGAATTGTCCCCTCAAAAGATTATTCAATTTGCCGAGGCGGCAAAAGGTCAGGAAATAATCGCCGGAAAAACTCTAATCTTTTTCGATGAGATTCAGGCTAGCGAAAGAGCTTTGACAGCTTTAAAATATTTCTGCGAGCAGACTCCGGAATATCATGTCGTTGCGGCAGGTTCGCTTTTGGGCGTGGCTGTCAATCGTCATAAGTACTCGTACCCTGTGGGGAAGGTTGATGAAATGACCATGTATCCGTTTGATTTCGAGGAGTTTCTTTGGGCAATGGGCAAAGAGAAGCTTGCAGACGAAATAAAGGTACATTATTCTACGACAGAAGCTATGCCGGATGCTCTGCACCAGCTGGCTCTGGAGCAATATCAACACTATTTTATAGTAGGCGGTATGCCTGCGGCAGTTGCAAGTTTCGCAGAAACGAATAGCTTCATCAAGGCACAACAGATACAGAATAACATACTCAATCAGTATATTGCCGATATGGCTAAGTATGCCGATCCTACAACAAGCATCAAGGTCAGGGCTTGCTACAACTCGATTCCGGCGCAGTTAGCTAAAGAAAATACGAAATTCCAGTACAAGGTCGTTCAGCGCGGAGGTACTGCCACTATCTTCGGCGAGGCAATAGAATGGCTTACTTTTGCCGGAATTGCACTTAAATGTCAGAAGCTTGAGCATGGACTAATACCTATAAATGCCTATGTAGATCTGTCGAATTTCAAGCTTTACATGGGTGACATAGGGATGCTTACTTTGCGCTCAGATATGCCATTGCAGACGATATTATCTACCGTCGATGAAGATAACACCTATTTGGGGTCAATGACCGAGAATTATGTGGCACAGGCATTGATGTCAAAAGGATATAATCTGTTTTATTGGCAGAGTGACGGAAAGGCCGAGGTTGATTTCGTGCTTCAAATTGACGGAAAGGTAGTCCCTGTTGAAGTTAAAAAAGGCAGGCGCAATCGTTCAAAAAGTTTGGGTGTTTTTTCCGAGAAATACAAATCTAAATATGCGATTAGAATTTCAAAGAAGAATTTCGGCTTTGAAAACGATATTAAATCTGTACCACTGTATGCAGTGTTTTGTGTCTAATGTGATACTTTAATGGGAATCCCCGAAAAATGCCCCCCTCTCGCCAATTTAAATTGGCTCCAAACGCAAACTGCTGAACTTTAATAAAGTTCAGCAGTTTGCGTTGTTTTGAAATTTCTTTCAGTGGTGCCACCAGGAATCGAACCGGGGACACAAGGATTTTCAGTCCTTTGCTCTACCAACTGAGCTATGGCACCATTGGGTTTGGGAGTGCAAAAGTAATGCTTATTTTCATTTTTGCAAAAATAATTCTCCATTTATTCTATCTTTGCATCAAATTTCAAAACTTATATATGGCAACAACAGCAGATTTTAAAAACGGACTATGTATTGACTTCAACGGCAAGCCTTGCACTATAGTGTGGTTTCAGCATGTTAAACCAGGTAAAGGGGGAGCATTTGTAAAGGTAAAGGTAAGAAATTTGGAGAGTGGAAGAATTCTGGAAAATACATATAACGCAGGAGAAAAAATTGATATCATAAGTATCGAAAGAAGACCTTATCAGTTTCTCTATAAGGATGATATGGGCTATAACTTTATGCACAACGAAACATTTGAGCAGATATCCCTGGGTGAGGAGATGATTGAGAATGCCGACCTTATGAAGGAGGGTCAGAATGTTGAGATGATGTTCCATGCAGACGAGGAGAGAGCGCTTACCTGCGAACTCCCTCAATTTGTTGAGATGGAGGTTACCTACACAGAGCCGGCAGTTAAGGGTGATACCGCTTCAACAAATGCAATGAAGGCTGCTACACTTGAGACAGGGGCAGAGATTATGGTTCCTCTCTTTATCAATCAGGGAGAGAGAATAAAGGTAGACACCAGGGACCGCTCTTACCATGAAAGATGTAAATAATAATCAATAAACACATAATGAAGAGATTTCTCTCCATAATCATAATCTCCGCACTGCTTAATGCTTGCGGAGATTCTGTATCTGATATGCTCCCAACTGTTGAGCAGATTGAACAGACCATTGAAAAGGGCTATTTTTCTGAAGCAAAAAAGATGATCAGACTTGCCCTTACAAACGACTCACTCACCCCGGCAGAGCGCTGGGAGATGAATTTCAAAATAGAGCGGATGGAGAGGATTGAGAGAGATTTTTCACAAAAAGATACTGCATTATTCAACTATATTAAAAAGTACCATCCCAATCTTAGCCCGGAAGAGATTGAAAAGTGGGAGAAGAGCAATGCTATCGAAAATATGGTAATCGATGGAGAGAAGAGATATTTCCATTCGGCAGGCCGAAATCTTTTCAGAATTGACTCCATTGCTGCAAAGTTCTATGAAGGGGCGAATGGAAGGCAGAGTGACTCACTGGACCGCCTGCTCGCCTGGTATATCCCTAAAGCCATCACTACCCTGTCCACTCCGGTAAGGATGAGAATCCGATATACGCTTACCGTTAAGGCCGATGAGGTACCTGCCGGCGAGACCATAAGAGTCTGGATGCCATATCCAAGAACAGATGTTCCTGTGCACAAAGAGATAAAACTAATCTCAACCTCGCAGCCTGATTTTATAATTGCCTCTGACAGCAATATTCACAAAAGCATATACATGGAGGGAGTTGCAAAGGCAGGAGAGCCTGCTGTTTTTGGATATGAACTCTCCTACTCCTCTTACAATCAATACTTCCCTTTTAATCCTGACCTTCTTAAAGATTACGATAAGGAGTCTTCAATTTATAAAGAGTATACTTCAGAGAGCGGAGATCATATAAAATTCAGTGAAAACATAAGGGCTGCCGCTAAAGAGGCAGTGGGAGACGAAACTAATCCTTACAAAAAGGTTAGAGCAATCTTTACATGGATAAACAAAAACTTCCCGTGGGCGAGTGCAAGGGAGTACTCAACAATTGAAAATATCCCCGAATATGTACTGGCAAACAGACATGGAGACTGCGGCCAGGTATCCCTGCTCTTTATAACAATGGCAAGGTGCGCAGGTGTTCCGGCAAAATGGGAGAGCGGATGGATGATGCACCCCGGCAACAAAAACCTTCATGACTGGGCAGAGGTGTACTATGAAGGCATAGGCTGGGTACCTGTTGATCAATCATTCGGAAGAGTTTTTGGTGCTCCTGATGATGAGTCACACTGGTTCTTCACACGAGGTCTGGATGCATACAGAATGATAGTAAATGAGGGAATATCGGCTCCGTTTTTCCCGGCGAAGATTCACCCAAGAAGCGAAACTGTAGATTTTCAGAGGGGTGAGGTTGAGTGGAGAGGAGAGAATCTTTACTTTGGAAGGTGGAGGTACAAAATGGAGATTGAGTATCAATAGATACTTCCTTTAATCATAATTTTTTAATGATATTGAGACCATCCCTGAGTGGAAGAATATAGTTCTCCACCCGGGGATCATCTTTTACAATTCTGTTGAACTCCATAATCCCGCGGGTCTGTTTGTCTGAAGGAGGATTATCCATATAAACCTTCCCGTCCCACAAAACATTATCTGCAATTATATACCCGCCGGGGCGCAGAAGCCCCATAACCAGTTCATAATATTCAGGATACTCCCTTTTGTTTGCATCAATGTAAACCAGATCATACACTTTACTAAGTACCGGAACGACACTCTTTGCATCTCCAATCAGGAGAGAAATTTTATCCTCAACCCCTGCCCTTCTAAATCCCTCCTTAATTAATCCTTCCAGTTCATCATTAATCTCAACTGCATCCAGATGACCTCCTTCAGGAAGGCCCAATGCAAGGCAAATTGCCGAATAGCCGGTAAATGTTCCCAGCTCCAGTACATTTTGAGGTTTAAAAAGCTCACAGAAAGTTGTAAGATAGCGGCCAATCTGAGGACCGCAAAGCATTCTTGAGTGGGTTGTCCTCAGATGAGTCTCTCTGTCAAGCCATACAAGTGCGGGATGAAGGCCCGATTCACTTGTCTCAAGATATCTCTCCAAGGTTGCCATAACTATTTATATATTAATGTTATGAGATTATCATCAGTAAAAACCTCACAAGCGACCTCCTTTATCTGAGCAGAGGTGATTGCATTTATCTTTTTCATAACCTCCTCCATTGGCTCAACTTTTTTGAACACAAGAAGAGATTTGCCAATATTAAGACACTGTGACTCGGCATTGTCTGTTGAGATAGCGAGCTGACCGGCAAGCTGTTTTTTGGCAGCCTTCAGCTGTAACTGAGAAAGACCTCTCTCTTTAATACTATTTAGCTCTTTTGTTATCAGTGCCAGAGATTTTTCAAGATTTGCCTTATCTGTTCCAAAATAGACAGTAAATAATCCTGTATCCGAAAAAGGGGTATAAGATGCATCAACTGTATAAACTAAAGCGTGTTTCTCTCTTAATATCAGATTGAGTCTGGAGTTAAGCGCCGGGCCTCCAAGTACATTAACCAGAAGGGCAAGCGGAAGTCTGTTTTTATGATAGAGGGAGTAAGCCTTTCCACCCAGGACACAATGGGCCTGATAACTTTTCTTTGACACAATATGAATACCACCCGAATTACCGGGAGGTATCTGCTGAGTTCTCAAAGGGACAAGACCGGGAGGATCATAAGACTCATCATTTCCAAAATATTTTTTTGCAATAGCTTCGCACCTCTCCGCCTTAGAATCCGCGACAATTGAAAGGGACATGTTTTCACACCGGTAATGCAACTTTATAAAATTAATCAGGTCATCACGGGAGATTTTCCTTACTGTCTTGGGTGTTCCTAAAATATTGCCTGCAAGTGGATGAGTACCAAAGAGAAGCTCTTCAAAATCATCAAAAATCTGCTCTGAGGGTGTGTCTTTATATGATTTTATCTCTTCAAGCACTACCTCTTTCTCCTTTGCAAGTTCAGCGTCAGGAAATATTGAATGAAACACAAGATCATGAAGAAGCTCTATTGCCTTGGGAAGATCCTCTTTTAAAACAGTCGCATGAATTACTGTCTCCTCTTTGGTGGTATAAGCATTTAGCTCACCTCCCAGCTTTTCCAGAAAATTATTAATACATCTGGCGCTCCGTTTTGTGGTTCCTTTAAAGAGCATATGCTCTATCAGATGTGCAATGCCCCCCTGGGAGATGTTCTCATCTCTTGTACCTGCGTTAATTGTCAGAGCGCAATAAGCGACAGGAGAGAGAGCCTGTTTGAAACCGAACCTTAGACCGTTTGGAAACTGAGATGTATATGTAGTCATTATTTTGTTCTGTAAGGGTTGGAGATTCTTTTCAAATCCTCCTCTGTAAAACCGGCCGGTGATTTCTGAGATATTCTGTGTCTTCTGAAGAACAGAAGCTCGTGTGTTTCAACATCTATAAGCATTTTATAAGAAAATCCTCTGCTCTTGGCTCCAGCGGGTGATACGGTATAACTCACAACTCTCTTCTCTTCTGCATCTTTTACTGCCCGGGCAATTTGTGATGCATCTCCAATAACAATGTTATCCCCAAAAAGATCTTTCATCTCCTGGTCAGAATAATTCCATCCAATATCTCCCTTGTCAATTAGCAGGACTCTATCTCCAATATTGTCTATTCTGTTACTGTAAAATGAGTTTCCAACATAAGCCCTCAAAATACTCTCTCCCACATTTATTATATGATCCTGCATTATATTTATCAGAACAGGCATAAATACAAATGCTTTTCCTGACTCATCATCAATAGGCTGAAGAGGCATTGAGACTATCTCATACATTTTGTCTATCCCTTTTTTTGCAGATGGACCACCCTTAACAAGAGTCAGATACTCCAGAGAGGCCTCTCCCTCTCGTTTCATTTTTCCCTCAACCCTGAGAAGAAAAAAGTAATTTGTGTCTGTCATCAGTTTAGAGAATCTCTCCTGATTGCAGAGTTCATAAAGAGACAACTTCCATCCGCTCTTCACTGCATCAGCCAGAGAGAGGTCTGTAAAGTCTTGTTGATTGACTACAACCAAAGTCTTCTTGTCAGCAAAGCTCCTGTAGTTATATTTTGCCTTCCCGAAAATCTCCTGACCATTTGCTCTGGAAGCGAATGAAAAGAGAATAGGTAAAATCAGCGTCAATTGTAATATTCGTATTATTCTCATAAATGCAAAATTAGATAAAAATTCTTACTTTTGTGGAGTATGGAAAGATTTATAGTATCGGCAAGAAAGTACAGACCGGGAAGCTTTGAGACGCTTATAGGACAGGAGAATATTGCAAAGACACTCAAGAATTCTATTCTCAGAAACCAGCTGGCTCACGCATATCTATTCTGCGGACCGCGAGGGGTTGGTAAGACTACCAGTGCCAGAATATTCGCAAAGACAATTAACTGCCTCTCTCCCTCTCAGGAAATGGATCCTTGCGGAGAGTGTGAATCGTGCAAAGCTTTTGACGAAAACAGATCTTTCTCCATACACGAGCTGGATGCCGCTTCAAACAACTCTGTAGATGACATCCGTGCTCTGAATGAAAAGGTAAGGATTCCCCCTCAGATTGGGAAATACAGTGTATATATTATTGATGAGGTTCATATGCTTTCCCAGCAAGCTTTCAATGCCTTTTTGAAGACTCTGGAAGAACCTCCTGCTCACGCAATTTTTATTCTGGCCACAACAGAGAAGCATAAAATCATACCAACAATTCTTTCAAGATGCCAGACATACGATTTTAACAGAATTTCAGTTGAGGATATTGTCAGGAATATCAGAGGTATTGCGACAAAAGAGGAAGTAGAGATTGAAGAGGAGGCTATGCATGTTATAGCAAAGAAAGCTGACGGGGCAATGAGAGATGCACTTACTCTCTTTGATCAGTCTGTCGCTTTTTGCGGAGAGAGGGTCACATATGATCAGGTTATTGCCAATCTTAACATTCTGGATTACGAATACTATTTAAGACTTACAGATCTCTTCATTAAGGGAGAGCATGCCACTACGCTTATGATATTTGATGAGATCTTGTCTAAAGGATTTAATGCCCTCCATTTTATTGGCGGACTGAGTACTCACTTCAGAGATCTGCTAATATGCAAAGATCCTGCAAGTGCAAAATTACTGGAGCTGGCCCCGTCTGTTGCTGAAAAATACAGGAAACAGGCCACCGGATGCTCTGTAGAGTTTCTTTTCAATGCACTAAATATCACTACACAGTGCGAATCATCTTATAAGGCCAGCGGTAATCAGCGCCTTCACATTGAATTTGCACTAGTTAAGCTTGCTCGCATAAATGCGCCTGCACCCCAGCCGGCAGCGGCTATACCAATATCAGCTGTAACAGCACCAGCTGTAACGGCTACGGTAATATCTGCATCGGATGAAAAACCACAGATAGCTGAAAAACCACAGATAGCTGAACCGGCACCGGTAAAAACAGAGGTCAAGAAGGAACCAGATTACCCGACAACCCGGTCACTTAAAGGGCTAATCAGAAAGGTGGGAGAAGAGTCGGCAAAGACAGAGAGAGCAAAACCAAAAGAGATTGGTGAAGACGAATTTGATCAGGTGAAACTTGAGTCGGCCTGGCTTGCAATGGCTGAATCTGAAAAGAGTTTGCAGAGACTGGCGAACGCAATATCGGATACAAAACCTATAATATCTGACAACCCAAACACAATTATTTTCAATGTGAGCAATGATCTCCAGCGAGAATGGATAGAAAAGAATTGCAAACTGAGGCTTGAGGCGTTTCTTAAAGAGAATCTGAACAATAAAAATGTGGGTCTTGCCATAGAGGTTACCCCTCAGGAATCAAGTACAGAAAATAAATTATATATGCCTGAGGAGAAGGCAAAATTCCTGATTGAGAGACATCCGGAACTTAAAGAACTTCAAAAGGATCTTAAACTTGAGATTAAGTAGAGATATATGAGACTGCATTGCACCCAACTGGTCAAAAAATATGGAGCCCGGACTGTTGTTAAAGGGGTTTCAATAGAGGTAGAGCAAGGTGAGATTGTGGGGCTTTTGGGACCAAATGGTGCCGGAAAAACAACCACATTCTATATGATAACAGGCCTGATTAAACCTAATGAGGGCCGAATATACCTGGACAACGAGGAGATTACCGGACTGCCTATGTTTAAGAGGGCTCAGAAGGGGCTCGGCTACCTGGCCCAGGAGGCATCGGTATTCAGAAAACTAAGCGTGGAGGATAATATACTGTCGGTTATGGAGCTTCACGATATCCCAAAAAAGGAGAGGATGGAGAGACTGGAGGTTCTGCTGGATGAGTTCAGCCTTCATCAGGTTAGAAAAAGCTACGGGATACAACTCTCCGGCGGAGAGCGAAGGCGTTGTGAAATTGCGAGAGCACTTGCAATTGATCCTAAATTCATTCTTCTTGACGAGCCTTTTGCAGGAGTTGACCCTATAGCAGTTGAGGATATCCAGCATATCATTGCAAATCTCAAAACAAAAAATATAGGGATAATCATAACAGACCATAATGTTCATGAAACCCTTGCAATTACAGACAGAGCATATCTTCTTTACGAGGGGAACATCCTTGAAAGCGGTACTGCTGAGGTACTTGCTAATAATCCTGAGGTTAGGAAGAAATATCTGGGTGAAAACTTTGAGCTTAGAAAGGCTGTTCTGAAGTCAAGAGGAGGGAAATCCAAAAACATCTCAGCTGAAAACGCTCCAAAAGCCATAAAAATTGATGCACCTGAAACAGAGCCTGCAGAGATTAATGATTACAGCGAGAGGGCAAACAAAATGGAGAGAGGCAAATAGCCACTCTCCATCTCTTTTCAAACAAACTAAAACTTTTTTTTACTGATTACGGAACTGACGATGAATTTCAATTGTTCTACCGCTTCGCATATCAAACTGAACTCTCTGCTCATCTGTAAGCTGCTCTCTTACTTTGCTTTTGTGCTCAGCATTTAACTTCATCTTTTTGTTTTGCAAATCAGAAATCTCATCAATTTTGGAATTAATGGCCTTCATGTTTGGTTTATCAACCTGCTCAAGAGTTCTAAGCTGAGCTCTCTTCTCCCTTATTTCATTTGCAAGCAGCAATGACTCCTTCTGGTGCTTCAATCTGAGGCTCTCAATCTTCTGCTGTTGTTCTGTGGTAAGGTTTGAAAGCATCTGGGTGTTAAGTGCCCTTGGATTTGCTCTCATATATCCCTCTGCCTGTCTTTTGACTGCCATATTTTGCCCTTGCGCGCTTAAGGTAAGGGCTATAGCCGTCATTACCAATACTGTAGCAATTTTTTTCATCTTTCTTGTTTTTTTTAATGTTTCTCTGTTATTAGGACTAATATGGAAGAAAAAGGTTTAAAGGAAGTAAAAGAATTTATACCTTTGCGGAATTATTTTTGGCAACTTTCAATAATTAAATAAACAGATATGGCAGAAAAATTATTTGATGAGTTTTCACCAGTTTCCACAGAAAAGTGGGAAGAGGTGATTACCAAGGATCTAAAAGGAGCCGACTACGAGAAAAAGCTTGTATGGAAGACCATGGAGGGGTTCTCTGTCCGTCCTTATTACAGGGCAGAAGATCTTGAAAAGCTTAGACATCTCGAGTCCGCACCCGGAGAGTTCCCTTTTGTAAGAGGAACAGTAGGCGAGAACAAATGGAAGATTCGTCAGGGTTACTGTGCTCATGAAAGCTTTCAAAAAGCAAATGCACAAGCTGTTGATGGTCTTGCAAAGGGTGTTGAGTCAGTAGGATTTTGCATAGATGGTGCAAAATCAGTTTCTAAAGATAAAATGGAGGTACTTCTAAAGGGTATTGACCTCGCAAAGACAGAAGTTAACTTTGAGGGTTGCTCATGCGAAACTCCTTCTGTTATTGAATCATTTATAGCTGTAGCGTTTGCCAGAGGTGTAAAAGCAAACGAAATTAAAGCATCTTTTGACTTTGATCCACTCAGAAGTCTTACAACTACCGGTAACTTCTGCTGTTCAAATTATTTGAACAACTACCGCAAGATTATGGAGCTCACCTCAGAATTCCCTGGAATCAAAGTTATTGGTGTTGAGGGCTACGCATTTAACGACGCAGGTTCAACAATTGTTCAGGAACTTGGCTTTGCTCTTGCTATGGGTAGTGAGTATATGAATACTCTTATTCAACTTGGATTCAGCGCAGACGAGGCCGCTTCAAAAATTAAGTTCACACTCTCCGTAGGGGCAAACTACTTTATGGAGATTGCAAAATTCCGTGCAGCCAGACTTCTTTGGGCAACCATCACAGACTCTTACGGAGTTAAAAATGACGAGAACAAGAAGATTCTCGTCCATGCAGTAACCAGCCAGTGGAACCAGACAGTTTACGATTCATATGTAAATATGTTAAGGGCAACTACAGAGGCTATGAGTGCATCACTCGCAGGAGTTGATTCACTTGAAGTTCTTCCTTTTGACTATCAGTACCGTGAGCCATCTGAATTCAGCAACAGAATTGCCAGAAACCTCCAGATTATCCTTAAAGAGGAGTCTCACTTTGATAAAATCGCTGACCCTGCTGCAGGTTCATACTATATTGAGAATCTGACAGACTCTATTGCTGAGCAGAGCTGGAAACTTTTCCGTTCAGTTGAGGAGAGGGGCGGATACACCGAGGCATTTAAGGCAGGTTATATCCAGTCCGAGATTAAAGCTACTTCAGCCAAAAGAGATCTGAATATTGCCACAAGAAGAGAGATTTTTGTTGGAACTAATCAATATCCAAACTTTACAGAGAGAGCAGACAAAGATATTACCCACGATGTTGTTACCCGTGGTGCAAATAAGTCAGTAAGTCAGAATCCAATTGCCGAGCCACTTGAAAAATACCGTGGTGCACAGGCTTTTGAAGCTCTCAGATTTGCTACTGAGACCAGTGGAAAAACTCCTAAGGCCTTTATGCTTACATTTGGCAACCTCGCATTCTGCAGGGCAAGAGCTCAATTCTCAAGCAATTTCTTTGCTGTTGCAGGATTTGAAGTTGTTGACAATACCAGGTTCGCTTCAGTTGAAGAGGGAGTAAAAGCTGCTGTGGATGCAAATGCCGACATAGTTGTTGCCTGCTCTTCTGACGAGGAGTATGCTGAGGCAGTACCTCAAATTATGAACCTCCTTGGAAACAGGGCTATCCTTGTTGTGGCAGGTGAACCATCTTGCAAAGATGAACTTGTCTCTAAAGGGGTGGAGAACTTCATAAGCGTAAAGAGCAATGTACTTGAAACCCTGAGACAGTATCAGGCTAAGCTGGGTATTTAGTAGTAATGATTTAAAAAATTGATTATGCGTCCAAATTTTTCAGATATAAAATATACCGGAGGCACTGCTCAGACTAAGGGAGAGCAGAGCGTGTGGATGACTCCGGAGCAGATAGGGGTAAAAAATGTTTACTCTGCTGCAGACCTTGAAGGGCTGGAGCATTTAAATTATGCTGCAGGTATTCCTCCTTACCTACGCGGACCATACAGTACAATGTATGTTATGAATCCGTGGACTATCCGCCAGTATGCCGGCTTCTCAACTGCTGAGGAGTCAAATGCATTCTATCGCAGAAACCTTGCATCAGGTCAAAAAGGGCTCTCAGTCGCTTTTGACCTTGCCACACACCGTGGATACGACGCAGACCACCCAAGGGTTGTGGGAGATGTCGGAAAGGCCGGTGTGAGCATCTGCAGCGTTGAAGATATGAAGGTTCTCTTTGACCAGATCCCTCTCAACAAAATGTCAGTTTCAATGACAATGAACGGAGCTGTTCTTCCTATTCTTGCCTTCTACATTGTAGCCGGGATGGAACAGGGGGCAAAGCTTGACGAGATGGCAGGAACAATTCAGAATGACATTCTTAAGGAGTTTATGGTTCGTAACACCTATATCTATCCTCCTGAATTCTCAATGAGAATAATTGGTGACATCTTCTCATTCACAGCCAAGAACATGCCTAAATTCAACTCTATATCAATCTCCGGCTACCATATGCAGGAGGCAGGCGCAACCTGCGATATTGAGATGGCATACACTCTTGCAGATGGTCTTGAGTACCTCAGAACCGGAATAGCAGCAGGAATGGATGTAGACCAGTTTGCACCAAGACTCTCTTTCTTCTGGGCAATCGGCATGAACCACTTTATGGAGATTGCCAAGATGCGTGCAGCAAGAATGATCTGGGCAAAACTTGTAAAACAGTTCAATCCTAAGAATGCAAAGTCCCTATCTTTGAGAACTCACTCTCAAACATCAGGATGGTCCCTGACTGAGCAGGATCCTTTCAACAATGTTGCAAGAACCTGTATTGAGGCAATGGGAGCAGCTCTTGGACACACCCAGTCGCTTCACACAAATGCACTTGACGAGGCTATTGCCCTTCCTACAGATTTCTCTGCCCGTATTGCAAGAAATACTCAGATTTATATCCAGGAAGAGACCAACATCACCAAGTCACTTGACCCTTGGGCAGGCTCGTACTATGTTGAAAAATTAACTGCAGAGATTGCTGAAAGGGCATGGAGCCATATTGAAGAGGTTGAAAAGCTTGGCGGTATGTCCAAGGCTATTGAGACCGGTATTCCTAAACTCAGAATTGAGGAGGCAGCTGCCCGCAAACAGGCAAGAATTGACTCTAAACTTGATACAATTGTAGGTATTAACAAATACAGACTTGAGAAAGAAGATCCTCTTGAAATTCTGGATGTAGACAATACAAAGGTTCGTGAGTCTCAGATCGCAAGATTAAAAGAGCTTCGCGCAAACCGTGATGAGTCTAAAGTTAAGGCAGCTCTCGCAGCTATTACTGAGGCGGCCGCCAATAAAACAGGAAACCTGCTGGAACTTGCAATTGAGGCAGCAAAGGTTCGCGCAACACTCGGCGAAATCTCTGATGCCTGCGAAGAGGTAGCCGGAAGGTACAAAGCAATAATTCGTATGAATACAGGTGTTTACTCAAGTGAAGTTAAAAACGACAGCGAATTTGAAAAGGCAAAATCTCTTGTTGTTGAATTTGCTAAAAAAGAGGGTCGCCAACCTCGTATTATGATTGCAAAACTTGGCCAGGATGGCCACGACCGCGGAGCTAAAGTTGTAGCAACAGGTTATGCCGACTGCGGATTTGATGTGGATATGGGTCCTCTCTTCCAGACTCCTGAAGAGGCAGCCAAACAGGCAGTTGAGAATGATGTTCATGTTGTAGGGGTATCCTCTCTTGCAGCCGGACATAAAACTCTGGTGCCACAAATTGTCAGCGAACTAAAAAAACTTGGCCGTGAGGATATTATGGTTATTGTAGGTGGTGTTATCCCGGCACAGGACTATGATGCACTCTACAAAGCCGGTGCAGTTGCAATCTTTGGCCCGGGAACATCTGTCTCCGCAGCCTCAGTTAAATTGATGGAACTGCTTCTGCAGAAGTTCGAATAACAGAAAAAAATATCATTCTTTTGAGAGTCTGCATATTTGCAGACTCTTTTTTTCGTATATTTGGCTGCGGTATAATGCGCATTTTATGGAAAAAATTCTTGTTGTAGAAGATGATAAAATATCGAGGCGAATTATCAGGGAGATTCTAAGCAGAAGCGGATACGAAGTATTTGAGGCTGAAGATGGTGCGCAAGGCTTGGAGGCCTTCAAAGCTAACAAACCTGATCTTGTTCTTACTGATTATCAGATGCCTGTCATGAACGGCCTGAGAGTCCTCTCTGAGATCCGTAACCTTCAGCCCGCAGTACCGGTAATTATGCTCACCGGATTTGGGGATATTGCACTTATTATAAAATCGATCCAGCTTGGGGCATTTGATTTTCTTGAGAAGCCAATAAACACTCCTCAGCTAAAAGAGGTTGTAGCCAGTGCACTTAATTCTGTAATCAGCAGCAAGAAACACGACCAGGTATTAACAGAGGGTATCTCAATTGACAAAAAGATTCAGGAGAACATCCTTATTGGGAGGTCTTCGCAGATAAAGGATATATTCAAAAACATAGGCAGGGTATCTCTTAACAAAGTTAATATACTTATTGAAGGGGAGTCAGGAACAGGTAAAGAGCTCATTGCAAGACTAATTCACTACTCAGGTATAACCAGAGACAAACCCCTTGTGGTTGTTAACTGTAGTGCATTAACTGAGACTTTGCTTGAGAGTGAGCTTTTTGGTCACGAAAAGGGTTCATTTACCGGATCATTAAAGACCAAGAAGGGAAAATTTGAACTGGCAGAAGATGGTACCATATTCCTGGACGAGATATCAGAAATTAGCCCAAATACACAGGTAAAACTTCTCCGCGTTATACAAGAGCTGGAATTTGAAAGAGTTGGCGGAGAAGAGACTCTGCCTATGCAGGCAAGGATTATTGCAGCAACAAACAAGAAGTTGGAAAAGCTTATTGATGAGGGCAAATTCAGAGAGGACCTCTATTACAGGTTAAAGGTATTTACTGTACAGCTACCTCCGCTAAGAGATCGCAGAGAGGATATTAAGGATCTGACCATCCACTTCCTTACAAAACTCAACAAAAGATTCAATAAGAATGTTACAAAGATAGGGGACGGCGTAATTGAGATGCTTCAGCAGCATACCTGGCCGGGGAATGTGAGAGAGCTTGAAAACACCATAATGCAAGCGATTGTGATGTCAAAGAATGATGTACTTGAGGTAGAAAATATAAAGATTAATCAAAGGGCATTAGAAAGTACTATGGAGATGGTCCATAAATTTGAACCAAGAAGCCTTGCTGACATAGAGAAGGATTATATAAAGCGTGTTCTGGATGAGGTAAGATGGAACAAAATTGAGGCCTCAAGAATACTTGAAATTACCAGACCTACTCTTAACGCCAAGATTGAAAAATACAAACTTGAGCAGGAGTAGTTACTCTTCCCGAATAAAGGTATCTGTATAACCAATCCTCCGAAGGGATTCAAGTATCCTGTGAGCATCTGCTGCTGTCGCAAAGGACTGCGAAACATATCTGTAAACCCCATCCGGATACTTTATCTCCTCTATCTTTAAATCAGGCACAAATCTCATAATTTTTGCCAATACCTCTTTGTCCCTCATAGGAACATTAAAGGCATAGATCTGCACTCTGAATCCTACAATTTGAGGTTGTTTAGTTACTGATTTTTCAGGCTTATAAACTGGATTTGAAGCATAATACTCAGAAGCAGGCTGGATAACCGGTAATGGTAATGACTCTGAAATTTCTTTTGATTTAGCTGTTGAATCAAACTCTTTTACTAAATAAAAATTAATCCCTTCAATCATCTCGCCATCTTCAGTTGGGCTCACATTAATAATTTGAGACATACCATCTGAAGACATTTTAATTGTAGCTAATTGCTGTGGATCAAGCTCAATTGAGTAATCACCAGGTTTCAATCCTAAGAAATTATAATAGCCATCTGGCTCTGTCAGTAAATTCTTAATTATCTTGCCTCTTCCATCTCTAATGATAATTGTAACCCTACCCAACCCTTCATCTCCACTTTTATATTTTATGTTAACAAATCCGGAGACCTCACTTATAACTGATACTGGCAACTCCAACCTTTTTACTTTATTAGGTTCTGTAGTTACAGATATGGTCTTAAAAGGAAGCTGCCATGAAAGATTATCAAAACTTGTTGCATCAAGATTTAATAATAAATCATTATAGGGCTCTAGCTCTGTTACATATACTAAGGTGTCTTTATCATCAATATCAACTTTTCCACCATTTACATTTATCCTCAATCCTCCAATTCTTCTTTCATTAGAGTCTTTTTTTCCATTAGAATTAATATCAAGAAATGGTTCAAGAACCAATGCTGCCCTTCCAACTGAATTTCTATTAGTCGCTTTAAAATATTTTGTTGACGGATCCGCAATAAAACTTCCTGAAAGATTTTCAGTAACCATATAAGAGTTCCCTATTTTCCTTGCAGAGGCGAACAATCTAGCAAATGAAAGATCTATCCTTAGTCCCAAATCAATAGTAGAGGAATTAGTTATAAAATTTCTCTCATAAGACAAGTTTAAAAACCCTCTTCCCATTACATTCATTTCAAGAGATGTCTTAGCGTTAAGGAAAGTTTTGTTAGTGAATGAATATTGAGCCGATGGTCTAAACATAATCCCCAATGGTAATCTTAAACCAATCGATAAATTTGAACTAACAGACAAATCCGATGCTCTTGAGAAGAAAGCCTGAGTAGTTAAATTAGCATTAACCGATTTATAGACTCCTGAAATCATTACTTCGGCAACATTATTTGTAGTTGATGGATTTATTGTTTGGCCAAATCCTATTCTGGTAAATAACATTAACGACTTCCCTGTTATTGGAAAAGAGAGAGAAAGCCTTCTTTCCTGAATGTTATTAGTACTAATAATCGTCTGATTTTTGTCATAAAGAGAAAACAATGCCTCAATAAAGTAGTTTTTTGCAAATCTATAATTTAGGGCCGTGATTAATCGTGTTTTAAATGCGTAATTTGCAGTTAAAAACATACTAGGTAAGAGCTTTGCAGAAGTACTTACAAATGGGACAAAATAATTTGATGAGTCTCGTATAAACTCTGCTCCAACCCCTAAAGTAACGCTCCTATTGAGACCATATTCCAGTTCTGCCTTTGAATAAATATTCTTTAGTGAGTCTTCAGTAATACCCCCAACAATTTTATATTCAAGCAGACCTTTAGGTAAAAACATGAATGGGACATCGATAGATTTCTCCATAGACCTCTCCTCTCCCCAAGGACCGTAAAACTGTAGTTTAATATCAGTATTCCCATATATCAACGGTACATCAAAAGTAAAAAAACCTGATGCATCGGATTTTTTATAATCAATGAGCACATTATTTACATATAATTCAACAGTCCAGTCAGGCTCAGTAAAATCACTAATCTGGTATGTGCCGAACGATTGTCTATAAGTTGTAGGTGTATTTGTTAATTGAAATCCTATTACTGGTGAATATAATGTTTTTATTGGATTAACACTCATTTTTCCAAGTTGAATCTGCTTAATTAGTCGATTATCGTTATTTGCGTATCTCCATCTATACTGCTGATTTCTCATCGCAATAGGTTCCCCACTCTGATAATTAAGGACTAACTCCGCTTCTCCTCCCAATAAAGCAGCTCCTAAAGCAAGATTTGCCCTAGTACTAACTCCCTGCCCAATATTCTGTACAGATTGAATATTCCAATCAGCTGTACCAATTTTTAGAAAGCTGAAGTCATTTTTAAATGTAGTATCTGCAACAATCTCTCCGCTGATTTTTTGAATGTTTTTTCTCATTTGCTCCAATCTTAACTCCCTAATTATTGGAAGTTCTATCTTAGAATTAAGAGTTACAGAAAGTGACCTGAAGTTAAATGAAAACTCTAGCCCAAAAATCGAATTAAAATAAGATGATTTAAGATACAGATTGGTTTCAGTTCTTAGTAAAGAAGATCGCTCTAAATCAACAGTCTTTCCCTGATAAATTATTTGCCTCTTTTCTCTCAGAATTAGATAAGTTAATTGTTGATTTACAATATATCCAGATATTGTATCAAATCCAGGAGTATAATCAACCTTTATTTTAAGAAATCTAAAAACTTCATTTACTGACAAATAGATATCTCTTTCGTTTACTAATGCAGAAACTTCTGTTGAGCCAACTCGAGGAAGATTTAAAAAAACTGCAATTTCTTCCAAGTCTTCAACTCTATCTTGAGCAAAGATTATATTTGAAATGAATACTGAATATAACAACAGTAGAATCTGAATTAATATTTTATTTAATCTCATACCAGATAGATATAATATTAAATATTAATAATTAATTCTAATCTCATAAGTAGCAGAAGTCGTATACTCGCCAGGCTTCACATTTGAGAAAGAGTTTATATTAAGTGTAGCCCCAATTAATATGTCCTCTGTAGTCTTAGAACCAAAAATCCAATAATTGTAAAAATTGTATGGGGAAGTAGGAGAGGCAATAAAATTGTTCAAAGTTAATGTTGTCCCTCCTGGACCATACAATATAACACTTGATGGCATTATCAAAGCAACATTAATAGAGCCCCAGTTTGGAAAACTTGTAGCTCTGATTCTAAAACCAATAGCACTTACATTTAGATTATCTGCGGCAATAACTCCTGAAGAAAAAGTTCTAGTGGAAGATGGAGATAGTATTACACTACCAGATCCACTGGATCCTGAAACAATAATATTTCCAAATGACATAATTTGACCTGTTTGAGGCTCTATCACAAATGTTTGAGAGTACACACTATTATGCCCAGCAACTATGAACATTAATAGTGATATAGCATAAATTAAATTTTTGTTAGGTTTGCCTTTGGAAAATATTATTTTACTCATTATAAGTCAATCGTTAAAACTGCAAGTTTTTCTTGTTTAGTATCTGCTTGAGATAAATATTCAACCTTTAATCTTCCTGAATTAAAATTTATATCATTAACCAATTTAATAGGCAACTTAAAAATTCTATATTGAGTAGGAGTATATACGGCAATACCATTTATTCCTCCAACAGGAGTCTCCTTACCTTCAGGAGAAATGTGAAAAGCTCTTAAATCTCCATATGTAGACATATTACCCGATCTGTTAATCTTCATCTCTAAAATCATAGTAGTATCATCCTGCTTGTGAATTATAAGATCTGATAATGCTGATTTTGTGTTGTTTTCACCAACTCTAATTATAACCGGAATGGTTATACCGAAGATTGGCACGAGCTGAATGCTCAAGCCGGCTGAATCTGATACTACACTTTCGCTTCCCAATGCAATAGGTTTAGGAACAGCTCTGAAATAAGCATGAGATCTATATTCTCCTTGCTTTAAATTATTATAGTTTACAACTTGCATTTTAACTATCTGTGCCTCATTAGGGGCAAGTGTTACGCTCCTTGGAAAAAATCTTAGATTTTTATCTGCAAAAAACTGTCCTTCTTCTGGCTCAGTAATCTCCTGAAAAGAGCCATCCTCTGTCATCCTGTACTGAATAAATGAGATATTGTACCTGGCTGTATCAGAACCAGTATTTGCAAGATTTAATTCATATACCCTCTTGCTTCCATCAAATACAATTCTTCTGGGATTGACCAACAAATCTCCTTGAGCAAATAAATCTGAGCAAGTAAAAAAAAGCACAACAATAATGTTTGCAAATATTTTTTTACTAATTGAATTTTTAGCAATCATAATCAATTGAATTTAGTGCTCAAATATAGTAAATTGTTTAATAAACTATTCTAATCGTAAGAAAAGGTTATTGTGTAAGTTCCAGAATATTTTCCAACAGGATTCTCACTGAATGTTCCAACTTTGAGAGTTGCACCAACCTTAAGTAACAAGCTACCTTTTGTAAGAACAGCTGTTCCTCCGTTTTGAATTGGATTTGCCTCCCACTTGTATACTTCAAGTGTCTTACCAGTATTTGGGTTAACTAAGACTACACTACCCACAGGTAAAATTATGTTTAAAGTAGCATCACTCTGACCGGCTACCTGAAAAGCCGCAGGATTATAAGATCCGCCAGTTAAAGCCACATCACCCACAGATGTTCTTACTCCATCAGGTGTTAGTCTAATCTCTCCACCAACTAATTCAGGAGAGAATCTCCCAAAGTTTAAAGAGTTGATTTCTGCAGCTTTAAGCACTTCTATTATCTCTGCAGTTGCGATAGCCCTTATTGATGATTGGGAAAATGAAACTAAATTAAATCCAATCAAAAATTGAGTAACTAATATATATTTAAAAAATTTCATGTCAATTTATCTTTCAGTAATTAACTCTTACTTCAAATGGTGTAACTGATGTATATGTTCCAGGCGCTTGCAAAGGCGCAATGTTTAAAGTGGCACCAACTTTTATAATCCTACCAGTAGTTCCTATTGTTGAACTACCAGATGGTGAACTCGTAAAATTATTAATAATCATTACATTCGAACCATTTTTTACTTGGTGATTAGTTGTCGGCAAAGTAATTGTAAATGATGATCCCGCAACTCCGGTAACATTAAACTCTGCCGGTGATATGGTTCCAGATATTGCGGGTAAAGTAACTCCCCCCGTTGGACTTCTTACACCAATTGGAGATAGTATAACTGTTCCTCCCACTCCTCCAACTGCAATATTACCAAAATTCATATCTGAATTCTTAACAATTGCAATTGGTATTATAATATTTACTCTAGCATGTGCATACGCTCTCTGACTTTGACCAAAAGCATAGTTACCTCCTAATGTAATAAATAGAATAATAAGAAACGGTAGATTTTTATTCATTTTTAATGGAATCAAATATTATGAATTTGTTCAACATCGCTTTTACACATCCGCAATATACCAATTATTCCTTGGAATCTGTCAATAAAACAAAGAGCCTTTCAATTAATATACTAGTTATAATTTACTGTAACCTCAAATGGTGTAACTGATGTGTAAGTTCCGGCGGCTTGTCCTGGGGATACATTCAAGGTTGCTCCTACTTTTACAGTAGCACTACCTGTTGCACTTAGTGTGCCGGTAGGTGTAGGTGTGCTGGTAAAGTCTGTTACACTCATCGTGTTGGATCCACTCTTAATCTCATGAGATGTGCTGGGAAGGGGAAGGGTAATGCTAAATGTGTAATTATTTGCACCTGTAACATTAAATTCTGCAGCTGCAACAGTACCAGCTGTGGCGGGAAGTGTAACTCCTCCGGTAGAGGTCCGGGTGCCTGCAGGTGCTAAAACAACGGTACCTGCTGTTGTGGAGTTGATAGCAACATTTCCAAAGTTCATGTCTACGGTCTTAGTTATGCCGATAGGCGTTACTATAGTACTAGAGGCGGTAGCGGTAGCCGTTACCTGGGCACTTGAAATTACTGACACCCCTGAAAAAAGAATTGCGATTGCGAAAAATTTGATTGCTTTCATGATTGTTATTTTTTTAATTTTTTATGTTTTCAATTTTACTTCTGTCCTTTATAAATCACAAAGTGTGCCGTTAACAAATAAATTTATGGCACGATGATTGATATTATTATACCAAATCTCCTATCTACTTGTCTGTCTTTATATTACAAAATCTTGCAAACAACTGAAAATTTCTAAAAATAGTTTTAACCCATTTTGCAAACGAAAAATTCTTTACAATCATGCAAAATTTTAAACCAAAAAAATCAACATAATTATCTGTTGCACAACAAAAAAAAAGATGACCATCATAGAATGGTCATCTTTTTTATGATTAGAAAATATAAAAACTAGTTATAATTTACTGTAACCTCAAATGGTGTAACTGATGTGTAAGTTCCGGCGGCTTGTCCTGGGGATACATTCAAGGTTGCTCCTACTTTTACAGTAGCACTACCTGTTGCACTTAGTGTGCCGGTAGGTGTAGGTGTGCTGGTAAAGTCTGTTACACTCATCGTGTTGGATCCACTCTTAATCTCATGAGATGTGCTGGGAAGGGGAAGGGTAATGCTAAATGTGTAATTATTTGCACCTGTAACATTAAATTCTGCAGCTGCAACAGTACCAGCTGTGGCGGGAAGTGTAACTCCTCCGGTAGAGGTCCGGGTGCCTGCAGGTGCTAAAACAACGGTACCTGCTGTTGTGGAGTTGATAGCAACATTTCCAAAGTTCATGTCTACGGTCTTAGTTATGCCGATAGGCGTTACTATAGTACTAGAGGCGGTAGCGGTAGCCGTTACCTGGGCACTTGAAATTACTGACACCCCTGAAAAAAGAATTGCGATTGCGAAAAATTTGATTGCTTTCATGATTGTTATTTTTTAATTTTTTATGTTTTCGATTTTACTTCTGTCCTTTATAAATCACAAAGTGTGCCGTGAACATTCAATTTTATGGCACGATGATTGACATTATTATATTACACCTCTTATGTGCTTGTTTGTCTTTATATTACAAAACCCGACAAACCTCTGAAAATATTTCAAAATAATTTTATGCCTCTTTTTAAGTGAAAATTTATTTACAGCTCTGTAAAATTTTAAACCAGATAAAGTGCATTTATTAACAGAAAACAGAAGGATATGTCAGATCAAAGTGCTGCATCCGCGGGGTTAAGTATTAATAAACGAGATTCCAGTTTGTTACAGGGGCACGGGCTCTCAAAAATGTATTACTGAGCAATATTTTATTGCCGGACGGCTAAACACGGCGGAGAACCACTTATACCGGCCGGAAACCGGCCGTATAAACTGCGAAGCACCATATAACCCTGGCTGAAGGCGGTGAATTGGCGTGAGGCGGGCGAGGGTTTGACAGGGATATTTGTTTATCTAACAGTATGTTAGGTGTTTAAAAATTGGTTTCTTAAAAAGTTTTTCAAAAAGAAATTTGCAGTTACTTATCTTTAAAGCACATATACGAATATCCCTGTCAACCCGTGCCGGGCGTGAGGCTTGGCTGATACCCGCCCGCCCGGTCTGAGTTGGACATTCGGCAAGAGATTTGAACAGATGTGCGCCAGACTCGAACGGCTTCTACTTACTATTTGACTGCGTGTTACAGCGGTGCTGGTATATAGTTTACTTCTGGACTTTGACGTGGGAAACTTTAGTCAAAGTATTTTTCGGCCAATTTAAAACTGTTTTCAGATGTGGGAAACTGTAGATATTCCTGTATATTATTATTGATAACATATAATGATATGTGCTAATCTGTATCAGCTAAGGAAAACATTGGCTCCCGAAAAGGGAGGGGACCCATCGGAGATGGGGAGGATTTTCCGTGCTGATACAGAGAAGCACATTGGTAATATATATTTATATATGTATATATGTATACATTTATATATAGTTAGAAAATATTAAATAAAAAAAGGCTAACCCATTTGGCCAGCCTCGGGTGGTTGAAAAGAACTAACTTGCTGTGAAAATTAATTATATGCAAAAACCATTGTATATGAACCTTTGTAAAGGCCGCTCTGCTGGTTGTCTGCTAAAATTGCTTTTCCTTTAATCTCAACGGTTGAACGGGAGCTGCCTGCTGAGTAAATTTCCATATCTATTTTTTCGCCTCTGGAGTCAGATAGGTTGGCGTTTGTCATCATTACATTATAAGAGAGGTGTGATCCGGTTGAAAGGGTAACTGAACCAAGATTAAGATTATCGTTTGCACCTGCTGAGGTAATATTTGCTGTAAGATTTGTAACAGCGTTTGATTTTGCACTTACGGATTCGACAACTTCTGCGAATACATGACCTGTAACCTTAACCTGAGACAAAGCAGCTAAAGAGAGGAGCATCGCTGCCGAGAGGGCTACCAGGAATTTTATTTTAAGATTTGTTTTCATTGCTCCCTTGTTTCTGAGAGCGAATTTATAAAAAGAAATTTTACAAAGCAAGCATTTTGTAAAATATTTTTTTACACTTTGCAAACTTTCTTTACTTGGAGGAGGGTTTTATTTCAATTATTTCAAACATTCCCCGGTCTGCCATAGTTATAAATGCCAGCTTTTCATCCCTTGAGAGGACAATATTTGAGCAGAGTTTACCTTTGAGAATAAACTCTTTAATCAATTTTCCGCGTGGTGAAAAGAGGGCTATCGTACCCTTCCCGTGCCTGGTAATGTAAAGATTTCCCTTTGAATCGCACCTCATACCATCCATTCCGTAGTCAGGAAATTTTTTAAATATTTTTTTATTGCCAATTGTTCCGTCTTTGCGAATCTTATAAACCCAGACAACTCTCTGTATTGACTCATTTACATAAAGCCTCTTTCCGTCTGGGCTAACCTCTATACCGTTGGTTGTACCCATATTCTCCTCCAGCAGTGTTACTTTTCCTGCTCTGTCTATCATCCATAACTTTCCTGTGGAATCTCTCCAGGCGGGGTCGCTGGCATATAAGATCTCGGAAACAGGAGAGATAGCAATATCGTTGGGCTGATTCATCGCCGGTTCGTGGGCAAATACAGATATCTCTTTTGTCGAAGGGTCTACCTTTAATATATTGTGGCGGGGATAATCGGCAATGTACATAAATCCGCTCTTGTCAAACCTGATTCCGTTTCCCACAGAGCCCGCCGGTAGCTTAACAAAGAGAGAGGCCACACCATCAGGTGTAACCACACCAATAGTCCCCTGCTCGGCAAAGTTTACTGCGTAAAGGTTTCCGGTTGCGTCAACAGCAGGTCCCTCAATGCCACGGGTAAATGTCCATTCGCTGAGAAGATCTGATGAGTGAAGGATTTTTTCCTGCGCCTCTGTTTGTGATGTGAAGAAGAGAATTAAGGCAAACAGGCAGTATCTTTTCATAAAAATGTTTTTATAAAGATACTAGATATATTTTATTCTGACCCTCTTCATAAAGTTACTACCTTCAAGAAGCACCTTTAGTCTTCTTACAAGATTCCTGCGAATCTCCATCTCAACAGGCAGAGATGGGTCATAGTGGGCCTCGTTTATTCTGGTACCCATGAGTATATCAATAATGTCGCTCTGGAGAATATGATTTAGAATATCTCCCGCGGGAGACTCCTCCGGCTTATTCCCCTCCCTCCAGTTTTGAAGAAGATCAGCAAGATGGCCCAAAGTTAAAATGCCCTCTGTGACCAGGTCTGCACCCTCCATTCTTGCTGTGGATGGAAGAGTGGTCTTTACCTGTTGCCTCCCATCACCCGTTACCCTCCTCCCAAGCTCTCTTGAGAGTATATGTGCTGTGGTTCCGCCACATACAATTTTTTTGCCCGGATGGGTGTCAAATATTTGAGCCATCTCTTTGTCTCTCTCTTTGTCAAAAGGGGGACCTGTGCAAATAAGCAATTTTCTTGGTGCCCTCAAATAGACAACCGCGCAGGTGATGTCATCCCTGGAAATGAAGAGATCATTGTGCAAAGCCTTTTGCATAACCATTTTTGAGAGATCCTTTGCCGAGACCTCGGGATGTTTTGTAACAAAATCTTCAAGGAAGGAGATCACTCCTGCTCTCTCCCATCCTGCGGGGTACTGAGTTGTGCCGAGTCCGCTCTGGGTAACTCCGTCGCTGAGAAATATAAGTCTGTCTCCCTTAAAGAGCATAACCCTGCTCTCCAGCATTGAGCGAATTCCCTGGCGGGTCTTTATTTTTGCCGATTTTTTGCGGGTCTCAAAGTGTCTGTTTCCGCGAAGCAGGATGTAGTCAGGGTTGTCGTACTCTACAATGTGCGCTTCTCCGTTTCTGTCAATATCAAACATTGAGCAGGTGGCGTAACTTATCTTTTCACCGGCATCCTCCGGAAGAGTGTCCAGTATAGTACTTAAGGACTCTGTGAGAGGTCTTTTGTGGAGCATATAGTTCATCGCCATTGAGGCGGTAAGGGTGCTGAGAACATTTGCCCTTATTCCGCTGCCCAATCCGTCAGAGAGGACGGCCCCAAAACGCTCCCCGCCGGAGATGCTTTTTGAGAGAAAAGTATCGCCTCCCACTACATTTCCGTTTTTAAACTCCTGTGTGTGGGCTATCTCAATGAAAAACTGATCCTCCTCTTCACCAAAAAACATAGTCTGCCTTTTAATTGTGTTACCTCTTCTTCTCTACAACGGAATTAAGGACACTCTCCGTAAATGAGGCGCTTTCACCAAGAATATATGCAATGCGCTGAACAGATTCCGCATTATGTCTTATAACCTCCTTTATCTTGTCAGAAATTATATCCTTTATAACCTGAGAGTCATCCATGTTCTGAATAACTCCGCAAACCAGTTTGTGTGGCTGTATTGAAATAATTGAAAGTGAGAGATTGCGGCCATCCTCTCTTATGTCAAACTCCCGGTTCTCTTCACCGGAAGAGAGTACAGCAGCAAAGTATTTATGGTAGGTTATAACCTTTTTCAGGTCTGCACCGCTCAAACCTCCCAAAGCCTCTGATATCATCTGTATCTCGCTGCCTCCCATCTCAATAAATTTATCATTTGCATCAACAATTCTGAGATTTTCATCTGCCAGCACAACTCCATACGGCATTTTGCGCAGGAGTATTGATGCCTGATTTTGCGCCTCTCTCCTCATCTGGGATATACACATCTCCCTCTCTGCCTTACCCTCAAGAATTGCAAGTGCATAGGCTCTGCAGTTATCATATCCGCAGCCGGAACAGTTAAGTTCGTCTGATTTGTTCTGCTTGCCCATTGAGACCAGAACTGCCTTAATCTCCTCTTCACTGTGAAGGCAATTAATTTTGTATGGAATTTTGTATTTACTGTTTGAGATGTCAATCTCACTGTAAACTAAGGGCAGCGCCAGACCTGATCGTTTAAAGATATCAAAGTCGTTGAGCAGTCTGTTTCTCTTTGCTGCAACACCCGGGCTCTTTGCAGTTGCGGGACCCTTTATACAACCACCCTCGCAGGCCATCAGTTCAATAAATACCTTTTTATCAGGACTCCAGGATGAGAGCTCTCCGCATATCTCCATTACTGAATTCATCCCTGAAAAACTCATATAGCCCTGATCTACAGGCCTTATCTCTCCGCACATCGTGCTTATCATTCCGCTGTCTACAGGAAAGAGTCCTGCTCTCTCAGAGGCTCCTATAACAAAATCATCCGGAAGCTCTATCCTCTCCATATCCGAGAAGTTTACACCCTCTGCATCCATCAGTTCACGGAACTCATCAAATGTGAGGACGGCATCAATCTCATCCCCGTAGACATCGGCCTCCTGCTTTTTAGCAATACAAGGGCCAATAAATACAAGTTTTGAATCCCTCCTGCCGGAGGCTCTCAGCATTCTGGCGTGGGCAATCATTGGAGAGACAAAAGGGGCAAGGTGACCTTCAAGTTCCGGATAGTAAATTTTAATATAGTTAACAACGGATGGACAGCAGGTTGCCAGAAGAACACCACCATCCTGTTTGTCAAGATGGGCAGCTGTGGCTTTGGCAACTACATCGGCACCAAGTGCTGTCTCTGAGACCCCGGTGAATCCCATTGCGTGAAATGCCTTGATAAAATTGACAAATGTTACATTGTCAAAATCAGAAACAAAAGAGGGAGCCAGACAGGCAATAACATCATAACCATGATTGAGCCAATCCCTGACCCAGTCCAGCTCCTCTCTGTATTTTTTTGCACCGGCCGGGCAGGCGTTTATGCACTGACCGCAATAGATGCAGGTATCATTTATGACTGAGGCGCTAAAGTCCTCTACCTTAATTGATTTTACGGGACATACCTTGATGCATTTGTAACAATCCTGGCAGTTAATCTTCTCAGTGTAAATTACAAGATCCCGTTTCATAATTTCTATATTTTACCGAGCCTTCTTGTGGCCGCTTTATAATCCGATATAGTGCTGCATCCGTTCACACATCCCCCCTGGCACATCATAACCTCAATCATATTTGCATCGGTCTTGCCACTCTGCACAATACCCCTCAGGAACTTCACAGACTCTTTGTCAAGTCCGTTTATGACCATTGGTTTGTATGACCCGGAATCATGCAGATACTGTGCCACCGATGCTGCCACTCCGCCTGTTTTTGCATAATAGCGGCCACTTTTCTCAATTTCTGCAGATAGCTCAAGAGGTTCACAGGAGGCGATATCAATACCCCTTGCCTTTATAATTGCATCCAGCTCCTCAAATGTGATAACATAGTCAACATTTAAATCGTAGAAACCCTCCACCCTCTTTGCTATACAGGGGCTTATGAATACCGTTACAGAATCAGGCTGTGATTTTTTTACAAGCTCTGCTGTGTAAGAGGCGGGGGTTCTTGTGTGAGAAATATACGGCAAAAGATCCGGAAGATTTTTCTCAGCCCACGCTTTATATGATGGACAACAGGATGTTGTCATAAAAGGGGCTCCACCCTCCTTTACACGCTCCTCCCACTCATCGGCCTCGTTCCTGGAGGTAACATTTGCTCCCATTGCAACCTCAACAACCTCGTCAAATCCGCTGGCCTTCACAGCTGCCAGTATCTTCCCGTAGGGCTGATCGTACTGGCCGGCAAGGGCCGGGGCAACCATTGCAACTAGTTTCCTTGTGGGATCTTTCATCTCCTGTGCAATCTGAACAAGGTATGTCTTCTCCATAATGGCTCCAAATGAGCAGGCCTCTTTACACTTCCCGCAGAACACACATTTACTCCAGTCAATAACTTCAACCCCCCTCTCGTTCTTTGAAATTGCTCCAACCGGGCAGGCCTCTTCACAGGGAACGGGAGTGTATACGATTGCGCGGAAAGGACAGGCTACGAGGCACCTTCCGCAGTTTACACAGAGTGCCGGGTCTATTACTGCCTGCCCGTTCAATTTAATAGCCTCCTTATTACAGGCGTATGTGCAGGGATGACCCACACAAGCTTTGCACAGGTTTGTTACTGTATAGTTCTGTTTAACGCATGAGCTGCACGCTTCATCTACTACTGTAAGCATTACATCTGTAAAATCCTTGCGCTCGCCTGACATCTTAGCGTATTCGCTGAGCCTGGTAAGTTCATCTGTCTCGTCTGTTACATTAAAGCCCAGTATGGTCATCACTCTGTATTTAATCACCGCCCTGTCCTTATGGACACAACAACGACTTAACTCTGTAATTCTTGGCCGCATAATCAGCGGTATTCTGTCTATCTCCTCCTCCAGCTTACCGCTGAAACTCAATTCGCAGACTCTCCACAATAACTCTCTTCTTATTTCTGTTGCCTGATGATACATATCTATTGAATTTTCGGCCGCAAATGTAGGCAAAGAAGTTATGATTTGTAATAAAAATGTTAAAATTTTTAAGCATCCCCCTCGCTGTGGCGTAAAATAAATTGCGGGTGAACATATTTGCTATAGTCTGATAATGCATCAATTACACCATTTTGCATCAAAAAGCAGATGATGTATATATATTTTTTCTAAAATCGTATAAATTATTCAATTTAAGGTGTTTAAAATTTTGTGATTTCAAATCCTTTTGTAAATTTGAAAACCTAAACTACTATATATGAATACAATAAACAATTTAACCGGATTTTTCAACACATCATTTGAATTCTTCTCCTTAATCGTCTTTTTGACGATAGGTATTTTTCTAATTTTCCATACTCAGTTATATAAAATTAAGAGGGAGAGGGGCGACGACAGAAGAAAACTTATTGCTGTTTCATTTTTAGCAAATGCAGTTGTTCTCATCCTTAGACAGATCCTGGATATAAATAAGAGTGAGGATGCTCTGTACGATTTTTCGAGTATTATGTTAATTACTCAGCTTGTTTACCCTCTTGTATTATATCTGTATTCGGTAACAGGCAGGAGAATTTTTGCGGCAAAAGAGATCTTTTATACCCTTATTCCGCTGTCAATAATAAACATTTCCACCTCTGTTCTTATTCATACCGGGTCACAAATACCTTTTATTGTTATACTGCTGTCCGGTGTTTCAGTATTGGTTTATCTAATCTTCAGAGTAACTGGATTCACTTGCAGCTATTGTATTCATATCAAAAAATTAATGAAAGATCCATTTGCGGTCAGATGCGAATTGCTGCGTTTCACTCTTTTTATTACCGGAGTGACCATATTTTTAATTTCACTGGTTAATATTTTGTTTACCGCATCAAATTCTCTGATGTTCCCATCTCTTTTAACATTCACTATACTTTCCGCAACGGCCGCATACAGAATGTCACAAGAGGACTTGGTTTTAGCACCTCTGTACGATAAGGGAGAGGATAGGGTTAACCAGATAGTGGCAGAAAATTCTGAGCGGATAGAGGATTACAGGTATAACCAGATTAAGGAGAGACTTGAGCAGTATTTTGAGACAGGAAAGCCATATCTTAACAAGAAATTATCAATCAAAGATGTTGCAACAAAGCTCTACACAAACAAAACCTATCTATCAAAGATAATTAACGATAATATGGGTGTCAATTTTAATCAGTATGTAAATACATACAGGATGAAAGAGGTTGATCGCCTCCTTATGGAGGACAGTAAAATAAGCATGAAAGAGCTTTGTGACAAGGCAGGTTTTGGCTGTATGGCAACTTTTGCAGTAGCCTTCAGGTTGAATAAAGGGGATTCTCCTGCAGAGTGGTGTAAAAAGAATGCAAAAAATCTAAACAAAGATGATGAGTCTTTGCAGGATGAGAAGATTTAAAATTTCTGCAGAAAAATTTTCGAGGAGGGTTCTCTTTTTATTTGGTTTAATGGATGTTGGGAACAAAAAAGAGATTCCCTCCTCCCTTTTTAATGCCGATGAAATACTTTCAAGAGTTGAGGCTCTGCTGGAGAGAGAGGAGTTGTTCCGATCTTCACAACTCTCAATAAACCTCCTTGCAAGAAGGGCCGGAACAAACAGGACTTATCTATCCAGATGCTTCCAGTTAAAGAGGACAAGCTATGTAAATTATATTAATAATTACAGGCTTAAGTATGCAAAAAAGCTAATTGATTCTTCAGTAAGCGATAGTAAAAGTATTGCAGAGATCTCTGAGTTGGCAGGATTTCCAAATCCAAGGTCTTTTGCAAAGTGTTTCTCTGCAAAATATGGGATGAACCCCTCTCAATACAAAAGAGAGATACTGGCTACACCACCTCATTCCTAAGATTTGCTCTGACAAAGTTCTGTCTGTCCGGGGTATTTTTGCCCATATAGAACTCGAGAAGTTCCGGAATATTGTCATCGTTGCCCAGGCGAACACGATCCAGGCGGATGGTCTCACCTATGAAGTTGCGGAATTCGTCCGGGGAGATCTCTCCAAGTCCTTTGAATCTGGTTATCTCGGGATTGGGGCCGAGTTTTTTAATAGCCTTTTCACGCTCTTCGTCTGAATAACAGTAGGTTGTCTCCTTTTTATTTCTGACACGGAAGAGAGGTGTCTGCAGTATATAAAGGTGTCCCTGCCTTACAAGATCAGGGAAGAACTGAAGGAAGAATGCAAGAAGAAGCATTCTGATGTGCATACCGTCCACATCGGCATCTGTGGCCATCACTATTTTATTATATCTGAGGTTTTCTATATCATCCTCTATGTTAAGTGCGGCCTGGAGGAGGTTAAACTCTTCGTTTTCATAGACAATCTTTTTAGAGAGACCGTATGAGTTTTGAGGTTTGCCCCTTAGTGAAAAGACAGCCTGGGTCATAACATCCCTGCTTTTAGTAATTGATCCGGATGCCGAGTCCCCCTCTGTAATAAAAAGGGTACTCTCCAGTGATCTTTCGTGTTTGTCTGTATAATGGATTCTGCAGTCCCTGAGCTTGCGGTTGTGCAGGTTTGCCTTTTTGGCCCGCTCTCTAGCCAATTTCTGTATGCCTGAGATTGCTTTTCTCTCCTTCTCTGAGTCCAGAATCTTTTTAAGTATGGCATCAGCCGTATCCGGATGGCGGTGAAGGTAGTTATCCAATTTTTCTTTAAGAAAGTCCCCGATAAAGTTCCTTACAGTTACTCCTCCGGGGCCCATCTCTTTGGAGCCCAGCTTTGTCTTTGTCTGTGATTCAAATACCGGATCCTGCACCTTTATACTTACTGCAGCTATCATACCCTGACGGACATCGGCAGGATCAAAATCCCTTTTGTAAAAATCTTTTATTGTCTTGGATACCGCCTCTCTGAAGGCCGAAAGATGGGTACCACCTTGTGTGGTAAACTGGCCGTTTACAAATGATGAGATTCCCTCTCCGTAATCGTTTCCATGGGTTATCGCTATCTCAATATCATCCCCTTTAAGATAGATGGGGGGATAGAGAGGCTCCTTTACAAGTGTCTCATTTAGCAGGTCCAGTAGTCCGTTCTTTGAGATAAACTCCTTACCGTCAAATTTAATAAGCAGACCGCTGTTAAGGTAGGAGTAGTTCCTGAGCATTGTCTCAATGAACTCATAGTTGAATATGTAATTCCCAAACAGCTCTTCGTCTGCAAGAAAGGTTACAAGAGTCCCGTTTTTTTCTGAGGTAAGCACCCTCTCCTGCTCTGTAAGAATCCCTTTGCTGAATCTTGCCATCTGAGACTCTCCGTCTCTGTATGACTGAATTTTAAAGTCAATAGAGAGTGCATTAACTGCTTTTATACCCACTCCGTTAAGACCCACAGATTTTTTAAAGGCTTTGTTGTCGTATTTGGCTCCTGTATTCATCTTACTGGCGGCAACAATTAGTGAATCCAAAGGAATTCCGCGGCCATAATCTCTTACTGTAACGACCTTGTCATTTATAGAGATTACAATCTGTTTTCCGTAACCCATAGCATACTCATCTACAGAGTTATCCATCACCTCCTTGAGAAGAACATAAATACCATCGTCCGGCGAGGAGCCATCTCCAAGCTTTCCTATGTACATTCCTGGTCTGCGCCTTATGTGTTCATTCCACTCAAGGGTTTTGATTTCGTTCTCGGTATATGTGTTCATTGTGAAGTTTTAGGGTCTGGAGTTACAAAGTTAAGAAATTTTGCAGATAAGTATATCATTAAATACTCCGGTTGCCGTTTGTCTCGCTCCTGCACCGGCTCCTGAAATTATAAGGGGTGACGGATAGTCCCGGCTTGTAATGATAATGGTATTGTTTGTGCCATTTGTCCCCGCCAGAGGATGATCAGCAGGAAGAGACTTTAAACCTGCTCTGCATTCATTTCCGGAAATAGTGGCAACATACCTTAATTTTTCCCCTTTTGAAAATGCAATTTTATAAAGCCTCTCAACATCTTCAGGTATAAGGGGTTTAACATCTGCATCCGCAGGCTCTCTCAGAATACCAATCTCCCTGCTCAAAATAAGGGCTTTGCGTCCCACATCGGCCCCGGAGAGGTCCTGCCCAGGGTCAGGCTCTGTATAACCCAGCTCCTTTGCTCTGCTAATCAGAGAGGCAATACTCTCTGTTCCGTTGTATGAACTCAGGAGGTAGTTTAGTGTACCTGAAAGGATAGCCTCAATTTTCTCAATTTTGTCTCCTGCCTGAACCATCTGTCTGATAGTCGAAATTACAGGCAAAGCTGCGCCTACTGTTGTCTCGTAAAGAATTCTTTTTCCTGAAGAGGCAAAGCACTCCCTCATTCTTCTCCAGCTCTCTAGAGGTGCGCTCAGGGCTATTTTATTGCAGGTGACTACTGAGAACCCATTCTTTGCAAATTCTGAATATGACGAGGCAACAACTGCATTGGCAGTACAATCTGCAAATATGCTGTTGTCTAAACCCATACCGGCTGCTTTTGAAAGGAATTTTGCAATGTCTGAATCTTCACCTGACTCCAGATATTCTGCAATTTTATCAGGGATTATTCCGGTTTCTGACAAGATCATTTTGCGACTGTTGGATATACCTGCTATTACAATATCATCCCTTTCAGAGATAATTGAGATTAGCTGCTTAGCAACGCTGCCATATCCTGCAATAAAAAGGTATATTTTTCTCATAGCTTTAAATTTTCAAAAGCTACTTTTTCATCTCTTCAAAGCCCTTCCCGTAAACGCCCATTACATTGCCCACGCTCAGAAAAGCATCCTTGTCAATCTCCCTTACCAATCTGAAGACAAAATTGCTCTCAGTTCTTCTGACTATAACCATTAGGATCTTCCCCTCTTTTTTTGTAAACCACCCCATCCCGTCAATTACAGTTACACCCCTTCCCGTTGGTGTTATGGCATCTGCAATCTGCTGATATTTCTGAGAAAAAATAAAAATCTGTATAGACTGACGAGCCCCGGACAATATTAAATCAACTGTATAGCTTGTCACGCTGATAAGTACAAAACCATAGATAATTATTGCTGCTCTCTCCCCTATTGAGGCTTCACTTGGGATAGTGAGCGAACTAAGTATAATGAATATATCCAGATAAAGAATAAGCTTGCCGGGGGATATATTTCTGTACTTATTTATCATTAATGCTACAATGTCTGTACCTCCTGTGCTTCCGCCCTGAGTGAAAGTTATAGCAATTCCGGCTCCTGAAAATACACCTCCCATCATTGCAGAAAGTAACTTACCGTTGCCAATTGCTATATCCTCTATAAGCTCCTGAGGAATCAGGCCGGGCAGCCGGTCCAGAAACAGGGTCACGGCCACAATTGCAAATACTGTTTTAACCCCAAAACCCTTGCCCAGAACTTTAAGTGCTACAGCCAGCAATGCTGCGTTTATTATAAAAAAGGACCAGCTTACCGGAAAGCCTGTTGCGTAAAATATCACAGCCGATATACCGGTTACTCCTCCCCCTACAAGGCCGCTTGGTATAAGAAATACAGTCCAGCCCAGCGCATAGAGAAGAAGGCCAAATGTTATTATTGAGTAACTCCTTATCTTCTCTAAGACTCTTTTTGTTTTTTGTTCCATAGCAACTTACCGCTTTTTATCTGATCAAAACCCTGTCCGTAAACGCTCATAACTGCCGATACAGATATGAATGCATTATTATCAATCTCCTTAACAATTGCACTTATGTCTGCAAGCTGTGATTTTCTGAGAATTACAACCAGCATTTTACTTTCACTCTGAGAGTACCACCCCATTGATGTGAGAGCTGTAACTCCTCTCCCCATTTCACTGCTCACCCGGTCTGCAATCTCTGCATATTTTGATGAGAAAATAAAAACCTGAAGAGATTGTTTATTTCCGGTCAAAATCATATCAATAACATAAGAGAAGGATACCATCTCAATATATCCGTAAATTACATCCTCCAGAGATTTACCCGGTATAAAATAAACTGAGCCAATTATCACAAGGTCGCATATTATGAATACTCTGCCCGGTGACATCTCCCTGTATTTTGCAATAATCAGTGCCACAATATCTGTCCCTCCGGTACTTCCTCCCTGAAGGAAAATGATTCCAATTCCAATCCCGCTCATTGTACCTCCGATAAGAGAGTTGATAAGCTTGTCCTCAATATCAGAAACCCATGGGATAAGCGGAAGAAATTCAAACATAAGCGCAGCTACTGCAATACAGTAAATTGTCTTAAATCCAAATGCTTTGCCAAGAATCAGAAAGCCAATTCCTAAAAGTACTGCATTAATTATAAGATAGGAGTATGATACATCAAATCCTGTTGCGTAGTTAATTACAGATGCCAGACCACTTACGCCCCCCCCCGCAATTTCATGGGGTATAAGGAAAGCTGTCCAGCTAAAGACAAAGATAAACAGACCTATAGTCATTAACAGGTATGATTTCACAGTCTTAAATATTTGCATAATATCTATTCAGTTATATAAATTTCTGATTTTGAATAAGTAACAGCCTTTCCCTTAATTACCACACCACTATCTTCAATTCTGCATTCAAGAACACCGCCTCTGCTGCTAATCTGTTTTGCCTGAAGAACACTCTTTCTTAATCTTTTAGCCCAGTAAGGAGCCAGAGTACAATGGGCACTGCCTGTAACCGGATCTTCCAGAATTGTTGCCTGAGGTGTAAAAAACCTGGATACAAAGTCACAATCTCTGCCGGGAGCTGTTATTATTACCCCTCCGGGATTAATGTTAATCTCATCAAAGATTGATCTGTTAATCTCTATTGACTCAACCTCATTTTGGGAAGGATAAACAAGCATATAGTCTCTCGCCTTGAATATCTCTTTTGGTTTGATGTTAAGGCTGTCAAATATCTCCTCAGGTAATGATGCGGGAACACCCTCTCTTACCGGAAAGTTCATAAGGTAGTAATCACTCTCCCTCTTCACGGCAAGAGGCCCTGAAACAGTATTAAATACAACTTCGCTGACACCATCAGACCTCTCTGTAAAAAGTATATGAGCAGATGCTAGTGTAGCGTGACCGCAAAGGTCCATCTCTATGTCCGGGGTAAACCATCTGAGATTGTATCCGGATTCAGTTTTAAGAATAAAAGCAGTCTCAGGTGCTGCGTTCTCTCTTGCAATAAGTTTTAGGAGGGTATCCGGCAGGGAGTTTTCCAGGAGAACAACAACTGCAGGATTTCCACCAAAGACCTTATCTGTAAAAGAGTCAACCTGATATGATACTATTTTCATTTCAGCAAACTACATTAATAATCTTACCGGGAACCACTATTATCTTCTTAATACCTCCCCCAGATAAAAATCGCAGGGTGTTTTCATCAGACCTTACTGCTGCTTCAATCTCTGCTGCAGATAGAGAACGATCCAACTCAAGTTTAAACCTCAGTTTTCCATTGAAAGATACCGGGTACTCAAATGTATTCTCAATTGTAAATTTCTCGATATAAGCCGGGAATTTAGCATAGGTAACGCTTGATGTATTGCCAAGCATTCCCCAAAGCTCCTCAGCTATGTGTGGGGCAAACGGAGAGATCAGTATCACCATTGGTTCAAGAACAGCCCTTTTGTTGCAGCTAAGCTCATACAGATCATTAACAGCTATCATAAAGGCGCTTACGCTTGTATTGAAGGAGAAACTCTCGATATCTGACTGTACTTTGCCAATAAGTTTGTGAAGCACTTTAAGTTCTGATGGATTAGCATCCTCTTCCGAGACAAAGAAGTTCTCCTTGTTGAAGAATAGTCTCCAGAACCTTTTTAGGAATCTGTGAACTCCGTCAATACCATTTGTATCCCAGGGTTTGCTCTGCTCCAGCGGGCCAAGGAACATTTCATACATCCTCAGAGTATCTGCTCCATATTTATCGCATACAGTGTCCGGGTTTACCACATTGAACATAGATTTACTCATCTTCTCAACTGCCCAGCCGCAAATGTACTCTCCATTTTCAAGAATAAATTCAGCGTTTTCGTAGTCCGGCATCCATTTACGGAAGGCATCAATATCCAGGCGGTCATTGTTTACGATATTTACATCAACATGAATTTCAGTGGTATCGTATTCATCTTTTAGCCCGGTTGATACAAATTTACTGGTCCCTTTTATCCTGTAAACAAAATTGGATCTGCCCTGAATCATACCCTGATTGATAAGTTTACGGAAAGGCTCTTTTTCACAAACAAATCCCAGGTCATAAAGAAACTTATTCCAGAATCTTGAATAGATAAGGTGACCTGTGGCGTGTTCTGTACCACCTATATAGAGGTCAACATCTCTCCAGTAACTATTTGCCTCCTTTGAGACAAGTGCCTCTGTGTTCCGGGGATCCATATATCTCAGGAAATAAGCACTGCTGCCTGCAAAGCCCGGCATTGTGCTCTTCTCTAAAGGCCACCCGTCAAAGCTCCAGTTTTCTGCCCTTGCAAGTGGTGGCTCTCCGCTCTCAGTCGGAAGGAATTTATCTACTTCCGGAAGTTCGAGTGGTAAGGCCGAATGAGGCATCGGTGTAGCTATCCCCTCTTTGTAAAAAATGGGAAAGGGCTCCCCCCAGTATCTCTGACGGGAAAAAATAGCATCTCTGAGCCTGAAATTAACCTTTTTTCTGCCAATTCCTATGCGCTCCACCTCCTCAATTGCTGCAGGAATTGCCTGTTTTACAGTCATCCCATTCAGAAATCCGGAGTTGCACATAATACCCTCCTTTGCATCAAAACTCTCCTGCGAAACATCGCATCCCTCAATAAGAGGTATCACGGGGAGGTTAAAATGTCTGGCAAAGGCATAGTCTCTGCTGTCATGGGCAGGAACAGCCATGATTGCACCAGTGCCATAGCCCGCAAGTACATACTCGGCAATCCAAACCGGTATTTTTTCATTTGTAAATGGATTTATGGCATAACTGCCGCTGAAAACACCTGTCACTCTCTTGCTCTCTGCCATTCTCTCCCTTTCAGTCTTCTTTTTGGCGGCAGCAAGGTATAACTCAACCTCCTCTCTCTGTTCTGCTGTTGTTAGCCTCTCTACCCATTCGCTCTCTGGCGCCAAAACCATAAATGTGGCTCCAAAAACAGTATCTGCGCGGGTTGTAAATATCTCCAGACTATACTCCTGATTACCATTAGATACTTTGAAGGTCATCTCAGCCCCCTCTGAGCGTCCAATCCAGTTTCTCTGCATCTCCTTCAGGGAGTCACTCCAGTCGAGATCCTCCATATCCCTGAGCAGCCTTTCGGCATAGGCCGAAACCCTCAGCTGCCACTGTCTCATCTTCTTCTGTTCCACAGGATGACCTCCCCTTACAGATAGCCCCTCCTTAACCTCATCATTAGCAAGAACGGTACCCAACGCCGGACACCAGTTTACCGAAGTCTCTCCCAGATATGCAATTCTGTACTGCATAAGGATATCTGCCTTCTCATTCTCACTCATCGCCCTCCACTCCTCTGCCGAGAATTGGTTAACCTCACCGCAGGCAGCATTGACACCTGAATTCCCTTCAAGACTGAATATTTCTACAAGCTCCGCAACCGGTTTTGCCTTTTGATCTGTAATGCTGTACCAGTGCTCAAACATTTTGATGAATGCCCACTGGGTCCATTTATAATACTCAGGTTCACAAGTACGGACCTCTCTCTCCCAGTCAAAAGAGAAGCCTATTCTGTCCAGCTGCTCTCTGTATCTGGCAATGTTTTTCTCGGTTGTTTTGGCCGGATGCTGACCTGTCTGAATGGCATACTGCTCTGCCGGAAGGCCGAAAGCGTCGTAGCCCATAGGGTGGAGTACGTTAAAACCCTTTAATCGCTTGTATCTGCTGTATATATCACTGGCAATGTAACCCAGCGGGTGCCCTACATGAAGTCCCGCACCTGAGGGATATGGGAACATATCCAGTACATAAAACTTGGGTCTCTCTTTGTCAATATCAGCTTTAAATGTCTTTTCAGAGGCCCACCTGGCCTGCCAGTATCTCTCTATCCGGGAAAAATTGTACTCCATTGTATTTCGTTTGAATCAAGCGACAAAAGTAATAAAATTTACTATCTCTTAAGCCTGAATTCTACCGGAACGGCAATCCTTACAGAGACAGGCTTCCCTCCAATCTTTGCAGGTTTCCAGTCTGGCGAGGCCTCTATTGTTTTTAAGGCCGCCTCGTCAAGGTCATAGTCAACAGACTTTATTATCTCCGCATCCTTCACTTTTCCCTCGTAATCAACAGTAAACTCAATAATAACCCTGCCACTAATCCCTTTTTCAATCGCACTCTCCGGGTATTTAAGGTACTTATATACCCACCTGTCTAAAAATCTTTGCTCCCTTCCATGCAGGAACAGTGCCGGATTTTCAGTCTCCTCCTGCCTGTAAAGTCTTGGTTTACCATCCTCCTGATTAATCTCTCCCTTAGGAGCAAAAACAGTTCTGGAGAGCATTCTCTTCATATTTGCAGCATCAAGAGCAAGATTGAAAACATACTCTTTAGTCATCTCCATTACCTCGTAATTAAGCTCTTTTTCAACATCTCTTGGTGAATGATAATCTCTGTGAAGACCCGTTGTAAAGAGAGCTACCGGGATTCCATCTGCTGCAAAAGGCTGATGATCGCTTGGAAAGTAATCCGTTGCCTTAATTGTTGGTGTTGGCATCAAGGGCTTGTCAGAGACATCCTTAAGAAGTGTGGATAACTCAGCGTGAGGCATAACTGTATAAATGTAAAGATTCCTGCCCTCTGCTGCTCTGCCTATCATATCAAGATTTATCATAAGGGAGATCTTATCCTTCTGTGCAAAAGCCCTGTTAACGAAATACCAGCTGCCTACCATACCCCTCTCTTCTGCCCCAAAAGCTGCAAAAATCACAGATCTTTTAAACATAAAACTTCTGCTCCTAACCATCTTTGCTACCTCAAGCATCACGGAGACTCCTGAGGCGTTATCATCGGCACCTCTGTATATGGTAAGAGAGTCCCTTCCGTTTACCTTTACTGTATTAAAACCCAGGTGGTCATAATGAGCTCCTATAAGTATGAATTCATTCTTAAGCTGAGGATCATAGCCCTCAACTATTCCAATGATATTCTGTGATCTGATAGTGTCTCCATTACTATTCACCAGTGAAAAATCCTGTCCCGGCAAGGGATAAAGTAGTTCAACGCTACTCTCATTAAATACCTTCCTTATGTACCTTGCAGCCATCTTTTCACCCTCGCTTCCGGCACCTCTTCCCATCAGGGAGTCGGCCACCAGAGCCTCAACATGTTTTCTGAGGTCAGCGCCTCTCTCATTTTGCGAGAATAGCCCTGCCGTCGCAAGGATCAGCAGAGCTACAATCAAAGTAAATTTCTTCATCGGTTATCTTGTTGGCAATACCTCCAGCCAGTAGCCGTCGGGATCATTTATAAAATATATGCCCATTTTGGGATTTTCATAGCAGATACATCCCATCTCCTGATGGAGTTTATGAGCCTCTTCATAATTATCCGTCCTGAAAGCAAGATGGAATTCATTATCTCCCAGATTATAGGGCCTCTCCCAATCCCTCAGCCAGGTTAGCTCCAGCTGATGACCTCCGGGGAGACCATCTGAAAGATAGACAATAATAAAAGATCCATCCTCAGGAGTAATTCTTCTTACTTCGTCAAGACCCAGGGCCTTTTTGTAAAAATCAAGACTCTTCTGCAGGTCAAGGACATTTATGTTATTATGTATAAATCTGAATTTTGCCATTTATTTATATTTATCTTATAAAATGAGGAAGCTCCGGGGGCAGCACTATAGAAAACTCAACCAAACCTTTGATTTTGCCACCCACTCTCCAGGGAGTCTGGTGTATCAACTTCTTTATACCATCTTTTTGAATAGTATATGAATTTGACTCCCCTGAAGCAAGCATACGCTGAATCATCTCCCAGGACTTCTCTCCGTGACACTCTCTCAGATTTTTACCAAGCAGCTCTCCGTACTTTTCAAATGTCTTTGCAGATTTTGAATTTCTGTATACAACCACTCCATCTGAATCGCAAACTGTAACAGCGCACTCAAGCTCCTCTGCCCAATCAAAATGCCCTACTTTCATCCTTTAACCTTGTTTGTAAAAAGGTGTCTTCACAACAGCGGCTTTGAGAAGTTTCTCCCTCACCTTGATATAAATATCAGATCCGGCTTTAGAGAATTCAGGGGTAACATAAGCCATCCCTATTGCCTTCTTAACAGCAGGCCCCATTGTTCCTGATGTTACAATACCAATAACCGTGCCGTCTGCGCTGCAAACCTCGTATCCGTGTCTTGGGACCCCTCTGTCAATAAGTTCAAATCCAACCAGCTTCCTCTTAAGACCATCTGCTTTTAATTTAAGCATATAATCTTTATCAATAAAATCACCCTTTGCCTCGCTGAATTTTGTTATCCATCCAAGACCTGCCTCAATAGGCGATGTTGTATCGTCAATATCATTACCATACAGACAGAAGCCCATCTCCAGCCTTAAAGTATCTCTTGCACCAAGTCCTATAGGCATAATCCCAAACTCCTCTCCTGCCTCAAAAACTGCCTTCCAAAGTTTGTCTGCATCCTGATTTGAAACATAAATTTCACATCCGCCTGAACCTGTATAACCTGTAGTTGAGAAAATTGCCTCTTTAATTCCACCGACAGTTAACTTTTTGAAGGTGTAGTACTCCATATCCTCAACGCTTTGATCACAAATTTTCTGCATAGCCTTGAGTGCCAATGGACCCTGTACAGCTAGCTGACATATTTCATCAGATGCATTATAGAGCTCCCTGCCTGGAGTAATATTGAATTTTGGAGCAACAGCTGAAAGATGAGCATAATCCTTGTCAATATTTGATGCATTTACTACAAGAAGGTATGTCTCACTGTCGATACAATATACAAGCAGATCATCCACTATACCCCCTTTACCATTTGGGAAGCATGAATATTGAATCTTACCCGGAACAAGAAGAGAGACATCATTTGAGGTGGTATACTGAACAAATGCAAGAGCATTTGGCCCCTTTACCCAAATCTCTCCCATATGTGAAACATCAAATACTCCCACACCGGTTCTCACATGGTTGTGCTCCTCTGTAATTCCGATATACTCGACAGGCATGTTATAGCCTGCAAATGGAACCATCTTGGCTCCCAAGGCAATGTGTTTTTCTGTAAAAGCAGTTGTTTTCATCTATTTAATTTCTGTATGTAATTTTTGTTTTAATGCATCGTATATCCATATATCCTCAGGACTAAAATCAAGTTCAAGGAGGTTCCGGAGAGAGGCGTAAGCTTCACCCATTTCCTTGTGTCCTGATGATGCTACAACATTGAATCCGTTGCGAAATATTAATCGTATAGGTTTGTATCCGCTTTCGCTAAGGTATGCAGCCATTTTATCTGCGTTCTTCTCCTCTTCAAAACTACCGGCTATAACAAAAAACCTCATACCATCAACAGGTACTGCAGTCTCTGCATATTCTTTCTTTTGAATGTTTTGCACCGGTACTATAGTATCCTGAGTTATAGAGTCAGGAGCTGGAGTTTCAGGTTTTACTTTTTGTGTATCTTCTGCCAATTGTCTGAATTCTTTAAGATCATCTGATGTGGGCATTCCCAGTGTAGAACGCACCCAGTCACAACCGGTTAATGTAAAAATCAGAGATGCTGCAAATAAGAGAGAGATAAGCTTTTTCATAATCTTCTAGGGTTTAGAAGGTTTGTAATCTTACAAAAGTAACCAAAATTAAGAAGAAGAGAAAATTTAAATGTATCTTTGAATTAGTAAAATCGAGAGCTAGTATGTCAAAATTTTATCAACAGGTAAAAGAGATTGCAAACTTTGCAGACCAGGTAGATATTACCGGAACAATTGAGAGTATTAAGAAAAATATTGACTTTAAGGGACCTAATGTTTGGATTCTTGCATTTGCTGTAATTGTTGCCTCAGTTGGGCTTAATGTAAATTCCACACCTGTTATTATTGGTGCCATGCTTATCTCTCCACTGATGGGACCAATCATCGGTACCGGGATGGCAGTGGGAATAAATGACTCTTTACTTCTTAAGCGCTCCCTTAAGAATCTTGGTATTATGGTTGTCATAAGCCTGATGGCATCTACACTTTTTTTCATAATATCTCCGCTGAGTCTTGATGAGCCTACAGAGCTCCTTGCAAGGACAAGGCCAACAATATATGATGTCTTCATTGCATTTTTTGGTGGTTTGGCCGGAATTGTTGAGGGATCAAGGAAGGAGAAGGGTACAGTAATAGCAGGTGTTGCAATTGCAACCGCTCTTATGCCTCCTCTCTGTACTGCCGGATATGGTATTGCGAATTTAAACCTTACTTACTTTGCAGGAGCAATATATCTGTTCTCAATCAACTCACTCTTTATAGCGCTGGCTACATTTATTATGGTGAGATACCTTCATTTCCCTCTTGTAAAATTTGAAGATCCTGTAAAACAGAGGAGAGTAAGAAGGACTATCAGTATTGTAACAATCCTTATGATAATTCCAAGTATCTATACAGCGGTAGTTGTAATAAGGGAAAACACATTTAATGTATCAGCAAAGCAGTTTGTCAATGACAATAAGACTCTTGAAAACAGCTATATATATGATTATAAAATTAATCACTCAGGGGGTGCTTCTACTCTTGAATTATCAATTGCCGGAGAGCCTCTCAGGGAGGGGCAGAAAGAGATGCTTTACTCCTCTGTTGAAAAATTCGGAATTGGAAGGGCATATCTTACAATTAAAGAGAGTGCTACAGCTGATGCTCTTGATGAGGCTGGTGTTGTAAAGAGCATTTTTGAGAGGAGTGATCTTGAAATACAGAAGAGAGAGGAGATGTTGAGAAAAATGGAGTCTGAGCTTAACGCTATAAAGAGCAGAGAGATCCCATACAGACAAATTGCAGAGGAGATTCTGGCACAGCATCCCGGGCTTACTTTTTTCTCCATAGCTCGTGGAGCCAGTGTTAATTTGTCTGATTTCAATGCAAGCGATAAAATAATGGTAATGGCAACCTGGAAAGAACCGCTCTCTGATTCTGATATAAAAAAGCTGGAGAGCTGGCTCTCTGTAAGATTGGGTGAGAAGAACATAATAATTACCCAGGTTAATTAAAGATGCTTCTGTATGCCTTAATATTATTAAACTCTCTTTTTTGGAGGAGTGATACCCTTAAAATTATTTTTCTGGGAGATATTATGCAACATCAGACTCAGATGGATGCGGCAAAAAGGACTGGAGCCAATCCTGCTGATCCTGAATCCTATGACTACTCAGCATATTTCAGCCATCTTAAGGGCAGGTTTGATAAGGCCGATCTCAGAGTAGCCAATATGGAGACTACTTTTGCTCCGCCACCATACTCAGGTTATCCTGTTTTCAATTCACCCACCTCTCTGCTGGAGGCAGGAAAATATGGAGGAATAGATATTTTTCTATCTGCCAACAACCATATTTGTGACAAAGGGGGCAAAGGTATTGAGGGAACTATATCGGCATATAACACTTTAAGAATCCCTTACGCAGGTGCATACAGAGACCAGAGAGAGAGAGAGGATCTCTATCCTCTCTTCGTGAATCTGAAAGGTGTAAAACTTGCCATTCTCAATTATACTTACGGCACAAACGGAATTCCTGTTCCTCAACCATATGTGGTTAATTTACTGGATTCTGCAAGGATAAAGGAGGATATCCTTAAAGCTCAAAAAAATGATGTCCATTTTATTATTGCCTGTATCCACTGGGGTACTGAATACAAACTAACCTCATCCTCCAGCCAGCGAAAATGGAAAAATTTCTTTAACAGAAATGGGGTTGATATTGTTATTGGTTCTCATCCGCATGTTGTGCAGGAGGTGGATGTAGAGAGAGAGCTCTCCGGAGAGGTAAAGAGAATTACTGCCTACTCACTTGGGAATGCAATCTCGAATATGACCGCCCCTTTTACAAGAACAGGGATGTTATTTACATTGAAGATAATAAGGGAGCTGGGAGGAGTAACGAGGTTAGCCGAGCCTGACTGGGAGTTAATCTGGACATCCAGACCTGGTGCTCTTGAGAAGAATTTCACGATACTGCCGGTTGAAGAGTATATTGACTCTCCTCACCTGTTCAAAAAAAGAGAGGAGTGGTTTAAAATGAAAAATGAATATAGCAGACTTAAAGATGACAGAAAAAAGAATAATTATTGAGGAGATAGATCCAGTAGACATTTATGGTATAAATAACAGACTGCTTGATTTGCTCAGGAGTTACTTTCCAAAGATGCTTGTTGTTGCAAGGGGGTCAGAAATATTACTCAAGGGAAGCGCGGCTGATGTTAAGAATTTTGAAAGCAAAATCTCTCTCCTTACTGAGATGAGGATGAAGAGGACAAGGCTCACAGAGGACGATATAAATTCTCTTTTTGAGTCATCTCATTTGGATAAGTCAGCTGTCCAGGATGATGATAAGGATGTTATTGTCTTTGGCAACGAAGGGAGAATTATAAGGGCACGGACAAAAAATCAGAGAAAGCTGGTTGAGAGTTATTACAAAAACGACCTTATTTTTGCAATTGGTCCTGCCGGAACGGGAAAGACATACACCGCCATAGCCCTGGCAGTAAGAGCATTAAAAAACAAGGAGGTCAAAAAACTAATCCTTACCAGACCTGCTGTTGAGGCAGGAGAGAGACTCGGCTTTCTGCCGGGTGATCTTAGGGAGAAGCTGGACCCCTACCTTCAGCCTTTATACGATGCTTTAAGGGATATGCTTCCTCCAAAAAAACTGGAGATGCTTATGGAGGATGGGATTATTCAGATTGCCCCTCTTGCATATATGAGGGGAAGAACCTTAGAGAGCGCTTTTGTTATACTCGACGAGGCTCAAAACACAACATTCGGGCAGCTAAAAATGTTTCTGACCAGAATGGGAGGCAACTCTAAGTTTATAGTAACCGGTGACGCTACTCAGATTGATCTTCCAAAAAAGAGTGACTCAGGCCTTCTTAAAGGGGCTGAGCTTCTGGGAAAGATTAAAGGGGTTTGCCGTATAGACTTTACAAGGGAGGATATCGTAAGGCACAAGCTTGTAACAAAGATTGTACAGGCATTCGACAAACACGAGGAGGAGATTAACTCTTAAAGTAACACTCCGCCCAGAGCTCCTGTACCTTTGCCATTAGCCAGTGTTAATACTCCATTTACAAAAACATACTCAATCCCGTCAGGGAACTGATGAGGATTTGCAAATGTTGCTTTATCAATTATTGTATCGGGATTAAATACTACAATATCAGCGTGGTATCCGGGAAGAAGAAGGCCTCTCTCTTTCAGGGCAAGTCTTGAAGCGGGCAGAGCTGTTGCCTTGTGAACTGCTGTCTCCAGATTCATGAGCCTCTGCTCTCTGACATATTTACCGAAGAATCTTGGCATTGTTCCGTAAGAGCGCGGATGTGGCATCGATTCACCAAGTTTTCCATAAGGCGAATATACGCTACCGTCTGATGCCGGCATACCAAGTGGGTGCGAGAGAAACATTGATACATTCTCCTCTCTCATGGCAAAGCCGATTATATCTACATTTATTCTCTCCTCAACAAGCAAACTTCTTACAAACTCCCAGGCCTCCAGACCGGCGAGCTGTGAGGCATCGGCTACATTCATCCCAATGTACCTCTTGTTTGCCTCTTGTCTGCAAGAGGTAATGACAATGTTTTGCGGGCCGCCAAGCCTTTCAAATCTGGATCTTGCGTACTCTCCAATTTTTTGAGATATAGCCGGCGATTCCAGCCTTTTGAGAATTTCATCTGTAGTGCCCTGTCTCTCTGCAAGCGGAATAAAGGTTGACATTCCTGTAGAGAAAGCTATATACGGATATCTGTCAAAAGCTATATCCACACCAGAGGCCTTAGCCTTCTCAATCATCTTTAACAGCATTGGAGCCTTATGCCAGTTAGCAGCATTCTGGGCTTTTAAATGTGAGATCTGGAGCCTTACTCCAGATGCTTCTGCAATTCTGATTGCCTCTGCCAGGGCAAGTTCTACCCTGTCATCCTCATTTCTCATATGAATTGCAAAAAGGCCGTTGTGTCTTGCGACAGCTTTACACAGCTCTGCGATCTCAGCCTCCGGAGCATAAGATCCCGGAACATATTCAAGTCCGCAGGATATTCCTGCAGCCCCCATCTCCATCTGGCTCTCTACATAAGAGACCATTGCTTTAATCTGATCTGCGGTGGCAGGCGTATCATTATCACCTACAAACCGGCCCCGGATAGTACCCTGACCAATCAGGGTACCATAATTAATTCCTCTGCCCTGACGGGCATAATCGGCAAAAAATGCCTCTTTATTTTCCCATCTGGCGGAAGGAAATGGCGAATCACCGCAATTACCTCCAATATCCAGTGTGATTCCCTGATGGATTTTGCTGTCTCCAAAAGGGGCCTCCATCATATTGGCATCTGTGTGTGTATGAATATCTATGAATCCGGGAGAGATTGCATTTCCTCCGGCATCAAATACCTTATCTGCACTTGTGCCCAAATCTCCCAAAGCAGAAATCCGGCCGTTTTTTATTGCGATATCTCCTTTTACCGGAGCTCTGAGCTCTCCGTTATAAATCAATCCATTTCTGATTATGGTGTCAAAACGGTTGTTTGCCCTAAGTGATGTAATATCACTAAAGCCCAGTCCCAACGCCGCTCCGGCAAACAGTGAAGATTTTATAAATCCTCTTCTGGAAATTTTATCGCTCATAATCTATTTGTTTATTTCAAGACCTTTTGATTGGTATAGTCTATACTCTCCATCTTCATCGTAAATTAACAGGGCATCAATATCATCTCTTGATTCGATAATCTCTTTAGCCCTCTCCAGACCTACAACCATAAACCATGTTGCATACGCATCTGCAGTCATTGCATCGGCAGCAATCACAGTTGCGCTAAGAAGATTGTTTTTAACAGGCCGGCCTGTGGCAGGATTAATTGTATGTGAATACTTTACTCCATTCTCCTCAATAAATTTCCTGTAATTTCCGGATGTGGCAAGGCCTCTTCCCGAGAGAAGGATTACAGTCTGAATTTCTGCACCCTGGATCATATTGCCCTCTTCAGGTCTGTCTATACCAACACTCCATTTCTTCCCGGATGGATTTACCCCTTTACAAAATATCTCTCCGCCTACCTCAACCAGGTAATTATCGATACCTCTTCTGTCAAACTCATAAGCTATAACATCTGCAGTGTAACCCTGAGCAATTGCATTGACATTAAGAGTTAAACGATTATCTGATTTTACTACTTTACCCTCACTTAGTGCCACCTTGTCCATCCCCACAAAGGCCTTTATGCTGTCAATCATCTGGGGAGTAACCTCTCTTTTCTCCCCCTTGCCAAATCCCCATACCTCAAAATATGGCGCAGCTGATATGTCAAAAGCTCCGTCGCTCTCCCTCCATATATCTACAGATCTCTTAAATACATTCTCAAAAAGAGTATCGACATATACATCCAAATTCTGGTTTACAGCTGTTATGAGAGAGGAGTCGTTGTAAACTGAGAGAGAGTTATCAATCTTCAAAAGAATTGAGTCTACTGCTGAATTCAGAGAGTCTCCTTTGCCGGAGTAAACAATATGAAAGGTTGTGCCCTGAGTGAATCCGTCTATTGTTCTGTAATTACCTGCATTATTGCAAGAGACTGCTGCAATGGTTGTTGATACCAGCAGGAGAAAAATACTTAGCTTGTGTTTTGAAAAAATCATTGGTGACAAAGTGTTTGGCACAAATTTAGAATAAAAAAAATTATCTTTGTGAGTTATATAAGCACTAAACAACATTATGACAGAAAATAAATGGCTGAGACTTGCATCTTTTTCAATGATGCTCATTCTTGCCTTCGCCTGCAAAAAGGATGAAGAGAAGGATACCAAACTTTATATGGAGGGGGCTCTTGTGGCGAATATTCCATCCTATATTATAGCAGGACAGGATCTTAATATTAAAGCTGAGGGGATTACCAAACCCGTTGACAGTCTTACATACAAGTGGTTCACTTCAGGTTTTAGTGCTGATTCTCTTTTTGGTCGTGAAATTATTATAAAAGCTCCTGTTAAGCCTGGTGATTATACAATATCTTTGTATATTACTCACCCCAGGTACTCAACCAAAACTCAGTCCTTCAACACCACGGTAGTTAATCCCAACGCGGACACCAGCTTTGGCGGTGTTGTCAGAAGTGACAAATTGTTTGAAGACAATAGAGATGGAGCCAAATACAACTATGCAACAATTGGGACATTAGACTGGTTTACCTTTAACCTGAACTGGAAGGGATCCGGGAAACCATATCTTTTAATTGAGGCGTTGGGAGAGCTGTATGGCAGACTTTATACATGGGAGGGGGCAAAAACTGCCTGCCCTGAGGGGTGGAGATTACCTGACAACAAGGATTGGGAGAATCTTGCAAAGGAGTTAAATGGAGGAGCAGCATTGGCGTTTGACGGAAAGTGGGCCGGAATTGGATCTAAAGTTTCTGCAAAGGCAACTATCAACTCTGTTAATATGTGGAAATACAGTCCAAACTTCCAATATTTAAATCAATTTGGATGGAATGCAATTCCTGCAGGGAACTCTACCGGAAGCTACAGAACATTCCTTAACAGGGGAGAGTATGCAACCTGGTGGTCTGCGGATCAGATGGACAACAACAACGGGTTCTACAGATTCATATATTTTGACAGTCCGGATTTCCCTTACAATTTTGCAAGCAAAAGCACATTTGGGGCATCTGTCCGCTGCGTAAGAGATGCTTCTGCCAAATAATAAACAAGAATAAATTAACATCTGACAAATTATGAAACTTTCAAAAGGTTTGATTACACTTCTGGTAGTGCTCGGAGCGGTACTGCTTGTGTTCCTTTGGGCTAAAAACTCCTACAACTCTATGGTTACAAAAGAGGAGGGGGTTACCTCTGCCTGGGCTCAGGTGGAGAATGTATATCAAAGAAGAGCAGATCTTATTCCAAATCTGGTAGCTACTGTGAAAGGTTATGCAGCTCATGAGCAAGAGACTCTTGAGGGAGTTGTAAATGCTCGTGCCAAGGCAACTCAGACAACTATAGATCCTGCTAATCTTACTGAGGAGAGTATGAAGCAGTTTCAGGCTGCACAGGGAGAGCTTGGCAGTGCTTTACAAAGATTGATGGTTGTTGTTGAGCGCTATCCTGATCTTAAAGCCAATCAGAATTTCCTGGAACTTCAGGCACAACTTGAAGGTTCAGAAAACAGAATTACTGTAGAGAGACAGAAATTTAACGAAACAGCCAGAGCTTACAATACATACATCAGACAGTTTCCAAAGAATATTCTTTCAGGAATTTTTGGATTTGAGCGCAAAGCATATTTTGAAGCGGCTGAAGGAGCAGAGACAGCACCTAAAGTTGAGTTTTAACCGTGGGAACAAATCCCTTTATTTCCAAAGCAGATCAGGCAACTATTGTTAAAGCCATAGAATCTGCAGAGCTGAACACCTCCGGAGAGATAAGGGTTCACATAGAAAGCAACTGCCCGGGCGATCCTGTTGCCAGGGCAGTTTATGTTTTCAATAAGCTCAAGATGTATAAAACCAAAGAGAGAAACGGAGTCTTAATCTATATTGCCTGGAAAACCCGTAAATTTTCAATTATTGGAGACGATGGCATTAATAAAGTTGTGCCTGAGAATTTCTGGCAGGATGCCCTTAATCTGCTTGGTGAAAACCTGAAATCAGGCAACACTGCCCAAGGTCTATGTAAAACAATTGAACTCGCGGGAGAAAAATTAAAAGTCTTCTTCCCGATTAAATCAGACGACACAGATGAACAGAGTAATGAAATCTCTTTTGGCGACTAGAGCCTTAGCTCTTACAGCATTGCTTCTTTTTACATCTGTGTTATTTGCACAGATTCCTGCTAAACCAACTCCTCCCAGACTGGTAAACGATTTTGCATCAATCTTTTCACAAAGTGATGCAGAGCGTATTGAAAGAGCACTTGTAGCCTTTTCTGACAGCACCTCAAACCAGATTGTAGTTGTTACTGTTAACTCTCTTGAGGGTATGGACAAAGCGCAGTTTGCCTACCAGATTGGTGCCGAGTGGAAAGTGGGACAGTCCGAGTTTGATAATGGAGTGGTTATCTTAATTAAACCAAAAAAAGGGAATGAAAGAGGGGAGGCATTTATTGCCACAGGTTACGGCCTGGAGGGGGCTCTTCCGGATGCAATTTGCAAAAGGATTATTGAGAGAGAGATGATACCTCGTTTTGCTGAAGATGACTATTTTGGAGGTGTTGTAGCTGCACTGAATGTTATTATGCCTATTGCTGCCGGAGAGTACTCCTCTGATAAGTATGCTTCAGACACCGAAGATCTTGGCGGATTGGGTGCAGCAGTACTGGTAATACTGTTTATAATCATTGTAACTATTATATCGGCAATCTCAAAAAAAGGCGGTGGAGGCAACTTTGGTGGTGGCGGAAAGAGAGGGCCGGGACTTGCCGAACTTCTTATATTGGGATCTATGCTATCTGGTAGCCGTGGTGGCAGGTCCGGTGGATTTGGAGGTGGAGGTTTCGGTGGTGGTGGATTCGGCGGTGGCGGATTTGGAGGATTCGGCGGGGGTGGATTTGGAGGCGGTGGTGCCGGTGGAAGTTGGTAGCTGTTTCCACTCAATAACAACAACTTCTGATTTTGTACCTATTCTGTACTTTGGCCCCCAAAGGCCAAGTCCGGAGGTTACTATAAAATCTGTATCCCCTCTCCTTGCATGGCCATATGCCAAATCAAACATTGCCTCCGTGATAAGGTTTCCCGGCCAGAACTGTCCTCTGTGAGTATGCCCTGAAAATTGAAGATCTATCTGGTTTCTAACAGCATCATCCAGCGTTTTTGGCTGATGATCCATTAAGATAACGGGGCTCTCACTCTCTAGATCTTTTAATATTGAATCAAGAGGTGCTCTTCTGTGGTTGGTAAGATCATCTCTTCCGGCAACAGCAAAACCATGCGGGGAGATAAACAGAGAATCAATCAGCACATTTATCCCTGCCTCTCTTAATATTTTATATATCTCATCTTTGTCTCCTCCGTAAAATTCGTGGTTTCCTGTAATTGCAAAAACTCCCATTGGCGCAGATAGCTTAGCCAGCTCTTCTCCCATTTTCTGATCAATTAACGGGCGTACATCTCTGTCAGCTATGTCACCAGCAAGAAAAACAGCATCCCCTCTCTGATCGTTAATGAGTTTTACAAATTTTTTAAGGTGCTTAGAGTTTATACTTGTACTTAAATGAATATCACTGACCAGGACTAGTTTAAGCTCCCCTCCGGGAAGGTTTTTCTCAGTATTAATCTGGTATGTTGTTACTACAGGGTTGTTGAAATTAATGCTTCCAACAATTAACAATATCATGACCGAGATTACTGAGAGTGCAAGTGCACCCTGCTTTACGAAAGTCCAGTTTGATGTTACAATCTCAGGAAATATGCTGAAGAAGTGGTTAAGTATGCGCAAAATATCAAACCCAAGAGCAAATATTGCAAAATAGACAAGCGCTATAATAAATGTAAAACCCACTTCAGAAAGAGGTACAGCATAACGCTCGTCAATTTTATCGCCAAAATACATCCGTAGAAAAAAGGAGACAAATCCAGATATAAACAATATTGAATAGATTATTTTTACTATTGCAAATGGTGGAAGGGCTTGAAAGCCTCTTATGAATACATATGACGAAAGGGCAAAAAATGTAGAAAAAACTATAATGAAAAACATATGCTCTGTTTGGGTGTTTGCAAAAATAACACTTAACTTTATTAATTGTTTGTTATTAACAATTTATTAAATGGATAACAGGGGAAAAGAGGCTAAGAGGGTTACTTTAGCGGGGTTCTTTGTAAACCTTATACTCACAATTGCTAAAATTACTGCCGGTATTGCAGGAAAGAGCTCTGCCATGCTGGCTGATGGTGTTCATTCTCTTTCAGATTTTGCAACTGATATTGTTGTTATTGCTTTTTTAAATATATCAGGAAAAGAGAGTGATGATAATCACAAATATGGTCATGGAAAATTTGAAACATTTGCAACACTAATTATCTCACTTGCCCTTGCTGGAGTAGGAGCTGGCATTTTTGTAAACGGTCTGGAAAAGATAATTGAGTACATTAATGGTGGTGAGCTAAAAGTGCCGGGAATGGTTGCTCTGTGGGCTGCTTTGGTATCAATCATTTCCAAAGAGGCACTGTACAGGTACACCATAATTGTTGGTAAGAGAATAAACAGTCCTGCAGTCATTGCTAACGGGTGGCACCACAGGTCAGATGCCTTTTCATCAATTGGTACTGCGCTTGGAATTTCTGGTGCCATATTTCTTGGAGAATCCTGGAGAATACTAGACCCCATTGCGGGTATAGTGGTTAGTTTCTTTATAATAAAGGTTGCTTACGACCTTGGAATGCCAAGCATAAAAGAGCTCCTTGAGGCCTCTCTTCCGGGTGAAATTATTGAAGAGATTGAGTCTTTGATTAATAGTCACCCCGATATAGTAAAATTCCACCACCTAAAGACCAGAAAAGTGGGAACTATCTATGCTATAGATGTGCATATAAAACTTGACAAAAATATTACTTTTGTCAGATCTCACGATATTGCCACCGAACTAGAACTTTCAATAAAAGAGCGCTTTGGCAGAGGAACGCATATTAATATCCACACTGAGCCTATATGAAAAAATCATTTATCCTTTTAGCTCTGGTTATATTTTTCTTTTACTCTTGTAATGACCGGGAGATGCTGGAGACTCCTGATTTTAATTCGACACTGATTATCGATAGTAAAAACTGGAATATTGATTACCTGGGGGAAGAGTGGGAGTTTAAACATATTATTCTTAATAAGGATTTTGACGGTGTGCCTGTTGCAACCCTTGTGAGAAAGAGAGAGAGTATTAACAATGAACGGGCCATTCTTTACATACATGGTTACAGTGACTATTTCTACCAGACCTCTCTTGCAGACTCAATGGAAAATAACGGGTTCAGGTTCTATGCTCTTGACCTCCGCAGGTATGGAAGATCGAAATTACCCGGGCAGGTGTGGTATGATTCAAGGGATATATCGGACTATTATGAAGAGATTGACAAGTCAATCGCTGAGATAAAAAAAGATCTCCCCAATGCTCCGGTTACAATAATGGCTCACTCTACGGGAGGTTTAATAGCTTCACTCTATGCAGCCGAAAAGGGGGACTCTCTGCTAGCCTCCGGTCTGATTCTGAACAGCCCCTTTTTTGATTTCAATGTAGGAGGAGTGGCTGAAAGTGTAGGCATACCACTATTATCTGCAATAGGGTCTGTAATACCGAGGATGGTAGTAAACAGGAGTGTCAGCCCGGTTAATTGCATGAGTCTTCACTCTGATTACTACGGGGAGTGGCAGTTTGACACAATAATGAAGCCTATACAATCACCCATGGTTACCGCCGCATGGATAAGGGTTATACACAAGGGGCAGAAGAGGCTTCAAAAAGGGATTGAGATAGGTGTCCCCGTCCTGATTATGTGTTCATCATCAAGTTCAACAGGATCTGAGTTTAGTGAAATCCATAAAAAAAGCGACACCGTTTTGGATGTCGCTGAAATTATTGAATTCTCCTCCTCTATTTCCGGCCTTGTAAAGGTTGTGATAATTGAAGATGGTCTTCACGACCTTGTTCTCTCAGGGAAAAACTCCCGTGATAAGGCCTACAGAGAGATCTTCAGTTTTCTACTTTAATTGCTTAAAGAAATCATTACCCTTATCGTCAACCAGGATGAAGGCAGGGAAATCTTCTACCTCAATTTTCCAGATTGCCTCCATACCCAGTTCAGGATATTCAAGGACCTCAACTTTTCGTATGCTCTCCTGTGCAAGAATAGCTGCGGGACCACCGATACTGCCGAGATAGAATCCGCCGTGTTTATGGCAGGCATCTGTAACCTGCTGACTGCGATTCCCTTTAGCAATCATAATCATACTCCCTCCATTACTCTGGAATAGATCTACATATGAGTCCATTCTTCCGGCTGTTGTCGGGCCGAATGATCCGCTTGGCATCCCGGCAGGTCTCTTGGCAGGACCAGCATAATAGATTGGATGGTCCTTCATATATTGAGGCATTCCCTCTCCTTTATCCAGTCTCTCTTTTAGTTTTGCGTGGGCAATATCTCTTCCTACCACAATAGTTCCTGAAAGTAGCAGGAATGTTGAGACAGGGTATTTTGAGAGATCTGCCAGGACTTCGTTCATAGGTCTGTTCAGATTAATCTTAACGGCCCCCTCCTGTGTTGCTTTGATGTTTCTCAGGTTCTCCGGAACTAATCTCAGAGGATTTGTATCCAATGTTTCAAGCCAGATTCCATCTTTATTTATTTTCGCTTTGATGTTTCTGTCTGCACTGCAAGAGACTCCCATTCCAACAGGACAAGAAGCACCGTGTCTTGGCAGTCTTATAACTCTAATGTCGTGAGCATAGTACTTACCACCAAACTGAGCCCCCATACCAAATGTCTGTGCAGCTTTAAGGAGCTTTGCCTCCATTTCAAGATCTCTGAAGGCATGTCCCTCAGGACCACCCTGCTTTGGAAGTTCGTCAAGGTATTTTGCCGAAGCAAGCTTCACTGTCTTCATACAGGCCTCTGCCGATGTTCCGCCTACCACAAATGCAATATGATATGGTGGACAAGCTGCAGTCCCCAACGTTTTTAACTTCTCTATCAGAAATTTTTCAAGAGATTCAGGATTTAAGAGAGCCTTTGTCTCCTGAAAAAGATAGCTCTTATTTGCGGAACCTCCTCCTTTAGCAACAAAAAGAAATTTATACTCTCCTCCGTCAGTTGCATAAATATCAATCTGCGCAGGAAGGTTATTACCAGAGTTTTTCTCATTGTACATATCCAGGGCTATTGTCTGAGAGTATCTCAGGTTATCCTGCGTATATGTATCAAAGACTCCGTATGAAAGGGCCTCTTCATCGCCTCCTCCTGTCCATACCCTCTGACCTTTTTTGGCTACAATTGTAGCGGTTCCTGTGTCCTGGCAAAAAGGCAAAACCCCTTTTGATGAAATACCTGCATTCAGAAGCATTGTAAGTGCCACAGCTTTGTCATTTACACTTGCCTCGGGATCGCTTAAAATTTTTGCAACCTGTTCATTATGCTCAGGACGCAGCATAAATGCTATATCGTGCATAGCCTGTCTGGCGAGAAGTCTAAGTCCCTCTTTATCTACTTTAAGAATCTCATTTCCTTCAAACTGAGTTGTTGACACATACTCCTTTGAAAGGAGGTGGTACTGTGTCTTATCCTCTCCTAGAGGAAACATTTCGTGAAATTTAAAATCCATATCTCTCTATTTTTAGTTAAAACCATTAATTCTGTTTACCCTGGCTGCCCATAAGAAAACTTCTCATAAACTCCATAATATCTCCATCCAGTACCGCCTGGGTATCTGATGTCTCATATCCTGTCCTTAAATCCTTTACCATTTTATATGGATGCAGAACATAGCTTCTAATCTGTGACCCCCACTCTATCTTCAGTTTCTTACCCTCGAGTTCTGCCTCCCTCTCTCTTCTCTTTCTCAGCTCCAGCTCATAAAGGTGGGACTTCAATATTCTTATTGCATTCTGTCTGTTATCCAGCTGAGATCTGCTCTCTGTGTTTTCAACCGTAATCCCTGTAGGAAGGTGCCTTACCCTTACGCCTGTCTCTACTTTGTTAACATTCTGCCCTCCGGCTCCTCCGGAACGGAATGTGTCCCATTCTAAATCTCCGGGATTCACCTCTATGTTTATAGTATCATCAACAGCAGGATATACAAAGACAGATGAAAATGTTGTCTGCCTCTTTCCCTGTGCGTTAAAGGGAGATATCCTCACAAGGCGGTGAACTCCGTTCTCGGCCTTAAGATAACCATATGCATAATCTCCCTCAAATTCAATTGTCACAGATTTTATTCCGGCCTCCTCTCCCTCTATCAGATCGTATATATGAACTTTGTATCCGTTTCTCTCGCCCCAGCGCACATACATCCTCATTAGCATAGATGACCAGTCGTTGCTCTCTGTGCCGCCGGCTCCTGAATTAATTTTAAGAATGGCCCCAAGATTATCGCCTTCACTCCCGAGCATACTGCGTAGCTCAAGAGCCTCTACAATTCTTTCAAGTTTTTTGTAATGTTCATCTACCTCATTAGTTATGGTGTCATCCTCTTTTGAAAAGTCGTACAAAACAACTAAATCTTCAAGAGCAGACTCAATTTCAGAGAATCCCTTTACCCAGTACTTAAGAGCCGAAACTTTTTTAAGATAGATCTCAGCATCTGATGGGTTGTTCCAAAAGTCAGGAGCAAGTGTTCGCTCCTCTTTAATTTTCAGATCATCTCTCTTTTGAGCGATGTCAAAGAGACCTCCCCAGCGACTCAATGCGCTGCTGGATCTCTTTTATATAATCCAGATTAATCATTTTTTTGAATTTTGAATGGCAAAGTTAACCAATTATTTCTTTTGCCACCTTAATTGATAAGCCATAGTCAAAACCTCTTGAGAGAGCAAACCTCACAAGTTTGTTAAGACTCTTCTCTCTCTCATCCTCTTTTGGAAGAGATCTGAATTTTAACAGTAATATTTTGTGCAATCTCTCAATCTCCCCGGCTTTATCTATGCTCTCCAGAGCGGCTGAGATTATCTGGTCTGAAATTGATTTCTGTCTGAGTGCATATTTGATTTTAATTGCCCCCCACCCCGCAAGGCGGCTTTTGTCTCGTACATATGCGCTTGCATATCTGGAGTCATCAAGGAATTTATCTTCTGTCAGGCTTTTAATAATATTATGCTGCTCTTCAGTTTCAACTCCCATTCTCACCAGCTTTGCCAAAATATCTGCCGTGCACATCTCTCTTGATGCACATAGTTTACGCATTGTCTCCAATGCTTTCATTATTCAGCTATAAGATTTTCAATGAATAATGTAAACTCCTCTGCAAATTTCTTGTAATGAACTCCTGTACCAGGGCCGTTAAAGCCGGAGTGAATCCTTCTGACATTACCCTTTTTATCAATATAGACTGTTGTTGGAAAGGCCTTGAAGTTATCAAGCTCAGGAAGGGCCTCTTTAAGTCTTGAAGGAGAGTGTCCGGTTAAAAGCACATCATAATTAATACCTGCTGCCTCTACAAGCTTCATTGCCTCTCCCTTCGCTTCGCTGTACTCCTCAGATCTCTCGAAAGCAAGTGCAACCACCTCAAGAGAGGGCTCGTACCTGCTCTTCATCTCTGCCAAAAACTTGCTCTCATCAAGGCAGTTAGGGCACCAGGAACCGCTTATTTGCAATATCACAACCTTATCTTTAAATCTATCATCTTTCAGGCTCACCGCTTTTCCGTTCAGGTCAGGAAAGCTAAATCCAAAAGTTGTATACCCCTTTTTCATACCGGTAACTGCATAAGCATCCGGTAACTCGGCATTTTCACTCCTTTTACCATAACCACTCTCCAGATTATTAAAACCGGAATATAGTTTTACATCTGAAAGAGAATCAATCCCCTCCAGCTTTGCTTTAAAAAGTCTTATAAATCCTCCGTCAAAGCATGATAGCATTAGTTCTCCCGACTGGTCAAGCACCCCCTCAAAAAACCTGTAGTCGCCGGAAGGAGTTAAAAAAGAGCCGGTCACTCTGCCACTATTTTCAGAAAATTCTCCAATTATTTCTCTCTCACCCAGATTTATAAGCCATCTTCCTGATATCAAAGAGGAGCTTTCTGATGGTTCGGTTAAGAATCGTTTGCCGATTCCCGGCCATGCCTTTACATCCATATTATATGTAGCCCTTACAAACTTCCCCTCTATAATACCATCATGAATTGCCAGTGCAAAGGCCGAACTAAAGAGAGGCATTGTAACAAAAAGAGAGTCACCCCTTCTGGAGACCTCCTTAACGGTGTAAATATTATCCCCGGTAAGAATCTCCATCAAAGTATCACCCTCATTAAAAACAAGATTAAAATTGAATGGAATCTCAGTAGAGTCTGATGTGTAAAGCGCAGCTCTCCACACTCCGGAATTAAGCTCCAAGCCTCCTCTTGTACAGGCTGAAGCGATTGCAACAAAGGCAACAATCAGGAAAACTAATCTCTTCATTTTACTACTATTTTTTTTATTAATCTTGTCAATTCACCTACCCAGAGTACAACAGATGTTCCAGCTACAATAAGAGCCCAGTCCCATATTTTAAGAGGTACTGTTCTAAAGACATCACCTCCAAACCTGACTATAAGTACCTGCCCCAATACAATAAGCAATGACACAAGCAAAAAGCCGGGGCTCTTAATAATGCCCCTGAAAGCAGAGCCTCCGGAGTTAAAACTTTTGGCATTGAACATATTCCAGAACTGAAGCATTACAAATATTGTGAAAAACATTGAGAGGTCATATCTTGAGAGAGATCCTGACCCGTCGCCCATCTCTAGCATAAGCCATAAAAGGGATACAACAAAAAATAACCCTGTAAGAATAATATTAATCCTCATTGAGGGTGTAATTATAAATGCCGACGAGTCTCTTGGAGAGAGCTTCATCACCCTCTCTTCAGGAGGAAGTGAGGCAAGTGCACCGGCAGCAAATGTATCCATTATTAGATTTACCCATAACATCTGTGTTACCGTAAGAGGGAGTTCATGCCCCAGCAAAGTACCAAGCAGGACAATCAACATCGCTGTAAGATTTATAGTTAGCTGGAAAATAATAAATCTTTGAATGTTCTGGTAAAGGGATCGCCCCCACATAACAGCAGTTGCAATAGAATTGAAAGAGTCATCAAGCAGTGTAATGTCACTTGCCTCCTTTGCCACTGAGGTGCCTGATCCCATTGAGAGCCCTACATGTGCGTGGTTCAGAGCCGGAGCATCATTTGTGCCATCACCTGTTACTGCCACAACCTCACCTCTCTTCTGAAGAAGTTCTACCAATCTCTGCTTATCACCAGGCCTGGCTCTGCACATAATCCTCAGCTCCTTTACAAGTTTGAAGGCATCCTCATCTGTCATAGCTGCAAAATCGCTTCCGGTAATTACATACTTTTCAGGATTTTTTTCATCTCTTTCAAGAATCCCTATTTGTCTTCCTATCTCCATTGCAGTCGCCGGAGTATCTCCAGTTACAATTTTCACATCTATACCTGCACCTCTGCACCTCATTACTGCAGCAGGAACATCCGGTCTTACAGGATCAGAGATTGCCACAGCTCCAAGAAACTCCAGCCCTCCGGATGCCATCTCCTCAATACTTCTCCTGTCTGACGGATCTATCTCGCAAAATGCAAAGCCTAAAGTCCTCATTGCCCTGCTTTGAAAATCCAGAAGTCTCCCGGGAATATCATCAGGAACATTTTTGCATTTACCGGCAACAATCTCAGGGGCCCCTTTTACATAAAGAAGTAGTTTCCCCAGAGATGGTGAGATTGCAAGAGTAGCCATATATTTCCTCTCTGTTGAGAATGTGAGTTGACTCTCAACAGATGTAGATTTTCTAATACCAAGGTAATCCTCGCCATTTTCATGCATCCAAAGCAAAAGGGCTGCCTCAGTGGGATTACCCAAAGCTTTTGGCATCCCTCCGGAGGTAAAATCCAGAAATGCAGTAGAATTAAGAGATATACTTTCGTAAACCAAGTTTTTGTTATCTGAAAACAGAGCCTCTGAAACCCTCATTTGATTCATTGTAAGAGTTCCCGTTTTATCTGTGCATATAACAGTTGCTGCACCCATTGTTTCGGTTGCGTGCATCTTTCTTACCAGATTATTGGTAAGGAGCATCCTTCGCATACTCATTGCCAGCGACAGTGTAACTGCCATTGGGAGACCCTCCGGGATAGCGACTACAATCAGAGTTACTGCCACCATAAAATGTCCCAGTATCCGGCTTGCAACATCAAGTGAGACCAGAGCATCTGACGAGAACATATTAAATCCAAGTATCTCTCCGGTAATTACGGGCAAAGAGAATATTAAAAAACCTGTTAAAATCCAAAAGAGCCATCCTCTCTCTCCTCTTTTTTTCTTACTGCTGTATCTGAGAATTGGCATCCAAATTTTCCCGATTAGTGCCAGCAATCCGGCTATTGCAGATGTTAACAAAATAATCTGAGCTGGTGTAAATACCGATTGTGGAGTCAATATCTCCTTTATGTAAAGTATAGAAAAGAGAAGAAAAGCAGTAAGCAGTCCTGCAAAACCAATAAATCCGGCAAGCGATTCAAGCTGTTTGTTTAGCGGAGTCTGCTCTGTACTTCTCTCTGCCGATTTCTCTGCTACTTTTCCAAATTCTGTGGAGTCTCCAACTTCTGTAACAACATAGGAGCAGTGACCCTCTATAACAGTTGTTCCTCTGAATATCCTGTTGGAGGGATAGGTTGCCTCACTGTCAAAATCAAGCGGATTTGTGCTTTTGGATGTTACTGGTTCTCCGGTTAATGTTGATTCATTTACTGACAGAGAGAGAGCCTCTGCCAGCTCTCCGTCTGCAGGAATCTCCTCTCCGGTGTCCAGTAAAACCAGATCTCCGCAAACTATCTCACTCTTTGGAATCTCTGTTATAACACCATCTCTCATAACCTTTACAGGTGTCTCATCATTGACTTTGTTAAGAATGTCAAATTTCTTGCTCGCATCCATCTCAAACCAGAATCCGACTCCGGTGGCAAGAAATATTGCAAAGAAAATACCTATGGTCTCAATGAAATCACGATGTATAAATGAAATCCCAAGTGAGAGAAAAGCAGCAATAAGAAGAATCCTGATAATTGGATCCTCAAATTTATGCAGAAAGAGTCTCCACAACGGCTCTTTTTCCGGAGGAGTTAAAACATTTTTCCCGTGTCTCTCTCTGCTCTCTGCTACCTCGGCTGAGGTTAGCCCTGTATAACCTTTGTAGTTACCTTCCATGTTCGTTTATTATTTGCTTCCGCTAAGCATCCCACAGGCTGCCATTATATCCTCCCCTCTTGATGCTCTTATTGTAGAGACTATTCCGGATCTGTTAAGTCTATCCCTGAACATCTCAATTACAGGCAGAGGTGATGTCCTAAGGTGAAAGTCAGGGATTTCGTGGAATCTTATAAGATTGACTCTGCACTCCAGCCCTCTGAGCATCCTGGTAAGAGCATCGGCATGCCTCTTTGAATCGTTCCATCCGTCAAACATAATATACTCAAAACTCACCCTTCTCTGTCCTGTAAAGTCATACTCCTTGATAAGATTAATTGTCTCATCGATAGGCCATGCCTTCTGCATTGGCATAAGCTCAAGCCTCTCTGAATCAAAAGGATTGTGGAGAGAGACAGCTAAATGGCACTTTGAATTTTCCAGAAAATCCTTCAATGCCGGGGCAACTCCAATAGTGGAGAGGGTAATTCTTTTGGGACTCCATCCAAATCCCCAGTCTGAAGTAAGAATTTCTACAGCCTTCATAACTTCAGTGTAATTGTCGAGGGGCTCTCCCATTCCCATAAAAACTACATTGGTGAGCTCTGAGGTCTCTTCAATCCTGATAAACTGAGAAATTATTTCACCTGCACTGAGATGCCCCCTGAATCCCATCCGCCCTGTCATACAAAAACGACAAGCCATTTTACATCCTGATTGAGATGAGAGGCATATGGTTTTTCTGTCGGCCTCAGGGATCATTACGCTCTCTACCGGACTTCCGGAAAGAGAGGGGAAGAGATATTTCTTAGTTCCATCAATAGAAATCTGACTCTCTGAAGGAGAGAATCCACCAACCTGATAGTTCTCAGACAAGAGTGATCTTGTAATTTTTGAGAGATTACTCATTTGGTCAATCTCAGAGACCCTCTTCCCGTATATCCATCCAATTATCTGACCGGCCGTAAAAGATGGGAGAGCAAGCTCTTCCACCACTTTTTTTACCTCTGCCGGAGTCATTCCCAGTAGCCATTTTTTCATTGGGCAAATTTAGGTAAAATTGAAAATCATTTGCTATTTTTGTGGGAATTTAAAACTATTATCATTATGGCTAAAGAGAGTGTAGAAGTAAAGAGTGGTGCGGAGATTGCCCCTGAGAAGCTTAAGGCTTTACAGGCAACTCTGGACAAGATTGAGAAGGATTACGGTAAGGGTACCGTTATGAAGATGGGGGAGCAGCCAAAATGGGAAGTGAGTACTATAGCATCCGGCTCTATTGCACTTGATAATGCGTTAGGAATTGGTGGCTATCCGAGGGGACGGGTGATTGAAATTTACGGACCGGAGTCAAGCGGTAAAACTACCCTTGCAATACACGCTGTTGCTGAGGCTCAAAAGCTTGGCGGGATTGCTGCAATTATTGATGCCGAGCACGCTTTTGACAGGACATACGCAAAAAAACTGGGTGTCAATGTTGATACGCTGCTTATCTCTCAGCCGGATAACGGCGAGCAGGCGCTGGAGATTACAGATGCACTTATCCGTTCAGGAGCAGTGGATATTATTGTTATTGACTCTGTTGCAGCCCTTACCCCTAAAGCAGAGATTGAAGGAGAAATGGGTGATTCAAAAATGGGCCTTCAGGCACGCCTGATGAGCCAGGCGCTGAGGAAACTAACAGCCAATATCAGCAAAACAAATACCTGCTGTATTTTTATAAATCAGCTGAGGGAGAAGATTGGAATTATGTTTGGAAATCCGGAAACAACTACCGGTGGTAATGCTCTTAAATTTTATGCATCTGTTCGTGTAGATGTCAGAAGAATTACTCAGCTAAAAGATGGTGAAGAGGCAACCGGAAACAGGGTTAGGGCAAAAATTGTGAAAAACAAAATGGCCCCTCCTTTTAAAAAGGCAGAGTTTGACATTGTATTTGGAGAAGGAATTTCTAAACTTGGAGAGATTGTTGACCTTGGAGTGGAGTTTGAAATAATTAAAAAGAGCGGATCGTGGTTCAGTTATGGTGACACTAAAATTGGACAGGGAAGAGAGGCTGTAAAACAAATCCTTACAGACAACCCTGAACTGATGAATGAAGTGGAAGAGAAGATTCGCGTTAAGCTTAAAGAGATTAAAGACTAGAGAATGGAGATTGTATTAAGCGGCATCAGGTCAACAGGACACCTGCATCTTGGCAACTATTTCGGAGCCCTGAGAAATTATATAAAAATGCAGGATGAGTATAACTGCTACTTTTTTATAGCAGACCTGCACTCACTGACAACTCATCCTCACCCGGATGATTTTCACTCCGGAGTTAAGACCATTTTGGCTGAGTATCTCGCATCCGGACTGAACCCTCAAAAATCTGCAATTTTTATACAAAGCGATGTACCTGAAATTGTTGAACTTTATGTGCTTCTCAATATGATTGCATATAAAGGAGAACTTGAGAGGACTGCATCATTCAAAGAAAAGGTTCGTAAAAATCCTGATAATGTCAATGCAGGACTACTGACTTACCCGGTATTAATGGCGGCAGATATCCTTATACACAGAGCTCATAAAGTTCCTGTAGGTAAAGACCAGGAGCAGCATCTTGAGATAGCACGGCTTCTTGCCAGAAGATTTAATAACCTTTATGGGACAGAGCTGTTTCCTGAGCCACAGGCCTTCAACTTTGGCAGTGATTTAGTTAAGGTTCCGGGCCTTGACGGGAGCGGGAAAATGGGTAAAAGTGAAGGGAACGGAGTTTATCTCTATGATGACGAAAAGACAATTCACAAAAAGGTAATGAGAGCCGTTACAGATGCAGGACCAACAGAGCTCAACAGCAAAATGGCTGAACCTGTTGAAAATCTCTTTACTCTTCTAAAAATAGTCTCTGAAAAAGATGTTGTGGAGCATTTTACAAATGCTTTCAATAATTGCACAATACGCTACGGTGACCTTAAAAAACAACTTGCCTCTGATATATGTAAGCACACACTCCCTATCAGGGAGAGAATTGACGATATTTCAAATGATGCAGATTTCCTTAGCAAGGTTGTAAGGGAGGGAAGAGAGAAGGCAAGAGAGAGCGCCTCGGCTACACTTGCAGAGGTAAAGAGAGCCGTAGGGTTCAGAAGCTTCTGACCTGCAAATGATCAGCAAAACAACTATATCCAGGATTCTGGAGAGCGCACAGATTGTAGATGTAATTAGTGACTTTGTTTCATTGAGAAGAAGGGGAGCAAACTATACAGCTTGTTGCCCTTTTCACAATGAAAAGACACCATCGTTTTCAGTTTCTCCCTCAAAAGGAATTTACAAATGTTTTGGCTGCGGGAAAGCAGGCAACGCAGTTAACTTTGTTATGGAACACGAGCATCTCACATATGTTGAGGCGCTTAAATTTCTTGGAAGAAAGTATGGGATTGAAGTTGAGGAGAGAGAGGAGAGTGAAGCCGAAATTCAACAAAGGTTAAAAAGTGAAAGTCTGCAAGTTGTATCTGAATTTGCAAGAGACTTTTTCATAAACTCTCTATGGAACTCCCAGAGAGGGCGCTCAATTGCACTCAGCTACTTTAAGGAGAGAGGCTTTTCTGAAGAGACAATAAAAAAATTCCAGCTTGGATGGGCTCCCGAGGGCAGAGATGGCTCAATGTCTTCAGCGGCTCTCAGAGCCGGATTTAAAAAGGAGTTTATCGTATCTTCGGGGCTTGGTATAGAGAGAGAACAGAGTGGTGAGATTGCAGACCGGTTTTATGAGAGAGTGATGTTTCCTATCCACTCACTTACAGGAAGGGTAATTGCATTTGGAGGAAGGACTCTAAGGACGGATAAAAGCCTGGCAAAATATATAAACTCTCCGGAAACTGAGATTTATAATAAGAGCAGATCTCTTTACGGAATTTATTTTGCAAAAAGTGCCATTGCTAGGCTTCAAAAATGCTATCTGGTTGAGGGTTATACAGATGTTATCTCTTTGGTGCAGGCCGGTGTAGAGAATGTTGTAGCATCAAGCGGAACATCCCTTACATCTGAACAAGTAAGATTAATAAGACGATTTGCACCAAGCGTTACAATTCTTTACGATAGCGATCCTGCCGGAATTAAGGCATCACTGAGAGGGATTGACATGCTGCTGGAGGAGGGGCTTCAGGTAAAGGTTGTCCTTTTCCCTGAAGGAGAGGATCCGGATTCATATGCAAAAAACAACTCTCCTGCCCAGTTGAAAGATTATCTTGAAAGTGCAGAGAGGGACTTTATTGAATTCAAGATTGAGCTTCTCTCATCAGAGGCTGATAAAGACCCCATAAAAAGAAGGCAACTTATCAATGAAGTAGTTACAAGCATCTCTGTGATTCCTGATGCTATAACCAGAGCTGTATATATTGAAGAGTGCAGTGTTAAGCTAAGGTTTGATCAGAATCTTCTGGCAAGAGAGGTCAACAAAATAAGAAAAGTAAGATTGCCTCACGGTCCTTATAACAGAGAGACAGACATCCGTGACTCATTTCCTGTTGCCCAGATTCCTGATATTGATACAGGTGAGAGTCTTCCTCTGTTCATCAAAGATATATACTATGAACCTGCTGAGAGAGAGCTTCTTTACTACCTGCTTAAGTATGGGGAGCTACCACTCTATGGTAACGACGATGAGATAAAGTCTACTATTACTGTATCCCAGTTTATTCTAAACGAACTTCAGACAGATGAACTGGAATTTCAGAATCTACTTTACAAGAATATGTTTGAGGAGTATTACAAAGTCCGGGAGATGAATCAGGAAGAGATTCAGAGACACTTTACAAATCACCCGGATCCTGAAATTGTTTCCATTACCTCCTCTATACTTATTCAGGAGCACAGCCTCAATATTAAACAGTTTATAGCCTCGCTTATCCCTGAGGAGAAGGTACTTTCAATCGCTGTTCCAAAGGCGATTATGGTGTATAAAGCTAAAATCACATCCATAGCATACCAGGAGATGTGGAATGAACTAAACAGAATACCTGCAGATGAAGAGGAGAAGCAGACAGAACTTATGGGTCATATGAAGACCCTGTTAACTGTCAGAAATATGCTCTCAAGGGAGCTGAACAGACTTACGATATAAAATCTTATCTTTGCACCCAAATATTTTACTGAATAAACACAATGGAAAAGAGCTACAAAAGAGACCTTGTAACAGCGGCCCTTCCCTATGCAAACGGGGCTGTGCATATAGGACACCTTGCCGGGGTATACATACCAGCAGATATATATGTGAGGTATCTCCGGATGCGTGGCAGGGATGTTAAATTCATCTGTGGCTCTGACGAGCATGGTGTTCCTATCACAATAAAAGCGCGTCAGCAAAATTGCACTCCTCAGGAGGTAGTGGATAAATTCCATTTAATTATTAAAGACTCATTTGAGAGATTAGGAATAAGCTTTGATATTTACTCCAGAACCAGCTCCGGGATACATCATAAAACGGCCTCTGAATTCTTCAGAAAACTTTACGATGATGGCAAATTCATTGAAAAAGAGAGTGAGCAATATTATGACCCGGAGGCAAACCATTTCCTGGCAGACAGATACATTACCGGTACCTGCCCTAAATGCGGAGCCGAAAACGCATACGGAGACCAGTGCGAAAAATGCGGCAGCACACTTAGTCCTAACGAGCTTATAAATCCAAAATCTACACTCAGCGGCAGTATACCGGTTCTTAAAAAGACATCTCACTGGTACCTTCCGTTGGACCAGTATGAACCCTGGCTCAGAGATTGGATTCTTGAACAACATAAAGAGTGGAAAGTAAATGTATACGGACAGTGCAAATCCTGGCTTGACGGAGGCCTGCAGCCCCGGGCAGTAAGCAGGGATTTAGAGTGGGGTGTACCTGTTCCTGTTGAAGGAGCTGAGGGAAAAGTACTATATGTCTGGTTTGATGCCCCAATAGGCTACATTTCCAATACTATCGAATTGTTGCCAGATGAGTGGGAGAAGTGGTGGAAAAGTGACGATACAAGGCTTCTGCACTTTATTGGCAAGGATAATATAGTTTTCCACTGCATAGTATTCCCAGCCATGCTCAAAGCATACGGAGATGGATTTATACTACCCGAAAATGTGCCTGCCAACGAATTTCTAAATCTTGAAGGAAATAAAATATCTACATCCAGAAATTGGGCTGTATGGCTTCATGAATACCTGGATGAATTCCCGGGGAAAGAGGATGTACTTCGTTATGTACTTTGTGCAAATGCACCTGAAACAAAGGATAATGATTTTACCTGGAAAGATTTTCAGACCAGAAATAACAGTGAACTGGTAGCAATTCTGGGGAATTTTGTCAACAGAGCGGTGGTTCTTACACATAAATACTTTCAGGGAGAGGTGCCATCACACTTAAAGAGTGAGCAGGCAGACGAAGAGACACTGGCTCAGATTCCGGTTATAAAGAGAAATATCGAAGAGAGCCTTGAGACATTCAAGTTCCGTGAAGCTCTTAAAGAGGCTATGAATCTGGCCAGACTAGGCAATAAATACCTGGCAGATACTGAGCCTTGGAAACTTTCAAAAACCGATATGGAGAGAGTCGCTACAATTCTTAATACTGCTCTCCAGATTTGTGCAAATCTCGTTATTGCTTTTGAGCCTTTTTTGCCTCATACAACTCAGAGGCTCTCCTATATGCTTAATATGAAGAGTAAAACCTGGGAGGATTTTGGATCAGACACAATACTTCTGCCCGGCCATAAAATTAATGATGCCACTCTTCTGTTTGAAAAAATTGAAGATGAAACTATTGCACACCAGCTGGCTAAACTTGACGCTCTAAGACCAAAAGAGGAGAGCTCCCCGGAGGAACAACCTGAAAAGAGTGACCTTGCTCCCGCTAAAGAGGAGTGCACTTACGACGATTTTATGAAGATGGATATTCGTACTGCTACCGTTCTTGATGCAGAGAGAGTCCCTAAAACAGACAAGCTTCTTAAATTACATATTGACACAGGAGTGGACAAAAGAGTTATTGTCTCAGGAATAGCTGAGTATTACACTCCTGAAGAGATGGTGGGCAAACAAATATGTATTTTAGCAAACTTAGCTCCAAGAAAGATTAAGGGGATTGAGTCCTGCGGTATGATACTTATGGCAAAAGAGGAGAGCGGAAAGATGAGAATCGTTACTCCTGAAGAGAGACTTTCAAACGGAAGCTGTATTAATTAACATTAATCAATTGGGGAGGGAGAGATAGAAAGTACTTCCCTCTCCTATTTTTGATTCAACCCAAATTTTACCTCCAAGAATCTCTGCGAACAGTTTCGATATTGAGAGGCCCAAACCGGTCCCTTCAAATTCGTTATCAATAGTGTGTGCCTGGACAAATCTTTCAAAAATAGTATCAAGCTTATCTTCAGGAATTCCTATCCCTGTATCCTTCACATAAATTGTATATATGCTTACCCCCTTTATGTAACCTAATTCAATATAACCCTCTCTGGTAAACTTTATTGCATTACCCATCAGATTGGTCAATATCTGATTCAGTTTTATTCTGTCTGTATTTACAATAAAGGGATCAACAGATTCAAGGGAGAGCCTGAGATCCAGCTTTGAGTTATTTGCTTTAAAAAAGCCGTGGAGCTCCCTTAATATTTCATTTAAATCAAACTCGGACTTGCTTATCAAAACCTGGCCAGCCTCAATTCTGGATATATCAAGAACATCGTTTATGGTTGAAAGGAGTCTGTCTGCACTCTTTGAAATAATCTGAAGATACTCTCTATGTTCAATATTATCTACCTCCTCCAGAAGAAGATTGGCGAATCCCATAATTCCATTCATTGGTGTTCTGATCTCGTGGCTCATATTTGCAAGGAAGGAGCTCTTAAGGCGATCACTCTCCTCGGCCTTTGATTTAGCCATTTTCAGGCTCTCTATGTTCTTAATCCGGTCTATAAAAAGACCAATATTATTGGCAAATATTTCAAGAAGTGCAAGATCATCCTCATTATATGCTTTAGGATCTGTGTAATCCTGAACAACAATAACACCAATAACCTCCTTAAACTCGACATCATAAAGAGGTGCTCCCATCCACACAGAAGAGTCTGTTCCATAAGTGGAGAAAATCAGCCCCTCCTCCTTCAGATCCTCCTGTATCTGGACATTAATAATTTTACTTTTGCCACTTCTTCTGACATAGTCTGTCAAAGAGCCATAAAGTTGCTCTGTAAAGCCGTCTTCTACAGCATCATACTCATCTTTAAAAAATGGATACGAGTACTCCTCCCTCTCTTTATTGTAAAGTGCAATGTAAAAATTTTCTGCAGATATTATTTTGCTTAGCTCATTATGTACATCTTTAAGAAAAGTTTTAAGATCAGTCTTTATCAGTGAGCACTTTGATATATTCAGAATCGCCTCCTGAACCTCCCTCTTTTGAACAGAGTATGTTAAATCCCTGACTACCCCTCCTACTCCGTATTTTCCTGATTCAAGTCTGACAGGAAATTTTGTTGCCTCGTACATTTTTGTCCCGAACTTCTCTTCAATCTTCACTGTGATTAATTCTGACAGCACCTGATTATCTGAAATCAAAACATCATCAAGATCCTCTCCTTCCAGTAACTGAAAGTCCGTTTTTCCAAGTACTTCATCTGCCCTCTTTCCAAAAAACTCAAGTAATGAATCATTCACCTCAATATACCTGAATAAATCATCCTTTATAAACATCATATCTTTACTGGCATTGAAAAATGAGGTTTTTCGCTCCTCTGCCTCTTTGTACTTGACAATGCTCTCGCGTCTTTCAACATTTGTGAGCATTATCAATCCAAGCATAAGTGTGCCAAAGGGGTATACTGCCAGAACGACCGGAGAAATATTAACAAGTGTATCAAGCCTTATCTCTTTAGGTAAAAAGATGGTACATCCCAACATAATAAGATGTGTAAGCATCCCCACAGAGTATAACTCCCAGTTTTTTCTCTTTTTGTACCAGTTTGGCCTGAGGGCCCCCCATAAAATCCCCGTTGTCCCTGATGTGAGAATAGTAGCAACACCCATTACAATCCCATCCCCTGCCATATATATTCTGTACATAGCAGTGAAGGCCATCGCTATAATTGTGGGAATAGGTCCTATAATAAGACCAGAAACAGAGAGAAGAATGGTTCTTGAATCAAAAACCAATCCGGGCTGAAGAGTCCATTCAGACATCATCAGGATAATGCCGATAATGCCTATTGCAAACCCCATAAATATCTCCTTAACCCCTTTGTAGTGACTAACTGGCCTAAAGCCAAAGAGATAGTGCAATAAGGAGAGTGCAAGAAGAATTGCGATATTTTGAATAACTCCCAGCAGCATAGAATTAATCTTAATTAACAAATATAACTAATTCCATGATACCGGGAGCATTTTTAACAGATTAATAAACACCTCTCTCTACATAATTGGTATGCAATAATTCATGAGATATATGGCCCAGAGGTTTCTTCAGAAAATCATCATACAGCTCCTTTATGGCTGGGCTCTCGTGGGACTTTCTTATAGGCTTAATAGAATCCTCCCTATAGATTGATTCTGCCCTCTTCTGTCTGACCTCCCAGGTTGTAGGAATTGGCTGACCTCCTCCCCCAAGGCATCCTCCGGGACAGGTCATAACCTCAATAAAGGCATACGGAGATTTACCCTCCTCTATTTGATCAAGTAGTACCCGGGCATTTTTAAGGGTATGAGCAACTGCAACCCTTAGCTTGGTACCATTAATATCAAGCTCTGCCTCTTTAATGCCATCAAACCCTCTTACAACCTTCAGATTCAGATCAGGAAGGGGCTTACCTGCAACCACCTCATAAGCAGTCCTCACAGCAGCCTCCATAACCCCTCCTGTTGCCGCAAATATTGCCCCGGCACCTGTTGAAATGCCAAGGGGATTATCAAACTCCTCTTCAGGTAAATTCTTAAAGTCTACCCCTGTCATTTTGAACATCCGGGCGAGCTCTCTGGTTGTCAGCACATAATCTACATCAAAAAATGCCTCTTTTTCGTTAAGATCCATCTTCTCTTTCCACCAATGGTATGCAGATTTCATCTCAGGCCTTTTGCACTCAAATTTTTTTGCGGTACAAGGCATAATAGAAACAACCACCAATCGGCGGGGGTCAATTCCCATCTTTTCTGCATAATAGGTTTTTGCAACTGCTCCAAACATTTGTTGCGGAGACTTACATGTAGAGAGGTGGGAAAGTGATTTTGGATAGAAGTGCTCAATAAATTTTATCCAACCCGGTGAACATGAGGTGACCATTGGAAGTTTTCCATTTGTTGTGAGCCGATTTATAAGCTCATGTCCCTCTTCCATTATTGTAAGATCTGCAGTAAACTGAGTGTCAAAAACTTTATCAAAACCCAGTCTCCTTAATGCAGCCACCATCTGACCGGTAACAAGTGCTCCGTCTGCCATCCCCATTGCCTCACCAATTCCCACTCTTATTGCGGGAGCAGTCTGAACAATAACCACTTTGTTGTCGTCGTACAAATCCTTAAGCAGATGGGCCGATTCATTCCTCTCAACAATAGCACCTGTCGGACAAACCAGAGCACATTGGCCACAATTTGTACAGGCTACATTTCCAAGGCCTTTATCTTTATATGTTGCAATTTTTGTCTTCAGTCCCCTGCCGGCAAAATCAATTGCGTAAACTGTTTGCATATCGGCACAGACAGCTACGCATCTTCCGCATAAAATGCATTTATTGGGATCCCTTACAAGAGAGAGGGAGGTCTCGTCAAGCGGAAGAAGCGGTTTGGTTTTATCGTACGGTGTTTCATTAACACCCAGAACAGAGGATATGTCCTGCAGTTCACAATTGCCATTTCTGTCGCAAATAAGGCAATCAGCAGGATGGTTTGCCAGAAGTAACTGAAGATTGGTAACTCTGGCCTGGTTAACAGCCGGAGAGTGAGTCTTAATCTCCATCCCCTCTGAAGCAGAGGTAACACAGCTTCTAACCAGATTTTTTGCACCTTTTAATTCAACTACACATATACCGCAAGAGGCATTAGAGGAGATATCTTTAAGATAGCACAGTGATGGTATGCTTATTCCTAATTCTTTACAGCTTTCTAGTATAGTTTTACCCTCTTTAATCTGATAAGATCTGCCATCTATGGTTAAATTAATTATTCTTTTTTCCATTGTTTAGTCCTCCTCCGTGTTAACAGTTATCCTTACATCGCATCTCAGACACCTCGATGCCTCTGCATAAGCCTGCTCTTTTGAGTAACCCAGATTAATCTCGTTGAAGTTTCCGGTTCTCTCCTCCAGAGGTCTTTTAAAAGTGTAGTGTCGATTACCCCCTTCAGGTTTTAAAGGTACCTCATCACTATAATCAAAGTCTCTGAAAAGTTTATGGAATCTTCTCTTGTTCATTAACTTCCAGTCAATAACTTCTGCTGCTTTTTTGGCTATACCCATAGCCTCGGCAGCTGTAGCCGGTCCTGTAACTGCATCACCTACTGCGTATATCCTTGGGTGATTTGTCATAAATGTAAAGTGGTCAGCATCAATATTACCATTTCTTATTGTTTTTATACCGAACTCTTTAACAAATGATGCCTCAACCTCCTCTCCTACAGCCATAATTACTGTGTCACAAGGAAGAATAAAAGACTCACCTGTAGGGACAGGTTTTCTTCTGTTGGAAAGGTCTATCTCTCCACAAGCCATTTTCATAAGCTCAATACCTCTGACCTTATCATTTGTATCTGCCAGGATCTCTTTAGGTGTACTCAAAAACAGAAAGTTCACACCCTCCATCTCTGCACCCTTTATCTCATCCTTATTGGCAGGCATATCGGGCTTCATCCGTCTGTAGACTACAGTCACCTCGGCACCAAACCTTTGAGCAGTCCTTGCAGCATCTATAGCAACATTTCCTGCGCCAACAACAACTACATGTCTGCCCATCTCAGGCACTTTACCCTTAGCTACATCTTTTAGAAATTCCATCCCGGAGAGAACTCCCTCAAGTTCGCTGCCATTGATACCCGGACTCATATCCTTGTGAGCTCCAAGTGCCAGTATCACAATGTTGTAGTCTCTTTCGAGCTCCTCCATACTAATGTCTTTGCCAATTTTTGTATTAAATACAAAATTTACTCCCAGCTCTTTTATGAAATTCAACTCGTGATCAAAAACATCAAGTGGCAGTCTGTATTTTGGAATTCCCCATCTCAGAATACCACCCGCCTCTGATTCAGCCTCAAATATTGTAACATCATGCCCCAGCCTTACCAGATAGTACGCAGCGGTAAGACCGGCAGGGCCGGACCCAACAACTGCAATCCGTTTGTGAGTCTGAGGGAGCTTTTCTCTTAGAAGTCTCTCATAAACTTTATCAGAAAAACCTTCTTTATAGGCTGTGTCAGATATATATCTGTGAATATCTCCCTGAGATACTGATGCGTCAATCGCCTCTCTCCTGCACTTCATCTGGCAGTGGAAGTGACATATTCTTCCTATTGAAGATGGCAGCGGATTATCTCTGAGTGTTGATTCAAAGGCATCTTGCAGTTTATCCTCTTTCAGAAGCTGCAAATATCTTGGAATATTCATATGCAATGGACAGCTGTTTTCGCATAAAGCCGAGAATAGCTCCTGGCAAATACCTGCTTCACATTTCTTCTCAATCATATGATGATCATACTCGTCTCTGAAGTATCTTAAAGTTGTAAGAACAGGATTTGGAGCAGTCTGACCAAGGCCGCAAAGTGCAGTGGATTTAATAACTTTACCCAGATTTTCAAGAGCATGTATATCTGCCTCTGTTGCTTTTCCCTCAGTGAATTTATTAATGATAGTTAGTGTTTGAGCAAGACCCTCCCTGCAAGGAGTGCATTTTCCACACGACTCACCATTGGAGAACTCAGTAAAATATCTTGCAACATCCACCATACAGTTATCCTGATCCATTACAACCATTCCTCCTGATCCCATGATTGACCCAAGAGAACTCAGCGACTCGTAATCCACAGGAGTGTTGAGATAATCCACAGGAATACAGCCTCCTGAAGGCCCTCCCGTCTGGACAGCTTTTACCCTTTTCTGAGTACCGGTTCCCTCTCCAATTTTAAATACTATTGTTTCCAGGGTTGATCCCAGAGGAAGTTCTATAAGTCCTGTATTCTTAACCTTGCCTACAAGAGAGAAAACCTTTGTTCCGGAACTTTTCTCAGTTCCCACACCGGTAAACCACTCTCCGCCTTTGGAGATTACAACCGGAATATTACACCAGGTTTCAACATTATTAATATTTGTAGGCATTCCGTACAAACCCTTTTCAGCTGGATATGGCGGGCGCGGAGATGGTCTTCCCGATTTACCCTCAATACTGTGAATAAGAGCTGTCTCCTCTCCACAAACAAAAGCGCCGGCACCCTCAACAATATCCAAATCAAAGCTAAAGCCTGAGTTTAGTATATTTTCACCAAGTAACCCGTATGCTTTGGCTTGTTCAATGGCACTCTTAAGCCTTCTGACAGCAAGCGGATACTCTGCCCTGATGTAAACAACCCCTTTGGTTGCTCCCATCGCAAAAGCTCCAATAGTCATACCTTCAAGCAGCATAAACGGGTCGCTCTCAATCTCGTTTCTATTCATAAAGGCCCCGGGATCACCCTCATCGGCATTGCAAATAACATACTTCTGAGCAGCCTCCCGTTTAGCCATCATCTCCCACTTGATTCCTGTAGGAAAGCCGGCACCGCCCCTGCCTCTCAATTTTGAACTTTTTACTTCATCAACAATAGCTGATGCATTCATTTCAAAAAGGGCTTTATATAGAGGCTGATAACCGCCTACAGCTATATATTCCTCAATATCATCCGGAACGATAAGTCCGCAGTTACGAAGAACTATCTTTTTTTGCCATTTGAAAAATGGAATTTCATTCCATAAAGGATAATCTGTAAGTCCTCTGCCAAACTCAAACTTCCCTGTTATGAAGTCCCACTCCTCAATCCTGCAGAGAACATTTCTAAATGGCATTATACCTTTGACGATACCTCCAATTATTGGAATTACATCAATTTCAGAAACATTATGCATTATTATAAGAGGGAATCCGGGCATATAAATATTAACAAGCGGCTCCTCCGAACAAAATCCAAAACAGCCTGTCTTTTTAAGAATTATATTCAGATCCCTCTCTTTTATAATTCTCTCAAAACTGTCATATAACAGCTCTGCACCTCGCCCAATCCCACAAGTTCCCATTCCTACTGCAATGTAGGGTTTATCCGGGTGGACCTTCTTAGAAGCACTCTCCCTGAGTCTGTTTAACTCAACTAAGTCTGAGATTCTCATCTTTATTGTCCTCCTGTAAATTCTGTAATAATTTCTTTATCTGTTCAGAGGTCACATTACTGTAAATCACTCCGTCCACTGCCACAACCGGGGCCAGGGCACACTGGCCAAAACAGGCTACTGTTTTAACCGTAATCTGCTTGTCTTCTGTAGTAAACGAGCTCTCTCCTGAATCAAGGGCCTCTTTACACCCGGGCAGTATTGAGAGATCGTCAAGTAAAATTTTGGATCCTTTTGTATGGCAGGCGGTTCCCCTGCATACAATAATCGTATGCTTACCCTGAGGTTTCAGGTTGAAAAAAGAGTAGAAGGTAGCCACGCCATAGATTTGTGACAGAGGCACCTTTACAGATGAAGAGAGATACTCCATACTGGCATCATCAAGAAATTTAAACTCACTGGCCTCCTGTATCTCTTCCATAACAGTAAGCAGCTCGCCCGGTTTCCCTTTGTGCCTGGAGATTATCACGTCAATAACCATCGTATTGACCCGACTTTCTTCGATTGCTTTCATAGGCTCGTCAATTTTGTGTAAAAACTGGTTCGTTTTCTTGGGGTTAAATATTTATACTGGAAATGGCTACATTTAATAAGAAAGGGCTAGTAAATTTATAAAAATATTATAATACAATGTTCTTTAGAAATCATAAATTATTAAATAAATACACTTTGCTTACAGAGTGTAACTATTTGCTTTAAATATTAAACTTAATACTAAAAAAATAGGGTAAACCATTGGTTGTTCGTCTTGATTGCAGAGACGGAAATTTAAACAATTAATATTTTACCGGAATGAAAACAATTTTTAGGAATTTGACCGGACTGATAATAGCAGTTCTTTTGCTCGCTCCGGGTGAGCGCGCCTGGTCACAATCTGACAAGGGTTTCTTTACAATCTCTGGTACAGTTAAAGAGAGAGGAAGTCTAAAGAGACTTGAGTATTCAGTTGTTGCTCTAAAAGGGTCCAATGTTGGAACTATTGCAAACGCCAACGGGGAGTTCTCGATAAAAATCAAAGAGGGAACAGATTCTAAAGCAATTATTTTTTCTCATCTTGGTTATTCAAATTTTGAATTACCTATAGATGGATCAAGCAAAAATGATATCACCATCTACCTTGATACCAAAACAAGCTTACTTGATCCGGTAACCATAATCGGAATGGATGGCAGGGCAATTGTTGAGAGGGCAATAGAAAAAATCGGCACCAACTACTCCACTAAAAATGGGACGTTGTCAGGGTTTTACAGAGAAACAGTAAAAAAGAGAAGGAGTTACATCAATGTATCCGAGGCAGTTGTGGAGATATTCAAAACTCCATACGGCGATGGCGTTGAAAGAGATGCTGTTCAGATATATAAAGGGCGTAAACTGGTAAGTCCTGATCCAAAAGATACCTTAATGGTAAAATTACTGGGAGGTCCCAATTTGTCAATCTATCTGGATATTGTTAAAAATCCAGATCTGATTCTGAGCAGAGAGAATCTGGCGATGTATAGTTTCACCCTTGAAGAGTCTGTAACAATTGGGGAAAGGGCACATTATGTAGTAAGCTTCCAGCCTCAGGTAATTATGCCTTACGCACTCTACTACGGGAAACTGTTTATTGATAAGGAGAGTTTTACTTTTTCAAGGGCCGAATACAGGCTTAGCATGAATGACAGAGGAAAAGCTACTATGGCTATCCTTAAGAGGAAACCATTCGGGATGCACTTTAAGCCGGAAGAGGTTTCATTTATGGTCACCTACAGACAATCCGGAGGGGTCTCACTTCTACACTATATCAGAAGCGAAATCAACTTCAGATGTGACTGGAAGAAGAGATTATTCTCTACCAGCTACTCCATAGTTTCAGAAAATGTAATAACTGATGCAACAATGGATGAAGCAAAAAAGATCTCCGGAAGAGTAGCTTTCAAAGACTCTCACTCTCTTTCTGACAAGGTTAATAATTTCAGCGATGAGAATTTCTGGGAGGACTACAATATAATAGAGCCTGAAGAGTCACTTGAGAACGCAGTAAACAGGTTAAGAAAAGCTATCAACAAAAATTAACAGCTCTACTATTTCGTATATTTGAATCTTGCATAATTTTAGACAATGATTAACGATCTGTTTATTGTAATAAGAGTTAAAGAGGGGGACATAAAGAGCTTTGAAAGTTTATTCAGAAGCTACTACCTCCCCCTGCTTTACTATTCAACAGGAATAACAGGCAGAGAAGAGATCTCTGAAGAGATTATACAGGAGTTCTTTTACAATTTATGGAAAAACAGGCAAGAGCTAAAAATCACAAAAAGTATAAAAAGCTACCTGTTCAATTCAATAAGAAACAGATCAATTGATTATTGCAGGAAGAGAAAATATGAAGAGTCTCCATCAGAGAATCTTGAAATACTTGGTAGAATCAGCGAAGAGCCTTCGCCGGTTGAATTAATGGAGGCAGAAGAGCTCAATTCTATTATTAAAACAGAGCTTAAAAAAATGCCTGCAAGAAGGAGGGATATTTTTCTGATGAGCAGGCTGGGAAACAAAAAATACGAAGAGATTGCCTCCGCCCTCTCACTATCGGTAAAGACTGTTGAGGCCGAAATGGGAAAGGCACTTAAATTACTTAAAAAAGAGACAGGATACACGAGATGAAAAAGAACTATTCAAAGGAAGATCAGACTAAAACTGATATTGCCTGGGGAAAACTGAGAGCAAGGCTTGAAAATGAAGAGGAGATTGAAGAGAGAGTAATTAAATCAAGACTCCCTTTCAGACCGGTACTATCTTATGCCGCGGCCTTCCTGCTGATTATAACTATTGTCACACTTCTTATCACAAATAGAAAGAATGAAGGGGAGTTGTTTGCCGTTACCATTACAAACGACACACCAGGAACAACCTTTGTAACAAAACTGGATGACGGATCGTACATTTATTTATCAGAAAGAGCAACAGTTGTACATCCTCAAAAATTTAACTCTTCCAAAAGAGAGGTAGAACTTTCCGGAGAGGCATATTTTGAAATTGCAAGAGATGAGAATAAACCTTTTATCATTGATGCGGGCGATGCTATAATTGAGGTGCTTGGGACAACTTTTGACCTGTTGTCAAAAGAGGGAGAGACAAAGATCTCTGTAAGAAGCGGCAGAATCAAAATCTCTCACATCAAAAGTGGCGAAAGCGTTGAGGTATCTGCCGGAGAGAGCGCAGTCGCCGGAGAGAGCGGACTGGCCAAATACATTACAGAAGATCTTGAACATTTTAATAAATACACTTCAAGAATGCATTTCAAGGATGAGTATCTGGCTAATATTACAGATGTAATAAACAGAACCTTCCCTGACACAAAAATTGAGTTGGAACAGGGCCTGGAGATCAGAGAGCTCACGGCAACCTTTACAGGTGACAATCCGGACTCCATGGTTCAGCTCATATGCAGCGCAATGGAGTTAAAATACAAAAGAGAGGGTGGGGTAATAAAAATCCATCAGTAAACAGGATGAGAGGTGAAAAACTGATATTCATTTTAACTCTGACATTAGTAATAATGTCTGAATTGCACCTCTCTGCACAAAACAATCCATCTGACAGAACTTTTAAAATATCTGAAAGTCGTGGATCTGCTTACGATTTGCTAAATAAAATCTCCACACAGACAGGTTCACTTTTTATTTACGACAGCAAGGCGGTTGACAACAAAAAAAGAGGAAGAATTTCAAGAGGAGAATACACAATTGAAGAGGCTATAAGAATAATAACCCAGGACAACAGCCTAACGATCAAGCAAGAGGGCGAATACATCCTCATTTACAAACCTCAGCCAAAAACACCTGAAAGAGTTTACTCAGGTGAAAAATATGTCAGGATGGAGGGGGTTGTTTTAGACCGTCACAATGGAGAGCCGGTAGTATCTGCAACTGTAAGTCCTGAAGGAGGATCTGTTGGAACAATAACCAATCAGGAGGGGCGGTTCAGACTTACACTACCTGATTCGCTGGCAAAAAGGAATATTTTATTCTCTTCAATGGGTTACGAGCAGAGAAAAGTATCAGGAATTCTGCTCACAGAAAACGATGTTACAATTGAGATGATGCAGTCTGTTATCCCGCTTCAGGAGGTAATTGTAAGAGTTGTTGATCCAAGAAGCATCCTGCTGGACGCAATCCGGAAAAGAGAATCAAACTATCATCCTAAACCACTTAATATCACTGCATTTTACAGAGAGGGAATTGAATATAAAAGCAACCTCTCACTAAGCGAAGCTGTACTTAAACTATACAAAAGCGGACTATCCCCCTCATTTACATCAGACCAGGCAAAATTGCTCAAGATGAGAAAAATAAGCACTATGGGCAGCCAGGACACACTCATAGCAAAGCTCCGCTCAACAATTAATGCCATTATCCTTCTGGATATAATGAAATACCCTACAGATTTCCTTCAGTACTCAGGAATGAACATGTACAACTACACCCACACAGATATAACAGAGATAGATGGCAGAAGAGTATATGTATTCTCATTTGTACAAAAAGAGGAGATAACGGAGGCCCTCTTCACCGGTGAACTCTATATAGATGCTGTAAACCACGCTCTGGTAAAAGCTATATTTGAGGTTAATCCAAACCGCATAAGAAAGTTCGCAGACAACCTTATAGTCAGAAAAAGCAAAGCCCACGAAGTCACACCTGTCAAGGTAAAATACGAAGTCTCTTATAAATCTTATAACGGATTCTATCTTGTAAGCCATATACGAGGCGATCTAAGCTTTAAAGTAAGAAAAAAGGGACGCCTCCTGACCACTCCGCTTAATTTATGGTTTGAGATGGCCAACTGTAAATCAGAGACAGAGGATGTAGAGAAATTCCTTTCAGACGAAAGACTCTCAACCCGTGACATCTTCTCAGATGTGCAGTACACATACGACCCTGAATTCTGGGAGCACTTCAATATAATTATGCAGGAGGAGAAAATTGAGGAGATAATCAGGAATTACAAATTTTAGAGCCAGGGCATTTTCACTGACAGCGACATAATTCTGCAGGGCCTTCACGGAAGTTGCCGGCTAAAGTGTATTATATTGTATGAGGAAAGAAATTTCATTTAAAAACAATATGAAAAATTTTAGAAAAAACTGGCTACGCCATTTGCTGCAATGGGGCACTTTGGCGACGATTATCATTATTCTTACGAAAGTTTTCGGAAACGAAACTGCCGATCCTGAGGCCTATTGTCCTGTTGGCGGCTTGCAGACATTAGGTTCGTACCTTGTGGCAGGCTCAATGGCTTGCAGCATGACCGTTACCCAAATTGCAATGGGTGTTGTTCTGGCAATTGGGGTTATTTTTTTCAGCAAACTTTTTTGCGGCTATTTGTGTCCTCTGGGATGGGGTACCGAATATCTGGGTAAGCTTCGTAAGAAAACCAAGATCAAAGAGATTGTCGTTAAAAGTGACAGTATTGCCGATAAAATTCTCAGGGCTTTAAAGTATGTTCTGCTTTTTCTAACCTTCTACTACACTATAAGCGGTTCTGAGCTGTTTTGCAAAAACTTTGACCCTTACTACGCTGCTGCAACAGGATTTCAGGGAGAACTTACTCTCTGGATGGCTATTGTTGCAATTGCCGTTTTTGTTATCGGAAGTTTTTTCATAAAGATGTTCTGGTGCAAGTACATTTGCCCGCTGGGAGCTCTGAGCAATATTTTTAAATATGCATTAACATTTGCTGTTTTGGTTGGTGTGTTTGCAATTGTTAACTATTCCGGGCTTGCTGTTTCATGGGTATATCTGCTTGCTGCTGCAACAATTATTGGTTACTTATGGGAGATTATTTTCCCTGAGCCTAAGTTTTTCCCTCTTCTTAAAGTAAACCGCTCGACAGAAAAATGTAACGATTGTGGTGTTTGTTCAAAAAAATGTCCTTACAGCATAGATGTAGATAAGGTAAAAGTTGTGAAGCATGTAGACTGTACTCTTTGCGGAGAGTGTATAAGCAGTTGCAAGAAAGATGCGCTCACTTTTGGCCGCAGGAAGGGCTTCCGCTGGTTGCCTGCTATACTTACAGTTGTTCTGTTTGCAGCTGCTGTTTATATGGGAACATTGTGGGAACTGCCTACAATTGACATGAAATGGGGCGACGAAACTAAGCACAGTACGCTGGAGGTGGCTAAAATTGATGGCCTTCGTTCTGTAAAATGCTACGGCAGCTCAATGGCTTTTGCCGCTCAGCTTCAAAAAATCCCCGGAGTGTATGGTGTTGCAACATTTGTAAAGAGATCAACTGCCGATGTTTATTACAACCCTTCTGAAACTACTCCTGATAAAATCAAAGAGTTAATTTATGTTCCGGCGAAGTTCAAAATCGCGACTCCTCCTGCAGGGGCTGTTATAAAAGTTGTAACAATCCGCACGGAAAAGATGTACGACAAAATGGACCCTAATTACCTGGGCCTTCAGTTCCGCAACGATGGTAAGAAGTACTACGGTCTCGAGACAGAATATGCCTGTCCGCTCATCGTGAGGGTATATATGGATGTAAACGAGCCAATAGATGAGAAATACATGGAAAAAGTTGTGGAGATGAAGGAGTTGCAGATGGTTGTCCATGGAGGTGGTACTAATATTGTCAATGTAGATTTTGAATATATTAAGATGGAGGATAAGATTGATACCATTTCCAGAATTCAGTTTCTGGAGCGTCAGTTCAGCTTCTACAAGAAGGAGTATGCAACAAATATGGAAAAATGGGGAGGAAAGAATGAAGCTGTTTATGAACTCGTCTATCCGGACTTGGACAAGCCGCTCATCACTCGTGGTGTTCCGTTCTTGTCGAGCCACCTTTCGCTTATAGACGGATTCCTTGGAATCGAGACAACTATAAACGAGAATGAAGAGTATTGCTTCCGTATAAAATATTCTAAAGATGTTCTTAACGAGGATAAAATTTGGGATGCAATTACTAAACCCCAGTGGACAATTAAAACTAAAGAGGGAGAGCTTCAGACATCTGACGCTAAATTCACTTTCACAAATAAAGGAATGACCAAATGAGACTCAAATCGGGGATTATTGCTGCACTAATTATGATTTTGTGCAGCATAACAGTAAGTTATGGCGGTTCAAAATTCAAAATCGCTTCTCCTCCGGCCGGATCTATAATCAAAGTCATAACAATCCGCACGGAGAATATGACAGAAAGGATGGATTTGAACTATCTGGGTATGCAGTTCCGCAACGAAGGGAAGAGGTATTATGGCCTTGAAAGCGAAGATGCAACTCCGCTGATTGTTAGAATTTATATGGATGTAAAGGAGCCGGTTGATGAAAAATACATAAAATCGGTTGTTGAGAAGAGGGAACTCCAGATGGGTGTTCATGGTGGAGGAAGTAAACTGGTTAATGTCAATTTTAAATTCGTCTCGCTTGAAAAAGTCACCGGCGAAACTATGACAAGCCGTGCTTTTCTTGAGCGCCACTTCGATGTTATGAAAAAGGAGTTTAAGCTCAACATGGAAAAATGGGGAGGTAAAAACGAGGCTGTGTATGAAATTGAGTATCCCGGCCTTGATAAACCGCTTGTTTTGAGAAGCCTGCCATACTTCACAAGCTATCTTTCTACTATTGAGGGTTGTCTTGGAGTGGAGACCGCAATAAATGACAGGGAGGAGTACTGCTTCCGAATCAGATATTCAAAGGATGTACTAAACGACAGTAAAATCCGGGAGGTACTTACAAGGGACAAATGGACAATAAGAACAAATGAGGGAGATTTGAAGGAGACAGATCCAAGACTCTCTTTCACCTCAATTAACGAGCCTCTCCCTTTGGACGGGCAGTATAAGATAGGAAAGCTGGAAAACGGAATGTCCTATTATATCAGGGCTGCCAAAAATCCTGCGGGCAGGGCTGAATTTTTTATAATTCACAATGTTGGCTCTCTTCAGGAGGAGGATAACCAAAGGGGTCTTGCGCACTTTCTCGAGCACATGGCCTTTAACGGAACTAAAAACTTCCCCAAAAAAAGGCTTCTTGAATATTTTGGAAGCATAGGTGTGAAATTCGGCGCAAACATAAATGCCTACACATCTATGGAGCGTACTGTATACAACATATCGGCAGTTCCTTCTCTGAGCCGCAGCACAATTATAGACTCTGCATTGCTTGCGCTTCACGACTGGTCGCACTACATATCGTGCGAACCTGCCGAAGTAGAAGCCGAGAGGGGTGTGGTGCGCGAAGAGTGGCGCAGGGGCGATGATGCCCGTACAAGAATGATTAAGGGAATTATGAGGGTTGAGCAAACAGGTTCTCGTTTTGCAACGAGAGATGTTATTGGCGACCCCAATATAATAAACACTTTTACACGCCAGACGCTAGTGGATTATTATCACAAGTGGTATCGTCCCGATTTGCAGGCTGTGGTTGTTGTTGGCGACATCAATGTGGAAGATATTGAAAAGCGCATTAAAGCTCGTTTCTCCGGAATCCCGGCTGTTCCTGATGGAGCAAAAAGGGAAGTTTATACTATACCGGATAATGATGAACCAATTGTTGGTTTTAACACCGATCCGGAATCAAAGGCTTTCTCGGTGAGAATGACGATAAAACTTCCTGTTTTGCCTGCATCAGAAATTCAGACAAAAAAAGCTGTTTATGAGGATGTTGTAAAGAGTGTGTTCCTTGAGATGTTCCGGTCAAGATGTCTTGTTGCTCAGGAGAGTCCGGACTCGGCCTTTCGTGCAGCTGTTCCTGTAATGGGAGCAATAAGTTATGCTGCAAAAAGCTTTACTACCACAGTTATGCCTCACAAAAACACAGAAACCTTCAAGGCGCTCAGAGGTCTGATAGTTGAAATAGAAAGAGCTTCCAAATATGGTTTCTATCAGGAGGAGTTCAGCGATGCAATTGTTCGGGTAAAAAAGGCTATGGAACAGAATTTTCAAAGGTCAAAAGATCCTAAAAATTCTGATTATGTAAGTGCGGCGGTAGATAACTTTACAAGAAAGTATCCTCTTATTACTGTAGAAGATTATTATAAATTGTCAAAGGAGTTTCTTGCAAGCATAACTCTGGATGATGTAAATTCAAACCTCCCGAATATTCTCACAGAAAAGAACAGGGTGGTAATATTTGCAGTTCCGGAGAGCGATAAACAATATCTGCCTTCAAAGGAACAGGTTCTTGATATGATGAAGGAGGTTAAAAACTCCGATTTGGACAAATTTATTCCTGTTGCCGAAAAACAGCTGGTTGCTAATCCTAATCTGAAGCCCGGCAATATTATAAGCGAAAGAAAGGTTACTTCGAAAGACTTTGGAATTGTTTATGAAAAGCAGCTGGACTCTGCAACCGAATGGGTTCTGGACAATGGTGCCAGGGTTATATGGAAGCAGGAAGATAGCAGCAAAAAGGAGATAAGAATGAGGGCCTTCAAGACCGGAGGTTTTTCTCTACCGGCCGATTCAAGACAACTAAAGGTATTTGAGAGTTTTATACCTTATCTCTCTGTAAATGGATTTAACAAGGCCGAACTTCAAAAAATGCTTGGCAAAAAAACAGTTACAGTTAAGCTTGATATGGGTTACAGGCATTCCGGCATTTCCGGTACATTTATGCCAAAGGATTCTGTCGTTTTCTGGAATCTGTTGTACAGCTACTTCAACAATGTTTCTGTAGACGAACGAAGTCTCAACAACTTTAAAAATATGTGGATCAAGAATATTGATTCAAAATCCACCGAACAAAACAAGTTTAAAGATTCGGTTAACACTCTTAAATTCTCGTACTATCCGCTTAAAAATGACTTCGATAAGGAGTTCATAAAATCGGTTACTTCTCAATATCTGATGGATACTTATGATGCTGTTTTCGGAAATGCAAACGGTTACACATTTGTGTTTTCCGGTCCGATGCCGGCTTCGGAAGCTAAGGCATCCGTTGCAAAATACATAGGTTCGCTTAAGGGGGTGAAGGCAGATTCTGCTCCGGTATACAAATACAAAGAACCTGTAATGAGCACAGGCGATGTATCGCTTAGATATAAGGCAGAAAACCTTTTGAGCACAAAAGCCTCTGTTGAGAGAATTTATCATGCTAAGGCACCATATTCGCCTGAGAGCAATATGAACTCGAAATTCATAGCCTACATTCTTCGCGACAGATATATGAAGTCGATAAGAGAAGAGCGCGGCGGAACCTACCATGTAGGAGTTGCCAACGAGTTGCTTAAATACCCCGAGGGAACTGTACAGTTCGTGATTGATTTCGACACCGACCCTAAACTGGTAGACGAACTTCTCCAGGTAGTTCAGGACGAGATTGATATTTTTGTAAAAATCGGACCAACAGAAAAGGAGATGAAGGAGATTAAGCTATATCTGCAAAAAGTTTATCAGGACAGAAAAATCGAAACCTACTGGCCGGGAATTATTGCCGGTGCAATAATTGGCGACGAGAATTTTGCCCTTACCGAACCCAAAATGCTTGATAAAGTTACCGCAGCCTCCATCAGGAAATTCGCAGGCAAGATCTTCAATTCCAAAAATCGCATGACATTTGTCTTCGAACCTAAAAAGTAGATAGTTTTTTGGCGGCCTGCGGGATGGCTCCTGTACCGTTCCTGAATGGCTCCTGTACCGTTCCCGAAAACAAATACACTGTCAATCACCCAGTTGCTCGAAAGACGCAGAGAATGTCTCTGCGTCTTTCGAGCATATTGCACACAGCCATCAATTTAGACATTGCCGTATGTGAGTCCACGATTATTTGGGGTTGTGTCCCACGGTTGATTGGGGATTGTTTCGCCGGAGGCGTAGACCTAGCGGCGCAGCCGCACCACATATTTTCTGTGAGCTGCAGAATGTTAAGCGCAGCCTGAGCGCTCAAGATGCTGTGGAGCAGCTATTTGCTCAGAAGACGCAGAGGCATTCTCTGCGTCTTCTGAGCAACCATTTACAAATCTGTATTTTATCAAATGAAAATTTATCTATTTGTAGATTTTTTATCTCTAATTCTGGTTAAACCATATAAACCTTAATAGTTTATTAGTATAACTTAGTGTTCAGCAAAAAAATGACGGATATGTGGGAGGGATTACGTGTAAAGAGAGTGCAGAAGGGGAGTATTCATGTATATTTCCGGGGTAACAACAGAAACAATGTTTTTTATGACGATGCCGACAGGATTTCGTTTCTGATCAGGTGCGGGTACTATTCGAAGAAATACTGCTCAGTAGTTCAGGAATTCGCTTTAATGGACAATCATGTTCATCTTCAGTTACAGACAAGCCAGCTTACAAGATTAATGACATCTATGTTGTGTAGTTTTGGGCATTATTATAACAGAAAGCACAATACAAGCGGTACACTGTTTCAATCTCCATTCAACAGCGTATGTAAACATTATGATGAGTGGAAAATAGACAGCATGCTCTATATTTTGCAGAATCCGCTGGCAGCAGAAATATGTAACCATCCGGCAGATTACAAATGGAGTTCTTATAACTTTCATTTTAATGGAAAAACTCCGTTAAAGAAGTACATTCAGGTAGATACCAGCTTAGTTGATAAGAATTTTAAAACAATTAAGGAATTAGACACAGCAATATTTGAACGGAAGATAAAAAATGTTGAAATAGATGAATACAAGCATAAACAATTTGACAGGCTTTCTAACAGTGATCTGTGCAGTTTAATATCAAAATTGACAAATGGTAAAAGTATATTTACTTTAACAAAATCTGAACTTGAAGATTTGATAATAAAACTCCATACAGAAACAAGTGCATCTATGTTTCAGATTGCAATCCTTACTCACGAACACTATGACTATGTTAAAAAAATATGCAAAAAAAGCGGAATCAAAAACCGCTAACATGCATATATTCACGCACATACTCGAAAGACGCAGAGAATATCTCTGCGTCTTTCGAGTATACACATAACAATCAGCTAGTTGGGCCCTCAGGGTTTCTGTGGGGCTGAGCTGCAACTAAAAACTATTTATCTGAAAACTTCATTTCGTTTAGCAGGTAACCGGCGCCGGAGTATTTTTCGATTACCCACATGATGTAGCGGATATCTACGTTTACGCACTTGTTGTAGTTTTCTACAAAGTATGCGTTGCCGGCCATTGATTCGCGGTTTCCGTCGAATGCAAGTCCTATGAGCTCGCCTTTTCCGTTGAGAACTGCACTGCCGGAGTTACCGCCGGTAATGTCGTTGTCCGACAAAAAGTTTACATATAGTTTGCCTTTCTCGCCCCATCTGCCCCAGTCGCCGCCTTTAAGCGCTGCTTCATAAGCGGGTTTTACCCGGAAGTCGTAGTTTGCAGGGTCTATCTTCTCAAGAATGCCTTCGGTTGTTGTACGGTAGCCATAATAAACTGCGTCGCGAGCATTGATTCCTCCTATTTCTCCGTAAGTAAGTCTCATTGTTGAGTTTGCATCGGGATATGTGTTCACACCCATATCTCTCTTCATTTCGTACATAGCGTGGGTGTATGCGGTACGCAGGCTTGCCATATCCAGTCCCGCCTCTTTGAGTAAATTGTCTTCTGTCCGGTTGTACTGAATTATACTTGAAGTTTTCACTATTGCAATCATAGGGTCGGCAAGTATTTCGTTTACACCTCTTTTAACCTTAAAAAAGTTATCCAGTCTGTTGATATCGGTGAGAACACTATTGTCGTATACATAATCGGCTAGTTTGTCGGTACTGCCACCGCATTTGGCAAGCAGGTCCTTAAATTCCTGTACCATAAACGAAGCAGGAACCTCTTTTATATAGTAGCGAAGCATTACCTTGAAGAGTTCTCTGTCTGCAGTTATGTCGCTTTTACCAAATGCCGGTCTGGCTATTTTTGTGTAAAAGAATACAACATTGGTGTCGGAAGGTGAGATGGAGTCTCTGTTAGCTCTTGTTGCTGAAGATGCAAGAGTGTTGAAGCGCTGTGCCATTCCTGTAAATTCGGCACCACGCACGACAGATTCCCTGAAATATTCAGTAATTCTGGTTATACCGGCTATTGTCTCATATCCTTTTTTAAGGTTTTCCAGCACCTTTCCGTATTTTTCCACCCTCTCCGGATTTGCATTGATCCATTTCTGAAGTTGGGCCTCGTTTGCCTCAAGTTTTTCTATTATGTCAAAACGATTGATGCAGATGTTATCCCACTTAGCATAGTCAGTGTAGTTGCTTATTCCAAAATACTTATCGGAATATTTAAGACGAACCTCTTCAGATGCGTCCATATATTTTTTCCATACATCAAGCTTGGCTCTTCTAACACCGCTTACTACAGGATTAAGGATTTCGTACTTCTCTTTCAATTCAAATGATGAGGTATACCTGTTTGTTCTTCCGGGATAGCCCATTATCATTGTAAAGTCATTCTCCTTAACTCCTTTTGTCGAAATTGCAAGGAATTTGTTTGCCTTAAGAGGTACATTTTCGGCCGAATATGTTGCCGGCTTTCCCTCTTTGTTTGTATAGACACGGTACATTGCAAAATCTCCTTTGTGCTGAGGCCATCCCCAGTTGTCGGTCTCCCCGCCAAATGCACCAACTGATACCGGAGGTGCTCCAACAAGGCGAACATCGGTATAGGTCTCCATAAAGTAGAGATAATATTTTTCTCCTCTCCACATTGAAGAGAGGCTAACTTCGTAACCTGAGGATTTGTATCTCTCTTCAATTACTCCGGATACTTTTCTCATGAAAAAGATCCCTTTTGGCCCCAGTTTGGCAAGGCTGTCTATTATCTGGTTTGTCTCCTCTGTCACATCTTTTACTCTGCGAAGAAAGGTAATGCTTTTCCCTGTAATGGGCTTTTCGTCGGCCATCTTCATAGCCCAGAAACCATCTTCAAGATAGTTTTTCTCAGGAGTGCTCAATCCGTGAATATCGCCATAGGCACAGTGGTGATTGGTTATCATCAGACCATTCGGAGATATTATGCTGCCACTGCAGCTTCCTCCGTCGATGGCAATAATGGCATCGGAAAGTGCTCCACCGTTTTCGTTGTATAACTCGGCCGGAGAGAGCTTGAGACCCTTGCTTTTCATAAGCTGGTAAAGCTGCTTATCCATCATGTTTACCATCCACATCCCCTCATCGGCAATTGCAAAACTAAAAGTTAAAAAGAGAGCAGCCGAAAGGGCCAGTATTTTTTTCATCATTATGTTGATTTTATAATATTTCTAAAAGTTTATACCTACAGATGCCGATAACAGAGAACGATACTGTCCGGGAAGGACTCCTGAAAGTGAGCCGCTAAGCCCTCCTCCGTTGTTAAGGAACTGATGTCTGTAGTTCACTCCTCCAAAAATTACCGAGCCCTTTTCTGCATTTATTACACGGGTGTATTTTATTCCTCCTCCTGCAACAAAACGATCGGCAGTTTGGTATGCAAAATCGTGTTCAAGTATATAATTGTTGAGCTTAAGTGAGCCTGTTGTCATTTGATTTTCTGTTGTAAGCATAGTTCCGTTGCCCATCACATATCCTCCGTTTAAGATAATGTCCAGGTATGATTTATCGCCTAAGATAAAGCTCTTGTCTACCTTCGCATAAATTTCGGCGTTGGTGTAGTCCTGATGATATTTTGCAGGATAAATCCTGAAGTCTTTTACAACATCTCTTAATGTTCCGCCAAGAGTGAATATCCACGAGCAGTACCAGTCTGTCCTCTTTACATAGGCTTTATATTCTGCTCCGTACTGGCGGATGTTTTGCATATAGCGGAGAGTTTTTCCGTATTCGAAATAGCGCCATGAGTCAATTTCTCCGGGAATCGGTTCGTAAACATTGACAACATTATAAGAGTTCTGCTCGTCGTTTACAAACTTGAGCCCAAAGTAGTGGTCCAGTTTGGCTCCTTTGATTGTGAAGTCACCCTTATAGTCATATTTCAAACCGTCTACAAATGCATACCTTTTTGTAAAGCCGTTACCTTCAAAGTCGCTCTCCCTGTTATAGTCTACCTTCAGCTGATTAAAAAAGCTGATGTCTTTATTTTTTAACTGAAGCTGAACAGCGCCTCCAAATATATTTGTGAAGTATTGTCTAGCCGTCAGGGTAGAACTTGTTATTCCGCTTTTATTAAAGAACCACAGACCTTCACCGTAGAATATATTTTTACCGGTAAGGTCGCCAATAAAGCTGTATTCAACCTTTTCAACATTGTGTTGATAAGTGAGGTTCATACCGGCAGTTATGATTCCGGAATTAAAAGTAATACCTGGAGCTACACTAAGCTTTGACATTGTGTTGGCGTTTCTTCCGTCAACTCTTTTGGCTGCAGTTGCTGTGTGATAATTTATTGCAGCACCTAAGGAAAACCTATCATTAAGTTTATACCCAACTTTTCCGGCAAGGATATAAGATTCGTTCAGTACTTTTCCGGGAATTGAATCAAGTATTGGATTAAGAGCAGAGTTTTGGAAAATTGTGCCAAGCCATGCCTGCTTTTGTTTAATTCCGTAGTCATAATTAAATGAGCCGTAAAAATATATATTCTTTATATTGATGTATGACTCGGTTTTTACGCCAAAGTTTTGATACTTCTCGGGGTCGTTGAAGTTTCTGTATCCTCCGTTTGTTTGTCCGAAGTATGCATTTATTGTAGAAAAGTCCATAGACTGATTATAAACCAATCCTGCACCATTGTCGGAAGTTATCCAGGGAAATCTCTTCTCCATCCTGTCAAACGTATAGACAGATTTGTCCGAACGCTTCTGAGCCATAAGGCTGGCCGGCTGAAGGCAGATTATTAAATACGCTGTTATATATATTAATTTTTTCATAGCAATTCAATAATTTTAGTTAGCCAAAGATGGTTTCGATTTTACTTCAAAGTCATTCGTAGAGTTGTTTGAGTCCATGTAGACTATTCTTCCGCCGGCGGCAGCTGTAGCAGCCACATCAATTTTTCTGTGAATGCTCTCCCCTGTTCCGGAACCGGTGGTTTTTGTATAGCCATTGTCTATTTCTGGTCTTAGTCTTTTTGAATCGGTAACAGACCTGAAACATTCAACTCCGTCCAAAACCAGGTTTTTGTCTACCATCAGGCAGTCGAAGTTTCTGCTTGTGGCTTGTCCCGGTTTCCATGTATAAGTATCAAGAACAAATTTGGCTGTGGACTTTCCTCCCAGTGAATATATGAAGAGAGCCGGACTCAACTGCGAAATAACATATTGAGTAGATGTTCCAACTCTCCAGAATGCCTGCAGCAATTTTACTCCCGGCTGTGGTGTAGATTGTCCTCTTGTAAGAATCGGATCATAAAGAGCCCAGTAACCTGCTTTACTCAGGTCTACTGAATTTGGAGCTGTAAGTGTATGATCAATTCCGTTTGTACTTATAACCGCCTGTTCACCCGGGGCAAGTGGGTTACTTTTTCCGGTTCCGGGAAACATCCAACCCATTGCTGTGTTTGGAACAGAGTCCCTTAATTCAGTCGAGCCCGGTTTGATCCAGACAGAAGATGTGCCATTGGTTGGAGCATTGAATGGGTCGGCTACTCCTATACAGAGTGAATCGAGATAAGCCACCTGATCGGAATTGTTATACAGAATAATGTATTTGTCATTAGCATATTGCTTCCCGGTAAGAGGATTAAGACATCCACCATAGTAAAACTCCTTTATAACTATCTGTCCGGTCTTCGAAACATTAAGGGGAAGAGCGGCAGTAACAATCTTTGCGTCGGCAGGAGTAACTTTTATTCGCTGCGATGTCCCGTTGAAAATGTATATAATACCACCCGGCACAGTGTGCTTTGCTTCAGATGTTGCGATATAAGAACCCGGTGCTACCCGGATTTCTGCTTTACCTGCAGCATTGGTAACACCACTAAACCGAAGACCTGTAGCAGGGTCCGACAGTTTAATCTCCATCCCTTCCACAGAGAAGTCATATCCGGCAGGCATAGCCACCGAAATGTTAATTGTAGAGCTAATGGCATCGTCGGTAAAATCCGACAGCTTACTCTCCTTCATACATCCGGAAATTGCTACAGATGCGATTAGCAGAAATAGTATTTTAAAATTTCTCATAATAGCTGATTTAGAAGGTTAATTTAATTTCCGCACCAAAGTAAATTGGAGTATTCTTCCTGCCGCCAATATCATTCGGTCTCGATTTCTGTTTCATTATCGGAAGGGAGTTTGTAAAGTTGTTTGCATAGAAAGAGAGTGCCGCATAATTCCCTATCTCCTTGGTTACTCGAAGGTTTGCCATAAAGTATGGCAAAGTTCCGGTGTTCTGGAAATAGAACGAATGATCGGTAGAAAGGATAAGTGTTGCAAGTCTTCTTTTCAAATCCTGATCGGTTGTTGTGTAGTAGTCGCTGAATGGTTTTACGATTCCATCATGTCCCATATAGAATTTGGGATCTCTGTATAAAACCTCCTGACTGCTTTGTTTGTCATAATTTCCATACACAGGTTTTCCGTTGCTGTCCAGTTTGTATACCTGGTCTTTGTCATAGACATTCCATCCATTGCTGAGCCATACGCACTGTGTTACAAGGGAAATAATCATTCGAATGGAAGGGATATGAGTTACCAAATTTATACTGGTCGAAAATCTCTCACTTCCGCTGCCGGTTCCTACAGATACATCATCGGATCCTTCTTCATAAATTGCTATATATTGAAGCTTTTGCTTTGAATCAACAGGGTCTACTTGGCCGGTATTATAATAAACCAGTCCGGGTTCCTTGTCGGTACTTCTCATAAATGCACCGCTTACAATAACGGAAGTATTGAGAGCCTTTATCTTACCGAAGTTTATATCGTATTCTACACCCCATTTGTCTACCTGACCGCGGTTGTCCGGCCTCAGGTAGCCTTTAAACTCTTTGCTTGTAGTATAAGTCAGAGGTACATACTCTCCCAGAGTGTTCTTTATCCATACTCTGCCGCCCTCAAATTTAGGAGCTGCTGCAGGATCTGTCACAGGAGTGTAGTAGTCGTAAGATTCTGTGTTGAAAGTTCTGTTCTGAGAGATACCATTTGTAAGCTTTTCGTTGAAGTATGTGAACTGAGCCTCTATTCCTTTAATGTTAATATCAATACCGGCCTCTATATTTCTTGTTCTGGCGGGTTTGAGGTTATACGGTAAAAGTTCATCGATTATACTTGTTTGAATTACAGTAAGAGCCTCTCCGGATGCAGCGTTCCTGTAAAGGAAAAGAGGATTGTCTATATAATTGGCAGAAGGATACAGAAGTCCGATTGACGGAAGTCTCTGAAGTATTCCCCAGCCGCCTCTCAGCGAAAGAGAGTAAATAAAGCGGTCTTTTCTTGAAGGAAGGATGTTGTACTTTCCGTTAAAACGAGGGTCAATAGTGGGATTATAGTTGTATCCCTCAATGATCATCTTGCTTAACCTTGCTCCTCCGCTAAGTTCCAGATTGCCCTTCCCGGCGGGAATAGTAACCTTCTCTTCCAGGAACAGACTCAGGTCGCTCATGAAGGGAATATCGGAGTAGTTCCTTTCGCGGAAAAATGCAGGTGCAGCAGCCAGATAATAAGTTCCCCGGCCATTGTTCCCTTTTGTGTTGAACTCTATTCCGACCATCGTTTTAAAACGAGTATTCTTAATGCTCTTGTTGAGGTTCGCAGTGATTTTTGCAGATCCGTAAATCGGAATATCTTCGCTCCTGTAGTCTCTCTCTTCGAGCACACCGGTGAATTCTCCCAGACCGATTCCCTCAATTTTCGTGTCTGTTGTTGGAACCGGCAATCCGCTATTAACAGTAAACTTCTGAATATACTCGCTTCCAACATTTCCGGAGAAGTTGTAATTAAGGGAACTGATCCAGTTCTTATTAAGTAGCCAGTTACCATAAATTGAAAGGGATGCGTTTCGCTCTGTCCTTTTTGTAAAGTCCAGTTTAGAAACATCCGGGTCGCTGGTTGTGTTGTTTGTTGTAAGGTATCCGCTAAATCTGACATTCAGGCGCAGCGGGGTTTTATCTTTATTGAAAGTATTTGAGTATGTTAGTCCGAGAGTAGTTCTGTCAAAAACATCTACCGGAGATATCCAGTTTTTGAATGCTCTCGCATAGTCGGCATCGATATTCAGGTTACCTGCATTTTTACCAAGACCAAAGCCCTTACTCGCAGAGAATGCTTTTGTATTTGGATCCGATTTCACTCTCACTTCGAACGGTGTACGGCCGGCTTTGGTTGTAACAAGGATTGCGCCGGATGTAACATCTCCGTATTCGGCCGAGAGAACACCCTTAAGAACCTCTATGGATTCGATGTTGTCTGTTGAGAATTTCCGGAAGTCCATCTCTTTGAATACATCGGTGGATCTCTCCAGAGTTAGCGATGCATCATTTGATACTCTCGAACCGTTTATCATCAGACCAACACCTCTTGTATTGTTGCTGGTGTAGTCGTTTACGGACCGGATTGTAATCTTGTTTTGAGTCGTAAGCGAGGGATTCGCAATAAGCGAACCCGGTAAAAGCTGCATAACGTCGGCAAGACTTGATGCCTGAACGTGCTGGATTGCATTCTTCTCAATCTTTGACGAAGAGTTAATGCTGGAACCGGCTTTTGCCGTTACTACAACATCTTGCAGTGTCAGGTTATCGGGACGGAGTCCTACTGTAAAATTGCCGATATCCTGGGTAACTGTTATTGGGAGTGTGTAGTTGCTGTATCCCAGACATGAAATTTCGATTGCATAGGTACCGGGGATAATGTTTTCGATAATAAATTTCCCCTTATCGTCGCATGTACCCCAGAGGTTTAGCTCTTTAATTACTACAAAAGCATATGGTATGGGCTCTTTTGAGTCATACTCGGAAACTGTGCCCTTAATAGTAATCTTTCCCTTTTTTTGCGGAGTTTGCGCTTGCTGAGCAGGCTCAGTGCCTTTCATCCCCTTTGGGTGCAGAATTATCTGATTATCGACAATCTTGTACTCAACAGAGAGGTTTTTAAGCGCATTATTCAAAACCTCACTTATGGTTTTGTCTTTCATCTCTACGCTCACGATTGTATTTCCGTCTATAATTCCGTTATTGTACAAAAAATCGTACCCGGTCTCTTTTTCAAGCTTAATTAGCAGCTCATTAAGAGTAATGTTTTTAGCGGACACTGAAATCAGTCTGTTTTGATCCGCTGTAATGCCATATCCCTCTTTTACGGATAAAAAGCACAGGAAAACCAGAAGCCATAAACAATGCTTACATTTCCTCATAGTATTATAGTATTAAAGTTTAGTTAGGGTTATTTGTGTATCTATCTTTTTTTCATATATACCTTGTCGCCTTCTTGTTTGTAATCTACCGGAGAAGTGAGTGAGATAAATCTCATAATCTGGTCCAGTGTCCTATTTTCCAACACTCCTGTTATTCTGTAATTCATGAGCGATTCGTCTTCAATTATTATACTAACATTAAACCACCTTTCGAGTTTCTTTTGCACCTCTTCCATAGGGGAGTCGTTAAATATAATTATCCCGTCTTTCCATGAGCCGAATGCCTGAGCGTCTACAAAATCGCTGCGTACCGAATCGGCCTGTTTGTAGTAGTTTATCCTCTGGCCCGGAACCATTTTAATTCCCTGGTCGCCCGGATAGTCGGAGAGTTTTAGTGAAATTGAGCCGTTTAGCAAAACCGTCTCCACAGAGTCCTGGTCTTCGTATGCACTAATATTAAATTCGGTTCCGTGTACTTTTACATTTACTCCTTGGGCATACACATTAAATGGAAGATTGTTGTTTTTAGTAACGGAGAAATAGGCCTCTCCGGTAAGTTTAACGCTTCTCTCCACCTTGCCAAAACCGTGCATTACTTCAAGTTTGCTGTTGGAGTTTAGCCAAACCTCAGTACTGTCCGGAAGGAAAATACGAGTTCTGGTAGCAGGAGGAGCAAAGTACTCTACATTTGATATGAAGCTGTCCGGATTTTTGGAGAAGTCGTTCTCCACAAGTATCATCAAAGCCATAGGTAAAATTAGAATGGCAGCTACTTTGGCAATGAAGTTAAATGCCTTTTGCGCTTTAAATCTAAAAACCTTTCTGTCGTCTTCAATTTCCTTCAGTCTCAGAGTTTGCTTAATTCCGGCAAAGTTCTCTTCGAATTTAAACTCCGGTGCTTCGTTAGTCTCTTCTGCTTTTTCCCAGTTTTTGGCTAAGAAATCTTCTATGTGTTTTGAATCGGAATTGTTATCGGAATCTTTATCGATATAGTGCAATAATTCATTCAGTTCATCAAACGTGAAATGATCGGCGGGGTTTTTAATCCAGCGGTCAAATAGTTTATCTGTATTGTTCGTTCTCATACAATATTAATACAATTCAAAAAACATAATCCGTGAACAAATATTCAAAATTCTTCTCTTTTTTCTCTGAGGAACTGGAGAGCTTTTCGAATTTGAGTATCCACAGTGTTTTCGGAGATGCCAAGTTGTTCCGCAATCTCCTTGTAGCTCATATTGAGCTTACGGCTCATTACAAAAATCTGCCTTCTTTTTTTAGGCAGATTATTGATTTCTGTATTTATTTTTTCGGAGAGCTCCTTGTATACAAGAGAAGAAAAAACAGTATTGTTCTCATCTTTTTCACCGGCACTTGCGAAGGCCTGATATGCCTGAACAACAATTTTCTTCTTATAGTAATTGCACATAAGGTTTCTTGAAATAGTGTACAGATAACCGCTGAATGATCCTTCGGGATCTATACAACAACGGGTCTCCCATATCTTAACGAATACAGTTTGCAGTAAATCATTACTGTCTTCGGAGTCTCTCACAGAGCGGTTGATGAAACAGAAAAGCTGCTTTGCATATTTTTTATATAAAATATGAAATGCATTTTCATCACCTTCTCTCAAGAGCGTAATTAGCTGATATTCATCTGTTGACATACTGAATCAAGAGCAATTATATTGCCTGTTAGGCAAGTTTTCCTTAAAAAGTGCGAACAAATATATAAAATTATAAGTTGGTGATACCTCCTGTGAATATTTTTAATCCGCACTTCACGGAAGTCGCTTTGTAGAATGTATTATATAATAGTAAACAAGAATATATTAACAGATAACAGATGAAAATAAAAATTTTCTTAGTATCCCTCCTGGCTCTGGTCTTTATCCAGCTGCCTGCTCAGGACAAAATGCTGGATCTTTTGAAAAGTGAGCTAAAGAGCCAGATGACAATTCTCCAGAAGGGTGAGTACCCGCCGTATTACATGAATTACAGGGTAGTGGATAACCATACCAGAACAATCCGGTCGGCGATGGGCGCAACCAATACCGTAGAAGAGGAGAAGCAATTAATTTTTGTTCCTCAGATAAGAATCGGAACTCCGGAGTTCGACAACTTCCGCGAAGCCCAAAACGGCACGCCTACAAGCAGGTTTATGGCTCCTCCGACAATTCTTCTGCCTAAAGATTTGCAAAATGGTATGGATGCTTTTAAGGAAATAATAAAGGAAGAGGTAAACAACCGTTACAAATATGCCCTTATAAGTCTCGACAGAGCTAAGGCTTCCAAGGGAGTTCAGGTAGAGAATGCCGACAAATCTCCCGATTTTACAAAAGCAAAAGCAGAAAAATATTTCGAACCTGCCCTTAAGGAAGAGAAGATTGCACTGGACACAAAGGCTTGGCAGGCGAAACTTAACAAATACAGCGCATTACTTTCCGAAAATAAGGATATAATTGGCGCCAACTCTACTCTTACATACAGAATCTGGAGAAAATACTTTGTCTCTACCGAGGGTGCCGAAATTGCCGAAAACAGAGTTTACATTCTGCTTAGTATAAGAGGTACTGCAATGGCCGACGATGGAATGGAACTTCCTCTTCACAACAGCTATTTTGCATACTCTCTGGATGAACTTCCTCCGGAAGAGTTAATTATAAAAGAGATTAAGGAGATGTCTGCAAAATTGTCAGAACTCCGGGTTGCCCCTCTTGTTCAGCCTTATACAGGCCCGGCTCTGCTTTCGGGTTCGGCAAGCGGCGTATTCTTTCATGAGATTTTCGGCCACCGTATTGAGGGACAGAAGATGAAAAGCGAAAGAGATGGCCAGACCTTCAAAAACATGGTTGGCGAAAGTGTGCTCCCTGCCAGTATAAGTGTCTACATGGATCCTACAATGAAAAAATATCACGGAAACGCTTTGAATGGATATTATATTTTTGACGACCAGGGAGTAAGAGGCGAGAAAGTTGAAGTTGTAAAAAACGGTATCCTTAAGGATTTTCTTATGACTCGTACCGGACTCGACGGATTTCCAAAGTCAAACGGCCATGCAAGGGCCGAGTTTGAACTCGATCCAACTTCGCGTCAGTCAAATCTTATAGTTGAAACAAATGCATATAAGACAGATGCCGAACTCAGGAAACTGCTTATAGAAGAGGCCAAAAAGCAAGACAAAGAGTATGGATTTTTCTTCAAATCCGTTACAGGCGGCTTTACTCAAACAGGCCGTACCGGGGCAAACTCATTTAATGTTACACCGCTTGAAGTATACAAGATATATGTAGATGGCCGCAAGGACGAACTTGTTAGAGGGGTTGACATGATTGGAACTCCGCTCTCTATGTTCTCCAATATCGTTTATGCAGGAGGCGAATTCGAAATATTTACGGGAACTTGCGGTGCCTCATCGGGAAATGTGCCTGTAACGGCAATCTCTCCTACAATTCTGGTGAACAAAGTGGAATTGCAAAAGAAGGCAAAACCTACAGTAACTCCGGCCTTGTTGCCTCGTCCGTAATTCATAAACAAACAATAAACAATCAGAAAAATGAGATACATATATACTTTATTGATAACACACCTGCTTGCAGCGCTCTCCCTTTTTGGGCAGACAAATGAAGCTGTTTTGTACAAAGCAATGCAGGACGAAATGGCTCGCAGCAAAAACGAGCTCATATTACCCGGCTCTCCGGCTCCGTTCTTTGTAGCCTATACAGTTGGCGAAAACCAGTACATCTCAGTGAGCAGTACTCTTGGGGTTATACTGTCATCAAAAGAGAGCGAAAAAGAGAGGCTGCATTCAGTTAATCTCTATGTTGGCGACAACAAATTTTCAAGCGACTACTCATATACTGGAAACGGAATTCAGTCTCCAAGCTTTACAACAAGAGATGACAACTATGACCAGCTGAGAAGAAACTTCTGGCAAACATCAGACCTCTCATATAAATTCGCAGTTGAGGTTTACAACTCAAAGAAAAACAACATCAAAACAGCAAACATTTCAGAAGAAGAGAAGGCATTGCCGGACCTGCTCCCTTTGAAAAAGGTGGAAGTTTATGCAACAGCAGAGCCCGCTTTGAACCTGAGCAAAAAATCATACGAAGATCTGGCTAAACTCCTTTCAAAAGAGTTTGCAAAGTATCCTCAGATTTCTGATTCAAGAGTTGAAGCCGATGGTGTAGAAACAGTTTACTACTACCTCTCAACTGAGGGAACAAAAGTTAAAGAGAAAGAGGTATACGCAGGGATTACCTTCAGGGGGAAAGTTAGAAACAATAAAGGCCAGATTGTGCAGGATGTTGAGACAATTTTCGCACCTGCTTTTGAACAACTTCCATCTAAAGAAGCTCTTATCGCAAAAGTAAACAAGTTTGCGGAGAAACTGGTTTCGCTTTGCAATGCCGAGCCAATGGCAGAGTACTATTTTGGTCCTGTTCTTTTTGAAAACGATGCAGTTGCTACGATACTTTCGGATAACCTGGTTTCTCAGTCAGGCATAATTTCAATAAGGAAGCCGATTCAGGTTTTGGCATCGGTATCAAGGGTGGAGAATGTAGGGGCTATGAAAGATATAAAACCTCTCGAGGAGCGCATCAACAAAAAAGTAATCGACAGCAGGCTAAGCGTTTCTAATAAAACAGACCTAAAGGAGTTTAACGGAATGTTTTTGCTGGGAAGTTACGAGATGGATGCTCAGGGCGTTGCTCCCGTTAAGGATGTAAAACTCATTGAAAACGGTATTCTCAAGACTCTGCTCAGCAGCCGTGTTCCTACCCGCAAAATTTCAGAATCTACAGGCAGCGTAAGGTTTGGCGTAAGGCCAAGAGCAGTCGTTACCGGCGTAGCTCCCGGAGTGCTGGTTGTAAACTCACTTAGCGGCTCTTCCAGGGATGAACTAAAGGCCGACCTTATTAAAGCAGCAATTGAGGAGGGACTGGACTATGCATATATCGTAAGAAACATTGCATCTGAAACTACTCAGTATATTTACAAAGTATCTGTGAAAGACGGTTCGGAAACACTGGTTACCGGCACCGAAGTAACCCCGGTTCCCCTTACTAAACTAAAGCGAGTACTGGGAGTGAACAAAGAGCAGGAGGCAACCAGCTATCTGTATAAAGGTTCGATTCCTACCTCAATAATCCACCCCAAGGCCATCCTTATCGAAGATATAGAGATAAACAAAAAACCACTAAGCGTTCAAAAAGAGTCACCGCTCATTTCCAGATTGGAAATGAGTTTATGACTCGGATTGTGGCTTTAACAAAAACCGAAGGCTGACCAAAAAAAGTAATTGGTCAGCCTTATTTATTATAAGAAACAAAAACTGCATCCAACGAAGCAGATGCAGTCTTTAATAAATTTTAAGCTCCTCGTCTAGGACTTGAACCTAGGACCCCCTGATTAACAGTCAGGTGCTCTAACCAACTGAGCTAACGAGGAATTTTTGACCCGTTTTGGGAGTGCAAATGTAAGTGGAATTTTATAAAAGTCCAAATCTTTAAAGCAATTTTTTATAACTTTGTGAATACTTAAAAGGCTTTATGGACATAAAACTTATTTCTGAGCTTCTCACAGAACTTATTATGGAAAATGACAGAGTCTCCCTCCCGGGGATGGGTAGCTTTATTGTGGAGCCGGCTCCATCAGTTTTCTCAGACAAGGCTACAGTTATTCACCCTCCTTTCAGAAGGGTTTTATTCAGAAGTAAAGAGACCTGGAATGATGGCCTTTTAGAGGAGAGATACTCTCAAAAGAGTGGATTAAAGCCTGAAAAGGCAAAAGCTGAACTTGAATCATTTTTAGCTGATGTAAACACAGAACTGGATATTAAAAAAAAGGTGGATTTCCCTGAGCTTGGTTATCTAAGAATTAATGAAAGAGGAACTACTTCTTTTGTTGTAAATCAAGACCTCTTCATAAGTAAAGACTCATTTGGATTAGAACCGGTCAAGTTAAAAATTTTGGAAAAAATTGGCACTGTTGAGAATCTTAAATCAAGAAGGCTTAAAATATTTTCAGATGAGGAGATAATAAAAAAACTCTCCTCAGAAAGGAGAGCTCCAAATTTTGTAATACAAAAGAGTGCTTTAAAATGGATGATTATAATTCTTGTAGTTGTAATCTTAATTGCTCTGCTGGTTATCTTTAACGATCATCTGAAACCTCTTTGGGAAATAATCCTTTACAACAAAGAGGAGAGAGAGATTCTGAGATCTATCTCAAACTAAATAATTACTTTCAGAATGTTTTTTTTCTGAATTGCCCCGGAGTTGTTCCTGTCTCCTTTCTGAAGGCTCTTAAAAGAGAGTTAACTGAGGCAAAACCTGACTCCTCCGCTATATAGTCCAGAATATGATTCTCTTCTGCTTTTAGGAGTTTTTTTGCATACTCAACTCTGTAATGATTTACAAAATCTTTAAAATTTGAATTGTACATTGTATTTACCACAGCCGAGACATAAGACCTGTTTGTTCCAAGCTCTGCTGAGACATCGGTAATCCTCAGATCTGTCCTTTTAAAAAACTGTTTTTTCTCAAAAAGATCAACTATATCATTTTGCAATTTTTCCCTCGTTTTATCCTGAATTCCGTGATGAGTATCTTTTATATCTTCATTAGATACCTTTTCATTGTTATCAATGTTAAAATCAACAACTGAGAATTTATGAATATAACCGGTGTGACCTATATAAAAGAGCATTGTCGCAAATAAAAGTGATGGTATCATAAGCATGACAGGATTGTCTGCAAAGTAGTCTCTGCCTAATATTCCTGCGGCTACAGAAAGCAACCCAGTAAACATAAGCAGAAACAGCATTCTGTTTAACCAGCCAAGTTCCCTCCCCTCTGTAGAAGAGTAGAACTCTCTAATTTTTTTATGATAATTTCTTATATAATTCCCACCATAGATAACAAACATCGGAACTTGCACAACAAAAATCACTCTGCTCAGCTTGCCCGCAACATCTGCAAGCTGCTCGAAAAAGAGATGAGCAATCAGCGATAACAGAGAGCCAATAATTGCCGGGAGAAAGAGCGAGAGATTTTTTAAAGCAGGCTTTGGTTTATCTGCAAGCGATATAATATAGATGTAAAAAATGGGATATACGGAAAGTGATGTAAAAATATAGAGAGGATCAATAAAGGAGTACGCCTGAATATAGCCGTAAAAATAGAGTGCATGAGAAAAATAGAGGACTGTTGAAACAGTCATAAAGATCGAAAGTATTTTTATTGGAAACTTACTCTTTTTTAAATCTGTTAAAAGCACAGCTGTCCAGAACAAACAAACAAAAAAGGGCAGTAGGATAATAATATCTTTAAACATAGAGGTATATTTGCACTGTTCAAAGTTATAAAAATATATAGATAAAAAGAATGATGGCAGACAAGGAAAACTAACCCCCAATTTTCCAGGTCTGCCATCGCAGTGACTTTTGCAACCACTTTTGTAATACAAATATAAAAACATTTTTTAATAATTATAACGAATTTTGGTTTTTTTAGAGGAATTTGTGACCTTTTTCAAACATTTCGTTACTAATAATAAGATTTTTGTGGCAAATAATTACAGGGAAAATTTCAAAATAGCAGCCCCGGTTATATTGTCTCTTGCCGGTCAGTCGATAGTACAGATTGCCGATAGCATTATGGTAGGCAGAACAGGAGCAATTCCTCTTGCAGCTGTCTCTTTTGCCGGAGCTGTTATTACAAATATTATGGTAATAGGACTTGGACTTACAATAGGACTTACTCCTGTTGCAGGAATGCACTGGGCAAGAAATGAGTTCCGCAGAGTGTCAGGGTATTTTCAGAACTCACTATCGTTAAATCTCTTTTTTTCTATTTTACTTGTTTCAATACTCTTTGCACTACTTCCCGTACTGCCACTGCTGGGACAGCCGGAAGAGGTTACTTCGGTTATGAAAGGCTACTATGTTATGGTATCCCTCTCTCTAATTCCAATGATGATCTTTTTAACCGGTAAACAGTTTCTGGAGGGGATCGGGAACACTCATATATCAATGTATATTACCATTATTGCCAATTTAATTAATATACTTCTTAACTATTTACTTATTTACGGCAAATTGGGTTTCCCTTTGATGGGAATTGACGGTGCCGGGCTTGCGACTCTTATCTCACGGCTGCTCATGCCGGTTATGCTACTTGTTTTAATAAACAAAAAAGAGGGTTACAGAAGATTTTTAAATATGTTTCGTATTGCTCACTTTTCTGTGAAAGAGCACCTTCATCTTGTAAAAATTGGCCTTCCCATTTCCGGCCAGATGGTTATTGAGTTTTTTTCGCTAAGCGCAATTACATTTATGATGGGATGGATGGGTACAAAATCTCTGGCAGCTAACCAGATTGTACAGACAATGATTAACTTTACATTCATGATAGCCAACGGAGTAGCTGCAGCCTCCACTATCCTGGTCAGCCACTCTGCCGGCAGAGGAAATCTAGCAGAGGCCAGATTAAGAGGATTTACAGGAATCAAGCTATCAACATTTATAATGGGAACAGCTGCACTCATATTCCTGTTTTTTGGAAAGTCCATAGCGCTCTTGTTCACATCTGACACAGAAGTAACAGCAATCGCAGTTAAGATTTTCTATGTAGTCGCTGTTTTTGAAATATTTGACGGCCTGCAGGTAACTGCTCTGGGAGCTCTGAGAGGACTGACAGATACAAAAAAACCGATGTTCCTTGCCATCTTCTCATATCTATTTATATCACTGCCCGTTGCATACATTGGTGGATTTGTATTAAAGTTTGGCGAAGCAGGACTTATGTCCGGATTTGCTTTTGGATTGCTGGTAGCATCTATACTTTTCATAAGAAGATTCTCAAAGCTCACGAAATAATTTTTTATTTTTGAGGAATGAAAAGATCCAGAAAAGGCAACAGACTTAAACTCCTTGTACTGGCCGCTGCAGTAGTTGCCGTTATTTCAGTTTCAGCAGGAATAAAAAGCATAAAAGAGAGCACTGAAGAGATTAATGAAGAGCCGCAGGAGCTCTCACTCAATTTACTTATAAGCAACAATCTTAACCAACTAGAAGAGACAAAGAAACTGGATTCTCAGATAGAGAAGTTTATGAGGCAATGGCAGATTAAAGGGGCCTCTCTTGCTGTAATGAAGGATGAAAAGCTGATATATTCAAAAGGGTACGGATGGGCCGATGAACAGGCGGGTATAAAAATGGAGCCCGGGCATATTCTTAGGATTGCGTCACTCTCAAAGCTGATTACAGCAGCGGGTATTATGAAGCTTGCTGAAGATTCTCTTTTATCGCTTGACAGTAAGGTTTTTGGAAAAGAGGGTATTCTCCCCTTCCCTTCAGATGAGGAGATCAAGGACCCAAGAGTAAGAAATATTACAATTGAACATCTGCTCAGACACAGAGGCGGTTTTACTCTCAGGGGAGGTGACCCTATGTTTAACACAACCCTGATGTCTTCAAGGTTGAAGATGGACACAATCCCGGATAACGATCAGATTATTAAATACTGTGCCTCCGGAAGGCTCGGATTTGCACCGGGCAATGGTACCCGGTACTCAAATCTTGGTTATGTCATCCTTTCAAGAGTTATTGAAGAGGTCACAGGGCTGAGTTATGAAGAGTATATAAAGGAGATGATTCTTAAACCTGCCGGCATTTCAGATATGCATATTGCAAACAATCTCTATACAGAGAAATTCCAGAACGAAGTAAGATATTACGAACCCTCAAATGAACCGCTGGTTGAGGCTTTTGACGGAAGTGGACGGATGGTTCAGCGTTGTTACGGAGGGAATAATATAAAAGCCCTTCAGGGGGCAGGAGCCTGGGTCGCATCACCCTCAGAGATTCTTCTTTTTGTTGCATCCATTGATGGGAAGGGGGGTGTTGCAGATATCCTCTCTAATCAGAGCATAGGTATTATGACATACAGTACTCCTCAGATACTCCCTGTTGGCTGGGCAAAGGTAACCTCTTCAGGCGAGTGGTCAAGAACAGGAACACTCTCCGGATCCAGTGCCCTTTTAAAATACCAGAAAAACGGTGTCTCCTGGGTACTTATTACCAATACAAGCTCTTGGAAAGGAGCCCGTTTTCCAAGACAGATTGACAATCTTGTTAAAAACGGGCTCAATAAAATCACAAACTGGCCGGAGAGAAATCTATTTGATCTTAGAATTCTACCGTAATTCCTATTGATGGCAAAATTGTCCCCTCTGTGAGGGATATTCTTTTCATCTCATACCTCTGCTCTCCTCTGGGAACTTCCGGATTTACAATCCTTCCGGTACTAACCAGAACATCTCCTGACTTGTAGTCAAAGTTCGTTACATTCTGAACATCAAGATAAACTTTCAATGCAAATTTGTTAAAATAAAATTCTTTATCTACCCTGATATCAAGCTGGTTGAATATCCCCAGATACTGCGAATTATAAAGAGCGTAATTTGGATATGCCCTCCCGGATGCGTCCCAGGCATTAACAAGAGAGGATTTATACTCATCAAGAGGAGTATAAGGAGCTCCTCCGGAGTACCTGTACTTCACCCCTGCAAAGTAGTTCTTAGGAAACTTGTACCCTGCTGACAGGGTAAGCAATCTCTTGTTATTCCAGGTTCTTGCTATCCAATTATTATCCGGAGTGTTATACTCACTCCTGAAAATGGTTAGGGACCCAAGAAGGTTAAACTTGTCTGCAAGAAACCATCTGGCAGAGAATTCAACTCCGTAAGATCTGCTTTTTAAAGTAGATGTAATCTCTTCATTTCCGGAGACTCCGTAGTTGATTCCTTTCCCTTCAACAGGAATTGAATCCCTTACAGACCACATACCATTGAAATTATTTCTGTAAAAGAGTTCGGCAGCCAGCTGAACACCATTTGAATTTCTATAATCTACTCCGGCAGATATTTGATCTGACCCAATATATTCAAGCTCCTTATTTACAAGATCTCCTTGAAGATCTCTGTATCCAAGTGCCGTGTATGGTGGGAGCTGATAATATCTGCCTACCCCTGCATTCAGATAAAAATCACTTAGAAGTTCATATGAGAGTGATAACCTTGGAGAAAATTGCCTGAAGAGATTTGCCATCTTGTCAGAATAGGAATTTCCATCAAAGCGGATACCCAGATTTGCAGTAAATCTTTTATCCGGAGAGGTATAGTTTGCATTTGTAAATACAGCATACTTTAAAAAACTAAGATCACTATTGTAATCTACAGTGACTGGATTCTGAAGGAAAATTCTCTGAAAAGTGCTATTTGAGTAAAGGGGAAGCTCAAGCCCCACACCGGTAATAACCCTGAAATCCCCAAACCTGACAAGATTTTCTGCTCTGAATTTTGTCTCTTGCTCTACAGATCTGTATTTCAGTGATAGATTATCCTCGGATGAGTCATCATTTCCTGCATATTTGGTGTTTCTGTTGTTCAGATAGCTCTGACTGAGAAAGAGGCTTAAGTTATTTGATCCGTAGTAGTATCTGTAAACCAGCCCTGTTGTAAGAACCTCCTGCTGAATAACCGGAAGATAGGCCAGTATATACTCATTTGACTCCTTACCTCCGGTATCATCATTAAGTGTCATATCATCCAGACCACCTAAAGCAATAAAGGTAAGTTCGTGCTTGTTGTCAAAGCGGGTCTTAAGTTTAACCTGCATATCTGTAAAAGTGGGCAAAAATGGAAGGTTTATAGCTCTGAAGAGAAATTGCAAATAAGAGACCCTTACTGAAGCAAGATAGCTTGTCCTTTTTGTAAGGTGCCCATTTGAGCCGAATCCGGCCTCTGATGCACCTACCGTAAACTTATATGTATTGTTAAGCGGATCTCCCTCCTTTAGTTTAAAATCCAGTACGGAACTAATTGCACCACCCCTGGCTACAGGGAATGAACCACCATAAAAATCAACTTCACGGATAAAATCGGCATCAATTATCCCAACAGGTCCCCCTGAAGAGCCCTGAGTACTGAAATGGTTTATTGAAGGGACCTCTATCCCGTCGAGGAAGTACTTATTTTCTGCAGGGCCACCGCCTCTTACAAGAATATCATTGCGAAAACCTCCCCCTACAACATTTGCCACTCCGGGAAGAGAGGCAACTACACGGGATATATCCCGGTTTGCACCGGGATTTCTCTCAATCTCCTGCACACCTATTGTTCGCTGAGAGAGAGGGGTCTCCGGTATCCTTCTGAAGGGATTTGCCTTTGGCTTAACTGTTGCAGCGGCAAGTAGCACGCTCTCCTCTTCCAGCTCAATATTGAGAAATGAGCCCTTTATTGATAGCATCATCTCTTCTGTTATAAATTGGTTGTATCCTAAAAGATCAACCTTAAGCCTGTATGCCCCTGCAGGAAGCCCCTCAATTGAAAATCTTCCCAGGGAATCAGTGATTGCAAATTTTGTCCCCTGAAATACAGAGACAGTAGCAAATGATACCGGTTCTCTGGAGAATTTATCTATAACCACTCCTCTGATAGAATAATCTGCGGCAGACTCTTCAGCCAGAGTAGGTAAAAATGAGAAAGTTGATATTAATATAGTTAAAAAACAGATATACGCCTTTTTCATAGAATTGTTATTGTCAGTGAAAATGTTTCACTGAACAACAACAATCTAATTAAACAGTTCACCGGCCATCAAGTGAAGAGTAATTTCAGAAATTTTAGCCTGATAAATTGCGTTTAATCTTCTGTCTGCAGAGTTGAGATATGAGAGCTGAATATCTCTGAACTCAATTCCGGATAGTGACCCAAGTCTGTATCTCTCTCTTGCTGCCTCAAGATTAAGAAGCGCAGCCTCTCTGTTCTCCTCTTCAAACTCAATCATCCTTAAATGATATTGATATATATTATAAAGTTGATGGAGTTCACTCATAAGCTCCTGCCTCTCCTGCTCATAAGTGAGTCTTGCATTCTCCTGCTGAATTTTTGCATTTTTCACCCTTCTGTTTATTTCGTTACCTGAAAATATTGGGACAGAAAGTGAAAAGCCCCAGTTAAGGCCGTTGGATTCATTATATCTGGATGGGTAGTACCCACTCTGGTTAAAGTTATAGTTATATCCGGCAGAGAGATCAATAACAGGATAGCGTGATGCTTTTGCGATTCTGGTATCCAGACTTGCCACCTCCTCTCCTGCCCTCAGGGCTAAAAGAGTTGTGTTATTTTTGTCTGCATTACTTAGAAGATGGGCTACATCAAGTTGTGGCTCGGATATAATTGTATCCTTTATTGCATATTTTGAATCTAATGGTATGTTCATTAGTTTAAAGAGTTCAATGTATGCGTTCTTTATATTTTCGGTAGCCTGAAGCAGAGATGAGGAGTCGCTGTTAAGATAGATCTTTGCCTGCATCTGCTCAAGACCTGAGCCACTTCCAATATTATACTTTATTAAAGCTTGTTCATACCGCTCCTTTGAAATAGAGGCTACCTCATTGAGGAGTTTGAACCTGTTCTGCAAACTAATAATATTGAAATATTGGGAAGAAATCTTCATAACAAGATTTTCAGAGACAGCTCTGAAATTATACTCTCCCTGTCTAAGCAGCTCCTCCTGTTTATCTCTTGTTGCAAACATTGAAAGGCCGTCAAAAAGGCGCCAGTTCAAATTTGCACCATTAATAACAGAATTTCCTGAAGCAGTAGATTTTACCCTATCTCCAGCCTCATTTATATTCCTTTGAACTCCGCTGTTTGCACTCTGCCTGGAGCTGGCAGAGATTGTTGGCAGAAAAGGTGCCAGAGTAACATTATTCCTGGAAATTTCAAGGCTATTCCCGGATATTATTATTGAATAGTTTGCCTCCAATGCCCTCTCAATACACCCCTCCAGAGTTAGATATTCAATATTTCTGGAGTTTTGTGCGGATAGTGGGGTTATTAATGCAAAGGCAATTGCAAGTGAAAATGTTTTGAATTTGGTTGTCATTGCACTACTTATTTGAAGATGATATATATGAGTACATAGCAGGGATAATATAGAGTGTAAAGAATGTGGCAAATATCAACCCTCCGGCAACAGCTACACCCATTGAAACACGGCTCTCTGCCCCCGCACCGGTTGCAAATACCATTGGTAATATTCCCAAAATTGTAGATAGACTTGTCATTAGAATCGGTCTGAATCTTGATGCAGCAGAGTCTCTGATTGCAGCCAGTTTATCAAGCCCAGCCAATTTCCTCTGGTTAGCAAACTCTACCATAAGGATACCATTTTTGGAGACAAGTCCAATTAGCATTATCAACCCAATCTGGCTAAAGATATTCATTGTCTGGCCATAAAGTTTAAGTGTGAGGAGAGCACCAAAAAGGGCCAGCGGAACTGTAAACATTATTATCAGCGGATCCCTGAAGCTTTCAAACTGTGCAGAGAGGATAAGGTAGATCAGCAAAAGTGCAAGAAGAAAAGCAAACAGAAGACTGGATGTACTCTCTACAAAGTCTTTAGACTGACCTGACAGAGTGGTTGTGAAATCATCAGGATTGAGTAATCTGTCTGCAATTTTATCCATCTCCTCAATACCTTGCCCCAGCGTATAACCTTTTGAAAGTGCCGCAGATACGGTAGCTGACACAAATCTGTTGTACCTGAAAAGCTGAGGTGGCATACTGCTCTCTTCCATAGTAATAAGATTATCCAGCTGGATTAATTCACCGGCATCATTTCTAACATAAATATTTGCCAGATCCACAGGCTTATTCCTCATACTCTGGTCAATCTGACTCATAATCTGATATTGCTTGCCATTTCTGATAAAGTAGCCAATCCTCTGCTCACTCATTGAGAGCTGGAGTGTCTGAGCAATATTCTGAATGGAGACTCCCATCAGTGAGGCCTTATCCCTGTCAATACTTATACTAAGCTCCGGTTTTGTAAATTTCAGATTAACATCAGAATTTGAAAAGACTTCGCTTTGGGCTACCTCTGACATAAAAACCGGTATAATTCTCTTCAATGAATCCAGGTTTTTTGCCTGAATTACATACTGAACAGGCATTCCTCCTCTTCTTCCGCCGAATGTCTGCTGCTGATTAACAAAGCTCCTTGCCCCGGTAAGCATTGCAACTTTTGGAGAGAGGGCGTCTGCAATCTCTTGCTGAGTTCTATTCCTTGAGAGAGGGTCTACAAGAGAGATCGAGAAATTTGATCTGTTTCTGCCACCCATTCCAACCATCTGGAGGATATTTTCTGCTTCAGGAGCCTCTTCTCTTACAACACCATACAAATCATCTGTGTATTTTAGCATATAATCGTATGTTGCACCCTCCTGAGCCGTGCTGGAAACATTTATCATTGATCGGTCCTCAAGAGGTGCCATCTCAGATGGTATGGTTGTCCAAAGGTAAAATATCACTCCAAAGGAGATTAACAGAAATACCACCGCCATCCATCTTTTTTTCAAAAACTTATCCAGTGATGAGGCGTACACAGAATTTAGCCATACAAAAAAGGGCTCAGTCCATCTGTAGAATCTGTTCTCCTTCGCATCCTTTTTTAATAGTTTACTTGAGATCATTGGGGTAAATGTAAGAGCCACAAAACTTGAAATTATCACAGCACCAGCTATTACAAAAGAGAACTCTCTGAATAGTCTGCCTGTTACCCCCTGCAGAAACACAATTGGAAAGAAAACCGCAACTAATGTTATTGTCGTTGCAATTACGGCAAAGAATATCTCTTTTGACCCCTCGATAGCTGCCTCTTTTGGAGGGACACCTCTCTCTATCTTTGTATAAATGTTCTCCATTACAACAATTGCATCATCCACAACAAGACCAATCGAGAGTACAATTGCAAGAAGAGTTAGAATATTAATTGAAAAGCCTGCTATGTACATTATGAAAAAGGCTCCAATTACAGAGATAGGAATAGCAATAATAGGAATAAGAGTTGTCCTCCAGTTTCTCAGAAACAGGAATATAATTAGAATCACAAGTAAAAAGGCCTGAAGAATAGTCATCTGAACCTCACTTATTGAGTCCCTTATAAACACTGTATTATCAAAACCAACTCCAACCTCAATATCTTCAGGAATTGTCCTCTTAAGCTCCTCAACAACCCTCTTTGCATCATCAACAATATTTATATAATTTGCACCGGGCTGCGGAACAATTACACAAGAGACCATCGGAACACCATTCCTCTTTAGAACAGATCTTGTATTCTCTGCATCAACCTCTGCCGATCCAATATCGGAAAAACGAACAATTCTCTCTCCACTTCTGGCGATTATTAAATTATTAAAATCCTCAATGGTCCTTAATCGACCTAGCGTTCTTACAGTAAGCTCCATAGTGGAACCCTCCACCATACCTGAAGGAAGCTCGACATTCTCTCTGGATACAGCTTGCCTCACATCAAGTGGTGTAATTTTGTAAGCAGCAAGGAGAATGGGATCCATCCTCATTCTCACAGAATATCTTTTTGATCCCCAAACACCTACAGAACTCACTCCGCTAATTGTCTGCAATCTCTCCTTAAAGTTAACCTCTGCATATTCGCTAAGGTCAATAATATCTCTTGACTCACTTTGAAGTGTTACCGTAAATATTGGCTGAGCATCTGCGTCAGACTTCTCAACCACAGGGGGATCTACATCCTGAGGCAGTCTTCTCATAGCTCCTGACACCTTGTCGCGAACATCATTTGCAGCAGTCTCCAAATCAACCTCCAGGTTAAACTCAATATTTATTGAACTTGATCCATCTCGGCTTGTGCTGGAGATAGCCCTGATTCCCGGAATACCATTTACTGCGGCCTCTAAAGGCTCAGTGATCTGTGTTTCAATAACATCTGCATTAGCGCCGGGAAATCCACACCTGACAGAAATTACAGGGTTATCCACACTGGGGTAATCTCTGACACCCAGCGATGTATATCCGATAACACCAAAAATTACTATCAGAAGGCTTAGTACTGTAGCCAGTACCGGTCTGTTTATCGTTGTACTGCTTATACTCATATCTAATTCATTATTGTTTGTGGTGATACCTGAATCCCCGGCCTCAGCTGCATAAGCCCTGTGGTAATGATTGTATCACCCCTCTCCAGTCCTCCGAGTATCTCAAGCATATCTGCCGTTCTTGTTCCTGACTGAACCTGTACAAGCTCTGCCTTGCCCCCCTTCATAACCCACACTGAGCGCCCCTTTACATCCGGTACCACTGCCTGATTAGGTACATATATATTATTTGCCCCTGCGGTTGTTGAGAAAGATACCTTTGCAGACATACCTGGTTTAAGCATTAGACCCGTATTTGTATATCTGGCCCTAAGCATAAGCGTTCTTGTTTTAACCTCAACCTGAGGATCTACGGCATAAACCCTGGCAGAGAAAGTTTTGCCTGTTCCCTCCACTGTAAATGAAACAGAAGAGCCACTCTTAACATCATTAATATATTTCTCAGGGATGGCAAATTCAAGCTTAAGATTTGCCACATCTACAAGTGTAGATATTTTTGTATTGGGTTGCAGAAAGGCTCCAAGGCTCACATCTCTGAAACCAATCATTCCATCAAAAGGGGCCCTTACCTTCATCTTCTCAATCCTTATTTTCAACTGCTCAATATCCTGCTTTAAAACATTAAACTCAGTAAGCACCTTGTCATAATCCTCACGGCTAACAGCATCCCTCTCAAGAAGAATCTTCTGACGCTCGAGTCTCTGCTCAATTAGTTTATACTGATACTCGGCCTTTACAAGCTGAGCAACAAGCTCATCATCATTTAGCTTTACCAGTATTGTCCCTTTTCTTACAAGCTCACCCTCACGAAAATTAATCTCAGTTACCCTGCCGGAGAGTTCACTAACCACATCCACCCTTTCATTGGGAGTAAGAGTGCCTATTGCAAGTTTACCCTCATCTGAAGTCATATATTCTGCGATATATACTGATACAGGCAAAGCTCTTCCTCCTCCGCCTCCCCCTCTGTTTCCCTCACCCATAGGACGGGAAATGGGCTCTTCATTAATTTCCGGTTTATTGAACAATTTGTTGTAGCCAATGATTGACCCGGCTAACACAATCGGAATAGCGGCATAAAGGATGTACTTCTGTCTCTGTTTCATCAAAGTAAAATTTATTTTACTTTGACCATTGAGGCGGCAAAAAGTTTAAAATGGTATGAGTATATTTGCAATTAGTTATGAGCAAATTCAGAAAATTACTTAACAGTGAGCTTGGCAGAATCTCAGCAAATGAGTATTCTTCAGCAGATAAGATGCCGGTAATAATAGTACTGGACAATGTGAGAAGCCAGCACAATATTGGCGCTGCCTTCAGGAGTGCCGATGCATTTGCCGCAGAGAAAATAATACTTTGCGGGATTTGTGCCACTCCACCATCTGCTGAAATACACAAATCTGCGCTTGGAGCAGAAAACACAATTCCCTGGGAGTATTGTGAGGAGAGCACTGATGCAGTAAAGAGGCTAAAAGAGGAGGATTACACAATTATCTCTGTTGAACAAACTGAAAACTCGACAATGCTCAATAATATTAAACTTGACATCAAGAAAAAGTACGCCCTTGTCTTTGGCAACGAGGTTAAGGGGGTGAAGCAGGATGTTGTTGACGTTAGCGATCTTGTACTTGAGATACCTCAACACGGAACAAAACACTCAATAAATGTATCTGTCAGCATAGGTGTTGTTCTCTGGGAGTTTTCCAAACACATTGGGAGGAACCAATAATGATGTATGATCCGCTCAAAAGAGCAATAACATATCTCAGAATCTCCGTTACAGACAGATGCAACCTTAGGTGTACATACTGTATGCCTGAAGAGGGGATTCCCCTTGTTGACCACAGTGAGATTCTGACATTTAACGAAATTGAGGAGTTTACAAGAGTTGCTGTCTCAAGTGGAGTTAATAAAGTGCGGATTACAGGCGGTGAGCCGCTGGTTAGAAAAGGGATTACGGAACTTGTTCGCAGACTGGCCTCAATTGAGGGAATTACTGACCTCTCAATGACTACAAACGGGCAGCTGCTCTCTCAATTCGCAGAGGAACTTGCAAAAGCAGGGCTTATGAGAATAAATATAAGTCTTGATACTGCAGATCCTGACAGGTACAGAGAGATTACCAGAGGCGGAGATATAAACAAAGTTTTTGATGGAATTGAGGCGGCAAAGAGTGCCGGGCTTCTACCTATCAAACTTAACTGCGTTGTAAATAGTGACAGAAACGAGCCTGATGCTCAAAGCGTACTAAAGTTTGCTCAGGAGAGAGCTCTTTCAGGTATAAACGGAATTGAGGTGAGATTTATAAAGATGATGGATCTCCATACCGGCTCGTTTGGTATAGTTGACGGCGGAGACGGCGGAGACTGCCCAAGGTGCAACAGAGTAAGGCTTACGGCAAACGGATTGGTAAAACCCTGCCTCTTCAGCGACCTTGGATACAGCATAAGAGAGTACGGAGTAGAGAAGGCTCTTGAGATGGCTGTAAAAAACAAACCGGCAAAGGGCTCCCATAATGATACCGGAAAATTCTATAATATAGGCGGATAATAATTCAGGAGGATGATTATGTCAGAAGATACAAATTCTAAAAACGGCAAAATGCTCACCCATACAGACGAAAAGGGGCGTGCAAACATGGTGGATGTGGGGGCCAAACCTGTATCGGCAAGAAAGGCGACCGCAAGTGGGAGAATACTACTCTCACCTGAAACCATAGCACTTATCAGGGAAAACGGGCTGAAAAAGGGAGACCTGCTAACAGTAGCCCAGATTGCCGGAATAATGGCTGCCAAAAAGACCCCTGAACTGATTCCACTCTGCCATCAGTTAAATCTTAATAGGGCCGATGTCAAAATCACCGTCCAGGATGACGGAGTCACTGCCGAGGGGTTCACCTCATGCAACGGCAATACCGGAGTAGAGATGGAGGCGCTGACAGCTGTATCGGTAGCGCTGCTTACCATTTACGATATGTGCAAGGCGGTGGATAAAAACATGATAATAACCAACATTGAACTCCTCTCAAAGAGCAAAGAGGAGATTAAATAGCAAAACAGAGATACAAAATGGAACTTGAAATAATATCGGTAAATATTTCTGTAAAAAAGGGAGAGATCAAACTCCCCGTTGATAATATCCAACTTACCCCCGAGGGGATTCCCGGAGATGCCCACGCCGGCAAGTGGCACAGACAGGTGAGTCTGCTTGGAGCGGAGAGCTTTGAGAAGTTTTCGGCCATAACAGGCAGGGAGTTTAAATGGGGAGAGTTTGCCGAGAACATCACTACAAAAGGGATGGTTCTTAACGAGATGATGCCCGGAGACCAGCTTATGAACGACACAATCCTGATGGAGGTTACTCAGATAGGAAAAAAGTGCCACGGTGATGGTTGCGCAATCTTTCGCGACACCGGAGCCTGCATTATGCCCAAAGAGGGGATATTTGCAAGGGTTCTTAAATGTGGCGAGATGAGGGCAGGAGACAAACTTACTTATAAGAAGAAGACCTGGAGGGCAGGAGTCATAACCCTCAGCGACAGAGCATTCGAGGGAGAATACAAAGACCTAAGCGGCCCTCTTGCAGAGGAGTTAATGGGCAAATGGTTCAGTGAAACAAAACGGAACCTCTCCTGCGACTATAAACTCCTTCCTGATAATCCGCAGATGCTTGAAACTGAAATCAGGCGAATGGTTTCAGAGGGACACGAGATAATTATCACCACCGGCGGAACAGGAATCGGCCCGAGAGACTTTACCCCTGATGTTGTAAAGCCGCTACTGGACAAGGAGATTCCCGGAATTATGGACTATATAAGATTAAAATACGGAGCTGAAAAACCTAATGCACTTCTGAGCAGAAGTATTGCAGGCGTTTCCGGCAAATCCCTAATATTTGTCCTGCCCGGCAGCGTTAAGGCAGTTAAGGAGTATATGTCTGAAATCCTGCCTATGCTCAACCACCTTTTTGCGATGATGAGCGGGATTGATTCGCACTAGATAACCCTTCACCCTTCCCCGGTCAACCGAAGCCCCTCAGGAACTTTTCCTCCTCGCTCTCTTCGTTCGCTGTGGCGGAGGTTCCTTCGTGGCTCGGTTGGCCGGGGAAGGATTGCGGAGCATTTAAACCCAAGGATAGGCTAACAGGCGTGGGTGGGACGAACCTCCATTAACCTCGTTTTGTGCTAGTTGTAAAATATAATTTATTGGTTTTGAAAGATTTATATTTTGGAACACCTTGAAATTTAACTCCGTGGAGGTTCGTGCCACCCAAACCCGGAACCTGCCTTCCGGCCAAAGGCCGTATAAATTGCGCAGCACCATTTAAATCCTCGCAAAGCGATGTGTATCCGCAAATCTGCTGGAGGTGGTCTAAACACGCACGGCTGCAACAAGCAGATTAATTGATAATTGACACTTTACCCAAGGGATCACCCCAGGGATAAAGTGTTAAATCACTCACTGTTTGCAAGTTACAGCCGTCCGGGGTTCTCTATTTTCGGCGGGTTTCATTTGCAAAGCAATACACAGCTACCTTCCCGGTCACAGAGTAATCCGCATAACAGAAGGAGTCTCCGCCACAGCGAACGAAGAGAGCGAGGAGGAAAAACTCCGGAAGTTATGCGGATACTCTGTGAATGCAGGAAAGTTTAGATATTAAACCCGGGCAATGGCAAGAAACAGAGTGTGAAGGATGATTGTTACCACAATCCACA
>JASDTD010000056.1:0-12254 GCA_041441395.1 Bacteroidales bacterium | reverse complement strand
CCGGCCACTCAGACCCCGACGCATACCCACCCCAAGTACTAAATTGCCCGCGGTATTTTAGCTCTGTTCTCTGCTGATTCTGCACCTGCGTATGCGGATTCTGCGCATCCGCCTGCAGCATCTGCTGACAAAAAGCAATATTTCCGGCCAGCAGCAAGAACACAACCACAACAACTTGCCTCAGAGGAAAAGTGTCAAACATCATATAATCAATACGTTATAAAATCCATCATTTTTCTCTATAGCGTTATCTATCAGGCCTTTGACACTTTTCCTCTGAGGCAGACTCGGCCCCGGACGGAGCTATGCCAAAAGTAATCAGGTTAACCAGCTCGACAATCATCTCCTGTGGATTTGCATAGAGAGAACTTAAGGCTGGGCTCTTTATAAGCTCAATATAACTATTGCTCAACGCAAAAAGCAACTCGGGTTTGAAATTGGAATTAAACACACCTCTTGATTGAGCATTTCTGAACTCCTCAATCATAGTGGTTATAGTATGAGCAGTTAACTTTGCCATATATTGCTGGATTTCAGAACCCATATCTCCATAGATGTCAGCAATAAACTCCTTACTAATATTGTTTGTCCCCTCTATCTTAAGAGCAATAAACCTATGCATCTTATTTACAGCAGTATCATCATCTGTCATAATATCACGGAATTTTACAACTCCATCAGAAATTACATTATCCAGCACCCGTTTGGCTAATTCGGTCTTATTTTCATAATATCTGTAAAAAGACATCTTGCTTACGCCCGCCTTTTTACACACATCCTCCACAGTTACTTTTTTGAAGCCGAATTTCCAAAAAAGTTCATGACCCGCCTCCGTCAAACGAATCTCAGCATCTCTCCTCGTAACTTTCACCATAAACCTTACTTTTACGCCACAAATATACTTATTTTGTAATTATATCCAATTTTAGTAACTTTTCTTTAATGTTGCTTCGCATTTTTTAGCCATCCGGCATGGTTGACAGGGATATAAGGTGCTCCGCAGTTTATACAGCCGGTTTATCTGCCATGCCCCTACCTGAATCAAACGAGACACGAAGGAACCTCCGCCACAGCGAACGCAGTAAGCGAGGAGGAAAAGTTCCTGAGGGGCTGCGGGTGATTCAGGTAGGGATGAGGATCAGATCTTTGAGCGAAGGAACCTCCGCCACAGCGAATCAGAATAACCAAATCTTAAAGAAATAGAATGCGATCACGAGAGTAACCATCAACTTTAGGCCCACACCAAGCAGGAAGCCTATAAATGAGCCGATTGCAGACCTGAATGCTTTATCGCCGGGGGTGCCGCTGAGTAGTTCACCGGCCAGGGCGCCAAAGAAAGGGCCAAGAATTATTCCGAGAGGGCCGAGAAAGAGTCCCACAATAACGCCGGCAATTGCACCTCTCTCGCCAGCTTTGCTTCCTCCAAATTTTCTGGTGCCCCAAACCGGAACAACATAATCAAGAATTGTGACCAAAAGTGCTAGCCCTGCCATAGTCCAGAGTACTTCAGGCGAGACATCGGCCAAAGATGTAAAATGGAGCAGAATAAGCGCTCCAAAAGCTAGAGGTGGCCCGGGAAGAACTGGAAGAAAGCATCCGGCAAAAGCAACCAAAAGTAAAATAATGCCGGCAATTATTAATAGTATATCAAGTCCCATAAGAGTATTTTTTCAAGCCAGATTTAGTATATTTACACTCAACTGGAAATATAACTTTCAGCAAGTAAATTTATGAAAAAAAACAGGCGATTTTCAATACATCCAATTGTAATTGCACTTTTGATTACAATTGGGACAAATATTCCGGCAGCCTCCCAGGAGAAAATAAAATACGACCCTGCACTTGCCGCAAAATATGGTGCAGATGATTATGGTATGAAGAGCTACACTTTCGTGATTCTGCGTACCGGCCCTAATAAGACGGAGGACAAGGCTCTCCTTGCGGAGCTGTTCAGAAGCCACATGGAGAACATTAACAAACTATCTGACGAGGGCAAACTTATCATTGCCGGCCCAATGGGAAAGAACGACAAACAGTATAGAGGAATATTTGTACTAAATACAACAGACCATCAGGAGGCACTGGAGATGCTCAAAGGTGACAGAGCCATAGCTGAGGGAGTTTTTGAGGCCGACCTGTTTTCCTGGTACGGATCGGCAGCACTCCCTGCCTATCTTGAAGTCCACGAAAAAATAGCAAAGAGCAATCCGTAAAAATTTTAGAATTAGCAATTTCTACATATATGATAAAAAGCGACAGAAATAAGATAGAACACCTTATTGCATTCTCCACCGGGATGATGAGCGGCGGAGATGGAAAGGAGCTTATTGAGAGACATAAAGAGGCACTCAATGGTATTACCCCTTATGACATGCTTTATCTGGAAGAGTACCAGATGCAGATGGGAATCACTGTCCCTGAAATAAAAAGGGATATCAACAAAATTCTGAATGTCCTGTACGAATACCTGAAGGCCTATGAGTGGGAGCGTCCGGAGGAGGGGTCGTTTCTGTACTACCTCATGCTTGAGAACAGGGCATTTGAGTTCCGCCTCAACACAATGAAGAAGATACTCAAAGCCTACAAAGGGCGGGAGATTGATGAACTTGGCTCTCTTAAGGCCGAGCTGCTCCCCCATCTGGAGAGCTTCGCTCAGTTTGAGCCACACTACATTAAAAAGGAGAATATCCTTTTTCCATATCTGGAAAAGCACTGGAAGGAGTACAAACCGCTCAAAGTTATGTGGTCTCTTCACGACGACCTCCGCCGGATGATAAAAGAGCTTATCGGCCTTGCAAAATCTGATCAGAGCGAGTGGATGACACTCAACCGGGCAATAGGGAACTACTACTTTGGGGCGTTCGGGATGATTCAGAAGGAGGAGATAATTGTATATCCAATTGCGGTGGGTACAATACCAAAAGAGGATTGGGCCGAGATGCACAGGCAGAGTTTTGAGTACCCGTTTCCATTTATTGACAGACCCAGTCCGCCGGCAGGGGAATCGGCCTCAGAGGCAAACAGGGTGGCAACAGAGCTGAGCGGACCCATCTCAGACCAGTTCCTGCAAAGAGCTACAATGATTTTTGATTCCCTGCCTCTGGATATAACATATGTTGATGAGAATGATAAGGTAAGGTATTTCAACAGGGCAAAGGATCGCTTCTTTCCCCGCTCACCTGCAGTGATTGGAAGGGATGTAAGAAACTGCCACCCGCCGGAAAGCCTGCATATAGTAGAGGAGATAGTGAATAAATTCAGGAGCGGTGAGAGGGATGAGGCCGAGTTCTGGATTACTCTCAGAGGGAAGTTTATCCACATTAGGTATTTTGCTGTCAGGAGCGAGGAGGGAGAGTACAGAGGGGTTCTGGAGGTTAGTCAGGATGTAACCGGTATCAGGACACTGGAGGGAGAGAGAAGACTTCTGGATTGGGAATAATTTTTTTTTGTAACTTAGAAGGTGACTAAAAATTAAGGTTATGAAAATTCAGGGCTTAAGCGAAGAGTTACTTCCTGTTCTGATGAACGGAGACAGGAGTACCGGACTTGAGATTGTCAACAGACTTCTTGAAGAGGGAACTGATGTTATTACAATTTACGAAGGAGTAATAAAGCCTGCAATGTATAAAGTTGGAGAGCTCTGGGAAGAGGGCAAGATAAGTGTTGCAACGGAACATCTTGCCTCTGCAATTGTTGAGACACTTCTGGGTCATCTCTATTACAGAATTATTAAAAATGCAGGCACTAATAAGATGGTTGTGGTAATAACCTCTGTTGAAGATGAGGTACACCAGATTGGCGCCAAGATGGTATCTGATATGTTTGAATTACATGGCTGGACATCACATTTTCTGGGTGCAAACACCCCTATGGATGAGCTTTTGGATTTTATTTCCCAGATTAATCCTACAATTATTGGCCTCTCAATGAGTATAAACCTGCACACAAGAAACCTTGAGAAGACAATCTCAAAAATAAGGGAGCGTATTCCGGAGATGCCCATTTTAGTTGGAGGCCAGGGGCTTATTGAAGATGGAAAAGATCTTATGATGAAACACACAGGGGTTCTCTACCTGAAGGATCTTCCGGCCCTGGAAAACTTCCTTAAGCAATCTCATTATGAGAAAGATAGGTCTAATTAGCACAATCCTTACGCAGTGGAGAGAGGAGTTCAAACTATCAATTGCAGAGAGCCCCTCAATCTATATTGCCCTTTTCAAAGAGAGCGGGGAGCTCATCTTTGCCAATAAAACAATTAAAAAAACTTTTAGATCCTCTTTATCTCCTGCCGCAAATTTTCTTAATCCCCCCTTCTCAAGAATTGTCAGCAACAGGACTGACGAATCTTTGGTCTATAATGGCTATGTTACTCTTGGGAGCTTTGACACAGAGAACATCTCACTACTTGGAAGGTTTTACAAAAAAGGTGATGAGATACTATTTATTGGAGGGGTAGAGACTCAGCAACTACTCGAACAGAACAAACTACTCTATAATCTGAATTCAGAGATTAATAAACTTCAGAGACAGCTGGTTAAAGAGAAGTCTCTCCTGGAGGAGGCTAATGCTGCTAAAGATAAATTTTTCTCAATACTGGCCCACGACCTTAAAAACCCATTTAACGCCCTGCTGGGCTTCTCGGAATTTCTGATTGAAAACTTCAGGGATATGGAGCAGGAAGAGATTGAGGAGCAGCTGACAATGATGAGAGATTCAAGCAGGCAAACATTTGCTCTTTTAGAGGATCTCCTAACCTGGTCAAAGGCTCAAAGAGGCAAACTTGAATGCAAACCCCAAACTGTCAAGATCAAAGATATATGCGAAGAGGTCAGAGGTGCTGTAAAAGGTATGGCAGAGGAGAAGGAGATTGAGATAGAACTCTCTGCAGCTGAAAACGCTGAAATCTTTGCAGATCCAAATATGATCAAGACTATAATGAGGAACCTCCTTTCAAATGCAATAAAATTCTCGTACAGAGGGGGTAAAATTGTCACATCACTGGAAGATATCGGAAATAACTTTAAAATATCTGTAAAAGATAGTGGAACAGGAATATCTGCAGAAAATCAGGTTAGATTATGGAATCTTGCCGGACAACATACTACCCGCGGAACAGAAGATGAATCAGGGACCGGACTTGGACTACTGATTTGCAAAGAGTTTGCAGAGGCTCATAAAGGGAAGATTTGGGTAGAGAGTGAAGAGGGTAAAGGGAGTACATTTATATTTACAATACCAAAGCTATGAACTCACTATGGGGATTTTTGGCACCGCTTATAATCATAGCCGGGATTACATTTCTTCATGTTGTATTGCCGGCAAGGTGGATTAAGGGATATATCACCCGTCCCGGAAGCGATGAAAAGGTTATTTACAGACTTAACGGTCTGATTGTTCTTGCAATCTCGGCAGCAATATGGTTTTCTCTGGGCAACTACGGAGATCTTCCATACAACTGGCTATACCTTCACAGATGGGAGGGACTAGCAGGTGCCTGTTTGGTTGGATTGATTTTCTCGGCAATTGTCGTTTTCCGTTATAAACCGGTTAGGAAAAATATGCTTGCAGATATCTTTCTTGGCAGAGCCGAAAACATCTCCTTAAACAGAGGCAGAATAGATATTAAAATGTGGCTCTATATGGTTGGAGCTGTTTTACTGGAACTGAATGTTCTGAGCTTTGCCGCTCACCACAACATAACATTTGGCGCACACTCATCTCCCGGAATTCTCATTGCCACTCTTCTACTCACATGGTTTGTCACCGAGTACATGTTTTTTGAAAGGGTACACCTCTACACTTATGATATATTTGCTGAGCGGGTGGGATTCAAACTTGGATGGGGATGTCTGGTCTTCTATCCATTCTTCTACACTATTCCGCTCTGGTCAACAGTCCATATGCCTGATCCCGGACACTCTTCACTGTACTACATTCTTCCTGTCATAATTTTCTTCACCGGCTGGGGACTTGCAAGAGGAGCGAATATGCAGAAATACCACTTCAAAAAAGATCCTGACAAGAGATTTTTATGGATTAAACCTGAAAGCATAACTGATGGCAAAAACACCCTCCTTGTAAATGGCTTCTGGGGTGCCTCCAGACATATTAACTACTTGGGAGAGATTCTTATGGCCTCAGGTATTGTTTTAGCAACAGGTTATCCTGAGATCGGCTGGCCCTGGCTATATCCACTCTACTATGTAATTCTCCTCTTCACCCGCGAATGGGATGATGACCGCCGTTGCGCCGCTAAATACGGTGAGCTTTGGGCCGAGTACAAAAAGAGGGTTAAATACAGAATTATTCCGTTTGTATATTAGCCACCCGCACATCATACTCTTGACTATCTGCCGTTTGGCCATTTACCCCTGAGGTAAATCACTATCAAGGCTTTCAGATACCTCGCGCCCGAGGAGGGAGGGGCCCCCGTGTAACGGGGAGGTGTATCAGAAAGCCTTGATAGTCAGCAAATAAAAGTGTATATTATGTCGTTTATAAATAGAAATCTACACCGCCGATGCCTTACGGAAACCCTCCATCAGGTTGCGGATGGTCTCCTTGACAGTGACGATTTTGTCGGCCTTAAAGGCATTGCTGCCGGCAAAGGCGTACCCTTTTGAGAAGTTTCCTTTGTAAGCGTTGTAAAGAGCTTTTATGATGCAGTACGGACTTTTTGTGTAGTCGCATGTTCTGATGCAGTGGTAAGGGCAGCCGTTTGGTTTTTCGTGGCCCTCCTTCACGCTCTGGATAAATTTGCTGAAGATGGCGCGGCCTGGCATACCTACCGGGCTTTTGATAATCTCAACATCTTGTTCAGTTGCGTTAATATAAGCCTCTTTGAAAGCAGGAGAGGCGTCACACTCCTCGGTGGTAACAAATATGGAGCCCATCTGTACTGCCGATGCACCCATGTCGAGGATTCTCTTCATCCCCTCGCCGTCGTATATGCCGCCACCTGCAATAATCGGAATTTTGCAGTTATTTTGGTCCTCTACAATCTTTATAGTCTGAACAAGCTCGGGGAGCAGATGCTCAAGCGAGTAGCTCTCGTCAGTTATCTGATTCTCTTTGTAACCAAGGTGTCCTCCCGCTTTAGGCCCCTCAAGCACTATCGCATCCGGAATATAGTTATAGTTTTTAATCCACTTTTCGCAAATAATAAGTGCAGCCCTTGCAGAGGAGACAATGGGAACAAGCTTAGTTTGTGAGTCCTTAGTCAGGAATGATGGAAGGTCAAGCGGAAGCCCCGCTCCGGCAAAAATAACATCAGCCCTGGAGGCGATTGCAGTCTTTACCATATCGGCAAAATTTGTAAGTGCCACCATTATATTTACGCCGATAACCCCTTTTGCCTTCTCTTTTGCAAGTCTCAGCTCCTCCCTGAGTCCAAGTATTGAAGCCTCAGCAAAATCTTTTGACATCTGCTTATAGAGAAGCCCTATACCGGCACATGAAATTACACCCACGCCGCCCTCATTTGCAACTGCAGAGGCCAGACCATTCAAAGAAATACCTACGCCCATTCCACCCTGCACTATAGGGACAGACAATTTAAGGTTACCAATAGAGAAATTGTTCATTCAGTTTTTTCCCGGCAAGATAGTGCAAAATAATTACACTCTATCTTTTTTCTCTCTTCTCAGATGCAGTTTCTCTCCTCTCAAGAGGTAACACTCCTGCCATCTCACCAATAACATTCACTAACTCAGAACCGGCAGGAATAACAATTTTTGAATTTTTTTCAAGGGATGCCTCAAGAGTCTCCAGTTTCTTAAGTAGTTGAGCATTACCAATAAAGTATTTATCGGCGGCCTCGTTTACTAACCTGATTGCCTCAGCATCACCCTCGGCATTCAGAATCTTAAACTGCTTCATACCCTCGGCCTCTTTAATCTTTGCCCTCTTGATACCATCGGCAACAGTCTCGGCAGCCGTAGCCGAGTCTACTGCGGCAATCTTCTCATTCTCGGCCTTAACAACCTTGTTCATGGTCTCCTGAACATCCTTTGGCGGGTCAATCTGCTTAAGTTCAGTTCTTACTATCTCAATACCCCAGTCCTTTGTCTCAGTGTGCAAAGTCTTGTATAGCTCAGCATTGATTTTGCCCCTCTCGCTGTTTGCCGATTTAAGCGTAAGTGTACCGATAATATTACGCAATGTAGTCCTTGCGAGGTTCACTATCTGCCACTTAAAGTTGTTAACATTATAGATTGAGCCCTTCACACTCTCCTCATCAGACTTAACCCTGAAATATACCTGAGCATCCACACTTGCATTCAGATTATCATTGGTAATAATCTCCTGCGGCTCCGCATCCACCATCTGCTCCGTCACATTTACAACATATATTCTGTCAATTATTGGAATTATCCAGTGAAAACCAGGCATTGCAAACCTGTTGTATTTACCAAGTCTCTCAATAAGCCCCCTCTGAGTAGGCCTGACGATCCTGATCCCGGCTGCAAGTATCAGCAGCACAATGGGAATAATAAAATACCAGTAGTTCATTGTAGAAATTGTTTTGTGAATTTATATTAGAAACGAAAGGTACGGAAAAAACAGACACAATAACTCTCTCTTTGTCTCTAGTCGTCTCTCGACTCCTCTCGCCTCAGAGGAAAAGTGTCAAACACTTAAGAATCTGTCACATGTAGTTTTTTACAATTTTCCACAATACTTTATTTATCAATTGTTTGACACTTTTCCTCTGAGGCAAGAGCGAGCTACGTACGGAGGAGTTATATGTTATATGTCATTGCTGCAGGTTGTATCCCTGTTCTGGTTAGGGCGGTTATGTTACCATTGGAGTCGCAGGTTATCCCCTGTTCGTTGTTTGAACCGCTGTGTAGGCCATCCGTCAGACGGCTGTATGAATCGTAATTATAACGGTAACTCTGTTCGCTGCCTCCGTTGTGTCTCCATCTTACGGCACTGATATTGCCAGAGTACTGGGCTGTCGCTCCGCTCACATTTGGAGCATTGTACTGTAGCTCCATAGCGAAAGGCTTTGTACCCAACGATGAAGGGTTGTTGATCATCCGAAGACGGTTCTGTATGTCATATGTTAATGCTGTGCTCACGATGTTGTTACCCATAAAATGAGAAGGACCCGGAGAAATGAGGACGGGAAAACCGTAGGAAGAGTCTTATTAATTAATAATAACCAAATATAATAATTATATGTTAATAAATTGTTAAGTTTTAAATGTATGTCGCCCGGCACGGGTTTGACCTAAAGTTTCCCATGTCAAAGATCAGAAGTAAACTATATACCCACACCGCTGTAACACGCTGATTACCTAAGTATAAGCAATCCACCTGTCAGGTGACCTGACAGGTGGATTGTCTATACATTGATAATCTGAGACTTAGAACCGCACGGGTTTCGCAAAAATCATCTGCCGAATGGCCAACTCAGGCCGGGCGGGCGGGTAGGTTGACAGGGATATTCGTATATGTGCTTATAAATCTAGCAATTGCAAATTGCTTTTTGAAAAAGTTTTTAAAAAACCAATTCTTAAACACCTAACTACCTGTTAGATAAACAAATATCCCTGTCAAACCTCCCGCCAAGTTTAAAAGGTGCTTCGCAGTTTATACGGCCGGTTCCCGGCTGGTTTATCTGTCATGTCCCTGCCTGAATCAACCGAGACACGATGGAACCTCCGCCACAGCGAACGAAGTGAGCGAGGAGGAAAAGTTCCGGAGGGGCTGCGGGTGATTCAGGTAGGGGACAGCAGTACACTGGGGAAGGATGCCACAGCAGACTGAAGCAGGATGTGGCAGCAGACGCGGCAGGATGTAATGATTTTTACTAAATTTGTAGACCTCACATAAACCTAAATCCACCTACTATGAAAACTTCAGTTCTAAATCTGCGCATTTTAACACTTTCATTCTGCATAGTTTTAATTTCCGCTACAAAAATGAGTGCTCAAAATCTCTCATCCGCCTGGGAGGAGCTTACATCGGCTGAGTTTAGATATGCTGTTGAGAGGAGTGAGGGGGTTTGTATTGTGCCTATGGGTGTGATTGAGAAGCATGGGCAGCATCTGCCGCTGGGGACCGATGTTTTCACATCCAGGCATACATCGCTGCAAGCTGCGGGAAAGGAGTACGCAGTAGTTTTCCCATTCTATTTTGCGGGGCAGATTTATGAGGCTATGCACCAGCCGGGGACAATTGCCTACAGTCCGGATATGTTGTACAAAATGCTGGAGGAGACCTGTATGGAGATCTCCAGAAACGGATTCAAAAAGATTATTTTTGTAAACGGCCACGGCGGAAACACATATTTTTTGCAGTATTTCTGCCAGACACAGCTGGCAAAGGAGAGGGAGTATTCGGTTTACCTCTTTACCCCATCTGTTGATGCCGATACTCAGAAAACCATCGCCTCTATGAGAAAAAGCACTACCGGTGGTCATGCCGACGAGGGGGAGAGTGCCACAATGCTGGTAGTGAGGCCGGATCTGGTAAAGATGGAACGTGCCGGAGATGAATCGGGAGTGGACAAAAACAGACTTACTCTTCCAAATGCCTATACAGCAATATGGTGGTATTCAAAATACCCTAATCACTATGCAGGAGATGCTACAGGTGCCACTGAGGAGCTGGGAAAAGTCATAATTGAGCAGAGAATCGAGCAACTAAGCCGCGTCATAAAAACCGTTAAGGAGGACAAAGCAACAATGCACCTGCAAAAAGAGTTCTGGAGACAAACAACTGGCAAATAGCGTATACTATCAATCTTTATTTTTGTTATATTTGGAATAGAATACTCATCTCTTTACCTAAATGATTAACGACTCTTTCTTAAACCTCTCAATTCTAGAGGCATCTCCGGATGGTATTGTTGTCACAGACCTTAAAGGTTTAGTTGTGAGAGCATCACAAAGTGCAGTAAATATGTTTGGATTTAAATGCCATTCAGAGGTGGAGGCACTGCTCAGGAGAAAGGATGGAGAGAGAATTCCAATGTATTTTACTGCAAGCGGTGTGGAGATTGAGGGGAAACAATATCTTGCAGGTATTGGAGTTGATCTTACAGAGCAGAGAGAGAGGGAGAGTGAACTAATAAAAGCAACTGAGAGAGCCCAGGATGCCGACAGACTTAAGACTGCCTTCCTGCAAAATATTTCACACGAAATCAGGACCCCTTTAAATTCTATTCTGGGATTTCTTGAGCTTATAAATGACCCTGAAACAGACAGCATAAGCAGAGAGGATTATATTAAAATAGTTACTATAAGCGGAAGAAGACTCCTTGGAATAATTACAGATATAATCAGCATCTCCTCTTTACAGACAGGACAGGAGAGGTGTATTTACTCCGATGTCTCTCTTAAGCTTCTTTTGCAAAACATTTATGAGAATTACCTGGTTTTTGCTCATGAGAAGGGTGTTGACTTCGTTATAAACGCTCCTGAAGAGGATGTTGTTATAATAACTGATGAATCCAAACTTCTTCAGGTTATTGGTAATCTGCTTTTGAATGCATTTAAATTTACAGAGAGAGGGTACGCATTACTGGATTGCAAAGTAGCAGATGGCAAGGTTCATTTCTGCGTAAAAGACACCGGTATTGGGATTAAAAATGAGTTTATCAATAATATTTTCAATGTCTTCACTCAGGGTGATATAAACCTTAACAGAGGTTACGAGGGTTCAGGTTTAGGACTCTCAATCGCCAAGGCATATATCAATCTAATGGGTGGAGAGATTAAGGTAAAGAGTAAATTTGGTGAGGGTAGTGAATTTTCATTTTCTCTCCCGGTAAATATTAAATAATCAAATAATAGATATGATGAAAAGGGCCCTAATGTGTTTGCTGTTTTTAATTACAGCATATGGATTTAATTATGCTCAGGGAAAAGAGCTTATCTGGTATATGCCTGAAGGAGTTGAAAACTTTAACAGCAAAATCCCTGCTCCTGAAAAGGTTCTGGGATTTAAGAGCGGCGAGAGACATATAACTTACGACCAGGTTCTCATTTACATGAGAAGATTGGCGGAGCTGTCACCAAGGGTAAAAATTATTGAACAGGGATATACTTATGAGAAAAACCCACTCATCTATCTTATAATAAGCACTCCGGAAAATCTTGAAAACCTGGAGAGTATCCGCACTGAGCGTCTTAAAATTGCGGACCCATCTCAATCATCAAAGCTAAATCCGGATCAGATGCCGGTGGTTAACTGGTTTGGCTATAGTGTTCACGGAAACGAAGCAACAGGTATGAACGCATCTG
>JASDTD010000055.1:37201-55059 GCA_041441395.1 Bacteroidales bacterium | reverse complement strand
CTCCCGCCAAGTTTAAAAGGTGCTTCGCAGTTTATACGGCCGGTTCCCGGCCGGTTATCCGTCATACCCGCATCGCTTTAACTCTCAGTAAATCTGCAAGAAGCAGTTTGATCTGACATGTGATATGTCATGTCATGTTAAGTTCCTGCAATCATATAATCAAAGCGTTACACCATTACGGGTTTTAGATTTTACGATAAATTCACCTGTAAATTATAGGAATAATATCATAATGCACATGTGGGAAACTTTAGCCCAACACCGCAACCTCCTGATCCCCATTTTCGGCCGAAGGCCGTATAAACTGCGCAGCACCATAAAAAATCAGAGCACTTGTTGCGAAAACGATTATCTGTTATTATGGGGGAGTGGGGGATAATCATGCAAACTGATGACTATCGTCCTTATGTTGCCAATTCTTAACAAAACCTCTCTCTTTTTTTCTCTCTCATTTTCAAGATCATAGTCACTCTGCAATCCAAGCCAGAATTTAGGATCTACACCAAAGTATTCGGCAAGTCTAAGGGCAGTATCTGCTGTGATGCTACGATTACCTCTGATAATTTGAGAAATACGAGTCTGAGGAATTTCTGTGTCTTTTGATAATCGATATGCACTAATATTTAAAGGGATTATAAATTCTTCGTTAAGAACTTCTCCCGGATGTATGTTTTTTAGCTTATTCATTTTAGTTGGTACTACTAACGTCAAACGTAAGTCATATTTTTCGATGAATAAAATTTTCCAAAAAGTAATAACTTTAAACCATACAAATAACTACCATGATAATCAAAACCACATCCGCCATCCCTGAAATCACTGCTGGTGATGACACGCTGCTTAGGGTAATTTTGCATCCGGATAATGAGCCGTTGCCCATAGGGTATAGTCTTGCTCATGCCAGGCTTAAGCCGGGAAAAGTGTCGTATCCTCATATCCTGAAATCTACGGAGGTCTATTATATTCTGGAGGGTGAGGGGATGATGCATATTGATGATGAGACATCTATGGTCTATCCGGGTCAGTCGGTTTTTATACCGGCAAACTCGCGGCAGTTTATTGAAAACCGGGGTGAGGGTGATCTGGTCTTTTTGTGTATTGTGAAACCGGCGTGGCGAAGCGAGGACGAGGAGGTATTTGCACCAGCCGGATGTGACCTCAGAGGTAAATGGCCAAACAATTGAAATTCAGGTATATATATGAAAATAAGAAAAGCTTATAAGTGTAAGATAATCAGCCTCGTGGCCATTTACCTCTGGGGTAGTGGTGCCCTCGCAGCGGGCCAGTGGGGGGGTGCCGATTCAGAGATGCGGATAATGTCGTACAACATCCGCGTGGGTAAGGGGATGGAGCAGGCGCAGAGTCTGGTGAGGACGGCAGCGGTGATTAGCAGGGAGAGGCCGGATATTGTGATGTTGCAGGAGGTTGACAGTGCAACGGCGAGAACCGGGGGTGTGGACCAGGCGATGGAGCTGGGCAAACTAACCGGGATGCATGTTGTTTTTGCTCCGGCAATAAAACTTGGAAACGGGAAATATGGCGTTGCGATGCTGTCGGCAGAGAAGCCGCTCTCAGTAAGGCTGGTGCCGCTGCCCGGCCGTGAGGAGGCGAGGGTGCTGCTGATTGTGGAGTTTCGGCGCTTCTTTGCTGCCTCTACCCATTTTTCTCTGACAGAAGCGGACCGGATGGAGTCGGTAAAAATACTTTTAAGGGAGGCCGACAGGCTTAAAAAGCCATTTATCGTTGGTGGAGATTTCAATGCGCTGCCGGGCTCTGCTGAGCTGGAGGTGCTAATGAGTGGTTTTTCGCTGCTTTCAGATGGGAAAACCTTTACTTTCCCGGCAAACTTTCCGGACAGATGCATTGACTATATCTTTATATCAAAAAGATTTGCAGAGAAGTTCAAAGTTATCAACTCTACTGTTATCCCGGAGGCACTAGCCTCGGATCACAGGCCGGTGCTGGTGCGAGGCAGCCTGCAGTTATGACTATCTATCAGATAGCAAATCAAAAAGTTCTTGGTTAATATAGTAGTTGCCGGTTCCAAGTTTAACCTTTGTTAACAAATTATCTTCTGCCAGTTTGTTCAGATAATTTGCTGCAGTTAATCTTGAAATTCCTAAATCGTTAACTAAGAATTCAATCTTTGTGTATGGGTGCTTAAATAAATTATTTAGCAAATCCTGGCTGTAAAATTTGTAATTGCTGCGCAGCCTTTTTTTGAACACCTGCATAAGCTCTTTGATTTTAATAATCAAATCTATAGTTTCGCGCGATGTCTGCTCTACTCCTTTTATCATAAACAGAATCCACTCTTCCCAGCTCTCCTCTTCTCTGACTTGTTGGAGTAGTCTGTAGTAGTCCGTTTTATGTTTTATTATATAGTTGCTTAAGTACAAAACAGGAAGAGACTGTAGCCTCTCTTTTATCAGGTAAAGGATGTTGATTATCCTGCCGGTCCTGCCATTTCCATCATAAAACGGATGAATGCTTTCAAACTGGAAATGGATAACAGCCATTTTAATCAGCGAATCGCAGTCCTGCATATCTGGATTGTTTATATACTTTTCCAGATTGGACATTAGCCTTATAATGTCCTGATTGTTTTGAGGTGGTACATAGACTGTTTTACCGGTTGACGAACTTTTTAACTCTGTTCCGGGTAATTTTCTGAATCCGGCACTGTTCTCCTCAAGTGCCTCCTGAATCTTTAAAATAGTATTAATTGTTAAAAGATTTGATTCAGATATAAGTTCAAATCCTTTCCTCAGTGCAGAAATATAGTTCTGGACCTCTTTTGCCTGTAGAGGCTTGAATGCATTAAGATTTAATTCAGATTTGTAAAGGTCATCGTGGGTAGTAATAATATTTTCAACTGCTGAACTATCTTTTGCCTCCTGGAGGCCAAGCGTGTTTATAAGAATGTTCTGGTTGGGAATGGTTGAGACTACCCCTTTTAATTCCGCTAAGGCTGAATGTGCAGATGGGAGTGCTTTAAGCACTCTCTTTGTTTCCAGATCGACTTTGTATGGTAATTCTAAGACAGTCCAGGGTTTCATTTATATAGAAATTTAAGAAATGTATACAAATATAACATCTTTTGTATAAAAAACGCAAAAATCTATACATAAGAACTCGCCTATGTATACTATAAGTGAGTTTCAGAGGCATATCTCCTGAAGTCTTTTATTATATAGAAAATTACTGAGGGCAGAACAATAAATATAAGGGGGTTTGCACTGTAAGCACCAGTTATATCAAAGCGAAGGAGAGATATTAATGCAGTTGTTAGTCCGCAACCGGGGCATTCAGTATGGAATAATGTTTTCCAGAGGCAAGGAATCATTATGTTGACAGAGAAGGCCATCTGCAACACAATTGAGATTCCAAAATAGAGGGCAACAAAACTTATGAATTTGTTTGATCTAGCGTAGCCTGATATAATTTCCATCGCTATCCCTGAAGTTACCAACGATGATCATAATAAAATCAATAAGCCACCAGATTCCGCAGCCGCCAAAAGTGATGAGCATCAGGATTCCCGTACCTGTATGACCTGCGTAAAACCTGTGTACTCCAAATACTCCAAGAAACCAGCAGAGGAGGAAGGTAATCAGCCATTGGTTATTAATTCCTTGTTCCCCGTGGTAACCGGATGCCATGTAGGGTTGTCTCACTCCGCAGAGGGGGCAGATCTCCGCTTTTGCATTGATGCTCCTGCCACACTCGTGGCAATACTTTTCATTTTCCAGTTTCATTTGTATATAGAATTAAGCTTGTAGTTGCAATGCAGGGCGGGATAAAGGTACTATTTTTCGTAAATTTGGGGTGCGTTATTGCAAATTTATTTCAATTATTTAATGTTCAGGAACTAATGAAAAAATTCCAATTTATTTTATTTTCTCTTTTATTGACTTCACTGGTTTCGTGGGGTCAAAAAAGGCCATTGGACCACAGTGTCTATGATAACTGGAAAAATATTGGCGGCTTCAGTATGACTGATGATGCCAGGTTTACCCTGTTCTATATTAGTGCACAGGAGGGGGATGGCTCCATGGTTGTTCATAATCTTAAAACAAACGAACAAAGTGTTATACCAAGAGGAACAGCCTATAAACTGTCTAAGGACGGGAAATTTGCCGCCGTCACCATAAAACCAAAGTTTGAAGAGAGTAAAAGTGCCAGGCTTAAAAAGGTTAAGCCAGACCAAATGCCCAAGGATACTCTGGGTATTTACAACCTAAACTCTAAAGAGCTAAAGAAATTCCCATACCTGAAGGGTTTCAAAACCGGCAGGGAGGGGGGGCTGTCACTGGCTTTTCAGACTACTCCTCCTGCAGATACCTCTAAAACAAAAAAGGCTCCCAAAAAGGAGAAGGATGAGGGGTCTGATCTGATGGTTTATCAATTCGCATCAGGTACTGTTGATACTCTTAAATATGTGGCCGAGTATGATTATAGCAGGGGCGGGGACACTCTCTTTTTTGTAAGAAAGCCTAACTCAAAAGACTCTCTCTATAAACCGGGCCTTTTTTTATACCTTCCTGCAACCAAGGCTCTTAGTGCTATTTGCGAAATCAACCCTAAGCAGAGTGTCAAGCTCCCTATGGTAAGTGAGGATAGCAAAGCTCTGGCATTTTATGCAAAGCTGGACACCACAAAAGCCGGAGCGAAGGATATTTCAATACTTATATTCAGAGATGGCTATGACAAGGCAAAGATTGCAGTTGACAACAAGATAAAGGGGTTGCCTGAAAGAATGGTGATAAGTGAAAACAGGGCATTGCAGTTTGACAAAACTGCAAACAGGTTGTTTTTTGGGATTGCACATGTGATGCCTGAGAAGGATACAACTATTGTTGAGTCAGAGGTTGCCAAACTTGATTTGTGGCATTATAACGAGCCCTATATTCAGCCTTATCAGCTTTTGAATGTTCAGAGGCAGCTGAGAAAGTCTTATCTGAGCACCATTGAGCTTGAGGGAGACAAGAGTATGGTTCAGCTAGCAACGGAGGATTACGAAATTGTACAGGTTCCTGAGTGGTCTTCTGAATGGGGATACAGTGTATCTGACAAGAGATATGAGATGGAGAGCCAGTGGTCTGCAGACCCTCACAGCGATCTTTACATTCTCTCTGTAAAGGATGGAGCCAGCAAACTTCTTCTTGAGGATGTATTTATCAGTAATGTAAGCCCCTCTTCTGACGGGAAATACCTGATATGGTACAACAATCTTGACAAAAAATGGTATTCATACAACGCTGCAGATGGATCAGTAAAGAGCATTGCAAATGATGTAAATCTCTCCTTTGCAAATGAACTTCATGATTCACCTCAGATGGCCCCCTCATACGGACACGGAGGATGGAGCGAAGGGGACAAGAACCTGTTTCTCTATGACAGATTTGATGTATGGATGGTTGATCCGGATGGTGTTCGCCCATCAGTTAATATTACAGATGGCACAGGAAGACTGGAGAATAAAACATTCAGAATTGTCCGTCTTGACAAGATGCTTCTCCCTCCGGGAACCCCTGGTGTAAAACTTACTCCAATCAAACCTGGTGAGACAATCTACTTCTCAATATTTGATAACTCTACAAAGGAGAATGGCTACTATTTCAAGGAGATGGGCAAACGCAAACCTGTTTTGAAAAAGTGGATTTTGGAGCCTTTTACATTTAATTACCTTACAAGGTCAAAGGATGGATCTGTAATCACCTATATAAAACATAATTTCACAACCTCTCCTGAGCTATGGATTACCAGGGACAATTTCAAAACTCAGCAGAAATATACTGATATTAATCCTCAGCAGAGGGATTATATTTGGGGAACAAATGAGCTGGTGAAATGGAAATCGGCAACTGGTCTTGATTTAGACGGAATCCTGCATAAACCGGAAAATTTTGATCCGGCCAAAAAGTATCCAATGGTTGTATATTTCTACGAAAGGACAAGTGACTATCTACACTATTACAGGGCTCCGGCTCCAAGCCGCTCTACTATCAATATAACCTACTTTACAAGTAACGGGTATCTTGTATTTGTTCCGGATATCTACTACCAGATTGGACATCCGGGTAAGAGTGCTCTTGACTGTATTGTGCCGGGTGTTGAGAAGCTATGTGAGAACCCTTGGGTTGACAGAGACAATATTGCAATTCAGGGACAGAGCTGGGGTGGTTATCAGGTTGCCTATATGATTACTCAGCCGCAGGTGTTTAAATGGAAAGCTGCGGGTGCAGGTGCTCCGGTGGCTAATATGACAAGTGCATATGGCGGAATCCGCTGGGGTTCGGGAATGGTTCGCCAGTTCCAGTATGAGCATACACAGAGCCGTATAGGGAAAACTCTATGGGAGGCTCCTGAGCTCTATATTGAGAACTCTCCTCTTTTCTTTGCAGATAAAATTGAAACTCCTGTTCTTATTATGGCCAATGATGCCGACGAGGCTGTTCCGTGGTACCAGGGTATTGAGTATTTCACAGCTCTGCGCAGACTTGGTAAGCCTGCCTGGATGCTGCAATATAACAAGGAGACTCACAACCTCTCCGGAAGGGTGAACGCAAAGGATTTGAGTATAAGATTATCTCAGTTCTTTGATCACTATCTTAAAGGGGAGCCAATGCCTCTCTGGATGAAGAGAGGCATTCCGGCTACCCTTAAAGGGATTGAATGGGGTTTGGAGATTGAATAGACTATTTCAATCTTTTAAGACTCTGTAAAGTCTCTGATTTGAGTTGCTCTGAAGAGGATTCATCTCTGTTAACGGTTTCAAGAGCTTTGTATATCGCATCTCTGTGTATACTAAGATTAAACCAGCCCAGAGCCTCTGCCAGGGCAACTCTTATTTTGTCATCATCTGAATTATCCTTAAGAACTTCCAGCAGGGATGAGACCTGTTTGTGGTTGTTATAATTACGAAGGCCTCTTACGGCAGACATTCTTGTGTCAAATTTCTCCTGTTTGTTCTGAATTGATTTAAGTGCCTTATCCTGTGAAGCCTCCTGACGAATAAAATATTGGCTTATGCTCTTTATGGCACCCTCCTTGTCTGACATATTTGATGCGTTTGCCTGAATCTCTATCTCCTTTATCACTTTGGCGGCATCAAACATAGGAAGAGAGCTTTGTGCAGTGTACTGAACCCTCTGACTCTCGTTGGAGAAGAGGATTGTATTAACAAGAGGAGCAATGAAGATATCATCTCCGTAGTAAGCGGCATACCTTGCGGCAAACCTTCTTATAAGTTCGTAGGGGTCGTCAAGGCCAAGCCTTACAGCTTCAATTGCGTTATTGTCCCTTATCTCAATAAGTCTTTTCAGAGCCTCCATTCTTACGGTATAGTGGCTGCTCTCTTTGAAAATCTTAAGCAACACTGCTGATAGGTTCCTATCTTCTGCTTTTGAGATTTGTTTAATGGCGATAGCCTGTTTGTTAACATTTTCTGATTTAAGATACTCTCTCCATTTGGCCTGGTCTCCGGGATATTGTGCAAGCATATTGTTTAGCTCTTTTGCACCTTCTGTGTAGAAGTGGTATGTTGGGTCTCCAATCATGTGAGACTCCAGATACTGGAACTCTTTTTGCCAGAATCCTGCTCTTGCTCCCTCCGCAAGCATTCCAACCAGTTCAAGAGACCATTTGTCCTGCAAGACATTGACAGTATTACCCTGGGCTACGATTGTGTTTCCGTTTCCAAAAACATGATAGCCGGCAATATAGCCCGGTTGGTGGAAAGATCCGTTATAACAGGCATCAAAAATTGAAATCTTTGGCTGCATCCTGATTTTTGGCAGATCCTGAAGGACAATATTGGTACTTGCTGCAAAAAGGGAGTCTGAAACTCTTAATGAATCCAGCCTCTCCTTATTAAAGAACTCCTCTGTAAATCCATACTCCTTTATCACATCGGCTTTGAATTTTTCTGCCCTATCCCCTTTGTACCTTCTGTAGGTGTTCCTGAGGGAGATTGACATAACATTGAGCGGGCCGCTCTTTTCCAGTTCATTTGGTGCAGGAAAATCTCCGTTGATATATTGGGTGTCAAATGCTCCGTGTTCATGAAAAACAAAAAGGTCTGTTCCGTTTTGCTGCATCTTCTCAAATAGTCTGAACTTCATAAAGGGGTCCTGCCTGAAATTGTAAAACCCGTTCCCCTTAGAGTTTTTAAAAGCAAGTGGAATTTGCTCTTTAATTGCAAACTGTTCGTTCTGCCATGCCGTGAGACAGTCTGAGTTATATCCGTGACCGTTAAAAATAACCAGCTGGTCAAGCGGGTTCATCTCTTTGTGAGCTGCAACTACTTTAACAAGATATCTCTTAAGAAGGGTGACAGGGTCTGTTCCCATATCAGAGGGAGGTAGCATCCTTGCCGAGTAAAATTCGCTCATGATCACCTGTGGTGAGCTCTCCTTCAGTTTGTAATAGTAAATAAGCGGATTCTTCTCATCCTGCCTTATCAGTTCAAATTCAAGGTCAAGGTCATCATAGAACCGGTCTGAAGTTACAGATGCTTCCTCAATTGGAAATTTGACTTCGTCCATCTTAAAGGCTGTTGTGGAGTGCTGGAAATTTTGAACCCTTACAACAGGGATATTACCAACAAATACCGCCCCCTCCATAACGGGCTTTTTCTCATAAATTGCCCTTATCTCGCCTCTCAGTACATCGGGATTGCTCCATTCGCCAATCAGGATGTTTACCCCCAGCCCCTCGCTCTCCAGAACTTTTTTGTAATCCGTAATCTCCCTCTTTGCCGCCTTGTAAGTGTCATTATCGACAACAATCAAAAAGCGGGATGTAAAATCACCTTTTGAAGCTATTCAGAGATCAGCTCATATTTGGTTTTACCTGGTGTAACCGGGGCTTTAATACGGGCACTGTATATCTCACACTCTATCTCCTGAGGGCCCTCAGCTGATAGTGAGTAATAGTAATAGAGAGGCTGCAGAGAATCTCTTTTAAGGTAATCAAACTTCAAATCAAAATCATCATAATATCTGTCTGATGGTATTGATGAGTCTTGCCATGGCCTTCTCGGATCCATTTTAAAAGCTGTAGAGAGATGGTGAGCGTCTCTTATCATAGGAACCGGGATATCGCCAATAAATACAGCTCCTTCCAGGTTCTGATTCTTATACAAATTGTATAAATGGTTTTTTATTGAATCAGGAACTCCCCATTTATCCACTATTAAAAAAGTTCTTAGCCCCTCGTTTGAAATGCTGTTTGTATAGAGATCAACAGCAGTTTTGCAGTTATTGTATGTTGTTTTGTCAACAACAACGGCAACGCCTCTGGCTTTAGAGGCAGCCTGGGAATATCCTGTCTGAAGGACTAATACTGAAATTATTATGATAAATTTGATATGTCTTTTCATCTTTTGTTTTTTTGGTTAGTTATAAAAATATTGCTCGTAAAGGTTAATATTTACGATAAAAGCATTACAGCAAAAATGAGTAAACTCACTTAAGCTGACTAATCATAAAATGAATTGTCTGAATTTAATGAATAGAGGCCCTGTGTCAATATAGAAAAGAGCCTGAAATGTTTTAATCCTTGAATTTAGAGCAGAGAGGCAAGAGGGTACTGCGGCCTCTGCCATCTTTACTACAGGGAAGTTTGATATAAATATTTTAAAAGAGTCACTAAAAGTACTATGATCGGAATCAAGAAAGAAATATTTAAGAGAGCAGCAATCTGCTCTGTCTATGGATTGTACCTCCAGCTTATTTCCACAATGAGGGCAGTGGTGACCGAGATCAGGTTCCTGCTCTTCGTGAGTACAACTACACTCTGTACTAACACCCATAATGGAGACTTCTGATGAATGATCACAAAAACAAGAGTATCGCCCGACACCCAAAACGGATGTAAGGTAAAGAATTATAACCACTACAGATACTGCGCCACCTATGGTTTTCACTTGAACAGAACTATTATCACGCGTAAATTTACTAATAATTCTTATTACGCAAACATTTACTATTTTTACTTAATGTTTGAGGTAAAAAGATTTGTTCATAATAAAATGGCTGAGAACTCATATCTCCTCTCAGCCGGAAACGGAGATGCTCTGTTAATTGATCCCGGTGCAAACAGCAAGGCAGAGAGGGATTCTATTGATAACTATATAAAAGAGAACTCCCTAAACCCTCTTGCTATAGTTCTTACTCACGGCCATTTTGACCACATTGCCGGTGCTGCCTGGGCAAGAGATTATTATAAAATTAAAACATGGCTGCATATTGATGATAAGGAAGAGCTGACAGCTGCTGCTCATGCTGCTTCTGTGTATAATGTCAATATGGAGTATGTTTTTACTGAGGCCGACAACTACTTTGAGGGCGAGCCTGTACTAAGATTCGGCTCTGTAGAGATACATGTTCTTCATACTCCTTCTCATTCAAAAGGCTCTGTATGCCTCTATCTGCCTGATGGGGATATCCTCTTTGCCGGAGACACAATATATAACGGAACAATTGGGTATTCAAACGACGGGTTTGCCTCTCTTATTAAGGTAATTAAGGAGAAGATACTGCCTCTTCCGCCATCAACAATGGTTTACAGCGGACACGGACTCCCCTGTATGATAAGTGAACTCAGACTCCCATCAAGTGCCCGCCGCTAATCTCAATAACAGTACCTGTAATAAACGAAGAGGCAGGTGTGCATAGAAAATGGACTACCTCTGCAACATCTGCAGGAGAGCCTAATCGGTTTAAACTGTTTACCTGTTTTATCTCTTCCATTCCAAATGAGTTCATCCTCTTAAGAGCTCCGGCCTCAATACTTCCGGGAGCTACGCAATTTGCCCTCACCCCTTTTTTTCCGTACTCAATGGCTATAGCTTTTGTAAAGGCCTCCATATATGCTTTGCTTCCTGCATAAACTCCCTGCCCTTTGAAAACCCTGTTTGCTGATACGGATGAAATCCCTATAATATTGCCGCTCCTTTTGCTGCACATACTGGGAATCAGTGCCTGGCATATCTTCGTGTATGCAAAGATGTTAACCTGGATAGTATTATTCAGAGACTCTTCATCAATTTGTGGTATAAGACCGGCATCGGTAACGGCAGATGCGTATACAAGAATTTCAACATCATCAAGCGCGGCTATAAATATATCCAGCTCCTCTCTTTGAGTAAAATCGGCCTTAACAATTTCTGCAACTCCTCTCCATCTCTCAAGAGTATCACTGTTCTTGAAACAGTGAAGAACCATTGGTTTTCCAAGTCCTGCCAGCCTCTCGGTAATTGATAATCCTATTTCAGAGCTGGCTCCTGTGATTACTATCTTTCCCATTTTTTAAGTACTATTGCTGTGTTTTCTCCTCCAAAGGATGAGTTTGTCTTAAGGAGATATTTAATGTTTATTTTAAGGGGCTCCCCCTTTATAACACAGAGAGGAGCGTTTGGATCTCTTGTTTCAAAATTAATTGTAGGAAGGACAACCTGATGTTTAAGGGAGTATATTGCTCCAAGAAGCTCCATCGCACCGCAGGAACCAATCAGGTGACCAATTTGCCCCTTCATCGAATATACCGGCAGAGAGTTAACCCTCTCTCCAAAAACAAGCTTAAGGGCATTGTACTCTGCAGGTGCATTTTTTGGTGTACCTGTACCGTGCAGATGAACGCAGTCTATCATGTCGCTGGTTATTCCGGCATCCTTAAGTGCACCATCAATTGCAGCCGCAAGTGATTTCCCTTCCGGATCCGGATCTGTAACAGCATAAGCATCCATTGTTGAGGCATATCCTGAAATCTCTGCCAGAATATCCTCCTGCTGTGCAGAGGAGCTATTTTCCAGCAGAATCATCAATGCACCCTCTCCCAAAACAGTGCCGCTTCTTCTGAGATCAAAAGGTTTGCAGGCAAAAGGGGAGTTTGTATCTGCTGTCATTGCTCCCAGTTTTTGAAAGCCCACATAGTTTACATGGTTTACCATTGAGTCTGACCCTCCTGTAACAGCCGCTTTTTTAAAGCCTTGTTTTATCATCCTGTACGCCGACCCAATCGCCTGTGAAGAGGCAGCACATGAGGCCATAAAAATATTTGTTCCACCTCCGATATTGAATTTGTCTGCTGTCTCCCGGATCTTTTCGCCTGATTTGTAGTGAGACGGGAGCTCCTCTCCCGCAGGACTCCTGAACTGTCCGGTTTTGTAGAAGCTTTCTATATCTACATAATCCAGACCACCTCCCGTATTGAGAACAATATCCTCAGGATTATATCTTTCAGAGAAGATTGTTTTATTTCTAAGATCCTCTATTGACCCCTCCAGAAAAAGTGCCTTCCTGTCAACATCAGGGGGGCTCTTAACAACCTCTCCATTATGCCTTACCTCTCCTGCAGCTCTCTGTGAAAATCCGCTGGTCTCAAAATTTTCAATATCTCTTACACACCTTGTCCCAAGCCCAAGGTTTATAAAACACTCTTCAACCGTGCATCCCAGCGGTGATCTTACACCAATTCCTGTAATAACTACTCCCATATAGGTGATTAAAAATCAGGAAGTTTATATATTGTAATTCTCTCTAAAGAAGCAGATTGCCTCCCGGTCACTCTCCAGCATTGGACAATCCTTGAGTTCATGTGCTGTAACTAGTGCAAATCCCCCCTCAGCAGTACCATCTGCGTGAAGCTTTCCTGCTCCTATAAGAATATCGCCCTTTTCTTCAGAGAGCATTGCCGGAACGAGGAGACCTGAAACAGATCCCATTGTTGCAGCGTTGTCTCCCTTTAGACCATACTCAATTGATATAAAACAGTGAGCCATATTTCTCATCATCTTGAAATGGGAGAGAGGGGAGATTACTGTTATAGCCTTTTCCAGAAACATCGAAGAGTCAAATTTGAGCTCTCCCTTATCAAAAACCATACAGGCCTCTTTGTAAATATCCATCATCTCTGTCTCTCCGCATGAAAAAAAGAAAGGTGTTTCAGGTGATGGCACTTCGCCTTTAAGAAGTTCTCCAATACACACCACAGCAGCCATTGTCTCCCTGGAAAAATACTTTACTAGTTTGCGACGGGAAAAGTAGTCTGCAGCAGGAATATCCTCTCCGGGGAGATATTTTCTATAAATTACTCTCATCGGATGCAATTATTTTGGTGTTTTTAAGAAAGCTCTCAATTGCCTCCACAGATAATTTTAATAATTTTTCATCCAGTATATCGGCAAATCCAAAGAGAAGCTCTCCCTCTGCGTAGAGTTTCCCGTCACTCTTGGCTGCTACTGTAGCAACAGCGTACTCATCCGGATAAAATAATTTAACTCTGCAATCATAATCCAGTTTGTCTCCGGGAGTGGCAAACCGGCGAAATTTCATTTTATTAACTAGTGTTAGTACCGGTCTTTTATGGGTGTGGCCAAGCTGCATTAAAGAGTACTCAAAAAGAACTCCGGATAGTTGTGCAAGTCCCTCCATAATAAGAGAACCGGGCATCAGAGGATATCCCGGAAAGTGTTGTTCAAAAATCTCATTTGTCTGAGATATGCACTTAACCCCTTTTGCCCAGGAGCCAATTTTTAACTCATCAATTCTGTCAACTAATATGAATCTCATATAAATCAGTTTATGAGTCTCTTTTTTTGTCAATTATAGTGGCCAAATCTTTTACAGTGAAGGATTCAAAAAGTTCCTTAACTGTTGTGCCTTCAGTAAATCTGTCTGTGTTAAAATCCTTGTTAAGTCTCTCTGCAATCTCATTTGTTATTTTCCCATCTTGCAGATTGTTACCATCAGAGGAGTATTCAGTCATAGCAATCTCCTGTATTTTTATTTTAACTCCCATCTCTGTCTCAATAAGATAAAGAATCTCAACAAAATCGATGCTCTCTGCTCCCAAATCTCTGACAAGTGCGCTCTCAGGTTTAATCTCATCTATTGATGTTAAGCCCAGAACAGGCATTAGAAGTTCTCTGAGTTGGTCTGTAGTGTTCATTTTAGTAAAGTTTAAGTCTGGTTTATCTTTATTATAGTTTGTAACCGACAGGAATGATTGCTCCTGCTTCTCTTCCGGGTGGGATTTTAATGATATCTGCAATTTCTCTCTCAGCTATAAGAGGCCCTGTCATATAACAAGCCCCCAGTCCAAGACTTTCTGCCGCCAGCAGAATGAGCATTGATACACACGAGATGGATTTCACAGAGTTGTCTCTCTCCCACTGCAGCAGAGACTCTGTAATACTCTCCCTGAGAAGAGATTTCATTACAGGTGTAACTTTAAAATAGGGAATAATAAGCAGAGGAGCCTCCCTGAAAAACATGAAATTTTGAGAGTATTTTATGAAAAGATCTGCACTTTCCCGCTCCATGGAGCTAGCTGTGGCTCTGACCTTTTCCTGTATTGCCAGCACCAGCCTCTCCTTTACTGCGGTCTCTTTTACTGTTGTTACTCCCCAGCTTCGGCTTCCGCCGGCGTAAGGGGAGTTTGCTGCAACAGATAATATCTTGTCTGTAATATCTTGGGGGATCTCATCAGGTTTGAATTTTCTGCAACTCTTTCTTGTTTCACTCAGATGCTTTAACTGCAGGTAAGGGTTATCCATAGAAGGGTAAATTTGAACTTCTACTAAGTTACCATTTTAAAGGGTTTGTCTAAGTGGTTTTTATTAACAAATAGTAAAAAGCATGAAATTTTACCTTTTGTGGATTTATAATTTTTAGAATGGGAGAGATATAGAGTATTTTTAAATATGATTAATTATTCAAAAACCTGATATCGTGATAAACAAGTTCTCAATAATAATGCTGGTGGTTACACTTCTTTTTGCCGGGTGCAAAAATGAGGGGGATAAGAACTTCTATGGTAATTTTCAATCTGACGAGATGGTTTTGCCATCAACAGGTACCGGTAAGTTACAAAAACTTATTGCAGAGGAGGGGGTGATATGTAATGAGGGGGATCTTCTTGCGGTAATTGACACGACTATTTTGTCTCTCGAGAGATCAAAGGTTAAGTCCAGCCTTAAGGCATTACAGGAGATGGGTATGTTCTCTCAGATGGAGCCTCTTCAATATGAGTTGCGCATTTTAGAGGAGAGGATAAGGCTGTGTTATATAAAAGCTCCGGTAAGAGCCAGGGTTGTTAAGGTTAACTTCAGGCAGGGGGAGTATCTTTTTGAGGGAAGTCCTATATTATCTGTTGCTGATGTAAACAGAATATATTTTGTTGCATGGGTTCCCGGTTCTGATATATATTCAGTTTCTGCCGGAGATTCAGTTAGAATACAGTACTACATGAATGATGATAGCGCGATTATCTGCAGGGGCCGTGTTCTGAACATTTCAGAAAGGCCTCAGTTTATTCCCTCGATGGTTCAGACAAGGGGAAACAGAGCGGATCAGCATTATAAAGTAAAAGTTGAGGTTTCCAATAACGGGACTCTGAAAAGTGGTATGCCCGGGGAGCTTGTTTTTTAAAAAGGGTTTTAGTTATGACAGATGATCTTGTAATTGAGGTTAAGGAACTACACAAGAGCTATGGAAAACTTGAGGCTTTAAAAGGGCTCTCTTTTGGTTTGAAAAGAGGATCTGTTCTTGGAGTTACCGGAGCAAACGGTGCGGGTAAAACAACACTTTTTGATATTCTTGCAACTCTTGATTTAAACTTTAAAGGAGAGGTGAAGATTGCGGGTTTCCAGGTAATAAGAGATTATCACAAGATAAGAAAACTGATTGGATATGTTCCGGGAAGTTTCTCTCTCTATCCGGATTTGACTTTGGCGGAGAATATCTCCTTTTTTGCAAAGATGTATGGCTCCTCTCCGGGATTACATACTGAGTCCCCTTTCTGGGAGTCATTAATGGATTTTGCCGATAAAAGAGCCGACACACTATCGGGAGGAATGAAACAGAAACTGGCAATAATTTGTGCTATGGTTCACTCTCCGGAGATACTTTTTCTTGACGAACCAACTACAGGTATTGATTCAGACTCAAGAGCTGCAATATTTAGTGAACTTAGAAAGCTAAAAGAGAGAGGAACAACGGTTATCGTCAGCACTCATTATTATGAAGAGTTTGATTATGTGGACTCCTTGTTGGTACTCCACGAGGGAAGGCAGCTGAATTATTGTACAATGGATGAGATCCGGGAAAGGTTCCGCGGAGATGGTATTTATGAAAAATTTCTTGAAGAATGTCTAATCCGATCATAAAGACAGTTGATTTATGCTATAAATACGGCAAATTCACCGCTGTGAACAATCTCTCTGTTGAAATAATGAAGGGGGAGGTGGTCTCTTTAACCGGAGCAAACGGGGCGGGAAAGACAACCTTTATTAAAATGTTAAGTGGAATACTTACTCCCTTTTCAGGAGAGATGTTTATTGGAGCGGATAAAAGCTATATGAGCCAAACCTCTGCATTACTGGCAAATATGACTGCCCGGGAGAATTATGGCTTTTATGGAGTAATCAATGGTTTCTCAAAAGCAGAAATTGAGAATAAGTTTGGTTTGGCCTCTGATATACTTGGATTAGAGATGTTTAAAAATAAGAGAGTAGAGGAGCTTACTTCCGGCTGGAGACAGCTGCTGTCGTTTTCCATTGCAATTATGAGAAATCCTGGAGTTCTTCTGCTTGATGAACCTACAGCAGGTGTTGATACCCTGACAAGGGGTAAAATATGGGGGTGCATCAGGAGGTTATCCGATTGCGGAACAACTGTACTGGTAACTTCCCATTATGCTTCAGAATCTGCTATGTGTCACAGGAATATTAATATTTTCAGACCTGAGCAATGTTAAAACTGAAAAGAATAATTCATATTGCCGGTAAAGAATTTATCTCAATTTACAGGGATAAATTGAGCATGAGCATATTGATTCTTCTGCCATTAATAATTGTTGGGATTCTGGGTAATGTTTTAAGGTTTGAACTGAATGATGTAAAATTTGCTGTTTTTGACAAAAGTGGCTCTTCTCTCTTTATTTCTTTGATTCAAGAGCTTGATAAAACCAAAGAGTTCTCGTTTAATGGCAATCTTAATCACCAAAATGAGATTATTCCGGCCTTTATTAGTGAAGACCTAAAGTTTGTATTATTTGTTCCTGAGAATTTTGAAAGAGGAGGAGAGGTAAATGTATTTCTTAATGGCTCTGATCTTTTGATGTCTGAGGCTGTAATGCAAAGATTATCTGCCCATTTTGCGGAACCCCTCCCTTTTGAATATTCGTTTATATATAATGAGGAGTTAAAGAGTGAGATAGAAATCTTGCCGGGACTTGTTATGATTGCTTTAATTATTGTAGCCTCAATTATGTTAAGTATGAGTGTAAACAGGGAGAGGGAGAGGGGAACAGCAAGACTGCTTATTATAACTCCGGCGGGGATGAATGAAATAATTGCCGGAAAATCAATCCCATATCTTATTGTCTCTATTGCTCACGGATTCTCTGTATACCTTCTCTCTCTTTTTATGTTTGGGATAGAAATTAACCAGGGAGTTTTTAACTTCTTCCTTTTAACAGTACTCTTCTCTGTGGCTGCAATGATGACAGGCCTGTTCATCGCTGCATTAGTTAAGAATGAACTGGAGCTCCTTATAGGATGCTGGTTATTTATATTCATTCCAAATGTCTTTTTTTCCGGCTTTATATTCCCCCTGCAATCAATGGAGAGTGTAATTACACCTGTTGCATCAATTATGCCTGGAAGATTGTTTATTGAAGGTTATAAAGGGGTGGTTTTCAGACTTACTTCTATTGATGTAAATGCAAAATATTTTATAATACTGGCACTTCAATCTCTTCTGTTTTATGCAGGATCCGTTTATCTTTTAAAAAAGAATTTTTTTAGAAAATGAGACTTCTTATCGCTACAATAAAAAAGGAGTTTTTAC
>JASDTD010000055.1:0-37101 GCA_041441395.1 Bacteroidales bacterium | reverse complement strand
GAATTTTTTTAGAAAATGAGACTTCTTATCGCTACAATAAAAAAGGAGTTTTTACAACTCATACGAAACAGGGTTCTTCTGTTTCTTGTTCTTGTTTGCCCGATTGTTGTGCTGGGAATAATTCCTCTTTCATTTGATGGTGAGTACCGTTTAAGAGCAGGAATTTGTGATATCAATAATCAGATGCAAAGCGATACTGTTGCAGAGAGGGTTGCTTCAAGTTTTATGTTTGAGAGGACTATCTTCTATGAGAATATTGAGAGTGCGGAAGATGCTATGGAGATGGGAGAGCTTGATATGATTTTTGTGAGTTCGGATGAAGGTTATAATTTGATTTTAGACGGGACTTTTCCCAGAAGGGCTATGACCTCTCTCTATGCCATGTCTTATGAGATGATACAGGATAAAAGTCCGGGAGTTGTCTATCAAACGCTTTTTAATTCAGGAAGAATGTATAAACATTACTATCTGATTTCTCTGGTAGTATTGGTTATTACAATTTTGGGTGCAGCTTTGTTAACTCTTAATATTGTAAACGAAAGAGAGTCAGGCGTTGAGGAGCAGTTCAAAGCTACTCTTATGGACAGAAAGATCTATTTGCTGGGTAAATTCGTATTCTTTACCATATTCTGCCTTGCAGAGATTATTATCTGTTATCTCTTTTGTTTTTTTGTCTATGATCTTCCGCTAAAAGGGGAGACTGTACCGCTCTTTTTAGTATCGATTCTTTTTGTTTTTGATCTTCTTGCATTGGCAATGTTTATTGCCTCTTTTTCAAAAACGCAGCTCAGAGCGGTGTATATTCTCACAATCACACTTGTACTGCTTATTATGCTTAGCACCATGTTTTCTCATTTAAGTTCAATGCCGGCCTGGGCTGCTGCCACCAGATTTATAAATCCACTGTGGTATGGAGTTGAGAGTTCCAGAAAAGTTATACTTATGGGTGCTACACTTTATGAAATACAGGGATTAATTACAGGGATGATATTGGTCTCATTTATTCTGCTTCTGTCTCAAATCACCATATACAGATTAGAGAGATAATTGCAATTGAGAGTATAAACACTCGAATGTTAATATAGATAGCTCTCTTAATGTCAGATTTGTTAATTTCTCTGTCATTTATTCCAATAAATGGTTTGTCCACTAATATGTCATTATAATAACTCCCCCCTCCAAATCTGCAGTTTAATGTTCCGGCGAGTGCTGCCTCAGGGTATCCGGAGTTGGGACTTGCATGGGCTTTACCAAATTTATAAATGAATTCAAATGATCGTTTACTGGCAGAGCAAATAGCTATCATTAAGGCTGTCAGCCTGGAAGGGACAAAGTTTGCTATGTCATCTAAAATAGCAGAAGCTTTCCCAAAATCGATATATCTTTCGTTTTTATATCCTACCATAGAGTCAAGAGTATTCACCATTTTATAAGCCATCATAAGAGGGACTCCGCCGATTGCGAAATAAAAGAGGGGGGCAACTACACCATCGCTCAGATTCTCTGAGAGTGTTTCAAGTACTGCAATTCTCATTTTTTGTGGTGATAATTGCTTTGTGTCTCTTCCAACTATTGTTGCCAACTGTTTTCTGGCATTTTCTGTTTCCCCTTTATCAATAAATCTCTCAACTTTAAGCCCCTCCTCTATCAGAGATTTGTTGCCAAGTCCAAAAAAAACGAATATTGAGGTGATTATAATTGAAATAACAGGATAGGGCTCCAGAGTCAGAATGGTGAGATAAATAATGATCCACACTGCAGAAACAAGCATAAGAGTCATGATTAACCCTTTGTAGAACCGCATAACTCCTCTGTTAAGAGCTTTGTCTAACCACCCAATAGTAACTCCGAATAATCGGACAGGGTGTGGAAGCCATATTGGATCTCCAAAAATGGTATCAAGAACTGCACCCGATACCAGTGTCAGAATCAAAATAAAATCAGGGTTGTTTAAAGACATCTATAATACCTCCCTTATTGCTTTTATAAGTTCTATATTGTTCCTCCTATCCTGAGCGGCTATTCTGAAGTGGCTGGCAGATAGACCTCTGAAATTTGACGCATCTCTTATCAATATTCCACAATTCTCAATTAACCTCTTCTTAAGTATATGTGAAGTTATTTTACTGGAATGAGCCAGAAAGAAGTTGCACTTTGATGGCGTAACTACTATTCCTTCGATACCAGATAAACTTTTTTGCAAAAGGAGAGACTCCTCACAGAGCTCGTTTATATCGGGCATAAGATTTATATAATTGTCAATAATAAATGAGCCTGCCTTTAATGCAAGAGAGTTTACGCTCCAGGGAGGCCGATTATTTTCCATACTATTGATAATCTCCTTTTGTGCAATTATGTACCCCAGTCTAAGTCCGGGTATTCCAAAAGATTTAGTTAGTGACCGGATAATAATCAGATTATCCGGGATTCCATCCTCTCCGGAAAACACAACCTTTTCATTGCATAATTCTATATATGCCTCGTCTAGAACAAACAATGTTTTTGGGTATTTCCGGCAAAGCCGATATATTGCCTCGGGAGGGGTTATCCATCCATCCGGGTTATTAGGATTACCTATCCAGAAAGTATCAAAGCCGGAAAGTTCCTCTGATTCAATTTTATGATAGTGGATATATTCAATTTTATGACAATAACACCGGCAAGCATCCTCGTACTCGGCAAAAGAGGGAATACAGATTGCTGAATGTGAGGCTGCTGTTAAATGAGCAACTATATAAAATGCCTCTGCAGAGCCATTTGTTATCAGGATAGTATGGGGTGATAGGTTATTATGTATTGCAATCTTCTCCTTTAGTTCTGTAGCCTCAGGATCCGGGTAGTTTCCAAGGCAGGAAATCTCCTCTTTTATATGATTAAAAATGGCAGCAGACTTATTATTGAAGGCAATATTTGAACTAAAATCTATTTTTATTGGAGTTTTTATTTCGTAGGGATTGTTGCCGTGTCCTTTTATCATTTTCTCAAAGTATCATATATGTAACTTATATTGGAATTATCCCGGAACCACTTTGCAAGTTTATTATAGTTATCCTCTTTTGATTCCCTCTTTTCCATGGTTGCGGGATTCTTAATATTTAAGTCGTCTAGAATAAGAGAGACGATAGATGGATTGTCGAATATTCCATGAATGTATGTTCCCCATGTCTTTGAATTAAGATAGTATCCATCTGCCTCTCCTGTGTCAAGAGTAGCGAATGGGTTATCCGTGGATGTCTCCCCGGAGTGTATCTCATATCCATCACCGCAGCCATTTGAATTTATCAGGGTAAAACTGCAGCGACGGCTTCTTTTTCCTGGTAAGAGTGTTGTTTCAACCGGGAAGATTCCCAGCCCCGGGGCCGCTTCAATATCTCCCTCAATGTGGTTGGGGTCATATATCCATTTACCCATAATCTGGAATCCGCCGCATATTCCGTATATTGATTTACCTGCTTTGTGACGCCTTAGTAATGAACCTGCAAGCGAACTTTTTCTAAGATTGTTGAGATCCTCAATTGTGTTCTTTGAGCCGGGGATAATTACAATATCAGCCTCTTCAATAACAGCCGGATCTCTTGTGTAAACCAGATTGATATTACTTAATTGTTCAAGAGGTCCAAAATCAGTGAAATTTGACATATGCCTGAGATGTACGACAGCTATAGTAACCTTGTCCGCATCTATTTTTGCCACTCTTCTTTCCAGAATAACTGAGTCCTCCTGATCAATCTCAATATCGTCAAACCACGGCAGAACGCCCACTACCGGAATACCGGTGAGCTCCTCTATCATTCTGCTTCCCTCCTTAAAAAGGTTAATATCCCCTCTGAATTTATTTATTATTATCCCTTTGATCAAAGTGCGTTCCTCTTGAGGCAGTAGCATAATTGAACCATATACACTTGCGAATACTCCACCTCTGTCAATATCTGCAACAAGATATACGGCAGCTTTGCTGTAAAGCGCCATTCTCATATTTACTATGTCCCGGCTTTTAAGATTTAATTCTGAAATACTCCCTGCTCCCTCAAGTACAATTGGATTATATGTATTGGCAAGGTTGTCGTAAGCTTTTGTCACCGCTTTAAACAACTCCTCTCCGCCGGCCCCGGAAAAATATTCTGCAGCATTTTTATTTCCGGAAGGTTTTCCGTTTAGTACAACCTGCGAGCAGGTATGGCTTGTAGGCTTTAAAAGTATTGGATTCATATCTGCAGTGCATTCAATACCGCAGGCCTCTGCCTGGACAGCCTGAGCTCTGCCAATTTCCAGCTGGTCTTTTGTGGCATAACTGTTAAGCGACATATTCTGTGCTTTAAATGGGGCAGGTGAGTATCCATCCTGAAGAAGGATTCTGCAAAACGCTGTGTTTATAATTGATTTACCTACATCAGAACCTGTTCCAGCGAACATTATGGGTCTTAATCTCTCTATTTTCATATAAGTTCAAATTCTCTGTTTTCAATTTTAACAATTTGGCCATATGCAATATCTACAGTAAAAATTTCCTCCTCTGGGAGAATATCCATAGCAGCAAGGAATGAGCGAATCACCCCTGAATGGGTAACTATTACAGTAGATTTTGCATCAAGAGGAATCTCCTCTGCAAATAATTTTACCCGTTTACAGAGGTCCCTGAAAGACTCTCCACCCGGGCATCTTACATTTAGGTAATCTGCAAACCATCTCTTCCCATCCTCTCTGAGAAATATCTCATTCCATGATAGTCCCTCCCAATCGCCAAAATCCATCTCTGCAATTCTATTATCACAGATTACTTTTTTTCCTATGGTATGGGCCAGTTGTTTGCATCTCCTTAGAGGGCTGGAGTATATTTTACCAACAGGCACTCCCTCCATCTTCCTTCTGATAATAGATGCCTGTTCATCAAAGCATCCGGCTGTTGTCAGATCAAGTCTGCCGTAGCATATACCCTCCTCAGCAACCGTTTTAGTGTGTCTTATAAGGTAAATTATCCCTTTTACATCCATTATGTCAATAAATTTATTGAGGCTGCAAGAGTCAGGTAAAAAAGCAGTTCACTTAACTGTTGAAGTGCGCCAAGGGTGTCTCCTGTAAAACCGCCGGTCCTTTTATGAAGGTATCTTCTGAATGATATAAACATTATTGTGAAGAAAACCAGGTAGGCAACAGAAAAAATTGGATTGAACAGAAGCAGAGGAAGCAGAGCAATCAGAGTTGCAATAACAGTTGTTGTTTTATCTGTTTTGTGTCTGGTATGGTCAGCTTTACTTTTTTCATCTCTTGCATACACAGATGTGTTTACAAGGTAAACAGGACCTATCCTGCTGATAGCTTGTGCGCTAATAAAAGCAGTAATAAAGAGTTGATGGGGGAATGAGCATAGAACCAAAAATTTTAAAATAATGTTTGATACTGTGCCAATAACCCCATAAACCCCAATTGTACTCTCCTTCATTATCCTTAAGATGCTATCCCTGTCTGCACCTCCGCCATATCCATCCAGAAAATCTGCCAGTCCATCCTCGTGCATTGCTCCTGTTGTAATAATAAGGGTAATGAATGCAGCCATTACTGCCACAGGGTGTGTGAAAACATACGAAGCCAAAAAGTAGACAAATATCCCGGAAGATCCTGCAATTACTCCTGCTAAAGGAAAGTAACGGAAGGATTTTGTAAGAACCTCTCTGGAGAAATCTACCTTAAACGGGACAGGAATACGGGTATAGAAGAGTAGTGCATTAAACAGCAGGTTTAGCTCTTTTTTCATAACTCGTCAAATCCGGCCATTTCATTGAGAAAATGCAGAGCAGACTTAATCAGAGGGTAAGCTATAGCAGCTCCCGTTCCCTCTCCCAGCCTCAAGCCAAGGTTCAACAAAGGCTCGGCCTTAAGATGCTGCAGCATTAATGTATGTCCTTTCTCTCCGGATGTATGGCAAAAAATGGTGTTTTCATATACCCCGGGATCCATTTTTATAGCAGTCAGAAATGCTGAGGTTGCGATAAATCCATCTGCAAGAATCAACATATTAAGTCTTTTTGCCTCAAGAATTGCCCCGCACATCATCGCAATCTCCAATCCCCCAAATGTGGATAATATTTCTTCAACTCCCGGAGGGTTATATTTTTTAGATACTTTAGAAAGTGTTTCAAGTTTCTTTTTAACCCCTTCTTCATCGTGTCCGGCCCCTCTTCCCACACATTGTTCCAGGGGGTAACCGCCCAGTTTATGAAGCAGCAGCGATGCCGATGATGTATTTCCAATGCCCATTTCTCCAAATCCAATTACATTGCATCCATTTTCAAACTCTGATCGGGTAAACTCCCTCCCTCTCTTTATTGCTTCCCGGCACAACTCAACACTCATCGCCGGCTCTTTTAGCATATTATTGGTACCTCTGGCTAGTTTTGCATCAATAATACCAGCCCCTTCCGGGAAGTCATAATCAACCCCGGAGTCAATTACCTTCAGGCCAATTCCGTGTTGTTTTGTAAAGACATTTATACCTGCACCCCCCCGGGTAAAATTCATTACCATCTGATGGGTAATCTCTTTTGGGAAGGGGCTAACACCCTCTTCTGAAATACCATGATCCGCCGCAAAGACCAGAATTACAGGATTTTTTAGTTCAGGATTTACTCTACCCTGAATCATCCCAATTTTAAATGCAATCTCCTCAAGTCGCCCTAACGATCCTAATGGTTTTGTACGGCTATTAATTTTTTCAATTATCTCTTTTTCCATGAAATATCTTTTAGAATTTGGTCAATTATTTTTGATTGTTACAGGGACTCCGGAAATCATTAAAATGACTTTGTCCGCACTTTTTGCAATATGCTGATTCATCCATCCCTGAAGATCCGTAAAATCTCTGCTGCACTTGTCGGCTCCGTGCAGAGACATTCCAATTTCATTGCTAACCACAATTAGCGTGGATTCCTGAGAAGTGAACTTATTCCACTCCCTTTTTGCCTCTTCAAGCGAAAGTTCAGCATTAAAGTTGTTGTCGCTGTATATATTTGTCAGCCAAAGTGTAATGCAGTCCAGCAGAATGGCCTCTCCCTCCATTTTTACATCTCCAATCCTCTTCTCAACTTCAATTGTTTGCCACATCTCTCCTCTGTCCCGCTGATGTCTCTCGATCCTTTGTTTAAATTCATCATCCCAGATTCTGGCTGTGGCAAGATAACAGGGACGGGCGGAGTAACTCTCCGCCAATCCCTGTGCAAAACTGCTTTTACCGGACCTTTGGCCTCCGGTAATAAAGATTATCTCTCTCATTTCTCAGAATCTTACACTTATGTTACCCATTACAGACCTGCCCGGCATATTGTAACCATCTTTCTCTGTGTAATTTTCATCAAGAAGATTGGATGCTGTAATTCCTACTCTGAATTTACCGCCTATTGTGTAATATGCATAAGCGTCAAAAATCAAACTGGAAGGGTGTCTTAAAATTTGATCACTCTCTGTATATCCACCTTTGGTATAATAGTGCACAGACTTAATATCTGGCCTGAGATTGTCCCATGTCATCCAGTCATTTTCTAGTCTGTGGCCGGAGTACCTGCTGTTTATACCTGCTTCAAAGCCTTTGTAGTTGTCATAAACTATCCCAAAATTTGCTGTAACATCTCTTGTATAAAGGGTCTGTTTTGTTATGACATCCTCAAATGTGTTATTAATAAACCATGTCAGCCCTCCGTAAAACTCAAGTCTGGAGCCTTTTGTCCACAGAGATGCAATATTTGACGAAGCCATAAACTCTATCCCGCTCATATTTCCGTTTGAGGCATTTTTATAAGTAGTAACATCTTTTTGACTGTTATCATTAACAATCTTATTCTGGTAAAAATTTTGGAAATATGTTACATCAACATTTAGCAGAGGTGCTTTCCCTAAGTTGATACCAAAGTCAAATGAAGAGGTACTTTCAGGTTTAAGATCAGGGTTTCCTACATATTTCTTCTTGCCAATCATATATACACCGGCGCTTTTATAAGCATCAGGAACATAAAAAGCACTTCCAAAGCTCCCCTTGATTATCATCCAGGGTAGAGCCTCAAATTTGACTCCCAATGATGGATTGAAATTATTGTAATTTGAGTTCTTCTTTTCACTTCCCAGCAACTTATTTTCCCGGAGGATATATGTGATGTTGTTGAATCGTCCTCCTGCGCTGACAAACAGCTTGTTATAGGAGTATGCCAGTTGTGTGAAAAGAGAGAGTGAGCCTCTGGAATGGTCTGGTCTGTATGGGTTTGCAGGAGTGATTTTTGATGAGAATCTTTCAGATTTGACATCATACAAATCATAATCAAGACCCGCGAGCCATTTGAATCTACCCCAGGTGTGAGTATTGCCAATCTTTATTCCAGATTGTCTTATCTGTTCTTTTGAATTAATGAAGGCCTCATTCTCATTATTGTTATAGTTTGATTCGTTCTGGATACTTGAGTAGGGAGAGACCAGCAGAAGGTTATTCTTCTCTGAATAGCTTATCTCTCCATAGTTTGAGAATCTGGTAATCTCTTTTTTTGATTTCCCGTAACTATGCCAGTAGTTTCCGGGAGTCTCAATATCATTTGATAGCATCAATGATGAAAATATACCAGCCTTAACCTTATTATTAATGTTGTATTCAATTTTTCCATTAAACTGACTTATCCGGAATTTTGAATTCTCCATAATATCTCCATATGATTTTTTGTCCAGGATATTCTTTTCGGTCTCAGTAATCCCCAGAATGTTTTTTGAACCAATCTGGTAATCTGCTGTTTGTTCCATTCTGCTGTATGAAATTGAGAGGAGCAGCTTGTCAGTTACGCCTCCGCTTGCATATCCGCTGAAATGAGTTTGACCAAAATTACCTGCTCCAACAGATGCTCCACCCTGAGCCTCTTTTGCCGGTTTTTTAGAAATGATATTAATTACCCCTCCCATTGCATCGGATCCATACATAACAGAGTATGGCCCTTTAACAATCTCCACCTTTTCAATAAAATCGGAGGGAATTGTGGCAAGATTATTTGTGCCGGCGGGCAGGCCGTCAATTAGAATAAGAGTGTAGTTTCTTGAGTGTGCTGTTGCAGGAAACCCTCTGAGTCCTACTGTTGTCATTGCACCCGGGTATTGAATAATATCCAGATTTGTCCTTCTCTTCAGAATTTCACCAAGATTTTCATTAGGGCTTTTATTTATTATGGATTTATCTAAAATCTCCACCTTCTGGGGAATGCTTTTAAGAGGAAGTTGCATTCTAGAGGCTGTGACCACAGCCTTTTCAATTTCATAATTTTTTGTAGTATCAATTGGCTCTGCTTGTGCGAATGCTCCAAGGGGAAGGAGCATAATTACAGCTCCTGTAAATGTTTTAAAATTCATTATTGTAAAAAGTTATTAGTTAAACGTTTATGCTTAACCATAAACTCTCGAGTGCCTTTTTTCCCGAAAGCGATGGTTCTTGGCGACAGGTCTTCCGGCTTGTCTTGCTTCTGACGCCTTCCCATCCTATAGGACAGTGGCTTATGTGCTTCAGAAGTATTAAATGACATACGGCTGCGGGTACAGCTCCGGCTTTTCTATACAATAAGATTACCGGATTCCATTGTGTCGACATTTTTTGATTTAAGGCTTTTTGTTAAATTGTCATAGGCAGTTAGTTTTTAAGTGGTTTGTATTATTGAACTCTTTTATGGTGAAATGACCCGAGTCATCTCTTTCTAAAATTGTAATTGAACAGTTATCAATTTTTTCAGAATTGACTAAATCACACTTCTCACTATTTTCAATAAGTGAGAGTATCAGGATTCTTAATGTTATTCCATGACTGACAATTAAAACATTGCTGGACAGAGGAGACCTCTTTAGTAATCTTACAATAAAGCTTACACGATTTTTAAGCTCCTCTTCGCTCTCCATATTTTCCATCAGATCAGGAGTAATTGAAAAGTCAGAAAAATGTCTTCCCTGAAGTTTTCCATAATTTCTCTCTCTGAGGGAGGGCTCTTTATCTATATAGATATCTCTTCCGGTTAAAATAATCTCTGCAGTCTCAATCGCTCTTTTTAAATCACTGGAAATGCAGAGATCAATATTTGTGTTTTTTAGCTCTCCGGCCGTAAGCCAGGCCTGTAATACTCCAAGCTCGCTCAGCCTCCCTTCGCTTTGTCCCTGGCAGATTCCCTCTCTGTTCTCTACTGTTTCTCCATGTCTTACCAGTACTACTCTCATGATATCCCCCTCCCGGAAAACTTTTCTGATACTTGAAATATTGCCGGTTTGCCTGATACAGGATTCCTGCTCTCAACAACTACAGAACTATACGCAAGCTCAATGTTCGTGTATGTAAGCACCTCTTCCGGACTCCCCTGTATAATTATTTTACCCTCTTTTATTAGTGAAAGGTGATCACAGTACTCTCCTGCAAGATTAAGGTCGTGTATTATCATAATTACAGTGAGTCTATCCTCCTCATTTAACCGCTGAAGAAGATTCATGATTTTAGACTGGAACTTGATATCAAGATGGGAGGTGGGTTCATCTAAAAGCATAAGTCCCGGTTTTTGATTAAGTGCGCATGCAATAGCTGTCATCTGCTGCTCTCCTCCGCTGATCTCTGTCACCCTCTTCTTCCTAAGGTGAAATATCCCTGTCTGTTCAAGGCTCTCTTTAGTTATTTCAATATCCTCTTTTGACTCTGAATATTGAAAGAGCCTCTGGTACGGCATTCGTCCCATAAGAACATACTCCTCTACCGTTATGGGACTTTTTTCAATAAACTGTGGAACAAGAGCGACCCTCCTTGCCCTCTCTTTAAGTGAGAGTTTTGATAAACTAATACCATCAAGGAGAATTTCTCCTCCTGAAAGATTTAACTCGCCTGAGAGTCCTTTGAAAAGGGTACTTTTTCCGGATCCGTTACATCCAATAACACCTGCAAAACATCCCCTTTTCAATACTAAATTGACAGGTTCAAGTTTAAATCCACCCATATACCCACAGGTGAGGTTCTTAATTATCAAGTACTCTTTTTTATCCATATGAGTGCAATAAATGTTATACCACCAAAAATACCTGTTATAACTCCTATAGGGAGCTCGTTTGGAAAGACCAGTGTTCTCGCAAGCATATCACAGAGGAGCATAAATACACTTCCGGACAAAAATGAGATAATAAGAAGAGTTCTGTAATTTGTGCCTGCTATTAGCCTGGAAATGTGAGGAATGACAAGCCCTACAAATCCTATCACACCGGAAACTGCAATTGCGCTTCCTGTCAGCAGTGATGTTATCAGGAAGAGAATACATATTGTCAATTTTGTGTTAACTCCAAGAGATCTTGCTGCTGATTCTCCCAGCCTTAATGCATTTAGAGGAGATACAAAGAGGTATGACAAGAGGAGGCCCAAAATTGATATAGTCAGCATTCCATAAACCATAAACGGATCTGATTCATTAAGAGAGCCCATTGTCCAGAAGACTATCCCGTGGATGTTCTCAACAGCAGTGATTGACATCAGGAACATAACAGCAGAGGCTGAGATAAAGCTTATCATAACTCCTGTAAGAAGCATTTTTGTAATATTTATACCCTCTCTCCTGTAGCTAAGAAAGTATACCAGAAAAATTGTCACAAGTGCTCCGGAAAAGCCGGCAAGAGGTAATGATACTATGCCGGTTGCGTTAATACCTGTGACGATAACAATCGTTATACCCAGAGATGCCCCTCCGGAAATACCCAGTGTATATGGTTCAACTAAGGGATTCCGGTAGACTCCCTGAAGTATTGTACCTGACAATCCTAATGCTCCTCCGGTTGCAATTGCAAGAAGCGTTCTGGGAATTCTTATATTGTGAAGAACCTCATAATAAACAGATCCTTCATTATTAATAAAATGAAGAAGTTCATTAAATGAAATATTTATTTCCCCGGTCCCCAGGGATAGAAGGGATGCAAAAAACAATAAAGCAATAAGGAGAGCAATTTTTCCTGTTTTAATACTCAATGCCTTTACGGCTTGTAATTCCATTATCGTAAGGGTGTTTTATTTTCTTAATGAAACTAACATAGTCTGCCATCTCAATCATATTATCAGTTGCGGATCTGCCTGTTATTACCAGTTCAAGCCCCTCCGGCTTCTCCTTAATAAATGAGATCAACTCCTCCTCATTAAGATATTTATCTCTTACTGATATTATTATTTCGTCAAGTATAAGCAGGTCATATTTCTCTTTGGAGATCAAATTTGATATATGATTAAGCCCATTCTTGACCTCATTTGAGAGTTCTTCAGAATCTATGCTTTGGTCCAGGTGGGGATGACCCTTGGCAAAATTCATGACAGTTGCCCCCAGTTTCCTTAAACTGTCCATTTCTGTATATCCATAAAGTTCAGGGCGTTTATGGAATGATACATAACAAACTTTCATTCCTCCACCTAGAGCTCTGGCTGCCAGACCTATTGCAGAGGTGGTTTTACCCTTTCCATCTCCGGTATATACATGAATTAATCCCTTTGTCTTCATTTTTCTGATATGTATTTATTAATAATTTCCAGTGTCTCTGCGAAAGTCACAGGAGTTGGCTGACATGCCTGTTCAGATTCCAGTATAAATATTTTATTTTTTCGTACAGCTTTTAAATTCTTAAAGCCTCTCCACGCACTCTCCTCGTTTTTTCCAACAATTCCCATAGTGACTATAAAAATGTAGTCAGGGTCTCTTGCTACAACAAACTCTCTTCCTATGGTTCCACTTTTCAGGTCACAAGCAATGTTTTCTCCATATGAAAATTTAATATAATCATCCATAAATGTGTGTGGTATTACAGTATAGATGGGTGCAGCTCCAATCTGAATAAAAAATCTGTCCCTCTTTCCAGATGCCCTCATTTTTGTGTAAACTGAATTGACTCTCTCTCTGGAATTTTTGATTATTTGATTTGCTTCATGCTCTTTGCCGGTTAATTTCCCTATTGCAGCAAACTGGGTACAAATCTCTTCATATGACTTAGGTGTTGAGAGAATTTCTACCTTTATCCCAAGCCTTTTAAGGGTATTAATATCTCTTTCAGAAATCATCCCGGATGCAAGAACAAGATCTGGTTTTAATGCTGCTATTTTTTCCAGATTTGGTTTGATTGCAGAAGAGACAATTTCTACTCCATCTTTTTTTGCAATATGACAATAACTGGTACAACCAACAAGAGCCTCCCGGGCTCCTAAATAGTATATGCTTTGTGTAACAGATGGGGTAAGAGAGATAATTCTTCTGAAATTTTCCGCAGATAGTTTAATGCCCGGCAACAACAACAAAAGTATAGCAATTATTGAGATTATCTTTTTGAAAAGAGGTCCGTCATAAGCCATAGTATGATACTCTCCCTTTTCGCCGCATGGATCAGCACCTTCAATTGTCTGAATCTTTTGGATGAACTCGTTATTAATATCCATCCCTTTAAGCGGCAAAAACTCTTCCTCCTCTCTGGTCCCGGTAACTCTTGCTTTGTATCCTAAATTACAGAACTCCCGGACTGCAGATAATGTATTCATTCCCCATAATGGGAAAAGAGCGGTAATATTACTCTCCTTACAGATCCTCTCAATCCAGGCCCTGTGCTCCTCCAGAAATATATCTCCAAAGACTCCTGCATAAATCCCTTCTGACTTGCATCTGTCAATTATTCTCTTAAGATGGTGTTCGTATCCCATAGCGGTAACCTCCTCATAGAGCAGTGGGATATCCAGGGAGTCAGATTGCATATCAAATACATCTTTACCAAATCTGTGATGTTTTGAAATCCCGGATTCTTCTGTTTGAAAGTGGACAAGATAGCAGGCCTTATTTTGAGGATTGCTTAAAAAATGATGTAGTGCAAGAGTACAATCTTTGCCACCACTCCAGGAGATAAAGGCTCTCATAGAGACTGAATGTTTAAACAGGAATAAGGGTGCAATAAAAAAGATTGCCCGTAAAAACTTTATTCCCGAAGTTTTACAAATAATATTTTTTATGGCAGGTCTTCCGGCTTGTTCAGTTTTTCGAGACCTTCCCAAGTACTCTCAGGTGATATTTCCTGATTCTCTCAGTGGTCAAAGAGTTCGAAAAACATAAAATGAACTTACGGCTACGGGTATAGCTCAGGATTTAAACCTGATTCCCATTTTAAAGTTTCATTTGCAGTAAGCAAATAAATACTACCATTTCACTGCAAATATATGAATATTATTTTTGAAATTCCTGTATATTTGAAGAAGATTGACAAACCAATTGAGACTCAAACAAATTTTAAGTTTTATAGTTGTTCCGGTGCTGGCACTGCTCCTGCTCTTGTTTGGAGACATTGACCCGGAAAACCCAAAGGTGACCGCCACACTGGCTGTCGCAATTCTTATGGCAACATGGTGGATAACCGAGGCTCTCCCTCTTGCCGTAACCTCTCTGTTGCCTGTTGCGCTCTTTCCCATCCTGGGGATTATGGATGGCAAGGCTGTGTCGGCAACATATTTTAATGATACAATATTCCTCTTTATGGGAGGTTTTCTGGTGGCTCTGGCTATGGAGAGGTGGGAGCTTCACAAAAGAATAGCTTATAAGATTCTGTGTATAACAGGTGTTAGTCCGTCAAGAATCCTTCTGGGGTTTATGGCAGCCTCTTTTTTCCTCTCTATGTGGATCTCTAATACAGCAACTGCAATGATGATGCTGCCCATTGCAATGGCAATAATATTTCAGCTGGATAAACTTATGGAGGGGAGAGGTTCCGGCCGCTTTTCAATTGCTATTCTGCTTGGAGTTGCATACAGCTCCTCAGTTGGCGGAGTGGCCACACTCGTAGGGACACCACCTAACCTCTCATTCGCCAGGATATTTCATATTTATTTTCCTGAACTTCCGGAGGTCTCTTTTTACAAATGGTTAATTTTTGCCCTTCCCTTGGCTCTCTCAATTGCTGCTTTTATCTGGATCTATCTCTATTTCGTTTTCCGTCCTGCTAAGGGAGAATGGAGGGAGGTAGAAAGAGATATTTTTCATATAAAGTTAAAGGAGATGGGGAGTACCACAAGAGAACAAAAAATTGTATTTGTAATATTTTCTCTGCTTGCTTTATTATGGATTTTCAGAGCCGATATTGAATTGGGAGGGTTTATCCTGCCCGGGTGGTCGGGATTTTTTCCGGAGTCTAAATATATTAACGATGGCACTGTTGCAATATTTATGGCCATAATGCTATTTATTATCCCCGCTGGAAAAGGGGGGCTCCCATCTACAGGAAAAAGGGGTATGATTATGGACTGGGAGAGTGCCGTAAAATTGCCATGGAGTATTCTTCTTCTTTTTGGAGGAGGGTTTGCTCTGGCCACAGGGTTTAAAGAGAGTGGCCTCTCTCTGTGGGTTGGGAGCCATTTTGCGGGAGTAGCCTCATTACACCCTTTTATTGTGATACTTATCATTAGTCTGATTATGACTTTCCTGACGGAGCTTACATCCAATACAGCTATAACAGAGATGATGCTGCCCATTCTGGCCGGTATAGCTGTGACAACCGGTTTAAACCCCTTAATGCTTATGATTCCTGCAACAATATCGGCCTCGATGGCATTTATGATGCCTGTGGCAACTCCTCCCAATGCAATAATATTTGGGACCGGCAGAGTGTCGGTAAAGACAATGGCAAAAACCGGACTTATGATAAATCTTATAGGTGCCTTACTAATTACCCTTTTTGTTTATCTGGGATCAATGTTTAATTGAGTTATATTTGTAAATAATCATTAAAACAAAGAATTATGAAAAAGATCTTTACAATAATAGTATTAACTGTTTTTACTGCAATTCTGGCGGGAAGCTGCAGCAAGGTTCTCATTACAGGAAGAAATCAGGTTCTGCTGTATGATCAGGGACAGATAACATCACTCTCAAATCAGGCCTATATTGATTTGATGGCAAAATCAACAATTTCTTCAGACCAAAGAAATGTAAAAATGGTAAGGGAGGTAGGAGAGAGAATTACAGGAGCGGTAGCAAACTATCTTAAACAGAATGGTCTGGAAAGAGAGCTCGAGGGAATCAGATGGCAGTTTGATGTTGTCAAAAGCGACCAGGTTAATGCATTCTGTCTGCCTAATGGTAATATCGTATTCTACGAAGGAATCTTGAAAATTACCAATACTCCGGATTTGGTTGCTGTTGTAATGGGACACGAAATTGCTCATGCCCTGGCAAAACACGGCAATGAGAGAATGAGCCAGGAGGCACTTGTAGGTGTTGCAGGCCAGGCTCTGTCTCAATTTGTTGGAACGGAGAGTCAGAAAACCCAGGCTATATTTGGTCTGGCCTTTAATGTGGGAAGTCAGTTGGGTGTTCTCCTGCCTTATTCAAGGAGGCACGAATATGAGGCAGACAAGCTTGGCCTTATAATTATGGCTATGGCCGGCTACGATGTTAATGTGGCACCCGGATTCTGGCAGAAGATGAGTCAGGGAGGGAGCAAAATGCCTGAATTCTTCAGCACACACCCTTCGGACGAAAAGAGAATTCAGAATATACTGGCAGTAATACCTGAAGCACTTAAGTATGCTCCGGCAAAATAGAGAGATAACCATAATATCTTTTAACTATATTTGTGCCGCTAATATAGATTAAACTAATTCGTTAAATATGTACAGAACACACACTTGCGGGGAGTTGCGTATTTCTCACGCCGGACAGGATGTTACTCTGGCCGGATGGGTTCAGAGAATTCGGAAAATGGGGGGGATGAGTTTCATTGACCTTCGTGACAGATATGGTATTACTCAACTTGTTGTTGATGACAGTGTGAGTCATGACCTTAACCTTGTTGCAGAAAAGCTTGGAAGAGAGTTTGTTATTCAGGCAAAGGGAGTTGTGACGGAGAGAAGTAGTAAGAATCCAAGGATATCAACAGGTGATATTGAGATAAAAATTTCTGACATAAAGGTGCTCAACAGTTCTGTGACACCACCCTTTACAATTGAGGATGATACAGACGGCGGAGAAGAGATTCGTGCAAAATTCAGATACCTGGACCTTCGCAGAAATCCTCTGAAAAGGGCACTTGAGTTGAGGCATAAAATGGGCCAGGAGACTCGTAAGTTTCTGGATAGTATCGGTTTTATGGAGATAGAAACTCCTGTGCTTATCAAATCTACCCCTGAGGGAGCCCGTGACTTTGTTGTCCCTTCAAGGATGAATCCCGGTGAATTCTATGCTCTGCCACAGAGCCCGCAGACATTCAAGCAACTTCTTATGGTTGCAGGCTATGACAGATATTTTCAAATTGTTCGCTGCTTCAGAGATGAGGATCTTCGTGCAGACCGTCAGCCTGAATTTACTCAGATTGACTGCGAGATGGCCTTTGTTGAGAGAGAGGATATTCTTAACACATTTGAAGGGTTGATCAAATCTCTTTTCAAAAATGTTCTTGGTCGTGAGATGGAGGGTGATTTCCCAAGGATGTCTTATGCAGATGCGATGAAATTCTACGGCTCTGACAAGCCTGATATCCGCTTTGGTATGAGGATTGCCGAGCTAAAACATCTTACCGGCGGGAAAAACTTTGTGGTCTTTGATGAGGCCGAATATGTAGGCGGTATCGCAGTTGAGGGAGGAGCAGCATATACCCGTAAACAGCTTGATGAAATTACCGAATGGGTGAAGCGTCCTCAGGTTGGGGCTAAAGGGCTTGTATATATTCGCGTTGCTGAGGATGGTATAAAGTCTTCTGTGGACAAGTTTTACACACCGGATGAGCTAAAGGCTTTAGCTGAAGCTGCCGGGGCAAAAACAGGAGATGTTGTACTTATTCTTGCAGGAGCAAAGAAAAAGACTCAGGAGGCTCTGGGAACCCTTAGAATCGAAATGGGTAACAGACTCGGCTTAAGAAAGAGCAGTGAGTATGCTCCTCTTTGGGTTTACGACTTCCCTCTTCTTGAGTGGGATGAGGAGACTCAGCGCTTTTATGCTATGCACCATCCATTTACCTCACCCAAGCCGGAGGATATGGAGAAGTTCTACAGCAGTGACAGGAGTAAGATAGCAGAGGTGGCAGCAAACGCATACGACTTTGTACTTAACGGAACAGAGATAGGAGGCGGATCAATCCGAATCCATGACTCGGCAGTACAGAAAAGAATGTTTGAAGTGCTTGGTTTTACTGATGAAGAGGCAGATTACAAATTCAGCTTTATCATTAATGCATTTAAATACGGAGCTCCTCCCCACGGTGGAATTGCTTTTGGCTTTGACCGTTTCTGCGCGCTCTTTGGAGGGCAGGAGACTATCCGCGACTTCATCGCCTTCCCTAAGAACAATGCAGGCAGAGATATGATGCTTGATGCTCCGGGAAAGATTGATCAGTCTCAGATGGATGAGTTATTTCTTAAGAGCACACTTACTAAACAGAACTGATAATGAATATACAACAGCTTGAGTACATTGTAGCAGTTGACCAGCACCGCCATTTTGCAAGGGCGGCAAAGCACTGTGGAGTATCTCAGCCCACACTCTCAATGATGATTCAGAAACTTGAGGATGAAATAGGGGTTGAGATTTTCGACCGCTCCCGAACACCTGTTGGTGTTAATAAAATTGGGGAGATGATAATTACTCAGGCTCGTGTTGTTCTGTACAATATAAAGCAATTCAGGGAGATTGCAGACTCATCAAGAGAGAGTCTGCAGGGAGATCTGGAGATGTCAATTATTCCTACTGTTGCCCCCTATCTTCTTCCAAAGCTCTTTGGAGAGTTCAGGAGGAGGCTTCCTTCTTTAAGGTGCAAGGTCTCTGAAATGAAGACATCTGTCATTATTGAAAAACTAAAGAGTGCGGAGATTGAGCTGGCAATTGTTGCTACACCTCTCTCAGATCCGGATATTCTTGAGGTTCCCCTCTATTATGAGCGTTTTCTTGCCTATATCTCGCCATCAGATGAACTCTACTCAAAGGAGTTTATAAATGCATCTGAGCTCGATTTTTCAAGAATGTGGATTCTGGAGGAGGGGCACTGTTTCCGTGATCAGATTCTGAATATCTGTCACAGAAATCTCAATTCGTATCAACAGTATGAGGCAGGCAGTATTGAGACGCTGATAAATGTTGTAGATGAGAACGGAGGATTCACAATATTCCCGGAGCTTCACCTTCCTATGCTCTCTCACGAGCAGCAAAAAAATGTAAGACCTTTCTCCGGAGAAGAGCCCAGAAGAGAGATATCAATGGTATTCAGAATGGATTTTGTAAAAGAGAAACTTTTAAACTCAATAGTTGCTGCTATTAAAAGTATCATTCCTCAAAATATGATTGATCCCCGTCTGGCCAAAATGAGGGTAAAGCTTTAATCGGAATTATAAAATTTATATATGGGTTTATTACTTACCTATCTTTTTCTTGCGCTTGGTGTCTCTTTTCTCTGCTCGGTAATGGAGGCAGTACTTCTCTCCACCCCTGTTTCGTTTATTAACATGAAGGAGAATCAGGGGATAAAATCTGCTGCTCTATTTAAAAAACTTAAGAATAACATTGACAGGCCCATTTCTGCCATCCTGACTCTGAACACGGTTGCCCACACAGTGGGTGCAGCAGGAGTGGGAGCGCAGGCAGTTGCAATATTTGGCGAGGCCTATTTTGGTTTAATATCTGCTCTACTTACCCTGCTTATCCTTATCCTGTCTGAAATATTACCCAAGACGGTAGGTGCACATTACTGGAAACAGCTGGCTATGTCATCGGGAGTAATAATTCAGTGGATGATTTATCTTACCTGGCCACTTGTAATTATTTCTGAATACATGACCAGGCTTATCTCCAGCAAATCAAAAGAGGAGACTACAGTCAGCCGTGAAGAGGTGAGTGCTATGGTTGACATTGGTACAGAGGAGGGCACATTCGAAACCACAGAGAACAGAATTATACAGAATCTTATTAAGCTGAGGAGCGTCAAAGCCGAGGATGTGATGACCCCGCGGGTTGTGGTTGCCACTGCTCCGGAAGAGATGAATATGAGTGAATTCCCTCTCAACAAGCACTATCTCCACTTCTCAAGGATTCCTGTCTATTCAGGAAATATGGAGAACATTACAGGTTTTGTTTACAGACAAGATGTATTTGAAAATCTTGCAAATGACAGATTCGATATTACTCTTGGTCAGATAAAAAAGCCAATATTGGTAGCCCCCAATATGCAACCATTAACGGTTTTATGGGAGAGGCTTCTTGCTGAGAAGACTCATATATCCCTTATTGTGGATGAGTACGGGGGATTTGAAGGGATAGTGACACTCGAAGATATAATTGAGACCATTCTGGGTCTTGAAATAATGGATGAGAGAGATGTTGCCGCAGATATGCAGCAATATGCCCGTGAAAGATGGAAGGAGAGGGTTGAAAAATACAAACACCTCTAACCTCCCTTCTCTGCGGTTTACTCCAGCTCCTTTAACAGATTTTTTGCCAGTTTACGGAATGCAATTGTATCCGGACGGCTCTCGTCTGTAAGAGTAATTGGTTCGCCAATATCTCCGCTCTCCCTTATGCTTTGAACGATTGGAATCTGTCCCAGCAATGGGATATCAAATTTAAGAGCCATTCTCTTTCCCCCCTCTTTCCCAAATATATAATACTTATTATCAGGAAGCTCCTCCGGTGTAAACCAGGCCATATTCTCTACAAGTCCAAGAATCGGCTTATTAATATCTTTCTGACGGAACATATTTACCCCCTTTTCAACATCTGCAAGGGCAACAGCCTGGGGCGTACTAACTATAATTGCACCTGACAGAGGAATGTCATGGACAAGTGAAATATGAATGTCTCCGGTTCCGGGAGGAAGGTCAATCAGAAGAAAGTCAAGCTCTCCCCATTTTACCTGAAGAATCATCTGTTTAAGAGCATTGCTCGCCATTGGACCTCTCCATATAAGCGGTTGGGCAGGAGGCGAGAAATATCCGATAGACATCCATTTTACACCATATTTTTCAATGGGTATGATCATATCCTTACCGCCGGAATCGTCCACAAGCGGCTTCTCAAACTCTGTATCGGTCATCTTAGGTACTGAAGGGCCATATACATCGGCATCAGTAAGTCCCACTCTGTATCCCTCTTTGGCAAGCGCCACCGCCAAATTAACAGCAACTGTGGACTTTCCCACTCCCCCTTTTCCCGAAGCTATTGCAATAATGTGTCCCACATTTGCAATTGCCTCCTGTCCCAACTCAAGGTTAAGTCTCTTCTGAATTTTGCGCTCCCGCACCAACTCCATTATAGAAATTTTGAAGTCCGGATCCGGATACTCTCTCCTGATCTCCTCTTCGCAGCTCTTTTTAAGCGATGATGCCAGCGGATCAGGCGAAGGAAAAACCAGTTTAAACCTTATCCTCCCCTCTTCAATCTTAATATCCTCAATCATCTCAAGAGTTATAAGGTCCTTGTCCTTAACCGGATGTATCACTCTTGCCAATGCCTTCTCAATTCTGTTCTTATCCATTTTTTATTACTTGCTTTTATATTTTCTGACAACAAAGATACATGCTGTTTGGTTTATTTCTTTAGTCTGCTCCTCATCCCTACCTGAATCAACCGCAGCCCCTCCGGAACTTTTCCTCCTCGCTCACTTTGTTCGCTGTGGCGGAGGTTCCTTCGTGTCTCGGTTGATTCAGGTAGGGAAATGGCATACTTTAGGTCAACCCGCAGATGCATTTATATGGTGCCGGGCGTGATGCTTGGCGGATACCCGCCCGCCCGGCCTGAGTTGGCCATTCGGCAGATGATTTTTGAGAAACCCGTGCGGTCCTAAGTCTCAGATTATTGCTTATGTTTAGGTAATCAGCGTGTTACAGCGGTGCAGGTATATAGTTTACTTCTGGTCTTTGATGTGGAAAACTTTAGTCAACCCCCAGCACTCATATTTACATGATAACTGATAATACGAAAAAAGGCTGACCAATATTGGTCAGCCTCTGAATTAACATATAAAAACGAAAGTTATTTCACTATTGTCATCTCCTTAAGAAGGTGTGCAGCTCCGCCAAACTTATCCATAATAAAGAGGGTGTAGCGAATATCTACGCTGATTGTACGCTGGAGGTTTGGTTCAAAAATAATATCACCGCTCATAGCCTCCCAGTTGCCGTCAAATGCAGTACCAATAAGCTCTCCTTTACCATTTAGAACGGGGCTGCCTGAGTTACCGCCGGTAATGTCGTTTGTACTCAGAAATCCAACCGGCATACGGCCATCTTCCATTGCATACTGACCGTAGTCACCTTTGTTGTAGAGCTCTTTAAGCTTCTCAGGAACCACAAATTCCCAGTTGTTAGGATCCTCTTTCTCCATAACCCCTTTTAAGGTTGATATGTGCTCGTAAATAACGGCATCTTTAGGAGAGTAGTTAAGAATCTGTCCGTAAGTCATTCTCATAGTTGAGTTTGCATCCGGATACATTGCCTGACCCTGTTTCATCTCAAGCTGGCCGGCTATGTACGCCTTCTGACCTTTAGCAAGAACAGGATTCTCTTTTGACAGAGTCTGCATGGCTTTCATCTGAACAGGGGCAATAGTCTTAACAATTGCAAGAGCAGGGTCGTTTGCAATAACTTCAGGTGTCTCAAGAGCTTTGTTAAACTTCTCTTCGCAAGGGAATACCGAGTTGTCATAAAGATTGTCAACAAAAGCATCAATGTTGCCTCCGAAGTTTTCGTCTATAACATTGTAGAATGCAGGTCTATCCTCTGCCTTTACTTTATCTCTGAATACTTTTATAAGAGCCTTTGCAACCTTTCTGTCTGTTGGAGCGGAGTAGTCCTTGTAGAATGCCGATACTCTTCTTTTGCCAAACTCCAGGGCTTTTCCTGCCTCTTCTGTATTGCCTTTGGCAAGATTCTCAGCATAGTCGGTGAAACTTGCAGCAACAGAGAGCATCTCAATTGAACCAAGAGCCTCTCTCAGATAAGCAGATAAATAAAGTGCCTCTGCTCTGTTTGAAACTGCTCCCCTTATCTCTTCCAGAGCAGTTCCGTATTTTGCCTTTCTTGCCGGATTGGCGTTAACCCACTCCTGGAATTTAACCTCCTCATCTGCACGACGATCTTGTACTTTGAGCTTCTTGAAGGTCTCGTTCATACCAATAGCTTTCTTCCAGTAGTTTGATGAGCCTGCATATTTGCTTGAGTACTGAAGGCGAATTTTAGGATCTGCCTCCATATCTGCCATAAGAACCTCCTGACGGACGCCTCTTACATAAATGACTATAGCATTTGTAATATCGCTGGTCTCTTTAACTTCTGATGATGTCATAAAACGATTTGTCCTGCCTGGATACCCAATAATCATTGCAGGATCTCCCTGTTTTACCCCTTTAAGAGATATGGTAAGGTGCTTTTTAGGAATATATGGTTTGTTGTCTGGTGAATATGGCGCAGGATTGTTATCCTTGTCTGCGTAAACACGGAACATTGAGAAGTCTCCTGTATGACGGGGCCACATCCAGTTATCTGTATCGGCACCATATTTTCCAATTGATGAAGGGGGTGCTCCTACAAAGCGAATGTCAGTGTATGTTTTTGTAATAACAAGGTAGTATGCATTTCCGCCATAGAAAGAGGATACTCTTCCGCGAAGATATTTATTGTCTCCAATTGCCCTTTTGATAATATCATCAGAAACAGTCTGAAGAGCCTTTGCAAACTCAGGAGTGTTCTCCACAGCTGCAGTTGCCTTAACAACTTCATTTGTGACATCGGTAAAAGACTCAAGGAAAGTTACGGAAAGACCGGGAGAGGGAAGCTCCTGCTCACGGGTCATAGCCCAGAATCCGTTTTGAAGATAGTCGTTCTCTACAGTGCTCAATCTCTGGATAACTCCGTATCCGCAGTGGTGGTTAGTAAGAAGAAGTCCTTCACCTGATATAATTTCGCCGGTACATCCACCTCCAAAGTGTACGATAGCATCTTTCAGGCTTGATTTATTAATGTCATAAATGTCCTTTGCAGATATTTTGAAACCCAGTTCTGCAAGTTTTTTGTTATTGAGCTTTTCAATAAGGGGGAGAATCCACATCCCTTCATCTGCTCTTAGTGGTGCTATCGAAAACAAGATGGCACCAATGAGGATTAGCGTAATTTTTTTCATTAATTTATAATCTGGTTTTTTAATTTAACTCTTTTTACAAAGATAATTTTTTATTTGTATTTTTATAGTTCACTAATGCATAATATAACTATGCGACATCCCATTAACATTGTCATTGCTACGGATAAGTTCAAGGGAAGTCTCACTGCGCAGGAGGCCTCGGTATCTATTTCAAATGGTTTAAAAAGAGGAGTCTCTTCACTTATAGCGCTTGATGACATTAAGATATTGCAGATTCCACTTGCAGATGGCGGAGAGGGTTTTCTCTCAGTTGCCGGGAGAAATGGTTTTTATAAAAGGAGAGAGGTGGAGATTGTTGATCCTTTGGGCAGAACAATTAGAAGCCATTATCTGTTGTCAGAAAAAAGTCCGGTTGCAGTTATTGAAATGGCTCTGGCTTCAGGGCTTGGACTTCTTGAAACAGCTGAATACAACCCAATGGAGGCAACCTCTTTCGGCTTTGGACAACTAATCTCACATGCAATAAAGGATGGTGTCTCTGAAATAATAGCAGGTATAGGGGGAAGTGCAACAAACGATGGCGGGACAGGAATGTTGCAGGCCCTCGGATATGCATTCAGGGATAAATCGGGAGAGGTTATATGCGGAGGAGAGGATCAGTATATGTCCGGCTCTCAACTAAGTAAAATATTTTCAATTGATGACTCCGGGAGAGAGAGTGCTCTTAAAAGGATAAAGATAACTGTTGCCTGTGATGTGGATAATCCGCTTCTTGGAACAGAGGGTGCTACTTATGTTTATGCTAAACAAAAGGGTGCCGATGATTCTGATCTTATTAAACTCGAGGCAGGAATGCGGAACTTCGCGGAGGTCTCTGAAAAACACCTTGGCTTTAACAGTTGCTTTCTCTGCGATTCATCCTCCTATGTTGGTTATGATTTTTCTGACTTTCCCGGTTCGGGAGCGGCCGGAGGAGTTGGATATGCACTGAGAAGTTTTCTAAAGGCAGATCTTGTTCCGGGCTGGAGGGTTGCTGCTTCACTTGCAAATGTTGAGGATGCTATCGCAAAGGCAGATTTGATTATATCCGGAGAGGGGAGATTGGATAAACAGACTCTCTCAGGTAAACTTGTAGATGGAATCTCGAAATTGGCAAACAGGTACAGGAAACCTTACTGGGTTTATTGCGGAGAAAACAACCTCTCCAAAGAGGAGCTGAAAGCTGCCCGTATCAGTAAAGTTTTTGAAATTTCCACAATCGCAAAAGATTTAAATGACTCTATATCAAGGGCAAGGCAATTGCTTGAAAAAATTTCTGCTGAATCTGCAACTTTTCTCTCAGAATTGCAGTCAAATAGGCAAACAAACTAAAAAACCCTAAAAACTAAAACACAATGGAAGGAGTATTAGCAATTTTAATGCCGTTTCTTACTGCAATTATTATCCTGGCAATTGTCTTTACAACTAAGATAATGAGGGATAGATCAAGAAACAGACTGATAGAGAAAGCAATTGAACATGGTAAAGAGTTATCACCGGAGCTGTTCAGGGGAACCGAGAAAGAGAAGCAGCCAAAGGATCCGTTAACAAGCTCCCTGGTAACAATAGGAGCAGGAATAGCAATTTTTATAGCACTCTTCCTCTTCTTTGACAATCAGTTGAAATTTGCGGCATTTGGTCTTATCCCGCTCTTTGTTGGACTCGGTCAGCTGACAGCTTATCTAATAAATAAGAAAAACGGCAAGTAACAGATTCAAGTGAACAGATCTGAATTTGAAAAAGAGGTGATTATTAATCAGGAGCCGCTCAGGCGGTTCCTTTCCAACCTTTGCGGCGGAGACACTGCTTTGGGGGACGATATAGCCCAGGAGGCTTTTATAAAAGCCTACATTAATCTCTCTTCATTCAGCGGGAAGTCAAAATTTTCAACATGGCTGTTCAAAATTGCATACAATTGTTTCTGTGACAATAAAAGAGCCTCTTCAAGATTCTCTTCAGTAGAGTTGAATGAGAGACTAAGTATAGAGACTGATGGTGCAGATATCAGATACAAAAACCAGGAGCTTTATCTGGCTATGTCAAAACTGAACGAGAAAGAGCGAATCGTAGTGCTTCTTTTTTACATGGAGGATCAGAGTCTCAGGGAGATTTCCGGTATAACAGGAATGCCTGAAAACACAGTGAAGTCTCACTTGTCAAGGGCAAGGGGCAATTTGTCAAACCATTTAAACACGATTGGTTATGAAAGAGGATGAAAAAATAAAGCTGTTCTTTGATGAACACAAACAAAGCATTGAAGACAAAGGCTTTTCAGGCAGATTGTTTGCAACACTTGATGTAATACCGGAACCCAAACCCAGGTATGATAAAACCAGAGTAATCATTGCTCTTTTTGGAGTACTTGGAGTCCTTTTATTCGCTTTGCTTGGCGGCTATTCTGCATTAATTGAGGGTTTGACTCAGATGGGTTCAATAGCTACTGACTATAAGTCTGCCACTCCGGAGATAGTAATTTCAATATTCTTTACATCCTGTGCGCTATTCTTTCTTGGGAGATTCGCAATCCGTGAAACCGAATAGATCCGGCTCCGGAAGGAGCCTGTATGAGACTCTGTGATATTTGCTAACCCCGTATTTTCTAATGGCCTCCCTGTGTCCGGAAGTAGGGTAGGCCATATTTTTTGCCCAGCCATAGCATGGAAATTCAAGGTCAATCTTCCTCATATACTCATCTCTGTGTGTTTTGGCAAGAACAGAGGCTGCTGCAATTGAGCTATATCTGCCATCTCCTTTAACAAAACAGGTGTGGGGAATATCTTTAAATGGAATAAACCTGTTCCCGTCCACTATAATTGACTGAGGTCTTTCTCTTAGCCTCTCCAGTGCTCTGTGCATAGAGAGTATAGATGCTTTAAGAATATTGATGCTGTCTATCTCTTCCGGGGTAGCCCAGGCAACAGCCCAGTCTATTGCTTCGGCTTCAATGATGGCTCTTAGCTTGTCCCGTTGAGACTCTTTCAGCTGTTTGGAATCATTGAGTAGTGGATGAAAAAAATCCTGAGGCATTATAACTGCCGAAGCATATACAGGACCAGCCAGAGCCCCTCTGCCGGCCTCATCACAGCCTGCCTCGGAAACGCCCATTATGTGGTATGGAAGTAACAATTCAAAAACTTTCTTCAAAGATAGCTATTTTGAATCTTTTCTGTATCTGGCAAGGGATTCGTTGAGCATCCCTATTAGCTTTTTCTGACTCTCCAGCGCGGATCTGTTTTGATCCAGCAGAGTTTCGTACTCTCCTCTCATAAGATTAAAATTTGACTCCAGCTCCTCTATCAGTGAGCGGTACTGAATAATTTCTGCCTTAAGAGTGGATATCTGCTCTTTGTTATGCCAACCTGACTCCGGACAGATCAACTCTCCAGGTGAAATATGAAGGAGCGAGCATATTTCAGAAAGTTGTGGATGAATAATTGAAGTGGTACCTACCTCTATTTTGCGATATCCATTAAGTGACATATTAAGTTTTTCTGCCATAAACTCCTGCGACAAGCCTAGTTCTCGTCTTCGTTTTCCAATAGCCTGCTTAATGTTTTCGATATTCATAAAAACAAATATATATTTTGTTGCAGGAGAACAATACACACGGAAAGTATGTGTAAAAGGCATTAAAAGTGCAATTACATCAAGAGTTAAATCTAGAATCGAAAATATATCTGTTGAATTTGGAAAAAGATGCACAAATAGTGTCTTTTTGGGCTTAATAAAAAATACTTTTGGTGTGTAATCAAAACATAAATTGTATGAAAAAAATATTTAAGCTCCTTTTTATGAAAAGCGATTTATTTTCTGAGGTTTTTATTGACCTGTTTGAAGAGAGAAAAATATTCCTTGATCTCTCACTTACATCTTCTGATATAAAAAAACTATTCCACAGGGATGGGGTATGGCTATCGGCAAGGAGTATTGAGACTCTTTCCAAAAAAGTGACAGGCTTTGGCCTGGATGAGTTGCTAATTCTTTATCGTAAGGGGTCTCTATCTTAAAAAAAATAGTTAAATTTGAGTCTTTGCACATTAAAAAATTATAAACAACATATAACCAAGTAATTACTATGAAAGTTTACCCTACTCAGAACATTCGTAACATCGTCCTGCTTGGAGGCACGAAATCAGGGAAGACAACCCTGGCAGAGACAATGATGTTTGAAGGCAAAGTTATTGACCGCAGAGGATCAGTTGAAGCTAAAACCACTGTGAGTGACAATACGGAAATTGAGCAAATCTACCAGCGTTCAATCTATCCCACTCTATTGTATACAGAGTTTATGGATCATAAACTTAATATTATTGACACCCCGGGCTCCGATGACTTTATTGGAGGAGTTATCTCTGCATTTAAGGTTGCAGACGCAGGTGTTATGGTGGTCAATGCCCAGCAGGGGGTAGAGGTTGGAACAGAGATATTTGCCAGAGAGGCAGAGAAGTGTAAGAAGCCTCTGATTCTTGCTCTCAATCAGCTGGACCACGAAAAGGCAAACTGGGAGACTGCCCTTGAGTCAATTAAACAGACATTTGGGAAAAAGGTATTGCTTATTCAGTATCCGGTTGAAACAGGTCCGGGATTCAACAGTTTTATTGATGTTCTGAAGATGAAGATGTATCGTTTTAAAGACGATAACGGAACTCGTGAAGAACATGAAATTCCTGCTGACCAGGCAGATCAGGCTGCAGAGCTGCATCAAATTGTTGCTGAGATGGCTGCCGAGAATGATGAGGCTCTTATGGAGCTCTTCTTTGACAAAGGTCAGCTTACAGAGGAGGAGATTAGAGCAGGCCTCAGAATAGGAATAGCAAAAGCCGAGATTATGCCTCTCTTTTGCCTTTCAGGTAAAAAAGATATTGGTGTAAAAAGACTTATGGAGTTTGTGATAAATGCAGGCCCTGCTCCCGATAAAATGGTTCAGAGGCTTAAGGATGGTACAACTGTGCCTTGCGATTCAGCAGGCCAGCCATCAGTATTTATTTACAAGACCTCGGTTGAACAGCACCTGGGTGAAGTCTCTTTCTTCAGGGTAATGTCCGGCAAGATAACTGAGGGTATGGACCTTGTTAATCCTGAGAACGGATCCAAAGAGCGTCTCTCTGTTATCTATGCAGTTGCAGGGAAGAAAAAAGAGAAGGTTACAGAGATGGTCGCCGGAGATATAGGTTGTACCGTAAAACTAAAATCTGTTAAGACCAATCAGACCTTAAACGGTGGAAATAAGGAGTGGGCATTTGAGTCCATAGTATTCCCCCCTTCAAAATTCCGTACAGCTATTAAGGCTAAGTCAGAGAAGGATGAGGAGAAACTCGGAGAGATACTCAACCGTGCAAATGCAGAGGACCCTACTATTAAAATTGAGTATTCAAAAGAGCTTAAACAGACTATTCTCAGCGGACAGGGAGAGCACCATATTAACATCCTTAAGTGGCACCTTACCAATACTCATAAACTTGAGATAGATCTGTTCCCTCCTAAGATTCCATACAGAGAGACAATTACCAAGGTTGCCATCGCAGATTACAGACACAGAAAGCAATCAGGCGGAGCAGGACAATTTGGTGAGGTTCATCTTCTTATTGAGCCTGTTGTTGAGGGAGTTGCCCCTAATAATAAGTTTAAAATAGAGGGCAAGGAGCTAGTCCTGAATATCAAAGGAAAAGAGGAGTACAAGATGGATTGGGGCGGAAAACTGGAATACTACAACTGTATTGTGGGTGGTTCAATTGATGCGAGATTTATGCCTGCAATCCTTAAAGGTGTTCTTGAAAAGATGGAGGAGGGACCTCTTACCGGTTCCTACGCCCGTGATATCAGGGTCTTTGTTTACGATGGAAAGATGCACCCGGTAGACTCAAATGAGATATCATTCAAACTTGCCGGTAGAAACGCATTTAAAGAGGCTTTCAAAAAGGCTGGTCCAAAGATTATGGAGCCGGTTTATAATGTTGAGGTTCTTGTTCCAAGTGACTACATGGGTGATGTAATGAGTGACCTTCAGAACCGCAGGGCTATGATTGAGGGTATGAGCAGCGACAAAGGCTTTGAGATCCTTAAGGCAAGGGTTCCACTTGCAGAGCTTAACAAGTACTCTACTACTCTAAGTTCACTAACCAGCGGAAGGGCTACCTTTACTATGACTTTTGCAGAGTACCAGCAGGTTCCTGCGGAGGTTCAGGATAAGTTGCTTAAAGAGTACGAAGCAAACGACAAGGACGAATAGTACGGGATGATTAAGGCAACCGATATTAAAAAATCATACGGAAGCCTTCTTGTTCTCAAGGGAATTAATTTCGAGGCAAAGGAGGCTGAGGTGGTAAGTATTGTTGGAGCAAGCGGGGCTGGAAAGTCCAGCTTGCTCCAAATTCTTGGTACCCTCTCAAAACCTGACAGCGGGAAGGTTCTGATTGACGGGACAGATCTCTTCTCTTTAGGAACAAATGCTTTGGCGGATTTCAGAAACAAGAAAATTGGATTTGTTTTTCAGTTTCATCATCTTCTTCCGGAGTTTTCAGCTGTTGAGAATGTAATTATACCGGCAATGATAGCAAAAGAGAGTGCGTCAAAAGCTCGTTCCAGAGCTGCAGAGATGCTAACCTCTCTTGGCCTGGGAGAGAGACTAAACCATAAACCCTCAGAGCTTAGCGGAGGTGAGCAGCAGAGGGTTGCGATAGCAAGAGCTCTCATGAACAATCCCTCTGTAATTCTCGCAGATGAACCATCAGGCAATCTTGACACAGTTACAAAAAGGGAGATTCATAAACTCTTTTTTGACCTTAGAGATAAATTTGGGCAGACAATAATAATTGTTACTCATGACAGAGATCTCGCATCTATGAGTGACAGAATTCTTGAAATGAAAGATGGGGAGTTTCTTGTTTAAGCAGTTTTCTGTAAGGCAGGAGATTAGTGCAATGAAGGTAAACACAGATGGAGTTCTGCTGGGTGCCTGGTGTTCTCTTCCCCAAACGGCGCCTGTTGAGAGACCTTTAAGAGTGCTTGATGTAGGGACCGGGACTGGTGTAATTGCCCTGATGATTGCTCAGCGGCTCTCCTCTTTATACAGTAATTTTAACATTGTGGGAATTGACCCGGATGCTCCATCTTCTGAGGAGGCCGGCTATAATTTTATGGCTTCAAAATGGAGCAATTCTCTCTCGTCATTGCCCCTCTCATTTAAGGAATTTGCAAACGCCGGCAGTGGCTGTTTTGATATGATTGTCTCCAATCCTCCCTATTTTATAAACTCTCTAAAGGCACCCGTTAAAAGACGGAGTAATGCAAGGCATTCGGAGAGCCTCCCCTATTGTGAACTGGCAGAGTATTCGGCAAATCTGCTTACTCCCTGCGGAACCCTTTCGGTCATTCTGCCCTCAGATGCAGAGGCTGCTTTTGTCTCTGCTGCCGCTCTGCACGGGCTCTCTCCTGTTCAGATATGTAAAGTGAGCACATTATCAGGAGAGCCGGAGAAGAGGGTGTTAATGGAGTTTTCTAAGGATAAAACCAGTGGAATAAAAAAATCGGAACTCTCTGTTCAGGAGAGTCCCGATGGACCATTTTCAGCTGAATACAGAAGGTTGACAGCTTATTTTTATCTCAAGTTCTGAGTAGTTCCTGATCCCCCGTGACCTCTTCTGAGCTGGTGAATCATTTTTACACGAAACTTCTCTTCTGTTACATAAATTTTTGCGACTTTTTCTGAAGGTAAAATCTTCATAAACTGGGAGTGGAAGTTTTTGAATATCTCTCCCTCTGAGGAAAACCCTGAAACATACTTATCCATAAGTGACTTAAGTTCTGTTTCGGAAATTTTACTCTCTCCGCTAAGGGCTTTCTCAATATTCTTCAGGTTACCCTGAATTCTTCTGTAAGATTTTTCCCTCTCTTTCCAGAAATTATTGTAGATGGGCCAAAACTCCTCTGCCTCTTTTGGTGAGAGCTCTAACTCTGAAGTAAAGAAGGCAATTTTTGCACTTTGAATCTGTTCGTATCTGTTTTGCTGATCTCCGTCGGCAGGCCTTGGTGACAGCAGTGGCTGAGGCTGAGCCAGTGAAAGAACATATATTGCAGAAAACAGTACTGTTAAAGCAAATTTTTTCATTTTATTTAATCTATCGATGCTAAGTATATTAAACCTGTATTTGTGCTTAGATAATCCACAATCTCCTCAGGATCAACCTCTTTTTCCTCGTCTGTATATAATGAATCAGCAGTTGAGTCGTAAAAATCCACAAAGCTTGTTTTTATATGCAGTCCCTCTACAGGGTCACTTTCAGAAACAACAATTGTCTCCTCTGCATTCCCCGGGCTGAATATATTAATAGTGGCGTAGGCGACAAGGAAAATAATTGCAAATGATGTTACAAGAGCCAGCTGTGGCCTTGCAATGCTCCAGAATGAGGAGCCCCTCTTCCCGGCTGCAACTCTCTCTGAAATTGTATCCTGAAGTTTATTGAAGTACCCCTCAGGAACCGAGTAAGGATTTTCCCTCAGGTGTTTACTTTCCATATTGAATTTTTCTTTCATAACTCTTTGACTACTTAAAATGAAAAAGGATTAAAGGAGCTCTTCCATTGCCTGCTGAATTTTTTGAAATGCGTGATGGTAAGATGCCTTCAAAGCCCCTACAGAGGTGCCGGTGACTTCAGATATCTCTTCGTATTTCATTTCATCAAAATATCTCATATTAAAAACGGCCCGCTGTTTATCCGGTAATTTCAGTATGGCTTTATGAAGTACAAGTTGTGTTTTGTCTCCGTTGAAATAGGGATCAGATTCCAGCTTATTCTCAAGCTGTCTGGAATAGTCGGTAAGCGATAAAAATGCCCTGGCCTTTTTCCTTTTAAGAAAAGTAAGGGATTCATTAGTTGCAATTCTGTATAACCAGGTATAAAGACGAGACTCCTCCCGGAAATCCGGAAGGGCGTCCCATGCCTTTATAAATGAATTCTGAATTATGTCATTGGCATCTTCGTGTGAAGCTACCATTTTGCGAACATGCCAGTAAAGTCTCTCACTATAAGTTTTGACAATAAGGTTGAAGGCATAATTTTGTTTGCCCTCCTCTCTGTATAATTCCAGAAGCTCCCTATCTGTCATTTAGTAAAAACTCTATTTTCTTGATATTGCCCTCTTTGCTGCCGATACTATGCTGGCTCTATCCAGCTTATACTCTTTCATCAGTTCAGACGGCTCTCCGCTTTGTCCAAAGAGGTCGTCAACAGCAACAAATTCTACAGGGGTTGGTTTGTTGGTTGCGAGAAGGCCGGCTATCAGCTCTCCAAGGCCTCCGGCAATAAGGTGCTCCTCTGCGGTAACAACAGCTCCTGTCTTTGATGCTGATTCTAAGACTGCTTTTTTGTCCAAAGGTTTAATGGTGTGAATATTTACAACCTCGGCAGAGATTCCCTCCTCTTCAAGCCTTTTTGCTGCCTCCAGAGCCTCCCAGACAAGATGGCCGGTTGCAAATATAGTCACATCTTTGCCCTCTGTTAAAAGGAGCGCCTTGCCAATTTCAAATTTTCGGTCAGCCGGGGTGAAGTTTGGTACAGATGGTCTTCCAAATCTTAAGTAGACGGGGCCGTGGTAGTCTGCTATCGCAATGGTTGCTGCTTTTGTCTGGTTGTAATCACAAGGATTGATTACTGTGAGATTGGGGAGCATTCTCATTAGTCCCAAATCCTCCATTGTCTGGTGTGTTGCTCCATCCTCTCCTAGGGTAATACCTGCGTGAGATGCGCAAATTTTAACATTTGTGTCTGAATAGGCTACCACTTGCCTCACCTGGTCGTATACCCTTCCTGTAACAAATTCGGCAAAAGAACCTGCAAAAGGGATTTTCCCGGATACCGCAAGACCTGCGGCTGTTCCAATCATATTGGCTTCTGCTATTCCGCACTGGATGAACCTATCCGGAAATTCGGCTGCAAATGCATCCATTTTAAGAGATCCAGTAAGGTCTGCACAAAGAGCAACAACATCTTTGTTTACTTTTCCAAGTTCGTGGAGCCCGGCGCCAAAACCAGATCTTGTATCTTTGTTACCTGTATTTTCAAATTTCTCCTTCATTTTAAAAATCTCCTATAGTCTCCTTAAGTTGTGAAAGTGCTTTCTCTGTCTGATCGGCATTTGGTGCCTTCCCGTGCCACTGATGGGTACCTTGCATAAAATCTACCCCTTTACCCATATCGGTCTTCATAAGGAGCATTTTTGGCCTCTCATCTGAGACGCTCTCTCTGGCGCTCTTCAGAACTGCCTTAATTGCTTCCAGATCGTGTCCGTCTGCTACAACAACATCCCATCCGAATGCGTTCCATTTTGCTTTTAAGTCGCCAAGGCTTATGACCTTGTCGTTTGGTCCGTCAATCTGTTGACCATTCCAGTCTGTGATTGCTATCAGATTCCCAAGCTTTTGGTGAGATGCAAACATTGCTGCCTCCCAGATTTGCCCCTCTTGCTGTTCTCCGTCACCAAGAAGAGCAAATACAACACTCTTTTCTCCCTCAAGTTTTTTTGCAATTGCTGCACCGCAAGCTACTGAAAGGCCCTGTCCCAGTGAGCCGGATGCAACATGAACTCCCGGTAAACCTCTCTCTACCGATGGGTGACCCTGTAGTCTTGATCCCATTTTTCTGAATGTTGCAAGTTCGCTAACTGAAAAGTACCCGCTTCTGGCAAGTATGCTGTAGAATACAGGTGAGAGGTGTCCTGCAGAGAGGAAGAACATATCTCTTCCCTTTCCGTCTCTTCTCCAGTTAGCAGGATCATGGTTCATCTCTGCAAAGAATAGAACCGTTAAAATGTCAGTACTGCTGAGCGAGCCCCCAGGGTGTCCCGAGGCTGCCAGATTTACCATCCGCACAATGTCCCTCCTTACCTGAGAGGCAACTTCGCCCAATGGATAATTTTGTGTCATTATAATATATTTTGTTGCTGATTTAATATTTTTCAGGGAGCTAACTGACAAAGATAATACCATTAATTCGCATTTGTTAAATATTTTTATCTTTGCAGCCATGAAGAACATTAGGAATTTTTGTATAATCGCACATATTGACCACGGAAAGAGTACGCTGGCAGACAGGCTGTTGGAGTTTACAAACACTGTTATTGGGCGTGATATGGAGGCGCAGGTTTTAGACTCAATGGATCTGGAGAAAGAGAAGGGTATCACAATTAAGAGCCACGCAATTCAAATGGATTATATCCACGAGGGTGAGAAATACACTCTAAATCTGATTGATACTCCCGGCCACGTTGATTTTTCATATGAAGTATCAAGAGCAATTGCATCCTGTGAAGGGGCACTGCTTGTAGTCGATGCAACTCAGGGAATTCAGGCACAAACAATATCCAACCTGTATCTTGCCCTCAATCACGATCTGGAAATCATCCCGGTCCTTAACAAGATTGATATGGATGCAGCAATGATAGATTCTGTTAAAGATCAGATTATTGATCTGCTGGGTTGTGATGATGAGGATATTATTCTTGCCAGCGGCAAGACAGGAACAGGGGTACAGGAGATACTCAATGCGATCATTAACAAAGTTCCATCTCCCAAGGGAGATCCCGATGCCCCCCTTCAGGCACTTATATTTGACTCGGTTTTTAATTCCTTCAGAGGGATTATAGCATACTTTAAAGTTGTTAACGGATCAATAAAGAAAGGGGATAAAGTTAAATTCTTCAATACAGGGAAGGAGTACGAGGCAGATGAAGTTGGTATCCTGAGGCTTAGGATGACACCTTCCGGCGAAGTTCAGACCGGTGATGTAGGTTATATTATATCCGGAATCAAGGCAGCCAGCGAGGTAAAAGTGGGTGACACCATCACACATATTGCAAAACCATGCAGCACATCCATCGGAGGATTCGAAGAGGTAAAACCGATGGTATTTGCCGGGGTATATCCTGTTGAGGCCGATGAGTATGAGGATTTGAGAGCTTCGCTGGAGAAACTCCAGCTAAATGACGCCTCACTTGTTTTTGAGCCGGAATCTTCGCTAGCTCTTGGTTTTGGTTTCAGATGCGGATTTCTTGGCCTTCTTCACCTTGAAATTGTACAGGAGCGTCTCTACAGAGAGTTTGACATGGATGTAATTACAACCGTACCAAACGTCTCTTATAAAGTTTATACAACACAGGGAGAGATGATGGATGTCCACAACCCATCCGGTCTTCCTGCCGTAACACTGGTTGATTATATTGAAGAGCCATACATAAGGGCTCAGATAATTTCGAAATCAGAGTATTTTGGGGTTATTATGAAGCTCTGCCTGGATAAGAGAGGAGTTCTTCTCAGCCAGCACTTCCTTACAAGTGAAAGAGTTGAATTGAATTTTGAGATGCCTCTTGCAGAAATTGTGTTTGATTTTTATGATAAACTAAAGTCTGTTTCAAGAGGTTACGCCTCATTTGACTACCATGTTGTAGGATACAAAGAGGCAGACCTTGTTAAACTGGATATTCTTCTTAACGGAGAGCAGGTTGATGCTCTCTCCAGTCTGATTCACAGGGATCACGCATACGACTTTGGCCGCAGAATGTGTGAAAAACTTAAAGAGTTAATACCACGCCAGCAATTTGACATTGCAATCCAGGCAGCCATTGGCGCGAAAATCATTGCCCGGGAAACTGTTAAAGCCGTCCGTAAAGATGTAACCGCCAAATGTTACGGTGGAGATATCAGCAGAAAGCGCAAACTTCTGGAGAAACAGAAAAAAGGGAAAAAACGTATGCGCCAGGTAGGCAACGTTGAGGTTCCTCAGAGCGCATTCATGGCAGTACTTAAACTCGATTAACTCCGCAGTCACCCGCAGATGCATTTATATGGTGCCGGGCGTGATGCTTGGCGGATACCCGCCCGCCCGGCTTTATGTTAGCCATTCGGCATATGATTTTTGCTGTGCCGTCCTGAAATAGGTTGACTGATTTTAACAAATATAAGTAAACGAGTTCA
>JASDTD010000054.1:0-2132 GCA_041441395.1 Bacteroidales bacterium | reverse complement strand
TACATGGTTATAGTGCCTAGTTCTGCACTAGACTCAATGAACCTTGGGACTATGGGAGGATTAGTTTCGCGTGCAAAGAATAGCGAAACCGATAATAAAAAAATAAGAGATTATGCAAAAGAGGGTAGCTGTATTGGCATTTTTGATTCTAATATTTGCAAATAGTATTGATGTCTTGTCTCAGGAAAATTCTTTGAAGTGGATTCCTTTCGTATGGCAGAGTGATACCATTTCAGGCAAATTTGTTGAGAAGGCATATATGTACGTCCCGGTTAAGATTGATGATTTGCCTGAAAATTTTACGATGCAGCTTGATCTGGGTACTACAGATACACAGTTTTATGGAAACTCTGTTAAACCATACATTGCTGCATACCCCTCTTTTGCAAAGAAACTGGGATCTTATGAAACATATCAGAATGTAATATTCAATGGGATTAATCTTAAGATGGGTAGTAGCAATTTTTTATTTGATGTTTGGCTGCGATCAGGCTTTGGTGATACTATCCCCCGGGATTCACTTCATTCAAGGACAGCAAAACATATTGGAACCATTGCTCCCGATTTGTTCAAAGATAAAATTCTGATCATCGATTACAAAACTGCCAGGTTTGCCGTAGCAGAACAATTACCAGCAGAATTTAAAAGCCTTTCAGGGGTTACATTTGAAATTAATAATGGAATGATCATACTCCCGTTTAAGATTAACGGAGTTGTGCATAAGTTGCTGTTTGATACCGGGTCCAGCCCTTTTGCATTGGCAAGCTCAAAAAGCAGGGCCTTGGAGATAGCCGGTCCGTTAATTATTGATTCATTGAGCGGTCCTTTATGGTGGGGTCAGCAGATAACATTTTACGGACTTAATGTGAACAAATCGGTTGAACTTGGAGTATATAAATTCGGAAAATCAAAAGTCTACTATGATAAAGATGGACTTTGGGAGAGAGATGTTTTTAAGCCATTAAATATATGGGGATTGACCGGGAATGGATTATTCCTTGATTGTGTAATTATTTTGGATTATAAGAACAAATTATTCATGATTAAAAATTAGTAAATAATATCATCGACCCCATTACTTATCTTTGCACTATGAATACCCGTCAACTTATTTTTCCAACTATTGTTGCAGCAATTGTTGCTCTATTGATGGTGCCTGTGCAGGTGATGCCGGAGAGGGCACTGTTGATGGGTGAGAGGTTATTTGCGGGTGGAGGATGGGTGCAGATTGTGATGGCATCGGGGTATTCATTTTTGTTAGCCCGATATATGCTGCCAAGGGAGAGCAGAAGTGTTTGGAGGAACAGGTCGTGGATGTTATTTACCCTCTTTTTCTATGGTCAGCTTGCGCTGGGTATTTTTGGTGATTCATTATTTCTGATGACGGGAAAGCTGCATCTGCCTATTCCGGCGGTGATTATTGCGGGGCCTGTATATCGGTTTAGCTCATGGTTTATGCCGATTCTCTTTTTCTCTGCCATTCTGCTTGCGGGTCCTGCCTGGTGCAGCCATTTGTGTTATTTTGGGGCTCTTGACTCTGCTGCCGCAAGGGTGGGGGCAAAGCGAAAGCGAGCCGGACAGGGCTCTAAAAGAAGGGTGTTCAGGGATTGGATGTGGAGATGGAAACCGATACTTAGGGTTGGGGTGCTGATGGCAGTTGTGGCGGTGGCACTGGTGCTTCGGCTTATGAGGGGAACGGGCGATGGTGCCATAAGCCTCTTTCAGGACTCTGCAGCACTCTGGGCGATACTCTTTTTTGCTATTGGTCTGTTGATTATTCTGTTGATTTCTATGAGGCGGGGGATTATGGCTCACTGCACAGTGTGGTGTCCGGTGGGGACGGTTGTGAATTATATGAAATATCTCTCTCCTTTCAGGTTTGATGTAAAGAGGAGCGAGTGCACATCTTGTATGAAGTGTATTCCTGCCTGCAACTATGCTGCTATGAACAGGGATTCTCAAGGAAAGCTTGTTATTGGTAATGGTTGTACCTATTGTGGTGACTGTCTTACAGCTTGTCCTCACAATGCTCTTGAGTACAGATTCTTTGGGATGAGGGGCGATAGTGCCGAGAGGCTGTGGATTGTGGTAACAATCATCCTTCACACTCTGTTTCTTGCCATTGCCCGGGT
>JASDTD010000053.1:0-2136 GCA_041441395.1 Bacteroidales bacterium | reverse complement strand
TTGTTGTTGAGGCCTGGCGTGCAGGTAAGAATACTCCTGTAAGCCATTCAGAACTTACCCCGTTGGAAATTAAAAGGCTCTCTCCTGTTCAGTCAATTCCAATGGCTCTCTCCCTGATGCCATCAGTTGTCTCCACTACTGAGGGGGGAAATGGACTGGGATACTCATCAATGAGAGTAAGAGGAAGTGATGGATCAAGAACAAATGTTACCGTAAACGGAATTGCGTTAAACGATGCAGAATCACAGGAGGTGTTTTGGGTTAATATCCCTGCATTTTCTGCGTTTGTTCAGGATATTCAGCTACAAAGAGGGGTGGGGACATCTGCTAACGGACCGGGTGCATTTGGAGCTAGTTTAAATATGAGGACACTATTTACATCTCCTGAGGCTTATGGAATGGCTGAGTTGGGAGTGGGGAGTTACCGCAGTTTTACTTCTACAGCTGGCGCCGGAACAGGATTAACATCAAAAGGTTTCTCTTTTGATGTGAGGTACTCAAGAAATTTTGGGGAGGGCTATATAAGGAACGCAAAAAGTAATCTCTCCTCTCTGTTTGCTACTGCCGGCTGGTATAGCGGAAAGAGTGCCTTAAGAATAAATTATATATATGGTGACCAAAAAACAGGTATAACCTGGGAGGGTGTCTCAAGGGAGATGATGGCTATTGACAGAAAGTACAATCCGGCGGGTTTATACTATGATGAGGCGGGAAACGAGAGGTATTACGATAACGAAACCGATAACTACACTCAGCATCATGTTCAGCTCCTGTTTTCCAGAGAACTTGCAGAAGATCTTACATGGAACAGTGTTTTGCATTATACGGCCGGCGGGGGTTACTATGAAAATTATAAAATGAACAGGAAATTTTCTGAGTATGGATTACCTCTCCAGGTAATAGACTCAAAGGAGTATAAAAGATCGGATGTAATAATAAGACAGGCGCTGGCAAATGATTATTATGCCGCATCATCTACACTGCAATTAAACAGAAAGAGTATAAAGGCAACCGGAGGTTTATCTTATTCATATTATGACGGATCTCATTTTGGAAATCTGATTTGGTCAAAATGGAGAGAAAATATACCGGATAATTACCGGTGGTATCTGAATGACGGATATAAAGGAGATCTCTCTCTCTTTGCAAGGGCGGAGCTGAATATTTCTGAGAAGATAACAACCTTTGCAGACCTTCAGTACAGAAATATATCATATAGTCTGAGAGGTGAGGATAAGGATTTTGTACAGTTAAACTATGACAACAAATACAACTTCTTTAATCCAAAGGCTGGAATAACATATAATTCAGGCAGCAGCAGAGTGTTTGCATCGGCCTCAGTAGGAAGAAAGGAGCCGGGAAGGGCCGATATAAAAGAGTCAATAAAGGCGGGTAAGGCTGACCTTATTAAGCCGGAGAGGCTGATTGATATTGAGGCAGGGTATACTTTTACCGGGAAAAGTGTTGCTCTCTCTGCCAATTTTTATTTCATGGAGTATAAGGATCAGCTCGTCCCTACAGGTAGATTGAGTGAAACAGGGTATGTTATTAAGGAGAATGTGCCGGTCTCTTTCAGAAGAGGGATTGAACTGATTGCCTCCTGGGCTCCTGTGTCATATATTAAACTGGATGGTAATCTTTCATTGAGTGTCAATAAAATTAAGGATTATACTCACTGGACAGATTTGTATGACAATCAGGATGACTGGACCCCTCTTCCTCAGAAGAGTGAGTTCTATAAAATCACCAATCTGCCCTACTCACCATCTTCTGTTGGAATGGGAATGGTTACATTTCTGCCATCTGTATCATCATCAGTATCGCTTTATGGTAAACATGTAGGGAGGCAGAATTATGACAATACATCCAGTATTGAAAGATCTGTCCCGGCCTATTTTATAATGGGTTTAAAAGGGATAAAGAGCTTTAAAATAAAAGATAGTTCTGAGCTGGAACTGGGTCTCTTTATTGATAATATTCTTAATAGAAAATATTATTCTAATGCATGGGTTTATATGGCTAAATTTGCCGATGGCTCATCTCCCTATATTGAGGAGGGGCTGTATCCTCAGGCGGGTATCAATTTTATGTTAAAAGCATCATTCAGATTTTAATGAACTGGATTGAAATAGTTGG
>JASDTD010000052.1:0-14941 GCA_041441395.1 Bacteroidales bacterium | reverse complement strand
AGCCTGTATTCTCATTCATCGCAGGCCGGACTGCCCCTGCCGACAAACGGATGGGTCACGCCGGAGCCATTATCTCCAGCGGCACCGGATCTGCCCGCGAAAAGATTGCCGCCCTTGAGGCCGCCGGTGTAACAGTAGTTGACGAACCTGCTAAAATTCCGGCGAAAATCAAGGCGTTGGTGTAAGCGCTGTTCATTCGGTTTAATCTTGCAATTTTGCTGCATTCACCGAGTATCCGCATAACTTCCGGAGTTTTTCCTCCTCGCTCTCTTCGTTCGCTGTGGCGGAGACTCCTTCAGTTATGCGGATTACTCTGTGAAAGGGCATGCAGAAAAAGTCTTGCCGGGCAGACCCGGGCGACTGCAACTTACTACTTGACTGCGCGTTAACACTTAATCCCGCGGATGATCCGCGGGATTAAGTGTTAACTTGAAGATATACTGTGAGTTATAGCGGTACGGGTATAAAGTTTACTTCTGGTCTTTGATGTGGGAAACTTTAGTCAACCCAATTCTTTTGTCTCTGCTTCGGAGGAATTCTGCTGCAGGGAGGAGGCATTTATATGGTGCCGGGCGGCAGACCTGGCGGTTACCCGCACGCCCGGCTTTAGTTAGCCATTCGGCAGATGATTTTGGGAGACCGGTTCTCGGTTGAAGATTCAGAAAGACCCATGCGGCTGTAACTTGTTGATTGTTATTTATTAGGCAATCAAACTGACATATCCTGTACATTCGAAATCCTCCCCGGTCAACCGAGCCACGAAGGAACCTCCGCCACAGCGAACAAAGTGAGCGAGGAGGAAAAGTTCCAGAGAGGCTGCGGTTGATCGGGGAAGGTGAGGATGTGAACAGAGAAGTGCAAGGAGGAGTGAACTGAGGGGTAACAGAGAAAAAGGCCACCCGTTTCCGGGCAGCCTCTGCTATTTAAAATACACGAATGAATTCGGTTTGAAATTTAAGTGGTTACGCTGTTTTTGTCGCGTCAACGAAGACTCTTGTTGAGAGCTCTTTGTTAAGCATAAAGACTCCCTGACCTTTGTCTCCGATTAGTTTGAGCTGGTCCAGAATCTCTATTACATTCTGCTCCTCCTCAACCTGCTCGTCAATGAACCACTGAAGCATGTTGGTGGTTGCGTGATCTTTCTCGGCTGCGGCTACATTATAGCAGTTGTGGATCATCTCTGTTACTTTGCACTCGTGTTTGTAAGTCTCTTCAAACACCTCTGTTATGTTTTTCCAGTCTGTTGGAACTGCATCAATGGCTGCAAGTTTTGCTTCGCCTCCGCGGCTTATTATAAAATCATAAATTTTCATGGCGTGAGAGGTCTCTTCAAGGTACTGAACTCTCATCCAGTTTGCCATCCCTTTAAGACCTTGTTTTTCAAACCATGCAGACATTGAAAGATACATAAATGCAGACCAGAACTCTGCGTTAACCTGTTTATTGAGGATCTCCTCAACTTTTTTGTTGAATTTCATATTTTTCTCTTTATTAAAAGTTAATAATCAAGTGGATTAGTCTTAAATGACACGCTAAGTTAATCATTTTTTGTTAAATTTGGGCTAAGCTCTTTTGATAAATTTTATATATCAGCAAATAAATGAAAACAATTCTCACCATTGACGGAGGAGGAATCCGTGGTGTGATTCCGGCTGCCATCCTTGCAAACCTGGAGGAGCGGCTGCGAGTTGCCTCAAAAAACAGTGATCTCAGACTCGCAGATTGTTTTGACCTTATGTCAGGAACGTCAACGGGTGGCATTCTATCTATCCTCTACCTCTCTCCAAAGCGCTACACCGGTGCGCAGATTCTTGAGTTCTACAGGGAGCTTGGGCCAAAACTATTCCACAGGAGTCTTTCGCAAAAACTGATCTCCGGGTTTGGACTCTTCTCAAGCAGATACAAAGAGGATGCCTTGTATAATTTTGCCAGGGAGATTTTGGGTGATGCTACTATCTCTGAGGTGGCAAAAGATTGTCTTGTTACATCTTACGAAATGACCACAAGAAAGGCTCTGCTATTTACAAAGAGTGATGTAGGAAAATATGGCAGTCTGGCAGATTACAGACTCTGCGATATTGTCCGCGCCACATCGGCAGCTCCTACCTATTTTAAGCCGGCAAAAGTATATCCAAAGAGCTCTGAGGCTTTAAAGCGCGAGGGTATCTCAGAGGAGAACATCCCTTTCAGGAATCTGGTTGATGGTGGTATCTATGCTAATAATCCCTCTATGTGCGCACTTGTTGAGGCTATCAAACTCTGGCCTGAAGAGAGCGTTAAAGGGTTTATGATGATATCGGCAGGAACAGGAAAGGCGGATCGCTCTTACCCATACGAGAAGGTCAGGAGATTTGGATTTATCGGGTGGCTTAGCCCAATCCTGGATATTATGCTCTCCTCAGTTGCAGAGACAGTGGACTACCAGATGAGACAGGTTTGTAAATCTTTGGATTGCTCGGGAAACTATATCAGGATAGAGCCTGCTCTTCTAAATGCCGATGTTGATATGGATCTTGCAACGGAGAAGAATATCCGTGAACTTTTTAATGCAGCTCAGCACTACATTGATCACAATGGTGACTTACTGGATACTATTGTAGATAATCTTCTGCAGAGACAATAAATTGGTTATTTTTGTATCTATGAAAGGAATTGTTTTAGCAGGGGGGTCGGGAACAAGGCTGTACCCAATAACAAAGGGTATCTCTAAACAGCTGCTTCCCATTTATGATAAACCAATGGTTTACTACCCTATTTCGGTACTGATGCTTGCGGGTATAAGGGAGATTCTGATTATCTCCACCCCTGATGATCTTCCCGGTTTCAGGAGGCTCCTGGGTGACGGAAGTGATTATGGAGTAAGGTTTGAATATGCAGAACAGCCATCACCTGACGGGCTTGCTCAGGCATTTATAATTGGAGAGAAATTTATTGGAGATGATTCGGTCTGCCTGGTACTTGGAGACAATATTTTCTATGGCCAGTCCTTTGTCAAAATGCTTAAAGAGGCTGTAAGAGCTTCAGAGGAGGATGGAGATGCATCGGTATTTGGATACTGGGTTAATGACCCTGAGCGTTACGGAGTTGCAGAAGTTAATGACAAGGGTCTGGTTATAAGTATAGAAGAGAAACCAAAGGAGCCTAAGAGCAATTATGCTGTTGTGGGGCTCTACTTTTACCCAAACAGAGTTGTTGAGATTGCAAAATCAATAAAACCATCGGCCAGGGGGGAGCTTGAGATTACAACAGTAAATCAGGAGTTCCTTAAAATGGAGAGGCTTAAGTTACACACTCTGGGACGGGGTTTCGCCTGGCTTGACACTGGGACTCACGACTCACTCTCTGAAGCTTCAACTTTTATTGAAGTTATTGAGAAGAGGACGGGTCTAAAGGTTGCCTGCCTTGAGGAGATTGCCTACAATTACGGATGGATTGATGCAGAGAGGCTCAGACAAATTGCAAAGCCAATGATAAAAAATCAGTATGGTCAGTATCTTGACAAAATGGCCGGGGAGAGATAATCCGGAGTGGAAATTATGAAAATTACAGAAACGGAGATTAAGGGGGTATTTCTTATTGAACCCGTAGTCAGGGGAGATTCCAGGGGATACTTTATTGAGAGTTTTCTTAAGGATAAATTTTGCAGAGAGGTTGCCGACACAGTTTTTGTGCAGGAGAATGAGTCCTTCTCAAACCGGGGCGTTGTTAGAGGATTGCATTATCAGCTTCCTCCTGCTGCCCAGTCAAAGCTCATTAGAGTTGTTACCGGAAAAATTCTGGATGTGGCGGTTGATATAAGAAGAGGATCTCCAACATTTGGAAGGCATATAATAACAGAGCTCTCATCTGAAAATAAATGCCAGCTTTTTATTCCCAGGGGATTTGCCCACGGCTTCTCTGTTCTGGAGGACAACACAATTGTTCAGTACAAGACCGATAACTACTACTCTCCGGAGAATGAAGCGGCTCTGTTGTGGAGTGATCCTGCACTGGGAATAGACTGGGGATTGGAACATGAAGAGATTACTCTGAGCGAAAAGGATAAAAATCATCCACCTCTCTCACATGCAAAATTATTTGACTACAAAACAAAATTGTACTGATATGGGAAGTGATATCAAGAGTGATTCAAGGAGCCGTATTCTGGTAACCGGTGGCAGCGGTCAGCTTGGAAGTGAACTCAAAAGGTTACTGGGTACAAATCCATCAATATTCTATACAGATGTAAATGAACTGGATATCACTAAAAGGGAGGCGGTTGAACGATTTTTGCTTGATAACGATATTGAGATTGTAATAAATTGTGCGGCCTACACAGCTGTAGACAAAGCAGAAGATGAGGAGACTGATGCAGGTAAGGTAAATGCCTCTGCTCCCCGCAATCTGGCTGACTCTGCAATTGCCGTATGGCGGGCAGGTGCTTCGGCAAAGGGGGGGCCTTTGATTATTCACATCTCTACTGATTATGTGTTTGACGGGAAGTCAAATCGGCCTTATACCGAGGATTTTCCTACTGCTCCCGCCTCCGCTTATGGTCGGACCAAACTTGAGGGAGAGCAGGCTCTGATTAATTCAGGCTGCAACTATATCATTTTAAGAACCTCCTGGCTCTATTCAGCATTTGGTTCAAACTTTGTTAAAACAATACTACGCCTTACCGGCGAACGGGATTCTCTGGATGTGGTATTTGACCAGGTGGGTACCCCCACCTTTGCCGGGGACCTTGCCACAGTTATTTGCAAGGTATTGACCAAATGGGAGTTATCAACTGATAAAGAGAGGAGAGATCTTTGTGGTATTTACAATTTTTCAAACGAGGGTGTCTGCTCCTGGTATGATTTTGCAAAAGAGATTGTTAAAAGAGGGGGAAACAGCTGCAAGATAAATCCTGTCACTTCTGACAAATTCATAACCAAGGCTGTAAGACCTGCATACTCCGTCCTGGATAAAAGAAAAATAAAAGAGACCTTTGGTTTGGTTATACGACACTGGATGGAACCACTCGATGATGAAAAATTCTGGAAAAATATTCAAATATGAAAAACATACTTATAACTGGTGGAGCCGGATTTATAGGATCACATCTGGTTAGGCTGATGGTCAACAAATATCCCCAATACAATATTTTTAACCTGGACCTGCTCACTTATGCCGGGAACCTTGAGAATCTCAGAGATGTTGAGGGGATGACTAACTACAAGTTTATAAAGGGTGATATCTGTGATATTGAGTTTATAAGCAAGGTGATTACTGAAAACCAGATTGATGGTATCATTCACCTGGCCGCCGAGTCTCATGTGGACCGATCGATTCTTGACCCATTCTCATTTGCCAGAACTAATGTTATGGGTACCCTCTCCCTGCTTCAGGCTGCGAGAATGTACTGGAGTAAAGCCTGGGCTGAGCAAAAAAATGGGACAAAGGCTGGCGATTCGCCATTTGAGGGGAAACTGTTTTACCATGTCTCTACCGATGAGGTTTACGGCTCTCTTGAGGATGACGGCACCTTCTTTACCGAGGAGACCAAATATGATCCGCACTCGCCATATTCGGCATCAAAAGCCTCAAGCGACCATTTTGTGAGGGCGTGGCACGACACTTACGGGATGCCGGTGGTTATCTCTAACTGCTCAAACAACTATGGTCCCTATCAGTTTCCCGAGAAATTGATTCCTCTGTTTATCAATAATATATGCAACAATAAACCTCTTCCTGTTTACGGCAAGGGTGAGAATGTGAGAGACTGGCTCTATGTGGAGGATCACGCAAATGCAATTGACCTGATATTTCACGAGGGGAGTGTGGGTGAGACCTACAACATAGGGGGCTTTAACGAATGGAAAAATATTGACCTCATAAAGGTACTTATAGCGACTGTTGACAGGCAGCTCGGCCGCCCTGCGGGCGCCTCGCTGCCCCTTATCACCTATGTCACTGACCGTGCCGGCCACGATCTTCGCTATGCGATTGACTCCGGCAAGCTCCACCGGGAGCTCGGGTGGTCACCCTCGCTCCAGTTTGAAGAGGGCATTGAAAAGACCGTAAAATGGTACCTGGAAAACCGGGAGTGGATGGAGAGGATAACATCCGGAGATTACAAAAGTTATTACGACCAGATGTATAGAGGGCGATAGATATATGAAGAGAATTCTAAAAATAGACAATGCCCTCCTTGATCAAATTTCAGAATCGGCAAAATCATCCCCGAGGCTAAGGATGAACTATAATCTTCACGATTCACTTGATGCTCCTGCCCAACGACTTATGAATGCACTCGAGCCGGGGACAGTTTTACCTGTCCACAGACATAAACATACAGATGAGACCTACATCGTTCTAAGAGGGGCAATCAAAGTACTTTTCTATGATGAAAATGGGAAATTGATTGAAAAATTTATACTTGATCCTTGTGACGGGGAGTATGGAGTTAATATACCTGCCGGCACATTTCATACTCTGGAGGTTCTTTCAAAGGGGACTGTTATCTTTGAGGTAAAGGAGGGAGAATACACACCGGTTGAGCCTGAAGATATATTATATTTGCAGCAATGAAAAATTTTGCAATTATTGGAGTTGCGGGCTACATTGCCCCAAGGCACCTTAAAGCTGTTAGGGATACCGGAAATAAGCTTGCTGCTGCCTATGATGTTTTTGATAGTGTAGGAATAATGGATTCATATTTCCCTGATGCATCATTTTTTACAGAGTTTGAACTTTTTGACAGACACCTTTCAAAAATGAAAAGGGAGGTTAATGGTATTGAGTACCTCTCTATCTGTACACCCAACTACCTTCACGATGCCCATATAAGATATGGTCTAAGGCTCAATGCCGATGTTATTTGCGAGAAGCCTCTGGTTCTCAATCCCTGGAATATTGATGCACTTAGCGTTGCCGAGAGGGAGAGCGGAAAAAAAGTTAACACCATACTCCAGCTAAGACTGCATCCTGCTATACAAGACTTAAGGAAAAGAGTTGCCTCCGCTCCTGCCGGAAAAATTTTTGATGTGGATCTCACCTATATTACATCGAGGGGTAACTGGTACTATACAAGCTGGAAGGGTGATTCAAGAAAGAGCGGAGGGGTTGCAACAAATATTGGAGTCCACTTTTATGATATGCTAGCATGGGTTTTTGGCGCAGTTAAAAATAATGTAGTTCATATATCTTCGCACGACAGGGTAGCCGGACTTCTGGAGTTTGACAAAGCGAGGGTAAGATACTTCCTCTCAATAAATGAGGATACACTACCCAGAGAGGCAAAAGAGGCCGGTAAAAGAACCTACAGATCACTTCAGATGGAGGGTATTGAGGTTGAGTTCTCTGATGGATTTACCGAATTGCATACTGAGTCTTACAAAAAAATAATCGCCGGAGAGGGATTTGGTCTTGAAGATGCCAGAGCAGCTGTTGAAATTGTTCACGGAATAAGACACGCAAATCCTTTAGGATTAAAGGGTGACTATCACCCTCTTGCCGCTCTTAAGCCAGCTAAACATCCGTTTGGATGGATTTAAACAGGAAGTCTTACAGTAAATTTTGAACCAGAACCGTAAGTGGATTCAACATGTATTGTCCCTTTGTGTTTTTGAATAATCGTATTACATATAGTAAGCCCAAGCCCTGTACCTTCAGAGAGGTCATTTAACTTTACAAATCTGTCAAAAATTTTGTCAACCTTGTCTGGAGGGATTCACATTCCTGTATCCTCTACCTGAATAACAGCTATTCTCTCACCGTCAAACTCTTCCAGATGACAACTTACCTTAACATACCCTTTCTTGGTAAATTTAAGAGCGTTATTAACAAGGTTTGTCAGAACCTGAAAAAGACGCTTACGATCTGCAAATATCTCCAATTCGTGATATTTACACTCTACTATTAATTTTAAATCTGACCTCTCTTTGTGGTGAAAAATCTGTCTGAGCTCTTCAATAAGATCACAAAGATCTACTCTTTCAAAAACAAATTCGTATGTACCAGCTTCAATTTTAGAGAGGTCCAGTATATCATCTATAAGTCTCAGCAGTAAATCACTGCTTGATGATATTATTTTAATATACTGCCTGCGCTCATCTTCGTCTGTGGTCTCTGAGAGCAGCTCAGAAAACCCTAAAATTGAATTTAATGGAGTCCTTATCTCGTGACTCATATTTGCAAGAAATGCTGATTTTAACCGGTCACTTTCCTGGGATTTCCTTAAGGCTTTAAAAAGATTATCCTCAGAATCCATAAGCCTGATTCTTGATGCTCTGACCTGAAGATAACTCCTGAATACCAGTATCGCAGATATTAACAGAATTATGAAAATAGCACCAATAATAATAATCTCCTCTTTAAACTTTCGCAGTAAATCAAGGGGTCTTGCATAAATAACAGATTTTTTAGGGATTGAAGATCTTTTTATTGATCTTTCACTGGCATTCTTCCAGTTTACATGGAAAACGCTGTCCCTGTATATTGATGGTTCTATATGTTTTGCACTTCCAAGTTTATCAACCTGTTCAATAAGCTTTACCGCTTGCTCTCCCCAGAAATTTTGGGGCATAAAATAGCCTCCTGTAAAAACACCATCCTCAATAGCTTCGCCAACTACACCAAAAACAGGAAGTTTTGAGCTTTTTGATATTTGAGAGTAGGTGTAATTTACTGAGTACTTAAACCCAAATCCAGTAGTAAACCAGGAAGATAAAAATATGGCAGATGAGTCTCTGAAAGTTGGGACCATATGTAAGAGAGAGTCCGTATTCACATCATTGGAGCTAATAAAAATACCATTAGGATGCCCTCTCTCTTTAAGAATTTCTTTTGCCAAAAGTTTTGAGTAATAACCCTGAATTCTGAAATCTGTTAAAATATAAATATTCTTGAGAGGCTTAACCATATCCTCCATAACATCAAACAGGCCTTCAATATTTAGCTCTCTAAGGACTCCTGTAGCATTTAAATCATCAAATAATTCAACTGTTGGCTGGAGGTCTGCAAACTCTGTTGAATCTCCCGCTGATAACTGCTCCATTGAGAAAGAGAGGTTTTTGGCAGCAACAACAATTACCTGAGTTTTTTCAAATCCCTCCCTCTTTATTGAATATCTGTGTGAGAACCAAGCCTCATCCCCAATAAGAACCAGAATATCCGGAGGGTGATTTTTATATGCGCTTGTAATAATGTTATACCGGTATATCCATACCGTAAAATCCGGGTTATATTCAGAAGAGATGTGCTCTACACTAACATAAAAATGGTTGTGCGCTGTCATAAGCTGGCTGCCGATATGGTCAATTATCTCATCAGACCAGGTGTAGCCATTGTTGTAAGAACTTACAACAAGTATATGTTTGCTTTTAGAATCTAATGTATCTTTAACATGAGCCAGAGCATCAATTTCATGAAGCATTGCCGTAAAAAGCAATACTGCAAAAAGAAATTTAGTGCTCTGTTTTTTCATTTGCCGGACAATCTAAGACTGTTTAATACAACGGATACTGAACTGAATGCCATAGCTGCAGCTGCTATCATTGGGCTTAGCAGGGTGCCGTTTACCGGATAAAGCAACCCGGCAGCAATGGGGATACCTATCAGGTTATAAATAAATGCCCAGAACAGGTTCTGTCTAATGAGGCGCACTGTCTTTCCGGACAACTCTATTGCTCTTGGCAGGAGTCTCAGATCATTGGTCATAATAGTCATCATAGATACATCCATTGCTATGTCTGTTCCTCTTCCCATAGCAACGCTGACATCAGCCCTTGATAGTGCCTGAGAGTCATTTATGCCGTCGCCTACCATCGCAACCTTTGCGCCACTCTTCTGTAAAGATATAATATAATTCTCTTTATCAGAAGGAAGTGCGTCAGCAAAAAAGTGACTAATTCCGGCCTGATCTGCTATAAACTTAGCTGTCAATGAATTATCCCCGGTTAACATATGGACTTTTATTCCCATATTCTTAAGTCGCTCAACAGCAGATACTGAACCAGCATTAATTTTATCGGCAGCAGCAATTACAGCTAAAAGAGTATTCTCTCTTCCATAGTAAATAATACTAAGCCCTCTTCCCTGCCAATCCTCTGTTAAAGCCCTTATCTCTGCGGGTAAATTACAACTTACCATATCCGCATTTCCGGCCCACCAGATATCTCCGTCATACTTACACTTAACACCCTTGCCGGTTATACTTTCAAAATCAGAGATATTTACTGAACCATCAGTAGCTCCAAGTTCAGATTCTGCCCACTCCACAATTGCCTCTGCAAGTGGATGTTCGGATTTTCTCTCCATCTCTGCCAGAACGGCAAGGTGGCCCTCCTCCCCGGTATATTTATAATTTGTAACTGAAGGGATCCCCTCAGTGATAGTTCCGGTTTTATCCAGGACAACATCATTAATGTTCATTATCTGCTCAAGTGCAGTTGCATCCTTTATAAGAATATGCTCCTCTGCAGCCTTTCCTATTCCAACCATAAGAGCAGTAGGTGTTGCAAGGCCGAGTGCGCATGGGCAGGCTATTACCAGCACTGAAACTGCAGAGAGTAGTGCGTGAAAAATGTGCTCGCTTCCGCCAATAATCAACCAAAGAATTAATGTTAACATTGAGAGAGCCAGTACTGAAGGGACAAAAACAGCTGCAATTTTATCAACAATTCTCTGGACAGGAGCTTTACTCCCCTGCGCCTCTTTAACCATTGCAATAATCTTTGATAAAACTGTCTCGCTTCCCACTCTGGTTGCTTCAAAATTAAAGCTCCCTTTTTGGTTTATGGTTCCTGCAAGAACGCTATCTCCTCTCCTCTTTAAAACTCCTATAGGCTCACCGGAAATCATACTCTCATCCACATATGAGTCACCCTCTGTTAATAATCCATCAACAGGGATTTTCTCACCCGGCCTTACAACTACAATCTCACCCGCCTTAATGGTTGAGACAGCCACCTCAATTCTTTCACCGTTTCTGATTACTGTCGCAGTTTGCGGAGCAAGTCCCATCAGCTTTTTTATTGATGCGGTGGTGTTCCCCTTTGCCCTCTCCTCAAGAAATTTGCCCAAAAGAACAAAGGATATTATCATAACTGCCGCTTCAAAATAGACTACGGGCTGCAATCCTCTTTCCAGCCAGAATGAGGGCCATATTGTATTAAATGTACTAAACAGAAATGCTATTGATGTGCTTAGTGCCACAAGCGTATCCATATTTGCCCTGCGCATTCCCGCCTGTTTGAATCCTGTTATAAAGAAACCTCTTCCAAAAACAGCCATCACCGGAAGTGAAAGAATCATTAACAGTATATTAACCAAATCAATGCCTGCATGTGCCGATGAGTGGTCCATAAAGAGCATTGAAATAATCATAACCGGTGTTGAGAAAACCCATGAAAGAATTGTATTCCTTTTAAGTTTTCTGAAATTGCTCAGCTCCCTCTCCTCTTTAATTATTCTCGCCTCATCCGGGTCCTCAATTATCATATCGTAACCCATTGCTCTGACAACATCTCTGAGTTTCTCAGGTGATGTAACATCTGAATCTGTCTCCAGTACAACACTGGAGTCGGCAAAGTTAACAGCTGCATAATTAACTCCAGGCTGTGCCTGGAGAGTCTTTTCTACACCAGCCGCACACCCTGCGCAACTCATATTTGTTACCGGGTATACTCTTTTCATCACCATATCAGTTTTAATATTTTACAACAAAGTTTTCAATTATATCATCCTTTCGTCTGCTCCAGACCATAAAGTTCTTGTTGTGGAGAATTTCAATTATTGGTGCAGGTACAAATGGGGTGGTAAACAGATAAATCTCTCCGGGAAGCAGATTTTTACTCTCTTCAATTATTCTTCCCATTGGTACATTTCCCTCTTCAAGAACTCCGGATGCATCAAATTTTATTTTAACACTCTCCTCGTGAAACCACTCAGGGCAGGGCTCCTCAAGTAAACTACTTGCCTCTGGCGTCTCCTCTTTTTTTACAAGTGGCTCTAAACCTGCAGCTTTCCTAAGCATTGTAAGCATATGAGAAGCATCTATGCCTGCTATTGAGGCAGCCTGTTTTACAGAGGTTACTCTTGCAACCGTCCTTCTGAGAATCGGGCTCTGAAGCTTGGCAAAAGCGGGCGAGAGCTCGAACAGTGTATGCTCAAGCTCCGGCCGTTCGTTAAGTATCTCTGAAATCTTTGTCTCTAATGTTATGTCCTTCATCATTTTTTTGTGTAGGAGAGAAGCCGCTGATCACCCTCCAGTTTCCTGAACTCAGATATATCCTGGGTGATCTCAATCACACCAAGGTATTCACCATCTTTGCCTCTCAGAGCAGTATATTCAATATAAACAAACCTGCCCATAAAATTACTCATCCAGAATTTTGCCTGATGCTCCTTTCCGCTTTTAAAATCCGCCAGAATTTGCTCAACAATGTGAACACTCCCCGGAGGGTGGCAAAGTCTCACATCCCTTCCAATTATTGACCTGTTTCGCTCAAAGACTCTGTTGGGGCTGTGAGAGAAAAACTTAACCTTGTCGTTGGCGTCAACATATGTAATATCAATAGGGAGGGTAACAAAGAGCGCCTCCATCTCCTTAATGTCAAAACTTCCTGAGGAGAGTCTTACCGGTCCTCCTGTTGTGTACTCTACTCCTGTTGCCGGTTTTGTGCCAGTATCGCTGTCACCCTCTTTTGGTTCAGGGTTCCATTCAATCTTTGGATCATATATACAGTAACCGTATATTCCGGTTTCATTGTATACCTGTATCCAATCCTCCTGAGTAAGAGTTTCCAGACACATTGGAAGAAGAATCTCCTCCTCCTTCATGATCATACTCTCTGTCTGTTCTATTGCCGGCCTTATAATCATATCTCCAAGAGAGTATAGGTCACTGCCGGTTATTGGTGTGCCCGGCACAAGTGAATCATGAACAGCTCCAAGAATCTCCCTTATCTCATCGTGTTTACCCCACATTACCTTTGGAGGGCCGGTTATTCCTGCCTTTTCAAGGAAAGGAAAAAGAAGATACTCTTTGCGTTTATAGTGTTTATCCACATCAGAGAGCATATTGAACTCTCTTTTAAGATCAATAACCAGTGCGTTGATAAAGTCTTTGTCGTCCGGCATTCCCTTGATAATCTCCATTCTTACCAGCAGGGTCCTTATCTTCTCAATAACCTTAGCTATCTCTCTGTTCTCCTTTTTGAAGGTGTCAACAGGGTGACCATCCGGTACAGGGGCATCATGACCGGTTAGGCTACCTTCAAGTACAGCGCTGTGAAGGTCACAAAATTTTAAAATCTCCTGCTCCGGAAGGCCCTCTGCAATCAACTCCTGTTCCACCTCAACCACTTCATTGTATGGTATTTGTTTAAGAAGGGATTTAACTCTCTCCTGAACCTGTTCCGGGGCCTCCCCTTTATGAAGTTCCAGAAGCATATGCTTCAGAAGCTCTTTTCTCTGACTTGAATTATTGATGTATTCGCTCATAAATGAAATATGATATAATGATTAAATTTCGCAAACGGGACCATTGTGAGAATCTTCAGAAATCTCAATTACAAGGTCCTGGTAATCTTTAAATTTTTTAACGAATTTATCTACAAACCAACATGTAGGAATAATCCTGAAGCCATTTGAACGGGCATAATCCAGGGCGTGTTTCACAAGTGCTCCGCCGAGCCCCCTCCCCTCAAGCAATTTGGGTACAATGGTGTGTGTAAGGTCCATTACTTTTTCTGAAATCTCATATTCAATATATGCTGTTGCTTCAGGGGTAATGTACTCAAACCTGTTTAACTCTTTGTTGTGAGTGATATTTTCTCCCATATTAAAAAATTTATATGTTAAACAAGTCTGATGCCTCTTCTGTTCATTTCCTCTTTTATCAGTCCAAGTTCCCTGCCTGTCTGCCCGGCCATTGAGGTATTCTCCTCAGCCCTTCTAAGCAGGTAAGGAAGCACCTCTTTTACAGGAGCGTAAGGGATGTATTTGCAAACATTGTATCCAGATTTTGCAAGTGCATATGTAATATTGTCACTCATACCATAAAGCTGTGAGAACCAGATTCTTTTATCATCTTTTGAGAGTCCCTTTTTAGTAATCAGCTCTGCAAGCAGGTAATTGCTGGCATAATTATGAGTCCCGCTGAAAAGCTCAATATCTTCAATATTATCTGTAACATATCTCAAACCATTGTCGTAGTTTAAATCTGTCTCCTCCTTAGTTGCACAGATTGGTGATATATAACCCATCCGGAGGGCTCTCTCACGCTCCTCCTCCATATAGGCTCCGCGGACAAACTTGATTCCAAGTTTATAACTTCCGGCCTTTGCATCGTTATGTATTCTCTTAAGGTAATCCAATCTGTCGTGTCTGTACATCTGGAGAGTATGAAAAACTATAACCTTATCTCTGTTAAACTTCTCCATAGCCTCCTCAGTAAGTTTGTCAAAAAGATCCTGACAGTAGTAGTGTTCTGCATCAACAAGTATTCTCACTCCGTTCTCGGCAGCTCTTCTGCATAATGCAAAAAATCTTGTTTTGAAGTTATCAAGTTCCATCTTCTCTATATCATTCAGCTCAGCACCCTCCACTGAAGCTATCTCAAGAACATTCCCAACTATAAGGCCTGTCGGCTTAAAGACTGTAAATGCTATAGAAGAGTTCCCACGGGCATTATCTATGGATCTCATTACCTCATTGTATGTCCTCTCTACATCTGAGAGCTCCTTGCCACCCTCTGCGGAATAATCAAGCACAGAGTATATATTTTCACTCATAAGTCTTACAACTGTCTTTGAAGCCTCCTGAAGGGTCTCTCCTCCAACAAACTGTCTGTAAAGGGTAGGCTTAACAGCCCATGAAAGAGGGAAGCCAATTCCTGTTGCAATTTTTGTAAGCCCCTTACTGCTCTTTACCAGTGCATTACTGGACATGGCTTTAAAAAGGATGTATGCGTTGC
>JASDTD010000051.1:0-2457 GCA_041441395.1 Bacteroidales bacterium | reverse complement strand
TATGCCTGTAATGGATGGTATTGAGGCGACAAAAAAAATAATGAGCTATAATCCCGTTCCGGTTATTATTGTAAGCTCAATATACAGAGATGCGGATGTTATGACAGCAATTAAGGAGTTAGAAGCCGGTGCTGTTATGGTGCTCCCGAAGCCTCATGGTCCCGGTCATGAAACTTTTGAACCATCGGCAAATAAATATCTCAATGCAGTAAAATTGATGGCGGAGGTGAAGGTTGTAAGAAGAAACAATGGGTATAATCATACTCCCCTACCGGTTAAAACATTTTCAAAAACTGAAGTCTGCAGATTTTATACCGATGCAAAAGTCGTTGTAATTGGATCATCGGCAGGAGGCCCGGAAGCATTAAAATTATTTCTTACGGAACTCTCTCCAAATTTTCCTCTGCCAATCTTACTTGTTCAGCATATCGACTCTAATTTTACATATGGATTCGCTGCATGGTTAAACTCCTTTTCAACACTGGAAGCTGTTATATCAAAAGAGGGAGATGAACCTGTTAAAGGTAGAATTTATATGCCCCCACCAGATAAACACATGATAGTTAAAAACGGCAAAATTTCAATTATTAATAAGAGCGAGTTGAACACCCTTCATAAGCCTTCTGTTGATGTTCTCTTTAATAGTATCGCAAACTTTTACAAAGAGCAATCAATAGGAATAATTCTATCCGGGATGGGAAAAGATGGTGCACAGGGGCTCAATAATATGAAAAATGCAGGTGCTTTTACATTTATTCAGGATAGATCAACTGCTCTTATTTACGGGATGCCGGGTGAGGCAGAAAAACTCGGGGCTGCTTGTTCGATACTTTCACCGGTTGATATTGCTAGAAAATTAAATTTAATATACACGAAATGATCCAAAATAAGATCTCCTCGCTACTAAAGAACAGACATATAGTTGCCTGCGAAGATTCTGTTGTCCAGGCAAAAAGGCTGGAATATCTATTCAAGAAATATGGGATAACATACAAGATGTATCACAATGCATCAGATGCCTACTCCTCAATACTGGAGTCAAAGCCTGCACTTGTTATTAGTGATGTGATAATGCCGGGGATAAGCGGATTTGAATTTTGTACTAAAATTAAGCTTAACGAATATTTAAAGGATATTCCGGTCATCTTGCTTACTGCTCTACAGGATCCTGATGATATTATTAAGGGTCTTCAGTCAGGTGCAGATAATTTTATTACAAAACCATATAATGAAAGTGAAATTCTTCTAAGAGTAGAACATTTACTCGAAAACAGATTAATATCCAATGAATCAGAAGACAAATCTCAGATTAAACTGAAATTCAGGGGTAATGAATATCTTATTTCATCTTCCAAAAGGCAAATAATTGATCTGCTGATATCGGTTTATGAAACTGCAACCAACAGGAATGCAGAACTTTCAGAGATTAAATCGCAACTTGAAAAATCTAATGAGGAGCTTAAGCAAGCTAATAATGATCTTGACTCATTCTCCAGATCTGTTTCACACGATTTGAAATCTCCATTATCTGTTATAATGGGATTTGCAGCAGCCATACTTGATAATCCCAACAGCTCAATTAACGGCGAGGAGAGAGAGTATCTTGAACATATAATGGGATCCGCTGAAGAGATGTCGCAGCTGATAAAGGACCTGCTTGCATTCTCACAATCCGGAATTGCTGTACTACAAAAAGAGAGCGCAGACTTAACACAAATTGCAAGAGAAGAAATAGATAATCTCCTTATTAGATATCCCGGATTAAATCCAAAGATTGAAATTCAGGATGGAATGAGTACCAATGCCGATAAAAATTTAATTAGAATTGTACTTGATAATTTGCTCGGAAACTCCTTTAAGTATAGTGCAAAGAGATTAGCACCCGTTATTAAGTTTTATGCTGAAGAATCTTTTGGCAGCTGCGTATATTGCATTGAAGACAACGGATCCGGTTTTGACTCTGATAAGGCCGATGAATTATTTAAACCATTTGTCCGTTATCATGATAAAGAATATTCAGGAACAGGAGTTGGTCTCTCTACAGTAAAACGAATTATTGACAGACACGGTGGAACAATATGGGCCGAATCGAAAAAGGGTGAGGGAGCAAAATTCTTTTTTACCTTAAGTTAAATATTATGCAATACAATCTTGGGTTAGCTTTATCTGGTGGTGGGGTGAAGGGATTTGCTCACGCTGGAGCCCTTAAGGCCATGGAAGAGAGAGGAATAATTCCTGATATAATAGCCGGGACAAGTGCCGGAGCCGTTGTTGCAGCTTTATATGCCGGGGGAAACTCTCCTGAAAAAATTGTTAATCTCTTCAATGACAAAGCGTTCAATCACTTTGTGGAACTCAATATTCCAAAAAATGGTTTATTTAAACCAACAGGATTCATCCAGCTGCTAAAATCTAATATTAAAGCCAGGACATTTGAAGAATTAAAAATACCCATAA
>JASDTD010000050.1:0-155641 GCA_041441395.1 Bacteroidales bacterium | reverse complement strand
AGGGGACTATCAAGAGAGGTCAGTTCTTTACAAATCTTCTGACAGATCTGGGTGCTGATAATGCAGATGTTTACGCTCTTACACAAGCTTCAAGGACTGTATTTGATTTAAAAAAAATGAGGGTTGGAAATGGCTATAAAGCATACTATACAATGGATGAAAACCCAAAACTTGCTTATCTGGTTTATCAGGATACCAAAAGTTCATTTGTTACATTTGGTGTTCACGACTCTATTTTTGTAGAGATACACGAACTTGATGTAACCATTAAAACCAGGGTGGGAGAGGCTACAATTAACTCTTCTCTTTGGAGTGATTGTGTCAATTCAGGCATGAGTCCTCTGATAGCAAACAGGTTGTCTGAAATATATGCCTGGACAATAGACTTCTTTGGATTGCAAAAGGGCGACTCATTTATGGTGGTCTATGACGAGATATATGCCGGGGATGAACTTCTGGATGTCGGAACTATTCATGCGGCATATTTCAGACACAATGGGGTTATGTACGAAGCCCACAGATTTATACAGGATGAGTCTCCAAATTACTGGAACGAAAAGGGTGAAAATCTGAGAAAAGCGTTTTTAAAGGCCCCGCTTAAATTCTCAAGAATCTCCTCGGGATTTACATACTCCAGGAGGCATCCTGTTACACGAATAGTCAGGCCTCACACAGGAATAGACTATGCTGCACCAACCGGAACACCTGTAATGAGTATTGGAGATGGAGTAGTCATACAAAGGGCTTACGCCGGAGGAGGGGGAAATACAGTTAAAATAAGACACAATTCAACATACTCTTCCGCCTATTTGCATCTTTCAAAATTTGCCTCAGGCCTTAAGACAGGCAAGAGAGTAAGACAGGGAGAGGTGATAGGATATGTAGGGAGCACAGGGCTTTCAACCGGCCCCCATTTGGATTTTCGTATCTGGCAGAATGGAAAGCCGATAAACCCACTTAAAATGGAGGCGCCTCCTGCGGATCCAATTAAAAAGGAGAATATGGAGGCCTACAGGGCTCAGCTTCTCAGATCTGCCGAGATTGCGGACTCTGTAAGATCTGTGCAATATCTTGATTCTCTTGTTATAAAGCTTGGAGCAGGAAAATCTGCGGTTTAATGCTATCTTTGCCGCAAATTATAATAATTTATGGCAGACGAGAAGATAATATTTTCTATGAATGGTGTGGGAAAAATATTACCCACAAACAATAAGGCAATCCTTAAAAATATCTACCTCTCCTTTTTTTACGGAGCTAAGATAGGTATCATAGGTCTTAACGGATCGGGCAAATCAACTCTTTTAAAGATTATTGCAGGTGTTGAGAATGCATATGACGGAGAGGTGGTATGGGCACCGGGCTACTCGGTAGGGTATCTGGAGCAGGAGCCTCATCTTGATGATAATAAGACAGTTCTTGAGGTTGTTCAGGAGGGTGTTCATGAAGTGATGTCACTTTTAAAGCAGTATGAAGAGGTAAATAATAAATTTCTTGAGCCTATGGATGACGATGAGATGGCAAAACTCATTGACCTCCAGGGTGAGCTTACTGATAAAATTGAGCATGTAAACGGCTGGGATATTGATTCCAAACTTGAGAGAGCTATGGATGCTCTCCAGTGTCCGGAGCCTGATGCACCTGTTAAGCATCTATCAGGAGGTGAGCGCCGCAGGGTTGCACTTTGCAGGCTTCTGCTCCGTGAGCCGGATGTGCTTTTATTAGACGAGCCAACCAACCACCTGGATACAGAATCAATTCAATGGCTGGAGGCGCACCTTCAGCAATACAAGGGTACTGTAATTGCCGTAACCCACGACCGTTACTTCCTGGATAATGTTGCCGGATGGATTCTGGAACTTGACAGGGGCGAGGGAATCCCATGGAAAGGCAACTACTCATCGTGGCTTGATCAAAAGTCCACAAGACTTGCAACAGAAGAGAAACAAGAGAGCAAGAGGCGTAAAACTCTCGAAAGAGAGCTTGAGTGGGTACGGATGTCTCCCAAGGCTCGCCAGGCCAAATCAAAAGCCCGTCTATCTGCTTACGAAAAGATGCTGAATGAGGATGGAAAGGTAAAAGAGGAGAAACTAGAGATCTTCATTCCAAATGGTCCCCGCCTGGGAGACAGGGTGATAGATGCTAAAGGAGTGACAAAAGGATTTGGTGATAAACTGTTATATGAAGGTCTGGAATTTAGCCTTCCGCCTGCCGGGATAGTGGGGATTATCGGCCCTAACGGGGCAGGAAAGACAACTCTCTTCCGACTTATTATGGGACTCGAAAAACCGGATGCAGGCTCTTTTACGGTAGGCGAAACAGTAAAGGTTGCTTATGTGGACCAGCAACACCGGCACATTGATCCGGATAAAACCGTATACGAAACAATTGCACAAAACTCAGATTTTGTAAAGCTTGGAAACAAGGAGGTGAATGCAAGAGCATATGTATCCAGATTTAATTTTTCAGGAGCAGATCAGGAGAAAAAATGCGGTATTCTCTCAGGGGGTGAGAGAAACAGGCTTCACCTTGCACTTACATTGAAGGAGGAGGCTAATGTTCTTCTTCTTGACGAGCCTACAAATGATGTAGATGTAAATACAATAAGAGCTCTTGAGGAGGGTCTTGAGAACTTTGCAGGCTGTGCGGTAATTATTTCACACGACAGATGGTTCCTTGACAGGATTGCAACACATATACTCGCATTTGAAGGAGACTCAAAAGTGGTATTCTTTGAGGGAAGCTACTCAGAGTATGAGGAGAACAAGAAGAAGAGACTTGGTGATTTAACTCCAAAGAGATTCAAGTATAAAAAACTTATGGAGTAAGCTCCAGCCAGCGGTCGCCAAGCCGATCGAGATCTGAAATAACTTCACCTATTCGCAAAGAGTATTTTGTGAGCTCCTCAGGTGAGAGAGACCCGGATGAGAGGGCAGCTTCAAGGCTGCTCTTCTCTTTTTCAAGAGTATCGAGTTTTTCCTCAATCTCCTCGAGCTCCCTCTGCTCTTTCCATGTTAACTTTCCTGAAGTTTTTTTATCGTCATTGTTCTTAATGATAACCGGCTCTTTTTTCTTTATCAGCTCTCTCTCTTTTGCAGCCTCAAGCTCTTTAACCATTTCACGGTACTCACTATATTTTCCAACATAATCTTTGATGAGACCATCACCTTCAAATACAAAAATGTGATCTGCAAGTTTGTCCAGAAAATATCTGTCGTGAGAGACTATAATAAGAGATCCGGGGAAGGCCAGGAGATACTCCTCAAGCACATTTAGACTAACAATATCAAGGTCGTTGGTAGGTTCATCCAGTATGAGAAAATTAGGACTTTTCATAAGAACTGTTACCAGATACAGCCTTCTCAGCTCTCCTCCGCTAAGTTTCTCAATTTTAGTATTGTGAGATGAGTGAGGAAAGAGAAATCTGGAGAGAAATTGTGTCACCGGAATAGTTGAACCATCTGCAAGTGTAACTACCTCTGCAACCCTTCTGACAGCATCTATTACAGTCTCTTCAGGATCAAAAGTGAGTCCGTCCTGTCTGTAATGGCCAATTACAAGAGTCTCCCCTCTGTCAATTTCTCCTTTATAGTTTTCTATTTCACCTGTAAGCAGTTTGAGAAAAGTACTTTTACCGGCACCATTAGCACCAACAATACCAACCTTTTCCCCTTTGGTAAAGTTGTAAGTAAACTCATTTACAGTGCAGTAATTATCCCAGTAATGGGTGAGATTTTTGCAGTTTATTATCTTGGTTCCCAGTCTGGATGCGCCTACATCTATCTTCATCTGTTTTTGAACCACTCTCTTATCTGCCCTCTCCTTTAATTCGTAAAAGGCATTTATTCTGTATTTTGCCTTTGTAGCTCTGGCCTGGGGCATTCTTCTCATCCAGTCTAATTCAGTTCGCAGGAGGTTTCTCGCCCTCTCTGTTTCCGTATTAAAAATATCTACCCTCTCATCTCTTTTTTCAAGGAAGTAGGAGTAGTTCCCCTTGTAGGTATAAAGCACCCCATTATCAAGTTCCAGTATGTGGTTGCATACCCTGTCAAGAAAGTAGCGGTCGTGAGTAACCATTAGCAGGGATGAAGCGGTTCTTTTCAAGTACTCCTCAAGCTGCTCGATTATCTCAAGATCAAGATGATTTGTGGGCTCGTCCAGCACAATAAGATCGGCCTCATTTATCATAATTGAAGCCAGAGCAACTCTCTTCCTCTCCCCTCCGGATAGTGTGGAGATCTGCCTTTGGGAATTTGGAAGGTTGAGTCTGCTTAAAACTTGATTAACTTTCTGCTCATACTGCCAGGCGTTGTGAATATCCATATTATGGACAGCATTTTCAACCCTTTTGTGGTCGTTTGCCGCAATAGCAGCTTCGTACTCCACAATAACTGAAGATAGAATCTCTGACGCTCTGAATACCTCCTGAAAAATTGTTTTATCAGGATCCAGCTCCGGGTCCTGCTCCAGCCATGCTACTTTTGCCCCCTGCATCAGCTTAACCGAACCATCACCATCAGATGAATCTTTGCCTGCCAGAATTCTTAAGAGGGTACTCTTGCCGCTTCCGTTAGGAGCGATCAGGGCAATTTTATCACCCTCATTTATGTTTATATATAAATTCTCAAACAGGGTTCTTATGCCGTATGATTTTGACAGTCCTGCTGCCTGTAGTATGCTTGCCATTGTGCAAATATACGAACTACTATTGTCATCCTGCGCCCACTCAGGAACTTTTCCTCCTCATCCGCTTCGCTCCTTCCGGCGAAGGTTCCTTCTTGGCTCGGTTGAACGGGGAGGGATTGTGCTATCTTTTGACTAAGTAGTTTGCATGACTGAAGGAGCTCCGCTGAGATGTTCTGGTTTTTCTGACAGTCTTTTAGTGAAAATTAAGGAAAAAATAAGGTTGGATAGCAGAATGTGCAATAAATTTGATTCAATGATAATACTTTATTTTAGATAGATTAACAACATTAAAAATGAATTTTATAAAAAAACGCTATTCTTACCTAGTAGTTATGTCCTTTGTACTTATGATTCTTGGGATATTATTGCAGTCATTTATATTAAAAGATACGCTTTTAATGGCTAATGTAGAAGCTCTAGCACAAAGTCCTGATGTCGATGACTCTGACTCATCATATCCAGATGGAGAACCAGGAGGAGGAGATCCTAATCTATGTATGAAACAAGGAGGTGGAGATATGATTCGTACAAAATTTTGTGTTGCAAGTGACTGTGAGAATAAAACAGCACAAAAAGGGAAACTTGTAAATAAAAAGAATTGCATAAATTGAAGCGAGATGTATGTTATAATAAGTTAAATATCAATAGATATGAAATGGTCTTATAGTCTGGCTATTATATATTTTGGTTTAGCAACCTCCTGTACATCATCCACTGTATTTCTGAAAAAGCAAACTTTATCACAAGAATTGATGCCATTGAAGGGCATAACTTATCCATGTTATATTGAGATTAAACATCCTTACCTGATTATTGAAAATTGTAATCGTAATGATAGTATTTTTCATATATATAATACTAATAATCATGTATTACAAAGCGTTTTTGGAGTTTACTGAAGAGGGCCGGGTGAATTTCTATCGCCGTATTTATTTAATACTCAAATGTTAAATTTGTTTATCGAAAATGGTGAGGATATTGTCTATGTTTTTGCTATTGACTCCGTTGGAAACCCTGTTTTTAAAGATAGCAAGCTCCCTAATTATATTGAAGGTGTTTTGGGAGCTGCTTTAATAAATGACTCGTTATATGTCCGAGATGGAATGTTTACCGCTGCAGAGTTACAATTATTGACCTTTGGAGACGAGTTGCCAAGAAAATCTTGGCAATACAGAAATCCAAATATAAATAATTGCTTTATAGACCCCGATTATGGTCATATTTATGCTAATTCCAGCCTGATAGTTCTCTGTTATAATTTTAAGAAACAGATTGATTTTATGGATATTAACCTTCGCTTAATAAAATGGGTAAAGTTTAAATACTCTTTTTCAGAGAATATCACAGAAGATAATCAATTTGATATTAAAGTTAGTTATAGTGCTGGTTATCTGGGTAAACGATATTTGTATGTGTTGTTCAGAGACGCATCATGGAATGAGTACAAAGAGTTGTCTCACAGAAAGAGTTCTCTTGAAGTATTTGATTTAGAGGGCAACCCGATTTGTATTTATGAATTTAATGGCGTTATTCCTCATCGTTTTGTGGTTGACGAAGAAAATTTCACGCTTTATGGCATAAGAGACGATGGTGAACCTGAAAACTATGTGATTGTATATAAATTAACAGGACTCTCTTAAGCTTATGATTTTATGTTTTTAATATTTAAGTTGAATAAATTAAGTATAAATTTATTTGTTGCATTAGCGATTCTTTTGATAATATCTCATGTGGTTATTATCTTAAATTCTTCTGATATTATTGCTACAGAAAAATTAATTTTTCAAAAACGATTTCGCTATTCTGTTTTTTACGATCTTGATGGCTCATTTGAGAGATTAAATCCACATCTTCCAAAAAATGAAAGATTTCACACTTTCCTTTTAGGAGAGAATGATGAAGTTTTATTGGTGGGTAATCCTGCTTTAAACATAGGATTAAAAAAAATATATCTTAACACACTGAATAAGCTACAAAAACGCGATTGGTAGTTTGTATAAACTTTTTAATTATCAGTTATCTGTATCAGCTAAGGAAAACTTTGGCTCCCTATATAATAAAAAAGGCTAACCAATTACTTTTTGGTAAGCCTAGTTTTATTTTATTTAATCGTGCAGTTAAATCGTAATCTTAACCGGTCTGATCATATGTTTAGGGTCAAGTATTTTGTCAAGTTGCTCTTTGGTAAGGATTCCTTTATCAAGGACAAGCTTGTATACGCTTCCGCCTGTCTCAAGTGCCTCCTGGGCAATCTCGGTGCACTTTGAGTAGCCGATGAATGGTTTAAGAGCAGTAACGATACCTATCGAGTGTTCAACCATTGCGCGGCAGTGTTCAGGATTTGCCTCAATACCATCAACGCATTCAACTCTTAGTGTATCCATCCCTCTGCGCATCCAGTCTGCAGATTCAATGAGGCTCTGTACAAGAACAGGCTCCATAACATTGAGCTCAAGCTGTGCAGCCTCAGATGCCATTGTAATTGTAAGGTCGTTTCCAATAACTTTAAAGCAAACCTGATTCATAACCTCTGGGATTACAGGATTAACTTTACCCGGCATAATTGATGATCCCGGTTGTTTTGGAGGAAGTTTTATCTCGGCAATACCTGTTCTCGGTCCAGATGAGAGGATACGAAGATCGTTACAAATTTTTGAAACTCTGATTGCAAGAGATTTAAGTGCCGATGAGTATGCCACAAAACAAGATGTGTCGTGGGTAGCCTCAACAAGATTGTATGCAAGCTTCAGATCAAATCCTGTTATTTTTCTGATATGGTAGATACACGCCTCGGCATAACCGGGCTCAGCAGTTATACCTGTGCCTATTGCAGTGGCACCCATGTTTATATAGAGCAGTTCGCGCGCGGCCTTGTCCAGTCTGCGTCTTTCGTGCTTCATGGCTGAAGCGAAGGCACCAAAGCTCTGACCAAGTGTCATTGGAACGGCATCCTGAAGCTGTGTCCTGCCCATCTTAATGATATTGGCGAACTCACGCTCTTTTACTTCAAATGATTCAATCAGTTTGTCAAGAGCCTCTATTACTTCAAAGTGAGTAATGTACATACCAATGTGCATTGCACTCGGGTAGGCGTCATTTGTGCTCTGAGCCATATTAACATGGTCGTTAGGGCTGCAGAACTGATACTCTCCGCGCTCTTTTCCCATTATCTCCAGGGCTCTGTTGGCAATTACCTCATTTGCATTCATATTCACCGATGTACCTGCTCCGCCCTGTACCATATCTATTGGGAACTGGTCCAGATGTTTGCCATCCATCAGCTCCTGACAAGCATCTACAATTGCATTTTTAACATCCTCCTGAATAAGTCCCAGTTCATGATTAGCCATGACTGCACCCATCTTTACAATACCCAAAGCCTTGATAAAGTGTGGGAATTGTGAAAGAGTCTGTCTGCTTATATCAAAATTCTCAATACATCTGAGTGTTTGAACTCCGTATAATGCCTCTGCAGGAACCTGTTTGTCACCCAGTAAATCGTGTTCCAATCTGGTTTTTGCGCCCGATTTGATACTGTTTTTGCTCATAATCGCACTAATTTTTATAGTTTTTAAAATGTGGCGCAAAGGTAATAAATTATAATTTATTACGCCATAAAAAGTAAAAATCTGTAATTAAAATGGAGTGTTATGCAAAAAACTTGTTGACTTTTGCAAGAGCAGTTGGAAGTGCAAAAACTACAACTCTGTCGTATGGTTTAATCTCTGTATCCCCTAATGCAATGAAGCTGCTGGTGCCTCTGATAATTCCCCCAATTATAGCGTCTTTCGGGAAACCGAGGTTTCTGAGTTTGTCCTGAGTAATTTTACTGTTTGGATTAACTATGAATTCAAGAATTTCAGCATCTGAGCCGTTAAGGCATTTGATAGACTGGACTTTGTTTGACAGAGTAAAACGGAAAATCCTGCTCGCTGTTATAAGTTTTTTATTAATAACAGCATCAACTCCCATCCCTTCTGCGAGTTTTATATAGTCAATATTCTCTACTTCTGCGATTGTTTTGGCGACCCCCATCTTTTTAGCCATTACGCAAGACAGAATATTCGTTTCAGAGCTGCTTGTAACTGCAACAAAAGCATCAAAATCATTGACATCCTCTTCAATAAGAAGGTCGGTATTCCTTGCATCTCCGTTTATTACAAGGGTTTTTGTCAAACTCTCATTAAGGACATCGCATCTCTCTCTTCTTCTTTCAATAAGCTTAATATAGTCAACTGTCGGCTCAAGTTTCTTAGCTACCATTTCGCCAATTCTTCCTCCTCCAACAATCATAAGCCTTTTTACATCAATATTATTTTTGCCTGAGTAGGTCATTACCTCCTGTGCCCCGCTTCTTCTGGAGATAACAAATACAAGATCCCTCTCCTTGAATTTAGTGGAGCCTCTTGGAATGATAGTGTGACCATCACGGGCAATAGCAACAGCCCTGTATAGAGGTTCAATCCCCGGAGTTGAATAGTCAGAAAGGGTTTTGTTGATTAAAGGTGCACCATCATCAAGCCGGAATACAATCAGTTGTAGTTTACCCCCCGAGAAGTCCATAAATTCAGAGGTGCCTGTCTGTTTAAGGAGGTCAATTATCTCGTGGGATGCAATCTTCTCAGGATAGAACAGCAGATCAATCCCCATCTCAGTAAAGAGGAGCTTGTTCTCGTTCTTCAAATATTCATCATTGTTTATCCTTGCTGTAACCTTGCCGGCTCCCATTTTTTTGGCCAGCATAGCACTTATAATGTTTACATCCTGCTCTTGTGCAGGACTAACAGCAATAAAAAGATCAGATCTCCTTACAGCTGCCTTTTCAAGTGTGGCAATTGAAGTAGGAGAACCATATATGGGTATTATATCCGCAATTTCTCCAACATGAGCAAGCCGGGCCTCGTCGTTATCAATAACGGTTAGTTCGTGATCTTCGTTCCCGAGCATCTTTGCGAGATGGGTACCCACATCACCAGCACCGGCGATGATAATCTTCATAAAAGTATTAATTAATACTCCTCTTCGTTGAAAAAGAAGTCTTCTTTGCTTGGATAATCAGGCCAAATATCCTCAATGCTGTCGTAGATCTCTCCATCATCCTCCAGATCTTCGAGATTTTCAATAACCTCTAAGGGGGCTCCGGATCTGGTTGCGTAATCAATCAACTCCTCCTTGGTGGCCGGCCATGGAGCATCTTCGAGCTTGGAAGCAAGTTCAAGTGTCCAATACATAGTGTTAAGATATTAAATATTAAGTACTTAAGATTCTCTTGCGAAAATTGTGTGCGAAGATAGTCAATATATTTTAATTATAACACTACTGATACCAAAAATCATCTCCAATACCATTTTTAAAAGCTATATACCTCCCGTACACAAACAGATAATCAGACAATCTGTTAAGGTATTTAACTACTTGCTCTACTCTTGGCTCCTCCATAAGAGATACACAAGATCTCTCGGCCCTTCGGCAAACGGTTCTTGCAATATGGCACTGGGCTGCCGCCCGGGGGCCTGCGGGAAGAATAAAGGCTACCTGTTCAGGAAGCTCTGACACCATTAAATCTATTTGATTTTCAAGGAACTCAATCTCTTTAACATCAAACTCTTTTAGCCTTTTTGCTCCATGATCGTCAGCTGCCAAATGGGCTGCGACATGCATAAGATTTGTCTGAACTCTTCTAAGGTTTTCATAAAGAGGCTCTCCGGATGCGTCAGCTCTTATCAGCGCTATGTGAGATATAAGTTCATCCACATTTCCGTAGGCATTAACCTTTGGGTCATCCTTTCTCACTCTGGCTCCTCCAACAAGTGAGGTTGTACCTTTGTCACCTGTCTTGGTATAAATGTTCATCTCTTTCATCAGGAATATTTTACCGGGTTATGGTTGATTTCGTCAGACTCAATTTTACCATCTCTTAGTCTTATAATGCGGTGTGCGTGTCTGGCGATATCCTCCTCGTGGGTAACAACAATAATTGTATTCCCTTTGTTGTGGATTTTTGCAAAGAGTTTCATTATATCCACAGATGTTTTTGTATCAAGATTTCCTGTAGGTTCGTCTGCAAGTATCATAGAAGGGTTGTTGACAAGTGCTCTTGCAACAGCTACTCTTTGTCTCTGGCCTCCGGAAAGCTCATTAGGCTTGTGGTGCATTCTGTCTGTAAGATCTACACTCTCAAGTGCCTCCTCTGCACGGCGCTCTCTGTCTGCTCTTGTATCGCCGGAATAGATCAATGGCAGAGCAACATTTTCCAGAGCGGAATACCTTGGTAAGAGGTTAAATGATTGGAAAATAAACCCAATCTCCTTATTTCTCACCTCTGCAAGCTGGGAGTCCGGCATTGAGGATACATCAGTTCCGTTAAGGATATACTGACCTGATGAGGGGCTGTCGAGACAACCCAGTATGTTCATCATAGTAGATTTTCCGGAACCGGATGGCCCCATAATTGCCACATATTCATTTCTTCCAATGTGAAGATCTACTCCGTCAAGTGCTCTTACCTCCTGGTTTCCCACTTTGTAGATTTTTTTGATATCCTTGATGTTAATGACCTCGCTGCTCATCTTATATCTGTTTATTTGGAACAAAACTAATAAATAAAGAGTTTATCTCTGTAAATAATTTTTGAATCTGTCAGGGAGAGCCTTTTGAAAAATTCATAAACAGCCTTTTCTCCCTCAATCCCAATCTCAAGCGTATTCTCATTTACAAAAAGATCAATATGTTTACGCTGAACTTCAATATCCATCTCCTGAGCATTGCAGGATACATAATCCCCTGAAATATCAGGATTCTCCATTGCAAAGAGAATGCTTCTTTTCAGAACTCTTCCCACTTTACGGGCTATCTTCCTGTCCACTCTGTCAGATACAGCTATACCTCCCAGAGGGACCGGCAAAGCCGATATATTATGCCAGTTTTCACCTAAATCCATTATGAGGTGAAGCCCTCTCTCCCTGTATGTAAATCTCCCTTCGTGTATTAGAACACCGGCATCAAAATTACCTGATAAAACCTCATCTGCAATCTCTGAAAAAACTATGGGAGTTGTCTCTTTTACCTCAGGAAAGGCTATTTTCAAAAGGAGAGCTCCAGTTGTCATATCTCCGGGAATTGCAACTTTACACTCTGATATAGCTCTCTTTAGATTATCTCCAGACAGGGAAGCGAGTTTACTCTCCAGGGGAGTTACCAAAAGGGGGCCGTTATGGTATCCCAGAGCGCTTCCGCTTCTGAGCATTTTATATTTGTCTGCCATTTTAAAAAAGGCGTGGTAACTCATTTTACATACATCAAACAACTCTTTGGCTGCATCCTGATTAAGCTGTTCAACATCTTCAAGGGTAACTTCAAAGTCAAGTCCTTCACAATCCACGAGACCATGTACCATGGCGTGGAATGCAAAAGTGTCATTAGGACAGGGAGAGTAAGCGAGTTTTATACTCATTTTGCAATAGCCTCCATCAGATTCTTTACGGCATCTCTCAATGATGAGAGTGCAAGCGGAATATTCCATTTTCCCCTGTCTCTCTCTCCAACCTCATTTGACACAGATCGTAACTCAGCAAAAGGGATTCTCTCCAGCAGACAAACATAAAAAAACGCCGCACCCTCCATACTCTCAATCTGAGGTTTGAAATCGTGCTGGAGCTGCATCTTTTTTTCCGGCAGTCCGCTTACTGTTTGTACTGTAACAGCCGTAGCGCAGCCGTACTCTTTTAATACACTCTCGGCCCCGGCAGAGAGAGAAGGGGCTATCAAAGCACCTCCTTTGTATGGATATGTATCGGCATCAAGAATTTTGTAATCAAAGAGAGTCTGGAAGCCCGAATATGTTTCAAACCCAAGGTCTCCAAAAAACTCCTTTTCAACTCTGGCAACACTACCTATAGGGTACTCTTTACTAAAAGAGCCGGCTATCCCGATGTTCAAAGCCAGGGCAAAGGGGGGATTACTCTCCGTAAGCATTTTTGTAAGTCTGTAGCTTGTTGAGGTTGTACCTATCCCTGTAAGCATATATGTAATATCCAGCGCGTTTTGCTCGCTTTTTGAGAGAGAGTTAAAGGCTTGTCTTGCTGTAATTAGCTCCTCCTCCTCAGCGGCTGTAATGAGTATTCTCATATGTGGTTGGTGATTTTTTTGTAATATTGCACGAAATTAGAGAATTATTATGGCATATACAAAGATAGAGCAGTACGATGAGGAGGTAACTCAGGAGCTCGCAGTTCTGTATAAAGGAGTACTTGCAAAGATTGGTGAGGACCCTGACAGGGAGGGGCTTGAAAAGACCCCTGTAAGAGTGGCCCGCTCTATCCAGTTCCTGACACAGGGATATGAAATGGATCCTGCTGCGATTCTTAATTCGGCAAAATTTAAAGAGGAGTATCAGCAGATTGTTATAGTTAAGGATATTGAGATGTATTCACTTTGTGAACACCATATGTTACCCTTTTACGGAAAGGCTCATGTAGCTTATATTCCTAATGGTTATATAACCGGACTAAGTAAGCTGGCAAGAGTTGTAGATGCATTTGCCAGAAGGCTCCAGGTTCAGGAGAGGCTTACAGTTCAGATCAGGGATTGTATTCAGCAGACGCTAAATCCTCTGGGAGTTGCAGTTGTCATAGAGGCATCTCATATGTGTATGCAGATAAGAGGTGTCCAGAAACAGAACTCGGTAACAACTACTTCTGCCTTTACAGGTGCCTTTTTAAAAGATATAAGAACACGAGAGGAGTTTATGCACCTGATTGGGGTGAAACTACATTAGAGAGTGAAAAACTAAAGAGAATACCTCCCCCCGGGAGGTTTTCTGCTTTTATATCTCCATTATGCATTTTAACAGCATTCTTAACAATAGAGAGGCCAAGCCCTGAACCACCACTTCTTCTGCTTCTCCCCTTTTCAACCCGGTAAAACCTTTCAAATATCTTCTCTATTTGATTTTCAGGAACTCCCTTCCCGTTGTCGCTATACCTAAAAAATGCATCTTTCCCGGTAACAAGAGAACACTCTATCAAAATGGAGACATTTTCACCTGCGTGTTCAAGCGAATTGTCTGTTAAATTTTTAAAAAGGGAGTAGATAAGCATATAGCTGCCCTTGATCTGAAGCTCTTCAGGAATGGTAATCTCCATCTTAATTCCCCTCTCTTCAAGTTTAAAGGAGAGATCACTCTTTATCTCTTCAACACATCTTTTAATATTGACAATCTCTGTATGAAAAGCCCTCGGAGACTCCTCCATTTTATTAAGTATAGAGATATCATTTATTATAGATGCCAGCCTGAGCGTTTGATTATAAGCCCTCTCAAGGAAGAATTTTCGCTGCCCAGGATCCATATTTTCCTGATTGATCATTGTTTCAAGATATCCTCTTATACCTGTAACAGGTGTTTTTAGTTCGTGCGCAACATTTTGAGTAAGCTCCTGCTTGTATTTTTTATTCTCCTCCATTTGTGTAAAGGCTTTCATAATCTTTTCACCTACATCTCCAAGATCATCATTGGGAAAAATAATCTCTTTACTGTCCAGTTCACCATTTTGTATTGCCTCCATAAACTCCTTAAGGGCTGCTACCGGCTTATTGATACGTCTGGTCATAAAAATTATGGCTGCTACTGACAAAATCAATACAACTATAATAAAGGCCATATATCTGTTCTCCCGAATAACAAAAGGAAGCACAGACTCATTATACTCAAGGGCAGTTCTAATAAAAAAATCGGGATATTTTGTAGCATGATACAGATACTGAGCTTTGAGAGTATTTGAGTATCTTAAAGCAGATCCGCTCCCCTTTGATGTTGCCTCTATAAGTTCGGGCCTGTTAAGGTGACTCTCTGTAATGCTGTCTCTATCAGATAAATTGTCATACAGGACCCATGCATCTTCAGAGAGGATAGTAACTCTTATCTTTTTAGGAATAAGATTCTCAATATCATGCATGGATTCTGAAATACCTCTGCCGGCAGCTATGCTTTTTGACAAATGAAATTGAATAAACCTCTGATAAGGAACCATCTCTTTTTTTAGCAGTTCAATTTTGAAAACCCGCTCTCTGTGCGTGTAAATTAGCGCAAAAGAAAGAGTTACGGAAAGGAGCAGCAATGTAAAATATGCCACTACTCTGTATCTGTATGCAAGTTTATTCCTCATTTAAACTTTATAATTCAAAACAATAACCATATCCGGATCTGTTTACTATTGCGGATCCCATACTTCCCAATTTTTTTCTTAATCTTGCTATATGAACATCAACAGTTCTGTCAAGGACATAAGATTCATTGTTCCATACGGCATCAAGAATATCCCCCCTTGAGAATATCTTACCTGGATTAAGGGCTAATCTGGAGAGAATCTCAAACTCCTTTTTAGTAAGTTTAACTACTTTTCCTGAGATCTCCACACCTTTTGTCTGCAGATTAATTACCATATCACCTCTGTGTATAATCTCAGTTTTTTCAACAGATGTATCTGCAAAAGAAGATGAAGGAGTTGTCTCTCCCTTTTTTTCCTTGCTTCTTAACAGTACAGCGTGCACTCTTGCCAATACTTCTTTAACAGAGAATGGTTTAGGGATATAGTCATCTGCACCTGCACCAAATCCCTTTAGTTTATCCTCTACGCTATCCCTGGCCGTGATAAAAATAATGGGAACATCATTTTTGTACTCGTTCCTTATAAGCTCGGCCAACTTAATTCCGGAGATTCCTCCCATCATAATATCAAGAAGGAGGAGGTCATATCCTGTTTTGAGCAGAGCGAATGCATCCTCTGCAGAATATGCCACATCGGTTAAATAACCGGCAGAGGTAAGATTATACCTGAGAATCTCGCAAAGATCCTCTTCATCATCAACTACAAGGATTCTCTTTTTTTCCATAGTGCAAATGTAAATGTTTGTTTCAAATTTATTAAGGTCCCTGCTATTTTGTAATAATATCTTAATTTTTTCGTCGCTTTCGCTTAACACTTTAGGAATAGTTTTGCCCTCGATTTTAAAAGACATAAAGTGAGAAAAAACATCTTTAAACTTCCGATTTTTGTTGCAATACTATTGATGACTACGATGACAACTGCTCAGAATGCAGCTCTTCTTACAGGAGTAGTAATCGATAAAAAAAGCGGTGAGCCAGTGATAGGGGCAACAATATTTATTGAATCCCTCAAGAAGGGAGCATCAACTGATTTAGAGGGGAAATACTCAATTGCAGGGATTCCTGCAGGGACTTACAGTGCAAGGATTGACTGTATCTCATATTTGAGTGTAATTGTTGAGGAGATAAAGATATCTTCAGGTGTTAACACTATGGATGTAATGCTTGAGGAGAGTGCAACTCTTTTGCAGGAGGCTGTTGTTACATCGGCAAAAAGGATGAATTCTGATTTAGCAATCATTCAGGCTGCAAGAAGTGCCGGGGTTGTTATGAGTGGAATATCCGGCAGGCAGATATCAAAATCTCAGGACAGAAGTGCAGCAGAAGTTGTCAAAAGGATACCCGGTGTCTCTATTCTTAATGACAGGTATATTATTGTGAGAGGTTTATCCGGCCGGTACAACAATGTGTGGATTAACAACTCGGCAGTGCCAAGCACAGATGCCGATACCCGCTCTTTCTCCTTTGACCTGCTGCCTAGTTCTCAGCTGGAGAGTATAATGATTGTAAAATCACCATCTGCAGAGATACCCTCTGATTTTTCCGGAGGATTTGTTAAGATTCTTACCAAGAGTATGCCGGATGTTAACGACTTATCAATCTCATACGGGATGAATTTTAATACTGCAACACAATTTAATGACCACCTTTTCAATGGATCTGCACCTACAAAAAGGCCGCTTTTTGGAGAGAGAATGGACAATAGTAACCCTGAAGAGGTCACTGATATTACAAAAAATGGGTTTAAAAACAACTGGAGAGTAAAGAGCCACCAACCATTTCCAGATCAGAGACTTAATCTGATGATGAACAGAAACTGGTCTCTGGACAGGGATGTCTCGCTGGGAATGGTTGCAGCTGTAAACTATTCTCACGGATATCAGACATATGAAGATATGTTGAATGCCAGATTTGGAGTGTATAACTCTGTAAGTGATAAATCTGAATACATATATAATTACATTGATAATCAGTATAGTATAGATGATAAGCTTGGTGTGATGCTTAATTTGACGCTACTTAACAAAGAGTCAAAAATTGAATTCAGAAACATCTTAAACAGGTTGGATAAGGAGAGATATACAACCAGGGAGGGGTGGCAAAATATAAGTGCAATGTATATTCAAGAGAAACAGGAGTACTTTAATTCATCCAGAACTACATACACAGGACAGTTTTTGGGCTCCGGTAAAGCTGGAGGTGGAGATTATGACTGGAATTTCAGTTACTCTTATGCAGGAATGGAGCAGCCGGACAGAAGAATCATTAACCGGGAGGAGAATAATATTTACGGAGATGAGTTCTATGGTCATATGGCCATTGACCAGAATGAGATTACACGAGATTTCTCTGAACTTGACGAGCATGTTTTTGCAGGAGCGGCAAACTACACTACTCCTGTTTTCAGATCACTCCCTTCACCGGCAGAGTTTAAAACCGGGATATATGCAGAGTACAAAACCCGTAATTATTCTAACAGGCAGTTCTTCTACAGGTTTAACAACTATGGCCTTCCAAGGGATTTTGTATACAGAGATGTGGTTGAGAAGATACTTCAGGATGAGAATTACTCTTATGATAAATTATATATTTTTGAAGATACTGATAACAGAAACAGCTATAAAGGGAGCAACGGAATAGGTGCTGCTTACCTCTCGTTTAAACTCCCTGCGGGCAGATTTAATATTCTTGCCGGTCTCAGGTATGAAGCGGGATTAATGAAGCTAACTCTGTACGACAAGATATACGAGTTTAGTACTTATGATAAAAAATATAATCACGGAAATCTTTTCCCCTCTCTTAATATTTCCTACAATATTGACAGAAAGAACCTTGTGCGGATTGCCTACGGATCATCCGTTAACAGGCAGGAATTCAGAGAGGTATCTCCATCTGTCTATTATGATTTTAATCTGTTTTCTGATGTTAAGGGTAATCCTGATCTTAAACAGGCAAAGATTCACAATGCCGATATCAGGTTTGAGCACTACCCTTCAGACGACGAGTATATAACACTGGCACTATTCTATAAATATTTCAAAAACCCCATTGAGTGGACATATCTTGATGCAGGCGGGTCGTACACATACACCTTTGAGAATGCTCTCTCTGCAAATAACTATGGCGTAGAGATAGATATAAAAAAGAGGCTTGATTTTCTGGATTTTAAGAATTTTGTATTTGGGATTAATGCAGCTCTCATATCAAGTATTGTAGATTTTGATCAGAAGTACTCACTTGAGAAGGACAGGGCTATGCAGGGTCAGTCGCCATATATAGTAAACTCTACTCTCTACTACGACAATACAAATATTGGTTTAAGCCTTGGCTTGCTCTACAACAGAATAGGGAGGAGAATTGTAGGTATTGGAAGGGTGGACACAGGATCAGGTGCAAGCATAAATAATGATGTGCCGGATACATATGAGTTACCAAGAGATGTTGTTGACTTTGTTGCAACAAAAAGTATAGGAAAAAATATTGAGTTGAAATTAAGTCTCAGAGATTTACTCAATCAACCTGTAATCTTTGAACAATATCCAAGGTACATTGATGGCAACGGTGTGATTCAGAACAGAAGACAGGTTGCAAAAAGCTTTAATCCGGGAGCTGGAATATTCCTGGGTGTACTATGTAAATTCTAACATTTAAATAATTATAATTTAAAGAGAGATGAAAACAAAAAATATATTTTTATCGGCATTTGCGCTGATTATTACAGCGACAGCCTGCGACAAAGATCCGGCCATTCCTCCGGTTGTTAAACCGGAAGAGGAGCAGATTATTTTTACCGGAAACCAGATTGGCAGCGGAATCCAGGAGTTTGAAATCACTAAGAGCAACACTATCAAAAAGGGGACATATACTCTTAAGGGATGGGTCTATGTTACCTCCGGTGCAACACTTACGATTGAGCCCGGAACTATTATTAAGGGAGATAAGGATACAAAGGCAGCACTTATTATTGAGAGAGGTGCGAAGATAATTGCTCAGGGGACAAAAGATCTTCCCATAGTCTTCACTTCAGCTCAGCCTGCCGGTTCAAGAAAACCTGGGGATTGGGGTGGTTTGATAGTTTGTGGAAAAGCATCCAATAATAAAAATGAGATGATTATTGAGGGTGGCCCAAGATCAAAACACGGAGGAAATGACGATGCAGATAATTCAGGGGTATTGTCATATGTCAGGATTGAGTTTGCGGGATATCCATTTAAAGCGGACCAGGAGATTAATGGTTTAACACTTGGGTCAGTCGGAAGCGGTACAAAAATAGACCATATTCAAGTCTCATACTCAAATGACGATTCTTTTGAGTGGTTTGGCGGTACAGTAAATGCAAAATATCTTATATCCTATCACGGATGGGATGATGACTTTGATACCGATTCTGGTTTTAGAGGAAATATTCAGTTTGGCCTTATTGTGAGAAATCCAAAAATTGCTGACAAATCAATATCCAACGGGTTTGAATCTGATAATAACAGTGACGCGCCAAATCAACTGCCAATAACAAGACCGGTATTCTCAAATATCACATTAATTGGTGCAACAGGCCAGGATCCTCAGTTTTTAAACACTACAGCATATATTGACGGAGGGGTTTATAATCCCAATAACGGATCCAAGCTTGGACAACATCAGGCCGGCATACAAATAAGAAGGGGCTCAAATCTTCATATCTATAATTCTGTGATATCCGGTTTTCCTGTTGGACTTATGATATGTAACGACAAGGGGTCTCAGACACAGAGTGCAGCTTCGGACGGAAGAATAGGCTTTAAAAACAATATTATTGCTCAGGCCGGGATTTTGGGCAGCGATAAAGATGCATCTTTTAAAGATTCTCTGTCAGCAAATTCATCAACATTTGAGAAGAGTGCAGCCGAGTCATTCTCTTCTGCTTTCTTTAAACTTGCGGCAAATAAAAACCAGATATTCTCATCGCAGAGTCAGCTTGGACTTAAACAGCCGGTTTCAATATCCGGAAATCCAAACTGGGGACCTGTGGCAGGCTCTCCTTTAACAGGAAAGTCAGGACTTTTCAGTGAGACTCTTCTCTCATCATCATTCTTTGACAAGGTAGACTTTATTGGAGCCTTCAGAAGTGATGCCCAGACAGACAACTGGAGTGCCGGATGGGCCAATTTTAACCCTCAGCAGACCAGTTATTAGGAATTAAAAAAGGGTTAGTTCCTCTTTAAGAGGCCGAGTTCTGATGCCTTATCCTCCATCAGAGCTTTGGCCTCTTCAATGTTATTACCGATTTTGCCATCCAGTATGGCATTTTTTATGTACTCCTTTATAATACCAATCTCTTTGCCGGGAGGTATCCCGTATATCTCCATAATCAATTCACCTGTTACAGGATTCTGAAAGTTTCTTACGGCATCTTTCTCTTCAACTTCAATCAGTTTCCTTCTGACCATTTCAAAATTGGATTTGTGCTTCTTTACAATCCTGTGGTTTTTAGAGGTAATATCGGCCTCACAAAGGGTCATAAGATCCTCAATATCATCCCCTGCATCAAAAAGAAGCCTCCTTACAGCAGAGTCTGTAACCTCCTCCTGTACGAGCGCAATCGGCCTTAAGTGAAGCTGAACCATTTTTTGAACATACTTCATCTTTTCATTGAGAGGGAGTTTAAGTTGCTTAAATATTCCGGGAATCATTTTCCCTCCCAGAAATTCATGACCATGAAAAGTCCATCCTATACCGGGCTCATAGTTTTTTGTTGCAGGCTTTGCTATATCATGAAGAAGGGCACTCCACCGGAGCCAGAGATTATCACTCATTTCAGAAAGATTGTCCAGAACCTGCAGCGTGTGTGAGAAGTTCTCCTTGTGACCATTACCCTCAACAGATTCTGCCCCCTTCAGTTTTACAACCTGAGGGAGAATGAGTTCAAGCAGACCAGTCTGTTCAAGCAGATAAAAACCAACAGATGGTTTGGGAGAGAGAACTATTTTGTTCAGCTCCTCTGTTATCCTCTCTTTAGAGAGAATCTTAATTCTCTCTTTGTTCCTTTTAATAGACAGAAGAGAGTCTTCAACTATCTGAAATGATAATTGAGAAGCGAATCTGATGGCACGAATCATTCTCAGGGGGTCATCAGAGTATGTCTGATCCGGGTCGAGAGGGGTTCTTATTAATCCATTCTGAAGATCTTTTACTCCGGTAAAAGGATCGACTAATTTGCCGAAATCCTCTTCTTGTAAGCTGAATGCCAGGGCATTTATTGTAAAATCACGCCTTTTCTGATCCTCTTCCAGGGTGCCATCCTCCACAATCGGTTTTCTTGAATCAGCTCTGTATGACTCCTTTCTGGCGCCGACAAATTCAACCTCAATACTCCCGCTTCTAAGCATTGCAGTACCAAAACTCTTAAATACTGTTACATTAACATTCAGGCGTTTTGCTACTCTTTCTGCCAGTTCAATACCGCTGCCCTCTACTACAATATCTATATCCTTACTCTCTCTGCCAAGCAGGGAGTCCCTTACAAACCCTCCGATAACAAATGCTCTGACTCCGCTCAGGGCTGCCTCTTCACTTACAGTTTTAAATATTTTATTTTTAAGAAAGTTCATTGTAACAGGGAATCTCAGTTTTATATTCATATTTGCCGGAAGCCTCATTAAGAGATGCAAAGTATGTCTCCGGACCATTTGTAAGCAATATGTGCTTTACTCCAAGAGTGGAATTGTATGTCAGTATCTGATCAAAAACATCTCTGCCAATCCTGACGCCGGGAGCTTTGCACTCTGCCAGCAGTAAAGGTGTTCCCTCTTTCCCGTGGATAACAAGGTCTCCCCTGTATTTGTTACCATTAAGGGAGAGTGAAAATTCACAACTCATCAGAGATACAGGGTATCCTTTATGCTCTGACAACATCCGGATTAACTGCTGTCTTACATCCTCTTCCGGAGTAAGAGCCACTCTCTTTTTTCTTACAGGATCAAAAATTGTTGCTCTCATTATCAGGTTACTGCTTAAGGGAACAAAGATATAAAATTTGCCCGTTATACCCTTTTTGACTACTTTTATCAATTCATTAATCCTTATGGCAAAATCATCAGCGCAATCTGTTACAGAGAGTTTCAGCAAAATATTGTCTGAAATAAAAGAGGGTAAATTCAGATATTTCTATATTCTCTCAGGAGATGAACCCTATTTTGGGGATATAATATCAAAAGAGATAATGGATAGAGCCCTTGCTCCGGAAGAGCAGGGTTTTAATCAGCTTCTTCTGTATGGAAATGATACTGATTCCAGGCAGATTGCTGAGGCTGCCAGGAGATACCCCATGATGGCAAAGAGGCAACTGGTTGTAGTTCGTGAAGCCCAGTTACTAAAAAATCTTGATCCAATAGAAATATATCTTCAGCAGCCTCTTCACTCAACTATACTTGTTCTGTTATTTACCGGAAAACAACTTGATAAAAGGACCCGGTTTTACAAAAGTGCAACCTCTTCCCGGGATGGGTATCTGCTGGAGTCTGTTCAGCTGAGAGATTATGAGATTCCCGGCTGGATAGTTAATTACCTTGCAGCAAGAAATCTGACGATAGAGAGCAGAGCCACAGCCATGCTTGCTGAGTACAGTGGTGCTGAACTTAGAAAGCTTGCAGTTCAGATGGATAAAATTTTGCTCAATTTGGCAGATGGGGTTACCAATATAACATCAGAGGATATTGAAAGGAATGTTGGTATAAGCAGGGACTATAATGTTTTTGAACTGAACGGAGCGCTCTCTGTAAAGAATAGAGAAAAGGCGTTTAAAATTGTTAAACATTTTGCGCTTAACGAAAAGCAGTTTCCTCTTGTTATGATTTTGGCCGGTGTATTCAGCCATTTCTCCAGATTACTGAAATACCACTCTCTTGCACTGAATGGAAAGGGAAGAGTGAGTGAATTTGAGGCTATGAAAATTGGCATTTACAAGTTTGCACTGAGAGAATTCGAATCAGCTGCACAAAACTATCCGTTAAAAAAATGTATGTCTGTTATGGCCATTATCAGAAGGTATGACCAAATGGGTAAAAGCAACGAAAGAGGAGAGGCATCCGACGGAGAACTTCTCCAGGAGATGGTTGCCAGAATACTTGTTTAATCGCAGATTTCTCTCTTAACCCTTGAAGATACAGATGTAAAGATTTCGTATGTAATCGTGTCCAGTGAGTTTGCAAGTGAAATTGCAGAGGGGTTTTCTCCAAAAATAGTTACAATATCACCAACTTTCACATTACAACCGGTTACATCCATCATAAACATATCCATGCATATATTTCCAATAGTTGGGGCCATATGCCCGTTTATGCTGAATGATATATTTCCTCTTCCCAGATGTCTGTTAATCCCGTCTGCATATCCCAGAGGAATTGTAGCTATCTCTCTCTCCTGATCACCTATCCGGCCATATCGGCCATAGCCAACGCTCCTGTTATGTATTTTGCTTATATTAATTACCGGAGCCTGCAGTTCAGCTGCCGGCATAAGGTAACTGCTTCCATCCACATAAGAGGAGCCATAGAGGCCGATACCGAGCCTTACCATATCAAACTGGTATTGAGGATACCTTAATATACCGGATGAATTAAGGATGTGTTTAACCGGTTCGTATCCTATTCCCTCTGATATCAATTTGTAAATTGATGAGAACTCCTCAATCTGATTAATGGTAAATGTATCATAGATTATATACTCGGCAGAAGAGAGATGTGAGAATAGAGATTTAACAGAAATGGTATTTGACTCTTTTATAAAATCTATAAGCTTAGGAATTTGCAATGAGGTAAATCCAACTCTGCTCATCCCCGTATCTATCTTTATATGAACAGGATAATTTGTTTTACCTGATTTTTTAACTGCCTTAACGAACTCGGAAGCCGTCTCAAATGAGGCTATACTTGGTTCTAAACCATACTCAATTATATCTTCAAACCCACCTGTTCCGGGTGTTAAGATTATAATTGGTAAACGAATCCCTGCTTTTTTAAGTTTTATACCCTCACAAGGGAAGGCTACACCCAAATAATCTGCTCCAAATTCTTCAACAAGTTGTGCAATTTCCACATCGCCGTGTCCGTAGGCATTCGCTTTGACAAGAATAAGCAATTTAGTTGATTCAGAGAGTCTTGAGTGATAGTACTTGTAGTTATGAAGCAGGTTTCTTCTGCTAATTCTGAGGGTAGAATGATACATTGGAAAAAAATTTCAGTTGCAAAGTTATAAAATGTTTAAAAAAAAGTTTCAATTATCAAAAAACTTTCTACATTTGCGGCCGAATTAACAAACAAACCTAAAACATTTTATAAAATGAAAGTAAAATCATTTTTCGCAATTGCTGCCCTTAGCGTAGCTCTCGTTTCTTGTGGAACCAAAGAGGCTCCTGTATCAGAACAACTGGTTGGTCAGTGGACCGGAATGGATGCAATAACTGTTACAGTTCTTGATTCAACCGGAACTCCAATGACTCAGACTATGGAAGCTCCAATTGAGCTTGAATATCTTGCTGACAGCACTTTCACAGCTGTTGTTAAGGTAAATGACAGCACAAATGTTGCTCTAGGTGCAGTTGCTACTGTAGCTGATGCTCTTGTAAACTTTACCGGAAGCATGACTTGCGCTCAAACTCTTGAGGTATCAGGTACAATGACTCTTCAGGGAAAAGACACTCTTGTTGTTAACTACACAGGTGTTAACACTGAAGCTGGCATTACTCACGAAGGTAAAGCTCTTGTAGTTCGCAAAGTTGTAGAGGCTGCTCCGGTTCAGTAATCAATAGCCCTTAGCTATTGCATTGAAGCAGTGGCGACAAATTGGTTCGTAGGTGTCTTTTTCACCAAGTACAACCAGTTTGTCGCTTTTTTTTGTCCTGTGTGAATGGTGAGCCAGGTTACCACACCTTACACAAATAGCATGGACTTTTGTAACATACTCGGCTACTGCCATCAATGAAGGCATCGGCCCAAAAGGATTGCCGAGATAATCCATGTCCAGTCCGGCAACGATAACCCTTACTCCGTTAGATGCCAATTGCTGGCATACCTCAACAACAGAGTTGTCAAAAAACTGGGCTTCATCAATTCCAACTACTTCAACATCTGCGGAAAAGAGCAAAATGCTGGCAGGAGAATCTACAGGGGTAGATCTTATTGCATTTGAATCGTGCGATACAACCTCAGACTCTGAGTAGCGTACATCAATCATGGGTTTAAAAATTTCAACCTTCTGATTGGCAAATTTTGCCCGCTTAAGACGCCTTATAAGCTCCTCGGTTTTACCGCTAAACATAGAGCCGCAGACTACCTCTATCCAGCCCGCTTTTTTTGCACTTTCTAAAAACATTTTGCTTACTTTTGTAACTATACAAAGATAGTAAGAAGGATGCAAAATATTGAAAAAGTATCAGAAATTAAAGTAACTGTTTCTGCTCTGCTTAAGAACCTTGAAGAGATTGAAAAAGGGGCTCTTATCCCTGAATCAAAATGGGAAGAGTTAATGATTCAGGCAGATATAATCAGAGAAAAACTGATAACTCTGAGAAGCAGGGAGCTTAGGGAGATGGTTGAAAAAATATCTGCCTCAGAGGAGACAAAAAGGCTGGTTCAGTCTTTTGCAGAACTTAAAAGAGCTTTTTCAGATGTTCAGCTCAATATATCCAGGTCCGTAATACCAATACCCTCTTCAGGTCATAAAAAACCAGAGGATTTTACTGAAAAACCGGACTCTGTATTGTTTGAAGACGAGGGTGATGAAATTGAACTCTTCACAGATGATGATACGGCAAGTATCCTTGACTCTGCCCGCTCTTCAAGACCCTCCTGGAGGACAGATTTATCAGGAAGCCCTGTAGATGATATTAAGCACGCCATTACTCTGAATGATAAGCTTTTTTATATAAAAGAGCTTTTCAACGATGACGAGGAGCAGTACAGACTAAGTATCGAAAGGATTAACGAGATGAGAAATCTGGACGAGGCAGTGGATTATATAAGAGGAGCATTTCCTGAGTGGGATGAAGATTCGCCAAGTGTGTACAGATTTTTAATGATTCTGCGGAGAAGATTTGATGTCTAAACTTTACATAGTACCAACACCTATAGGTAATCTTGAAGATATGACCTTCAGGGCGGTAAGGGTATTGCAGGAGGCAGATATTATCCTTGCGGAGGATACCAGGACAAGTTCAGTTCTGCTCAAAAGATACTCCATAACAACCAGAATGGAGTCCCATCATAAGTTTAATGAGCACAAAACTATCTCCTCTGTAGCTGACAGAATAGAAGCCGGGCTTAATATAGCTCTTATTTCAGATGCCGGCACACCTGGGATTTCTGACCCGGGTTTTCTGCTGTCAAGAATCTGCAAGGAGAGAGGCATTGAGGTTGAGACGCTTCCGGGACCAACAGCATTTGTTCCGGCACTTGTAAACTCTGCAATGCCTATGGATCGTTTTTGTTTTGAAGGATTTCTTCCTTTAAAGAAAGGAAGGCAGACCAGGTTAAAGGAGCTCTCGGAGGAGAGGAGAACAATGATTTTTTACGAATCTCCATACAGATTAGTAAAAACACTTACTCAACTGGGGGAGTATCTGGGTTCAGAGAGAATGGCCTCAGTGTCACGGGAACTTACAAAAATTCACGAGGAGAACAGAGGTGGGACTCTTGAGGAACTTGCGAAATGGTACACGATAAAAGAGCCAAAGGGAGAAATTGTTTTGGTTGTTGAGGGATTAAAGTGAAAGGAAATTAATAACAAATAATTAAGGAGGTGAGAGATGAGCAGGGATGTTAGAAAGACGAGGTCTTACGCCAGGGGTGTAGTGACCTTGATTTTTTTTGTACTTGCAGTGCAAGTTGCAATTTTTACAATTAAGAGCTACGAAATTACTAAACAAGCAAATTCAGAGAGTGAAGTTATACCGGATACACTCTCTTATGAAGTTGGTAAAACTGCAAAACCTGCAGTATCAGAAACATCAGTTTCTGCTAAAAAAGTTAACGGCTATCGGCCAAAATACAAAAAAGCACCATATGTTTCAACCAGACAGGAAGCGGTCACGGAGAATCCCGGGCAAGAAGAGAGACCTCAGAAAGAGGCCTATATTCCTGTCGATATAAAATCAATATCATCAAAAGTTACACTGGAATTAAATTCAGCAGATTCATCAGATCTTGTATCCCTTCCGGGAATAGGTCCCTTTTTTGCATCAAAAATACTGGAATACAGAAGAAGACTTGGTGGATTTGCTTTTAAGGAGCAGCTGATGGAGGTGTATGGTATTGACAGGGAGCGTTTCTCCGTTTTTGGGGAGAGGGTTTGGGCCGATACTGCACTCATTTCCAGAATTAATCTCTCAGAGGCTACTCAGGATGAACTGTCGGCAAATCCCTATATAGGATCTTATGCAGCAAGGGCAATTATAAAGTACAGAGAGATCGAGGGGAGGGGAGCAGCCACTCTTGCAGCTCTGGTTGCCAACAGAATAATAAAAGCGGAGTTGGTGAAAATACTCAAATATTATTTAGAGTAATCAAGGATTTAATATCTTTGTTCCAAACTAACCAAATAATCTTCATTTTAATGAGTATTGTCAAATGTAATAATGTGGTTAAGAGATTTAACCAGTTTACAGCACTTGACAGTGTTTCCATTGATGTCCCTGAGGCATCAATTTTTGGACTTCTTGGCCCAAACGGGGCAGGAAAAACAACACTGATCAGGATTATTAATCAGATTACTGTACCTGATAGCGGAGAGGTTCTCTTCAGGGGTAAAGCTATTCAGTCTAATGACATTGCATTTATTGGGTACCTTCCTGAGGAGAGGGGATTGTATAAAAAAATGAAGGTGGGAGATCAGGCAATGTACCTGGCCAGACTCAAAGGTATGAGCCACGCTGATGCCTCCAGGGAGCTTAAAGAGTGGTTTATTAAATTTGGTATACAAGCCTGGTGGAATAAAAAGGTAGAAGAGCTTTCCAAAGGGATGGCTCAGAAGGTGCAGTTTATTATAACAGTACTTCACAAACCATCATTGCTTATTCTTGACGAGCCCTTCAGCGGTTTTGATCCGGTTAATGTCAAGATTATAAGAAATGAGATTCTGAACATGAAGGCAAATGGAACTACGATAATATTATCTACCCATAAATATGGAGTCTGTGGAAGAGCTATGTGATAATATAGCACTGATAAACAAGTCCAAACTTATACTATCCGGAGGGCTTGATCATATTAGAAGAGAGCACGGAAGAAATGAGGTTGAGGTTATATACAGGGGGGAGAGTAATTCAGTTATTCCTATGGATTCACTTTACAGAATAGTATCCGACGAGGAGAACAAGGGTGTTAGGAGAGCTGTTCTGGAGGTGAACAGAGAGGTTACATCCGGAGCTGTACTTGGAGAACTTATAAAAGGAGCAGATATTGTCTCCTATAAAGAGCTAATCCCAAGGATGAATGATATATTTATCAAACTTGTAAGCTAGAGTGAAACTATGAAAATGGACAAATTATTTCTTATTATATCACGGGAGTTTTTAATCAGAGTTAAAAAGAAATCCTTTATATTTCTTACAATTCTTACTCCCATCTTCTTTGCTTCCCTTATGATTCTTCCAACTGCCATAATGATGATGTCGGAAGGGGAGAAGGGGCAGAAAATTATTATATCCGATAAAAGTGGCGTAACAGAGGGCTTCTTTGAAGATAATGAAGAGTTTATCTGGTCATATAATAACAATACTCCGGTAGATGACCTGAAGAAAACTTTTTCAGAGATGGGTTTTATTGCACTTGTTGATATTTCATCTCCTGATTCTCTTTTAAATGTTAGTGTATCTGCATACTCTACCAAGCAACTGAATGTAGATGCCATTGAGGCTATCGAGAAGGGTGTGGAGGATGCAATTGAGAAAAGAAAACTTCAGAGATACAATATCGAAAATCTTAGTGAGATTATTAATGATCTAAACACCAATGTGTCAGTGAAGACCTTCACTCTGGATAAAGATGGAGGAGAGAAGAGATCAATGGTTGAAATATATATGGTTATAGCTTATGTTGCCAGTCTGCTTATCTATATGTTTATTTTTATGTTTGGATCTATGGTTATGAGAGGTGTAATAGAGGAGAAGACAACAAGAATAATTGAAGTGATTGTCTCTTCAGTTAAACCATTTGAACTGATGCTGGGAAAGATTCTGGGAGTAGGATCAGTTGCCCTTCTTCAGTTTACAATATGGATTTTACTATCTGTAGGTATTGTCTCTGTTGCGCAAACTTTTTTGGGAAAAGAGAGCCTCGCATCAACTGCTCAGATGACTCAATCAATAGCCGGATCTCAGGTAACTGATTTGGATAATGTTTCCATGGCAATTTCTGAAGACACTACTCCTTTTCAAGAGATTATGAGTGCTCTGGGGAGTGTGAATTTTGTTGAGGTTATTTTAACTTTTCTAGCTTATTTTATCCTCGGCTACCTGCTCTATGCAGCACTCTTTGCAGCAGTAGGTTCGGCAGTGGATAATGAGGCCGATACTCAGCAATTGGTGCTGCCTGTTACACTGCCTCTTATTATTGGATTGTTTCTTATGATGCACACATTCCAGCATCCCGGAAGCTCTTTATCCTTCTGGGGATCAATGATTCCGTTTACATCACCTATGGTAATGATGGCGAGAATACCTTTTGGAGATGTGCCTCTCTGGGAGCTTGGACTTTCACTAGCTCTCCTTTTGGGAACATTTCTCTTTATGACCTATGTCTCGGCAAAGATATACAGAGTCGGTATCCTGATGTACGGAAAGAAACCCAGCTGGAAAGAAATTATTAAGTGGTTGAAATACTGATAAAAATGAAACACTTTTCACAAGTTATTATAATTTTGGCGATTGCCATGCTTTCAAATTCTCTGTTATTTGCTCAGGATATGAGATTTGAGTGGCGTGGCAGCAGAGTCGCCATGGATAGCACACTGAATTATCCGGAAGAGCCAAAGGTCAGGGCAATAATCTCAAAATACAAACCCTCTCTCGATGTAAAGATGCAGGAGGTAATAGGAGTATCAGAGGTAGAGATGAGATCCGGGAGGCCAGAGTCTCTGCTTTCAAATTTTGCAGTTGATGCACTGTTTGAATTTGCTCAAAACAAAACCGGGGGAAGGGTTGACTTTGCAGTTACAAATTTTGGCGGAATAAGAGCCTCTCTGCCGGGAGGTAATGTTAGGCTATATGATGTTTTCTCGATATTCCCTTTTGAAAACTATATTGTTATTCTGGATTTGGATGGTAAAAGTGTATTAAAGTTATTTGCCTCTTTTGCAAGAAACAGGGTTGAGGCATTCTCCGACAGCGTCAGGCTTGTAATTGACCAGGAGGATGGAGAGATTGAGCAGTTGCTGATTAACGGCAAAAAGGTGGACAAAGATGCTGTTTACAGGGTAGCAACTATAGATTTTCTGTTAAGCGGAGGTGATAATGTGGTCGCACTAAAAGATGCGGTTAAGATTGAAGAGACAGGTGCATTGATTAGGGACGCCATTATTGAAAAAATAATGAAATTGACTGAAAAAGGAGAGAAAATCTCTTCATCAATAACAGGGAGGGTACAATATGAGGACTAATGCTTTTATATCAATTTCGATAGCTGCTCTTATGCTGGCCCTCTCCTGCGGGGTTGAGGCTCAGGACTTGGTAATTCTTCATACGAATGATACACATAGTAATATTGAGCCATTAACCTCCGGAAGAAATGCCGGCCTGGGCGGAATCCAGAGGAGAGCAAATTATATAGAATCTGTGAGAGCAGAGAATAAGAGTGTATTGCTTCTGGACGCAGGTGACTATAACCAGGGTACTCCATATTTCACTCTTTTTGGAGGCGAGGTTGAGATAGAACTTAATAATGCAATGGGTTATGATGCTGTTTCGCTTGGAAATCATGAGTTTGACAACGGAGTTGATCATTTGGCAAACAGGCTGAAAAAAGCAAAATACACAACGCTTTGTGCAAATTATGACTTTACAGGCACCCCTCTGGCCGGGATAATTAAACCATATACTATAATAAAGCGGGGAGGTAAAAAGATAGGAATTATTGGTGTAATGCTTGATTTAAAAGGGTATGTTGCCGAAAATTCTCGCCGGGGAATCAAATACAATAATCCGGTGCCAGTCGTAAATTCACTGGCGGAAATGTTGAGGAATAAAAAGGGTTGTGATTTAGTGATTGTACTAAGTCATTTGGGTTACGACGGAGGTACTGCTGAAAAACCAGCAGACAAAGAGCTGGCTGCTCTAACATCTAATGTGGATATTATCATAGGAGGCCACTCTCACACATTTATGGAGAAACCTGAGGTAGTTGGTAATAAGGATGGCAAGGGTGTGATTATAAACCAGACAGGGGCTGCCGGTGTATTTGTGGGAAGGATTGATATTACATTCCCTAAGTAAAGAATAAATTAAATTTAAATTGGAAGATACCTCTACTTCTTTGTGTAGAGGTATCTTTTAATTTTGTGGGTAGCAGTTTTCTCAAACTGTTGAGGTGTATCTTTTATAAGAGCAATCTTAGAGAATTTATTTACCCGTGCATTTACATATTCTGAGACCTCTTTCTTTAGATGCTCCATCTTCTCGTTAAAGATTTTAGTAGCTTCATCTTTTGTCTCCTCATATGTATTAACCAGAATATCTTTTTTCTCGTAATACAATGCTATTGCCTCCTCTTTAATATCCTGCAAGGCCTTTATTTTATCAGGATTAAAGTGAACCAGTGCAATTAATTTCCCTTTGTAAGATGTTACTATTGACTCAGAAACCATTGGGTGAGCATTGATTACAGACTCAATCTCTTCAGGATAGATATTCTCTCCGCTTGGGCCGAGAATCATATTATTTAATCTGCCCTTAATATAAAGCCTTCCTGTTTTGTCAACAATCCCCAGATCCTTTGTCCGGAAATAGCCATCCTCAGTAAATGCCTGCTCGGTTGCCTCGGGATTTTTATAATAACCCATCATAATATTGGGCCCTTTTGCAACAATTTCACCCTCTCCATTCTCCGGATTAGGATTGTCTATTCTCAGTGTAACTCCGTGAACAGCAGGTCCCGTAGACTGCCATCTTACCCATTTCCCTACTGCGCCTGCAAGGAGCGGAGCGGACTCAGTTAGTCCATATCCTATGGCGTAGGGGAACTTGCCCTCGAGAAGAAACCTCTCAACAGTGCCGTCCAATTTTGCTCCGCCAATTCCAAAAAACCTTATTCTTCCTCCAAAAGTCTTCATAAGTTTTTTACCTGCAACTCTGTGAAGAACTTTTCTTCCTGCAGATGTGCCGTAAATTCTCTTCATCAAACCGGAGGATGTAAATTTTGGAAGGACATTGTTCTTGTATATCTTTTCAATAATCAGAGGGACACTAAGCATTGTGGTAGGCCTTACCTTTGCAAGAGCTTGAACAAGAAGAGATGGTGTGGGTGCCTTCTCCATATAGTATACAGATGCTCCGCTCATCATAGGAAGCATCATACTCAGGCTATTCTCCATAGTATGGGAGAGTGGAAGAACTGATAGCCACACATCCCATTCAAAGCTTGGTCTGAGCTTGGCGGCTGCGTAGAGGTGTGTACACAAATTTCGGTGACTGAGCATTACCCCCTTGGAATTTCCGGTAGTACCGGAAGTATAAATAATGGTAGCAAGCTCTTCTTTTACCGGTGGTTTTATATTTTCAACTGCAGCCAGATTCTGTGACTGAATAACTTCAAAAGTATCCATATTAATCACCACTTTGAGTTTTGACATTCTCTCAGCGGAAATCTTTGATAATAACCTGGATGAAATAAGTATAGCTGAGCTTTCAGAGTGTTCCAGTACATTTTCTATTTCTGCCTCAGAAAAATCAGGAAGAACAGGTACTGCAATACGATTAAATGCAACAGCAGCAAAATAGGCGACAGGCCAGTTGGGCATATTCTGGCCAAGAATTGCTACTTTCTCATAATCTCCTACTCCGGAACCAAGTAAAGTATTATTTAATTTATTGGTTTGTTCACCAAATTCTTTATAAGTGTAATTAAGACCATCTATATAGGCGAATGCTTTATTATTCTTGTATTTATCTATACTGTAGTTAAATAGGTCTTTTAAAGTTTCAAATTCCCTGATATTATCCATTTCTTTTTAATGTACGGGTGTAATGTTGCAAGAATCATTCCAAATCTCTTCCAACTGTAAAATTCTTAGGGAATTTCCCTACAACACCTTTATCTTTATACCATTGACGAATTCTTTTTAAATCGGCCTGAACATCGTCAGTAAGTTCAAACCTGACTCCTCTTCCAACCTCTTTTTTCTTCCAGTCAAAGTAACCTAAGTAAACAGGTACATTTGCTGCTCTGGCAATAGTGTGAAAACCGGTTTTCCACCTCTCTGTCGCACTTCTTGTACCTTCGGGAGCAATGGCTAAATGGAGAACATCTCTTGACTGAAACTCTTTGATTACCTGAAGGACCAGATTTGCCCCCTTACCCTGCTTTACAGGGATTCCCCCCACAGATCTCAGGAATTTACCAAACGGCCATTTGAAAAAGCTATCCTTAACCAAAATATAGGCTTTGTGCCCCTCTGAGTTATAGTAAAGGAGAGAGATTATAAAATCCCACACAGAGGTGTGAGGAACGCCCAGAATAATACACTTGGGCTCCGGAACAGGAGGCTCCATTACCTTCCATCCCATTATTTTTAAAAGGAACTTGCAAAATTTTCTCATCTTTTTTATTCTATCTGATCTCCGGATGTTATTCTAACTGAAAAATATTTATATGCAGACTCTTGCCCGGTCGCAACTGAGTATGTCTTGTATCCTCCACTGAGATTGAAGACATTGTGAAATCCGTTCTGAACTAAAATTCTTGAAGCCAGGTAACCCCTCAAGCCAACGGCACAGTATATAATTACTCTTTTATCGGCAGGTATCTCATCCAGCCTTAATCTGATTTCATCAAGAGGGATGTTGACTGATCCCGGGATAGCAGAGTCTGCGTGCTCCTCGGCACTTCTTACATCTATAAGAAGATCTCTCTCAGGGTCTAGCTTCTCAATCTCTCTCCATGTTGTAATCTTTACTTTGCCGGACAGTATATTGTCAGCAACAAATCCTGCCATATTCACAGGATCTTTTGCGGATGAAAAAGGGGGGGCATAGGCATGTTCAAGCTCCATCAGGTCATAAACAGAACCACCCCTTCCCAGAACTGATGCGAACATCTCAATTCTTTTATCAACACCCTCAAATCCAACAACCTGTGCCCCCAGAAGTTTTCCGGTATCAGGGGTAAAGGTAATTTTTACGGAGAGAGGTAATGCGTTGGGGTAGTAACCTGCATGTGAAGCAGAGTGTGTATATGAGTCTATATGTTTTATCCCCTCTCTCTCAAGCCACTTTCCGCTCATTCCGGTGGATGCTACAGTCAGATCAAACACCTTTGCTATTCCTGTGCCTATTGATCCCCTGTACTCTGATCCGTTACCAAAAACCATATTATCTGCTGCAATTCTCCCCATTTTATTAGCAGGGCCTGCTAGAGGAATTAGTACCGGCTTGCCACTAACAAGGTGTGTAACCTCTACTGCATCTCCGATAGCATAAATACTTTCATCTGATGTTTGAAGATATTTATTGATTTTTATACCTCCGGTAGTTCCGATTTCCAGCCCCGCCTCTTTGGCCAGGGTTACTTCAGGCCTTACTCCTATACTCCAGATTGCCATATCGGCAAAAATACTTGTCCCGTCATCCAGAACAGCCTCAATATATGAGCCGCTTTCCTTAAACTCTTTAACGCCTTTTGATAGATGTAACTTTACCCCCTTTGCTTTAAGTTCAAGATGAACAATTGATGCCATTGAAAAATCGAGGTGAGCCATTACCTGGGGTGCCATCTCAACGAGACTGACCTTTATCCCCAGATGTCTCAGGTTTTCAGCCATTTCAAGACCAATAAAACCTCCTCCTACAATTATTGCGCTTCTGATACTATTACTTTTTATGTGCTCTTTAATTTTGTCTGTATCCGGAACGCTTCTCATAGTAAATAGACGGGAATTATCTAAGCCGGGAATAGGTGGTTTTAAGGGCTCTGCGCCGGGTGAGAGTACAAGCTTGTCATAACTTTCAGAGTAAATTGCTCCGTTTGTGTTATCTTTTACTTCAACTTTTTTTGTCTCTCTGTTAATGGAGACAACTTCACTCCTTACCCTTATGTCTATGTCATACCGGCTTGTTATTCCCTGAATTGTCTGAACAAACAGCTGCTCTCTTTCAGGTATAATATTCCCAATATAATAGGGTAAACCGCAATTTGCATAAGATATGTACTCTCCTCTCTCAAATAATACAATTTGAGCCTTTTCATCAACTCTTCGTATGCGGGCAGCAACAGTAGCACCCCCGGCTACACCTCCGATAATTACATATTTCATTAACTACAATTTTAATAAATTTTGCAGCTCTTTTCCAATATCCAGGCTTTTGCTGCTCATCTCAGTAATTTTAGCTTCCCCCTCTTTTGTAAGTGTAAAGATCATCTGTCTTTTGTCATCTTTTCCCATTGTTCTGATAATAAATCCTTTCTGCTCTGAAGAGTTTATTATTCTTGATCCCCTTGAACTGGACAGACCGATAAATTCACATATGTCGTTAGCGCTTCTGGGCGAGCCATCCTTAAGAGCGCACAGGAGCATAGCCTCGTTTATTGTAATGTCATTCTTAGTCTGGAACTCTCTTTCAAAGAGGTACAGAGTCCTGTACAGATCTTTAATTTTACAAATCTCCTCCATAATTATTTGCTATTATAAATAATCTTACAAAATAATACAAAATTTACAGATTTAACAAAAATATAATTTCCAATGGAAATTTGTTATTATGGAAATAATTATTAATTTTGCATGTCAAATAATTTTAATGTAAAAGATATGAAAATTAAAAGCTTGTCAATAATATTGCTGCTAACTGTAATGGCTCTGCCTGCTTGCGGATCAGGAAAAGGCGGAGAGGAGGCAAAAATGGGCAGCATTTTAAATTCTGCCGAGGCAGCTTCAAAATCAAAAGTTAAAACGATAAAACTTACTAAAGATGAGTTTTTAAAACTGGTTGTAAACTTTGAGGAGAGCCCCAATAAGTGGAAGTACCTTGGAGATAAACCGGCAATAGTTGATTTTTATGCAGATTGGTGTGGACCTTGCAAAACTCTTGCACCTGTACTGGAGCAACTTGCTGCTGAATATGAGGGAAAAATATACATATATAAAGTGGATACAGAGGTGGAAAAAGAACTTGCTGCAGCATTTGGAATACGAAGTATCCCTACAATGATTTTTATACCAATGGGCGAGGAGCCACAGGTAGCTCAGGGGGCACTTCCGAAAAATGTTATAAAAGATGCTATAAATAAAACACTGCTTAAATTATGAAAAAACTTTGCGCCATCAGAGATGTACTTCGCTCACTTACAGATTATGAATACAAGTTTCATAATGAGCACTCAATTTGCCTTAACGAGGGGATGGTGCTTTGTTGTTTAAGGGAGAAGAGACTCTCTTCAGGTGAAATAGCAGATGAAATTAATCTTACATGCTCAAATACCTCTAAATTGCTCAGATCAGTAGAAGAGAAAGGGTATATAAGCAGAGTCCTCGGAGAGATAGATAAGAGGCAGATGTATTTTGAACTTACAACATTGGGGAAAGAGAAGCTTGAAAAGATTGAACGCGATAAAATTCAGCTTTCTGAGCCACTTAACTCAATAATTAAACCACTAATTTGAATTAATATGAATATGTTTATAAAAAGTGAAAGTATTCACAATCTTAACTCTACAGTAGAGATAATTGAGAAATCGCTCCTGGAGTCCAACTGGAAAATTATGCACACTCATAATCTTCACCAGTCATTAAAAAATCATGGATTTGATGTTCTTCCGGTAGTAGTTATGGAGGTTTGTCGTCCGGATTATTCAGTAAAGATGCTATCTCTTGATGAGGAGCGATTATTTTCATCTCTTATGCCTTGCAGAATTTCAGTATACGAGACATCTGACGGTAAAACATGGATTTCCAGAATGAACTCCGGAGAAATTGCCAGGGAGGCGGGTGGAATTACTGAGGAGGTAATGACAATTGCATTTAATGAAATTGAAAAAATAGTAGCTCCAATTACTAAATAAAAATGATTATGAAAGATTTATTAAATTTTTTTCTTTTTGGAAAGTCAACAAAAGAGGGTGCGGCATCTTTTGGTTTGCTTATTCTTAGAGTTGCAGCCGGGCTTCTGATGATGACACATGGCTGGTCAAAAATTCAGAATTTTGAAGGTATGGTACAGAGCGGTTTCGATCCCATTGGAATGGGGGCTTCCCTCTCTGTCATTATGCTGATAGGTGCCGAGTTTGTTGCTGCTTTATTCATCGTTTTGGGACTGCTTACGAGATTGTCGGCTATCCCTCTGATGGTCGCAATGAGTGTTGCTGCTTTTGTTGCACACGCTTCAGATCCATTACAGGTGAAAGAGCTTTCACTTGTATATCTGACAATTTTTACAACTTTGTTTATATCAGGATCAGGCAGATTCTCACTGGACTCAGTACTATTCAGAAATAAATAAGAGTGGGGTTTAAACCCACTCTTCCTTTATTATCTCGCCTTTTATTGACATCACCAGTAACTTGAGAGGGATATTTCTGGACGCCATCTCTTTTGCTCTTTTTGCGATTTGAAGAAGACCGCCACAGCAAGGAACTTCCATGATCAGAACCGTAAGGGTGTTGATTTTTGAGTGATCAATCATAGCAACCAGTTTTTCAACATAGCTGTTGAGATTGCTGTCAAGCTTCGGACAAGCAATGGCAAGTGTTTTGTTTTTCAAAAATGTCTGATGGAAAGAGCCATGTGTAAAGGATGAACAATCAGAAGCAAGCAGTACATCGCTCCCCTGAAAATATCCTGCCGCAGGATTAAGCAGATGTAGTTGTACTGGCCACTGTTTAAGTTCACTTACATTTCCGGAGGGATTGAAGGTGATACCGGCAGGAGTAGCAGTTGCCGTGCTTCTGAAATCTCTCTCCATTGATCCCGGGCATCCGCAAGCCATACCTTTACCATCCTGAGAGGCCGGAATGTGATGCTCTGCAGTAGCAGGCTTATCAGGAGAGGTAATTTTTGATAAATCTATTGAGAAATTGTTTTTTTTGCACCACTCAACGCCCTGATTGAACCACTCTGCCTCTCCGTGATTTTTTAGATGCTGAAGATGAGCAAGAACTACTTTTTCGCCCTTTACATGTATTCTCTCCATTACAGCGATTTCATTATATGGCTCTGTCTCTTTCTCAATAAGCTCAATCGCACCGACAGGACAATCTCCTATACACGCTCCCAGACCGTCGCAGTAGAGGTCGCTTATCATCACTGCCTTTCCTTCAATAAGCTGTAAGGCACCCTCATGGCACCCCTCAACGCAATTTCCGCAACCGTTGCAAAGCTCTTCATCTATTTTAATTACAGTTCTTCTCATTTTTTTAGTTAATTTTAATGGTGCAAAAATAGCTTGCTCTTTTTTTAAAAAGTGTAATATTTGAAACAATTGTAACAAATGAAAAAATATTTCTCCCTTTTTCTCTCCTTTTTAGGTTTTTCCTGTGCCGCCCCTCATATTGCTCTTGAAACACAGGAGTCTTTTGATATAAAAAAATATATGGGCAAATGGTACGAAATAGCCAGACTGCCAAACACCTTTGAAGAGGGACTAGAAGAGAATACTGCCTACTATGAACTCCGGGAAAATGGTGATGTAACTGTAATAAATCAGGGCAGAGTGGTTGCAGATAAAAGCCGGTATAAACAGGTAAAGGGGAGAGCCTGGGTTCCTGATCCAAACGAACCATCCAAGCTAAAGGTTAGTTTTTTCTGGCCCTTTGCCGGGGATTACTGGGTGCTTAGTGTTGACAAGGACTACACTATAGCACTTGTTGGAGATCCGGCAAGAGAATACCTCTGGATCCTGGCCCGCGAAAGAGACCCTGATCCAAAGGTAGTAAGTGAATTAAAGGCTTACGCATCAAGTCTTGGATATGCTGTCGAAAATATGATCAGTGGCCTTGCGGACTAGATTATCGTCTGCTATATTTGGGATAGTCACCCTTAGCTCAGGGGTTCTCTCCATCTCTCTTTTAATTGCAAAAACAGCCCCTTTATTTCTTGCCCAGGCTCGTCTTGAAATCCCATTGTTGACATCCCAGTGAAGCATACTCTTTATTCTTCTGTCTGCCTCTTCGCTTCCATCAATTACCATCCCGAATCCTCCGTTTATAACCTCTCCCCAGCCTACACCCCCGCCGTTGTGTACAGATACCCAGGTAGCACCGCGGAAAGAGTCACCGATTACATTCTGAATGGCCATATCTGCTGTAAAAGAGGATCCGTCGTATATATTTGAGGTCTCCCTGTAAGGAGAGTCCGTTCCAGAAACATCGTGATGATCTCTTCCAAGTACTATTGGTGCCGATACCCTGCCTTCCCTGATTGCCCTGTTCATTTCGAGTGCAATTTTTATCCTCCCCTCTGAATCGGCATAGAGTATTCTGGCCTGAGAGCCAACTACAAGTCTGTTTTCGCCGGCCTCCTTTATCCAGTGAATGTTATCCTGAAGTTGATTTTGGATCTCCTCAGGTGCACTTTGCGCTATCTCCTCAAGTACATTTGCTGCAATCCTGTCTGTAACGGCCAGGTCATCGGCATTTGAAGATGTGCATACCCATCTGTACGGGCCGAATCCATAATCGAAAAATAGAGGCCCCATTATATCCTGAACATAGGAAGGATATATAAAAGTTCCGTCTTCGCGGAGAATATCGGCACCGGCTCTGGATGCCTCAAGAAGAAATGCATTGCCGTAATCAAAGAAATACATACCTCTCGCAGAAAGTTTGTTTATTGCATCAGCGTGTCTTACCAGTGTTGCCTGCACCTCTCTTCTGAATCTTTCAGGCTCATCTGCCATCATCCTGTTTGACTCTTCAAAACTTATCCCGGCAGGGTAGTACCCACCTGCCCATGGATTATGAAGAGATGTCTGGTCACTTCCCAGATCAGGGTCAATACCTGATTCAATAAATTTCTCCCAGAGATCAACAATATTCCCCTGGTATGCAATTGAGACTGCCTCTTTGCGCTCTTTTGCCTTAACAATCCTTTGCATAAGTATGTCCAGGTCTGTATAAACCTCATCGACCCACCCCTGGGAGTGACGAGTATGGACAGCCTTGGGGTTAATCTCTGCAACAACGCCGATCACGCCGGCAATAACAGCTGCTTTTGGTTGTGCGCCTGACATCCCTCCCAGACCGGAACTTACAAATACTTTTCCTCTCAAATCCTTTTCTCCCGGCTTAAGCCTCATTCTTGCAGCATTGAGAACAGTTATTGTTGTTCCGTGAACGATTCCCTGAGGGCCAATGTACATAAATGAACCTGCTGTCATCTGACCATATTGCGATACCCCCAGAGCATTGAATTTCTCCCAGTGATCTTTTGATGAGTAATTTGGGATTACCATTCCGTTTGTAACGATTACCCTTGGAGCCTCCTTGTGTGAAGGGTATAACCCCATAGGATGTCCTGAATAGAGAACAAGTGTCTGCTCGTCAGTCATTGTTGCCAGATACTGCATTGTAAGCAGGTATTGGGCCCAGTTCTGGAATACTGCTCCGTTTCCTCCGTATGTAATCAGTTCATGGGGATGCTGTGCAACAGCGTGGTCAAGATTGTTGCTCAGCATTAACATAATGGCTGCAGCCTGTTTTGATTTATGAGGATAGTCATTTATACTTCTTGCCTTAATCTCATATCTGGGCCTTAATCTGTGCATATATATCCTGCCATACTCAACAAGCTCCCCGGCAAATTCCTCTGCTAAGAGAGCATGATGCCTTTCAGGAAAGTACCTCAAAGCATTTTTAATTGCCAAAATTTTCTCCTCCCTGGAGAGGATATCCTTTCTTCTGGGTGCGTGGTTAACCTCCGGATCATAAGGGAGGTTGTCCGGAAGGGTTGCCGGAATCCCATCCAGTATTGACTTCTGAAACTCTGTTAGACTCATATTTGATTTTGTTGTTTTTACAAAGTTATAAAAAAAGGGCTGTTGATTTGTCGTTTATGAAAATTATCCCTACTTTTGCACCTCTTAAGAAAGGAGGTGTTTTAGCGTGATTATAGTACCAATTAAAGAGGGCGAAAATATTGAAAGGGCGCTGAAGAAATTCAAGCGTAAATTCGAAAAGACAGGAACCATCCGTGAACTCAGAAGCAGAAAAACTTTCGTAAAAAATTCTGTTAAGCGTCGCGATGAGGTGAAGAAAGCCATCTATGTTCAGTCGCTGAGGATAAACGAGGAGTAATCCCCGTTAACACCCCTGCCGTAGATTCGGACAGATACAGAGATGTATAGGGAATTACTCCCTGTACATCTTTTTTTTTGCTTGGATTATTAATCTCTTTTTTGTAAATTGGATGCAAAATCACAGAAGATGGTGGTGGAGGACTTTATTAATTACATAGGTATTCAGAAGAGGTATTCGGAGAGGACGATTCAACTCTATAGTGACTATGTAAAGGAGCTGAGAGAATTCATATCTCCGGAGGGAGACAATGAGTTTATAGGCGAACTTAAACCACAGGTTATACGCGGTTTTATATCTGCCGGCCTTGAATCAGGCCTGAGCAGCAGAACTGTAAATCTAAAATTATCCGCAATAAGCAGCTTTTGTAATTTTCTTCAGAGAGCAGGAAAGCTGGAGGCAAACCCTGTTAAAAAGGTCCACAGACCCAAGACATCCTCAAGGCTGCCTCTTTTCTATACAGAAAATTCACTGGCAGATTATATTAATAAAGAGGCAGAGAGTGGAAATTTTCTCTCTCTGAGAGATCGTACAATTGTGCTGATGTTGTATACAACAGGAATCAGAAGGGCAGAACTTGCCTCTATGAATATTAGTCAGTGGGACAGGAGCAGGGGAGTCGTAAGGGTTACAGGCAAGGGTGATAAAGAGAGAGAGATTCCTGTCACAGATGAGCTTGATAAAGCACTAAGAGTTTACGAATCGGAAATGAAGGAGTTTTATGCGGATAATAAATCCGGCAGGCTTTTTCTCACCGACTCAGGGCAACCTTTATACCTGTCGTTTGTTAATAAAGTAGTAAAAAGAGAGCTTGGCTCAGCAAAGGGTTTTACAGGGAAAAAATCGCCCCATGTTCTCAGGCACTCTATTGCAACTCATCTTCTGAACAATGGTGCAGACCTTAACAGCATAAAGGAGGTGCTCGGACACTCCTCACTGGCTGCTACTCAGGTATATACTCACAACTCGTTCGAGCAGATGAAAAAGATTTTTCTAACCGCTCATCCAAGAGCAAAAAAAGGAGGATAATATGGACATCAGGATTCAGTCACTAAAGTTTGACGCAGATCAGAAACTAATCGACTTCATTGAGAAGAAATTTTCCAAACTACCCAAGTTCTATGACGAAATTTCAAATGTTGAAATTGTACTCAGTCTTCTTCCTGATCACGAAAACAAAAATGTGAAAGTAATGGTAGAGGTACCGGGTAACCAGATACTGGTGGAGAGGCATTCAAAAACATTTGAGAATGCTGCAGTAGATTGCGTTGATGTCTTAAAGGACCTTCTCGTAAAAGCCAAAGAGAAGAGAAAAGAGCCATAGCCTCTCTCTCACTCCCAGAATAAAGACAGAAACTCCTCTCTTTCGATATTTGAAATATAGTCAGAGAGGTTTATCTTTTCAAGCCTTTCGTTCAATTGGTTATGAGAATGGAGAGTCCCTTTAATTAAATTTTCCAGCTCTTCTGTCTCTTTATTGAAAAAATAGTCTCCAAAAATTTTAACATCCTCTATTCTGCCCTTTTCAACCTGAAGATATATCTCAATAAGTCCTGCAGGAAATTTCTTTACTTTGGAATATGTGTAGGAGGGTGATTTTCCGTAATTCCAGCTATCAAGTGAGTACTTGGTCTCTCTAAGCATAGTTATTGCTTCAATATCCTTTTTGGAATATTCGTACCGGCTGTAGCCGGAACCGGCACCTGTAACATAGTTGTGAAGGAAATCAATAAACTCTTTAATTGAAAGAGGAGTTTTAAGATGCTCAGAAATATTTGTTACCCTGCTCCTGTTAGATTGCACAGATTTGCCGGTAAATTTCTCCGGTCTGGCAGCAAGTGCATTTGACAGATCTGCCATTGATGCAGAGAAGAGAAGTGTGCCGTGTTGAAGCAATCTTGTCTTATATCTGGCTACTGCGTTTCCGGAAAACTTCCTTCCATCTATCAGCAAATCGTTCCTTCCTTCAAGGTAAGCCTCAACTCCCAATGACCTCAATGCATCAATAATGGGCTTTGTAAATCTTGCAAACATAGCAGAGCTGTCCTCATTCGCTTCTGTATCATCAATGAAGGTGAAATTCACATTTCCAAGATCGTGAAAGACAGCACCCCCGCCTGTAAGACGCCTGACAACTTTTATCCCCCTCTCTCTGACATAGTCTGTATTAATCTCTGCATAAGCATTCTGATGGTGCCCTATAATGATTGCATTGTCATTTTGCCATAGCCTGAAAATAGGTTTATCAATATTTTTAAATAGATACTCTTCTGCTGCCAGATTCCACCATGGGTCTGTATTATTGTCAATTACGAAGTACATTGTTTTTAAAAAAAAGTTGTAAAATTTTGTATGTCAAATATCCTACGGCTATTCCAAAAAGAGCTCCAAACAGAACATCTCCCGGGAAATGCCTCCCTACGTATATTCTGCTGTACGAAACAATTGTTGCCCATGAAAAGATCAGTATTGTAAACCATCTTCTCTTAAACAGCGCAGAAGTAAGCATAGCCAGTCCAAATACATTTGAGGCGTGACCTGAAACAAACCCGTAGCTGAACCTGTTTTCTTCAATAACCCTTGCCAGATTACATGTAAAAGGGTCCCAGCCGGGCCTGAGTCTGCTTACAATATATTTGATCTGATTTGAGAAGTAATCAGTAATCACAAAAGTTGCAATTATTGCAATAATAATCACAATAGCTGTCCTGGTGTCCCTTTTCTTTAAATGGAATCTGTGTATACTATTACCAGAGCCATCAAGCTCTTTTTGAATACTGCATGACCAAATAACACAAAATATAATAGCAATATAGAGAGGAAGCCAGGGCAGACGGGAGGAGAAAAGAGTCATCACCCAGTCAAAAAAAGCTGAGTGCAGATTATTGAAAAACAGGAAGAGGTTCCTGTCCAGTTCCTCTATCTTGTCAAGCATAGTTTAGATTAATTACAGCTCTTTGTTGAGCATTTCCCAAAGCATATCCTTTAATTGAACAATGCCCTTTCCAGTCACCGAAGATATAAAAATATGGGGAATTTTTCTCGGAAGCGTTCTTTTTATCTCTTTCATAAGCTCTTCGTCCAGCATATCTGATTTTGATATTGCAAGAACACGCTCTTTATCAAGAAGTTCCGGATTATACTGCTTAAGTTCATTAAGGAGTATCTTGTACTCTTTTTTAATGTCATTGCTGTCTGCGGGAATCATAAACAAAAGCATTGAATTCCTTTCAATATGTCTTAGAAACCGCAATCCTAACCCTCTGCCTTCGTGTGCCCCCTCAATAATTCCGGGAATATCAGCCATAACAAATGATTTATGGTCACGGCACTCTACAATTCCTAAGTTTGGTTCAAGGGTTGTAAATGCATAGTCCGCAATCTTAGGTCTTGCTGCAGATACTACAGAAAGAAGCGTTGATTTACCTGCATTTGGGAATCCAACAAGACCTACATCTGCAAGAATTTTGAGTTCAAGCACAAACCAGTTCTCCTCCCCCGGTTCTCCCGGTTGTGAATATCTTGGTGTCTGATTGGTGGCGGTCTTAAAAAAGGCGTTACCCATTCCTCCTCTGCCACCCTTTACAATTATCTTCTCCTCACCCTCTTCTGTAATTTCAAAGAGAACCTCCTGTGTGTCAGCAACCTTTGCTACCGTTCCCAGCGGTACATCAAGTATAATATCTTCACCATCAGCCCCTGTACATAAGGCTCCGCTTCCGGCTCCGCCGTGTTCTGCCTTTATATGCTTTCTGTATTTAAGATGTATCAGCGTCCAATACTGAGAGTTGCCCCGTAAGATTATGTGGCCGCCTCTGCCCCCATTGCCTCCGTCGGGTCCGCCTTTAGCCACAAATTTTTCTCTGTGGAGATGCATAGAGCCCTTTCCACCGTTTCCGGAGGCGCAAAAAAGCCTTACATAATCTACGAAGTTTGAATTACTCATCTAATTTTTTGTCTATGATTTTGCAAATATCCAGAAAGTTCTTCTCAATTGACTGGTCGCCATTGACAGGTATGTATTTGCTTTGATTTTTATAATAGCTGATAAGAGGTTCGGTGACCTTATGGTAGGTCTTTATTCTTGTGCGTATTGTCTCAAAGTCAGCATCATCCTTTCTCCCCTCAATATTTGCTCTGTGCTGAATTCTTTTAATATTAACACTGTCTGTTGTCTCAAGTGATAAAACAGCATCAACTTTGTATCCAATCTCCTCCAGCATTGTGTCTAAAGCTACTGCCTGAGCTATGGTTCTGGGGAATCCATCAACAATATACCCCTTTGCAGGGTTTTTAGGATTGCAAATCTCCTCTCTGACAATGCCTATTACCAAATCATCGGAAACGAATTCCCCTTTTTCAATAAGATCTGCTGCAATTTTACCTATTTCGCTCTTTTTGGCAATTTCATTTCTGAGAAGCTCACCGGTTGAGATGTGCCTGAAATTATATCTTTTGGCTATGAGGGTAGATTGGGTACCCTTTCCTGCGCCCGGAGGGCCGAATATTAAAAAATATTTCATTACTGATTTAAAGGTGTATCCAATACATAAATATCCTTGTACTGTCTTCCAAGTTCGTCGTAATCAAGTCCATACCCAACAATAAAGTCATTGGGAATTTCCATTGCGACATACTCTATGGGAATATCCCTTTTGTATGCATCCGGCTTAAGGAGAAGAGTGCATACAATAACTCTCTCAGCTCCTGCATCTGTTAACATTTTGTGAAGTTCAACAATTGTTGCGCCGGTATCCACTATATCTTCTACGAGAACAACGGTACGACCCTTTACCTCTGTGCCCAGTCCTATTATCTGTTTCAGCTCACCGGTTGACTCTGTTCCGGAGTAAGAAGAGACCTTTATAAACGAAAGTTCGCATTGAAAATTAAGATTTTTAAGCAAGTCAGAGGTGAACATAAACGATCCGTTCAATACCGAAAGGAAAAGAGGTTTATTAACCTCTTTAAAATCGTTGTTCATTTTAAATGCCAGGTCCTCAATACTTTTTTGAATCTTATCGTGAGGTATAAAAATACGGAAAGACTTGTCGTGTAGGTCTATGCGTTCCATTTCAAAAAATATTTGTGCCCGCGAAATTAAGTATTAATTTTGTCATTAACCAATTTTACTCAAATATACAATGAATCCGTTAGTTAGCATTATTATGGGAAGCACCTCTGATATGGGTGTAATGAAACAGGCAGCAGATTTTCTTAATGAGATGGAGATCCCTTTTGAAATAAACGCACTATCAGCACACAGAGTACCTCAGCAGGTAATGGCTTTTGCAGAAAATGCCGCCTCACGGGGTGTAAAGGTTATTATTGCAGGTGCCGGCGGAGCTGCTCACCTCCCTGGTGTGGTTGCAGCCATAACACCATTACCGGTTATTGGTGTCCCTGTTAATTCATCCAACTCAATTGACGGGTGGGATTCAATATTGTCAATTCTTCAAATGCCGGCAGGTATACCTGTTGCGACAGTAGCCCTTGATGGTGCAAGAAATGCCGCTATTCTGGCGTTACAGATTCTTGCAACAGGGGATGAGAAAAGGATGAGGCAAATGGTTAATTTTAAAAATGACCTTGCAAAAAAGATAGTTAAGGCAAACGAAGAGCTGGACGAGATAAAGTACAGCTTTAAGGTTTCCAGGGTGTAGATAAATCAAAATTTTTTAAATGAGGGGGAGATATGAGGAGATGGATTTTTGTCCTGCTATGCACACTGTGTGGCAGGTTAAGTTTTTGCTTTGCACAAAATGTATTTGATCCTGAGTTAATACTGCAGGGAAGGATAGAAAATATGGAAGAGGGAGCCGGAGAAGATCTGCTTGAAGATCTTTTGGAAAATCCCTTAAAAATAAACGAAGCGAGTCTTTTAAGATTGGAGGAGTTTCCACTTTTTACCAGATTTATGGCTGCTTCGCTTTATGATTATATAAAAAGAAATGGTGCTATTCTCTCATCTTATGAATTGTCTGCGGTACCGGGCTTTAATAAAGAGGTAGCTGAGGCTTTGGCCCCTTTTCTCGACCTCTCTGCAGAGAGAGGGATCAGGATAAGGGAGCTGCCGGTGATACTAAAAGGGGGAAGATCTCAGTTACTTATGAGAGGATCGGCCTTTACAAAGAGGCAGCAGGGGTATCTGCCGATATCTGCCGAGGAGTGGAAGAGGAGGCCAAACAGCAGATATCATGGTCCCCCGGGAAGAGTCTATGCACAGTATAAATTTGAAGTGCCCGGAGCGATAAGGCTTTCTCTGACAACAGAAAAGGATCCGGGTGAAAGGATAGGGGATTATGTTGGTCTCTCTCTTCAGGCAGAGGGTCTGGGGCCGGTAGTTAAGATTATTGCGGGAGATTTTACAGCCAGATTTGGACAGGGGCTGGTGCTATGGAATTCTCCTTCGTTATTCTCCTCCTCTGGCTCATCCAGCCTTATAAAGCAGGAGTTTGGGATCTCATCCTATTCATCAACCGATGAAAACAGAGCATTCCGGGGAGTAGGAATAACAACGGGAAAAGGCAAAATCAATATTTCTTTGATTGCATCATCCAGGAGAATTGATGCCAGAATTGTAAATGAGGGATTTACTTCCCTGCTGAATACAGGGCTGCACAATACTGTTACTACAAGGGAGAGAAGAAAAAATCTAAATTTATCCCTTTCCGGTTTGAATATATCATACGGAGCGGAGAGAATCAGAACCGGATTGACTCTTTCTTTATACAGATACTCATTTCCCTATGCTGGAAGGGATTCAGTTCAGATTGACCGGCAAAGGAGATTTGGCAATTTTGGGGGCAACCTTGGGACAGACATTTACGCAATAGCCGGTAACTTCAGACTATTTGGCGAGATCTCTTCAGATATTGGTTTGCACCCGGCAATACTTGCCGGAATATTGTGGAGGAGAGGTTATAATCTCGATTTTTCTGTGGCAGGAAGATATTATTCGGCTCTCCACCTCTCTCCGTTTGGAGGTGCGATCTCCCGGAGCGGAAATATGAGGAATGAGAAAGGTGCCGATTTTGTTATAAATTGGAGAAGTAACGGATCCTCTAAAATCAGAGGGTGGGTATCCTGGATTTATGGGATGAGTTTTCCCAGGGTTGGTGCCGAAGCAGAGTTTCCGCTGGATAACTCTTTTAAGATTAAAATTAAATCTGATATAAGAGAGGAGAGAGGCGCTGTAAGGCTCCAGGTTGACTGGACAAATGGTGGGACTATTACTCTCTCCACAAGGGGAGAGGCTACATTAGCAGGATTTGGCAAGGATTTAACTTCGGGCTGGATGGTCTACTCGGAGCTGATTGCAAGGGAGCCATCAGGAGTTGCAGATGGATCGGCAAGAATATCATTTTTCAACACTCCGGAGTGGGATAACCGGGTATATGCTTACGAAAGGGATATGTTATACGGATTTTCAATTCCTGCTCTTTACGGACAGGGATTCCGGTGTTATATAAATATGCACTTCCGGGTATTTAAATGGATGGATATTTGGCTTAAGGGATCGATGTGGCACTATCTTGACAGGGAGAGTACAGGAGAGGGCCCCTCAAAAATGGAGGGACCCTCATCTGTAGAAATAAAAGGTGAAGTAAGATTTAGATTCTGACCGGTTGCTTACAACAATTTAATCTTGATTTTTTTACCGGGAAGAATCTTACTTTTCTTCGTAAATCCGTTAAGTTTCATTATGTCATTCAAACTTACCCCTTCAAACTTTCTGGAAATTTCCCAGAGGGTGTCACCTTTTTTAACAGTATACATCAAATATTCACCCGTTTTGGCAGCTGTTTTTTCTGTAGATGTTGAAGCGACTGAGGAGACTGAAGTTGAAGAGACTTTAGCGGATGGTGCAGGAGTGCCATTTTTATGTATTGTAAGTCTCTGGCCAATTCTTATGTTATTCTTAACACCATTCCATCTCTGAAGATCAGAGAGTCTGACGCCATATCTTTGTGCAATTCTGCCCAATGTCTCTCCTTTTCTGACTGTGTGATAAGTAGTGCTTTGGCTTTGTACATTTTTGGTTTCATTTAGTACAATGGGATTAAAGAACAGAGAATCCTTGTAAGTGTAAATTTGTTTTTCGTTATCAACAAACTGAGCTGTATAGTTAAATGGTAATTTCAGAAGATATGACTTATTTTCTGTACCGGGTATTATCTCTTTTACATATTGGGGGTTTAAATCTGCAATCTCCTCTTTTGCTATACCTATGAGTTCAGATATCTGTCCAAAGTGGAGGGGCTTTCTTATTTCAAATGTATCAACATGAGCAGGCATAGCAATAGCTCTTGGAGTAATACCATGATCTTTATAGTAGGCAAGAGTATAGAGAGCAGCTACAAAAGAGGGAACATAACCACGGGTCTCTCTGGGAAGATAGGGGTATATTGTCCAGAAGTCTCTTGATCCTCCGGCTCTGCGTATTGCCTTGTTTACATTTCCTGCTCCGCAGTTGTAAGATGCAATTGCCAGCGACCAGTCTCCAAAGATTGTGTATGCATCCTTCAGATATTTTGCTGCTGCATGTGATGAGGCTACAGGATCAAGTCTCTCGTCAACATAAGTGTTTATTTCCAGATTGTATTGTCTTGCTGTTCTGTACATAAATTGCCATATACCCCTTGCATTTACTCTTGAAGTGGCTACAGGATTTAAAGCTGATTCAATTATTGCCATCGCCTTCAGCTCCTTTGGCATATCGTACTGGTCAAATATCTCCTCAAAAATTGGAAGATAATAACTTGAGAGACCAAGTATAAGATCAATTTTATTGGGAATTCTTTGGGTGTAGTATATGATGTGGTTTTTTATAATATTATTGTACGGTAGAGGTATAAAGGAGTTAATTGCCTTTAATCTCTTTATCAGAATTGAGTCAGGAGTATCTGAAGTGAGGTTCTCAGTCTCCAGGTTAACAGATATCCCTTCATCAAGAGTAAGGCTGCGCTGTATATACCACAGGTTTAGCAATGAGTCTGTATTAGCCGAAGGGTCAAGCAAGTCTTCGCTCTCAAAGAAACGAAGCCCACCCGGATTAATTGTGTCATTCTCACTTAATGTGTCAGAAAATGGGATAGAGTTTTGCTCAATCTCTCTTTTAAGAGAGTCAACCCTAAAACGAAGAGTTTCAATCTCTTGTTCCATAGATTCCCGGCTTGGTCTCTTTTTCTTAAACCACTGAGCTTCAGATTGAAGAGGAATAAATAGTAGCGAGCTTGTCAATAAAGCCGATATAGCGATAGATTTAAGTCTGTGTTTAATTTGCATTTTAGAATCTGATGTTAAGTGACAAACCCAGAGCGGGAGTCGTGTTTTTAGTAAATTTGTAATCAAGAGGCTCAAGTACAGTTGGAACGAGTGAAGCAGATATGTCATCACTCATGTCGAAATCCTGCAGATGAGCAAAAACATTTGCGTCAATAATGTTTAGAGCATAAACTATTACCCCTGCAAGGAGGGAGTAATCACGGAAACGCCTGTATTCGTCCCTGTAGTATTTTAAAGTCTCGGCACTGGCTGTTCCGCTGTATCCGGAGCCCGGAGTTGTAGCCTGATTGTGTAAGTCCTTGTAGTATCTGTATTGGTAGTTATTACTTGTTATAAAGTAACCTACTGTTATAAAACCTCCGTAAATAATTGGAATTTTCCAGTAGTCCCCGTTGTAGGCTTGTCCAAGTCCCGGAAGCATTGCCGAATATATTGATGCCCTGGCGGGAAGTACAGGTTTATTATATTTGAAAGATACCGCACCATCAAGGGCGCCGCTCCACCATGTTATTGCCGCCGCCGCATAAAAGAGAGCTCTCTGTGTTTTGTATTTAGTATCACCACTCTCCTGGAACATTTGATTGCTGTGGATTGCTCCGTATGTAAAGCCGGCAATACCACCATACAGGATAGGGAGTTTCCAGTAATCCCTGTTGTAAATCTGAGCAGTACCCGGTAGAATCAGAGAGCCTATCCACAACCTGGAGAGATTTATTGAATCCTTTCCGGCGATGCTTCTGAAATACCTTTTAAGGGTATATTCAGGTGGCCTGTATTTTCCCTCCTCCTCTTTCTGTTCGTTTTGGTTTGACTGGGAGCTGCCTGGAGGACCTGTTCTTGATGTATTACCTGTGAACTGACCCTGTGCATACAGAGATAACATCAAGAACAATATGATTGCAACAAATTTACGCACAGGATTATTATCTATTGGTTAATCTTTTCCAAAGCCTCTCTGAACTCCTCTATCTCTTTGTCACTACCATATCTGATAGTTAAAGATCCTCCGCCTTTGATATCTTTTTTAAGCGAAATATTGTTGTTGAAGTATTTGCCGACAATTTCCAAAACCCTGAAGTAGGATTCGCTTAACTCGTCGGCTGACTCAGGAGATTTTTTCTCCTCCTTAGCCAATCCCATCTTTTTAACCCTCTCTTCAACTTCCCTTACTGACAAGTCTTTCTCTACTATTGTACTGCAGATTTTTAGCTGCTTTGAAGGAGAATCCAGTGATAAAAGGGCTTTTGCATGGCCCATTGTAATCTTTCCGGCTCTGATTGCAAGTTGTATCTCTGCGGGTAATTTAAGAAGCCTGAGGTAGTTGGTAATTGTGGCTCTTTTTTTTCCAACTCTCTCCGCCATCTCCTCCTGGGTAAGGCTGCACTCCTCTATGAGCCTCTGGAAACTTAGCGCTATTTCAATAGAATCGAGATTTTCCCGCTGGATGTTCTCAACAATAGCCATTTCAAGCATCCCCTGGTCGTCGGCTTTTCTTATATATGCAGGGATAGTGCTGAGACCGGCAAGCTGGGAAGCTCTGAACCTTCTTTCTCCGCTAATTATCTGAAAAGTGCCATCTTCTATCTGTCTTACAGTTATGGGCTGAATTAATCCAAGCGTCTTAATTGAGTCAGCAAGTTCATCAAGAGCCTCTTTGTCAAAGGAACTTCTTGGCTGGTAAGGATTTGCAACTATTTTCCCAATAGAGATTTCTGATATGGAGGCAAAGCCGGGCTCCCCCTCTCCTGTATGCTGCCTGCCGAGATTCAGGCTGTTTGCGTCAGATATAAGAGCACCAAGTCCTCTTCCTAGGGCAGATTTCTTCATTTTATTTACCTTGAGTTCTTCTTAACAATCTCTTTGGCAAGATTAAGGTAGTTATTTGCACCGGCCGATATAGCGTCGTGAAGAATAACCGGCTTTCCAAACGAGGGAGCCTCCTGTAATCTTACATTTCTTTGTATAACTGTTCCAAATACCATTTCTCCAAAGTGATTTCTTACCTCGTCTGCTACCTGGTTTGCGTGTCTGAGACGGCCATCGAACATAGTAAGGAGAAATCCCTCAATCTGAAGTTGAGTGTTTAGTCTGTTCTGAACCAGTTTAATTGTATTAAGAAGCTTTCCAAGCCCCTCAAGAGCAAAGTATTCACACTGTACAGGTATCAGAACAGAGTCTGCAGCACTTAGAGCATTTATTGTTATAACCCCAAGCGATGGTGAGCAGTCTATGATTATATAATCATAATCATCCTTAATCTTTTCAAGAGATTTTTTTAAAACAAGCTCTCTGTCAGGCACATTTAGAATCTCAATCTCTGCACCCACAAGATTAATATGTGAAGGAACAAGTTTCAGACCGGGAATTGCAGTTTCAAGAGTTATGGATTCAATCTCCTCTTTACCAATAAGAACCTCGTAAAGGGTCCTCTTTGAACTTGAGTCAGGATCAAAGTTAAGTCCTGAAGTAGAGTTCGCCTGAGGGTCCGCATCAACAAGGAGTGCCCTTTTTTCAAGAACAGCAAGCGATGCTGCAAGGTTAATCGCTGTGGTAGTTTTTCCTACTCCTCCCTTCTGGTTTGCTATAGCTATAATTTTTCCCATAAATGTACTATCTGAATGCCTTTCCTCAAACTGCAAATCTACAAAATCTTTTTTATTTCTACTGAGGATCTACATCCGGTATGATAGTCACTCCGGAGAATTTTTTCTCCACCAGGGAGACTATCTCTTCTATGCCTCTTTTCTCCTTGTTATTACCTGCTCTTGGTAATTTTATCCAGAAATGGGATATAAACTCGCCTCTGATCTTATCAATGACAGGAGTAAATGGCCCGCTGCATTCCGCTCCTTTTACCATTTTTAACTTTTCCCCCAGATATTGAGATGCATCCGACGCAACACCTCTCTCTCTGCTTTTGACTATTAGTTTAATCATTCTTACATAGGGAGGATATCCAAAATCTTTCCGCTCTCTTAATTGTTCGTACAGATGATTATTTCTTCCTGAAAAAGATTCATATACAGGATGCTCTCCCAGGGCTGTCTGTACTATTATTTTCCCTTTACCGCTGCCTCTTCCGGTTCTGCCGGACAGCTGTTCAAGGAGCTGGTATGCTCTCTCGTTAGCTCTGAAATCGTCCAATGCAAGCATTGAATCGGCGTTAATAATTATTACAAGGGATAAGCCCTTGAAATCAAAGCCTTTGCTTATCATTTGAGTGCCTACAAGTATGTCGGTTTTACCTGCTGCAAAATCCTTAAGCATTCTTTTCTCCTCACTCTTTCTGGTTGTTGTCTCAGCATCAAATCTCTCAACAAGGGCATCCGGAAAGTGCCCGGAAATCTTTTCGGCTATCATCTCTGTTCCTGTCCCTTTTTCCGTTAAAGCCCCCTTTCCGCAATGAGGACAAACGGGGTTGTAACGGATATGAAAATCGCAGTAATGACAGCACAACTCATTGCGGTTTTTATGGTAGCTCAGAGAGGTGTTACAATGGCTGCAAAGGGGGATATGACCACACTCGCTGCACTGGACCATTGGAGAGTAGGATCTTCTGTTTCTGAAAATAAGTACCTGCTCTCTTCTAGATATTGTCTCTTCTATTGCACTGAGAGTTTTAAGAGAGAAGAGACCATTTATCCTTCCGGCTTTTCTCTCCTTTATCATATCAATTATCTCAATCTCCGGCTCACCGGCCCCAAAATATCGCTCTCTGAGATGTACAATGTTGTACCTGCCAGAGTTAGAGTTGTAAATTGATTCAAATGAGGGTGTTGCACTTCCTAAAAGGACATTGGCCTTATAAAGATTTGCAAGAACAATTGCTGCATCCCTTGCACTATATCTTGGTGCAGGTTCGTTCTGCTTGTATGACGGGTCGTGCTCTTCATCAATTATTATAAGATTCAGTCTTTTAAACGGGAGTAAAATTGATGATCTTAGTCCAAGAACGACTAATCCTTCACCATCTTTTATACCTGATATTCTATGACTTGTATCCCTTCTTTTTGCCGGAGTCAGGGCCGAGTGGAAAGTCACCAGTCTATCACCAAAAACCTGGTACAACCTCTCCTCCAGTTGCCGGCTTAAGGCAATTTCAGGAACCATATACAGAACAACTCCTCCGGAGGTAATCTCCTCTTTTGCAATGCTCATATATATTTCTGTTTTGCCTGATCCGGTTATTCCCGCAAGAAGGGCCGGTTTAGACTCTTTGAAACTACTCCTGATTTCATCCTTTGCTCTTTGCTGAGCATCCGAGAGAGTAAATTTTCTCTCCTCTGCCTTACCTGTTTTTCTGGCTCTTATTCCGGTTGCGGGAGCCTCTCCTGTTGCAGTGTAGGTTGCTTTATAAACCTCACCCGGAGAGCACATATAATACTGGGAGATCCACTCCCAGAATTTAAGCTGCTCCTCTGTTACCTTAGGGCCATCTGCTAAACCTGAGATCTCCAGAACTCTCCCCCTGTAACTGCCGCAATTCTCCTTCAGTGAATTTACGACAGCTATATACTCCCTCCCGGAAAATAATACTTTTACCCGGCTTCCCCTTGTTATAACATTAACATACTCTCGCGGGACCGAGTATGAAATCTCCATTCTCAGCCTTAGGGGCAGAATAACAGTAACAAATATTTGATTTTCGCTCTCCATTCAGGATGAGAATTGTCTCAAATGTTCGCCAATCTCTTCAAGCAACCATTTAGGTGTTGATGTAGCACCACAAATCCCGATGCTGTCTCCATCACGGAACCAGGATGGATCTATCTCAGCTTTTGATTCGATTTTGTAACTCCTCGGGTTCTCTTTCAGGCATACATCATATAGAATTTTCCCGTTAGAGCTCTCTTTTCCGGTTACAAAGATGATAACAGAGTGGCTTTTGGAAAATTCCTTAAGATGCGGGTGTCTTGAGGAGACCTGACCACAGGTGGTGTTAAATGCCTTAAAACTTTCAACAGGACCTCCGGCTGATGCTACTCTCTCCTTTATGGCAAGACAGACCTGTTTGTAAATCTCAGGGTCTTTGGTTGTCTGAGAAAAAATGTAGATAGCTCTTTTGAAGTCCAAAACTTCAATATCCTCCATCTTCTCGATTATCACAGCGTCTCCCTCTACCTGTCCTATTAAACCGTTAACCTCTGCATGTCCCACTTTCCCGAATATTACAAGCTGGCCGTCGATCTTCTTTAGTTCTTTATAATTATTCTTTACCCTCTCCTGTAGTTTAAGAACAACAGGACATGTACAATCTATAACTGTAAGATTGTTTTCACGGGCAATTTGATAGCTTGAGGGAGGCTCTCCGTGAGCCCTTATAAACACTACGCTATCCCTCATCTGAGAGAGTTCATCGTAATTTATGGTGCTGAGCCCCTTCTCTTTTAGTCTTGAGATCTCGGTACTGTTATGGACAATGGAGCCCAGAGAATGGAGCTCACTGTTCTTTTCCAGATACTTTTCCGCCTGCTCAATTGCTCTTACTACTCCATAGCAAAAGCCGGAGTGGGTATCTATGTCTATCTTTAATTTCATCTTTTTGCAATTAGTTCTTCAAACCACCTGAGCTGGTCATCTACCGTCATATTGCTGTTGTCAAGCAAAAAAGCCTCCTTCGCTCTCTTTAAAGGTGCTGCCTCCCGGTTCTCGTCAATGAAGTCCCTCTCCTTGACATTAGCAAGTACGCTCTCATAATCCGGATTTTCCCCCCTTGAAATCATCTCTTTATAGCGTCTCTTTGCCCTTACCTCTGCAGAAGCAGTCATGAAAATTTTAATGTCGGCATTTGGAAACACCACGGTGCCAATATCTCTGCCATCCATAATAACTCCACCCTCTTTTCCGTATCGCTGCAGCTTGGAGTCGACATAATCCCTGACTAAAGGAAGAGCAGCAATAAAGCTTACTTTTGATGAGACTTCCAGTCCTCTGATTATCCTCTCGATATTCTCATCACCCATATACAGCTCTGTTGCTCCGTCGGCCCCGGTGGGGCGGAAAAAGAGCTCAAGACCCCGGAGTTTTTCGCTCAAAGCCTTTTCGTCAATTCTGTTTTCTGAGTCGATTATTGAATTTTTGATTGCAAAGAGAGTAACCCCTCTGTACAGAGCTCCGGTATCAACATAAATGAGCCCGTATCTGGAGGCTATAAGCTTTGCAAATGTGCTTTTTCCGGTTGATGAATGACCGTCTACCGCAATGATTGTTCCCTCTTTTATCATAGTCATATCATCAACAAACATACACAAAAAATAGTTTATCTTTGTAAAAAATGAACAGATGAGATTAGCTATTCTTGATATGGGCACCAATGTGTTCAGTCTTCTTATTGCCTGTGTAAACGAGGAGGGATATGAGATACTTGGTGTTGAAAAAATAGCCTCTAAAATTGGAGAGGGGGGGATAACAAAAGGGGTTCTTACCCGCGAAGCGTTCCAATCGGCAGAAGAGGCGATGCGAAGGGCGGATGAAGCTATAAACAGAATCGGAGGGGTGGATAGGAGGATTGCTATTGCAACAAGCGCAGTAAGGGGTGCCTCAAATTCATCGGACTTTGTGAAGATTGCTGAGAGGAGGGGATTTGAAGTTGAGATTATTAAGGGAGATAGGGAGGCCGAGCTTATTTACAAAGGAGTTCGCGAATCTATGTTGCTCTATGACGAGGTTTTTCTGATAATGGATATTGGTGGAGGAAGTAATGAATTTATAATTGCCGATAAAAACAGGATTTTCTGGAAGGAGAGTTTTGATATGGGAGTTGTAAGGGTGAGAGAGAGCTATACGCTATCTGAGCCGGTAACAGAATCGGAAGTTCTCTTTCTGGAGAATTATTACAGAGAGGGGATGAAGAGCCTGTGGGATTCCGTGGCTTACTTTAAACCAACACTCCTTATTGGTTGCTCCGGCTCTTTTGATACCCTCAGGGAGTTAATCTATCCGGACGATGACTTCTCTGTTCCTTCATTGACAATGGATAGGGATAAGATGTTCTCTCTTCATCAGACCCTGCTCAGATCCATAAGGGAGGAGAGGGCAGCTATGAAGGGGATGTCGCCAATAAGAGTTGATTATATTGTTATTGGCTCAATTCTTGTTAACCTGGTAATCTCTGAGTTAAATCCGCAGGAGATATGTCAAAGTTCGTACTCTTTAAAGGAGGGGTGCATGGCAGAGATTTATGAATCGCTAAAAATGAAAAATGAATAATATGAAACTTCTAATAATTGACGACGAAAAAAGCATCAGAAATACATTGAAGGATATACTTGAATTCGAAGGTCACGAGGTGCATCTGGCTTCGGATGGAGTTGAGGGGCTTGCGATGGCAACTTCAGACAATTATGAAGTCATATTTTCAGATATCAAAATGCCAAATATGGATGGGATGGAGCTTCTGGATAAACTGTCAGAGGCTAATGTTGACTCCTCCGTAGTGATGATTTCAGGTCACGGCTCAATTGATACTGCTGTTGAGTGTATAAAAAAGGGGGCATTTGATTTTATTCAGAAGCCGCTTGACCTTAACAGAATATTGATAACTCTTAGAAATGCGACGGATAAAACGATACTTGTAAAAGAGGCAAGAATTTTAAAGAAGAAGGTTTCTAAAATTCCTGAAATTGTTGGTGTCTCACCCGCAATTTCCAGAATCAAACAGATGATTGACAGAGTTGCACCTACAGAGGCAAGAGTACTGATAACTGGTTCCAATGGGACAGGAAAAGAGCTTGTTGCAAGATGGCTTCACGAAAAGAGCTCTCGTAATGAGATGCCCTTTGTAGAGGTTAACTGTGCTGCAATTCCGGGAGAGTTAATCGAGAGTGAGCTGTTTGGCCATGAAAAAGGGGCTTTTACATCGGCAGTAAAGCAGCATAAAGGCAAGTTTGAGCAAGCCGATGGGGGGACTCTTTTCCTTGATGAAATTGGAGATATGAGTCTTGCTGCTCAGGCAAAGGTTCTCAGAGTGCTGCAGGAGAATAAGATCAGCAGGGTGGGAAGCGATAAAGATATTAATGTGAGGGTAAGAGTAGTTGCTGCAACAAACAAAAATCTAACGGAAGAGATTTCCAGAGGGGCATTCAGAGAAGATTTATATCACAGGCTCAGTGTTATTGTAATTAATGTACCCCCTCTCTCGGAAAGAAAAGAGGATATTCCGCTTCTTGCAAATCATTTTATAGGACAGATATGTGATGAGAGCGGAATGGTTCCCAGGGAGATTGAGAGGGATGCTCTTGAAGAGCTGGCTACATACCCATGGACAGGCAACATAAGGGAGCTGAGGAATGTTATAGAGAGATTGCTTATTCTGGGAAATAACAAGATAACTAAATCCGATGTAGTCGCTTTTGCAAGGCCTATATTCAGATAATTACCTAATAAAAGGGCCGGCTGGAATTAACCAGCCGGCCCGGGTGAATTAAGCCAGGATTGCTGAACCAAAAAAATTACTCTCTTTCGATCCTTAATTGCTGGATGAAATTACCATCCTCCTGGGTTTTAACAAACAATGTAACCCTAAACTTTTCTCCCCCTGCGTTGAGATTGCCAATGGCATACTTCATAGGTGCCTTGCCGCTGCGGTAAGCAATGTTGAAACTCCTTGGGGTGTAATTCGTAAAAAACTCTTTAAGAATTTGCCTTGCCTGTGCTTTGCTGCATACATTTACGCTTCCCATCACATCAAGCTCCAGATTTTGTGCAAACCACACCGATAGTTTTTCAGAATCTCCCGCTTGCATATACTTTGCAATAGGTACAAAGACATCCTGTTCTACCTTCGCCTGCCCCTGAAGAGTAGTGGCTAAAAACATAAATAATGAAATAAGAAACAATCTCATATCTCTCTCCTTGTTATCCAATAGTGAATATTCAAGCAAAAATCAAGCCATAAAGAAATTGCCTTGCTCTTAAAATTATCTTATTTTTGTAGCAATGAAGATATCTTTTCTGCTGACAGGCAAGACAGAGAGTTTGTCTCTTTTAAAAGAGATGGAGATCTACGAGGAGCGGATCAGGAGATACTCTGCCTATACAAGAGTCGAGATTCCGGAACTTAAAAAAGTGGCCTCTCTCAGCAAGGATGAGATTAAACAAAGAGAGGGGGAGATTATACTAAAGCATATTAAGCAGCAGGATCAGGTAGTTTTGCTTGATGTGGCTGCCGGTTGCCAGACATCAGAAGAGTTTGCCTCTTTTATTGAGAAGAGAGGTGTTTACGGTGCAAGGAATCTTGTTTTTATAGTGGGGGGAGCATACGGTTTTTCTCAGGAAGTTTATGCGAGAGCAGATTATAAAATATCTCTCTCTCCCATGACCTTCTCCCACCAGCTGGCAAGACTTTTGTTCCTGGAGCAATTATACAGAGCATTTACCATTATAAGGGGAGAGCCCTACCACCACGGAGGATGAACGAACTTACGGAAAAGATGATAGCCTGGAGGACCACTATTCTGTGGGTACTGATGGTACTTATGGCAGTCTCTTCATTTATGGAGCTCTCATCCCCCAATTCAATGGACAGAGAGGTTGAGAGCCTTGAGAAGACAATTCACAAGCGTCAGCAGGTAATGGCTCAATATGCAGAAAGGGCTCTGGAGGAGCCTGATTCTGTATTCCTCAGTTTTCCCCAGCTTCCGTCTGATATGGTTATCTACAAGTACTGTGCAGATACTCTTCAGTCCTGGGTTAATCAGCTTCCTGTAACTAATGATGATATTGATTTCTTTCCTTTTGGATATACATTAAATCACCTTACCAGCAGAGGGATAACAAACACTCCTCTGGCCTACCTTACTGCCAGTGAGCAGTATGTTAACCTGGGATCCGGATGGTATATTGTCAGCACATATTTCAAAAGAAATGTAACTGTGGTTGCTGCTTTACTGATACAGACAGATTATAATTCAGAGAACTCTCTTCTGCGGAGTGAAATCAATCCGAATCTCTCACTGAGTAAGAGACTCTCAATAGCACCTGTAACTCACGACGAATCATATATTGTCAAGGGAATAAATGGTGAAATTCTATTTTCTGTCTTAAAGAATCTCCCAACAGAGAGAGGAGATGCGGGCAAGACTCTCAGACTCCTCTCAATGCTTTTTGCAATAGCAGCACTATTCAGTGACCTTGCAAGAAGAAAAAGAATTAAACAATTTTTCCTCGCCTGGGGTGGTTTTACAGTAGTTCTGATTCTCTCACTCTATATGGCAGAGTACACTTCAGGCAATTCAAAACTCTTTTCACCTTCTCTGTATGCAGATTTTGGGTTGTTCGGCTCACTTGCTGATATGATAATATGCCATCTCTACATATTTCTTGTAATCCTGGCCCTCTTCACAGTAAGAAAAAGCCTGGCTCTGGCCTACTTAAGAGGCAGCAGGAGCAAAAGGTTTTTACTGAAATCAACTCTTTTTATTATTCCTGTCCTTTTAATCCTGTACATTCACATTACTCTGGAGTCCCTGGCTATGAACTCCAGTATCGTACTGGAACTCTATATGATTGATGAGATATCGGCATATACTGTTATGGCATATGTCATTTACTCACTGCTATTTGTTGCACTCCTGTTTTCCCTTCAAATGCTAAGGCCCCTTCTGAGATTCAAAGGAGGATTTTCATTTCTAAAGCCCAGAAATCTATTGTTTTTTATATTTCTGATCTCTTTATATACTCTTGTTTCAGTTAGCAGATACGGGTACAGAAAAGAGTTTGAGACAAACAGAGTTCTGACTACTAAAATGTCTGTTGAGAGGGATCTAGACATAGAACTATTACTCAGGGGAGCAGAGAGAATGATTGAAACAGATCCGCTTCTCTCTCTTTGGGTACAAGTTGAGCAGGGAGAGGAGATGATAAATAGTATTCTAACTGAACAATATTTTTGGAGCATTCTTCAAAAATATGATATTAAAATTACTGTATGCAGAAGAGATGATGCTCTCCTTATTGACAGTGAATCTCAGCCTCAGCCATGCGGAGCATTTTTTGACAATGAGATAATGAGATTTGGAATCCCGCTTTATTCCAATTCCCATTTCTTTTTTATGAATAACTACAATGGAAGAATCAGCTATCTGGGATACTTTATTTACCAGGGATTTGGAGGAAACAAAAATCTTTACATTGAGCTGGATTCAAAATTTATGAGAGCTAATGCCGGTTATACGGAACTTTTGCTGGATCATAAAAATTCCGGAACAATTAATTTGGGGTCAAGTTATTCATTTGCCAAATATTTGAATAGCAGGATGATCTCATACTCCGGAAGGTATAACTATCCAACGCTGCTTGAGGATAATTACCAGATAGGATATAAGGCTGTAAGAGAGGATGGCCAGATTCATTTTGTTAACAAACTATCAGGAGAAAATGTTATTATTATAAGCAGACCGGAGAGGAGTGCATTTCCATACATAGTTACATTCTCTTATATTATGCTTTTCTTCTCGCTTGTTACATTCTCAATTGTAAGAACAAGGCACAGCGGGATTCTTCCAAAGATGCCTCGAAACTCTTTCCGGGGGAAAATTACTATTTTGATTATTGCATCTCTTGTGTTTGCCCTCTTCTTTATGGGTGCAGGAAGCATATGGTTTTCTCTGAACTACTTTGATGAAACAAACAGGATGCAGATGGAGGAGAAAATGCAATCTGTTCAATCAACTCTCTCCTATTACAGCAGACTTGCAAAAAGGTATAATGACCCTCAGTTCAATAATATGAGGTTGTTTGAGGCAATGAACAGATTATCCGACAATACTCAGATTGATATAAATATTTACAGGCCTGATGGTCAACTGCTGAGGACAACCCAACCTGAAATATATGATAATTATATTTTGGGATCAAGAATGCACCCGGTTGCCTATAAAGAGATTGTTTACAATAAAAAGAAGCAGTTTGTAAACAAAGAGAAAATAGCAAGTCTTGACTATTTCTCACTCTATGCTCCACTCTTTAATGCAGATGGAAATATGATTGCCATCGCAAACATCCCTTACTTTTCAAGACAGTCAGAACTGAGAGCAGATGCTTCCAGCATAATTGCCGCAATAATTAATATATACCTTCTATTACTTATTGGTGCAGTATTTGGTGGATTTGCACTTTCAAATTCTCTCTCCAAACCACTTGCAGAGATTAGCAGAAAAATGCAGCTGCTTGATATATCTCAACATCCGGAACATATTGACTATAACAACAAAGATGAACTTGGGATACTTGTCGCAGCATACAATAAGATGGTTGATGATTTGGAATCAAGTACAAACAGACTGGCACAGGGTGAAAGAGAGCAAGCCTGGAGAGAGATGGCCCGACAGATAGCCCACGAAATAAAAAATCCTTTAACTCCAATGAGGCTTAGTATCCAGCATCTTGTCAGGCTCAAGCAACAGAATGTAGAGGGGTGGCAGGAGAAATTTGAAAGGCTGGCCAATTCACTTATTGAACAGATTGATATTCTCTCAGATGTTGCCAGTGAATTTTCAAGTTTCTCAAGATTCTACTCGGAGGAGATAACTACTGTAGATCTTAACAAACTCATAAGGGAGCAGATTGTTCTCTTTAACACAAGGGACGACATCACTATCAGGTTTAAAAGTGAGTTGAAGGAGGCTATGGTTGCTGTAAGGAAGACTCAAATTACAAGAGTATTTGTTAATCTTCTCTCAAACGCACTGCAGGCAATTGAGCCGCAAAAGGGCGGCAGTGTCGTGGTGACACTTGTCAGAGAAGATAATCAGTATGTTACAACAGTAGAGGATGATGGCCCTGGCGTGCCGGATAATCTCACTCACAGGCTGTTTAAACCAAACTTTACTACAAAAAGCAGCGGGACGGGGCTTGGCCTGGCTATATGTAAAAGCATACTGGACCAAAGTCATGGCCTTATATCATACAGCAGATCAGCAGAACTTGGAGGGGCAAACTTTACAGTAAGAATTCCCGTTATTTCTGCCTCAGAAAAATCTGTATAGGAACACCTGTAAAGTCGAAATGCTTTCTAAGTTTATTCTCAAGGAACCTCTTGTAATCCTCCCTCACATATTGGGGTAAATTACAAAAAAACGCAAATGATGGAGCAGGTGTGGGGAGTTGAGTTATATACTTAATTTTTATGTATTTTCCCTTAATTGCCGGAGGTGGATAATTTGAAATCTCTTCCAGCATTACCTCGTTAAGTTTTGATGTTGAAATTTTCTTGGAGCGGTTAGCATATACTTTGGCTGCGAAGTCAAGAACATCAAGAATTCTCTGCTTATTGACAACAGAGGTAAATATTATTGGGATATCTACAAATGGTGCTATCTTATCCTGAATATCCTTAATGAATTCTTTCATAGTATTGGAGCTTTTTCCTTCAATAGTATCCCATTTGTTTACTACAAGAACACACCCCTTTTTATTTCTGATAATCAGATTAAAAATATTCATATCCTGACCCTCAACTCCCTGAGAGGCATCTATCATAAGGATACAAACATCAGCAGCCTCAATTGCCCTTATGGAACGCATCACAGAGTAAAATTCAAGATCCTCTTTTACCTTTGTTTTTCTCCGTAATCCGGCAGTATCCACAAGTACAAACTCGTGACCAAATTTATTGTAATATGTTGATATAGAGTCGCGGGTAGTGCCGGCAACCGGTGTAACAATGTTTCTCTCTTCGCCCAGCAGGGCATTTGTGAGAGATGACTTGCCAACATTTGGCCTTCCAACAATTGCAATATGAGGTATCTCCTTCTCCTCCTCCTTTACCTCCTCTTCAGGAGGAAGAAGTTCCAGAACCTTGTCAAGTAAATCACCGGTTCCGCTTCCACTTGCTGATGATATGCAAAATGGCTCTCCCAGACCAAAAGAGTTGAAAATATGACTGTCAAACATCTTATCTCCGGTATCTACTTTGTTTGCAACGAGTATAATAGGTTTTTTGCTTCTTCTCAGAATATCTGCGATAACCTCATCATAATCAGTAATGCCTGTCCCTACATCACAAAGAAAGAGAACAAGATCACTCTCGTCAATTGCAAGAAGAACCTGTTTGCGAATTTCAGCCTCAAAGATATCCTCTGAATTTATTGCATATCCTCCCGTATCTATCACAGAGAACTCCCTTCCCGTCCATTCGCACTTTCCGTAGTGACGATCCCTTGTTACTCCGGAGATTTCATCTACTATGGCCTTTCTCATTCCAACCAAACGGTTGAAGAGAGTTGATTTGCCCACATTCGGGCGTCCTACTATGGCTACTATACTCATTTTAATCCTTATTGACACCCGTCTGAACTGCAGGAGCATCCTCCGCAACCATCAGATACAGGGTCATATTTAATATTTGTTTTTATGCCTGTGTTCTTCTGTTTCCAAAGAATCTTCTCTTCAGATTTTGCACACATAAGCCCTTTTTTGCGCAACTCTTTGTTGGCACCAATTTCAGACTGCGGAAAATTGCCGTTTTTTCTGAAAATTATATTGAAAGAGAGCAGGAACACAGCCAGCCCAACGAGCAGAAGTGAAAAAAGTATTACTGTCATCTTGTTTAATCGTTTTTATAAAAAATACATTTGTAATCCGGGAGCAGAGGGGAATCTCCAATCTGAATCATTGGAGGGAGCTGATGAGCCTTAAACGAGGAGACATTCATTAAATGCATAATTCTGTTAACAAGGCTTATATCACAACCATCTTCTATCAGATCTGAAGGGCTTCTCTTCTCCTCTATAAGAGAGTGCAGAACAGGGTCCAGTACAGAGTATTCCGGCAGAGTGTCGCTGTCTTTTTGATTAACACTAAGTTCTGCAGAGGGCTCTTTGGTTAGAATGGACTCAGGAATAATGGTCTTTTCCCTGTTAATATAGCGGGCAACAGAGTATACCTGTAATTTGTAAAGGTCCGCAAGCACCATAAGTGCCCCTGCCAGATCTCCGTATAAAGTACCGTACCCCATTGCAATCTCACTCTTGTTTGATGTATTTAACAAAAGAGATCCGTTTTGGTTTGTCCACGCCATCAGGGCAACCCCTCTTATTCTCGCCTGAAGATTTTCCTGGACAACTCTTTTTGGCTCCTCTTCAAACAACTCTTTGAGTTCAGAATTAAACCTCTCATAAATTCCCTCTATAGGTAAAATCCCGTATGATATCCCAAGATTATCTGCCAGCTCAACTGCATCAGTAACAGAGTGCACCGTTGAAAATGGAGATGGCATCAGAATACCATGGACATTCTCTCTCCCAAGCGCCTCAACAGCAAGTGCAGCAACCAGTGCGGAGTCAATCCCTCCTGAAAGTCCAAGAACAGCACGCTCTCTGCCTGCCTCCCTGAAAAATAATTTAATGGAGCTGACAATTCTGTCGTGCAGAGGTTTGGGATTAAGATTTATCATAATCAGAATATAAAGCTTGTGCTGATTGATTTATAGTTATATACTTTGTCAATAACATCTGCAAATATTTCAGCTACTGAAAGAACTCTGATCTTAGTAGCCTCCTGGTCCGGACGAAGCTTAAGAGGAATAGTATCAGAGATAATGACCTCCTTAAGTGCACTACTTTCAATCCTTTCAAATGCAGGGCCGGATAATACGGCATGAGTTGCAAGGGCCCTTACGCTTAATGCCCCTTTCTCCATAAGCATGTCGGCAGCTTTTGTAATTGTACCTGCCGTATCAATCATATCATCAATTATGATAATATTTTTTCCTTCAACATCACCTATTGCCGTCATTGAACCAACAACATTGGCTTTCTCCCTGGATTTGTGGCAAATAATAAGAGGGCATCCCAGAATTCTTGAGTATGCATTTGCCCTTTTCGCTCCACCCATATCAGGAGCAGCTATTGACATATTATCAAGTTTAAGGTCTCTCAGGTAAGGAAGAAAAATTGAACTTGCATAAATGTGATCTACAGGAATATCGAAAAATCCCTGAATCTGATCTGCGTGAAGATCTGCAGTCATAACTCTGTCACATCCGGCAGCTTCGAGAAGATTTGCCACCATTTTTGCCCCTATCGGAACCCTTGGCCTGTCTTTTCTGTCCTGCCTTGCCCATCCAAAATAGGGCATTACTGCTATTACCTTATATGCCGATGCTCTTTTTGCTGCATCTATCATAAGGAGCAATTCAAAAATATTCTCCACAGGGGGGATGGTGCTCTGAACAATGAAAACGGTAGCCCCTCTGACGCTCTCTTCAAGAGCCGGCTGAAACTCTCCGTCGCTGAATACTGTTACTGATGACCTTCCCATTTCAAGTCCCAGGGAACTGGCAATTTTCTCTGCAAGATATCTGGAGCTTCTGCAGGCGAAAATCTTAATCTGATGTTGATGATCCATTATTCTGTTTTTATTTTCTGTCCAAAATTGTTGCAATACAGGAGAGGATCTCCTCTCTTCCCAGCCCGCTCTCGGCTGAGGAGGCAAAAGTCATTGGAAGTTCTTCCCAGTACTCCAGCAAAACTTTTGAGTTCTCCTCAAGTCTGTTTTGCAGGGCAACCTTGCCGAGTTTATCTGCCTTAGTATAGATAATGGCAAAAGGGACCTCGGCTTTACCAAGCTCAATAAGGAAACTAAGATCTATTTTCTGAATATTGTGTCTGCAGTCAAGCAGTACAAACAAGAACCTAAGCTCTTCAGATTCATTGATGTAATTAGTTACTATGCCGCTTAGTTTTGCCCTCATAGTCTTGGACAGCTTTGCATAGCCGTAGCCGGGCAAATCTACCAGGTACCAGGAATCATTAATCAAAAAGTGGTTTACCAGTTGTGTTTTTCCGGGGGTGGAAGAGGTGTGTGCAAGCTTTCCCTGCATACACAAAGCGTTGATAAGCGATGATTTGCCTACATTGGATCTGCCAATGAATGCAAACTCAGGCAACCTGAGGGAGGGTTTTTCGCTCACTCTCCCGGAGCTGCCGGAAAATACCGCTTTGCTTATTTTCATACTCTGGAATTATGCCGCAAAGGTACAATTTTATGCTTATATTTGTATTGTGACCAATAAAAAATCCAAGATAGTATGAGAGAAGGGAGTAGCATAGGGCTGCTGGAGCTGCAGGAGGAGATAGGAAAAGCATTGGAGAGCGCCCTTCAGAGAAGTTACTGGATAAGGGCAGAGATAAGTGAAATTAAGCAACAATCAACAGGACACTGCTATCTTGAACTGGTAGAGAAAAAGCAGGGAGAAGATTCAATTTCAGCAAGAGCACAAGCAATTATATGGTCATCCATATTCAGGATGCTCAGGCCCTACTTCACAACCACTACAGGGGAGGAGCTAAGCAGGGGGATGATGATACTGGTCAAAGCCCAGGTTCAATACACACCTCTTTACGGGCTCTCACTTATAATATCCGATATAGATCCTTCATACACTGTAGGAGAGCAGGAACTCAAAAGACAGAAGACCATTCAGAGGCTGAGAGAAGAGGGGATGTTTGATATGAACAGCACTCTCGAACTGGCATGCTTACCCGGACGGATTGCTGTAGTATCTTCAGAGGGAGCAGCCGGATACAGAGATTTTATGATGCATCTTCATAATAACGATTACGGATTCAGATTTACTACAGAATTATTCTCCTCTTCTGTGCAGGGTATTGCAGCCTCTTCAGAGATTATATCAGCACTTGAAAGAGTGGCTCTCAGAGCAGAAGAGTTTGATCTCGTGGCTATAGTAAGAGGAGGAGGATCTGTTCAGGATTTATCCTGCTTTGATGACTACGAACTTGCCGCCAATATTGCTCAGTTTCCGCTTCCTGTTGTAACAGGTATTGGTCATGATCATGATGTTCATGTTGCTGATATGGTTGCATTTGCAGGTCTCAAAACACCAACAGCCGTTGCTGATTTTATAATTGAAATTTTTGCCTCAGAGGAGCAGCGTCTCGCATATCTGGTTCAGAGGCTTAACCTGGCTTTAAGAGGAAGAGTAGCTGAGGAGACTGCTAAGATTGATAAAGTTGAAACAAAAATTATTTCTAAAGCCAGAGAGAGAATTACAGCTGAATTTCATAAGACTGAGCTTCTGCTTCAAAGGATAAATTCAGGAAACCCATTGCTTCTCCTTGAGAGAGGATATGCAATTCCCGTCATAAATGACAAAAGGGTAAACAGTGTAAAAGGGCTTTTTGGGGATGAATCCATAAGGATAATTCTGGCAGATGGAATAGTTGAAAGCAAAATAGTTAAAATTTTAAAATATGAAGAGGAGAAATAGTGAAAACGAAGTTCTTCCCGGTTACAGGGAGGCTTTAGAGGAGCTGGAATTGCTGGTGGCAAAAATTGAGGATCCCTCTACAAAAATTGAGGATATTGCACCAATTGTAAAAAGATCTCTTGAGCTGACAGGAAAATGCAGGGATGAACTTAGGAAATACGGGGATGAGATAGATAAGCTTCAAAACGGGTAGTATGGAAGAGCTAAAACTTTGGAGAGATGACCCTTGGCTGGAACCCTGGAAAAAAGATATCTGGAACAGGCACGAAATTGCAGCTATAAGGATGGCAGAGATGGCTCAGGGGGAGGCCAGGCTTGCTGATGCAATTAATAATCATTTGTATTACTGCTCTCATAAAGAGGGTAATAAGATGGTTTTCAGAGAGTGGGCACCAAATGCAACTGCCATATATCTGCTATGTGACAAAAACAGATGGAGAGCAGATTCAGACTTTTTATTCCGTCAGGTGGGTAATGGAAACTGGGAACTTAAACTGGATGAAGACTTTATAACTCACGGAGACAACTATAAATGGCTTATCCGGTGGGATGGAGGAGAGGGAGAGAGAATTCCTGCCTATGCAACAAGGGTTGTACAGGACCCGGATACAAAATTATTTGCTGCTCAGATATGGGATACCGGAGAGTATCAGTGGAAAAACAGAAAGCCTTTACAGAGTCAATCCCCATTGATTTATGAAGCGCATATCGGGATGAGCACGGAAGAGTCAGCTGTTGGCTCATACAACTATTTCAGAAAGAATATACTCCCTTATATCGCTAAAACCGGATATAACACAATTCAGTTGATGGCCATTCAGGAGCATCCCTACTATGGCTCATTCGGCTATCAGGTTTCCAGTTTTTATGCGCCGAGTTCAAGATTTGGCACACCTGATGAGCTTAAAATGTTAATTGACGATGCTCATGGTCTGGGAATAACTGTTATTCTGGATATTGTGCACTCACATTCAGTAAGTAATACACTGGAGGGGTTGTCAGAAATTGACGGAACCAGAGATCTCTATTTTCATTCCGGAGAGAGGGGGGACCATCCGGCCTGGGGTTCAAGATGCTTTAACTACGGAAAAGATGAGGTGATCAGTTTTTTACTCTCAAATTGTAAATACTGGCTCGAGGAATTTAATTTTGACGGATTCCGCTTTGATGGGATAACAAGTATGCTGTATTACGATCATGGTCTTGGTAAGAGCTTCACAGACTACTCAAGTTACTTCTCCGGTAATATTGATAACGATGCTTTTATATACCTGGTTATGGCAAACAGGGTGATAAAAGAGACAAATCCATCCGCAATAACCATTGCAGAAGATGTCAGCGGACTTCCGGGTCTGGGAGCACCATTTATTGCAGGGGGGGTGGGATTTGACTACAGAATGAGTATGGGTATAGCCGATCTTTGGATTAAGCTGATTAAAGAGAGAAGAGACGAAAACTGGAACATGGAAGAGCTCTATCACGAGCTGACCAGCAAAAGAGATGATGAAAAAACAGTAAGTTATGCCGAGTGTCACGATCAGGCAATGGTAGGAGACAAGACAATTATATTCAGGCTTCTCGATGCCGAGATGTACACATCAATGGAGAGAGAGGCAACCAGTATTACCCTTGAGAGAGGCATAGCCCTTCACAAAATGATCAGGCTCATAACATCATCAACAGCAGGGAACGGTTACCTGACTTTTATGGGAAATGAATTCGGCCATCCGGAGTGGATCGATTTTCCAAGAGAGGGAAACGGATGGTCCTTTTATTATGCCAGAAGGCAGTGGAGTCTGGCTTTTAATAAAAAATTAAAATATTCATGGCTTCTTAAATTTGAGAAGGAGATGCTGGCGCTTCTCAAAAGAGGCTCATTTTACGGAAAGAGACCGGTAAAGGTTCTGCAGCACAATGAGAGACAACTGTTAGCCTTCGTAAGGGGAGAGTACCTTTTTGCATTCAATTTCAGCCCTGTTAATTCATACACAGACCTGAGAGTTGACCTTCCGCCCGGGAATTACAAGCACATTATGGATACTGATATGAAAATCTTTGGGGGATTCGGAAGAGTAGAGAGTGGAGGAGTCCATTTTTCAATGCAAGAGGGAGATTTAAATTTCATAAAAATATACCTCCCTTCACGATGCGGAATTGTTTTCAAAAAGGGCAAATGAAACTGATTCTTAACATTTTTTTTGTTAAATTGCGCAGATAAAAATTAACCCTATGGCCTATTTAAAATTCAACAAGGGAGAGCTGGTTAACCTGGAATACTCGCTAAAGCGGGAACTACTTTCCACAAACCATGCCGGCGGTTACATGAACACAACCATAGTTTGCTGCAATACCAGAAAGTATCATGGTCTTCTTGTACTACCGGTAGCTAGCTTTGGTAACGAAAAATTTGTACTGCTTTCGTCTCTGGATGAGTCTTTAATTCAGCACGGTAAGGCATTTAATCTGGGGATACACAGATACGGAGATATATACGAACCCAGAGGCCATAAGTATATTAGAGAATTTGAAATAGACAAGTGTGTCTCAATTATCTACAGGGTGGGTGGTATGGTTTTGAAAAAGGAGATGATGCTTGCACATAACAAAGGCCAGTACTTTGCAAGATATACCCTGCTCGAGGCTAACTCACCCACAACACTTCAGCTAAAACCTTTTCTTGCATTCAGACAAATCCACACCCTTTCAAAATCAAATCTGAATGCAGAGAGATCTGCTCATAATATTCCTGGAGGCAGGGCCTTTAAAATGTATGAAGGATTTCCGGAGCTCAATCTTCAGCTTTCTGTAAAGGCCGATTATATTTCTAACCCGGACTGGTACTACAATGTTGAGTATAAAGAGGAGAGAAGAAGAGCCTACGAATCGGCAGAGGATCTCTTTGTTCCCGGTTATTTTGAACTACCGTTAAAAAAGGGTCAGTCAATTATCTTTTCGGCATCAACAAATGTCGAGTCTCCCGCCGGGCTCAGTTCCAGGTTTGATAATTATCTTGAGGCCAGAAGTCCAAGGGATAGTTTTGAAAGTTGTCTTAAAATAGCATCTAAACAGTTTCTCATATCAGAGGGAGAGAGTATGTCTATCTATGCAGGATATCCGTGGCTTGATAAAAATTCCAGAGAGACTCTCCTGGCTCTTCCGGGTATAACTCTGTATGGTCTTGATGATAAAAAAAGATTTCATAAAGTCCTGGAGGATTTTGTTAAAAGAGAGGGTAATATTCCGGATTCAGGAGGTTTAAAACCGGATGTTCCCCTCTGGCTGATATGGAATATCCAGCAAATGACTATTTACAAGGGGAGTAAGTCATCTGTATGGAAAGAGAGTGCAGAAATTATAAAAACAATTTTAAGCCACTATAAAAACACAAAGGAGGGAGATACTGTAGTTTTACACGGGAACGGACTTCTGTGGGCAGAGAAAAGAGGAACTGCGCTAAGCTGGATGGACGCATATGTTAACGGAAAACCGGTTACGGAACGATCCGGTTACCAGGTGGAGCTAAATTCTCTGTGGTATAATGCAGTCTCTTTTGCTGTTGAACTGGCAAGGGGAGCAAGAGATAAAGCCTTTGTTGAAGAGTGGGAGCCTGTTCAAGGACTGATTGCAAAGAGTTTTAATAAAGCTTTCTGGATTGAGCAGGGTGATTATCTGGCAGACTATGTTGGTCACGAAGGTCAAAACAAATGTGTAAGACCCAACCAGTTGTTTGCCTGCTCATTCCCATATTCACCCATTACAGATGTTCAGAAATCAAAGGTTCTTAAGAGGATTCAGCAGGAGTTGCTAACAGACAGGGGTATAAGGACACTCTCTCCGCAAAGCCCTCATTATAAAGGGGAGTATGACGGAGATGAGTTCAGCAGAAACTCAGCCTATCATATGGGTACAGCCAGACCTTGGTTATTGGGTTTCTACATTGATGCAAACCTTAAGCTGCACGGAGATTCCTTCCTTCAGAGAGCAGAGGATTTAATATCTGCCTTTGAGGAGGATGTGCAGATTCATTGCATAGGCTCTGTATCAGAGGTGTATGATGGTGATCCGCCTCATCAGCCACACGGATGTACCTCTTATTCAATTAGTGTTGCATCTCTTCTTTGGTCAATGAGACTTGTTTTGAACCATAAAAACAAAAAGATATGAAAGTACTGATGTTTGGATGGGAATTCCCCCCACACATTTCCGGGGGTTTGGGCACAGCCTGTTTCGGACTTACAAAGGGGCTCTCAAACATGGATGTGGAGGTTCTTTTTGTTATGCCGTCAGCCTCGGGAGACGAAGATCAGAGGTCTGTAAAAATTATTAATGCCAGCGATATTGAGATATCAAATAATGTGGAAGATGTAAAAACCTTTCTCGAAAATGTTCAGTTCCTTAGAGTGGGTACAAATATGGTTCCCTATCTGGATCCTGAACAGTTTACCGAGATGGTTGAGAAGAGCAGGAAGGGTCAGATTAAAGGATATAAGAGCTTTCTGGGTCAGAAGTATAAGTTCTCCGGGAAGTATGGTTCAAACCTTATGGAAGAGGTCTCCAGATATGCTATGGTAGCGGCAGAGATTGCCAAAACCCAGGAGTTTGATGTAATTCACGCTCACGACTGGCTCACATACCTTGCCGGAATAGCTGCAAAAAAGCTTACAGGAAAACCCCTTGTGGTACATGTCCACGCAACTGAGTTTGACAGAAGTGGAGAGAATGTAAATACACTGGTTTACGACCTGGAAAAGAGGGGTATGAAGGAGGCTGATATGGTAATTGCCGTAAGCAATCTCACCCGGAATATAGTTATAAGCAAATATGGAATTCACCCCTCAAAAGTTGTAACAGTTCACAATGCTGTTGATTTTGATGGTTTTGAGGAGATGGAGATTGATAGCAGGATAGAGGAGAAGATAGTTACATTTCTTGGTAGAATTACATATCAGAAGGGGCCTGAATATTTCATCGAAGCAGCAGCCAAAGTTTTAAAAAGATACCCAAATGTCAGATTTGTTATGGCAGGAAGCGGCGATCTTCTGAACAGATCTATCAGGCGAGTGGCAAAACTGGGGATAGCAACAAAATTTCATTTCACCGGATTTTTACGCGGAGAGGATGTAAAAAGGATGTTTGCCTTTTCTGATGTTTATGTAATGCCATCTGTTTCAGAACCATTTGGAATTTCTCCCTTAGAGGCTATGAGATCCAATGTGCCAACAATAATTTCAAAACAGAGCGGAGTTGCTGAAGTTCTTCATCACGCCATCAAAGTTGATTTTTGGGACATTGATGCTCTGGCCGACTCAATATATGCGCTTCTCGCCTATCCTGCATTAAGTTCAACGGCAGTCAAAAACGGACTGAACGAGGTTAATGCTCTGAGATGGGACAACGCTGCATTTAAAATTAAAGAGATTTACACTCATTTGTCGAAAAAATAAGTTGTTATGAAAAAAAGCATTTGCATATACTTCCAGGTTCATCAACCAGACAGATTAAGGCTTTACAGATTCTTTGACATTGGTAAAGAGTCCTGGTATTATGACGACTTCAATAACAGGACAATCCTTCAGAGGGTAGCGGAGAAGTGCTATCTGCCTGCAAATAAAATAATACTTAATCTTATTAAGGAGCACAAGGGGGCATTTAAGCTCGCCTATTCAATATCAGGAGTGGCTCTGGATCAGTTTGAAAAATATGCTCCACAAGTTATTGAGAGTTTTAAAGATCTTGCAAGAACAGGCTGCGTTGAATTTCTGGCTGAAACATATGCACACTCTCTTTCCTCACTTACCAGTGCAGAGGAATTTGCTAAGCAGGTAAAAATGCATTCGGCAAAAATTGAGCAACTATTTGGAAAAAAACCGGTTATATTTAGGAACACCGAGTTAATATATTCAGATTTAATAGGTTCTGCTGTAGCAGATTTGGGATTCAAAGGGATGCTTACAGAAGGTGCGAAACATGTACTGGCCTGGAAGAGCCCTAACTACCTCTATACAAATGCTCTGAACCCAAGATTAAAATTACTTCTTAAAAACTTTCAGCTCAGCGATGATATAGCATTCAGATTTTCTGACAGATCATGGAGCAACTGGCCATTGACAGCAGATAAATATGTTACCTGGCTATCCAGATCTCTTGAGAAAGAGGAGATTATTAATCTCTTTATGGATTACGAAACTTTTGGAGAGCATCAGCACGAAACAACAGGAATCTTTGATTTTCTGAAACATTTTCCATCAGCAGTTTTATCACAAACAAATTTTGAATTTGTAACACCTTCCGAGGCCTGTAAAAAGCATCAGCCCGTAGCTCCCTTACATGTTCCATACCCTATCTCCTGGGCTGATGAGGAGAGGGATACCAGTGCATGGTTGGGAAATGAGCTTCAAAACGAGGCCTTCAGTAAATTATACGAAGTGAGAGAGCTTGTTGAGGAGGCTGCAGACGAAAGCCTGTCGTCTGATTTTCTAAAACTTCAGGAGAGCGATCACTTTTACTATATGTGTACCAAGTTTTTCTCAGACGGAGCAGTACATAAGTACTTCAATCCATATGAGACTCCATATGAAGCTTTTATTAACTATATGAATGTCCTTAGCGATTTTCTGGTCAGAGTCCAGAAACGCTCGCTTGCAGTCAGGGTAAAAAGTGGAACAAAAATTGCATCTAAAAAGGGCTCGAAATAGTTAAAAGGCAGATAAACAGTTATGTCAGATAAAAAGATAATTCACCCCGACTATCTCTTTGAGGTGAGTTGGGAGGTGTGCAATAAGGTGGGCGGAATACATACGGTTATCGCTACCAAGGCACCCTATCTCTCCGTTATAAAGGAGGGACATCATATTTACGTAGGGCCGGATGTATGGCGGGAGACAGCAAACAATCCTGAGTTTTCAGAAGATCACAATCTTTTTAAATCCTGGAAAGTAAAAGCTTTGGAGGAGGGGATAAGAGTAAGAACAGGAAGGTGGAATATACCCGGGAGTCCTCTCTCAATATTAGTGGATTTCAGTCCGTATATAATAAGAAAGGATGAAATACTTACCAATTTCTGGAAAAGATTTGGTCTTGATTCGCTAACCGGCCACTGGGACTATATAGAGAGTGCTCTTTTTGGTTACGCTGCAGGTAGAACAATAGAGAGTTTTATAAAGTATAACCTCTCCCCGTCACATAAAATTGCTGCTCATTTTCATGAATGGATGACGGGAGCGGGATTGCTTCACCTGAAAGAGAGCAAGCTCTCTGTTGCTACTCTTTTTACGACTCATGCAACAACTATTGGCAGATCAATCGCGGGCAATAATCTTCCCCTGTATGATAATGATAAGTGGGAGAATCCTGATCTAACCGCAAAGGAGTTAAATGTTACGGCTAAACACTCCCTGGAAAAGATTTCAGCAAGAGAGGCAGATATTTTTACTACTGTAAGTGACCTTACAGCCCTAGAGTGTAAACGTTTTTTGGAGAGAGAACCTGATATTGTAACACCAAATGGATTTGATCCGCAAATAGCACCGGAAGGAGAAGATTTAGACAACCTAAGAAAAGAGTCAAGGAAACTTCTTCTAAAGATTGCTCAGTCAATGACAGGCAGAGCTATCGGCAATGATGCGGAACTTATTGGAACCGGCGGCAGATATGAATTCAGAAATAAGGGGCTGGATCTTTTCCTCGATTCTCTTGCAATTCTGCGGGACAGAAGACCATCAAAAGAGGTGGTTGCATTTATATTTGTTCCTGCAGGGAACAACGGTCCAAACAAAGAGCTCCTTGCCAAACTGGAAAACGGGGGAGATTATAAGACAAATATTTCACATATACTTAGTGAACCGGAGTGGGATCCAATTGTTAAACGAGTTGGTGAACTTAAATTAAATAACAAACCTGAAGATAAAGTTATAGTCCTCTTTGTTCCATCATACCTTAACGGAACAGATGGTATATTCAATAAAAGATATTACGACCTTTTAGCAGCACTGGATCTCTCCCTGTTCCCCTCTTATTATGAACCCTGGGGATATACTCCACTCGAGAGTCTTGCTTTTTCTGTCCCTACTGTTACAACAAATCTGGCAGGGTTTGGCTTATGGATAAAAGATCATATGAAGGAGGGGCACCCCGGAGTTGAGATTGCAGACAGAGATGATAATAACTATGCAGAGGCAGCAAATCAGATAGCGAATCTTATTGAGGAGATGATAGAAGATTCTCCTGAGAAGAGAGAAGCACGAAGAGCCGGTGCAAAAAAAGCATCAGAGACGGCCTTATGGAAAAATCAAATAGATAAATACACAAAAGCATATTCAATGGCATTGGAAAATATAACAGGTAATAACAGCGGATTCATGCAAGTCCAGGATGAGAGAGATAAGCTGAGTTTCAAAATTAATGTAGCAAATTCTCCCAACTGGTCGTCAATCATAATTAATAAGCAGCTTCCGGAGAGGATAAAGGCACTCGACATAATTTCAAAAAACCTTTGGTGGAGCTGGAATGAAGAGGCCATTGAACTATTTAAAATGGTTGATCTGGAGCTTTGGAGAGCAAGCCGCGGAAACCCGATTATGATGCTTGATGCTATTACTCTCAGTAAAGCAAAAGAGCTAGAGAATGACACAAAATTCCTCAGAAAACTTGATTCGGTTTTCTTAAAATTCCAGGAGTACTTGTCGGCTAAGCCTAACCCTGAAGATCCAACAATTTCATATTTCAGTATGGAGTATGGATTGGATCAGTCACTTAAAATTTATTCTGGAGGCTTGGGAATTCTTGCGGGAGATTATCTTAAAGAGTCAAGTGATAAACTTGTTCCAATTGTAGGAGTCGGCTTACTTTACAGATACGGATACTTTAATCAGAAGCTCTCCGCTACCGGTGACCAGGTAGCCGATTACGAAGCTCAGGATTTCTCAAAACTGCCTGTTAATCCTATGCGCGATAATCAGGGGAATTGGCTGATTGTCAGTGTTGCTATGCCCGGAAGAGTTCTTAAAGCCAGGTTATGGAGAGCCGATGTAGGCAGAACTCCTCTATATCTGTTAGATACAGATTTTGAAGATAACACCTGGGAGGATAGATCAATTACCCATCATCTTTACGGAGGTGATTTGGAAAACAGACTAAAGCAAGAGATGCTTCTTGGAATTGGAGGGATACGAGCCCTCAGAATGTTGGGAATAGAGACAGATGTATATCATTGCAATGAGGGACACGCTGCATTTACCGGACTTGAAAGATTAAGAGAATACATAAACGATAAAAATCTTTCATACGGCGAGGCTCTGGAGGTAGTACGGGCATCATCCCTTTTCACAACACATACACCTGTGCCTGCAGGACATGATGCATTCCCGGAAGATCTTCTCAGGGGATACATGTCACACTACCCATCAAGACTCAAAATCTCCTGGGAGATGATGATGTCCTTAGGAAAGATTGACCCTTCAAATACAGGAGAGAAGTTTTCAATGAGTAACCTTGCCTGCAATCTCTCACAAGAGATAAACGGAGTTAGCTGGTTGCACGGGAAAGTGAGCCGTGATATACTCGCACCGCTGTGGCCAGGATATTTACCTGAGGAGCTTCATGTTGGTCATGTTACTAACGGAGTGCACTATCCAACCTGGACATCCAGCGAATGGAAGCAGATACATTCAGAGGTCTTTGGAGATGATTTCCAGTCTCATAACTACGACAAGAGTTGCTTTGAAGGTATATATGCTGTAGACGACCAAAGAATATGGTCACTAAGAAATAAACTTCGCAGAAGATTGGTTGATAAAATTAAAGAGACCCTTTCAAATCCTGTTTCAACAGCTCATTATACACCACAGCAAATTGTACAAATTAAAGAGAGTTTAAGGGATGATATTCTTACCATAGGATTTGCAAGAAGATTTGCCACATACAAAAGGGCTCATCTCCTCTTTACAGATCTGGTAAGGCTGGATAAAATTGTAAATAATCCAAAACAGCCTGTTCAATTTATTTTTGCCGGTAAAGCTCACCCTGCGGACAAAGCAGGACAAGACTTAATAAGACACATTGTTGAGGTGTCGCTTATGCCTCAGTTTATCGGAAAAATTCTCTTTGTTCCGGGATACGATATGACAATTGCCAAGAGGCTGGTTCAGGGAGTGGATATCTGGATGAACACGCCGACAAGACCTCTGGAGGCCTCCGGTACAAGCGGTGAAAAGGCTGTTATGAATGGTGTAATGCACTTTTCTGTACTTGACGGATGGTGGGTTGAGGGTTATAAAGAGGGTGCTGGCTGGGCACTCCCAATGGAGAGGACCTATGAAAACCAAAATTACCAGGATCAGCTTGATGCCGCCACTATTTATAATATGCTGGAGAACGAGATTGCTCCTGTATTTTATGATAATGATAAAGAGACAGGGGTGCCAAGATATTGGGTAAATATTATTAAGAACACCATTGCCAAAGTAGCAGGTAATTTTACTACAAATCGTATGATTACAGACTATGTTGAGCAATATTACAAACCTCTGGCAATCAGGAATGCAAAAGCAGTTGCTGATGACTACTCATTTGCAAGGGAGATGGCTTTCTGGAAAAGGAAAATGCGTACAGAGTGGCCTAATATTGAGGTAAGAAGTATTAATAAACCCGATAACACCAGAATTAACCTTTCAATAGGGAATGAATATCATGCCGAGGTTGTTTTGGCTTTAGGCTCTCTCAGAGCTGAAGAGATAGGGGTAGAATTTGTCCTGGCGACATTTGATCAGGTAGAGAAGAGGATGGTTATTGCAGAGAGACATGAGTTTTCGCCTGCAAAAACAGATGGAGGAGATGTAAGATACATATGCAATATGTTACCGGAGAAGGCAGGTGCTTACAGCGTTGCTGTAAGAATGTTTGCAAAGCATCCTAACCTTCCTCACAGGCAAGATTTTGATTTAGTAAGATGGTTGTAGCAGCTACAGGTTTTTTTGATGGTGTTCACAGAGGACACCGTGCAGTACTGGAAAAAATATCCTCTCTTGCCAAAGAGCAGGGAGAGACGTCTGCTGTCATTACATTATGGCCTCATCCCAGAACAGTATTACAACAAGATGCAGCAAAATTCCGGCTTTTAAACTCCCTTGAGGAGAAGATTGCTCTGATAAAATCCTTTGGAATAGACGAGGTATTCACTTTAAAGTTCGACAAAGAGTTTGCCTCGCAAAGTACTGAGGAGTATTTCCGGGAGTATCTTATCAAAAGGCTAAAAGTAAAAACTCTTGTGATAGGATACGATCACAGGGTTGGTAGTGATATAAACCAGACCCAGGAGGAGATGATGGCAATTGCAAGAGAGCTTGGAATAAACCCGGTAAGGGTTGATGAATATACTGAAAATGAATCAGGACTCGTCATAAGCTCTACAAAAATCAGGGAGATGCTATTGGCAGGAGATATGGCAACGGCAAACAACCTGCTGGGATACCGGTATGGTGTTGAGGGTGTAGTGGTTGAGGGGATGAAAATTGGAAGAGCTATCGGCTTTCCCACAGCTAATATGAGGTTATACGAACCATTAAAGGTGTTACCATCTGATGGCGTCTATGCAGTTTGGGTACAGACCTCCGGAAAAACATACAGAGGAATTACAAATATTGGTATCAGACCTACAGTAGGAATTAATAACGAAAGAACAATTGAGACACATATCCTGGATTTTGATGAGGATATTTATGGTTTAAGCATAAAACTTGAGTTTGTAGCGAAGATGAGGGATGAAGTAACCTTTTCATCACTAGATGATTTAAAAGCTCAGCTTCATAAAGACAGGGATAATTCCTATCTTTACCTTAGTGATAATAACATTACAATGAGATGACATGGATGCGAGTACAATAATATATATAATTCTAGGACTTGGAGCCCTTATTCTTCAGGGATATATGGAGAAGAAGAAGAAAGAACAAGCTAGACAGAGGATAGAAGAATCTCATCAATATCATCAGGAAGAGAGTATCTTCCCATTGGTGCCGGATGTTACTGAACATTCAGAATATCAGATGATTGATATTCCTGACTCTATTGAGTCAAAAGATGAGATTAAAGGTGAAGAGTATATTGCAGAAGAGGGGGTAAGCTCTTTCGAGTATCTGGAAAATAAGCCTCATGATGAATCAGAGCTAAAAGATCATCCTGCCTTTGAGATTGATCCTCGCAATCTTATTCTCTATTCGGAAATTATGGCTCCAAAATTCAGGGAGTAATTTTATTATTAAAGAAAATTTTTTATCTTTGTAACAAAGAGTCCAGTCCTGCTGGATTCTTTTTTAATTTTTTATGTTATGTCAAAAATTCATTATTTAACTTCAGAAGGGCTGGAGAAACTTAAGGCGGAATACCAGCAACTGGTCTCTGTTGAGAGACCCGCTATTTCAAGACAAATAGCTGAAGCCAGAGACAAAGGGGACCTTTCTGAGAATGCAGAATATGACGCTGCAAAAGAGGCACAGGGTCTTCTGGAGCTCAAAATATCAAAGCTTGAGGATATGATTGCCAATGCGAGAATCATAGATGAATCCAGAATTAACACAACCCATATTCAGATAATGAACAAGGTAAAGCTTAAAAACCTTTCAAATAATACAGAAGTAGAGTATACACTTGTTGGTGAGACCGAGGCTAATCTCAGAGAGGGAAAGCTGGCGGCAGCAACGCCAATAGGAAAGGCTCTGATTGGAAAAAGCAAGGGTGATGTTGTTGAGGTAATGGTTCCATCCGGAGTTCTAAAATTTCAAATCCTTGAAATTTCAAAATAAGATGTCATCTATATTTTCAAAAATTGCATCAGGCCAGATTCCTTCCTACAAAATTGCTGAGGATGAAAATTTCTATGCATTTCTTGACATTAACCCGCTTACTCAGGGGCATGCACTGGTAATACCCAGGAAGGAGACAGATTACATATTTGATCTTGAATCGGGGGAGCTAAAAGAGCTCTTTGCATTTGCCCAAAAAGTGGCAAAAGGGATTGGTAAAGCTATCCTATGCAAAAGAGTAGGGGTAGTTGTAATTGGGCTTGAGGTGCCACATGCGCATATTCACCTGATTCCGCTAAATTCAGAATCGGACATAGACTTTAGCAGGCCAAAGCTTAATCTGGATAAAGAGACTATGGAGGGCATAGCAAAAGCAATCGCATCAAAAATTCAACTTTGAAATATAATATGAGAAAATTTCTCCTGATAGCATTTACAGTATTTCTGACTCTATCCTGCAATTCAAATAAAACAACTATAAAAGCCAAAATAGAGGGGATGGGAGAGGGAAAGCTAACCCTTAGAATTCTCCAGCTTAACAATCAAAAAGTTGTTGATACTATTAAAACAGATAGCGAAGGATCTTTTATTTACAAAAGCCGCAAACTCTCAACTCAACCGGAATTCTACTATTTATATTATAAAGAGAGAAAGATAGCTTCACTCCTTATTGCTGCCGGTGAAAATGTTTATTTAACTGCAGATACTCTGGGCAAGGCCACCTCTGTTGAAGGATCTCCTGAAAGTGTTCTTCTAAATAATCTTGAAAAGGATCTGGAGTCAAGAAGCAAAGAGTTTGAAACCCTCCTCCTTCAGCGGGCAGAGGCAATTAAATCAGGAGATGCAATATTGGCAGACTCTCTGAACTATACATTAGGATCACTTTTTGTAAAGAGTAAGCAATCCGCAATTAAGCATCTCTATTTAAATCCAAACTCATTAACCAATGTATTTCTTTTATATCACAAGATGCCCGGAGATCTTCCTCTTTTTGGTGATATGAGAGATGTCCTTCTTTTCAGAAGAGTTTACGATTCGCTTAGTCTTACCTATCCGGGGTCAATTTATCTGAACCCACTGCTGGATGAGATATCTTTAAGAGAAAAGAGTGATGCTATATCATCAAAGTTACTGGATGCATCAGAAGTTGGGTTTCCTGATATAAAGCTTCCGGATCTTAAATCAAAGATGAGGTCACTCTCTGAATTATCAGGAAAAGCTATTCTGTTAGTATTCTGGTCAACAACAGATGTTAATCAAAAACTCTTCAACAGAGAGTTGCTGGCGATCTATGATAAATATTCCCCTTTAGGACTCGAAATATACCAGGTATGCGTAGATACTGACAAGACAGCATGGTCAGGGGCTGTAGCAAATCAAGAGCTTCCATGGATAAATGTATGTGACGGACTCGGATCTGCTTCACCGGCTGTAACAACATACAACATACGAGAAGTTCCGTCGGTCTTTCTGATTGACAAGAGCGGAACAATAGTAGCCCGGGATATTTATGATTCAAAACTGGAGAAGGCTATAGCAGCGATTTTTTAGAAATACCTGCTATAAAATCCTTAAGATAAAAAGGTTCGAAGTAAGCTGTATCGGCAAACTCGGACCTTTTATATTTCTGCATTGCCGGTTGAATCATTCCTCTTGCAGAGGCATGAGTTTGAGTAAAAATAGCATTAGGGTGGGTAATTACCGATTTAGCTTTTTCAGAACCATCACCTGTAAAGATAACCTTACCTGCTGACAGTGATTCCATAAAACTATCCTGAGTGATAATATGGGCTTCGGTTTTTGTCAGCTGATTGAATTTAGAATCAAAGAGGGCAGTGTAAACCTCCATTCTTCTCGCATCAATCATAGGAGCTATTGTGTAATAACCTTCCGGCTCAGAACTCTTTTCCAGTGCCAACCTTGCAATAAGTTCCAGAGAACTGACTGCAATAAGAGGAAGATTTGCCCCGTAACAGATACCCTTAGCCACGGAAACACCTACCCGAAGACCTGTGTAAGATCCCGGACCCTCACTTACAACTACAGCATCACAATCATTTATTGACAAAGAGGCATCTGAGAGAACCTCTTTTATGAAATCTGAAATTACTCTTGCGTGAGCCTTATGCTCCTGAATTTCCCTCTGAGCTATCAGTTCGCTGTCAATGCTAAGAGCAACAGAACAAACCTCAGTACTGGTTTCAAGTAAAAGGAGAATAACCCTATTTTTTCTTATCATCCCAAGAGACCTTTGCTCCGGACTTGAGAGTTTTGCTTATTGCAGAAAATGGACCGGTTACAATCCTCTCACCCTCTTTCAGCCCGGATAAAATTTCAATATTGGTAATATCCTGTATGCCTGTTTCAATCTCTCTTACCTCAAGAGTATTGTCCTCTTTTACAACAAATACCTGCTCTTTTAATTCATCACTCTTTTTATTAGCTAGAGTATCAGTAAAAAGGTCATTTCTTGTTGTAATTGTCTGAACCGGAATAGATATAATATTATCTCTTCTTTCAGTTTGAATAGAGGCAGTTGCAGACATTCCCGGACGGAAAGGATTCAGCCCCTCTTTAACCAGGTCCTGATAAGATTCAGGAAGGATAAGAATTTTAACCTCAAAATTTGTAACCTGCTCAATAGATGAGCCGATGTTTTTAGCAGAGTTCGCAATCTGAGTTACCATCCCTGTAAATTTTCTTCCGGGATAGGAGTCAACCTCAACCATAGCTGTATCTCTCTCCTGAATACGAATAATATCGTTCTCATTGACATCAACAAGAACCTCCATCTGATCAAAATTTGCTATTCTAAGAAGTTCTGTTCCGGCCATCTGGCTGGTTCCAACTACACGCTCACCCTTCTCAACATTCATCTTGGATATTATGCCATCCATAGGGGCATATATTGTAGTCTTAACAAGATTATCCTGTGCCTCCTGAAGAGCAGCAGTGGCGCTTTTAACATTAAATTCAGCAGCTTTTATCTGCTCTTTTGTTACATTATACTGAGAGAGAGCATTCTCATAGTCTGCTTCAGAAATAGCCTTCTGCTCATAAAGAGTTTTATTCCTCAGATAAGATTGTTCAATTTGTTTAAATTGAGCAAGTTGTTGTGTCAGCTGTGCTTTAACTGAGTTAAGTGACGCCTCGGCTCTGTCTCTCATGGAGATGTAAACATCTTGCTTTATTTTAATAATAAGCTCACCCCTTTTAATATTGTCTCCCTCTTTGAAGTTCAGTTCAACAATTTCCCCTGAAACATCCGGAGATATCTTAACCTCCACAACAGGCTTAATCTTGCCGTTAGCCGGGATAACCTCTGTGATAGTCCCTTTAGCAACAACCTGAGTTGTTACCTCAACTCCCTTATTGCTGTTTTTTCTTCCAAAAATTACAAGTGCAACAATTATTAAAACTGCTGCGCCGATTATCCATTTAAAACTCTTCTTCATCTTTATAAAGTTATGGGATTCCCCTTGTAGAAATCAATTATCTTTTGCTGAAATATGAACTGATACTTTGCCTGAAGGTAGTCTGATTTGCTTTTGAACAGATTATTCTTGGCAACAGAGTAATCAGTTGCATTTAGAACACCAACATCAAACTTTTGTTGTACATATCTGAAGGACTCCTCCATAGCCTTTACATTTCTTTCTGTAGCCTTATAGCGCGCAAAATATGAATTTGCATCATTTACTGATTGCTGGATCTCTTTGTAGAGAATCTGTTCTCTGCTTCTTGTCTCAATTTCTGAACTCCTTACCCCCAGTTTTGCATTTTTAATTGCAGTATTGGTACGCCAGGAGTTGAAAATAGGTATGTTTATACCAAAGGAGACTGAAGGATTTCTGTTTTCGTTAAACTGGTCAAAAAAGCTCTCGTCCCTGCTGTCTGCATAATAGGAACCATACCCGGCCCTGAAAGTCAAAGAGGGATATGACTGCCCTTTTGCAATAGCAAGTTGCAATTCTGAGTTCTTTTTATTGAGTCTGGCTACCTCTATCTGAGGTAAATTCTGAGAGGCATCAAAAAGCTGATCAGGGCTCTCTGCTGTAAATGGTCCAATATTCAGATTCCCTCCCGGAGTAGAGACGTCAAAACTCTGCCCGGCAGGAAGATCAAGAAGTTGCTTTAGTGTAAGAAGGGCATTGGAAACCTGACTCTGAGCATTTGTCTGCTGAACAAGTTCACTGGCATACTGAGCCTCTATTTCAAGAAGGGCACTGTAAGCCTGGCTTCCGGCGTCAACAAATTTTCTGGTTCTTTCAACCTGTACAGCTGAGTTTTCAAGACTTGAGTTTGCAGATTCAAGAATCTCTCTTGAAAGCAGTACCTGAAGATAGGCTCTCGCAATTTCAATTGAGATATCATTCCTGATTCTGCCTACCTCCTGACGGGCGATCTCCCTTAATACACCTTTGCTTTTAAGATCATTGTTTTTAACAAATCCTTCAAAAATGGAGATGCCTGCGCTGGCTGATGCGTTTGTGCTTTGGCTTAGCTTGTTTTCAATAATCTGCAGGTCATTCATGTTAACAGAGCGACCCCAGTTCATACTATGTCCAAGAGAGGCATTGAGCGAAGGGAGATAATTCATTTTTGCCTGAAAAAGGTTGTTCTCACTTTGCTCAACAGCAAGCTCCTGCTGCTTGATTCTCAAATTGTTGTCCCATGCATACTTAATGCACTCCTCAAGACTCCATAACTTCTGCTGGGCAGAAACCATGGCAGGGATAAAGATGAGGATAAAAACGGGGAGTTTCAGAAAACTTTTCATAGAACACAAAGGTAAAATTATTTTTTTTCAATACTCCCCGAAATATAAGCAATTCACACAGTTCTTTGATTATTTATATATAACCATGGACCTGCTCTGAGATTCATACAGATTTTTACTCAGAAACATGAGCGCCTTTACAAATTTTTTTGCTCCGTATCCCAATCCAAATCCAACATATTTAACGACCTCTTTATCCCAGGTCCCGTCTCCACCTCTTGTTGAAAGGCACTCGTTCTCATCCAGATGAACGAGGAGAAGCATAGCTGTATCTTTTGTTCTCATTACGCTTTCTCCCATCCCTCTTTAAATCCCTCCTTGAAATTTGGCCAGTATTTCTCCGCCTTTTCAATGAGTTTAACAACTTCATCAATTACTTCAAGTAACTTTTTTAGCCTGCCGCCGCCATGTACAAGAAGCTCTCTCTCATCAAGGGGAGTTACTCCCCATCTTTCTAACTCAATTCTTTCCATAGTCGTAATTATTAATTACCCGCAAATAAGCGTGCGGATACCGCCGGGAGTGTGCACCCTCCCTTTTTTATTAATTATCTATTCTGTATACTCTGTCCGATATTAACTTAGATCTCTCTTTGTGTGAGATTATAATTATAATTTTTCCCCTCTCCCTCTCTTTTTTAAGAGCCCTTTCGGCAAGGAGTTCCGATTCCTGATCCATAGAGGATGTCCCCTCATCAACAATTATTACCGGGGCATCTTTGTACAGAGCCCTTGCCAGTGAAACTTTCTGTTGCTGCCCGCCTGACAGTGATGACCCTCCTTCACAAACGGGACTCTCTATTCCGAGCGGAAGTGCAGCTATAAACTCTGTCATTCCAAGCTTTTCACAAATTTCAATCACTTTTACACTATCAGGATCCTCCTCTCCCGGAGCAATATTCTCTAAAATTGTTCCGGAAAAAAGTGCCGGAGTCTGGGGTACAACAGCCACCATATCTCTCCAGTATCTTAGATTAATATGCTCAATATTAAGTCTGTCAGCTGTAATTACTCCAAATGATGGTCTTCTGAGTCTGGTAATAAGGGAGACAAGGGTGCTCTTACCACATCCACTCTCACCGGTCACGGCAGAAATCTCCCCCTTACGAAATTCCATATTTATCCCTTTTAAAATAGTCGCTCTTCCCGGATATGAAAACGAGACATCTGATATTCTTATAATATCCGGCACTCCTGTGCTGTGAACAATACCTCCCTCAAGAGGCTCACACTCCAGATCCATAATTTCAAAAAGTCTCGATGCTGCTACTGTCCCCTCCCTTATTTCAGAACTGGCGGATACCAGCTCGGAAAGAGGGGAAGTAAATAGAGATATAACAGTGAAAAAGGCGACAAGCTCTCCGGGAGTTATATTTCCTTTAATCATCTCTGCACCCCCCATCCAGATTATAACTACCAAAAGCAGTTTAGAGGCAAGATCTGCAGCTGAACCGGTAAAAATTGAGAATTTTGCCGAATTTTCAATACTCTCAAGAAATGTTGAGAGCGCGGAAGTGCATCTCCCGGCAAAGTAACTTTCAGTTGAGGAGTATTTTATGGCAAGATGAGATTTTATAGTCTCTATAACCCTGTTTTCAAATCTTGCCCCATTTTCCATTATTCTCCTCTGAACCCTTTTGTTATAACTGTCAGTTATGTAAAAAAGCAGAGAATATACAGGAATGATAAGCAGAGCCGGCAGCGCCATTCCCGGAGATATTGCAAACATAACCCCTGCGGATGCAATCAGCATAAATGCCGATACAGCCAGTCCGGACAGTGTGCTTGTTAAATAGCTCCTGATTTTTGCCGCATCTGATATTCTTGATGTAAGTTCACCGGTCTCTCTGGTATCATAGAACATTCCGGGAAGTTTGACAAGATGTCTTATGTATCTTCCCATTAGCTCCCTATCCATTGATATTCCCACTTTGACAAGGATGGTGCCTCTTATCCATGAGAGCATCAGTGAAATAATAAATACCAATACAACAAGCAGTGCTGCAATTGTGAGATTAATAAACTCCCCGGAAGGGATAATAGAGTCAAGAATAATCTTGAAAAAAAGTGATATGGAAAACGATGTTATTGTAAAAAGAAGAGCAGCGGCCAGAGCTTTAATAAGTCCGGAGCGATTCTCCTTAAGTAACTCTAACAGACGGACAGTAACACCTCCACTCTGATCCCCCTTTCTAAAACCATCTGAGGGAGATATCATAACAAGCTTTCCACTCCATTCGCTTAATAACTCCTCCATTTTTATACTGTGAATCTCACCATCCATGGGATCCATTATTCTCAAAAGGCCGTTTTTAATCCCGTAAAGTACAACAAAATGAAGAAGGCCGCTGCTCTTTTCAAGATGCAAAATAGCCGGTTTTGGTATTTTATAAAGCGACCTCTCCTGAGCTTTATACCCCTCGGCATTGAAACCAAATGCCCGGGCAGCATCTATAAGACCTTTGAAAGTTGTACCTCTGCTATCTGTATTGCTAAACAGCCTTATCCTGGCTATGGGGAGTCTTAGCCCCCAGTAAGCCGACACTGATGCCAGACACGCAGCACCACAGTCGCTTATATCATGTTGTCTGATTTTTACTGAATAACCCATCTCTCGCTCCTCTCTCAATTTAAAAATGCAAAGGGGGGTATCTCTCTCACCACTCCCACCCCTAAAGGAGTACTCACGCCACAACCCCCCCTCTGCTTTGCAAAGTTGAGTTGCATTTGCAGGTGAGATGTGCTAAATGGTAAAAAACTGAATCAGTTTATTTAATTTTCTGAGATTGTCGATTCTGATAAATAAAATTCAGAAATCAGATGTGTGAAACTAGATTTTTTAAGTATGGAAAAACAACAGGGGCAACTTTTGAAAGGTACCCGTATAAAACAGAATTATCCAGAGTCTCCTTTGGCAGGAATTTAAAAAGTTCATTAAGCGATTCTAAAAGATAAATCAAAATGCTGAATATAAACGCATATTTTATCAGGGCAAAGATAATGCCCGCCAGTTTGTCCAGCCATCCAAGCAGCACAAGTTTGACAAGACCCGCGATTGCCCTTCCTGCAAGGTTTACCAAAATAAGTACCCCAATAAAAATAATTGCGAATGAAATTATATTTAGTGTGTTTGGTTCAACATCAATCCAGGTTGCAAGTTTAGTGCTTACAAAATCTGAAAAGTGATATCCGGCCCAAACGCCCAGAATTAACGCTGTCACAGCGGCAGCCTGACGCACAAATCCCTTCATGAAACCAGCAAAGAGTGCGGGAATGAAGCAAATCAGAATTATAAGATCTGCAGTATTAAGTGACATAGCAATCAATTTTTTTCAAAAGTAGTGAATAATCGTATCTTTGCAAATTCAAAAAAGTTTACTAAAATGAGGTTCACCGAGTACAAAAATCTTGATCTTGTAGAGATAAATAATACCATACTGGATAGGTGGAAAAGAGAGCGCTGTTTTGAGAGGAGTATTACTGAGCGGGAAGGTTCGCCACTCTTTGTTTTTCACGAAGGTCCACCCTCAGCAAACGGTATGCCCGGTATACACCATGTAATGGCAAGGGCAATAAAGGATGTTTTCTGCAGATTCAAAACCCAGAGTGGTTTTCAGGTTCAGCGGAAGGCTGGATGGGATACCCACGGACTTCCTGTTGAACTTGGTGTCGAGAAGAGTCTGGGTATTACAAAAGAGGATATCGGCAAGAGTATATCAGTTGAAGAGTACAATGCTGCCTGCCGGAAGGAGGTGATGAAGTACACAAAAGAGTGGGAGGGGCTCACAGAGCAGATGGGATACTGGGTAGATATGAACAACCCCTATATTACCTATGATAACAGGTATATTGAGACTCTGTGGCACCTGCTTAAAAATATTTATGGTAAAGGGCTTCTATATAAAGGGTATTCAATACAGCCCTTTTCGCCGGCAGCGGGTACCGGTCTGAGTACACACGAGCTTAATCAGCCGGGGTGTTACAGAGATGTAAAAGACACAACTTGCGTTGCTCAGTTTAAAGTGATAAGAAATAAGGCATCTGAAGAGCTTTTTGCCGGAGTGGCAAAGAAGATTGGAGAGGAGTTACCGCTGTTTATGCTCGCCTGGACTACAACTCCCTGGACACTCCCTTCAAATACAGCTCTTTGTGTAGGCCCCAATATTAAATACACTACAGTAGTGTCAGAGAATCCGTATACACATGCAAAAGCTGTGTACATTCTTGCGGAAGAGTTGGTTGATACTCATTTTAATGCCAAGAGTGCACCGTTTGAGAAGTTAGGCGAAGTTATTTCAGGTTCAAAGCTCTGTGGAATAGAATATGAACAATTAATTCCATGGATAAACCCGGCTCCGGGAGCAATGAGAGTTATATCCGGAGACTTCGTAACAACCAGTGATGGTACAGGAATTGTTCACATTGCACCCACTTTTGGTGCGGACGACGATAAGGTTGCAAAGGCAACCGGTGTACCTCCTCTTATTGTGGTTGATGCAAACGGACAGAGGCAGCCACTTGTTGACAGAACAGGTAAATTCTTTAAAATAGAGGACCTTCACCCTGAATTTGTAAAGGAGAGTGTAAATGAATCCTACAGAGAATTTGCAGGCAGATTCGTAAAAAACGCATATGATCCGGCTCTGAGTGAAAATGATACAACCCTTGATATAGATATAGCAGTTATGCTAAAACAGCAGGGGCTGGCATTTAAAATTGAGAAACATATTCACTCATACCCTCACTGCTGGAGAACAGACAAACCTGTTCTCTACTACCCGCTTGACTCATGGTTTATAAGAACCACAGCTGTACAGGAGCGCATGATTGAGCTTAACAAAACCATAAACTGGAAACCTGAGGCAACAGGAAGTGGCAGATTCGGCAAGTGGCTGGAGAATCTTCAGGACTGGAACCTCTCAAGGAGCCGCTACTGGGGTACTCCGCTGCCAATATGGAGAACAGAAGAGGGGGGCGAAGAGATTTGCATCGGCTCTGCAAAAGAGCTTTACGACGAGCTGGACAAATCAGTTAAGGCCGGCTTTATGAAGTCAAATCCTTTAAAGGACAATGGTTTTGTCCCGGGGGATTTCTCTAAAGAGAATTATGAGAGGATTGATCTTCACAGACCCTATGTTGATGATTATATTTTGGTTTCCGGGAGCGGCAAGCCTATGAAAAGAGAGAGCGATCTTATTGATGTCTGGTTTGACTCCGGAGCAATGCCATATGCTCAGGAGGGGCTTGAGAAACTGGAAAGCGAGGCTTTTGGCAGAAGTGCAGACTTTATTGCAGAGGGGGTTGACCAGACAAGGGGGTGGTTTTTTACTCTTCACGCAATTTCAACAATGGTTAGCGATAAAGTTGCCTTTAAAACAGTTTTGTCAAACGGGCTTGTACTGGATAAGGATGGCAATAAAATGAGCAAAAGACTCGGCAATGCCGTGGATCCATTTAAGACACTTGGTGAGTATGGTGCCGATGCGCTTCGCTGGTATATGCTTACCAACGCACAGCCATGGGATAATCTTAAGTTTGATGCAAGCGGAGTTGACGAGGTTAAAAGGAAGTTTTTTGGAACACTTTACAATACATACTCATTTTTTGCGCTCTATGCAAATGTTGATGGATTTGACAACTCGCAGCCTCAGGTTGAACTTGCTGCAAGACCGGAAATTGACAGATGGATAATGTCTCTCCTCAATACTTTAATTAAGGATGTTACAGCTGCATACGAAGATTATGATGTCACAGCTGCAGGCAGAATGATTCAGGATTTTGTCAATGATAACCTCAGCAACTGGTATGTACGCCTTAACAGAAAACGCTTCTGGGGAGGAACAATGGACAGGGATAAACTATCGGCCTACCAAACTCTTTATGAGGCGCTTGAAACTGTAGCTATTTTATCGGCTCCTGTAGCTCCATTCTTCATGGAGAGGCTCTTCCTTGATTTGAATGCTGTATCCGGCAAGCATAAAGAGAGTTCGGTACACCTTGTGTTGATGCCTAAAGCTGATGAAAAGAGGCTTGACAAGGCTCTTGAAGAGCGGATGGAGCTTGCTCAAAGGGCTTCATCAATGATTCTGGCTTTAAGGCGTAAAGTTAATATTAAGGTTAGACAGCCACTGGCAAAAATTCTTGTTCCTGTGCTTGATGGCAAACTTCAGGAGCAGTTTGAACTGGTTAAAGGGATTGTGCTGGGAGAGGTAAATGTTAAGGAAGTTGAGTATATTCATGATACAAAAGGGCTCATAACTAAGAAGATAAAACCAAATTTCAAAACTCTCGGAAAAAGATACGGCAAACAGATGAAAGAGATTTCGGCCATGTTTGGAACTTTTGATCAGGAGATGATATATTCAATTGAGGCATCTGAGAGTTACACCCTTAATTTACCAACCGGAGATGTTGTTATAGAGAGGGAAGATTACGAAATACTGTCAGAAGATATGCCCGGATGGCTTGTGGCTGTTGAGGGTAAGCTCACTATAGCAATGGACATTACTGTAAGCGAAGATTTGAGAAGAGAGGGAACAGCCAGGGAGTTGGTGAACAGGATTCAGAATCTGCGAAAAGATAGCAAATTTGATGTAACCGATAAGATTTCGGTTGAGATTGAAGATATACCTGAAATTGCTGAATCTTTGGCTCAGTTTGGAGAATATGTATGCAATCAGACTCTTGCAAAAGAGATAAAACTGGTTAAAAATCCAGTTAATGGCACAGAGATTGAATGGGATGAGGGACATATTTCAATCAAGGTTACAAGGATTTAACCCAAATGATATGGAGAGGAAAGAGAAATTTATGAAAGAGGCAATAAAGCTGGCAGAAAGAAATGCCGGCTCTGTTACCGGAGGGCCTTTTGCGGCTCTTATAGTCAGGGGGGATGAAGTAATATCTGCACAAACAAATAGTGTTACACCAGACAAGGACCCGACAGCTCATGCTGAGGTTAACGCTATAAGAGCTGCCTGTAAAAAGCTGGATACATTTGATCTCTCAGGATGCACACTATATACATCCTGCGAACCATGTCCAATGTGCCTTTCTGCGGCTTACTGGGCAAAGGTGGAGAGGATCTATTTTGCAGCAGGCAGAGATGATGCTGCCGATGCAGGTTTCAGCGACTCTTTTATATACGATGAAATCTCCAGGAAGATGGAAGAGAGGAGTATTCCTATTGAACAGATATTTCCGGAAGAGGGCAAAAAGCCATTCGATCTATGGAAGATTAACGACGAGAAGGTACCCTATTAAGTCTGTATGGGGATATCGATAATATTATTATCTTTACACATTTAAATAACTAAAATACGCTATGACAAAGAAAAGCAAACCTGCAGAAGAGGTAAGAGAGAAAGTTCGTTACAGCGATGAGGAGCTGCAGATGTTCAAGGAGCTTATCCAGCAGAAGCTTAGGCTTGCACAGGCAGAGTATGAGCAGTTGAAAGCTGCTGTTACTCATAGCTCCAGCAACGATACTGAGGACACCTCACCAACATTTAAAGTTCTTGAAGAGGGCGCTTCTGCTCTGTCAAAAGAGGAGGCCGGCCAGCTTGCACAAAGACAATATAAATTCATAAGGTCTCTTGAGGCCGCTCTTGTAAGGATTGAGAATAAATCCTACGGTATTTGCCGTGAGACGGGAAAACTCATCCCTAAGGAGAGACTTCTTATTGTACCTCATGCAACACTAAGCGTTGAGGCAAAGAACAAACGAGACTAACCGATGCGTTTAACACCCGGGAAACAGGTAGCATTAATTGTTTTCATGCTGCTCCTAATTGATCAGGCGGTCAAAATCTGGATTAAGACCCATATGACCATAGGCGAGAGCATTCCGGTTTTTGGCAACTGGTTTCAAATCTATTTCATTGAAAACAATGGAATGGCTTTTGGTATGCAATTTGGCGGAACTCTTGGAAAATTTCTGCTTACAACACTACGGGTTGTGCTTATTGGAGTAATCATTTACTATGTAAAAAAACTCATTGAGAGCGGTTCTTCCCGGGCCTTTCTTACAGGTGTGGCGCTGATTCTTGTCGGAGCAATAGGTAATGTGATTGATTCTATGTTTTATGGGATTCTGTTTTCAGAGTCAAATTTTACTCAAGTTGCCGCACTTTTCCCCGAAGGTGGAGGATATGCCCCTTTTATGTTTGGAAAGGTAGTTGATATGCTCTATTTCCCAATAATTGATACGACACTTCCTCAATGGTTTCCTTTTAAAGGGGGTGAGCAATTTATTTTTTTCAGACCAATATTCAATATTGCTGATTCTTGCATAACAATAGGGGTGTTCTATCTGCTGCTTTTTAAAAGGAAAGAGCTTATACACGCATTAAAATAGATTTAGAAATAATATTTGAAAGAGAAGAGGGCTATTCAGATTAATGAATAGCCCTCTTTTTTAGTATAAAAAGTGTTGCAAAATTATCTCTCTATAATTATTATCTCTCTATCTTCTCCATAAGTTTTTTGCGAGAGAAGTGAATCCTGCTCTTTACAGTACCAAGGTGAAGTCCAAGCTCCTCTGCAATCTCCTGATATTTAAATCCGTTATCATGCATTTGAAATGGAATTCTGAATTCAGGCTCAAGATCGTTAACTATTGAAGTAAGTTCACGGAATCCAAACTCCTGTTCAGGACCCATATCACCCGGTCTGTTATTTATAACATATTCATGAACATCTTCACTGAAAAGACTCTGGCGTTTGCTCCTGCGACGGTAATCATTAATGAAAGTATTCTTCATTATTGTATACACCCAAGCCTTTATATTGGTATGCTCGTTAAATTTATCCTGATTGTTCAATGCTTTGAAAAAAGTCTCCTGAACAAGATCCTTTGCGTCATCCCTGTTGGTGGTAAGACTATATGCGTATCTGGAGAGGTTATCCTCAAGTTCCAGTATCTCTTTCTCGAATGTCTTCGACTTCATAACTTTGAGTGGTGTTAAATATTATTAGTCGTGGTTGCTGTGGTTTGCTGGGTCAAAATTACAATTAAATAAATTAAATAGCAATCTATCAAAATATAGACGTTGTCTATTGTCGCAAACACACCAGCACCTCACACCTCAGAGGAAAAGTGTCAAACGCTTTGTGATGAATAAGTTAGCCCAAAACACAACAATCTGTATGTATTTGATTACGTGATGTTTGACACTTTTCCTCTGAGGTGGTCTCTCTTTTTTTTGCACGCACGAAAAAAATACATATCTTTGCATCCCTAAACAAACGGAGAGGTGGCAGAGTGGTCGATTGCGGCGGTCTTGAAAACCGTTGAACTGCGAGGTTCCGGGGGTTCGAATCCCTCCCTCTCCGCTAAAAACAGAAAAACCCGGCAGCACAAGCAGCCGGGTTTTTTCATTAAAAGGGTGCCTAAGCTTGCTTAGAAGCACCCTTTTAATGAAAAAAGCAGTTTGCTTCCCGGCAAACTGTTTTTCTGTTTTTACAGCACCCCCCTCAGGGATCACGCTGCGGAGGCGGCGTAATCCCTTCCATAGTCCCATAAATTCTGCGGATAACCACCGGATTTAAAAACTAAACAATTGGCACATAAATTTGGGTTCTTAGTTTAGAGGGCTCTGTTCTTGTGGGATCGTTGCAGTATTTCTCAAATATTGGAATGTTGCGCAGCTCTCCTGCGGGCTTTTCATGAATTGCTAATTTTGAGTTACAGAGACGCTAATTTAGAATAAACTTTTTTTCTACATTTGTGTGTCTAAAATAATTGGATGTTTATTTCTAAATCGGATTTGGTGTAAGTGCTGTCAAACTAGGGATTATATTCTTAGTTGGCAGAGATTTAAATTCTATACATCAGGTAGTTTCGCCTGATGAGTTTTGCTTTTGATTAACCGGTCAACAGCATTAAAAACAATACAATAAAAATTATCTTACATCATGAGTAACGAAATAAAATCAATAACAGAATTCGACTTTGACCTTATTTGCGAATATTTTTCATTAGTTGAAAGACAGGGGCCGGGTAGTCCCGAGGCGACAATTAAGGCTTTGAGTTTTATTGAAAACCTTAATGAAAATTCAAAAATTGCAGATCTTGGCTGCGGAACCGGAGGTCAGACAATGGTACTTGCGCAAAACGCACCCGGTACAATTACTGCGATAGATCTCTTTCCAAAATTTATTGAAATCTTCAATGATAATGCCAGGAGGCTATCCCTTCATAACAGAGTAAAGGGAATTACCGGCTCTATGGATGAGTTGCCTTTTGCGAAAGGGGAACTTGACCTTATCTGGTCCGAGGGAGCTATTTACAACATCGGCTTTAAAAAGGGGCTTAGCTATTGGAAGCAGTTTCTTAAACCCGGGGGGTATCTTGCGGTCACTGAGGCTTGCTGGTTTACTCCGGAGAGACCTGATGAAATTAATAAATTTTGGGTAGAGGCCTATCCGGAAATTGACACCATTCCGGTAAAAATAGCCCAGATTCAGGAGGCAGGATATGTGCCTGTTGCCACATTTATACTTCCGGAAACATGCTGGACAGACAACTATTTTTTACCTCAGAGGAGTGCCCAGGCAGAGTTTCTGAAAAGATACCCTGATAACAAGAGAGCAGAGGAGCTTGTAGCAAACGAACGCAGAGAGGTGTACCTATATGACAAATACAAGGAGTTTTACGGATATGTATTCTTTGTGGCTAAAATTTTTGCACAGGGGGTAAAGTCACCACCAGCACCTCATCAATAAATATAAACCCTTCGCCTCCCGCACCTTCGTGCCACCCCTCATCCGGGATGGTACCATAGTTCTTTGCGAATATCTTGATATAGCGTCCGGAGAGAGGAACTCCCGGAGTATCCGACTCTCCGGCTTTGGTTAAGTCAAGCACCAGATCCTGAATCTGCAGCTTCCAGTCCTGCTCACCAATACTATTCTCAACCCGCCCTAGAGGTTTAAAATTTACACCATCATCTGAGATAAAGAAATCAACATACCTTGGCATCCATATCCAGGAGCGGGCATCCTGAAGGAAGCCGGCGCCCACTTTTGATATCTTCTGCTCACGACCAAGGTCAATGACAGCAGTAAAATCTGTATTCTGATACCCTTGCCATCCGCCAAGCCTGAAGTTTTCTGTACCGCGAACCCCATCAATAAGCCCCTCGTCTCCCCCCGCATTGTATTGCCTGTTGTATTTTGAGAGGAGGGTTATTTTCCATTCGCTGTTTACCTTTCTTAATGAGCAGGTTACGGATGGGCTTCGCCTACCTGCACTATTCACGGAGTATGCCTCAAGCACTGCACTCTCTTTTAGGATAACAGGAATTGAGTACTCTGAAAATTTATCAGAAACCACCCTCCAGAACAGCCTCTCACCCTCTCCTCTGCCCACAAGTTTTACAACGCTTGAATCTTTAAAGATGTACTCAGATACTTCAAACCAGGGAACAAGGGGAATCTCTTCAATCTCAATTCCTGAGCCGGTTGCCGCCATCCTTGATACAGGCCTGTCATCTTTCTCAACTCCAAAAGTATAAGATGGAGTGGCAGAGGTTTCAAAAATCAGTTCGCCGCCATTTTCAATGTATTTGTGAGTTATATAGCTCTTTGTGTAGTCTTTACCATTAAGCTTAAGTGCTTTTACAAAAATGTTTTTGTCTGAGTTGTTGTTGTCACTCTGAGTTTTGAAAGTAAAACTCTTACCACTCTCCAGATTTATTTTAGCACTTTCAAAGAGAGGCGAACCTAAAGCATAAACAGGGTCTCCCGGAGTTACAGGATAGAAACCCAGTGCACTCATAACATACCAGGCGCTCATCTGGCCGCAGTCGTCATTTCCGCTCAGACCATCCGGTGCCGATGTATACAGCTCGGCCAGAATACGCCTTACCATTTGCTGGGTTTTCCAGGGAGCACCCGCATAGTTATAAAGATAAGCAGTATGGTGACTTGGCTCATTTCCATGGGCATACTGCCCTATCAGTCCGGTTATATCAACCTGAGTCCTTCCCGTTGTCTGCTTAGGAGCACTAAAAAGCGCATCAAGCCTCCCGATATAGGCCTTATCCCCACCAAGCTTCTCAATATGACCCTCTATATCCTGAGGTACATAGAAGCTATATTGCCAGGAGTTTGCCTCGGTAAAATGTACATTTACCTCAGCCGGCTCAAATGGGGTAAGCCATCCGCCATTCACCCTCGGCCTCATAAAACCGGTCTGCGGATCAACAATGTTTTTCCATGATTGAGCCCTCTTTACATACTCAGCATAGATCTCCTCCTCACCAAGCTCCCTGGCCAACACGGCTATACACCAGTCATCATATGCATATTCAAGAGTCTTAGAGACAGATTCGTGCTCCAGGTCGGCCGGCACAAACCCTTGCTTCATATACTCTCGGATTCCGAACTCATTCTTTCTGGAGCTTTCAACCATTGCATTCAGAGCCTCTCTCTTATCAAAACCCCCAATCCCCTTCATCGCTGCATCTGTTAAAACAGAAACAGAGTGGTATCCAATCATGCAATTGGTCTCATTTCCGGCAAGTTCCCAAATTGGAAGTTTGCCACCCTGCCTGAACATTGCCAGCATAGATTGAATAAAATGAGAAGTCCGCTCCCTCTCGATTATTGTCATAAGAGGATGAAGTGTCCTGTATGTGTCCCAAAGAGAGAATACAGTATAATGCTCATATCCATCAGCCTTGTGTATCTTCCTGTCCATCCCTCTGTATTCACCGTTAACATCTGATAGCAGATTTGGTGCAATCGCAGTATGGTAAAGAGCTGTATAAAAAGTCTTAAGATGCTCTTCATTGCCGCTCTCAACCTCTATTTTTCCCAGAAAATCGTTCCATGCCCTCTCTGTTTCCTTTTGCAGCCCCTCAAAGTCCCATCCGTTGCACTCAGCCTCCAGATTCAATTTTGCATTATCGGCTGAGACCGATGATATCCCAACCTTCACCATCAGGGATTCCCCCTCGCCAAACTGAATCAGCACCTTGCGCTTCATCTCCCGCATCTTAATCTTCGAAAATGATTCAGAAAACTCTATATAGAAATAGACCACCTGATCAGCTGCCCATGAGCGGGAGCGTCTGTAACCTTTAAGAGAGTTTGTTCCTGCAAATTCCACGCTCCACTCAATCAGGGGATCTCTGTGGGCAAGGTCCAGTACCACCTCCCTGCTGCTTCCAGGTTTGTATGAGTATTTATGAAAGCCGACCCTTCTTCCGGCAGTCAGTTCGGCCTTAACCCCCCATTTATCCAGAAAAACCTCGTAATATCCGGGCGAGGCCTTTTCGCTGCTCTTTAAAAAGGGGGATTTATACTCCTCGTTAATGATCTCATCTTCCTTGTAACCGCTGACAGGCATCAGCAAAATATCGCAATAATCAGCCACCCCTGTTCCGCTAAGGTGGGTATGGCTAAAACCATATATAGTACTGTCTGAATAGTGGTAGCCGGAACAACCGTCCCATCCGGTGAGCCTCGTATCAGGACTCAACTGAACCATACCAAAAGGGTAGGTGGCTCCGGGGAATGTATGGCCGTGAAAGTCTGTCCCCACAAAGGGATTCACAAATTTTACAAACTTTTTTTCAGATTTTGATTCAGTAAATGATTTACCTGAAAGAGGTGCCAACACAAGCAGAAATGCTAATGCAGTTAAGATAGAAAGAAGTTTTTTCATAGGGGTGGAGGATTTTTCGCCGGAGGCAGTCGCTACACAAATATACCCATTTAGAATATTCTAGCTATCTGCTGCCAGAGAAAAAATTTCACTCCATATACGGGACTCTCCCTTTATTTTTTCTACACAACTATCTGCAGGAGTGCGCTCCATTCCCGGATTGGTTTCAAAAAACACTACAATCATAAAGATTATCCGTTCAGAGTTGTGCTTAAGAGCAGGATTAAGTTTGTACAAAGGAGTACCATGCTCTCTCATATTATCAGGTATAAGGTCAGAATATTTGCCGGTTATCTCCTGTGCCCCCTGTGACCATACAGCCTGTTTAACTCTCTCAGATTCAGACATTGAATTTAGCTCATCCTCAAGAGATTTGACAATATTTTTATTATGTGAGAGCATCGGATCATCACTTTGACCTGAATTTTCAGATATTATACGCTTAAATTCAATTAATACCTCCTCCATTCCCTTTGCCTGTTCCAACATAAATTTTGATTGTTCAGGATCACTTTTTTTAAGCGATTCAGCTGTTTTAAGGAACTCATCACGCCTTTTCTCAGTCTCCACGAGAATCTTACTCATCTCCATAACCTCGCTTTTATCTGAAGACTCAAACATCTTAAGTTTCTCCCTCTCCTCCTTTATAATTGCCTTAAGATACTCCTCCTTTGTACACGGTATGAAAGGATTGCTGATGCCCGGGGCTACCAGTATATATTTGTAAATACCACAATCATAAACAGGAAATCCGTTAAAATCACCCACTTTAACCGGAAGTTCAAAAAATTTGTTGCGTAAGATATTTCCCGAGGCTGTTTTAGAGTCATTTATATAAATATTTAATGAGGATGATCCCTTGTGATAATACTCTCCGGCAGGATCATCATCACCTCTTGCAAGATTCCTGAAGCTAAGTTCAACATTGGTAAATTCGGACAATGTGCTGTGGGCATTTATATCCACCCCTTTTGCCTCCTTTACTGTCACAGAGGAGAGAAGAGCTGATGAGATTTTATTTAGTCTCCCTTTAAGGAATTCCGGAGAATCACCCGGAAAAACTTCGTTGAAGGTGTAACTGTAATCTGTGGTAGATGTAACGCTCCCCCTTTTTTCAGGTGCAAATTTATACCCATCCTGACCGGATAACTCTGAAGAGATAATCAGAATCAGGCAGGGAACTAAAAGTATAACTCTATTTATAGAACTTTTCATTACATTAATTATTCCTCAAATTTTCCACACCTGTACATATATGCATTGCTCAGTACATCTGTATAATCCTCAACCGCCGCAACTGCATAGAGATTCTCATCTTTTATCACAGCTGTGGTTAACCCCTGAATGGTTGATATTTCATTGTCCACTTCACAAAGTTTTCTGTAAAGAGGAATAGCATACTTGAGCCCGGTAAGATATTTGGTTACATAATCCAGCATCAATGGAGACATTGTGCTGCAGTAGTCGCTCTCACACTGGTATATCTGTTTCTTGAATTTCAGATCTACCGCAGGATCCTGCATCAGTGCCCTTGGTGGCCAGGGAGCATCAGCCCACGCTTTCTCAATCGTTTTAATTTTTGAATTTTTTTTGCGGGTTTCAATGGTATCCCTTGCAACCATCTCCTGGTTAAGCACTTTTAACCTGTTATATATTGCATCAATCTCCCCTTTTACCCTTGCCCTCTCCTGATTAAGAGAGTACAATCTCTTAGCCTTGTCACTATTCTCACCTGCTACAGGTTTTCCCGCCTTAGCAGTGGCAGCCTGTTTGGCAGCATACTCCTGAGCCCATCTCTCCTGTTCGGCCTCAGACATACCCGCAAGTCTCTTCAATTCCGCCTGAGAAATGCCTGTCATAGATGAGGCCGATGCATATGCCTCCTTCTCTGCCGACTTTTCACTCTTTCCGGAAGTGAGGCTTACCCTGTCTGAGTACTCTTGAATTTTTCCCTTTACGAGAATAATCTGGTCACTGAACGCGTTAACCTCAGACTCAGAATTTGTACAGACTGATGCCGGAATTCCGGGCAGCAGCCCAAGAAAAGCCTCAGGGGTGCTCTGTGCATTTATCTGAGAAGAAAATACAAGCAAGAGGATAAAAGCCGATAAAACTCCTCTAAATAAAATATTCTTTTTCATAACTTTATAGTTTAATGAATTCCACCCTTCTGTTTTTAGCCTTATTCTCCGGTTTGTCATTCGCTGCAACAGGTTGCTGTTCACCCATACCGTCTGTCTGAATTCTTTCTCCGGCTATACCAAACTCTTTTACAAGATAATTCTTAACTGCAGCAGCCCTTCTTTTAGAGAGATCCAGATTAAGAGCATCATTTCCATCGCTGTCTGTATGTCCGACAATCTTTATTTTAACATCCGCATTTTCGTTAAGAACTGCAGCTATCTCCTTTACAGACCCGTAAGATTCGGGCTTTACCACATCCTTGCCTGAATCAAAATAAATTCCGTAAGAGACAATCTTACCCTCTGTCAGAAGCTTGCTCCTCATATCTGGTGCAGCTGTAGTGATTTTTATATTGGTAATGTACGGATGGCTGTTTCTGTCCCAGCCGGAGAAGCGGATTCTGTTGAATTTGACTCCCGGATATATGTTTGTTGGAGCATCAAGGACCTTTGCCCCTGCATGATAAATCCTCACCCGTCTGTTCTGAACCCATATAATTACATGGTTAGTCTCCTCAAGAATTACAGGGTTTTTACTTGCTTTCGCTCGCAGCCAATCGCCGCTTTCTTTGTAACCTAGTGTCTCCCACTCATTACTGCCGAGCATTATGTGGATTCCGGCAACACCAGGATAGAGGTCGTCATCAGCAACTTCAGTATTATCAGATAGATTCTCGTAAATAGTAAATATGATACCATCATATGAATATTCCTTATCAGGAATTATGTCAAACTCTACAATAAAATTTGACGGAAAATCAATTTTCCTCATATAACAGTATACAGCGTCTTCTCCGTTGAGATGCAGCCACTTACAATCAGAAACACTAACTGTCTTAACCTCTCCGCTTCCATTTGATGTCCAGAGAGCCGGAAAATCCCCAATAGCATCCTGCGAGAAATCCTCATAAAAAAGAATTTTGTCTCCCGGGATAAAGTCATACTGGGTGAAGGATTCAAGAGCCTTTTTCTGTTGAGGGGCAACGCTCCTGTTTTCGCTTCTCTTCTCTGCCGACCTCTCATCGGCCTGCTCCTCCTCCTCGCTGACACTCTCTTCCCCCTCTTCGTTTTTCACACCCTTTTTCTTTTTAACTCCCTTCTCTACAGTCTCAAACCCCTTCTCCATAACCTCCTCCGTCTTCTCCTCCACCTTCTGTTCAACTTTCTCTTTTGCCTTTTCTTTTACTTTGTTTCCCAGTGAGTTAACCCATCCTTGCCCATTTGCATAGATGGTAGCTAATAAAATAATTACCAGAATCGTTACCAATCTTTTCATAACACCACATTTTTTTTAAAGTTATAATATAAAAATGAGATGTCATTGTAAAAAAACGACAACTAAAATATTGCTAATGAAAAAGATATTAGAAGAGAGAGGGGTGGGAAATATACCATTTATAAAGACTGGATATTCCTTCCCGAAGTGGAGTATATGGAGAGTATCCAAAGTCACGCTCAAGAGCAGATGTATCCGCATAAGTTTTATATACATCTCCGGGCTGCATCTCAACAAACTCCTTTTCGATAGTCTTTCCCATGCAGGACTCAATTGCAGCAATAAAATCAAGAAGAGCAACAGGATTACTGTTGCCTATATTGTAAATTGAATGAGGAGCCAGGGGTTTGGATCCGGCTATAGCTGAAATACCCTCTGCAATATCGTCAATAAATGTGAAATCTCTGTATAACTCCCCATTATTAAAAACCTTTATGGCTTTTCCCTCTGCAGCCGCCTTCATAAATAACATCGGAGCCATATCCGGCCTTCCCCAGGGGCCGTAAACAGTAAAAAATCTAAGTCCTGTAGCCCGGATTCCGTAGAGAGAGGAGTAGGAGTGGGCCATTACTTCATTTGCCTTTTTTGTTGCAGCATAAAGGCTTACAGGAGAATCGGTCCTGTCGGTCTCGCGAAAAGGGACATCACTATTCATTCCGTAAACACTGCTTGAGCTTGCATAAATCAGATGATTGACCGGATACTTTCTGCAGGCCTCAAGTATTGATAAAAACCCTTCAATATTTGAATTTATATATGAGAATGGATTCTCTAAAGAGTATCTGACACCCGCCTGTGCAGCAAAATTGCACACCAGATCAAACTTCTCGGCACTGAACAACCTCTCAAGCCTCTCCCTTTCAGAAATATCCATCTTTATAAACCTCAGATGAGGAAATATATTACTCTTAACCATCTCACCACACTCCATCATCTCTTCTGAAAAACCACTCTCGGCTCCCCTGGCATACTTAAGACGGATATCATAATAGTGGTTAAGATTGTCTAAACCAACAACATCGTGGCCTGATGAAATAAATTTCAGGGCTGTATGAAACCCGATGAATCCGGCGGAACCGGTTACAAGGATCTTCATTTGTTTTTTAATTTCTACAAAGTTATACAATAGAAATAACCTGAGGCTCTCTTTTCCCTCCCCTCCAGAAGCCGGGCAAGCTCGGGAATCTCCTCCAGGGAGCTCTTTTTAACAATAAGAAGAGCTCTGGTCTCTCCGGCAATCACCTCTCTAATCTCTTCAATAGTAATCTGGGCAGGAGCACTTCCCAGATATACATCTGCATTTTCTGCCCGTGGAATATCAAATACAAAATATTCTTCAATTGCTCTTGCATCCGCCATCTCCTTTGCTACAGATGTAATACCGGCCATTCCAATACTGGGATTGTAGTGAGGAATATAGAATGATACAGTAAATACGGCAAGCAGCATACCTGACCCAATAGTTATAATGCTATTTTGCAGAGAGCCATCTTTTCTCCATAATTTGCCGGTTAGGTATCTTAATGCAAAAAAGCCGGTAAGAGTTAAAACAGTTGCTGCAGCCATTATCCAGACCGATTCAAAAACCGGAAAGAGTTCCGTATACCCTGCAGCAATAGCACCGGGAAGGGCAAAGAGCAGAATCACAGAGGGTATAAACATTGCAACTCTTGAAACGGCTGATTTGGAAAATCTCTCCATCCAGAGCACAGTTATCCCGGCAAAGAAGGGGAATGAGGGGAGTAAATAGATTTGAATCTTGGAGCTTACGAGGGACATCATTATGAATGTTCCCAGAGATGCAATCAGAAATATTCTCTCTGTATCAGTTTTTATTACCCTTTTTGACAGGCCGGCTGTAATTATCCCAACAATCAGAAATACCCATGGTGCAAGAGAGTACCAGATTGCAACCATATAGTACCAAAAGGGCTCTTTATGGTGAAAAGAGTCAACGGCTCTGTTAATTGTCTGATTAAAAAGGAGATTATTTATATACTCATTTCCCCCCTCTGCCCAGGCACTGCCAAACCAAACCGCACAAAGAGCAATTATAACTCCAAGAGTTCTTAATCCCCAGTACTTTCCAATCAATCGCCACTCTCTTTTTATCAAGAGGAATACAATTGTAGTCATAAGCGGGACCATAATACCAACAGGCCCTTTTGAAAAGATAGCCAGAAATACATAAACAGGGAACATCCATTTATCCCTTCTCTTCTCATTGCCTGAGTAGATTCTGTAGAATGTAAACAGCGAGAGAGTTATGAACATGCACATTAGCATATCCATCCTGAGAACTACAGCAGATCCAAGGAAAAACACAGATGTCAGAAGCATCAGCTCACCTGCCAGCCTCACTTTAGGGGATGCCAACCCGGTGCTCCATCTGCTCATTATCCAGATAACTGCAAGAGCCGGGATATATGAGAAGAGAGCAAGGAAAAGCATGCTGTGAGTACCAAAGAGCAGTTTGCCTGCCATCACTATCCAGAGGTATAGAGGAGGTTTGTCTGCGTAATGAACACCGTGATTGGTAAAAGTGAAGATGTTTCCGTTTCTGATCGCCTCGTCTGCAATACTTAGATATCTTAACTCATTGTTTCTGGTAAAGTCCCTTGTAAGGAACATAGGTATAAGTGCCAGTATATAGAGAAGATATCTGTATTTATAAATCCACCTGCCCGCCTGCTCCATAATATTTTTTATGTAATGCAATGTTTCTTAAATAGGTTATAATACCCGGAACTTGTCCAAGGAGAAGAATTGGGTCTCTCCTGATTATTCCGTAAGCAATAATTACCGCCGAGCCTGATACACTTATAATCCAGAAGCCCAGCGGGAGAAGCGACTCTTTTTTTCGATATGAATAAACTAGCTGATATACAAATCTTAAGGTAAAGATAAGCTGACCGGCTGTTCCAAAAATAAGCAACCAAACAGGAACACTTTCGTTCTGAAGGAATGTAGTTATAAATGTAGCTGCGTCACCTGAAGCAAGTACAATTGCAGCAGGGGGAGTTCCGGCCAGAAGAACTCTGAGTTCAACAGGTATCTTTCTCCAGATCCCCTTGGCATCAAGATTCCAAATATATATGTAGTAAGAGACAACCTGACCAAGGATAATTGCAAAATCCTCCCTCATCCATCCGTAAATAAAGAAGAGCCACGAAGCAACCATACTCAGAATCCAGTAAATGGACGGAGAGAGACTTTTTCTGGCTCTCTCTGACATAACCCACTGAAAGAGCGTCCTGGCCCCAAAAAAGAGCTGAGCCGTAAGACCTATCGCATAGAGAAGCATTAGCCTAAGTTATTATCAGAGACAGAATAATTTATGTATCGTTTTTTCATCCAGCGGTATGCAAATGTATCCATGAAGGGGCCAACCAGCCTGTTAAAAAGGTGAAATTTGGAGACACCTGCCACTCTGGGATGATGTTCAACGGGAACCTGTTTGATTTTGCCATTTTGAAGCAGAAGAAGTGCAGGTAAAAACCTGTGCATTCCGTTGAACATTGGGATGCGTTTTGCAAACGAGCTCCTTATTATCTTTAACGGACAGCCGGTATCTTCAACTCCGTCTCCGGTCATCATTCGCCTGAACCCATTAGCAATTTTAGAAGATATGGCTTTAACAACACTATCCTTTCTGTGCTGTCTTATCCCCATCACCATCTCATAATCATTAATATAAGGGATTAGTAGAGAAAAATCCTCGGGAGCAACCTGCAGGTCTGCGTCAATATAACCGGTGAATTCAGATTGGGCATAATCAAAACCGGCTTTAAGAGCAGCACTTAAACCATAGTTTCTTTCAAACTTAAGAAAAAAGTAATTCTCCCTTTTATTGCAAATATCCTTAATAATCTTAAGGCTACCATCTTTTGATCCATCGTCTATAAAAAGAAAACATACAGGAAAATTATTGCAAGTAGATGCCAGAGAGTCCAGCCTTTTTATCAGTGAAGGGATATTGTCCTCTTCATTAAGGACGGGTATGGTGACAGTCAGTTTGTAAGCACCGGTTCTATTCATAAATATAATTGATAAAAGAGGGTGCAAATATAGGTAGATGCATCCACAATTTTTACTAAATTTGATAACTTTTGCTAATAAAAACAAATATCATGCTAGATTTCAATAATACACAAATTGCCTTCGCATCAAAAAGCAATAATGATCTGCGCAACGCATACATCCTTTTTAAAGCCATGTCCAGTAATGCACTGGTAAAGAGCAGCAAGGGACTGACAAAAATAGCAACAGGAATTGGTTTCCCTCTCTCATGGGCTGTTAAACCTACCCTTTACAGACAATTTGTAGGTGGAGAGACTCTGCAGGAGGCATCAAAGACTGTTATAAGGCTTATGAGTGAAAACATCTACTCAGTACTTGACTATTCTGCCGAGGGTGGAAAGGAGCTCTCAGATGTAGAGAGGACATATAATGAGGTTATGAGGTCAATAGATAATGCCCGTGGTAACTCTTCAATCGCATTTACTGTATTCAAGCCAACAGGGCTAATTGTCGGGAATGTTTTAGAGATAGCAGCTGTGGCCGGCGCTGAGCTAAATGATATTGAAAAGATGGAGCTTGATAACTTCAAAACCAGATTTTTTGCATTATGCAAAAGAGCTGCCGAGAACGGAGTGAGAATACTCGTTGACGCAGAACACTATTACTGTCAGGATTTGTTTGATAAACTTACAGAGGAGGCAATGGAGAAGTTTAACAGAGACAAGGTTGTAGTTTTTCACACTCTCCAGATGTACAGACATGACAGATTAGACTACCTGAAAAGAATTCACAGTGACGCTAAGGCCGGGAGCTATAAACTGGGAATTAAGTTTGTTCGCGGAGCCTATATGGAGGAGGAGCGCGAGAGAGCCCTGCGTATGGGTTACATATCACCAATCTGTGCCACTAAAGAGGAGACAGATTTAAACTATGACAATGGGCTCAGGTATGTTACTGACAATATTGAGGATATTGAGCTTTTCAGCGGAACTCACAATTATGCGAGCAACTATCTTCTTGCAGAGCTTATCATAAACAAAGGGATCTCAAAAGATGACAAGAGAATCTGGTTCTCGCAGCTTTATGGTATGAGCGACAATATTACCTATGCACTGGCAGGGGCAAAATATAATGTATGCAAATACATTCCGTATGCACCTGTAAAAGAGGTCTTGCCGTACCTTCTTAGAAGGGCAGAAGAGAACACATCAATGGCAGGACAGACAGGCCGGGAACTGGGACTTATAAAGGAGGAAATGAACAGAAGGGGCATCAGGCTTGTTTAATTGAAATAATAGACAAATTGAAAAAAAACAGACAATGGGAGAAAATATAACACACAACACCCCGGGAAACAGGTTTGAATATGTTACACCGGAGGCTACAGCCTATGTAGAGTATGAATTGTCCGGTCAGGTGATGGATCTAACCCATACAATTGTTCCTAAAATACTTGAAGGCAGGGGGCTTGGAGGGGCACTGGTTAAACATGCTCTCGACTATGCCCGCGCAAATGGATATAAAATAAAACCCACATGCTGGTTTGTGGATAAGTTTGTAAAGAAATTCACAGATTACAGTGATCTGGTAGTTGAGATACCAAAAGATTCTCACAACGGCCCGGTCTGCGAAATTTAATTATTATTTAACATACAACCCATGAGCGAATACATTAATAACTCCAGCCAAAGAAAAGAGCTTCTTAAGCATATGCTCCTGGAACTTCATAAGGGCGAGGCCCCTGAGCAGGTGCAGGAGAGAGTTAAGTCTCTGCTTAAACAAATACCATACAATGAGGTGGTTGAGGTTGAGCAAGAGTTAATATCAGAGGGCCTTCCTGAAGAGGAAATTTTAAAATTTTGTGACCTTCACAGCGCTGTTCTGGAGGGAAGTCTGACAGGACATGATGCACCGGTACCGGAGGGTCACCCGGTTGATACTTTCAAAAAGGAAAACAGAGAGATAGCTAAGGTTATTGAGAAGATAAGAACCCTCCTTGTAAGAATGGAGATTATTAAGGGGATGCCGGAAGACAGAGACTTTATCAATGCATTGGTAATTGATCTTAAAAGGGAGTTCAATATGCTATCGGATGTGGATAAACACTATAAACGCAAAGAGTATCTTCTTTTTCCGTTTCTTGAAAAGGCAGGAATTACCGGCCCGCCAAAGGTAATGTGGGGAAAACACGATGAAATAAGGGAGATTCTTGGAGCTGTCCACGAATCACTTGTCCCCGGTTCTCAAATAAGCGGCAGTGACCTCTACTCACTGGGAGATATGATTATCAGACCGGCTATTGAGCAGACAGAGAGTATGATAATGAAAGAGGAGGAGATACTTCTTCCAATGTGCCTTGAGACACTCACTCAGGAGGATTGGGTACAGGTATATAATGAAACCGGTATATACGGTTACTGCATATATGACCCAAAAATTGAATGGAAACCTGAATCAAAAGAGGCCGATGGAAATTCAGATAACAAACAGGTAAAAGGAGTAGAGTTCACAACAGGAGGACCCATCAGACTCTCATCAGGGAGCTTTGACCTGAAGGAGATGGAGGCACTCTTTGTTACCCTTCCGATAGACATTACATATGTAGACGCAAATGACAAGGTTAAGTTTTTCTCTCACAGCCCCAACAGAGTATTTGAGCGAAACAGATCAATAATCGGAAGAGATGTCAGACTCTGCCACCCTCCGGGAAGCGTTCACATTGTTGAGCAAATTTTAACTGATTTTAAAAGCGGTAAAGAGAACCAGGCCAAATTCTGGATGAGCAACTTTATGGGCAGATTTGTTTACATAGAATACACTGCTCTAAGAGGCAAAGAAGGAGAATACCTTGGTGTAATTGAGATTACCCAGGATATATCTGAGTTCAGAAAGCTGGAAGGGGATCAGCGGCTTCTCTCCTACACAAAAAAATAATGAAGGAAATAACATTAGAAACAAAAATTTCTGATATACTAAATGAAAGGCCTGAGCTTGAGCAAACCTTGTTCGAACTCTCTCCTGCTTTTGCCAAGCTTCAGAGCCCAATTCTGAGAAGAACTGTTGCGAAGGTAACTTCGGTAAAGCAGGCAGCCTCAATAGCCGGCATAGATGCATCTCATATGCTTACAATGCTAAGAAAAGCAGCCGGATTAGAGCCCCTTGTTAAAACAGAGGAGAGCGCTGAGGCAGCCAGCTTGCTCAATGAGCCTTGCCCTGAATGGTTTAATGAGGAGAGTGTTAAAATAATCTTTGATGCTTCAGGAGTTCTTGAGGAGGGTAATGTGCCAATGGGAAGAATTATTGAAGAGAGTAGAAATCTCCTCCCCGGAGAGATTTATCTCTTTACCACCCCCTTTGTTCCGGCACCAATTATTGAAATTCTCCATAACAAGAGTTTTAAGGTATGGAGCAGACGGAGAGGTAGTGTAATTGAGAATTTTGTTATAAATATTAATCTGTAATGGCGATGAAAAGAATATACCCGGTAACAAATATGAGTTGCGCTGGGTGTGCGGCAGGGGTTGAGAAGACCCTTCAGGCACAGCCTGGAGTTACTTATGCAGCTGTTAATTTTGCTGATTCCAGTGTAGTACTGGAGACAGATTCAGATATTACATCGCCTGAAAAACTCAGAGATGTTGTAAGGGCAATAGGGTATGATATGATTATTGAGGACCCCGATGAGGCGAGGATAATTAAGGAGGAGAGGGAGGAGAGCAACTTCAGAAGACTTAAAAGGAATACAATTCTATCCTGGGCTTTTTCTATCCCTGTTATGGTAATTTCGATGCTCTTTATGGATCACACATCTGCACACAAGGGCATTGATACTGTAAACATACTTTTATTAATCCTTTCATTTCCTGTTCTTGCGGTTTTTGGAAGAGGTTTCTTTATAACAGGCTTCAAACAGGCCGGCATGAGAAGAGCAAATATGGATACTCTTGTTGCGCTTAGTACATCAATAGCATTTCTTTTCAGCACTTTCAATACTCTGTGGCCCTCATTCTGGCTTGAAAGGGGGTTACAACCGGTGGTCTACTTTGAAGCTGCAGTTATGATAATATCTTTTGTTCTTCTGGGTAAATTTCTTGAAGAGAGAGCAAAGGGAAACACTACATCTTCAATAAAAAAGCTGATGGGTCTTGCTCCACAGAGAGCAACCGTAATTAGAAACGGCGAAAGGGTTGAAGTTCCGGTTTCAACAATTAAGGCCGGTGAAATTGTAGTTATCAGACCAGGTGAAAAAATTCCCGTTGACGGAGTATTAACAGAGGGTAACTCATATGTAGATGAGAGTATGATATCCGGTGAACCCATCGGAGTTTTGAAGAGAAGGGGAGATAATATTCTTGCCGGAACCATTAACCAAAAGGGGAGTTTTAACTTTGAAGCTACCCGGGTGGGAAGCGAGACACTTCTTGCAAAGATTATTTCAATGGTTAAAGAGGCACAGGGGAGTAAAGCTCCTGTCCAAAGAATAGTTGATAAAATTGCTGCAGTTTTTGTTCCTGCAGTATTAGTTCTGTCATTGCTAACATTAATTCTTTGGTTAATTATCGGAGGAAGTGAACACTTTTTCCATGCACTTCTCTCCGCAGTCTCCGTTTTGGTAATAGCTTGCCCTTGTGCTCTGGGCCTTGCAACACCCACAGCTCTTATGGTTGGAATAGGAAAGGCTGCTGAGGAGCATATTCTGATAAAAGATGCAACTGCACTTGAGCAGATAATGAATATTAAAGATGTTGTCCTGGACAAAACAGGAACTCTAACAGAGGGAATTCCATCAGTTACAAATTATAAACTTGCAGGAGAGGAGAGCCATCTTGCTGTTTTGGCAGAGATGGAGAGAAAATCCGAACATCCACTGGCAGAGGCAATTGTCGAATGGACAGAGTCAGAGCTTGGAGCTGCTGATATTGAAGTAAATATATCTGATTTTGAAAGTATAACCGGAAAGGGTGTAAAGTGTAAGTATAACGGAGAGACCTGGTGGGCCGGAAATGCAGATATAATAAACTTTGTTTTGCCGGCTGAAATCAAAGCTTTAACAGAGGAGTGGCAAAGCAGGGGACTTAGTATAATTTACTATGGGAGAGAGAGTACCCTTTTAGCAGTAATTGCCGCGGCCGATAAAATTAATCCAGGCTCACTCTCTGCAGTTGAGCAACTTAAGGGAATGGGAATAAATGTCCATATGCTTACCGGAGACAATGCTTTGACAGCCAGATTTATAGCAAATCAGGCCGGAATTAATAACTATTTTGCAGATGCACTTCCTTCTGATAAAGAGAACTATATTATATCTTTACAGAAGAGTGGAGCAAAAGTAGCGATGGTAGGTGACGGAATAAACGACTCCCAGGCTCTCTCAAGGGCAGATGTAAGTATTGCAATGGGCAGAGGAACTGATATAGCAATGGATGTCTCCATGATGACAATTATGACCAATGATCTTAGATTACTGCCCAGAGCCATTGAATTGTCAGGAAGAACAGTGCGCCTGATCAGGCAGAACCTATTCTGGGCATTTATATATAACCTGATAGGTATTCCCGTTGCAGCGGGGTTACTTTATCCTCTTAACGGAACTCTGCTCAGCCCTATGATAGCAGCTGCAGCGATGGCGTTTAGTTCAGTATCGGTTGTGTTAAACAGTCTTAGATTGTCCAGTAAATGAGAAGTAAGAGCTCAAAATTTCTGTTTGTAGTTTTGCTTTTTACAGCAATACTTCAGGAAGTTGACGCTCTTGCCCTTACAAAGGAGACATTAGATCCAAAAAGTAAGCATATACTTGTTATCAGTTCATACAATGATGGTTATACCTGGTCTGACGATATTATTGACCATATAGGCAGCCACCTGATGACAAACCATAACCATTTTGATGTAAGTGTAGAGCATATATCTTCCGAATATAACCCTGATTTTACAGTATGGGTATACCGGTATAATATTATTTTGAGCGCATATAAAAGTCACCCTCCCGATATTCTGGTGCTGATAGGAGACGAGGCCTGGTTCGCTCACAGGTATTCAATGAAAAGAGAGGAGTTTAAAAAAACACAGGTTATTGTTGTTGCTGCAAAAAACCTCTCATTCTCCATGGAGCAATTGTCTAAGGTAGATTCTTTAGAATTTGCAGATCTCCAGCCGACAGTTGAATTATTTGATGATCTGAATGCTACGGGAGCCCTGAGAAAGCTGAACATTGAAGGTGTTTTTGATGTTGCCGGGGATATGGTTAAACCGCTAAAAAATATTTACATCCTGACCGATTTCAGAATACAGGGTTACTATTCAAAACTGCTAGCAAAAGATATTATTAAAAAGAGAGGCCATCCTAACGGAATTTTTATAAGCTCCAACGATATTAATACTGACTCTCTTTTACATATGGTCCCCAGTTTCAGAGATTCATCTGCCATATTTATATCCTCCTGGTTTACTACCGGATTTGGGTTCAGGTATTCAGTAAATTATACATATTCACAAATATCAAAAAGTTCAAAGCTTCCTGTTTTCGGGATAGTTGGCCAAGCGGTTGAGGATGGTTTTTTTACAGGAGGTTTTTTTATGCCTGAGGATTTCTGGGGAGAACAGGCGGTAAAGCTTATAGATCAGGTAGATCAAATTGGTAGTGCAAGGCTGATAGAGCCTGTAATATACCTTGACTCAGTTTTTCATTTAAACTGGAAGAATGCCCGCGAAAGATCTATTAAAAGATCATCAATACTAAAACAATCCGTAATTTATTCAAGGCCGCTGGATTTCCTGAGGAAGTATAAAGAGGAGATTATTATTATTGGAACTATCTTCATTATTCTTCTCATATCAGCTATTCTTGTATTCAGAAGTTACCTGCAGGTAAGAGCATCAAAATCCAGGCTTATGGATTCTGAAGATAACCTGTTTAAAGCTTTAAGAAAATCTCAGGAGAGTGACCGTCTTAAATCTGCTTTTCTTGCAAATATGAGTCACGAGATAAGGACACCCTTGAATTCGATACTGGGATTTTCCGAGTTGCTCTCAGAGACAACAGATGAAGATGAAAGGAGGCAGTATATAAAAATAATATCATCAAGCAGTGATCTGCTTCTAAGGCTGATAGATGATATTCTTGACCTTTCTAAAATTGAAGCGGGTACTTACGAATTTGTTTTTGAAAGGGTAGACCTTTGTGAACTGATAGAAGAGCTGAGGCAAATTTTTCAGCACAAAGAGAGGGAAGATTTAAAAATAATAGTTGATTGCAAATATAGTCAATTGGAGATTTTTGCAGACAGGAAGCGACTCTTCCAGGTTCTGACAAACCTGGTGAATAACGCTATGAAATTTACTGCAAAGGGTTATGTGAGGGTGAGTTGTCACATAGAAGAATTTGAAGATGAGAGAATTGTTGTCATTGAGGTCGAGGATACAGGTATGGGAATACCTCCTGATAAAGTTGCCTCAATTTTTGACAGGTTTGTTAAGTTAAACGACCTCTCAGAAGGTACAGGGCTTGGACTTACAATATCCAATACAATTATTAAGAAACATAAAGGGACTATTCAGGTTGAATCCCGTTACGGTTACGGATCAAAGTTTACAATAAGGCTGCCTGTTTAAATCCACCCAAAAGGGTGCTGAGCTGGGCTGAGAGCAGCTAATGGGTGGTAATCACCCTTTAATCCTAAAGGATTTGCATGTCTTATACCATGAACAATCTCAACGGCAGCTCTTGCATCTTCAAGACCAAATCCCTCTCCTGCAATTATTTTCTTGTATGAATCACTATGCAACTCGGTAAATCCGTCAGAAAACTCAACCTCAACCCCCTCCATCTGAAGGGATCTGTATGTTCTCTTACCGGCCTCTTTGGCCTCTTTTGGTAAAGTATCCTCATTAATTGACAGAAAATATCTTACCCTGGCTTTTTCAAACTCAAGAAGCCCGGCTACTCTGTCGTGTGAAGAGATATGAACAATATTATTTTTAACTGTACCAAAAACCCAGGCAAGCATATCATAGAAGTGAACTCCAATATTTGTAGCAACTCCTCCGCTCTTTCTTGAATCACCCTTCCAGCTTGTGTAGTACCAGTTTCCCCTTGAAGTAATATAGGTGAGGTCAACATCAAAAACTTTTCCGGCAGGAGCTGAAAATACTCTCTTTTTGAGATCCTCTATTGCAGGGTGAAGTCTGAGTTGTAAAATTGTGTTAACCCTCTTGCCGCTCTCCCTCTCCGCAACAATGAGTGCATCAATATTCCAGGGATTTAAAACCAGCGGCTTTTCGCAGATAATGTCTGCACCAAGTCTTAATCCATAGCGTATATGGGCATCATGAAGATAGTTGGGCGTGCAGATGGAGAGATACTCTATGCCCCTCTCCTCTCTCTTCATTTTAGAGAGGTGTCTGTCAAAAAGCTCAAACTCTGTAAAAAATGATGCTTCAGGAAAATATGAATCCATTATTCCCACACTGTCAAAAACATCGTAGGCTGCAGCAAGTTTATTTCCCGTATCCTTTATTGCTTTCAGGTGCCTTGGGGCAATGTAGCCCGCTACTCCAATAATTGCAAAATTTTTCATTGCTGCAAAGATAACATATCTTCAGGCTCAACCGGTGTATACTTACCCTCCTTCACCTCAAATATAACAGTACCCTTAGAAAGAACCTCAAGAGTGTGAAATGTCCCGGCCGGTATATTTACTCCGTATTCCCCGTCACAGGGATCAAGTAAAAACTTGTCAATGAGCTCACCATTATCATTATAGAACAAAACCCTGATTGCACCCCTAAGGACAATGTATGTCTCATCTGTGTGTTTGTGTCTGTGAACAGGCAGAATTGTTCCCGGTTCCAGTGCATTCATAAGACGCTGGGCAGGAGCATCGGGGGAGTCGTGAAGATTGTAGTTCATTCTTAACCTCGGGGATGATTTTGCCGATTCTGAAATTTCATCAAGCAGGGCATCATTGATTTTTAGAATTCTCTTCATTTCTCTATCTTTCCTTATACATCTGGTCGTAATAACTTTTGTAATCACCTGAAGTAATCCGCTCCATCCAATCTCTGTTCTCAAGGTACCATTTTACTGTTTTGTCAATGCCCTCTTCAAACTGGAGCGAGGGTGACCACCCGAGCTCCCGGTGAAGCTTACCGGAATCAATCGCATAGCGGAGGTCGTGGCCTGCGCGGTCTGTGACATAGGTTATGAGCGGAAGCGAGGCGCCCGCAGGGCGGCCGAGCTGCCTGTCTACAGTCGCTATGAGTACCTTTATAAGGTCAATGTTTTTCCACTCGTTGAATCCCCCAATGTTGTATGTCTCCCCATCTGCACCATGGTGGAATATCAGGTCAATTGCCCTTGCATGATCCTCAACATATAGCCAGTCACGCACATTTTCCCCCTTCCCGTAAACCGGAAGAGGTTTATTGTTGCATATATTATTGATAAAAAGTGGAATCAACTTCTCCGGAAACTGAAAAGGCCCATAGTTATTTGAGCAGTTGGATATCTTTACCGGCATCCCGTAAGTGTCGTGCCAGGCTCTAACAAAGTGGTCGCTTGCTGCCTTTGAAGCCGAATATGGTGAGTGTGGGTCGTATTTAGTCTCCTCTGTAAAGAATGTGCCGTCATCCTCAAGAGAGCCGTAAACCTCATCGGTAGAGACATGATAAAATACCTTCCCCTCAAACCCTGCTCTGTTCTTGCCACCATCGCTCCAGTACATCCTGGCCGCCTGAAGCAGAGAGAGGGTACCCATAACATTTGTCTTTGCAAACGAAAAGGGATCCAAAATAGATCGGTCTACATGAGACTCGGCTGCCAGGTGTATGACACCATCAATTTGGTTGTCAATCATCACCTTGCTAATAAAGTCAACATCACAGATATCACCCTTTATAAACCTGTAGTTTGGGCTCCCTTCAACATCTCTTAGATTCTCAAGGTTTCCCGCGTAAGTAAGAAGGTCAAGGTTAAATATGTTGTAATGAGGATATTTCTGAACCATCAGCCTCACAAGATGAGACCCAATAAATCCTGCTCCACCGGTTATAAGAATGTTTTTCATAGTTAAATAATATCTCTTTTTTTAATCAACTTTCAATAATCATCTTCCAGAAACTCTCATCTTTAAGCGGCTCCATCCAGTGGCGTATCTCCACCCCAAATGTGTTTTTGATCTTACCTTTATCCAGAACAGAGTAGGCCGGCCTCACCGCCTTTGTGATAAATTTGTCTGATGTTACGGGATTAATCCTGCAGCTCTTTCCCCCTTTTTTGACAATCTCCTTTGCAAAATCGTACCATGAACAAACCCCCTCGTTTGAAAAGTGGTAAATGCCGCACAACTCTCTTCTCTTTTTTTCATCGGCTAACTCCCACACAGTCATAACTTTGCAAATAACTGTGGCAAGGTCCCCGGCGTAAGTTGGGGTGCCCACCTGGTCAAAAACCACATCAAGAGAATCGCGCTCACAGGATAGACGGTGAATTGTTTTGACAAAATTAGCTCCGTAACCCGAGTAGAGCCAGGAGGTTCTGATAATAATTCCATTGCAGCCTGATTTCAAAACTGCCTCTTCACCGGCCAGTTTGCTTCTTCCGTAGGCCGACGCAGGTGCCGGAGGGGAGTCCTCCCTGTATGGCCTGTGTCCGGTTCCGTCAAAGACATAATCGGTGGAGATATGGATAAGAAGCGGACCTCCCTTACCCGATGCTCCCGCTCTCCAAACTGCCAGAGCCCCTTTTGCAAGATTATCAGGGGCATCCCTGTTTACTCTCATTGCAGTCTCCCCTTCATCCTCTGCCTTGTCAACAGCAGTATATGCAGCACAATTTACAATAATATCAATATTTTTTTCAAACAGAAACTGCTCAACCTGTTCGCTTCTGGTTATATCAAGCTCTTTAACATCCGTGTAAAATATATTTGGCTGCTCACCCAAAATTTTTCTGAGCTCACTCCCAAGCTGCCCGCCGCTTCCTGTAATCAATAAATTTCCCTGCGGCAATAATATGTTTTCTCTAAGCTCCATTAATCTCCGGTATTCTGATTATTTTTTTAGTACAGGTTTGCTGAGAAGTCAAATAGTTTTGCATCCTTTAGCAACGGATGGTGCTTGTCTTTCTCGCTCAGTAATATCTCTTCAGGCCTGAGTCCCCAGTCAATACCCAGTTCCGGATCGCTCCACAGTATCGCTGCTTCATCCTGAGGTGAGTAATAGTTATCAGTTTTATACTGAACTATAGTGCTGTCCTCAAGTACAGAGAAGCCATGTGCAAATCCTCTCGGGATAAAGAGTTGCCTTTTGTTCTCCGCCGAGAGCTCAGAAACGACATGTTTTCCAAAAGTGGGGGAGCCTTTTCTTATGTCAACGGCAACATCAAGTATTCTGCCGGTTACAACTCTGATTAGCTTGGACTGGGCAGCCGGAGGGAGCTGATAGTGCAGACCTCTCAGCACACCCCTGTTCGAAAATGACTCGTTCTCCTGTACAAATTCGGTCTCAATAACCTCTTTGTAAAACCTCTCCTTAAGAAAACACTCCATAAAGTAACCTCTTGAGTCTCCTCTTAAAATGGGCTCAATCAGCATAACTTCAGGAATCTCTGTTTTTGTTATTATCATTGTATCTCTTCCCGGACTTTTACTTCTCCCCGGCCATCTTGTCAAGATACTGGCCGTATTGGTTTTTAATCATTGGTTTCGCAATCTCCCTGAGTTTAGCACCATCTACCCATCCGCTGTTGAAGGCGATCTCCTCAAGACAGGCAACTTTAAGGCCTGTACGCTTCTCGATTACCTCAATAAAGGTTGAAGCCTCAGAGAGTGACTCATGTGTTCCGGTATCCAGCCAGGCAAATCCACGACCCAGAGTCTGTAACTTAAGACGCTCCATCTTCAGGAACTCCTGGTTTACAGTGGTAATCTCAAGTTCACCCCTTGCAGATGGCTTAATAGACTTAGCCACCTTAACAACTTCATTCGGGTAAAAATAGAGCCCCACAACAGCATAATTGCTCTTAGGCTCCTTTGGTTTCTCCTCAATCGAGAGCACACGCCCCTCCTTATCAAATTCAGCAACACCATATCTTTCAGGATCAGTTACCCAGTATCCAAACACCGTTGCCTCACCATCCTCCTCAGCTGCCCTAACAGACTCTTTCAACATTTTTATGAAAGAGTGACCGTAGAAAATATTATCCCCCAGTACAAGGCAGGCTGTATCATTTCCTATAAATTTCTCTCCAATTATAAATGCCTGCGCCAGTCCGTCCGGCGAAGGCTGCTCGGCATACTCAAACCTCACTCCATAATCACTGCCATCCCCCAAAAGCCTTTTGAACCCCGGCAAATCATCCGGAGTGGAGATAATTAAAATCTCCCTGATACCTGCCATCATCAAAACAGATATTGGATAGTAAACCATTGGTTTGTCATAAATTGGAAGCAGCTGCTTGGATATTCCCTTTGTTATGGGATAGAGCCTCGTTCCCGAACCGCCTGCAAGGACAATTCCTTTCATGTTTGCGCAGTTTTTTAGTTAGTTATATACTACAAAACTAATGAATTTATTCTCTCTAATTACACACTTAACAATTTACCCGCAATTGTATCCAGCAGATCACCATTATGGTCTATATAATGCTGCGCTGCATTCACCAGCTCCCGGATATTCTTATCAGTTGCCTTATCCATGTCTACATCCGCGTTCAGAAGAGCAGGCTCAATCCTGATATAATTTCCAGAGCAATCCAGTGATTTACAGACCTGTCTCATCTGATAATCCACAGTTTCGGCGACAGACGAGAGCATAATATCCAGAATTGGACTAAGCCATCCGATAAAGCCAAATCTCCTCACCTTTTCGTAAGGGTAGGAGCGTACTGCCTTTCCTGTCCCTGCAGACACCATCATAAACCCCTTCACGCTCTCCTCCGGCCATAGTTTAATTGCCTCAACAAGAGCACACATAGAGGGATTATTAGCATAGATACCACCATCAACCAGATTTCTGAACGGGATATTATCTTCTGAAATGCCTTCACCTCTTAACGCCTCAGAACTCTTTGGATAGACCTTAGCCGGCTTAAAGTAAGTGGGAGCTGCCGATGTGGCACGGATAATATCACATAGTCTGTAATCTGCCAGACTGCCATATTTTCCTACATCACTCTTTGTAAAAAGGAGCGCCTTTCTTGTGGTCATTTCGTAAGATGTAATAAGACAATCTTTTGCCACCTCAGAGATTGTAGCATCACCCAAAATCTTCCTGGCAAAATCATACAAGGCATCCTCTTTGTATCTGCTTGAGAAGAGTCCAAAACCTGAGATGAGTTTTTGCGAAAAACTTCTGTGGAATAATTTTGGCCCAAGCTCCCTGTAGAACTCAAGAATCTGAGCACCGGTATAGCGATTAGGTGACAGATAAAGGACAGAGAGAATACCACCGGTTGAAGTTCCTGACAGAAGATCAAAACAATCTGCCAGTCTAAGATTGTTGTTTTTTGAGGCAATTCGCAGTCGCTCCTCAAGGTTTGCGAGGATAGCAGCTGGAATTACACCGCGAATTCCACCTCCGTCAATGGTGAGTATTGTTTTCATTTATTAATTGATTTGTAAAATTTATCAGTAAACCTTAATTCAAATGTAACAAAAAATGATTAACTTAGCGAGTCAATTATGACGAATTCACTTGATTATTAACTTTTAATAAAGAGATAAATATGAAATTCAACAAAAAAGTTGAGGAGATCCTCAATAAACAGGTTAACGCAGAGTTCTGGTCTGCATTTATGTATCTTTCAATGTCTGCATGGTTTGAAAAACAAGGTCTTAAAGGGATGGCAAACTGGATGAGAGTTCAGTACCTTGAAGAGACCTCTCACGCCATGAAAATTTATGATTTTATAATAAGCCGCGGAGGCGAAGCAAAACTTGCAGCCATTGATGCAGTTCCAACAGACTGGAAAAACATAACAGAGGTGTTTGAAGAGACTTACAAACACGAGTGCAAAGTAACAGAGATGATCCACAACTGCTATAATGTAGCCGCAGCCGAGAAAGATCACGCAACCACCAACATGCTTCAGTGGTTCATTGACGAGCAGGTTGAAGAGGAGCAAAATGTAATTGAGATTCTTGACCAGCTGAAACTTATTGGCGATAAAGGTCAGGGAGTCTATATGCTCAACAAAGAACTCTCAACCAGAGTCTTCGTTGACGCAACAAAAACTGCATAAACACTTAACTAAATAACCGAATTCATTCGTGTATTTTAAATAGCCAGGGCTATCCGGAAACGGTAGCCCTTTTTGCGCACCCCTCCGGAACTTTTCCTCCTCGCTCGCTGCGCTGCTTCCGGCGGAGGTTCTTTCGTCCAAAAGGTATCCCTGACCCCCTCCCCAGTCAACCGCAGCCCCTCCGGAACTTTTCCTCCTCATCCGCTTCGCTTCTTCCGGCGGAGGTTCCTTCGTGTCTCGGTTGACCGTGGAGGGAGTACTGCATGCCTTTTCACAGAGTAGTCCGCATAAGTGAAGGAGTCTCCGCCACAGCGAACGAAGAGAGCGAGGAGGAAAAACTCCGGAAGTTATGCGGAATACTCTGTGAATGCATCAAGACTACCTGAGAACATTGAAGGAGTCTCCGCCACAGAGAATGAAATGAGCGAGAAGGAAAAACTCCGGAAGTTATGCGGATTCTTTGCGGATTTTGCCGGGAATCTCAGAGGGTTCATTTACAACTGTAACACCGGCGGCCTCAAGTGCAGCAATCTTTTCAAGGGCAGAGCCAGTGCCGCTGGAGATTATGGCTCCCGCGTGGCCCATCCGTTTGTCGGCAGGGGCAGTCCGGCCTGCGATGAATGAGAATACAGGCTTAGTAATGTGCTCTTTAATAAATGCAGCAGCCCTCTCCTCGGCATCACCCCCAATTTCACCAATCATAACAATTGAGTCTGTATCAGGATCGCCCTGGAACATCTGTAAAAGGTCAATGTAATATAAGCCGGCAACAGGATCACCTCCAATACCCACCGCTGTTGACTGACCAATACCCGCACGGGTAAGATTATAGACAACCTCGTATGTAAGAGTGCCACTTCTTGAAATTACACCTGTCCTTCCCGGGGCAAAAATATTGCCGGGCATAATACCCACAAGAGATTTGCCAGGAGATATAAGCCCGGGGCAGTTGGGGCCGATTATCTTTGCTCCCATTGCAAATGCGTAGTGCCTGGCAGAGATAAAGTCCAGTGTGGGGACGCCCTCTGTAATTACAATAATGAGCTTGATACCACTCTCAGCCGCCTCCATAATTGCATCCTTTACAAACGCTGCAGGGACAAAAATTATTGTTGTATCTGCCCCTGTCTCCTTAACTGCCTGTGTCATCGTGTTGAAGACAGCCATTCCATCGTGAAGGGTTCCACCCTTCCCGGGAGAGGTTCCGCCCACAATACGGGTACCATACTCCCTCATTTTTGATGCGTGGAAACCACCATCTCTCCCGGTAATCCCCTGTACCAGAATCTTACTGTTTTTATCTATTAGTATACTCATTTGTAAATGATTCTAAATATTAATAAACGATTAAACCAATGCAACAGCCTTCTGAATAGCCTCACCCATTGTCTCTGCCGAATGGAACGGTGTCCCCTCAAGCATGGCGCGCCCCTCTTTCTCATTGGTGCCGGTTAGCCGGATAACTATCGGAATATCTGTTTTTATCTCATTAAAGGCCGATATCAGTCCTCTCGCCACATCGTCGCATCTGGTGATACCGCCGAATATATTTATAAGAACCACCTTTACCTCTTTATCAGAGAGGAGCAGCTTCATAGCCTCTATTACCTTGCGTGGGTTAGAGCTCCCTCCGATATCCAGAAAGTTTGCAGGCTTCCCGCCGTAAAGTTTAATAAGATCCATTGTAGCCATAGCCAGTCCGGCCCCGTTGACCATACAGCCAATCTCTCCCCCCAGGTGGACAAAACTGAAACCATTTGATTTAGCTTCGAGCTCTCTCTTCTCCTCCTCATCCGGCTCATAAAGAGACTCTATCTCAGGCTGACGGTAGATCGCATTATCATCAAAATTAAGTTTTGCATCAAGAGCAATAACTCTTCCGTCATTAGTGACTACAAGCGGATTCACCTCTACCAGGGAGGCATCGGTAGCAACCATAAGCTTGTATAAATTCTGAATCATTTTGTACCCCTGACTAACAAGACCCCACTCGTTAAACAACATAGCAGCAGCCTTTTTTGCAAGAAAATCCGGAATTCCCACAAAAGGAAAAATAGGTATCTTGTATATCTTTTCAGGAGTTTTTGCAGCAACATCTTCAATCTCAACGCCTCCCTCGCGGCTCAAAATCATAACAACACTCTTTGCATTTCTGTCAACAGCAAAACTGAAGTAGTACTCCGCCTTAATCTCTACGGCCTCTGCCACCATAACCCTGTCCACAATCAGCCCCTTGATATCCATACCAAGGATAGCCTTTGCAGCTGCCTCAATCTCTGCTCTGTTGTTGCCCATTTTTATTCCTCCCGCCTTTCCCCTTCCTCCTGTAAGGACCTGCGCTTTGACAACTGCGCTTTTTAGTCCCAGCTCGTCATAAGCAGAGAGCACCTCAGAGACGCTCCTGCAAACCTTGCCCTTTGCAGTGGGAATACCCATTCTGTCAAAAAGCTCCTTGCCCTGATACTCGTGAATCTTCATAAGCCTGTATTTGCCTATAAAGATAATATAATTTTCAGATTATTGACTCTTTGCAAACGACCTTATCTGAGGCATTAACGACGATATTACACCAATTGCAACAAGCATAAAACCGGCAATAATAAATGCATTCGTAACACCAATAGAATCTGCGATAAAACCCGTCGCCATAAGAGATACCATTGCCGGAATCATAATAAGACTATTATGAATTGAGAATATCCTTCCAAGGACGGCACTGTCAAGAGAACTTTGCAGCACAACCGAGAAGGCCCCCCAGAATATTGCCCCTGATATACCCCCGATAAATGTGAAGACTACAAAATAGTGATATCCCCCCAGAGGAAGAAACCCGGAGAGCGCAAAGGTTACTCCAAGGATAACATACATAGCATTAATAAGCATTACCCTATTAAAATTAAACCTGTCAAGACTCATCAAACCTCCACCCGCAAGCATCCCCACACCCCAGGCAACCTCCACCACGCTCATCATATAAGTGTCACCGGAAAAATGCTGGAGAGTCATCAGAGGAAACAGAGTAGAGACTGGAACCATTGCAAGGCTGGCAAAAACAGTAAAAATAAACATCCACATTAAACCTGGTCTCAGACGAATCTCGTGAAGAGCAACACCCAACTCTCTGAAGAAGCGCCTGAACTCCTCGGCCTCCTTATGAACAATACTACTCTTCCGGGGATTCGGAATTTTCACAAAGAGAAGAGAGGTGCTTGCAATTGCAGCTCCAAAAACATCAAAAAGGAGAACCCATACAATATTGAGGTTAGCCACAAAGAGAGCAGCAATCGCAGGAGCAGCTATAGAGCTCATTGAGAAAATCATATTATTTACACCCGCAACCTTCATCAGCTTATCCTTGGGAGCAAGAAGCGGAATAGAGGCCTCCAGTGCAGGCATATGAAAAGAGCTGCCAATAGATCGCAAAGCTAGTAGAAGGTATAGAATCCCAATACTTACCTCTCCGTGACCCAAATAAAAAATTACTGCCATTACCAGGGTCATAAGGGCAATGTACAGATCTGCAATAATCATTGTTCTTTTTCTGTTCCACCTGTCCACAAGAACTCCGGTGAAGAGCCCGAGGAGCAGCTGAGGAAGCAGAGAGGCAATAGTTGCAAAAGCAAGCACCTCTGCAGAACCGGTCTCTATGCTCAGCCAGAATATTACAGCAAAGCTTACCATGCTGCTGCTCAGAGTAGAGAAAAGCTGCCCCGTCCAGATAAATGCAAAGGTCCTTCTCCAACGATTTTCAATATTCTCCATCAATCAAATTTTTGCGCACGCTAATATAGTAATAAACTAATTTTGGAACCATTTTTGCATTATTTACGGCGACTTAAAAATGACTCCACATGAATAAAGAACTTAAATCACTGGGATTCTTCGAAGATACCAGACAAAACTCAAAAGAGTATATACATCAATACATAAAACTCAGACTTGAAGCCCTTGGCCTGGTAGATGGTGATTTTGAAGATGATGCCGCAGACGGCTTCCTCCACCTTGCAAAATCTCTGATTATAAACTACAGGGAGCGGGAGCGTCAGTTCAAGAACTACCTCTGCCCTGCAGACCAAAGAATACAAAATTTCATAAACGGATATTTCAAAGGTGTTGATGCACCTGAAATTCACATACCATCATTTACATTTACGCTGGACTTTTATGGTATAGCAAGAGAGCTCTCCATACCTGAAAAGAGAGATGATTATACATCCGAGTATCTTACCTCATACAGAGTTAAACAGGGTATACTTCACAACCCACGCAACGACAGGCGTACAACAAAAGGGGTATTTCATATTGCCGAGGGTGGCCTTCCAATCCCGGACGACAAAAAATCGGTACCCCAAAAGACAGCAGCACTTCTTCTCCAAAAGGCAACAACTATTGAGGGTGATATATTCAACCTGCCATTTACTGAAGAGTGCAATAAAAAGGCTCAGATATTTGTTTCCCTGCTGCTCAGACCAAAAGTGAGCCCTGAAGTAAGCGGAATATCTCCGAGAAAGACTATGGAGATTCGCTTTTTTGCTCCGGGGTCACTGGTATCAAATCTTGACTTTGTAGAGTCAATTTTTGGAAACGGAGGATCGCCATACCATATATCAAACGACGCCGGGCTTGATTACGAAAACTGGAGCGGCCACACAGGCTGCATAATACTCGCACCGCAGCTCACCAAACTCACAAAAAAGGAGGTGGGACTTCCGCACATCTCCAAAGCAACAGAGAGACAGAAGAGAGACGGAATGTGCTGGGAAAAAGAGGAGGAGCTCTACAACGACGGATCGGCATTCAAACTCACTATGCGCACAGACGAAGGTGTCATAGTTACAGTCATTGCAGATAACTACTTTGGCTACTCAAAGAAAGAGGTAAAAACCTTCATTTCATACGCAGCCAATCTTATGGGTAACGCAGAGGAGGAGCACGCAGGCGGAGCACTGATATTCCCCTCATACAATCAGGGAGAGGGGCAGATTACCAAGGCAGAGAACTTTAACAAAACTCTGGAAGAGACGGCAAAACTCTTTCCGGAGCTAATTGACATGAGGCCTGAGGGTTATGGTGCGGACAAGAACTATCCGGACATCTTCTATGTACCTGAACTCTCAAGATTTGATATAAAGAGCCAGAGGATCTCCTGGCAAAGGGGCAAAAGCGGAGAGGCAAGTATCAAGCTCCTTCCCAACAAAACATATATAATGCCCAACGGACACAAATACCGTATGGAGAAGGCAGCAGGAACGCTTAATTACCGCCTTGTGGAGACAAACTCTGAGGGGGTACTTATTCACAAGCCCTGCACCGTCTCAGGCGGTGGAAAATCTGAGATCTCAAAATCTATTGAGGACTCAATTATATCCGGCTCATTCTTTATAAAAGATTTTGAGACAGATTTCAGAAAGGTAGAGGAGATAATAAACTACAACTACTTCTCAAGATTTATTGATCCTGCCAAAGGGAAAAAAGTAAGCAGAAGCTTCCTCAGCAGCAAGAGGTCAATGGGCTCGGCAATAAAGATGCTGACACCATCCCCGGAATTTACCCCTGAATACAACAGCTGGCTGGAATCAATCCCACAGTATATTAAAGGTATTGCATTTATTGTCAAGAGATTTTACAGAGAGGAGTGGGGAGAGGACTGGAAGAGCTACTTCTCAGTTGATATCCTAAACGGACAGCCCGGCAATGAACTTAAGTACCAAAACAAAAAGATTGCTGCAAGATACCTTAGGATAGGATATGATGACAAGGGAGCCTGGAGAACATTCAAGCTGCGGCAGGACTATGTCCACGCAGACAAAATTCAGATGGAGGACGATATCACAGTCTCAACAGTGGTACCATCAGCCTCACTTTCAAATATGAGTCCGCTGGTGACCAACAGAAGCGTAAAATTGCTTGAAAACTGCGAATACAGATTCTTCCAGCGTCCTGATGAGGCAATTAACAGAGGCTTTGACAAAAAGGCCGAATCAGATCTCGCCTCTCCATGCACATTCATATCAAATTTCCAGCCTCTTACAACTGAGGATGCAAAAGAGATGGTAGAGGATGTAATTAATTTTGACCTCTTCACAGACCCCATGAGGGATCTTATAACAGATGTTGCAGAGAGCGATACCCCGCAATACTTTGTATCATCGGCAAACCCGAGAATAGTAGATGGAAAACCCAGCAAAAATGTGCGCTATCTTCAGACCCGTGATGATATTATCAACCCCCGCACAAAATATATAGCCGAGACAGGTATCAGAATAGGCAGAGGAATAACAATGGACAAGCCGGTATACCTCCCCGTTAACTCAGTCCTGCCCGGAAGAAGAAACAACCCGGCAGAGAAGGGGATTCGTCCTCTTGCAGTATATAACCCTGTACACTATCAGGAGCTTCCGGAACTATTTATGGATTTTGTATGCTCATTAACAGGTAAATCACCATCAACCACCGGCGCAGGATCTGAAGGGGCACTTACAAAGGCTCCGTTTAACGCCCTCCTTCCGATAATTGACCTCAATAACGCATTGGTATCATTTATACTTACAGGCTACAACGGATTCACCACACCTGCGGGATATATAGGACACCGATACAGAGTCGATCACGATCTGAGCCTCCTTATACCGGAACTGTGGGCTCGTCTCCAGCCATTTGAAAAGGATCCGGCGAAGATGATTGCAGAGGGAGAGCTAGAAAAACTTGAGGATTTTGAATACAAAGGCAAAATAATACCTGCATCAATACTGGGATATCGTATTACCGACAAATTTGTAATAGGATATTTTGGAAGAGTTTTTGAAAATCCAAATGTGATATTCCCTGAAGATATGCTTAAACCTGAAATCCAGTCAATGGAGCAGTTTGCAGATGGCATTCTTAACATTGTAGAGGCTCAGCAAAGGGTTGCAGAATCATACTTCCGCGACGGGAGCATTGACTCAGCCTGCCCTCCGCTGAAGGCCCTCCTCCATATTATGGCTTACGGAGAGTTTGAAGGAAAGAGACTTGATTCCGCTGAGATACGCAAGATGTTCACTTATGAATACCTTATTGAGAGCGACTGGTACAAATCCAGAATTATGCTCAAACAGCAGACAGACATCGCCCAGATGGCAGAGAGAATCCGCTACATAGAGAAAATTCTGAGAGATGATAAAAATCTTACCCCTGATATGGTTGAAGACCTCTCACAGAGACTTGAGGGGGCAAAGGGTACTCACGACTATCTCTGCTCATACGACTATGCCAAGTTCCTTTACGGAACAATAGGGCGGGACAATATCCGCCGGCACTAGCGCAAAAGTCCCGTAAGCTCTTCCTGTAGTTTACGGAGGCGGGCTGGGGCCAGAGCCAGCTCCCGGATTATTTCAGGATTATCTCTGAGTTGACGGCATATAACAATGCCACGATTCATAAGGAGATCTTTCTGGGTACGGGTAAGTGTTGTGAGGACCGTGACAGGGAAGATTCGCTCTCTGTCAATAATTTCTCTGAGACCATTACCACGGGGGTAGTCCCAGCTCAGGAGCTGAAGACCTGCGTACTCCCCGTAAGCAATTGCATCAGAAGAGAACCTGGTGTTTGTGGCAATTCCACCCTTGAATGTATAATTTGCATATTCGGGCATCTTTTTGCGGAATCCGAATATATCCTCCATTCTTGAATGAACATAGAGGGAGACCTGTACATTTGCATTTTTTCCCGTGCTCTGGTAGTATTTACACTCTACCACAAGTTGCTCCATATTGTCGCCCGGCAGAAGCCCGCTCTTTTTCCCCGGCTTGCGCCTGGTTGCAACAACATCGACTTCGTGAGTAAGACAGTGTCCCCTGAGAACCTGAGCAACTTCAATGTGTTCATAACCCAGTAACCTGTAAACCTCGCCCATAAAGTGCTCAAACGGATGTCCTGTAGGCCCCATCTCCATCATAGCATTTTTTAGTTTGTATCTTGCTGCATTGCCATTGGTCATTCGTCTCAGCAGAGTAAATGCCTTATTATAAATGTTTCTGGTTGAAGGAGGGGCAGAGCTTCCGTTCAGCTCCTCAATCCACCCGGTAATTTCATCAATAATCTCTTCAATTACACCATCATCTGCGCCTGAGCGTTTAAGTGAACCACTAAGCTTCTCAGCGGAGAATTGCTCCAATTCGCCGGAGGCCTTTTTAACAAATATCTCTTTATCCATAACAGGGAATTTTTTGCAAATCAAATTTAACGCAATTTAAAGAAAAATCCGGGCCGGCAATTATGCCGGTCCGGATTTCCTGAATGAGTTTTTCACAGTACTATAACTAACCCCTTAATTACTTAAACCAGAAAATTCATTCTCTAAGCGTGAACGAAATTAGGATAAATTAGGGGATAGAAGCAAAAAATTAGTGAAGACCCTATTCTTCCCCTATTTTGAGATAACAAATATTATTCATATATTTGATCAAATTCACTGATTGTGAAATATAAACGGATTTTGTTGCTGCTATTGGTTTTTCTCCCATTCACCACCTCCCTGGGAGGTCAGGAACCATTGTTCAGTATAAGGGATAACAGCTTCTCATTCTCCTTTAAAAACGAATATTTTGTTCTTACTCCCGATTCCCTCTACTCATCAATTGACGGAATCCTCTGGCAGGCAGTTCCAAACACATTTGGCCTGCGCCAGATGAAACTCTCATTTGTCGAAGAGAGCACCACTGGGTATCTTTTCCACCAATCCGGAGGGAAAATTGTCACTTACGATGGTTCACGTTTCAAAGAGTTTCACTATTCAGAAGAATCCAGAAACCAGTACTCCTCACTTCCCTTTATTCATGCCAAAACTCCTCATATATTCGGAGGAGTGGGCCTCTTTACACACAAAAATATCATTGTATATTTTGACAAACTTAAAAGAGACTGGGTAAAAGTGCTCCCTAAAACACCCATCTCAGGATACCCTCAGGCAAGGTTTAATTTAACAGGCTCTTATACGGGTGATCAGCTATTTGTTGGTCCGGGTACCGGAGTTGATGAAGAGCGGGAGAGCTCTGAATCACATCAGATTCAGCTTAATGATTTTTGGCGGTTTGATTTTATTACCAGAGAGTGGAGTTTGCTGGGAAAACTACAAAATGAGATAGATCTTCAGAAATACCATATTATTAACAACTACAGGGATGGAGCTCTCCTTCTTGGCGTTTCTGATGCTTACTATTTCAATATGAGGGATAATAAACTATACCACTATAAATCCGTAGATGGTATAATGCTTGGCGAGGCAGCCAATAACTTCTCGATACCTGTATATGTATCCTACAATAACCATTCAGATAAGTTCACCCTTCTTGTTTTGCGGGAGGATGGATACAGGATGCCCCTTGTAGTTAACTCTGACAGAATACTTGGTAGTGAAGTCACTGAAAGTAATCTTTATGAACCACCTCTCTCCAAAAGCATTTTTCTGCTTGCAGCTCTTTTATTACTTGTTACCTCAATTGCTCTATATTTTGGATTCAAAAGAAGAGGGAAGGAGAAGACTCCGTACGAAAAGGTTAGCAACTCTATTATAGACCTTGAGAAAACTCTGACATCAGAGGAGTTCAACATACTCAAAATGATAATTAATAAACATCCTGACCCGGTTCAATTTCTTGATCTTATGTCAATGTTTGATCAGAAAATGAGTTATGAATCACACAAAAAGAGACTTAGGAGTTCACTTCTTTCACTTGAAGATAAAGTAAAAAAACACCTGCATACAAATGCAGATGTTTTTGAAATTACCCGTTCTAAAGAGGATAGACGAAACAAGCAGATAAAGGTAAAAGGATAACCCCTTAAAGAATCTTCTTTATATTCTGAGCCTCCTCTTTACTGCAAATAAGCAGAGCATCATCGGTCTCAACCACCACAAGATCCTTAACCCCCAGCAGGGCTACACGCTTTCCCGATATAATTATATTATTGAATGAGTTATACTCTCTGAGCTCAGCCCCCCTTGAGATTGTTCCGTTCTGATTGGGCTCAAAAACCTCTGCAAGAGCAGGGAAAGAGCCAATGTCATTCCATCCGATGTCAACAGGAATAACCCAAGTCTCCCCAAACCTCTCCATTATCCCAAAATCGAGCGAGATCTTGACAAACTCTTCAAAAAGCTCTCTGAGCGAGTGAGAATAAAATTCGGGAGAGAGTGAACTCTCTTTGCGTAGTCGTGAAATCTTTTCCAAAGTATCAGCATGAGATGGGAGGTATTTTCTGAAGGCCCCCATCATAGTCTCAATACGGAAAATAAACATACCGCTGTTCCACAGAAACTTTCCGCTCTTAAGATAGCTCTCTGCCACTTCAAGAGATGGCTTCTCACAGAATCTTAAAACTTTGGAGGCCTTTCCCGGGGAGAGCTCTTCACACTCCAGGTATCCGTAGCCTGTTTCAGGATGGGTAGGTTTTATGCCGAGAGTAACAATTTTGCCATCGGCAATCCCTGCAGCAGCAGAGAGAGCCTCTCTGAAACCCTCCTCATCCTTTATCAGGTGGTCTGATGCCAGAACTATCATTGTTGAATCCGGGAACCTCTCACCAATAACCACGCAGCCAAATCCAACAGCGGCAGCTGTATCCCTGAATGCCGGCTCAATTATGATGTTTTTTGGATCAATCATAGGGAGCTCTTCAAGAACCCCCTCGGCCTGAATGGCATTTGTAGCAATAAATACTCTTTCGGGAGAGACCAACGGGAGGATTCTGTCAACAGTCATCCTTATCAGACTCCTCTCTTTATCAACAAGTTTAAGAAGCTGTTTGGGCCTCTCTTTTGTGCTAAGCGGCCAGAAACGCTCCCCTGAACCGCCTGCCATTATCAGAACCGTGATATTCATTATCATTTACAAATGGTTAGTACCTGTAATGCTCAGGCTTGAACGGCCCCTCTGCCGGAACTCCTATATATGCTGCCTGCTCAGGAGTGAGAACAGTAAGTTTCACTCCAAGTTGCTCCAGGTGAAGACGAGCAACCTCCTCATCAAGATGTTTAGGAAGCATATAGACACCAAGCTCATATTTTTTAGACCATAGCTCAATCTGAGCAAGCGTCTGGTTTGTAAATGAATTACTCATTACAAAAGATGGGTGACCGGTAGCGCAGCCAAGGTTCACAAGCCTTCCCTGAGCAAGAAGGAAAATCGAGTGCCCGTCCGGGTATGTATATTTATCCACCTGAGGTTTGATGTTCAGACGCTTAATGCCGGGCCACTGCTCCAGTCGGGCAACCTGAATCTCATCATCAAAGTGGCCGATATTGCAGACAATTGCCTGATCCTTCATCCCTGCCATATGTTCGGCAGTGATTATATCCTTGTTTCCGGTAGTAGTGACAAAAATATTCCCTTCAGAGAGTGTATCCTCAACCCTTTTAACCTCAAAACCCTCCATTGCAGCCTGAAGAGCACAAATAGGGTCAATTTCTGTAACAATAACCCTTGCCCCGTAACCCTTCATAGACCGGGCACAACCCTTTCCCACATCACCATATCCGCACACTACAACAACCTTACCTGCAATCATTACATCTGTAGCCCTTTTGATCCCATCAGCAAGCGATTCACGGCATCCATAAAGGTTGTCAAATTTTGATTTTGTTACAGAGTCATTTACATTAAATGCAGGGAAGAGAAGTTTCCCCTGCTCCAGCATCTGGTATAGTCTGTGCACGCCGGTTGTTGTCTCTTCAGATACCCCTTTAATTTCAGGGGCAATTGCACTCCATCTCTTTGGAGTATCAGCAAGAATTTTTTTAAGGATTTTGTTAAGCTCCTGCTCATCCTGAGTATCGGCTTTGCCATCAAGTACAGAGGCGTTGCTCTCTGCATCGTACCCTCTGTGTATCATAAGAGTTGCATCCCCTCCGTCATCAACAATAAGATTTGGACCAAGACCATTTCCAAAGTCGAGAGCCCTCTCTGTACACCACCAGTACTCCTCAAGAGTCTCACCCTTCCAGGCAAAAACAGGAGTTCCTGCCTCTGCAATTGCAGCAGCTGCGTGATCCTGGGTGGAGTAAATATTACAGCTGCACCAGCGTACATCTGCTCCAAGCTCATTAAGTGTCTCAATTAGAACAGCAGTTTGTATTGTCATATGGAGAGAACCCATCACCCTGGCACCTGCAAGAGGCTTAGATTTGCCGAATTTTTTTCTCACAGCCATCAAGCCCGGCATCTCCTTTTCTGCTATCTCAATCTCTTTTCTGCCAAACTCCGCAAGGGAGATATCGGCTACTTTATACTCTTTTGCTCTCATGTTAAAATTGCTCTTATTTATGTTTATTGTAATTTTTTCTTGAATTTTTTCCTGAATTATTTCCTGAATTGCTGATTCTAGAATGAGGCTTTGACAATTCTGGCAATATTGTCTGCCCTGCCAAGTGTATAGTAGTGAATACCGGGAACACCCTCTTTTATAAGTTCCCGGGACTGCATTGTGGTCCACTCAATTCCCACTTCACGAGCCTCTTCATCAGAATTGCATTTATTAACTGCATTGTACAGATCTGCAGGGATATCAATATGAAAAGTCTGAGGGAGCAGTTTTATATCATTCATTGCCGATATTGGTTTGATTCCGGCAATAATCGGAACTTCAATTCCGGCCTTACGGCAATTGTCCCTAAAGCGGAAAAATGCAGAGTTATCAAAGAACATTTGAGTTGCAATGTAGTGCGCCCCCTCATCTACCTTTTTCTTAAGGTTCTCCATATCAATCTCAAGATTTGGAGCTTCAAAGTGTTTCTCAGGATAACCAGCAACTCCTGTGCAAAATCGGCTCCCGGCCATTTCGTTTATTTGTTTTACTAAATCTGAAGCATAGTTATTGCCCCCCTTTTCAGGGATAAAACTTCTGCTCCCTTTAGGAGGGTCTCCCCTCAGAGCAAAAACATCCTCAATACCCAGAAACGACATCTCAATTAATGCATTCTCAGTCTCTTCACGGGTAAATCCACCACAAAGGAGGTGCGGAACAACAGTAATATTGTATTTGTATTTAACTGCCGCTGCAAGAGCAATTGTGCCGGGGCGGAGACGCGATGTCCTCTTCTCAAGTGTACCGTCAGGGTGCTCAAAGTATTGCACTTCGTTTCTGTGAGAGGTAAAATTGATATAGGCAGGGTTAAAATCGAGAAGAGTCTCAATTGTTGCATATACCTTCTCAATACTGTGCCCCTTAAGCGGAGGCAGCAACTCAAATGTAAAAAGGGGGCTCTTTGAGCTCTTAATTTTCTCTATTACTGTCATTTTTTAACTAAGTATAAACTTTAAATATAATAAATATCGGGAGACTATCATTAATCAGTTATTCATATTGGGGGTAAGCCAGATTGCAGCCTCCTCCGGAGTCATCCCCTTTCTGTTTGCGTAATCACGCAACTGATCATCACCAATTTTTCCTACATTAAAGTAGGCCGATTTAGGATGTGCAAATACATATGCACTTACAGAGGCAGCGGGAACCATTGTGAAGCTCTCTGTAAGAGAAACACCTATACGCTTCTGAGCTTCAAGAAGAGAGAAGAGTTTTCCCTTCTCTGTATGTTCAGGACATGCCGGGTACCCGGGAGCAGGCCTTATTCCCTGATAATCGGCTTTAAACATCTGCTCCAACGAGAGACTTTCTGAAGGGGCAAATCCCCATATTTCAGATCTCATTTTGTGATGAATCCACTCAGCAGCCGCCTCGGCCAGACGATCTGCCAGAATTTTTATCATTATTGATGCGTAGTCATCCTCTTTGTAAGCTGCGCACCTCTGCTCATCCAATCTGGCTGTAACAACAAATGCACCAAGGTGGTCCGGTGCGGCCAGGCGGGCAGGTGCGGCCAGGCGGCCGGTGGTGCCGGGGGCACCACCGGCTGCCTGGCCCTCGCTCACGGCAGGAGCGATAAAGTCTGCAAGAGATAGGTTAGGGGTATCTTGCTTCTTCTCCTGATTCCGCAGGAAGCAGAGGCGGAGCGGGGCGGGGCCGGAGGCCGCGCCCGCGCGGAGGCCGGAGGCGGCCGCGACAGCGGCGGCCTCGCGGCCCGCACTGCTGCCGGCATCAGCCGGCCACACCTCTATGTCATCACCCAGTGAAACGGCTGGAAAGACACCACATACACCATCTATAGAGACAAGGTTTTTATGTTTCATCTCTTCCAGATAGATAAGAGCATCTGCCATAAGTTTTTTTGCCTCAGGCCCTTTAACCGGATCTTCCAGGATTGCAGGATAACGACCACTCATCTTCCATGCAAAAAAGAAGAATGTCCAGTCAATATACTTTACGACAGAGTCAAAATCAATATCATGGAACTCCTGCAGACCCGGTTTTACAGGTGGTGGGGCAACCCATCCATCCCAGATAAATTTGTTTGCCCGAGCACTCTCTAAAGAGATGTAATTATCTCTTTTTGCCGATGAACTATGCTGCTCCCTTATAATTTCATATCTCCTTCTCATCTCTGAAATATAGTCAGAAGAGGAGTTCCCCAGCAAAGAGGAGAGAACCCCGGCAGCCTTTGATGCATCTTTAACATGCACAACTGACCCCGAGTATTTAGTAGCAATCTTCACAGCTGCGTGAACCTCAGAGGTGGTTGCCCCCCCAACAAGAAGAGGAAGCTTTATCTCTCTTCGCTCCAGCTCCTGAGCCACATTTACCATCTCCTCAAGAGATGGGGTTATAAGTCCGCTCAGACCAATTGCATCGGCCCCAACCTCTAATGCCCTCTCAATTATCTTCTCTGCAGGGACCATAACCCCCAGATCAACAATTTCATAATTATTACAAGAGAGTACAACGCTAACAATATTCTTTCCAATATCGTGCACATCACCTTTAACTGTTGCAAGAAGCAACTTTCCTGCACTTCTTGATTCTCCCTCTCTGCTCTCCTTCTGGATGTATGGCTCTAAGACAGCAACAGCCCTCTTCATAACCCTTGCACTCTTTACAACCTGAGGAAGAAACATTTTTCCCGCACCAAAGAGATCTCCAACCTCGTTCATTCCCCCCATCAGCGGCCCCTCAATAACCTCAATACTTCTGGAAAAGAGAGTCCTCGCCTCAAGAATATCCTCATCAATATGATCATCAATCCCCTTTACAAGGGAGTGTCTGACCCTTTCAACAACCGGGAGGTCACGCCAGTCAGATTTTTTTACACCCATTTCAGCTCCCGCCTCATCCTTGCTCATTTCTGCATATCTGATAAGTCTCTCTGTCGCATCCTTGCGCCTGTTCAAGACCACATCCTCTGTGAGTTTTAGAAGATCATCAGGAATCTCACTGTAAACCTGAAGCATACCGGGATTTACAATACCCATATCCAGTCCCGCCTTTATTGCGTGATACAGGAAGACCGAATGCATCGCCTCCCTAATCCTGTCCATCCCTCTGAATGAAAATGAGAGGTTGCTTATACCACCGCTCACCTTTGCGAAGGGGAGGTTATCCTTAATCCAGGCCGTTGTTTTAATAAAATCAACTGCATAATTTGAGTGCTCCTCAATACCAGTAGCTATTGCGAGAACATTTGGGTCAAAAATTATATCCTCAGGAGGAAATCCAATTTTGTCAACCAGCAATCTGTAGCTCCTCTCCGCCACCTCCTTGCGCCTCTCAAATGTATCGGCTTGGCCCCTCTCATCAAACAGCATTACTACTGCCGATGCACCATATCTCCTTATCAGATTTGCCCTTTCCAGAAACAGCTCCTCACCCTCCTTCAAACTTATAGAATTGACAACGCTCTTACCCTGAACACATTTAAGACCACTCTCAAGTACCTCCCACCTTGATGAGTCAAGCATCAGCGGAAGCCTTGAGATATCCGGTTCAGACATAATAAGATTTACAAACTTCACCATTGCCCTCTCAGAGTCAAGCATCGCCTCATCCATGCAGATATCAATCACCTGTGCACCACCCTCTACCTGCTCCCTTGCCACAGCAAGCGCCTCAGAATACTTCTCCTCCCTTATAAGACGGGCAAACTTCTTAGAGCCCGACACATTTGTCCGCTCACCAACATTTATAAAATTGCTCTCCGGCCTGATCTCAAGCACCTCAAGCCCACTCAGCCTTGTGACAGGAGGCAGTTCAGGAACCACCCTGGGAGAGTATCGGGCTGCAACCTTTGCAATCTCCCGTATATGGTCAGGAGTAGTACCGCAGCACCCCCCTATAATATTAATCCACCCACTCTTCACAAAATCTTCAGCAATAGAGGCCATGTAGGCTGCACTCTGATCATAGCCACCAAATTCATTTGGCAACCCCGCATTTGGGTGCGCCGACACAAAAAAGGGCGACTTCTCGCTAATCTCCCTGATAAACGGCCTCAGCTGCTCCGCCCCGAGCGCACAATTGAGTCCGGTACTCAGCAGTGGGAAATGAGAAATACTTACCAGAAATGCCTCAAGCGTCTGTCCTGTAAGTGTTCTTCCACTTGCATCAGTAATTGTTCCGGACACCATTACAGGTAAAAAAATATCTTTTTCCAGAAAAACTTTGTCAATTCCAAAAAGAGCAGCTTTTGCATTTAAAGTATCAAAAACTGTCTCCACAAGCAAAATATCAACCCCACCATCAATCAAACCCCGAGCCTGCTCTGCATATGCCTCCGCCAGCTCATCAAAGGTTACCCCCCTTGAACCAGGGTCATTTACATCAGCCGACATGCTCGCCGTCCTGTTTGTCGGCCCCATTGAACCCGCCACCAGTTTACCTCCAAACTCCTTTGCCACCTTTGCAGCAAGTTCAGCACCGGCAAAATTAAGCTCATAGACAAGCCCCTCCATCCCGTAATCGGCCATAGAGATTGCATTAGCGTTAAAAGTATTAGTTGAAACTATATCCGCGCCAGCCTCAAAATACTCCCTGTGGATATCGGCAATAACATCAGCCCTTGTAATGGACAGCAAATCATTATTCCCCTTCAGCGACCGGTAGTATTTGGCAAAACGCTCACCTCTGTAATCCTCCTCAGTAAGACCTCTGCGCTGAATCATTGTTCCCATTGCACCATCCAGCACAAGAATTTTCTTATTCAGCAACCCTACAACCAAATTATATTTTGACCTGTCCATAATATTCAATCCAGATAACACTATATAAATAACACAATACAAATATTATCCGCAAAATTACTCAAATAATCAATCATCAACTCAACCATTCACCACATTTTTCCCGCCCCACTTTTACATAAAAATAATATATATTATATTTACACAAACCCCTTTAAAACTACACTCGTATGGCACGATGCAACAGTAACCACAATTTGGTTGTACACCACATTAAAAGAGATGGCGGCAACAACCTAAACAATGCAGAAGTTCTTTGCTCCGTTTGCTATTCAAACATTACCACCCTAAACAACCCCGGACCCGGTGAGCCAATCCTTCATGAAGGAACCCCACCTCCACCATTTGCCCAACAAACCATCAACGAAGCTCTCGCCCGTGCCCACAACCGATGCGAGTGCGAACGCCTCACCTGCCTTAACCATTAACCCCAACATTCGGACCCGCCACAACCAACATTAATTAAAAAATTATATCTTTGCACCCCCGGACCGCAAAACTGGAGAGATGCAGGAGTGGTTGAACTGGCCCGCCTGGAAAGCGCGTATACCCCAAAAGGGTATCGGGGGTTCGAATCCCCCTCTCTCCGCCAAATAGACAAAACCCACCACGAAGTGGTAATAACCAAAAAAGAAAGAACCGCCTCAAGCTCGCTTGAAGGCGGTCTGTTTTTTGTTAAACTGCCACAGGCAGACTGGGTTTTATCCATTTCAGGCTCCCCACCCCGGGGAACGCCTCGCCCAGCGAGGCAATCCCCGAGCCCGTTGCATACTCTATACACGCGCGTCTGTTCCGACCCGCACCAGTCTCCCAGAATTATCTGCCGAATGGCTAACATAAAGCCGGGCGGGCGGTTAACCGCCAGGCCTCCCGCCCGGCACCATATAAATGCCTCCTCCCGGCAGCAGAATTCCTCCGGAGCAGAGACAAAAGAGAAATTGGGTTGACAGGGATATTCGTTTATAGTACTAGAAAACAAGTAATTGCAAATCATATTTTCAAAAACTTTTTAAAAAACTAAATTTTAACTATCTAATTATCTGTGAGATAAACGAATATCCCACTCAACCCCTAAAGTTTCCCACGTCAAAGACCATTAGTAAACTATATACCCGCACCGCTATAACTCACAGTATATCTTCAAGTTAACACTTAATCCCGCGGATCATCCGCGGGATTAAGTGTTAACGCGCACTCAGTAAGCTAGATACAGCCGCACGGGTCTGCCACTTCACCTCCTCCCGCCACATCATCCGCTAAGTTAAAAGGTGCTTCGCAGTTTATACGGCCGGTTACCGTCCGGTTTAAGCGGTGCTCCGCCGGTTTAGCCATCCGGCAGAAAAATCTTCAATCCCCGTGTCGCTGCAATAAAGTGTATTTCAACGCATTAACACTTCATCCGACGGGTCACCCCTCGGTTAAAGTGTCAATTAACAAAAAACAACAAGTTACAGCTGCCTGACTATCCTGATATTCACCTGGGTCTCTCTTTCTCACCTGAAGTTATTCTCGCAGCCCGGGTTATTCCCGCGCGCCGCAAGCCCGCAAAGAGCTAGCGAAATGAGCGGGAAATAACTTCAGCTCCGGCACCTTGCCACAGTTTTTGGCAAGTATCAAGTTTAGAGCTATTTGCTGCAGTCATTTTTTGAAAAACGAAGATGCTGTCAAGAAAATTCTCTTCGCAAACATCAGAAATACAATAACTTGCCAAAAACTGTGGCAAGGTCTCCCTCTTGGAAAGGATAGAAATGCTGATTTATAAAATCAGAATTTATCTAAATTTTCTGAATCGCAGTTAATACAGTGATCTTCGCTTTTGGTCGAGTTCATTGTTTCATTGCATACTCGGCATTTATACCAATTACTGTCAGTAATATAGTTTCCGCCCTGAATTAATATTACCTTTCCCTCGACAAAGGCTTTTGCGATATTTTTTCTGGCCTTGTCGTATAATCTTGTAAATGTGGGTCTTGAAATATTCATCTTTAAGGCAGCCTCTTCTTGGGTGAGATTTTCATAATCAGCAAGTTTAATTGCTTCATACTCTTCAAATAAAAGGGTTACACTGTCGAGTTCACGCCTCGGAATTCCAAATGGTTTATAACCCTCCATCCTGGGAGGCATTGTTATTCGTCTGTCTCTTTTTCTGTTTGGCATATTTCAAAAGCAATCATTAACTCTGGCCTCTGGACCCGCCTCGTCTGCCTAAGCCTCTTCCGGCCCCATTTCCGGCCCCAAGGCCACGACCACCTCGCCTGCCTAATCCTCTACCCATTCCGTTTCCTGCATTGTTTCCCGGAGTGTCACTACCTGAGCAAAAGCCCAATTCTCTTCCTGTTCCTGAACCTTGTCCCATTGGACCTGTTCTGTCTCTTCCTGGCATAATTTTTAATTTTATACTATTAGTAAATGTTAATTGTGCCACAAAGATATAAATTAAAATGAACATATGTTCACTTAGGCTTCCTTTTTTTTACTATTTTTATATTAATTACCTATCTAAGCTTTTCTCCTTAATACACCTTACAGAGTGCCCCTGACCCCTTGATAGCGCATCGGTGTAAATATAACGGTATCCCGGATAAATTAACCTGGTAGCAGCATTTTTAATACCCACAGGATCAGATGCCCACCAAATAGTCCCAACGCCTTTCAATCCGGATTGTCCAACTATATCAACAATACCGGAAGGTTTCGCATTAAAACCACTTTCGTTGGTCCCGTTGTCATCGTTATCCCAGCCGGAAGTCGACTTCATCTTGTCGTAGGCCGATTCTGCTCCGCCAAGAAATTCAATTAGTTGCTGCCAGTCGGCATCAGTAGGCACCCTCCATCCTTCCGGACAAATTCCCCTGGGATCTGAGACAGCATACCAGTTATATAATTTCCCGCTAATCTTTTCATTCTCCTCATTAAATTCATAGTAGCAGAATGCAGGACTCTTCTCCTTATGTACATCGTTCCAGTCGTCCTCATATTCAATGTACTCAATTTCACTCCCATCCCTAAAAACGGTTACATTAAGGTTTTCAACCATCCACTCCTGCTCTCCGATTACCACAGATTTACTTTTGCTGCCACCATTCCCGGTTTTTCCACCACCACAAGATGTCGCCATAGCTAAGGCCGACACAAAAAATAGCTGAAAGCTAAATTTAATCAGTCTTTTCATAATTTTTAATTTTAGTTTATAATAAGTGCAAGTAAATGCCGATGCCTGGACAGATCTGTGAGGGTGACAAGCTTTAAAGCTTTCTGGAATTCTCTAATGAGGTCTTTTACAAATCTATAAAAAAATATTTATTTTAACTACCAATTGTGGATTTTAGAAATAGCTCTTCAGCGCCTCAACATAATTCTCAAACGCCTTCCTACCAGTTTCAGTAATCCGGCAGGTAGTCCGTGGTCGTTTGCCGCTGAACCCTTTCTCAATAGAGATATATCCTGCCTCGCTCAGTTTTTCCAGTTGCACACTCAGGTTTCCGGCCGTTGCCGATGTCTTTTCGCGGAGGAAGACAAAATCGGCCTCCTCCACCGAAACCAGAATGGAAACCACCGCCAGCCGCAGCTGAGAGTGGAGTAGGGGGTCCAGCTCTTTAAACATGGCGATTCAGAATATGCCCCGGAATAATCAGCATAATAACAGCAAACCCCGCAGAGACAAGAATCTGACTGGGACCTGAGACCATCAGCATAACAAAGCTAAGCGCAATACCCAGAAATCCGGCAATAATAACAGGTTTGAATTTAATCACAAGCCCGCTGATTGCCACCCCCACATTAATAAGAAGAGCCATCACAAACAAAATTGGAAATGCGCTGTAATCAATGAACATATAGAGTGATAGCAAGCCGGCAGCCACACCGATAGTTATCCATACACAGCCGATCACTCTCCCGATAAAAGTTACGGCCCCCTTTTCCCTCTTCTTAATCATATATATCATTGCAGGATAGCCAATTATCGGCATGGCAAACCATAACCACTGCACCCTGTAATCACCGCTCTTCACCAGCAAAAAATATATTGCCAGCGAAATAACCAACCATAAATAGCCCCATAGCAGATAAATTCCGCCACCATTTTTTTCCAGATTTGTCCGAGTCTCTTTGATCATTCTGGAAATTAATTCCAGACTCTCATTTTGTGTTAAATTTTTCTCTTCCATAATTTCAATGTTGTTTTATTGTTGCAAATATAAATAAGTTTATAATATAAACCAAATTTATTTTTTACAACTGCGACGCATATGTGCAGGCGATGCTCTGCCTTGAGCACCTTGCCACAGTTTTTGGCAAGTATCAGATATAGAAGTATTTAATGAAATCATTTTTTTAGAAGCATGGAAATTATCAAAAAATGCTATTAGTAAGAGCAAGAATAACAATTACTTGCAAAAAACTGTGGCAAGGTGCCCCTCGGGCCCCCGGGCCCGCCGCCCGCCCCTCGCGCCGTCTCCAGGGCCCGCCCTGCGCGCCACCTCCCGAGCGCGGGGCTTCTTTCAAAATTAAACTAGCTAATGCTCAATTAATAAGGAGATTAAAGACTTGTGGAGGAAATCTTTATAATTTTTACATAAAATGTTGTAAAAATTTCTGCGTTTTATTACCTTTATGTGCTCTTAATTAACCCTATTTCTTAACTTAACTATGCTACACTGGCATTCAGAGTGTTATAATCTGAATGTCGACTTCAAATTTGTGAATGTACTTGCAGATTTGCTCCACTTTTTCTTGATGATTTAAACTATTAATCCACACTAATTAAACATTAATGATGGTTAAGCGGATTCTACTATTAATGGGGATTCTGTCTGCGCTATGCAGCTATTCCTATGCCCAGATTAAAGTTACCGGAAGGGTAACCGATGCGATTGACGGAACGCCTGTACCTTATGTATCTGTTATGGTGAAGGGAACTTCACACGGAACGGCGACAGATATAAAAGGTATATACTCACTTAACAATGTTCCATCAACAGGAACACTTGTATTCACTTTTATAGGGTACCAGACACAGGAGGTGCCCGTTAACGGGAGAGGGGAGGTAGATGTAATTCTGGTTCAGCAGGCAGTGGGGCTTGATGAGGTGATGGTTGTTGCCTACGGAACAGTAACAAAGGGCTCATATTCCGGCTCGGCAACCCAGCTCAAACAGGAGAACTTTAAAGATATCCCTGTTGTGAGTTTTGAGCAGGCAATAGTAGGAGCAGTACCCGGAGTACAGATAGCGCAAAAATCGGGACAGCCCGGATCACTACCGGAGATACGAATCAGGGGATTCGGATCATTCAATGCAGGTAACGAACCTCTCTATGTAATAGATGGTGTGCCTGTAACCAGCGGTGACTGGGGCTCGGGAAATATGTACACCAGTTCAATGAATTTTCTGAATCCAGGTGACATAGAGACAATTACAGTTCTTAAAGATGCTGCGGCCTCATCTCTGTATGGCTCAAGGGCATCAAACGGAGTTATTCTGATTACCACTAAAAAGGGTAAAGCAGGAAGAGTGATTACTACATTTAAAGGTAATCTGGCCGTCTCATATTTTGCAGTTAATAACTACCCAATGGTGTCAGAGGATGAAGGGGAGATGCTTACCAGAGAGGCCTGGACAAACTATGGAAAGGACAATCCGGTATTCTGGCAGTCATATGGCTCTCTTGAGAACTATGTGAACGCCCAGACAGAGAAGTACTACCCTTCAAGAAAATCTAACCTGATTTATGAAGATTGGGAGAAGCAGCTCTTTAGAACAGCAGTTTCACAAAATTATGAACTATCCGTCTCAGGCGGAAATGAGAGATCGAAGGTATTTGCATCAGTTGCATACACAGATGATAAAGGTATTAACAGAATACAATATCTGGACAGACTTACAGCAAGTATAAATGCTGAACATCAGATGTCAAACCGACTTAAGGTGGGCGGTTCATTCCAGTATTCAAGCCAGGATCAGAGCGGTCACCAGGATGGACAGGCAAAGGATAATGTCTTCTATCTCTGGAAGGTACACCTTACTCCGCGCTGGCCTTTTAAGTATGATGATGGCTCATACTGGATGGAGTACTATGACGGAGGAACCAGGGTAAATCCTGTTCCGCAATTTGATCTCCAGATAAATGACGCTAATCAGCTCAGACTCCTTTTAAAGGGTTGGGCCGAACTTGAAATCACAAAAGATCTTAAAATAAAGAGTATAGTTAGTCACGACTACCTCAAGATGCACGACCGGTTCCACTGGCTTTACGGCCACATTAACTTTACCGCATACGGTCAGGGATACGCATCGGACCGATACAGAATGGTGGGAAGGACAGTAAGCAGCACAATTGCAAACTATAGCAAATCAATAAAGAAACACAACTTTGCAATCATGGCAGGGTGGGAGGCCGAGAAAGAGGAGTTCCTCTATACCCGCCTTGCGAAGATGGACTTCTCCAACTACGGAGCAACCGAATCGGCCCTGGCAACAAACTATCAATCGGGATACACATACAGAAGCAACTCCAACCTGCTTTCGGCAGTCTCAAGCGCAAACTATGACTATGACACAAGATACTATATATCTGGCTCCTTCAGAAGGGACGGCTCCTCAAGACTTGGACCGGACAAAAGATGGGGTAATTTCTGGTCTGTGGCAGCCTCCTGGAGACTCAGCAACGAATCGTTTATAAAGGATGTTAAATGGATAAACGACCTTAGACTAAGGGGATCATACGGAACCAGCGGTACCCTGCCTTCTGATTTTTACGGGTATATGGCAGTCTTCGGCTACGGAATATATGACACCGGGGCGGCAGGCTACCCAAGTAACCTTGCAAACAAGGATCTCACCTGGGAGAAGAACAACAACTGGAATATAGGTCTGGACGCCAGACTCTTTGACAGGGTTGGACTAACCGCAGAGTACTACCATAAAACAACAAAAGACCTGCTGATGAACGCAACCGTACCATCCACAACAGGATTCGGCAGTGCACTGACAAACATCGGCTCAATGGAAAACAGAGGAGTAGAGCTAGCTGTGAATGTGGATATTATTAAGAACAAAGATATGACCCTTACAGCCGGCCTCAACTGGGCAACACTTCACAACGAAGTGCTTTCTCTATCCGCAGAGGGTGAGCAGATTGTAAGCAGGCCGCACATCTGGAAAGCCGGCTACTCTTATGTCCAGTACTACACAAGAGAGTATGCAGGAGTTGACCCGCAAACGGGTAATCCGCAATACTACTCAAATGCAACTCTACCTGACGGAAGCAGAGACAGAACTCTTGTTTCCAGAGCACAGGCCTCCTCAACAATTCTGGAGGGAATGACAGCAATACCAAAAGGATTCGGCGGATTCAACGCCTCATTCAGCTGGAAGTCATTCCAGGCAGCATTCAGCTGGGCTTACAAATACGGACACTATGTTTTTGACAACTCAGTTGACGACATTGAGGACGACGGTTACAACTCATATAAAAACACATCTAAAGAGCAGCTCCGCAGATGGCAGAAACCGGGAGACATAACCGATGTTCCCCGCCGTGTTGCCGGAAACACCCAGGGTGGTTACTACGACTCAAGCAGAGCCCTTAAAAAGGGAGACTATCTGAGGTTAAAAAATATGACAATATCATACCTCTTCCCTAAACACATCACAGATGCTGTTAAGGTTTCAAACGCAAGAGTCTTCCTCTCAGGCAATAACCTGCTCACATTCACAGGACTCAATTTTGACCCTGAGGTACAGTCAAACGGATTCTACAACTTCACATTCCCTGCACTCAGGACTGTGACAATTGGATTGGAGATATCACTATAACTCACTAATAATGATGATTATGAAAAATAAAATAAAACAACTGATTCTCATTCCGCTAGTGATACTCACTCTTGGATCCTGTCAGGACTTTCTGGATACAAGACCCACCAATGTAGTGGTAGCCGAGACAGCAATGAAGACCATATACGACGCAGGAGTTGCGGTAAACGGACTCTATGTGGACATGAAATATTCGGACTATTACGGAACCCTTATGCAGCTTATGGGAGACCAGCGTGGTGACAATATCCAGCCAAGGGTAATGAGTACAGGATGGGTACAGATCTACACATTCGGATATGAATCTGAGAGCAACACATATTTTGAAATATGGAAAAAGTGCTACCAGACCATAATGAGGTGCAACACCCTAATTGCAAACATTGAAAATCTCAATGCCACCACAGCATCAGACATTGCCAAGAAGAACGACTTTCTCGGACAGGCACTGGCTGTAAGGGCACTGGTTTACTTTGACCTTGCAAGGCTCTACGGATACCCATACATGAAAGACAACGGAGCATCACTCGGAGCCGTTCTCATTACCGAGATCCTGGCCCCGTCAAACTCCAAACTCCCTAGAAGTACCGTAGCCCAAACATACACACAAGTGTTGCAGGACCTTACAACAGCACTTCCACTCCTCTCAAAATCTAAGAATACCGGGCACTTCAACTACTGGGCAGCAAAACTCCTCCAGGCAAGGGTATTCCTCTACAAAGGAGAGTGGGACAACGCACACAACGCAGCAAAAGAGGTTATTGACCAGTCACCGTACGCCCTCGCATCCCGCGACCAGTACATAAACTACTGGAAAGAGACCGGCGCACCCGAGACCCTGCTTGAGCTGTTTGTATCGGCCCAGTCCAATATTGATGCCGACGGCGGATATGCCTCATACTGGCACAACCTGTGGCACGGAGCCCCATCGGCCGGAGCCTCCCTTATCCCGACAGTTGCCTGGATAAACCTTATTGAGGCCGACCCTGCCGACATCCGCGCCCAGTTTGTCAGATACGATTCACAATACGACAAACCTAAAGCCTGGCTAAACAAATTCCCGGGCAACGGAGGCACCAACTTCAGGCTCAACAACCCTAAACTCCTCAGACTTTCAGAGGCATACCTGATAGCCGCCGAGGGAGCCCTTAAAGGGAGCGCAGGAGCAACCGCCGCAAGTAACTACCTTGATGTAATCCGCAAACGCGCCAATCCGGCCGTGACCAAAGTCACCGCCACAGACGACCTAATCCAGATTGAGCGCCGCAAAGAGTTTATAGGAGAGGGACACCGATTCTTTGACCAGATGCGCCTGGGCAAATCCATAACCCGGCTTGACGGCGACGGCCACAACTTCGCCCAATCGGCAGGCTGCCCCGGCACCATCGACTGGAACTTCAACAAAATAGTCCTTCCAATCTCACACACCGAACGCAAAATCTACCCGGAGCTCCAGCAAAATCCGGGGTACACTGAGTAACCGGCGCGGCCTGCCGGCTCCTGGCCCCCGCCCGCCAGGCCGGCAGCCAGGCCGCGAGGCGGCCTGGCGCCGTCCCGTCCCGTCTTCGGCCCCCGCCCGCCTCGCCGGCCCGCCCTCCGGGCCTGCCGGCTTGGCTCCCGGCGGCTTCCCGTCCTCGGGGGAGCACCTTGCCGCAGTTTTTGGCAAGTAGCATAAATTTAGGTGTTTAAAGAATCGATTTTTGCAACATGCAGTTAGTTAGCTACCTGCCAAAAACTGCGGCAAGGATTTTTTGTGCCGCCAATTCACCGCCTTCCGCCAAGTTTATAAGGTGCTTCGCAGTTTACACGGCCGGTTCCCGGCCGGATTTAAGTGGTGCTCCGCCGGTTTAGCTGTTGCTGTTCGCCGGGGGGGGGGGACACCTTGCCACAGTTTTTGGCAAGTGCCAGGTTTAGAGCTATTTGCTGCAACCATTTTTTGAGAAGCATTGAGATTATCAAAAAATGCTCTCGGTAAGAGCCAGAAAATCAATTACATGCCAAAAACTGTGGCAAGGTGCCCCCCGCGCTCGCCTCCTGCAAATTCACCGCCTCCTGCCACATCATCCGCTAAGTTAAAAGGTGCTTCGCAGTTTATACGGCAGGTTCCCGGCCGGTTTAAGTGGTGCTCCGCCGGTTTAGCCGTTCGGCATAAAAACCTTAGTTCCCCGTGTCGCTGCAATGAAATGTATTTCAATGCATTAACACTTAATCCGAGGGGTGATCCCTCGGTTAAAGTGTCAATAAACAAAAAATCAACAAGTTACAGCCTTCCCTGAAGTTATTCTCGCAGCCCGGGTTATTCTCGCGCGCCGCAAGCCCTTAAAGAGCTTGCGAAATGAGCGGGAAATAACCCGCCCTTCAGCTGCGGGAAATAACTTGAGCAGCCCCGCTTCCGGCGCCCCGCCCCGGCCCAGGCACCTTGCCACAGTTTTTGGCAAGTGTCAGAAATAGAGTTATTTGCTGTAACCATTTTTTGCAAAACGAAGATGTTGTCAAGAAAATGCTCTTCGCAAATACCAGAAATACAATCACTTGCCAAAAACTGTGGCAAGGTGTCCCCAAGCGGCAAGGTGTTCCCAAGACTCAATCTTTTAAGCATCCAATTGGTACGACAAATATGCCATCTTCGCGTCTATAGGCGTAGTTACCCACACCAGTTACAACTGCCAGAAATGAAGGAGCATTCATCCTATCAGTATCAATTTTTTCACTTAGCCTCTTTAGCGTCTCGGACCCCTCTTTAATACTTTCTTCTCCTCCTAATTTGATCTCTATTAAGCCATAAGTTCCATTTTTCAGATAAATTACTGCATCACATTCCAATCCCGATTTGTCTCTGTAATGATATAACTGCCCGTCGTTTGCCTCGGCATATACCCTCAAATCTCTTATGACAAGAGTTTCGAAAATTAATCCCATCGTTTTGAGATCATTTATCAAGTCCTTTGATCCTACACCTAAAGATGCTGTTGCCAATGAAGGATCTGTATAATATCTTGTATCTGAAGTTCTAATTGCAGTTTTTGAGCGTAAATTAGGATTCCATGCCTGAACATCTTCAATAACATAGAGCTGCTTTAATGCATTAATATAGGATGTGATTGTCTCTTCGCTTAATGATTCATTGTCATGACTTACAATATCGGCATAAATAGTAGCTATTGAAGCCTGAGTACTCTGATGTCTGGCGTAAGATCTCATCAGCCTTTTAGTGAATTCAGGACTCCTTTTCACATTGTCAACTCTGGAAATGTCGATATTGGTAACAGCTGTAATATACTCATCGGCAATTTTAAGTGCTTTATCCGAATTAATAATACATGCCCCTGGCCACCCTCCGCGGCACATAAGCCTAGCAATGTCCTCTAATTCAAGACTATTAATTGCTGCAAAACTTGAATTATTTGTAAACAAATCATCCTTAATACTTACGGTACCATTCGATTCTCCGGATTCATACAGTGTCATAGGTCTCATTATCAACCATGCAATCCTGCCCGTCCCGGAGTGACTTATCTTTTCTTTATCGTTACTATTTAATGGCGCAGCCGAACCAGTGAGGATAAATTGTCCAACCCCATTATCCCGATGATCCACTTCAAACCGAACTGCATCCCATAATTCAGGTGCCACTTGCCATTCATCCAATAATCTTGGCGTTTTACCCTCAAGCAATAAATTCGGATTTAGTTTTGCCAAACTCTGATTTTGACCTTTTTTAGAAGGCTCATCAACATACAAGACTGACCCGGCAACTTGTTCGGCAGTTGTGGTTTTACCACACCACTTTGCCCCCTTAATCAGTACAGCTCCCATATATCCAAGTTTCTCTTTCAAGAGCCTGTCAGCAATCCTCTTTTTGTAATTTTTCATAATTTAAAAATAATCTTATTAACTTGAATCAACCATACAAATATAAGAATTTTGAAACTCAGTCGGCAATATGGCGATATATTATTCCTAAATATGGCTTAAAAACATTCAGGTAAATGGCGAGTTTCCCGCGCCATTCTGTCCGGCACCTTGCCGTTTCCGGCACCTTGCCGCAGTTTTTGGCAAGTGTCAGGTTTAGAGCTATTTGCTGTAACTATTTTTCGAGAAACGAAGATGTTGTCAAAAAAATGGTCTTCGCAAATACCAGAAATACAATCACTTGCCAAAAACTGCGGCAAGGTCTCAAAGAGCGGCAAGCTCTTCCCTCACAGATTTCAAGTCGAAGTGCTCTGGATCAAAATTATCTCCGAGCCAGGTTGTGTATTCTTCGTACTCTTCATTGTCAGGGTCTTTAAGAATTTCAAGAATTTGGGTATATGCTCTTATTCCGCCGCAATCCTCAGGAGGGCAGCGCCTTTCACCGGCTGTGCAAGTTAGAAACCCGTCATTGCCGGTTAGAAACTCCTCACTACCATTAATAACCTCAATTAATTCAAGCTTATGTCTCCAACTATCACCATAGTCATACAGATACTCAATATACCGGCAATCATTATGAACTAAATCACAGAGTCTTATTCCTTCATAATCAATGTTACCTAAATCATCATATTCCATAAAGTCAGGATATTTTTTTGAATATCTCTCATCACCTTTAATAAAATCGTGTAGATGGCTATTTGTCCATCCCATAACGGTTTGAATAACAATGTGAAATTGTTCCAGTGAAATATCGGAAGGGACAATAATTTCACGCCATATTTTTGGCATAGAATCTATGATAGTAATCTTAAATTTATAAAGAGGAGTTCCGGACTGAGAATCATATGAAATTTTACCAAAGTTGGCATCCAGGGTGATCATTTTGTTAAAGAGAGCAGTTTTACTGACCAAATATCCATCTTTCATAAAACAGAATCTGTCTCCCTCAATATTGACCAACCCCAGATTTTCCATAAATCTGTCAAAAGTTCTGAATGCATAGCAAGAGTAGTTCCTTTCATTGTAACACAAATGTCTGAATTCGTCAAAATAAATTTTAGAATAAAATTGACCGCCCCTTATCTCATCACCAAAAAGAGCAAAAAGCATCAACGAAAAGCCGAATCCATACTGGCCGATTCTTTTATCCTCATATCCATCAAGATAAGCCCAGCTCAATTTGTATCCCAAAGTTACGAGTATGGATTGCAATAAAAGGTGGTTATCAAGCAGACAATTTTCTCCTTTTTTTGTTACTGTTAAGCTGTTACCCCTCTTCTTCACCAGCCCGCCCATCTCGGCAACCAGTCTTGCAAAATGCACTGTATCTGAATCGGTCTCCTTCCGTAGCCGAGTCGGATACTTTTCATAATAATAAAACGGAACGCCAAGTTTATACATTTCAGTAACAACCCTTAACGGGAGATTCCCGGTTGCTGTTAATTTAACATAGCCTTCACTTTTTACGGTTGAGCAAAGAGACTTAACTTGTCTGAGAAGAGGAATCGCCGAATACTCCTCCGCAGACAGTTTGTTAAGCCGAATAGGTCCATCCTCGATAAATGTTTTGTGAATAATAAAATCAATAATATGTGGCTGCAGAAGCCACCTGTTTGTATGCAATACTTTTGTTGAATCGTCCATATTTTCTCAACGTTTTACTAAGGAGGCCAAAAACAATGTAAAGTCAGTAATATCTTCATTAACACTTGCTTTTTCCAAAGCACTCATATACTCTTGCCGTCTTTCTACCGGAATAATAGTCCAGTTATAACCTCCGGAAATTAGCATAGTATTCATTAGGAAGCGGGCAATACGACCATTCCCATCCATATATGGGTGAATATAAACAAAAATAAAATGACCTAAAACGGCCCTTACTCTGGCATCCGGTTCATTTTTAAGAAGATTAAACAGTACCGGCATTGCTTCTCTCACTGCATCCTTATTTAAAGGAGAGTGCATAGAGCTACGAATGTATACTTGACTCGTACGATATCCGGCTAAATCTGAAGCTTTTAATAATCCCACAGAAACGCTTGGCGCAAATAACTCACGATACCAATCTCTATGGTCTTTACCGACTATTTCTCCAGGATTATCTCCGCCAAGAACCTTTTTCAGGCTTTCTTTCACAGCCTGAAATGCTTGCCAGTATCCACGGGCGGCCATTGCATTCCGTTGTTCTGCGTCAGAAGAATCCTCATCTGGCTTCCAACTCCCGCTATTTACTTTTTCAATTAATGCGTCGGTAACTTTATACCCCTCAATTGAGAGTGAATGATAAGCATCTAAAAGGTATTGAGAATCAATATCTTTTAACCAAGTTTCAGTATCCTTATCAGCATACTCTATTTCAGGGAAATTAGCGATAACAACTTCCCGCATCTTATTCCACATTAACTTTAACCTCATTACATAAGGAGATTCTATATGGGAATAACTAATTGTATTACGATCGACAAAAGGATCCTCCTCCCGGATATCATATCCCAAATTTTTCATTGTATTGACTATTTCTTCTGAGGCCGATATATGACCAATATTTCTAAAAGCTCCGGCTAATCGCCCAGCCTTAGTTGATTGTCCTTTTTCAAGAACAATCTTTAATATATCGCCCACATCCGACACCATTGACAGACAAGTTCGTGCAGCAATACTATCCAATCTGAAAAAATCTGGACTACATTCGACCAAGGCCTCGGGTAGCGCATATAAGTTCAAACCCAAATCAGGCTCTTTGTAAATTGTATTAGGTATTGATGCTTGAAAATATAGGATTGAGGTATCGTGTAGCAGATTTACGATATTGTTTGATACTTTTGATACACGAATTATCACTTGTTTTGGCACTGTTCTACTTCCGCTATAAAAGGCTAATGACTGATCTGCCGATAAACACCACTCTTCTCCAAATCTTGTGTTAGCATATTCTGAGATAAAGTACCAGTAAGATGTATACCAGTTTGTCGTATCACCCGTTACACCATCTGGTCTGGATGAAATATACCATCCTTTCATTACTTCCTGGATAAATCCATTTTTTAACAGCCTTTCTAAATGCGTCCTCGAAAGGTAAGATGATTTAATTACTGCAAAACCATTTTTATTTTGTAATTTCTTTAACTCTTTTAATGAGGCCGCCAATTTCTCTTGAAGTGATGCCATATTACTATTTTATTGCCACGTGAGAAAACTATTATATTTAGCCGTGTAGTTGCTATTGTATTACACAAAAACACGAAGACGAATATACAACATTTTACAACATTTCTCGTACAAAGGAGGCCACCTTGCCGCAGTTTTTGGCAAGTATCAGGTTTAGAGCTATTTACTGCAACTATTTTTTGAGAAACGAAGATGCTGTCAAGAAAATGCTCTTTGCAAATACCAGAAATACAACTACTTGCCAAAAACTGCGGCAAGGTGTCTGCCCCTCCCTCGCCGGTCAAGGCTCCCCGCTGGCAAGGTTCTACCGCTCCTCCTTCAGCATCCTGATCACATCATAATAACTCACGCGGGTAACGGCTGAGATCTGCCGATATGTTGCCCCGCCTCGCTCCCGGAGAATTTGCATCGTTTTAACAAGTTCACTACGACTAATATCGCTCAGACTCTTACCTTTTAAAATGAAATCCAGGTACTTAGCGACCTCATTATCTGTAGGCCGAACAAGCTCCACAGAAAACTTTTTATCACCATTCCCGGCCTCTTCAGCAGACCACCAATCCCTCAAATGCTTTTCGGCACCGGCATGCAAGTCACTATAAGACTTAAACAAAAAATCATTCACCAAGTAATTAATATCCAAAAACTTACTCAAATAATTATAATACCCCTTCTTCGTGAAATGATACGAACTCCACCGATACTTCGTTATATTCTCACATATTCCGGCGCGGACAGGATTCGTAAGTATGTATAAATAATTATACCTCAGATAATCCTCATCATCAATAAGTTTGCTGCAAAACGGACTGTTGAAAAGCTGCCCGCTGAGCCCCTTCCGCCGGTTATACCACTGATTAAAACTCATCAGCAAAGACCTCATAAAATCATTCAGGCAATGCGTATATATCTGTAAATGAACATGATTGTCCATCAGTACAAACGCCGACACAAAGGTTTTATTATTTTTTGCCGCCCTGTCGCACCTTTCCAGAAAGCCGACAAAATCATCGGTATTGTAAAAAACATTATACCGACTACTCCCCCTTATCCACACATGGAAAAACCCGACCTGAACCCGCCTGGGCTCCTCCCTGATTTTCAGATTCTTAAATTCACTTGCTAAACTCTCACTACCAACAGAAAAGATAGCCCTATCAGCCGCACCAACCAAAGACGAAAAATCCCTCATCACAATCCCTCCCACAAATTTCAACCGCAATATACAAAAAAATCCAGAGGGGAGGCGCCTTGGCGCGGGGAGGGCCGAGGCACCTTGCCGCGGGCACCTTGCCACCTTGCCACAGTTTTTGGCAAGTATCAGATTTAGAGTGATTTGCAGAAACCATTTTTTGAGAAACGCAGATGCTATCAAAAAATGCTGTTCGCAAATACCAGAAATACAACTACTTGCCAAAAACTGTGGCAAGGTGCCAGCCCACAGGCGAGCCTGTGGGCTCCTTCGTTCGCCTTTCCCACCTTCCGCATTGCCTTCCGCAAATTTATTCGGTGCTCCGCAGTGTCTAGCCTTTTGGCAGAAAAACCCTCACACCCCGTGTCGCTGCAACGAAATGTATTTCAATGCATTAACACTTTATCCGAGGGGTGAGCCCTCGGATAAAGTGTCAATAAACAAAAAATCAACAAGTTGCAGCGCCTCCCCTGAAGTTATTCTCGCAGCCCGGGTTATTCCCGTGCGCTGCAAGCCACTAAAGAGCTTGCTAAATGAGCGGGAAATAACCCGCCTTTCCGCTGCGGGAAATAACTTTTATATAAATCAATTTTTATCATTAAATTATCAGTTAGATAAACGAATATCCCACTCAAACCCAATTCACCGT
>JASDTD010000049.1:0-2510 GCA_041441395.1 Bacteroidales bacterium | reverse complement strand
GCCCTGCTCTGAGAGGTGGTAGAGTTCGCTAAGAATCATTGCGGTGGCGCCCCAGATAAATAGATTGTCGTAATCGTAGCCGGGGGCGGTGAGCCACTCTCCGGTGGGGCTTTGAAATTGTTTGGTAATTGCCAGATCCGGATTTAAAAGATTGATGGGAATGGTTGTAAATCTTACAACCTCCCTTGCGTCCGGTTTGTAATGAATCTCCTGCCTGGATATGGCGAGGAGAGGGTATATTATAAAATTGGATGGGGGAACATAGAGCTTTGTCAAAAAGCCGACAGGTTCAATTTGAGAGGGAAGGATCCCCATCTCTTCCCGGGCCTCTCTGAGGGCTGTCTCATAGAGAGAGGAGTCAGTTAAATCTCTTTTGCCGCCGGGTAGTGCCGGCTGCGCCGAGTGTATGCCGTTGTAGCTGTTTCTGAGAATAATAAGCACTCTCCAACTGTAAGTTTTGTCTGGTATTAAAAGCACAAGAACAGCAGATTCCCTGGCATCTGCTCGGGGAGGGATATCAAGAGACATATCCGCCCTCCTCTGGTGAGGAGCAAGGCGGATATGTGCATCTTTACCCGGTAATAGAAGTTTATTTATCAATTCCAACTCTGTTTAAAATAAACGCCCACTCAAAAGCAGTCTCCTTCACTCTGTCGTATCTGCCGGTTGCTCCGCCATGGCCGGACTCCATATTTGTATGTAGCAGAATGATGTTGTTATCGGTCTTAAGTGACCTAAGTTTTGCAACCCATTTTGCCGGTTCGTGGAATCCTACCTGAGAGTCGTTAAGTCCGCCTGTGGCAAGAATATTGGGGTAGTTCTGAGCAGTAACATTGTCGTATGGAGAGTAGGAGAGCATATATTTATAATATTCCTCCTCGTTAGGGTTGCCCCACTCTTCATACTCCTGAGTTGTCAGAGGAAGAGAGGTGTCCAGCATTGTATTTATTACATCAACAAACGGAACTGCAGCCACTATTGTATTGAACAAATCAGGCCTCATATTGGCTACTGCACCAACAAGGAGTCCTCCGGCGCTGCCGCCCATTCCGGCAAGTTTTTCTGCCGATGTGTATTTGTCAGCGATAAGTTTCTCGGCACAGGCTATGAAGTCTGTAAATGTATTTTTCTTTTTGAGCAATTTGCCATCCTCATACCACTGCTCGCCAAGGTCGCTTCCTCCGCGGATCTGGGCAATGGCCAGTACAAAGCCCCGGTCTATAAGGCTATAGTAGGAAGGGCTGAAATATACATCTGAGCTTGATCCGTAACTGCCGTATGAATAGAGGAGGGCAGGATTTTTACCATTCATTTTAAGCCCCTTTTTGTATACGATAGCCATTGGAACCTCTACGCCATCCTGAGCTTTGGCCCATACTCTCTCAACAGTATAGTTGTCTGCGTTGAACCCGGAAGGGATCTCCTGCTCTTTAAGTTTCACGCTCTCACCTTTTGCCAGGTCATACTCATAAAGGGTGCTGGGTCTGTTTAGAGAGGTGTAGTTGTATCTTACAGTTGTTGCATCAAACTCAGGGTTGCCGTTAAGTCCTGCGCTGTAAACAGGTTCAGGGAATGTAATCTCACCGGTTGAGCCATCTTTTAGTGAGAAATATTTAAACTGGTTAAGACCATTTTTTCTGAGGTCAACAACTACATAATCCTTAAGTACATCTATACCTTCAAGCCTTACCTGAGGGTCGTGAGCAATAAATACCTTCCAGGCAGATTTGTCTCTGAATCCTGTAAGAGGAAGTTCATATACCATTCCGTTAAGGTTGTTACTGTCCTTATATCTAAGAAAGTATTTGTCACTGTGAGCTATCACAGAGTAGTCAACACCTTGCTCACGCGGAAGGAAAACAACAGGTTTTGCCGATGGGTTTGATGCGTCAAGGGACAAGTATTCTGTTGTATATGTGCTTGATGAGATTATAAATATCTCTTTGTCTGTTTTAGTTTTTGAAAGATATACATTGTATCTGGCATCGCTTTCTGTGAATAGTACCTCATCACTGCCTTTGCTGCCCAGTTTGTGTCTCATAACTTTATAGGGGCGGAGGGTTTTGTCGACAAGTACATAATATAATGTTTTGTTGTCGTTTGCCCATTCGTAAGAGGTGGCCATAGGTATGGTTACTCCAAGATCTTCTCCGTTTTCAAGGTTTTTAACCTTTATTGTATAGTCTGCAAAAGAACCTGTTTCATTGAATGAGTATGCTGCAAGTTTATTGTCCGGGCTTATGTTGTATCCGGCAAATCTCATAGCCTTTTTACCCTCTGCCATCAGGTTAACATCAAAGAGGAGCTCTTCAGCAGCCTCCGGGGTATTTGACTTTCTTAGGTAGACTCTGTATTGTTTTCCGGTCTCGGTTCTGCTATAGTAGTTATAGCCGTTCATAAGAACCGGATAGCTCTCGTCTGCATCCTTTATTCTTCCGATAATCTCATTATAAAAGGTCTCCTGAAGTCCCTTTGTTGAGGCCATTACGGAGTCTGTATAGTTATTCTCA
>JASDTD010000048.1:0-159049 GCA_041441395.1 Bacteroidales bacterium | reverse complement strand
ATACAGAGGTTCAGCCCCCTCTTATGGTTAACGAAGCTTCAGGTTTTGGTACAGGTCAGCTTCCGGATAAAGGAGAGCAGATGTACCATGTCGGGTTGGATAATTTCTATCTTATTCCTACAGCAGAGGTGCCTGTTACAAATATCTTCAGAGATGTGATACTTTCAGCTGCTGATCTTCCCGTAAAAGTAACAGCCTACACCCCTTGTTTCAGAAGAGAGGCCGGATCTTACGGAAAGGATGTCAGGGGACTTAACAGATTGCATCAGTTTGACAAGGTTGAGATTGTTCAGATTTCACACCCTGATAACTCATACGAAGCATTGGAGGGAATGGTTGCCCATGTTGAAAGTTTGGTAAAATCACTGGGGCTTCCATACAGAATTCTTAGACTTTGCGGAGGTGATATGAGCTTTACATCAGCTTTGACATACGATTTTGAGGTTTACTCCGCAGCTCAGCAAAGGTGGCTTGAGGTTAGTTCTGTTTCAAATTTTGAGTCGTTCCAGTCTAACAGGCTTAAATTGCGCTTTAAAGACGAAAATGGTAAACCGGCTCTTGCGCATACATTAAACGGGAGCTCTCTTGCACTTCCAAGAATTCTTGCAGCCATTCTTGAAAATAATCAGTCCCCTGAAGGAATAAAAGTACCTGAGGTTCTCAGGGATTACTGCGGATTTGATATAATTGACTGAGCCGGATATATATAATGGCAAATAAGGTGATATTGGGGATTGACCCCGGAACGCAGATATTGGGATTTGGGGTGGTTGAGGCCACCCCTTTATCTCCTAAGTATGTTGCTATGGGAGTTGTGGATTTAAGAAAGGAGAAGGATCATTTTGCCAAAATCAAAAAAATATTTATTGAGGTTACAGAGCTTATAGAGCATTATAAACCTGACGAACTTGCTGTAGAGGCCCCATTCTACGGAAAGAACATTCAGTCTATGCTCAAATTGGGAAGAGCTCAGGGCTCTGCGATTGCAGCTGCATTAAACAGAAATATGCCTGTTTTTGAATATGCTCCGAGAAAAATAAAACTCTCAATAACTGGAAAGGGGGCAGCCTCTAAGGAGCAGGTTGCTGCTTTACTTACAAACATTCTAAAAACAAAAGATATACCGGATTATCTGGACGCTACAGATGGTCTTGCTGTTGCACTTTGTCACTATTATGAATCTGAACGCACGGTTAAGTCCTCCTCCGGTGGAAAGGGATGGGAAGCATTTGTCAAGGCTCATCCTGAAAGAATCAAATAATTTTTTTAAGTCCATTTAACCTTTTGCCCTTTCGTTTGTCAAAGGGTTGTTGAATATTTAATAACAAGAGTAATCGTATTAATAACTATATGAAATCCTTTAAGCAATTTGTCCTGTTAACTTTTTTTACACTTCTTTTTATCAATGTCTTTGCCAGTGAAGAGCAGAGGGAGATAAGAATACGGGTTGCGGTACTTGACAGTTTAAGAGCAGAGCCGATTGAGTTTGCTACTGCCTCCGTCACCAAGATAGGGGAGGAGACTCCCTTTAAATATGCGCTCTCAGATGCAAGGGGAAGAGCTGAGATAAGAGGTATCATTCCCGGTAAATACCTTTTAAAAATTGAATACCTGGGCTATCAGACCTATCTGAAAGAGATAACTCTTGATGAACACAGAATAATAGAGCTTGGAGAGGTTAAGCTTAAAGAGCAGCTTAATACCCTTAACTCTGTGGTAGTATCGGCTGTAGGTAATCCGATAATTGTTAAAAAGGACACAGTTGAATACAACGCCTCCTCTTTTAAAACAACAGACAGTGATATGCTTGAGGAGCTGCTGAAAAAGCTTCCGGGTATTGAGGTTGACGCGGATGGAAAGATTACTGCAAATGGTAAGGAGATTAATAAAATAATGATTGACGGAAAGGCATTCTTCCTCAATGATCCTCAGCTGGCAACAAAGAATCTTCCTGCAAAGATTATTGAAAAGGTTAAGGTACTTGAGAAGAAATCTGAACAGGCGGAGTTTACCGGAATAGACGATGGTGAGGAGGAGACTGTTATAGATTTGAGTATCAGGCCGGGTATGATGAACGGATGGTTTGGAAACGCATCTGCCGGATATGGTACAGAGGATAGGTATCAGGCTGCCGGTATGGTTGGAAATTTCACAAAGACCAGTCAACTTACAGCAGTTGCCAATATAAACAACACAAATAATCGTGGATTCTCTGACATTGCCGGTGGAATGATGGCGGCAATGAGAAACTCATCCGGAATGGGTGGAGGAGCTATAAGAATGGGTGGCGCAACAATGAGATTTGGCGGAAGCGGTCTTACAACTTCCTGGATGGGTGGAATAAATGCAAACAAAGACATTAATGACGGTAAACTTAAAATTGGAGGAAATTATCTTTACAGTGGTAGCGACAGACTTTCAGAAAACAAAACCTTCCGTCAGAATTTCCTGAAGGATAGTACTTTTAACTATTCAGAGGAGTCTGTGTCAAACAATTTCTCAGATGGGCACAGAGCAGCTCTCAATATTGAGTACAAATTCAATGACAAGACATCTATACTCTTCAGACCAAATGTAAGTATAACAAAAGGTTCATTTGAGGATACCAGAGAATTCTGGACCAGGGGTGGAGCAGGTACAAAAATCAATGAGGGAAGCAGCATTCTCAGAGGTGAGAACAGTGCTCAGTCATTCGAGGGAGACCTGTTGCTCAGACATCGTTTTTCAAAACCCGGAAGAACTTTCTCAGTAAACATGGATTTTGGATATTCAAATAACGAACTTTTTAACGGAATAAACAGGTCAAGAAATATTATCGGTGATAAGGCAGACTCAACTATAACAGATCAGAATTACACAACCGATTCAAAATCTTACGATATATCTGCCAGAGCATCATATACAGAGCCGCTGGGAAAGAACTATTATATGGAGCTTGCCTACAGATTTGGTTACAGATTCTCTGATTCAGATAAAAAAGTTTATAATAAGGGCATATCCGGTAACTATGATATACTAGATACTCTTTACTCTAACTATTTCGAGAATATCTTTATTAATCACAGGGCAGAGATTAATCTGAGAAAGAATGAGGAGAAATACAGCTATGTAATTGGTGTAAATGCTCAGCCTTCTCTGACAAGAAGTATAAGGAGTGATGGAACTGTTATCAACAGATCTGTCGTTAATTTTGCCCCTTCTGCTCAACTGGATTTAAAGTTTTCTGACACTCAGAATCTAAGATTCAGGTATAACGGAAGAACAAGGCAGCCATCTGTAAATCAGCTTCAACCTGTAAGGGATAACTCTAATCCTCTGCTTATTCCTATGGGTAATACAGACCTTTTACCGGAGTTTGAGCACTCATTGTGGGCAAATTACAGGGATACAAAGAGAGAGACTTTCCGTACTATAGATGCGGGTTTAAGGGCAAACTACACTCAGGACAGAATTGTAACCCAGAGATGGTATGACGAGGCCGGTGTACAATATACAATGCCTGTAAATGCATCAGGTTCATACGGAGTAAATCTTAATCTGATGTACAACACTCCAATCAATAAATCAAAGTTCTCAATCATGAACTTTACCAATGCCGGTGTTAACAGAGGGGTAAGCTTCTCAGGAAGAACGCTGGAAACACTTCAGAAGGGTTTTACAACAACACTCTCTTTTAGTGAGATGTTAAGATTTATGTACAGGGGTGAAAAGATTGAGCTCAGTATCGGAGGCAGAGCCAGATACAACTATGCATGGTATACTATTCAGCAGAATGCACAGCCTGCTACCTGGAATAATGCTGTTAACGGATCAGTAAACTGGACATTACCTGCCGGATTCAACCTTGCCACTGACTTTGACTACAACTTCTACATAGGATACGGAGAGGGATATAATACCCCCGCAGCTGTATGGAATGCTGAGATCTCCAAACTACTCTTCAAAAATTCTTCAACTCTAAGATTAAAGGTATTTGATATACTCAACCAATCTAAGAGTGTGTTCAGAACAACCACAGATAACTACATTGAAGATGTCCAGAATAACACTCTTCAGCAATATTTTATGCTAAGCTTTACCTGGAGATTTGGTAGTTTTGGAGGGCAAAAAGGTGGTAGCCAGCCAATGAGGGGACCCGGAATGGGTGGCGGAAGATTTCACCGCTAGCGGGATGAGGAGTAGTTTCTCCACTTCTCAATAACTGAGAGCATATCAAAGGGAATCTCTTTTTCAAAAAAGAGGTTCTCTTTTGTTTTGGGATGTACAAAGCCGAGAGTTTTTGCGTGGAGGGCGTGTCTTGGCAGCATCTCAAAACAATTGTCAATGAACTTTTTGTATTTTGAGTATAAAGTTCCCTTTAGGATTTTATCTCCACCATACCTGTCGTCGTTGAAAAGGGGATGACCTATCCAATCCATATGTACTCTGATCTGGTGTGTTCTGCCTGTTTCAAGCTCACACTCTACCAGTGTTGTATAGCCGAATCTCTCTATTACTTTATAATGAGTTACTGCGTGTTTGCCAGTCTCTCCGTCCGGAAATACTTTGAATTTTAGTCTGTTGTTTGGATCTCTTGCTAAATTGCCTGTTATGGTTCCTGAATCCTCTTTTAAGTTCCCCCAAACCAGAGCTATATATTTTCTTTCAATTGTGTGGTCAAAAAATTGTTTTGCCAGATAAAGCTGAGATTCATCATCTTTTGCTACCAGCAGAAGACCGGAGGTGTTTTTGTCAATTCTGTGAACGAGTACTCCCATTCTCTCGTCAGGGGCCTTCTCATCCTGAGAAATGTTAAGATGATATGCAAGGGCATTTACCAGTGTACCGGAAAAATGGCCGTGTCCCGGGTGTACAACCAGTCCGGCGGGTTTGTTTAAGACCAGAAGAGAGTCGTCTTCGTATACAATGTCAAGAGGTATGTTTTCCGGTCTGACCTCCATACCTTTTCTTTTGTATGGGAGGACAATCCTTATTATATCGTTCGGCTTAACTGTATAGTTTGATTTGACAATTTTGTCATTAACAAGAACATAACCGGCACCTATAGCAAGCTGTATTCTGTGCCTGGAGGTCTTCTCCATATGGGCGGTTAAATATTTATCTACCCTTATGGTGCTTTGACCCTTGTCAGCAACAAATCTGTAATGTTCAAATGATCCCCCGGACTCTTCGTCATCACCAATCTCATCCGGATCGAGTTCAAACTGATCTTCTAGCTCCTCATTAATCATTTTTTCTCCTCTCTCTTCTTAAGACTGTCAATCAGTGATCTGTCAACGCTTAATGTAAGTTCAACATAGGAGCCAAGCGCCCTGGAGATGGACTGAGATGGTTCCGGGCTCTGTTTTATCACAAAACCGGATATTGAATCTGAGTAATTTTGGACAGATTTATCGTATTTTAATTTTGATATATTCAGGGAGTTATCAATAAGAATGTCTCTTGCTGTTGTAAGTGGCAGGGCTATTACATCAGGTACAAATGTGCGCTCGCTCTCGCTGCTGATCCCAACTTCAAGATCAATTTCACTCTCTGTCTCAATAAGTGTCCCTGGGGCCACACGAGAGCCGTTGTATCTCTGGGCAAGGACATTATTTGTGGCCATATCACTAACATATATGAGTCTCCCTACGCGAAGCTGTCTTGCAACAAGCTCTGCCTTTGCCTGGCGAAGTGAATAGCCGGTTACTGATGGCATTGACACTTTCTTTGGCTGAAGAGAGTTGATAGTCAGAAGTACTCTTCTGTTCTTTTTTACATTACTGCCGGCTACAGGATTCTGACGAAAAATTTCCCCTCTTCCCATCCTTGGGAGGAAAACCGAGTCGGTAACTTCCAGTCTGAGGTTTGCTCTTCTGGCAACATCTTCTGCCTCTGATACTGTCATTCTGGTGAAATCGGGTACCTCTAGTTCTGAATTGTGCCTGGTAATAATTTTCAGGAGAATTATAACAACTATCAGAAATGCGACAAGAATTGCAGAAATTTTGTACAATTCCATCATAAACCACCCTTTGTACCAGGGTTTCTCTGCTCCTTTGTTTTTCATCTTTTGCCTGTTCTTAAACAAAATTATGATTTTTTTATGATAATGTTGTAAAAACTGTCTCTCTCTACAGCCTCGTAACCTGTCTCAGCAGCCATACGCTCCAGATCAGATGTGGTCATATGAGGGTTTTTCTCTTTTGATCCTGCCATACTATAAATTTTGGTAGAGTCGTTTATTGTACCATCCATATCATCGGCTCCGTATAATAGAGCCAGCTGGCACATATCTTTTCCAAGCATAGGCCAGTATGATTTAATATGAGGAATATTGTCAAGAACAATTCTGGAGATGGCAAATGTTTTAAGCACCTCAATTATGTTCAACTCTCCAAGGTGGGAGAGGGGATTATTAGAGGGTTTGAACAGAAGCGGAATAAAGGCGTCAAATCCCCCTGTCTCATCTTGAAGGTCTCTAAGGGCCATAAGGTGTTCAACCCGGTCTCTTCTGCTCTCAATATGCCCAAAAAGCATGGTGCAGTTTGTTCTCATCCCCAGTTTGTGGGCCTCTTTGTGAATTTCAAGCCATCTTTTGCTATCAGTTTTGTCGGGACATATCTGGTCTCGTATTTTTGGATTGAAAATCTCTGCGCCACCTCCAGGTAATAGTTTTACCCCTCTCTCCATTAATTTTGAGAGAACCTCTTTAGGTGAAAGGCCGGATGATTTTGTCATATCATCAATCTCAACTGCAGTATATGCCTTAATTGTTACAGTTTCAGGAAGCTCTTCCCTCACTGCATCCACAACAGATAGATAATAATTAAAATCTCTGTCAGGGTGGACACTGCCCACAATATGGACCTCGGTCTCTCCGTTTTTGTATTTATCCCGGCAATACTCCCTGATATCATTTATATCCATTGACCAGGCTCCGGCCTCCTGGTCACTCTCTCTTCTGTATGAGCAGAAGGTACATCTGTGGAGACATACATTGCTTGGTTCAAGGTGAAAATTTCTGTTATAGTATACTCTGTTCCCGTTAATCTCTTCTCTTATCTCAGAAGCCAAACGGGATATGAGGTTCATATCTGTGTTTTCGTACAGTGAGAGGGCCTCTTCAAATCCAACTCTTCTTGCCATTTTCTGAATATTATTTTGAGTGGCAAATATAACAAAAAAGAGGCCTTATGGAGCCTCTTTAAATGAATCTCATTTATGCCTCTTACAGATTAGAAACGATCTTCAGATGACACAGTCAGTTTTTTGCGTCCACGACGACGGCGTGCAGCAAGAACCCGACGGCCGTTAGGTGTTGACATGCGCTCACGAAAGCCGTGCTTGTTGCGGCGCTTGCGTAATGATGGTTGAAAAGTGCGTTTCATGGTATATATTCTACTATTATTATTTTCGCAAAAGGGAGTGCAAAGATATGCAAAATGTTTTTAAACGCAAATATTTATGCTACCGTTTTATGAATATTATCTTTTTTTCTTCAAAAAATGGCTCTTTAAATATCTCAGATATCCTGTATTGGGTAATCCGGGATGGTGAGAGCTTCATTCTTTGGGTTGCTTCAGCCAGCTCTATCTGAAGATCGCCACCCTTCAGATAATAGACGCCACCGGCTATCCCATCTCTCTCCCCGTTGAGAATTTTACTCCACACCCATGGCAGAAAACTCTTTAATTCAGTAACAGCCCTGGATACAACAAAATTAAAACTGCCCTCAATCTCCTCGGCTCTTTTATTTACTGCAGAAACATTTGAGAGTCCTAACTCCCCGGCTACACTTTCAGCTACAAGTATCTTTTTGCCGATTGAGTCGCACAGAGTAAAATGACTTTCCGGGAAGAGTATTGCTAAGGGTATTCCGGGGAAGCCTCCGCCGGTACCAACATCCAGTATGCGGGAGAGGGGAGGTGGTGAAAGAACCTTAGCTATTGCCATCGAATGTAAAACATGATGCAAATACAAGTTGTCAATATCCTTTCTGGATACAACATTAATTTTTGAGTTCCACTCTTTGTAAAGAGGGAAGAGAGCAGTAATTTGCTCTCTCTGCTTAGGTGTAAGGTCAGGGAAGTAGTTGAATATTAAGGTTTCCATCTTTCTGTAATCTCTCTTTTGCTCTTCTTACTCTGCTTTTAATTGTTCCAACCGGAAGAGCCAGCTCTTTGGCCATCTCCTCGTATGCATATTCATGAATAAATCTCATCTCTGCAACAACCCTGTAAAGATCTGGCAGCAGATTTATCGCCTTTTGTATTTTCTCTATCTCCTGTTCGTAGATAAGGTGCTCTTCCGGACTTGGTACCCAATGATCTCCCCCGGAAGCCTCGTCAGAACCTTCAAATAGTTCCAGGGATCTGGTGGTAACCCTCTTCCGCCTTATAAAGTCGATACTGCTGTTTCTTGCAATAGTATATATCCAGGTTGAGAATGCAAATTCCGGATTATAACTCTCTATCATCTGGAAAGCTTTGGCAAAGACCTCCTGTGATATATCTTCAGTATCGCGGGTGTCAGAGACCAGTGTTCCTATATGCTTCTTTATCTTTTCAGAATATCTTTTTACAAGCTCACGCGATGCCTCCTGGCTCCCGCTGGCAGAGAGTCTGGCAAGTGACTTGTCCGATTCTTCCTTAATGTGCTTCAAGCCAATTTCTCCCATACTGACATTCAACGGTTAGCGGAACAGATAGTTCAATTACTCTCTCCATCTCCTCCTTGACAATTACTGAAAGTATCTCCTCCTCACCGGGAAAAACATCAAAGACCAGTTCGTCATGAACCTGCAGTACCATCTTGCTCTTTAAATTCTCATTTTGCAACCTTTTCCACAGACTAATCATAGCAACTTTAATAATATCAGCTGCACTCCCCTGGATAGGTGCGTTTACCGCATTCCTCTCTGCCAGTCCTCTCACCACCTGATTCCTGGAATTAATATCCGGGAGGTATCTTCTTCTTCCGTAGAGAGTAGTTACATATCCATACTTTTTTGCCATCTCTGTCATGCCGGTCATGTACTCCTTCACCTTAGGATAGCTTCTGAAGTAATCTTCAATAAGTTTTTTTGACTCTGCCCTTGGAATATTCAACCTCTGGGAGAGCCCAAAAGATGAGATCCCGTATATAATTCCAAAATTGGCAGTTTTTGCCCTTCCCCTCTGCTCCTTTGTCAGTTCCTCCTCCGGTATACCAAATATCTTTGATGCAGTAGCCGAATGGATATCTCTGCCCTGTCTGAATGCGTCAATGAAATCGGGGTCACCGCTCATGTGGGCCATCAGCCTTAATTCAATCTGGGAGTAATCTGCAGATAGTATCACTCCATCTGGTCTTGATGGTATAAATGCCCTCCTTATCTCTCTGCCCCGTTCTGTTCTTATTGGTATGTTCTGAAGATTGGGCTTTACAGAGCTAAGTCTTCCGGTTGCTGTAAGAGCTTGATTGTATGTGGTGTGAAGCTTTCCGCTGCTTCCCGATACAAGAGCCGGAAGTGGCTCTATATATGTAGAAATGAGTTTTTTAAGATTCCTGTACTCCAATATTGCAGGAATAATAGGATGTTTATCAATTATCTCCATCAGAGTCTCCTCATCGGTAGATCTTCCCCCTCCCTTTTTGCCTAATCCCAGATCCATCTTGTCGTAAAGAATGACAGAGAGCTGTTTTGGGGATGATACATTAAGAGAGGGATCCTCAGCCATCTCCCTCACCCTCTTTTCAATATCATCAAGCTCTTTTGAGAGGGCCATGCCATACTCTTTTAGCATTGCTGTGTCAAGGTTTATCCCCTCCTGTTCCATAGAGGCAAGTACATAAATCAGGGGCATCTCAATATCTTCATAAAGCTTTAAAGTACCTCCCCTCTCCAGCTCCTCTCTAAGTTTCTGAGCAAGGGGGATCATTACTGATGCCTCTGCGTTAAGCTTCTCTCCGGACTCCTCCTCGGCTGCAATGTTTTGTGATGAAAAGAGATCTGCCTGCACAAGCTCCTTCTCTGATTCCAGGTTGATTCCAAGATATGACTGGGATAGTATCTCAATTTTATGTGATCTCTCCGGCATGAGAAGATAGTGCATAAGCTCAACATCCCACAATTTTCCAAGAGGTTTTATACCAATTGCAGACATAGAATTGAGCAGCGATTTAATATCAAATCCGCATATGGTAACATCTCTATTCTGCAGGATATCTCTGAGTAAAATCTTTTGATCAGGGCGGAGGTTTGCAACAAGATTTGAGGAGCTTATTGAGATTTTATCCCCCCTGACACTGACTCCCACTATTCCCTTGATTATAGCCTCTTCAATCACTTTATCTGGTGTTGCAACTGAAAAACTTAGGGTATTGCCTGATTTTTCTTCAGAAGCTGTTGCCTCTGTAAGAGTTATACTTTTGTCTGTTATAAAAATCTCTTCAAGTTGAGGAATCTGTCTCTTAAGAGATGGAAATTCATATTTGTCAAACAATTTTTTGAGCTCAGCAAAGTGAGGAGTGCCAAGAATAAGATCATCCTCTTTGCACTCTACATCAACAGATGTCTCAATTGTGACAAGATGTTTACTCAGGGAGATGTGACTCTCCGCCTCTCTGAATGCATCCTGTTGTTTGGCAGGTAACTCATCTAAATGTTTGTAAATGTTTTCAACGGTTCCGTATTTCTGAATCAGCTTTCTGGAGCCAACCTCTCCAACTCCTCTGACTCCGGGTACATTGTCAGAGGCGTCTCCCCAAATTGCCAGAATATCAATAACGCTCCGGGGATCATTAATTCCATACTCCTCTTTAATCTGCTCTGGACCTATTATTATATTCTCTCCACCATTTTTTCCCGGCTTACACTGAAATATATTTTCAGAAACCAATTGACCGTAGTCTTTATCAGGAGTCAGCATAAAAACTGTGAACCCTTCACTCTCTGCCTTTTTTGCCAGCGTTCCTATTACATCATCTGCCTCAAATCCGGGTCTCATCAAAACAGGAATAGACATTGAGCTGACTATTTCAATCAGGGGGTCCAGTGCACTTTTAATCAACTCAGGTGTCTCTGCTCTGTTTGCCTTGTAAAGGGGGTAGAGTTCGTGGCGGAATGTCTTTGACGGAGGGTCAAAAGCTACAGCCAGGTGTGATGGTCTCTCCCGGATAATCAAATCTGTCAGAGTCTTTGTAAACCCGAAAAGAATAGATGTATCTTCCCCTTTGGAGTTTATCATCGGCCTTCTCAGAAAGGCATAATATGAACGAAAAATCAGGGCGTGACCATCAATCAGGTATAGCTTTTTCATATTTTTTCTAATTTTCAGATGCAAGCCACTCTACAAAAGATGTAGGTGTTTCGTACAGCTTAATGCTATGGAGAGTTGTCCCGTCAGGCAGATTATCCTTTAATAGCCCGGCAAAGTAAATGGCCAGGTTTTCACAGGTGGGCTGGAAGTCAAGAATGATTACATTCTGGTAGGCTGCTGATATCTCCTCTTTAACAGGAGCATCGCTTCTGAGCAGAAGTGCGTGGTCAAACGGATCAACTATATATTTATTTACGACTCTCTTAAGATCGCCAAAATCAACTACCATTCCGTTTTTTGGACTTGAAGCCTCAGCAATGGGACTTCCCTTGAGCGTGACAAATAGTCTGTAGGAGTGGCCGTGTATATGTCTGCATTTGCCATCATAGTTTTGAAGAGCGTGAGCCCCTTCAAAACGAAATTCTTTGGTTATTCTTATTGTTGACATACATTTTTTTGCAAAAGTACTAAAAATTAGGGAATCTGCCTTTTGACCGTTTGGCTAACGGGATGTAATGAAATGTCGCCTGATTAATTAAAAAAGTAAATTAAACTTTGAATTTTTATAACAATTCTTTATTTTTGTAAAAAACTAACTAATATATGGCCATGAACATTCAAAACATTCTTTCTGCCAATGCCAAGAGCATGAGAAGGTCTGCAATCAGAGACCTTTTAAGCGTAGCAAACAGACCGGAAGTAATCTCTTTTGCAGGTGGTTTTCCAAATCCTGCTACCTTCCCGGTTGAGGATTTAAAGGTTATCATGCAGGAGGTTCTGGAGCAGGAGAGTACATCTGCCCTTCAGTATGGACCTACAGAGGGTAACGCAAAACTCAGGGAGCTGTTGGCAAAGCGCTATCGTGAGCAGGGGCTGGAGATTTCAAAGGAGAATATTCTTATTACAACATCTTCTCAGCAGGCTATAGACCTTGTTACAAAGATATTTATCGACCCGGGTGATACTTTGATTTGCGGTTTGCCTTCTTATCTTGGGGCGCTTCAGGCATTCTGGTCATATCAGGCTAAACCAATTGGTATTACAAAGGATGAAGAGCTTGAAGTTGTTGTTAAGGCTCTTATGGGAAGTGGTAAAAAACCAAAATTTATTTATGCAATTCCTGATTTTCAGAATCCTTCAGGAATAACAATGAGTGTTCAGCAAAGAAAAGATGTTCTGGCAGTTGCAAAAAAATATGATCTTCTTGTAATTGAAGATAGTCCATACAGAGAGCTTAGATTTGACGGAGTAGAGATGCCTATGATGTACTCTATGGATAACGAGAGAGTTGTTCTTCTGGGTACCTTCTCTAAAACTTTCCTTCCGGGTTTCCGCCTAGGATGGATAATTGCTCCAACAAACATAATAGAGAAGTTAATTGTAGCAAAACAGTCTACAGACCTTTGTGCTCCTGTTTTTGATCAGGCAGTTGCCGCAAGATATCTTGAGAAGGGCCTTTTTGACAAAAATCTCAAGAAGACAATCGATATGTACAGAATAAAGAGAGACCATATGATCTCTTGTTTCGAAAAATATATGCCTGAAGGGGTTAAGTGGACAACACCTGAGGGTGGCCTCTTCCTCTTTGTAACTCTTCCTGAGGGATATGATGCTACTGAGCTGTTTAATGTTGCAATCAAGGAGGATGTGGCCTTTGTTATTGGAGAGGCCTTCCACTGCGATGGTTCAGGTAAGAATACAATGAGGATTAACTTCTCTTTTATGAATGAAGAGAGAACTGAGGAGGGTGTAAAGAGACTGGCAAAAGCTATTGCAAAAATGTTTGAGACAGCGCCAAAACCGGAAACGCCAACTACATTCTAGACAAAGGTATAAAGGGTTTTGTCAAATTTTAGAGTGGAGTCTTTGAACATAGTATCAAAGGCTCCATTTTCTATTAATTCTGAAGGGGCTCCCTGGTGAAAGCCATCGCTCCCCATAAGCCAGATTTTGTCACACAGTTTTATTGCTAGTTGCAGGTCGTGGGTTGAGAATATTATACATCTCTTCTCTTCTGTTGCAAGCTTTTTGAGCAACCTTGTTATTATCAGCTTATTCTCAATGTCCAGGAAGGCTGTTGGCTCATCAAGAAGAATTATACCACTTTGCTGAACTAAAGAGCGGGCTATTGCAGCTCTCTGAAACTCTCCGTCACTAAGCTGGCTGGAGTCTCTCTCTGCAAAGCCGTTTAGCCCAACTCTGTCAAGCGTCTCAATAATCAGCATCCTGTCCTCTTCTGTGGTCTCTCCCAGCCAGTTTGTTCTGTTGAAACAGCCGGATGATACCATATCAAAAAGAGATAGGTTCTTTGCCCTGGGGCTTTGAGAAGGTACAAAAGAGATGAGGGAGGCAATCTCTGTGTGGCCTATTTTTCTGATATCTCTTGAGTCTAATCTGATCACACCTGACCTGAAGTGCTGGATACCGGAAATACTTTTAAGAAGAGTACTTTTCCCCACACCATTCGGCCCAACCAAAGCTATCATCTCTCCGGGAGAAGCAGAGGCGTCAACAGGTCCGTAGATCTCCCTGTCATATCCCAGCCTGAGGCTTTCCATTATGAGAAGTTCTCCGCTCATGCAAATCTGCTTTTCATAATTAAATATAAAATTACCGGAACTCCAATAAGGGCACTTACTGTGTTTATCGGGATTACTCCGGATTGTCCGGGGAGTTGAGCAACCATATCTGTAAATACCATAATTGCTGCTCCTGTAAGGGCTGTGGCGGGTACCAGTACTTTATGATCTGCATTTCTGAAGAGTAGCCTTGCAATGTGAGGTACTGCTATTCCTATAAAGCCGATTGGACCGCAAAAAGCAGTAATACTGCCGGCAAGAAGAGTGGTGGCAATAAGTATTCTTCTGCGTGTTCTCTCAAGATTGAGTCCCAGACTTTTTGCATAGGCCTCTCCCTGAAGAAGGATATTTAACTCTTTTATATTGTAGACAGAGAGCACTATACCGGGAAAAACCAGCATAGACATTATCCAGATCTGAGCACTGGTAAGGCCTGAGAAACTCCCCATTGTCCATGTGACAAAGGCCTTTAATTCAGAAGAGGATGAGAAATATTGTATCAAAGTAATTATTGCACTTGTAATACTGCCAATCATGATGCCAAAAATAAGCAGTGAAGAGTTCTCCTTTAGACGGTGAGATACAAGAAGTATCAAAAGGGTGACTCCGGCTGCTCCTGCCCAGGCTGCAGCTGCAATTCCCAGGTTAAAAAAAATGCTGCCGGCCATAGAAATGCCAAAGGCCGATGAGCCCATTACAAAGAGGGCTACTCCTAGTCCGGCACCGGAACTTATTCCCAGTATAAAGGGGTCTGCAAGCGGGTTTCTGAAAAGGGTCTGCATCTGAAGACCGCAAACAGAGAGTGCAACGCCTGCCAATAGAGCAGTGATAACCTTTGGAATCCTGAAATTCCACAAAATATCATTAACATAGGATATTGATGAGTTGTTTGTTATAGAGGCAAATAACTCTCTGACAGGGATAATAACAGAGCCCAGAATTAGATTCATTATTATCAGAACAACAAGTGAAACGGCAATTGCTGCGTATATTCTGAAGTATGATTTCCCTGGTCTCAACTCTCTGTTATCAATTTAACCCTGCGAAGATAGTGCAAAAAAAATTGTTATTTTTGTGTCATCAAACAAAACCAAAAAAATCACAGCGATGAGAAGAAAAATTGTTGCCGGCAACTGGAAAATGAATACCCTGATGCCGGAGGGAGAGGTACTTGTTAAGCAACTAGAATTTCTTACAAGAGGTATTGAATCTGATGTAGAGATAGTAATTGCACCACCTTTCACACATCTTGCGGTATTGGGAAAATACATGAAAGAGAACAGGATGAAAATTGCTCTCGCAGCTCAGAATTGTGCAGATCATGACAAAGGTGCCTATACCGGCGAGGTCTCTGCATCTATGCTGAGGAATCTCGGCTGTAAATATGTTATTCTGGGCCACTCAGAGAGAAGAGAGTATTATGCTGAGAACAGTGAAAGTCTGTATAAAAAAATTAATCTTGTGATTAATGAGGGAATGCAACCAATTTTCTGTGTGGGTGAGAAACTGGAGGAGAGAGAGGCTCACAGACATTTTGAAGTTGTTGCACAACAGATTAAAGATGTTCTTTACAGATTAAGAGGAGTTGAGCTGGATAATGTTATAGTTGCATATGAGCCTGTATGGGCTATTGGCACAGGGATGACAGCCACTTCTGACCAGGCCGAAGAGATGCATGCATATATCAGGAGAGTAATTGGTGATAAATTTGGAGATCACTCAGACAGAATTCCAATACTCTATGGCGGAAGCTGCAAACCATCAAATGCAAAAGAGATATTCTCCAAAGATGATGTTGATGGAGGTTTAATTGGCGGGGCCTCTCTTGATGCAAAAGACTTTATTGAAATTGTTAAATCATTCTGATGGATTACATAGAGGTATCAGTTGAGCTCAGACCATTTACTGAAGAGAATTCTGAAATAGTTCTTGCTGTAATGGGAGATTATGAATTTGAGAGTTTCTCTGCAGAGTCACCTTTTGTTAAGGGATACATAAAGGCTCAGCTTTTCAGAGATGATGACTTTTCTGCTCTGAAGGAGAGTCTCTCTCTTTTTGATGCCTTCTCTTCAAAAATTGAATATTCACTGGTAAAGGGAGAGAATTGGAATGCGCTTTGGGAATCCAATTTTCCCCCTTTGGTGGTGGACAATCTCTGTACTGTAAAGGCAAGTTTCCATAAAGATCTTCCGGATACCAAATACAATATTATCATTGATCCAAAAATGGCCTTTGGTACCGGACATCACCAGACAACACACCTGGTGGCCTCCAATCTGATGAAGGAGGAGGTTAATGGTATCAGGGTTCTGGATATGGGTTGCGGAACATCAATTCTGGCTATTCTGGCTGCAAAGATGGGAGCATCAGAGGTGATTGCTGTTGATAACGATATTGATGCAGTAAGCTCCTCTCTGGAAAATACTGCAGTAAACGGAGTCTCCTCCAAAATAAGAGTGCTGCACGGTGATGCAGGAGTACTTAACAGCACCGGAAAATACTCACTCGTTCTTGCAAACATCAACAGAAATATTGTTGTAAAAGATATGGAAACATATGTTGCGGCTATGTTACCCGGAGCTCACCTTCTGTTAAGTGGTTTCTACAGTGAGGATATTAAGATTGTCAGAGAGGAGGGAGAGAGGTGCGGATTGAAATTTTTATATTCAGAGACAAAAGATAACTGGGCATTTGTTAAGATGCTTTTGGAAGTTTAAAAAAATGTTTTACCTTTGCATTCCCCAAAGCGGGCATGGCGTAATTGGTAGCCGCGCCAGACTTAGGATCTGGTGCCGAAAGGCGTGGGGGTTCGAGTCCCTTTGCCCGCACTCAAAAGCAGATACCCATCGGGTGGTCTGCTTTGATTTTATTTGAGATAATACAAAACAAAATAAACGATGAAAGTTACACAGAAACAAGCTGAAGATCTAACGCTTATGGTTTCTCTTACCATAGGAAACGATGACTATGCTCCCAAAATTAAGAAGATTCTTGGAGACTATCGCAGAAATGCAGACATCAAAGGTTTCCGCAAAGGTATGGCTCCAATGTCAATGATTGAGAAGATGCACGGTCAGTCTGCAATGGTGGACGCTGTGAATAATCTTATTTCAGAAGGGCTGAACAACTTTATCAATGATAACAAACTAAACATTATTGGTGAGCCTCTTGCAAACGAGACAGAGCAGAAGCCGGTAAGCTGGAAGGCCGGTGAAGATATGGAGTTTATTTTTGATATAGCTCTTGCACCTAAAGTTGATATAGCTCTCTCTGCAGATGACAAAATTGTATACTACGAAGCTGATCTTTCAAAAGATGAAATTGCAAAATATAAAAGTAATGTACTGAGACAATTTGGTCAGCTGGGTGTTGCTGAATCAATTGATCAGGAGGAGGACTTTATCATTGCAGATCTCATTCAGGGAGAAAACAGAGTAGAGGGAACATATGTTGCACTTAGATCAATTGAGGACAAAAAGATCAAGAAGCAGTTTATGGGCAAGAGAGCAGGAGATGAAATTGAGGTAGATGTTAACAAGACCTTTACAAATGAGGCCGACAGAGCCGCTCTTCTTAAAATTAAAAAAGAGGAGCTGTCAACAGTTGAGCCAATGTGGAAGATAATTGTTAAAGAGGTGAAACGGTTTGTTGAGCCTGAGATTAACCAGGATCTTTTCAACAAAATGTTTGGTGAGGGTGTTGTAACAAATGAAGAGGGGCTTGATGCAAAAATTGTAGAGAGAATGAAGGCTGAATATGCTCAGGAGAGCGACTACAGGTTTATGCTTGATGCGCGTGACTATCTTATCGAGAAAGCCGCCATTACAGTACCTGAAAATTTCCTGAAACGCTGGCTTTTCACTGCTAACGAGGGTAAATTCTCTATGGAGGAGATTGAGAAGGATTTTGGCCTGTTCCTTAAAGATTTCCGCTGGCAGATGATAAGGCAGTACTTTGTTAAAGAGCAGAAACTGGATGTAAACCGTGAAGATTTGCTTGCCCAGGCAAAGAGCATAGCAGCATACCAGTTTGCTATGTATGGTCTTCCAAATGTACCGGAAGAGCAACTTAATCAGTATGCAGAGTCTCTGCTTTCAAATGAGAAAGAGGGGAGAAGAATATTTGACAAGGTAGAGGAGGATAAGGTGATAGGATATGTAAGGTCTGTCGTAAAACTTGACAAAAAGAGTGTCTCTGTTGAGAAACTTCGTGAAATGACAAACTAATAAAAAATATATGGCTACAGATTTTGAAAAATATGCAGTTCATCACAAAGGCATAAGCAGTCTTTCACTGCACAGGTTTAACTCAATAAGCAGCGCCTATATCAATCCTACAATAATTGAGGAGAGACAACTAAATGTTGCTGCAATGGATGTGTTTTCCCGTCTGATGATGGACAGAATCATCTTTCTGGGTGTACCCATCACTGACGATGTAGCCAACATAATCCAGGCTCAGCTACTGTATCTGGATTCTACAGAATCAAAAGCCGATATTCAGTTATACATAAACTCTCCCGGCGGGGGAGTTTATGCAGGACTGGGTATTTATGACACAATGCAGTTGGTATCTTCTGAGGTTGCAACTATATGTACAGGTATGGCCGCTTCAATGGCTGCCATTCTTCTTACCGCAGGTGCAAACGGCAAAAGATCTGCACTTCCTCACTCCAGGGTGATGATTCATCAGCCTATGGGAGGTGCAGAGGGTCAGGCAAGTGATATTGAGATAACAGCCAGACAGATTGTTACTCTTAAAAAGGAGTTGTATGAGATAATTGCACTTCACTCAGGCAAATCACTAAAGCAGATTGAAAAAGATGCAGACAGAGATTACTGGATGAATGCCAGGGAGGCGAAGGAGTACGGCATGATTGATGAAATTCTTATTAAAGCTAAGAAATAGATGGCCTCCAAATACACAGATTATTGCTCTTTTTGCGGAAGGGGTAAGAGTGAGGTTGATGTGCTTATTGCAGGTGAAATTGCATCTATCTGTAATGAGTGCGCTCAGCAGGCGATAGATTATTCCAGAGAGGCCCTTGCCGCAAAAAAGGGGAAGAAGAAAACATCGGCAAAACCCCTGCTCAAACCAAAAGAGATTACTGCCTTCCTGGACGATTATGTAATTGGTCAGGAGGAGGCAAAGAAGTATCTCTCTGTTGCTGTATATAACCATTACAAAAGAATTAACGGTAATAACGGAGATGATCTGGATCTGGAGAAATCAAATATTCTTCTGGTTGGCCGTACCGGAACAGGAAAGACTCTTCTTGCAAGAACCATCGCAAAAATGCTTGATGTCCCTTTTACTATTGTGGATGCTACAGTTCTTACAGAGGCCGGATATGTGGGGGAGGATGTTGAGAGTATCCTGACAAGGCTGTTGCAGGAGGCCGATTATGATGTTCAAAGGGCACAGAGGGGTATTGTATTTATTGATGAGATAGATAAAATTGCGAGAAAGGGCGATAATCCGTCAATTACCAGAGATGTGTCAGGGGAGGGGGTTCAGCAGGCGATGCTTAAACTGCTTGAGGGTAGCGTTGTGAATGTTCCGCCTCAGGGAGGAAGAAAGCATCCTGAGCAGAGGATGATAGCTGTTGATACCAAGAATATTCTCTTTATATGCGGAGGAGCTTTTGAGGGAATTGAGAGGAAGATATCACAGAGATTGAACACTCAGGTGGTGGGCTACGGAGCCTCTCAGAAGACCGAGCATATTGACAGAGAGAATCTTATGAGATACATTGCTCCTCAGGATCTTAGATCGTACGGCCTTATCCCTGAAATAATAGGAAGACTTCCGGTTCTCACATATCTTGAGCCGCTTGACAGAACAGCTCTCAGAAACATTCTCACAAAACCAAAGAATGCTCTGGTAAAACAGTACGAGAGACTTTTTGAGATGGACGGTGTTAAGTTGAATATTGAAGAGGAGGTACTTGACTATATTGTAGATACTTCAATTGAGTTTAGACTTGGAGCGAGAGGATTGCGGTCAATCTGTGAGGCCATAATGGTTGACGCAATGTATGAAACCCCATCTCAGAACAAAAAAAGCTTGACTATAAAACTCCCCTATGCCAGAGATAAGGTGGCCAAGTTCACCGGGGCATTGCAGATGATGAAAGAGGCTTAGGCCTCTTTTTTTTTGTTTAAAATTTTTCTCAAACCATATATTTTTATTAATTATTGAAAATCAATTATAAAAAAAGAGGAGTTTTAAGTTTTAATTAAGAAAAATTTAAGGATAAAGTAAGTGAATATTAAATATTATACTATAATTTTGGTTTGGTATAATATAAATGATATGGAAATAATGAGAAAAACCCTTATAATATTGATATTTGCTTTTGCACTGTTTTCTTGTAAATCAAAAGAGAGTGGAGATTCCGAGAGATATATCATGCCGGAGTTTAAGCAGAAATTATCTGTAACTCCCAAGTATATAAACTATGTAAATAAGGATCGGAACTTCATGGATATTTATTTTATGTTGGTCAAAGATGATTACCTATTGCTTAAATCAGCTGATGAAACTAATCTGATACAGGTTTTTAATAAAAACACAGGAGAGTATTTAACCGGCATTGCTCCTATGGGCCGGGGTCCCGGTGAATATCCTATGACTGTCAGTTTTTTCTTTCTTGATGATACTCTCTGTATTTATGACAGGAGACAGCTTATTGCAAATTACTATGATAAAGATTTTATAAATAAGAGGATACCTTTTAAACGGATAAAGCTTGAAGGAGCGAATGGATTTATTCAAATAGTTCCCTATAGGCATGGTTTCATAACCGCACCCCTCACATACACAAGGTTCATTATACAAGACAAAACTGGTATACAGATTGGTCAGTATGCACAATATCCAAAGTTTAAGGCAATAGACGACAGTGTTGCTATAAGAGAGACTTTGTTCTTTGGTAATCAAGAAATTAACATTAAACCGGATCACGCAAAATTTGTATCTGCGACTTTTACAGGTGCAATTATTGAGATATTCTCTCTGAATGGAGATAGAATCAGCCTCAATAAAGAGATTAGATTATTACCACCCACATTACTTAGACGAAAAGATAATACATATACTACTTCAAACGAGTCTTATGTGGGTTTTTGGGATATTAAGACAACTGATGATTATATATATATGATCTTCTCAGGCAAAAAATTTAAAGACCATAAAAAGAATAATACTGGTAATTATATTTATGTTTATGACTGGGAAGGTAATCCGGTTAAGTCTTTTCAGATTAACGGCGGTGTATATAGATTTGCCCTTGACGAGGATGAGCAGAGAATCTATCTGATTAATTTTGATAAGGATGGGAATGAAAGGATAGGGTATTTTGATTTGTAAATACATAATTATGTGATAATAATGATTTTTTTAATTCTTTAATAAGTCTTTAAATAGTTTTGTATTGGTTATAAGAGTTTAATAAAGCAGAAAATATGAAATATCTCTTATTAGTCCTTTCTGTGCTTGTATTTGTTGTGTCCTGTAATCCTTATAGTAAAGAGGATATTACCCTCAAAAGCAAACTAAACAAACTGGATAAAATTGTATACGACGATAGTCAAAATATCCTTTACAACTTAAAAAACATTGACACCTCAAATATGTCCGAAGGTAATAAAGCATATTATTATCTGCTATATTCCACTGCGGTTAATGAGTCCTATGGAACTTTCAATAATGATTCAATTATTTCATACCCCTTAAAATGGTACGAAAATAAAAAAGAGTGGAATAACTATTGCCGCTCATCACTGTACAAGGGTATCGCATTATTTAACATAAATAAATCCAATCCAGATGCTTATTTCTATATAAAACAATCTGAGAGCTTGTACAAAAACCACAAACTGAACAATAAGATTCTCGCAAGCAAAATATATCTATATCTTGGAAAGTTAAATTGTGTAAAACAAAACTATAATAACTCGGAGAAATATCTTCTAATTTCCCGTGATATAAGTGTTGAGTTAAAACGAATCAAAGACGAGCAAAATGTGAGGCTGGAGCTTTTTTGGACATACCTTGCTCAGAAAAAGTACAAAGATGCCCTTAAGAACATTATTGGTTTTGAAGAATCAGCCAACCTGTCACCGGAAATTCAGTACAATTTGTACAACGCCCTGGCTGGTTACTATTCAGCAAAAAAAGAGTTCAACATATCAGCAGAGTATACAAAAAAAATTATCCGATTAACGGAAAAAGAGTCAATAATAATCGACAAACCTAAATTGTACTATACTCTTTCTTCATACTATAAAAGAAGTGGTAAATCAGATAGTTCGCTTCTTTATAGCCAACTTGCGGTTCGAGCCATTGACGATTCTTTATCGACAGAAAATCACTTCTATTATAAATATCTTGCAGACATCAATGTATTAAGAGGAAACTATATTGATGCTTACGAAAATTACAAAAAAGCATACAAGTATTATATCTTAGCCTATTCTAATATTGCATTACACCGAGAACTAGAAATTGAAAAAAAATTCAACGCTTCATTTTTAGAGGATCAGTTATCCACAAATAAGCGATACAAAAACTTTCTTTTGGTTTTAAGTATTGTTTTATTTTGTTTTTCTACTACGGGGATCATATTTTTCACTCAGAGATTTTTTTATTATAGAAAAAGGGTTTTATCAGCCGAAAACCAGATTATAATTGATGAACAAGAATTAAAAAAATGTAAACTGCTAAATGAATTAATGTTAATTCCGGCAGAGCTATTAGTAGAGTTCACGGACGATGTTTATAATCAAAACTGTAAGAATAGAAAAATATCTCCAGAGTTGTTTGAGAAAATTAATAAATCAATTGATAATATTAAGTCAAAAACAAAAAATAAGTATTCTATTATTGCAAACGATGAGAGACTGTTTAAAGACAATCCAAATCTTAAATATATTTCAGAACTATCTGATATGGAAAAACTAATCTTAATATTAAAAGATTACGGTTATTCGTCCCAAGATATAGCAAAATTTCTTTGCTCATCTCCTCCTCGGATAAGGGCAGTAAACGCGAAATTGAAAGAAAAAATTTCTAGTAAAGAAAGCTCCCATTTTAGTTCTAAATAACTTCTTTAATCATTTTATTGATATAATCATAATTGCAAAAGCATAACTTTTGCATAGCTAAATATTTATATGCTATAGATTATCAACTAATTGCGCTCCTATTGAACATAACTATTGCATAGCTAACGTTTTAGATAATTCTTTCACTCCAATTTTTCTTAAGTTTGAAAAAGAGAATTCTATAATATTTGAATTAAGTCTTTTAGGCGAAAACCGTCCTGCATAAAAAGAATAATTCGTCTGTATATACTACATATTTTTGGGGTATTTTATAATAATCATTCAAAAAACATGAATTTTAGAAGAATTGATGCTGATGAGGTCAAGAATAACATAGTAAACCTTAAGCAAATTACATTTGAAGTCACAGATGCATGCAATCTTCAATGCCAGTATTGTGGATATGGGGATTTGTATTTTGGCTACGACAAAAGGGAATTAAAATACATGACCTTTGATCAAGCAAAATTAATATTAGATTATCTAGTAAATATTTGGGAAAACAACAACACAGCATCGTTAAATCAGAAGACATATATAAGCTTCTATGGTGGTGAACCACTATTAAACATGAAGTTAATAAAATCTGTTATAGATTATGTTGAACAAATTAGAGTTTCAAGAAACTTTATTTTTTCTATGACAACAAATGCCATGTTACTTTATAAGTATATGGATTATTTGGTAGAAAAGAAAATAAATTTGCTCATTAGTCTAGATGGAGATGAATTTTCACAAAGTTATCGAGTAACAAAGTCCGGGAAAAATTCATTTGAAAAAGTCTTTAAAAATGTTAAACTTCTTCAACGAATGTATCCTGAATATTTTCTAAATCATGTAAATTTTAACTCTGTCCTTCATAAAAGAAATTGTGTTGAGAATGTTTTTTCTTTTATTAAGAAAGAATTCGGTAAGCAACCAACAATCTCAGAACTAAACAACTCTGGAATAAAACCAAATATGATTGAGGAGTTTGAGAGAACTTATAAAAATAAACGTGAAAGCTTAATGGCTTCAGAAAATTACGCAAAACTTTCAGAGGAGTTATTCTTGTCGGAGCCAAAAACACATGACTTACTACTCTATTTGCACCAATATAGTGGAAATGTTTTCAAGGACTACAACTCACTCTTCATTGACGAAAATAATTATGTATATACTCCGTCTGGTACATGTAGCCCTTTTAGTAAAAAGATGTTTATAACTGTTAATGGTAAAATAATACAATGCGAAAAAATTGACCACACTTTTTTTCTTGGTCAAATCACAAAAAAGGATGTTCTGTTAAATTTTGATGATATTGCTAATAAATATAACACTTTCCTAGATAAATTGGCAGGACAATGTGCTGTTTGTTACAGGAATAAGAGTTGTATACAATGTTTATACTACATAAAAGGTATTGAAAGTGACAAAATGCCGATATGTCAAGGGTATATGAATAAGGACTCATTTGACGATTATTCGTCATATTGCCTTAACCACTTGGCAAGCCACCCGGAATTATACGCAAAATTGATGAATGATGTAATAGTGGAATAAAGCTTAAGGAAATCAATTATTATGCAAAAACTGACATTATTTTCTGATACTTTTATTTGGATTAAGCACGATACGGGATTACTATACAATTCTAAAACTTTTGTTTCAAACGAGTTTGTGATAACATCTGGAACATCAAGAATATGTCTAATGTTATTGGATATTAATAACTTATATTCAACTGAGGTAGATTTAACTATTATGCCGGAAGATGAGAGAAACTTTATTAATATGATTACTAGCAGAGGCTATGGAGTTATAAATGATATTAACGAGAAAATTGTTTCATTTCCTCCTCTTCTAAATATCCAAAATGAGATAGAACGGTCGCTAAAGGATAAAAATCTAAATTTAGGAGAGGGCATATTAAAGTATTTTACATCTTTAACAATATATACTGGTGGAGATACTGGAAATAGTGATAATAAAAAGTATTATCATCAAATATTATATCCTATTTTATCAGATAAGAAATTTGACAATAATGATATTACTGCTATTATAAAAAAATTCTCAACTCAATATCTTAGAGTTATTAATATTGTTACTGAAAATTTGGAGTCAATTATAGATTTAAAATTTACAAATCTGTTTTCTACAACTGATGATAAAGATATTTATGTATTAACATTATTGCAAAACATTAAAGATATTGGAATACTTGATGTTTTTAATAAGCAAGGCGTTAAACTGAAGATAATCTGTGATAATTTAGAAGAAAACATAAATAAACTCAATAACATATTAATAAAAGAAAAAAACTCTCAAAATCACTTCTCATATTGCTTTATCATAAGAAGTATTGAAGAATATGAATTTGTCATATCCCTGATTAAGAATAAAAATATAACAAACTATGATACTTTTCCAGTATATGATAATAATCTTTCATTTTTTGAAGAGAATGTATTTCTTTTAAAACCAGATCTCAAAGAAAGCAAATTGTGTAGGAGAGAGATTTTTCTTCATCAAGCAATAAATTCCAACGATTTTGGAAAACTGACAATAATGCCTGATAAAAATATATATTCAAACATCAACTTTCCACCTTTAGGAACAATCGAAAATAATATTTATGAATTAATACAAAAGGAACTAATAATCAATTATTCATGGAGAAGAATTAGAGATTGTTATCCATGCAATGAATGCATATGGCAGTGGATTTGTCCGTCTCCATCAAATTATGAGATAGTGATGAAAAAAAATAATTTATGCCATTAAAATTGTAGAATAATTGTGCAGTAGAAAATAATACGGTTTTGCCAACCAAATAAAAACCTTCTGCACAAATAGAAAACGAGCCTAGAGAACTCATATTGTTTACTAAATAGCAAGAAGGCATACAAACTTAAGGAAAATATACATAAATGTTAAATAAATAACATAGATGTTTTGCAGACCACAATCTGTATAACTCAATTGGAGCAAATATTTTAGAAGCAATTGATTAAAAAACAATTAAATTTTATAGTAATGAACGAATTAAAATTAAACAAATTAGAAGAAAATGATCTCTCTAAGAGAGAAATGAATCAAATTAGAGGTGGGGAGAGAGTTTGTTCTTGTGGATGTGCGTATGCTGGAGATGGAGGATCTTCTACAAATGATAATGGCCGTGCAAACTATGCAATTGGTGAAAATGGAGGTTATTCGCCAAATGTGCCATGGACTGAACAAACGATATTTGGTTAGTAGTTCCCTGTCATCTTTATTGATTATTAACGATTAAATTAGGGGGTGTCTTGAAAGTGATACCCCCATTATTAATAGAATCACCGCATGAAAAAATTACTAATTCTTTTTCTTTTATTATTGCCGCAGATATTATCGGCACAACTTGTTGGGCCGTATTTAAGAGATTCTAAAAATAAAAAAATCATAGATACTTGCAGATACTCTATGCTTTATAAATATAAATTCTACACAGACACAACACGACGATATCCTTTTTTTGATAAATTCGTTTTGGAGGTTGGGAATAAATCAAGTAGATATTATAGCTATTTAGCAGATCAGATGGATTCTGTATTCGTTAAAAGTAAAGGCCACGGCGGAATAAGTCCACACTTGAAGCTGGGGCTTAAATCAAATGAAAAGGCAAATTATGATGATTTTTATAAAGACTATCCACAAAAAGGGCTGTTGACAGTGTGTTCCGGCATACTGCAAAGAGAGTTTATTTATACAGAGAGTATTCCACAAATGGATTGGAACATCATTCAGGAACAAGACACTATAATTCTTGGCTATCCATGCTTTAAGGCAGAGTTAAAATTTAGAGGCCGGAAGTACTATGCATGGTTTACACCTCAAATACCTATAAATGAGGGGCCGTGGAAATTCCAGGGATTACCGGGATTAATATTAAGTGTGAGAGAGAGTACCGGTTTTTTTGAATGGGATATTATCGAAATAAAGAAGTCGTCCAGGCCAATTTACACCTATGCTCACGATGGTGTACTTCAACAAAAATGCTCCAGAAAAGAATATTTGAAGATTCAAAAGCTCTCATGGTCGGATCCAATCGCATTAAGTACTTCATTCGGACAAAAATGGGTAGTAGGCAATTCTCCAGGTAAACCAGGAGATATAAAATACCCTCCTATTCCAGCTCTTGAATTAGAATAAATAATAGTAGTATGAAGAATATATTACTTTCAGTTATAATTGTTTTTTTGTCCTCTATAAATGTATTTTCGCAAGTAACAATTAGTGGTGTTGTGCGAGATAAAACCACGAAGGATAAGGTGCCTGCAGTAAATGTTTTGCTAAAAACAAAAGATGGCAAATCAATTCACAGCTATACTACGACAAAGGATGACGGCACATATCAATTAAGGTATTCCGGCAGTGCAGATAGTATTATGATTAATGTTGTAGGTTTTAATATTAAAGCACAAAAGATTACTGTTGCAAGAAAAAACCAATCAGTTAATTTTTTGATTGAAGAGGAGGTCTTGCAAATTCGTGAGGTAATAGTTAAAGCAGAGCCGATTACCCGGCGGAGTGATACCCTTAATTATTATGTTGCCCGCTTTATAGATTCACTAGACCGTACAATAGGAGATGTTTTGAAGAAAATGCCTGGAATTGATGTGGAAAAAAGCGGCGAAATAAAATATAACGGAAGAGCAATAAACAAGTTCTATGTTGAGGGGATGGATATGCTCAAGGGCAGGTATGGACTTGCTACAAATAATATTGCAGCAAAGGACATTGCCACTGTTCAGGTACTAGAAAATCATCAACCAATTAAAGCATTAAAGCATTTGCAAATTTCTGATGATGTGGCAATAAATTTAAAACTCAAAGGGAAAGCCAAAGGAACATTCAACTCCACAGTCCTGCTGGGAGGTGGATATAAACCTGCAATGTGGACAGGCGAGTTAACTGCAATGTATTTTGCCCGTAAGTTTCAAACTTTTAATACATACAAAACAAATAATGTAGGAGATGACGTTTCCAGAGAATTGAAGTCATTTTATGGAGGAATGGATGGATTCGCTTCTATATTAGGCATCTTAACTCCAAGCACTCCTCCGATAGACAAGCAGCGCTACCTAAATAATAACGTCCATTCAGTTTCTGCAAATGTTCTCCGAAAGTTAAACGATAATTACGAAATTAGTGTAAACAGTAAATATGTACACGACCTTCAAACCTCTAAGGCTTCATCCATAACCACTTATTATCTCCCGGAAACCTCATCTTTGGTCATCGTTGAACAAAGTGAAGCGTCCAAACGATTAAATGATGCCGAAATTGGTGTTGAGCTTAAAGCAAACACCGAAAAAATATATTTAAAAGAGAATCTCTCTTTTGGAGGAGCATGGAATAAAGATTACGGACAAATAATAAATACATCTGATACTGTTAACCAGAATTATGACCTTTCTGGTATACGGTTTAAAAATGAATTTAGCTTTATCAAACCGTTTAAAAATTTGTCTGTATACTTTTCATCAATATCAGATTATAACTCTACGCCATCAACCTTAACTATAGCCCCTTTTCTCTATCCAGAAATATTTGGAATAGATAATAATTCTTTTAAAAATGCTTCACAATATTTAGAAAATAAACAATTTCGGACATCAAATTTCATAAATATATTTAAGCCCATCAATTCATGGATATTTTCTTGCTCGGCCTCATTTAATGCAGATATACACAAAATGAGCAGTGTTCTTAATCCGTCAGACAATACCGGCACACTTTACCCATCGGCAGATTCTTTGCAAAACGATATAAACTGGAGAAAGGTAGATGCTATTTTATCTCCTGGGATAAGTTACGTTAAAACTAACAGTTTTGAAATCAGTTTAAATATTCCTATAGATTTTATGAGTTTGAATGTTGATGACAAAATTATCGGAAATACAAATCAAATGAATAAAGTAGTTATTCGGCCTTACGCAAGAATAGTAAAATATATATCAAATAATATTAAATTTTATGCAAATGCTTCTTTGAGTAATAATTTTGGTGGTCTTTATGATACTTACAGCGGATATATTATGAGTAACTACAGAATGATTCTTAATAGATCCGGGAATATAAGTGAGTCTCAATATCAGAATTATTCGGCCAATTTGAGCTATGGAAATGCAATCTTATCTTTATTTGGATCTATAGAAGGTACTTATTGGAAAAATAAATCAAATACAATGTATGGTACTCAATATACAGGAACATTGAGTAAAATCGAGTCTTTTAATATTGACAATATATCTCAAGGATACAGATTAAACGGGAAGATAAGTAAACGATTTGACGGCATTGCAACAACAATAACTCTTACCGGCGGGTTTAACCGTTCTTACAGAGATGTTTTAAGACAAGGGACCGTAATGAATACCGAATATACTATACTTAATACCGGGATAGATTTAGGCACAAGACTCGGCGAAGCTTTCCGTTTCAATTATATAGCAGATTATAGTCTTAGCAACAGTAAAATAAGCAATAATAATTTACTCTCTATAAATATTTTTTCCCAAAAAACAGATTTGAATTTTATTATTGCAAAAAAGTTAACTTTTAAAATTGCTGGAGAGCACTACTATAACGGCTCTGTTTCCGGCAACAATCGTTCAATGCTCTTTTTAGATGCAAGTGCAAATTATAAGACTAAAAAATTTGAATATACATTGGAGGCTAGAAACCTCTTTAATACAAAGAATTTTAATTCGGCCTTTTACAACGAAGTCACTTCCTATATATTTAATTACCAGCTGCGTCCGTTATCAGTGATTTTTAAAATTAAATTTAGTATCAGATAAATACAAGATTGTGATATGATTCTTATGCAATCTGATACCCACTTTTTATTGTTATAGAAAATGATATATTTCAAAGTATTTTTTATTGCCTGTATAATCTTTCAGTCTTGCAGTGAAAACAAATCTGCATCTGTTAATTATAATCATAAAGTAGAATCAAATTTTTACATTAATAAATTTAATGGCAACTTAGTTATAAATTCATGTATAAACGATACCATTCCATGTACGCTGATATTTGATACGGGTGCCAGTGGTTCGTTAATTATTAAATCATCTGTCTCTGACAAATTTTACCAAGGAGAGAGCTCTGTTAAAGACTCTATGGTAGGAGGATTTGATGATGCTTTCTATTATACAGATAATATTAAAGAGCAAACTAAAGTATATGCGGGCAACAAGGATATAGTGTTTAAAAGTTTCAGGAGAGTTCCGGACAATTCTGCATTGGGGAAAATAATTAGCAGATCTAACGCAGACGGAATTGTATCAGTACAGGATAGTATGAAATCTCTAAAACTTGAATTCAGCAATAATCGGATACTGTTCAATTCAGATAATGATATAATTGATGCGGATATTGTATTACAGCTGACAAAAAAAGGTAAAAATTATATCATTAAGCAGTTCCCTTTTATATTTAAATTGGGAGATACAACAATAATGGCTAAAGAAGACTTAATGATGGACACGGGGTATAGGGGAGATATAGCTTGCAAGAATATATCATTAGATAATGTTTTTGAAAATGCCATCCTTACTTTGTCAAAAAAGAAAATAATAATGAGTTCAAAGGATTATCTATTAATAACAGATACTCTTCATATTAAACGAGATATATGGATAGAGTATAATAACCCTTTGAAAAATTATTATTATGTGCTCAAAACAAGTCTTTTGTTGGTTGGAGTTGAATTCTTAAAGACATTTGATATTTATATGGATTTCCAAAAAGACTCTATTTGGTTAAAAAAAATTAACTATGAAAGTATCTTAGACGGCTCTGATTCTGATAAGATTGATGATCCTATTATAGCCGGTAGATATAATTCTGTTAACAAGCAATACATTGTAATGTATTTAAAGTCTAAATCTCCGTATACTACTGCTGGGATAATGCCTGGAGATATTATTTGCGATATAAATAATATAAATTTTATGTTGATAAGGGATTCTATAAGAAACAAAACAGTTCGTTATCCTTTGATATTTAATATCTTGAGAGACGGGAAGTCAATAGCGCTATACTTGCCGGATGGATGTGATTTACGATAATAATATTGAAATAGATTTTCAATATTCGATACTCAATTAAAAATTTGTCCAAAATGATTATTTTTTATCAAAAAAATCAACTTCAGTATTAAAATAGATTGACATTTATTTATCATTTTTTAGCATATGTTTCTTTTACATCCAATTTCATTAGTGTCCACTAATGATAAGAAGTATTGAAGAATATGAATTTGTCATATCCCTGATTAAGAATAAAAATATAACAAACTATGATACTTTTCCAGTATATGATAATAATCTTTCATTTTTTGAAGAGAATGTATTTCTTTTAAAACCAGATCTCAAAGAAAGCAAATTGTGTAGGAGAGAGATTTTTCTTCATCAAGCAATAAATTCCAACGATTTTGGAAAACTGACAATAATGCCTGATAAAAATATATATTCAAACATCAACTTTCCACCTTTAGGAACAATCGAAAATAATATTTATGAATTAATACAAAAGGAACTAATAATCAATTATTCATGGAGAAGAATTAGAGATTGTTATCCATGCAATGAATGCATATGGCAGTGGATTTGTCCGTCTCCATCAAATTATGAGATAGTGATGAAAAAAAATAATTTATGCCATTAAAATTGTAGAATAATTGTGCAGTAGAAAATAATACGGTTTTGCCAACCAAATAAAAACCTTCTGCACAAATAGAAAACGAGCCTAGAGAACTCATATTGTTTACTAAATAGCAAGAAGGCATACAAACTTAAGGAAAATATACATAAATGTTAAATAAATAACATAGATGTTTTGCAGACCACAATCTGTATAACTCAATTGGAGCAAATATTTTAGAAGCAATTGATTAAAAAACAATTAAATTTTATAGTAATGAACGAATTAAAATTAAACAAATTAGAAGAAAATGATCTCTCTAAGAGAGAAATGAATCAAATTAGAGGTGGGGAGAGAGTTTGTTCTTGTGGATGTGCGTATGCTGGAGAACCAGGAGGATCTTCTACAAGCGACAATGGCAATGCTCCAATTTTCATATTGTTGAAAAACGACCTATATAATAGTTTAGATTTTAAGCGAGACACTATTGATTCTAAATATTTTATCATGAAAAAAGTTCTGATTTTTATTACTTTATTAGTTTTCTCTTTTACCCTTTCAGCTCAGATCCCATACTGGAGGGATTCAGAAAAGAAAATTGTTATTGATACCTGTAGATATTCTATTGTGTATAGATATAAGTTCTACCGCGACACATCCAAGAAGAGCGTTTTTTTTGACAAATATGTTCTTGAGATAGGAAGTCGTTTGAGCAAATATTATAGTCTTAATGCTGACAAAATGGACTCTGTTATGTTCAAAGCAAAAAAAGAATCTCACAGAGGAGGAATAAGTCCCCATCAGGTTCTGGGGCTTCATAAAGATGAGACAGCTACTTATGAAGATTATTATAAAAACTACCCCTCCAAAGGTACGCTTACTGTATCTGCAGGAATTTTACGCGAACTTGTATATCAGGAGAGTACTCCAAAGATGGATTGGATTACTATTCCAGGAAGTGACACGGTTATTCTAGGGTATCCCTGTCTAAAAGCAAAATTAAATTTCAGAGGGAGAGAATATAATGCATGGTTTACTGTCAATATTCCTTTTAATGAAGGGCCGTGGAAATTTAACGGACTACCTGGTATGATCCTTAAGGTAAAAGAACTTAGAGGTTATTTTGAATGGGATATTATAGGTATTAAAAACTCTTCCTCTCCAATTTACTCCTATCTACACGAAAATGTAAGACACCAAAAGTGTAGCAGAAAGGAGTTTTTAAAGTTCCAGAGACTCGTCTGGGAAGACCCTGTAGGATTAGCTTCCATATTTGGAAGAGAGATAAATAAGGGAGGAAAGCCAGCAAAGCCAGGAGAGATACAATTTCCTCCTATTCCGGCTTTAGAATTACACTGATAACTAATCCGTTTAAATTATGAAATACGCGGCTTATAAAGCGCTAAACATTAGGTATATACTCTCTTTTATCACAGTTCTCTTATTGTCAAATTCGCTAACTGCTCAGATAACTATTAACGGATTTGTAAAGAACAAGTCCACAAATGAGAGTCTTTCTGATGTCAATGTCATACTTAAAACCACGGATGGCAAATCTCACTACAGCTATACAATGACAAAGGAGGACGGATCTTATATATTATCTTACAGCGGCATTGCAGATTCGCTGATAATAAGTGTAACGGGCTTTAATATCAAGCCAATTGACATTGTTATTCTCAAAAAAAGTCAAGTCATAAATATATCAGTTCAAGAGGAAGCCTTACATATAAAGGAGGTGATTGTAAAAGCCGAATCCATAAGCAGAAGAGGAGATACACTAAACTACTATGTTCACAGTTATATTGACTCTATTGACCGCTCAATAGGTGATGTTCTTAAAAGAATGCCAGGTATTGATGTAGCCGTTGACGGCAGAATACAATATTATGGAAAGGATATCAACAAGTTTTATGTAGAGGGGATGGATATGCTCAAGGGGCGGTATGGTATTGCCACCAATAATATTCAGGCAAAAGATATTGCCACTGTACAGGTGCTTGAGAACCACCAGTCTGTAAAAGTACTAAGAGATATAGAGCCCATGGATGCAGCAGCAATAAATTTGAAACTTAAAGAGAAGGCAAAAGGGACATTCAGCTCAGTTGTACAGTTTGGAGCAGGCTACAAACCTGTAATGTGGACAGGTGAGATTACGGCGATGTACTTTGCACGAAAATTTCAAACACTCAACACATATAAAACGAATAATACGGGAGATGAAATATCCCGTGAACTAAAATCTTTCTATGGAGAGATGACAAGTGGAGTTTCTATGATGAACATATCTGCTCACGGCAGTCCTCCTCTTAAGAGTGAGCGTTTTCTCAACAACAATTTGCATACCGTATCACTAAACTTAGTACGTAAATTGGGGAATAACTACGAACTTAGCCTAAACGGAAAATATCTGCATGATATTCAGAAATCCAAATCATCTTCTGTAACTACCTATTTTTTCCCGGATACTCCAGAGCTTGTGCTAACGGAAATCAACAGCGAATCACGCAAAACAAATGATATTGAAGCCTCTCTGGAGTTACAGGCCAATACTGAAAAAATATTTCTGAAGGAAAGTATCTCTATTGGAGGGAACTGGAAAAATGATATGGGTAAAACCACTATTCCTCCGGATATGGTAAATCAGAGCTATTCAATGTCTGATGTAAGGATCAGGAATATATTCAACATAGTTAAACCACTACGAAGATTAACTTTAAACATCTCTTCCATTACTAATTTCAACTCTTCACCATCTATTCTGAGAGTGACCCCCCTACTTTATCCTGAGTTATTTGGCATAGCAGAATACCCATATAAAAATATCGAACAAAATCTTAAAACAGAAGCCTTTAACACGAATAATTCACTATCTGCATACAGAAAGATAAACTCATGGGGATTCAGTCTATCTGCCTCCTTTAATGCGGAGTTAAAAAACATAGTAAGTTCACTGAATCCGGAAGATAGTGGCGGTAACGTACTCACTCCGGCAGATTCGCTTATGAATAATATTGAGTGGCTTAAATTAAATTTTATTGTCGCTCCTGGAATAAGTTATGAGATAGGGAAGTGGCTATCGATACGTCTTTTTGCACCGATTGACAATACTAACCTCTCACTGAAAGATAATATTACTAAAGCACACAAGGGAAAAAACATTCTCTCTATGAAGCCATATGCAGGAGTAAACATTACCATCTCGAACAATCTTAAACTCTTCGTAAATGCTTCGTTGTATAGTTCGGTGGGAGGTCTGAATGAAGCCTATAGCGGGTATATTATGACAAACTACAGGATGGTAGTGAACAATTCCGGTGAATTAGGCACATCAAAAAATAGAAGCTACTCAACTCGATTGACTTACGGTAATCCTATCCTCTCTCTCTTTGGTACTTTAGATGCCGGATACTGGATAAGAAACTCTGATATAATATATGGCACCCTTTATTCCGGTACACTAAGCAAGATAGAGTCGCACTGCATAAACAATGTGGCAGACGGGTACAAATTAGACGGTAGAGTAAGCAAGCGTTTTGACGGGATAAGGAGCACCATAACTCTGTCCGGAGGATACAGCAGTAGCTCTCGTGAGGTTTTAAGGCAAGGCTCAATTATTGATACCAAATCTAGAATTCTTAAGACAGGAATGGAGCTGTCAGCACAAATAGGAAATGCATTCAGACTGGATTACTCAGCGATATATACTCGCAATATGGTTGAAATGGATGCTGTTCAGCTAAAGCCGATAAATATTCTCACACAGCAGGCTAATCTGAACCTTATAATTTCAAAGAAATTGGTCATGAAGCTATCTGGAGAACACTATTTCAACGGTTATCTATCTAAAAATAGCCGTTCTATGTTTTTTTTGGATTCAGAGGTAATTCACAAAAGAGAGCTTATAGAGTATATTGTAGAGGTTCGCAACCTGTTTAATACTGGTAATTTCAACTACGCAAGCTATAGCGATGTAACCAACTATATATACTCATATAAACTCAGACCATTGTCGGTGATGTTTAAAATCAAATTTAGTATCCGATAAATTCAGATTATGCCCTTTTATCTATATAAGCAACTTGATTCTATGGATTGCGGTCCCTCCTGCCTGAGAATGGTCGCAAAGCACTATGGCAAGACATATCGTCTCGATACTTTGCGTCAAAGGAGTGAATATACCAGGCAGGGGGTATCTATGCTTGGGATAAGTAATGCCGCTGAAAGTATAGGATTTAAGTCCTTGGGAGCTAAACTATCCTTTCAAGAATTATGCGAAGCACCTCTGCCTAGTATCGTTCACTGGAATCAAAATCATTTTGTTGTAGTCTATAAAATAAAACGTATCGGTAAAAGAATAAAAATATATGTAGCAGACCCTGCCGCCCGGTTGGCAGCGTTTACTCCAGAGGAATTCAATCGCTCCTGGATAAGTACAAAATCCGGAGGAGAGGATAAGGGTATCGTTTTGCTTTTGGAACCCACCCCTGAGTTTTATGTCGAACCAGGAGAGAAGGCTAATAGAACCGGCTTTGGATTTTTATACTCATATGTAAAGCCATATAAACAATTTATTCTGCAACTTATAATCGGATTAATATTTGGTAGTCTTATTCAATTGATATTACCTTTTTTAACACAGAATATTGTCGATATAGGTATTGGCACTAAGAATATAAATTTTATATGGCTGGTGTTGATTGCTCAAATGGTATTAGCATTAAGTACTGTTTCTGTTAATTTTATCAGGAGTTGGATATTATTGCATTTGGGAGCTAGAATCAATATTTCTCTTATTTCGGATTTTCTCATAAAGCTGATGCGTTTGCCTGTCGGTTTTTTTGATACCAAAATGACTGGCGATCTAATGCAGAGAATTGGCGACCATAAAAGAATTCAGACATTTTTAACCGGTTCTTCACTCAATATTCTTTTTTCATTTTTCAATATAGTAATATTCGGAATTGTGCTACTATACTATAATATAGCCATTTTCTCAATTTTCTTTTTTGCCTCCGGCCTGTATATTCTTTGGATATCTCTGTTTATGAAAAGGAGGAGAGAGCTGGATTACAAATCGTTTACCCAAAATGCAGCCAATCAAAGTAGTGTCATCCAACTAATCACCGGTATGCAGGAAATTAAGCTTAATACTTGTGAAAAGCAGAAGAGATGGGAGTGGGAAAGAATTCAGGCAAAGTTGTTCAAAATTAGCACCAAAGGATTAGCATTGGGCCAGTATCAGGAAGCTGGAGGAACATTAATAAACCAATTTAAGAATATTATTATTACTGTTGTTGCAGCAAACTCAGTAATTAAAGGTGATTTGACTCTTGGCATGATGTTGTCTGTGCAATATATTATTGGACAGCTTGATGCTCCAATTTCTCAAATTATTGGATTTGTACAACAGACTCAGGATGCAAGAATTAGTCTTGAAAGATTGGCCGAAATACATGGTAAAGATGATGAAGAGGCTGTTGACAGCTCCCTGATAACTGAAATCCCAAAAGACAAAGCTCTGTTAATTAATAACCTTTCATTTAAATATGCCGGAAGTGGAGAAGAGTATGTATTAAGGGGTATTAATTTAACAATTCCCTCCGGAAAGACAACGGCTATTGTTGGAGTCAGCGGAAGTGGTAAAACAACAATAATTAAGCTATTGTTAGGTTTTTATCCTCCTTCTAGAGGAGAGCTATTGTTAGGAGAAAATAATCTGAATGAATTGAGCATGACTTCTTGGCGCAAGCAGTGCGGTGTTGTTATGCAAGATGGCTTTATTTTTTCAGATACAATTGCCAATAATATTGCTCCGGGAGCAGAGTTTATTGACAAACAAAAGCTAGGCAGAGCCGTAGAAATTGCAAATATCAAAGATTTTATTGAGTCTCTACCGCTAAAATACAATACCAAGATAGGGCAAGAGGGAGTTGGACTGAGCCAGGGCCAAAAGCAAAGGATTTTAATTACCAGAGCTGTATATAAAGATCCACAGTTTATCTTTTTTGATGAGGCAACTAACGCTCTTGACTCGAATAATGAGAAGGTCATAATGGAAAATCTTGATGAATTTTTCATTGGTAGAACGGTGATTATTGTTGCTCATAGGTTAAGCACAGTAAAAAATGCAGATAAAATTGTTGTTTTGGATAAAGGTCAAATTATTGAAGAAGGAACTCATCAAGAACTAACTGTTTCTAAAGGTGCTTATTTTCAGCTAGTAAAAAATCAGCTAGAACTTGGAAATTAATTATGACAAAGAAAAATGATTACAAAATAGAAATCCGTTCAGATGAGGTTAATGACATCCTATCCAGACCTCCGCGGTGGATAATTCGTTGGGGTATAGGTGTGATTTTTCTTGTCGTACTAATTATCATAATTGGAAGTTCATTCTTTAAATATCCAGATATAATTACTGCCCCAATAACCGTTACATCAGAGATATTACCGGCAAATATTATCTCAAAAGTCAGTGGAAGAATTAATAATCTTCTAGTTAAAGACGGAGATTCAGTTGAGGCAAATAATATTGTTGCAATTATTGAGAGCCCAACTGAGTATTCGAGTTATAAAGCTCTAAAGGATTTATGTGATGGCTTTTCGAATGTAATCACAAGAGATAAAATTATTTTTAATTATACATTTCCAGCTAATCTTAAATTGGGGAATATTCAAGCGGCATATACTCAATTTCTGAAAAGTTATAATGACTATAAAAGTTTTATGGAGGCGAATTATCATGAGAAAAAAATATTAATCATAGAGAATCAGATAGAACAACAGCGGTTAATGCTTAATTTATGCGAGCAACAGATGAAAATTTCTTCTGAACAATATTCATTATCAAAAAGATCATACAAAAGGGACTCTTTATTATTTAGCCAGGGTGTAGTTGCTCAAACAGACATTGAACAGAGCAGAACAAGATTTCTTGCTACCAATCAGCAGTTAGAAAGTTCTAAATCTTCTATTGTAAATATGAGATTATCCTTACTCCAGGCAGAGCAATCTCTTTTTGAATTGAATCAGGAAAAAGAGGAGAAAGTTAAAAGTTATGAAAATTCAATAATAGGAAATTTTGATATTTTGCTTTCCCAGATGGCGGAGTGGGAGCAGAATTACGTACTCATTAGTCCTATCCGAGGAAAAGTGTCATTGACAAGCTTTTGGCAGGAAAATCAAAATATAAATTCAGGCGAAATTGTTTTAACTGTTATTCCCTTCAATAATAAAGGAATATCAGGTAAGATATTTTTACCACTTCAGGGAGCTGGAAAAATTAAAATTGGACAAAGAGTAAATGTAAAATTTGACAACTATCCGTACATGGAATACGGGATGCTTCAAGTAGAAATCGCTAAGATTTCCAAAGTTCCTACTACAATAAATAATACCAAAGTACTTATTCTCGATGTGAAATTTCCTAATGGTTTAACGACGAACTATGGTATTAAGCTAGAACTCAAAGAAGAGATGCCCGGGACAAGTGAAATAGTTACAGAAGACCTAAGCCTATTTAATCGTTTTTTAAATCCAATCAAACATGTAATAAAAAATAATACCTTTAATAGGGCACTGCCCCAAAAGAGGGATTTTGACACTCAGAGGGGGGCCGACACTTTTTGTATTGATAATGACATAGTGTATTGTACAACAGTAAATAATCCCCCGAAATTAGCCTTTTTTATACTATAATTAATCTAATATCTATGAAAAAAACCCTTTTTACTATTACATTTTTGTTTCTTTCGTTATACAGTTGTAATAACTCAAATGTAAAAATGATCTCCTTTACAAGAGAGGATTTTCCAAAAACATACAATTTGACTAACCCTACTAAAATTGAATTAAATTCTTCTGAATCTGTAAGTATGCCAGTAGCATTTTGGGTAATAAGAGATTCCATTGTAATCGTTCAGAATAATACGAATGATAAATCAGCAATTGATCTCTACTCACTGGCGGATAATTCATTCAGATTCCATGTTGCACCTAGAGGAAGAGGACCAGGCGAATTTATTAATGCAAATTTTACAATTAATTACAATGATGAGGATGTATTTTATTTGGATGATGGCATCAACAGGTATACTATAAATATTGACTCTACCTTAAATAAACGAAAGGCTCATATTACAAATTTCTTTTCCTACTATCGTGAAAATAACCATACACTTATTCCTGTAAATATATTGAATAAGAAAGAGTATTTATCTTATAACTTATGGTATATTAATGAAGAAGGCTACTCTAACAACATCCCTCCTTTTACTAAGCACAATATGGATGCTAAAGACTCAACGGGAAACATGAAAAATAATAATTTCAAATATTTTCCAGGGTCGGTCAACGGAGCATTTATTTTCTCAAATCGCAATAATGGAGAGATTTGGCTAGCTGATTTACATAAAGATGAAATATGTATATATAACTCATCTTTAAAGCATTTAAAAACGATATCAGGTCCTGATCATTTAACACCAAGATTTACATTGACTGAAACTCCTGAACTGTCAATGCTGACATTTGCAAATAATCAGGATTTCCGCACATACTCAAGTTATGTATTAACCGACGACTACGTTTACATAATCTATCAAGGTATAATTGGTGTTGATTATGATGAGCTTCAGTTTATGAATCTTCCACCTTCAGAAATTTTTAAATTTACATGGAAAGGAGAGCTTGCTGTCAATTACAAACTTGATAAATATGCACGAACCATCTCTATAGCAGAAAATGGTAAATATTTATATATAACATCTTTACAAGATTATGGTGCAAATCCAGTTTTATACCGTTACGAGTTATAATTTATTAACCTTTTAATTATTAAGATTATGAAAAAGAAAGTATTTTTTATCGCGTTCGCATTATTGATTGCCGCTGTAACTATTAAAGCTTATGCTGAAGAATGGAGTGTTTGGGGAAGATGTGATAATAGTGGTGGAATTTGTACCGCTCGTTGCCCTGGGTGCTCTTCTCTTTTCGAGGGACTAGATGGAACGGGTAAGGGAACACTTACAAGAGGAATCTGCCCTAATTGTGGTTATGATTTTTCAACTAATTATCATGAATCCCAATTGTCAGACTAAGCCTTTGCTATGATCTTCAAAAGAATAACGGACTGAATAATCTTTTGGCTATTCATGATACGCATAAAAGTTTATCATGTATAGCTTTTTTAATGTTCCATGTTTCTCAAACCCGATTAATTAATATAAATAATGAGAAAAACCCTTATAATATTGATATTTGCTTTTGCACTGTTTTCTTGTAAATCAAAAGAGAGTGGAGATTCCGAGAGATATATCATGCCGGAGTTTAAGCAGAAATTATCTGTAACTCCCAAGTATATAAACTATGTAAATAAGGATCGGAACTTCATGGATATTTATTTTATGTTGGTCAAAGATGATTACCTATTGCTTAAATCAGCTGATGAAACTAATCTGATACAGGTTTTTAATAAAAACACAGGAGAGTATTTAACCGGCATTGCTCCTATGGGCCGGGGTCCCGGTGAATATCCTATGACTGTCAGTTTTTTCTTTCTTGATGATACTCTCTGTATTTATGACAGGAGACAGCTTATTGCAAATTACTATGATAAAGATTTTATAAATAAGAGGATACCTTTTAAACGGATAAAGCTTGAAGGAGCGAATGGATTTATTCAAATAGTTCCCTATAGGCATGGTTTCATAACCGCACCCCTCACATACACAAGGTTCATTATACAAGACAAAACTGGTATACAGATTGGTCAGTATGCACAATATCCAAAGTTTAAGGCAATAGACGACAGTGTTGCTATAAGAGAGACTTTGTTCTTTGGTAATCAAGAAATTAACATTAAACCGGATCACGCAAAATTTGTATCTGCGACTTTTACAGGTGCAATTATTGAGATATTCTCTCTGAATGGAGATAGAATCAGCCTCAATAAAGAGATTAGATTATTACCACCCACATTACTTAGACGAAAAGATAATACATATACTACTTCAAACGAGTCTTATGTGGGTTTTTGGGATATTAAGACAACTGATGATTATATATATATGATCTTCTCAGGCAAAAAATTTAAAGACCATAAAAAGAATAATACTGGTAATTATATTTATGTTTATGACTGGGAAGGTAATCCGGTTAAGTCTTTTCAGATTAACGGCGGTGTATATAGATTTGCCCTTGACGAGGATGAGCAGAGAATCTATCTGATTAATTTTGATAAGGATGGGAATGAAAGGATAGGGTATTTTGATTTGTAAAAAATTTACTTTTTTAATTTGTTGAAATACAGAGTATGGGTATTAATTTTAGAATAATATACATCTTAGCTTTTTCTTTTATAATATCTTCTTGTAGCAAAGGTAAACTCGATGTATCCTCATTAACTGTTACATATTCATTTAAGGATGGTAATTTTTTTGAACGACCTTTTAATAAAGCGCTGGATTGTGATTACTACTATATTTTTATTTTACTTAATGGAGATTGCTCCTCTTGTATGCTGGAGTTGCCTTGGTGGGATTCTCTCTTGAGTAATTATAATAAATTGCATCCGATTTTTATTGTTGCTACTGATAATGCAAAGTTATTTTCTGCCTACTCCAAAGAGACTATTTTGAAAAAATACAATTTTACCATTGATGATAATAGATCATTTTATTTTATCAATAAGTTAAATGAAAGCACAGTGTCCATTATTACAGATGGGGAACTGAATATTATATACAAAGGGGATCCTATTCAAAAGAGAGACTTCCTAAGAGTATATGAAAAACTTTAGTACATATTTTATATATTTGTCATGGAGTGATTTAACTCAATTTACATAAAATGTCAAAGAAACTTCTTCTCCTTCTATCTGTCGTACTTGTTGTCGTACCGTTGAGTGCCCAAAAGCAACAGTTGAGAATGACTCTCGAAGAGGCTATTGAAACGGCCAGAGATCAATCTCCGTCTGCATTGGTGGCTAAACACTATTTTTTGGCGAGCTATTGGCAATTTAGAACTTACAAAGCTCAATTTCTTCCATCTTTAAATCTGGAGGCTTCGCTAGGGCAGTATAACAGATCACTTTTGCCTCTTCAGAACGCAGAGACTGGCGAGATAAACTATATAAAGAACAACAATCTAAGAAATAACTTAACTCTTTCAATTGACCAGAATATTGCTCTCACCGGTGGTAAGTTCTCTGTTTTCACAAGCCTGAACAGACTGGATCAGTTTTCTCCCAATAATTATGCACTATATAACTCTCAACCTTTAAATATTAACTACTCCCAGCCGTTAACTGCCTACAACTCCCTCAAGTGGGAAATGAAGACAGAACCCAAAAAGTATGAGAGTGCAAGAAGGAGCTATCTGGAGAGTATGGAAGATGTAACGATTGCTGTGACTACACTCTTTTTTGAAGTCCTCTCAGCCCAGCAAAAGCTGGAAATGGCAACAAAAAATTATCAGAATACAGAGACTCTGTATAAGATAGCTCAGGAGCGATTTAAGATAGGGTCGGTATCTAAAAGCGACCTTTTGCAGTTGAGGTTAAGGATGCTTAATGACAATTTGGCGATAAGCGACAATCAACTCACTTTGGAAACCAAAATGCTTAGTATAAGAACTTATCTTGGATTTAACGAAAATGTGGAGATTCAGCTGGTTATACCAAAGTCGGGGCCTGATATAACTTTAGATTTTACTGAAGTTCTAGAAAAAGCTTATGCAAATTCATCTTTCCTTTTAGATAACGAGTTATTGTTGCTGAGTGCAAAGCAAGAGGTAGCAAGAGCAAAGGCAACAACAGGAATTCAGGCTAATCTATATGCCCAGTTTGGTCTCACTCAAAAGGGGAATGATTTGGCACTTGCATATAAAAACCCAATGGACCAGGAGATTATTGGCCTGGGATTATCTTTGCCGATAATTGACTGGGGGCTGGGAAAGGGAAAAATAAAGGTTGCACAATCCAGAGAAGAGGTTATTCGGACTCAAACGGAACAGGCATATTCACAATACAGGCAGGATATATTAATAAAGGTTATGCAGTTTAATAAACAGAGCTTCCAATGTGCCGTATCGGCGGAAGCAGACTCAATTGCTCTGCAGCGCTACGAAATAACAAAAGAGAGATTCATAAATGGCACTATTGGTGTAATGGACATTAACACTGCACAGTCCGAGAAGGATCAGGCTGCAAGCAGATATATCTCGGATTTAAGTAATTACTGGAAATATTATTACAACATTCGCAAATTAAGTCTGTATGACTATATAAACGGCAAGGACCTTTCTGCCGAGTTCGATAAAATGGTTGAAAAATAACAAAAGGCAAACCGATGAGACACTTTCTTCAAATTTCGCTCGCATTAGCTATGCTTATATCCTGTTCCGGCAAAAACTCCGGTAATAGTGAGGGCAACTCAACAAAAGCCGATTTTGTTGCAGAAAAAAACCTCGTGGACACAATGGTGCTCGTAAAAAAAGACTTTAACAAGCAAATTATAAGTAATGGAAAACTTAGAGCTGTAAATAAATGTGAACTAAAGTTTTTTACATCGGGTGAAATTGAAAAGATTTTTGTCTCTAATGGTATGACCGTAACAAAAGGACAGGTCATTGCGAAGCTAAATACTCAGTCGGCTTCCATACGATTAGAACAGGCTTCCCAGAGAATGGATAAGGCAGAGCTGGATTTTGCCGACATCCTGATAGGTTTCGGATATGGGAAAGACACTGCAAATATTCCTAAAGATATATTAAAGGTTGCCAAAGTGAGATCAGGTTATATATCTTCCATCAACGACCTTAAACTCGCAAAACTTGAACTTAATAATGCTAATCTCATAGCCCCTTTCAGTGGAAAAATTGCCAATCTTAAGGCGAAGGAGTACGAGCAGAGTTCTGGTGCCATATGTACTCTCATAGACGATTCGGCCTTCGAGGTAGATTTTAATCTTCTTGAATCTGAGATATCGTTTGTTAAGGTGGGACAAACTGTAAAGGTTGCCTCTTTCGTGAACCCGGATACATTTTACCGCGGAGTTGTTACTCAGATAAACCCGATGGTAGATGACAAGGGTCAGATTAATATTCTGGCGAAAGTGAGTAACTCCGGAGGTAAGCTTCTGGAGGGGATGAATGTAAAGGTTTTGGTAGAAAATCTAATTAAAAACCAGTTGGTTGTACCAAAAAGTGCGGTTGTAATGAGGGACAATTTTGAGGTTCTTTTCAGGTATGATGGTAAAGGAATGGCAATGTGGACCTATGTAAATGTTGTATTTTCCAACAGCGACTCTCATGTAGTGGCGGCAAATCCCGAGAAGAATGCAGAGCTTAATGTTAATGATGTAATAATTACATCCGGAAACCTCAATCTTGCCGATGGCTCCAATGTAGAAATCAGAAAACGATAACGCTATGATTGGCAAACTCATTGAGCGGCCGATAGCGGTAACAATGTCTATCATAGCCATTATTGTACTTGGCGCGGTTGCAATTGGCCTGTTGCCCGTTTCCCTTATGCCCGATGTAGATATACCTCAGATAACCGTTCAGGTTACCTCCCCCGGAACCTCTGCCAGAGAGCTTGATGCCTCCGTAATTAAACCTCTCCGGAATCAGCTCATTCAACTCTCTTCTCTTAAGGAGATTCAAACGGAATCAAATAATAATTCCGGTACTATATTTATGCAATTTGAGCACGGCTCAGATATTGACTTTATATTTATTGAGGCAAATGAAAAGATTGACAGGGCTTTGACCAGTTTACCAAGGGATCTGGAGAGACCGAAAGTGATTAAGGCCAGTGCTACTGATATACCTGCTTTCTTTGTCGAGATGACTATTGAAGATGTGAGTGAGGAGAAATTCATGCAATTAAGCCGTTTTGCATCTGAAGTGATATCAAAGAGAATTGAGCAGATACCGGAAGTAGCGCTTGTTGATATAAGCGGGATATCAACTCCGGAACTTTTAATTACTCCGGACAAATCCAAACTTGAATCTCTTGGACTCTCCATTTCTGATCTAGAGGGTGCAATTAGCAGAAACAATATCAGGCTTGGTAATCTTACAATAAAAGATGGATACTACCAGTGGAATATAAGATTCAGGTCAGATCTGCAAAATAGGGATGATATAGAGAACATTCGTTTAAATATTGCCGGCAGGATATATCTTTTCAAAGAGCTTGCAACCGTTATTGAGCAGCCTAAACAGCCGGTCGGACTAACACGCTCTAACGGGAAAAGGGCTGTAACATTGGCAATAATCAAGCAGGCCGATGCTAAAATGGATAATCTGCAGGAGGGATTAAATGACCTAATTAATAATTTTTGTGAGGAATATCCTTATATTAAATTCACAACAACAAAGGATCAGACTCAACTGCTTGACTATTCAATCTCAAACCTTAAGGGCAATCTTTTAATAGGAGCTCTGCTTGCATGTCTGGTAATATTTCTATTTATGCAGGATTTCCGCTCCCCTGCTCTTGTAGTCGTTGCCATTCCTCTTTCTCTTATAGTCTCTCTTCTTTTTTTCTATCTGATTGGAATCTCTATTAATATTATCTCGCTATCAGGATTAATCTTAGGAATAGGCATGATGGTAGACAATTCAATTATTGTAATTGATAACATAACTCAACACAGGGATAGAGGAGAGAGTCTTAAAGAATCTGTTGTAAAGGGTGTTAATGAGGTGTTTGCTCCAATGCTTAGTTCTGTACTTACTACATGCTCTGTTTTTCTGCCTCTGGTCTTTCTTAGTGGAATTGCCGGAGCTCTTTTTTATGACCAGGCAATGGGGGTCTCTATAGGATTGTTTTCATCACTTCTTGTGGCAGTTCTTGTTATACCTGTTTACTACTATCTGCTCTATAAATCGAGGAGAAAAAGCACTCAGAATAGATCTCCTGCCAGAATTCAATTTGTTGATTATCACTCTCTGTATGAGAAAATGCTTAAATGGGTTTTTCGTCATCAGAGACTGGTCTGGATAATGGTTCTGATAACTCTCCCTGCAATATTTCTGATTTATAGAGTTATCGATAAATCTAAATTGCCCCCTTTAACTCACGATGATATTGTATTAAAGATTGATTGGAACAGTGCTGTATCAGTAGAAGAGAATGATAAAAGAACTGCATCAATTATTATTGAAGCTGAGGAATTTATTGATCAGACAAGTGTTTTTATTGGTTCTCAGCAGTTTTTGTTATCCCATACTCCTGAAATGTCCCGTTCTGAAGCCATTGTCTACTTAAAGGCAAGGGAGGTTAAAGATATTTCTGTAATAGAAAATAAACTGGGAAAATTGATTAAGGAGAGGTATCCGGATGCATCCTATAAATTTGAACCTGCCGGAAACATTTTTAATCTCATCTTTTCCGATAATGAGTACAATCTGGTTGCAAAGATAAAGAGCAAAGATGGTTCTGTTCCTGATCCGGATAAATTAAACCAATTTCTGGCTAAAATCAGAAACCGCTTGCCGGATATATATATAGAACCTGTCCTGTGGCAGGAGCAGATACTTTTTGTTGCTGATCAGGAGATGATGGCCCTCCATAAACTTAGTTACTCCTCAATTTATCAGGCATTACGAAATGCCACCAAAGAGAACCGGCTGTTTGCTATAAATGTGGGTGTCTATTCCATCCCGGTGATGGTTGGAGATGAATCGGACAGAACAAAAGAGCTCCTCTCTATGACAGTAAAAAATTCTGAAGGGATTGATATCCCTCTCACTTCAGTTGTTAAAGAGGGTAGGGTAAGAGATTTCAAAAGTATTGTTTCAGGAGCAGAGGGTGATATTTATCCTTTGAATATCAGGGCAGAGGATTCAGATATCCCGATGATTATGGATACAATTGAAGAAGTGCTGGATTATGATGACTGGTTTGATGTTTCATTTAGTGGTTCTTTCTTTACCAGCAGGGAGATGATAGATGAACTTATTATCATTCTGGTCGTAGCTTTTTTATTACTGTTTTTTATCCTTGCAGCGCAGTTTGAATCCCTAATTCAACCCTTTATTATTCTATCTGAGGTATTGGTGGATATTTTTGGTGCTTTTTTAATATTGTTGATATTTGGATCCGGTATAAATATAATGTCCATGATAGGCATAGTTGTAATGTGCGGAATTGTTATAAACGACTCAATTCTTAAAGTGGATACTATAAACAGGCTTATAAAAGAGGATGGGTATTCACTTTTAAGAGCAATTATAGAGGGTGGCTCCAGAAGAATTAAACCTATTATTATGACCAGTTTAACAACGGTACTTGCAGTTGCTCCGTTTCTTGTCAGAGGAGATATGGGTTCAGATCTTCAGTTCCCTCTTTCGCTTGCTTTAATTGGAGGAATGGTGTTCGGGACAATTGTTAGTATATTCTTCATTCCGATTTTCTATTATCAGATTTACAAAAAGCGCTAGATGAAACTTTCGTCATTCTCGGTTATTCTGATCTTTGTCGTGCTTATAATTGTGGGCGCAGGAATGTTGCCACTCCTTAATGTTCAGTATACTCCTTCATACAAACAGAAGAGTATTGATCTGAATTTTTACTGGAACGGTGCATCGGCAAGGGTAATTGAGTCAGAGGTGACTTCAAAACTGGAGGGGGTTATCTCTTCAGTGAAAGGTGTGAGTCAAGTTAATTCTGTCTCCAGAAAAGATGGCGGAAGTATCGATATTACATTAAAGCCTGATGTAAATATTAGTGCTGTAAGATTCGAGATATCCTCCCTAATCCGTCAGGTTTACCCAAAGCTTCCAAGAGGTGTTTCTTACCCCTATCTCTCGGTCTCATCTACAGGGGAAAAGAGTCTTCCGGTTATCACATTTACTCTGAATGCAAATCTTCCTACACAACATATTGAACAGTACGCTGATAATAATATTGTTAGAGAACTTGCTCTGATTGATGGTGTCAATAGTGTTATTCTAACTGGGGCAACTCCATACTATATGGAGATTTCATTTGATCCGGAAAAGCTGAGATCTTTTGGAGTAAGTGTGTCCGAATTAAGCTCTTCTATAAACAACAGTATAGGTGGAACTGATATTATAGGCAGCTTTGATGAGATGACCATTCTGTTGAGTAGTGGTTACAAACCTGTAAATTTTGAGTTAATTCCAATCAGTAATGTCCAGGGCAAGGTAATCCGTCTGCAGGATGTGGCAAAAATTACATATAAAGAGAGATTGCCAACTCAGTATTTCAGGATAAATGGATTAAATACCATAAACATAACTGTTTATCCGGAGAAGTATGTTAATACACTTGAACTATGTAATGAGATCAAATCAAGGATGAAAAACCTGGAAGTATCTTTCCCGGACTCCTTTTCTGCAATAATTACATACGACTCCTCTACATTTCTTAAAAAAGAGATCAGTAAAATAATCAGAAGAACGATTTTGTGTGTTATCATTTTGCTGGCTTTTGTCTATCTGGTAAGCAGAAGCTTCAGATACCTTCTTGCAATTACCATTGCTCTGATCGCTAATGTTTTTATTGCCTTTATATTATATTATGTCTTTAAAATGGAGATCCATTTATACTCAATGGCAGGAATAACTGTATCTCTCGGGATTATAATAGATACTTCCATAATAATGATATCTCATTATGGATATTATAAAAACAGAAAAGTATTTATAGCAATACTTGCAGCTCAACTGACAACAATAGGAGCTCTTGCTGTTATATTCTTTTTGCCCGATAAACAGAAAGCAAACTTGTTTGACTTTGCCGGTGTTATTATTATTAATCTGGCAGTATCAATGGCTGTAGCTCTTTTGCTGATACCTGCACTTATGGATAAATTCCACATCAAAGAGAGTCGTGTTACATCCCGATTTTCTTACAGGAGAGGGATAATAAAACTTAATAACATATATAAAAGTTATATTCTTTTTGGTAAGAGGCATAAATGGGCTTTTATATTAATTCTGGTATTGGGATTCGGGTTGCCGGTCCATATGCTGCCTGACAAAATAGGAGTTGAAAACAGCTATGAACAGAGTAGGAGTGACAGAGATACCGGTTTATTTGTAACTCTCTACAACAGAACAATTGGCAGCTCCTTTTATCAGGACAATATAAAAAATATTGCAGAAAAAACACTTGGAGGTTCATTACGATTATTTTTAAAAAATATTTCTGGAGCAAATTATTACAGAGAACCTCAGAGATTAAACTTGAATATACGGGCATCCATGCCAGAGGGTTCTACAATAAAGCAACTAAATGAAATTGTTGTAAACATGGAGAATTACCTTACACAATTTGATCAGATTGAAATATTCAAAACGGACATCTCCAGCTACAATAATGGCTCTATCAATGTGACATTCAAAAAGGAGTACGAGAATAGCGGATTTCCTTTGCTCCTCAAACAAGAGGTGATAGGAAAGGCAATTGACTTTGGAGGAGCAAACTGGAGTGTATATGGAATAGATGATCAGGGATTTAATAATAATATTGGATCAATGGGTTATAAATCCAACAGGATTGGTATTACAGGTTATAATTATGATCAACTCTATTCGTTATGTCAGGATGTAATTAAATCTCTTTCAGTGAACCAAAGGGTAAAAGATCCTGAAATTTTTGGAAGCGGGTCGTGGGGATCGATTCTATCCAGAAACGAATATTATATAGATTATGACCCTAACAGAATGGCTCTTTTAGGCCTATCCCTAACTGACGGTTATTCGGCCCTGCAGGAACAACTCTTCAGACAGAGTCTCTCTTCTTACTTTGATGGAAAGGTTATGGAAGATGTTGTTTTAGCCTCGTCAAACATAGATAATTTTGATGTATGGCACCTGAACAATGAGTATATAAAAGTTGGGGATAAATCCTTGAGGTTTTCTGAAATAGGAAGTATCGATAAAAGAAGAACCGGAAATGATATTTATAAAAAAAATCAGCAATATGCTCTAACTGTTGGATATGATTTTATTGGATCTTATAATTTATCCAAAAAGGTAATTGATAAAGAGATTGAAAGATTGAACAGCTCTGTTTTACCCATAGGCTTTAAAGCGAAGGCAGAGGATTACGGATGGGGTGTGGGTGAGAGTAAAAAAATAGTTTGGATATTGTTGTATATTATTGTTGTTATATACCTGGTTTGTGCAGTGCTTTTCGAATCATTAGTACAACCCTTTATAATAATCCTGCTTATTCCCATGTCATTTATTGGGGTTTTATTGACATTCTATTTCACGGGATTTAGCTTTGATCAGGGGGGCTTTGCTTCACTTGTCATGCTAAGTGGAATAGTTGTGAACGCCGGGATATATATTATAAATCAATCCAATCTGCAATAAAAATACGGATATGGCAGAAACAGGTCTGCCATATCAAACTATATAAGGGCATACAATCACAAAATAGTACCTATTTTATTAACTATCATTTCAACTGTTTTAGGGCTGATTCCATTTCTCTTTGACGGTAAAAGTGAGGTTTTCTGGTTTGCTTTTGCCGTAGGTACCATGGGTGGATTATTGTTTTCAATAATCGCTTTGGTATTTTTTATGCCTGTCTGGTTACCGGAATAATATTAATGAAAACTAGAGCTTTGATCTTTTCTGTTATGTTTTCTCTTGCTGTGAATTCTCTCACTGCAAAGGAGGTTCTCTCTCTTGATCTTAGCAGAGTTTTTTTTATTCCCGGAGATACAATCAGATTTAAGGCGATTCTCATTGATAGTGATACCGGAAACACTAAAATTGTTAGTAATTATATCTATGTAGAGCTTCTGAAAGATAGTGTCGTAACAAGAGTGAAGATTAAGAGGGATGAAGATGGGTTTAGCGGATATTTTCCTCTCAGGGGAGATTTGCAGTATGGTGATTATATTTTGAGAGCTTACACCCGGTATATGTTAAACGGACCACCGGAAGATCTCTTCTTTACAAAAATATTTATAATAAAGCCTAATGAACCATTTACTCCGGGGAGGAGCACTCTTTCAATTACTGATGAGACCTCACATAAGTCAAATGAGGACAATAAAGCAAAATACTATCTGAAGGAGTCTTTCCATCATATTGAGGGGTGGGTTGAAAATGCTTCAGGCAAAAGAGTTGACAGTTATATTCTGGATGTTTTCTCTCCTCAGACCGGTTTTACCAGGCAGGCTATTGTGGAGAATAATCCATTCAATTTTCTGATTACGGAACTGGATACTCCTGAAGGGACTCAGTATATTATCAAGGCTACTGACCTGAGCGGCAAAAAGAGATATTATCCGGTTTGTCTGCAAGAGACTTTTGCGCCCTATTATGATTATTTGTCTCTTTATAGTAATGAATCGGGAAATATTACAGAGAGATCAGACAATTCATCTCCGGTAATCCTGTATGACACATCGGGAGTTATAAAACTGGATGCAGTGAAGATTATTGTTGACAGAAAACAGATTAACGGACTATACAGACCAAAGATTAACCCCTCTCCATTTGGAAACGCCTTTGAGAGGAGAAGCGTAAAGGAGCGGGAGGATTTGAAGAGAGATGACCATAAATCTGTTTTGGAATACATTGTTGCAAATTACCCCTCTTTTTTTGCATTTAATGATTATCTCTATTCAAGGAGATCAATTACTACAAAGGGAAGTGGTGGCTCTCCATCATACAATAAAACAATCATCTATGTTGACGGTGTCAGATATAATGATGATGATCTGGAGTTTCCTGCCTTAAGAGGGATGGATGTAAGAGATGTTGAGACTCTGATAGTCCTTAACGGCAATGACGGGCTCCTTTACAAATCGCTCTCCGGTGTTGTCTTGATCTCAACCAGAAGATACCGCCCCGGCGACTCAAACTCCCGTCCCAATTTATTTATATATACACCGCTTGGATATCAGTGATATTTAATTATCCACCTAGGATAGTCCCTTAAGTTTGTACACAACTAGAAAATTATTTAGCTCGGAGTCTCTGTCAATTATTCCATACATAGTGAAAGTAGTCTCATCAACAACAAAGCGGGATGGGCTTATTCCATCAAATATATATTTTGCAACAGGATTGCCATCCAAATCGTAAACCTCCAGTGTCGTTCCACTTAATGTCTTTCTATGCTCTTTCCAGGATTTCCCAAAAAAAACTGTGTAAAAATATCTCTTACCAAAATAGCCATAAACATAGGTGGCTTTTACATCACCTTCATTTTCCGGTGTTATATCAGCAGTATCATCAAACTTATAATTAATGCTTCTTATAAGTTTAAAGTTTGTATCCATAAAGTCAATCTTCTTTTTCCAGCCATAACACAGAGCAATACGGCTCTCATTGGCATATACTCTTCCCATATCGGGATCTGCATAGTGGTCAAATATATCAGGATTCCTGTATTGTTTGACCATTATTGGACTTTTTCTGTTTATAGACATAAGCCACACACCGGGACCCTGATACTCTGCGTTAAGTGCGTATAAAGTGTCGTTTATGAAAGCTGCCGGAAACATATTGTCTACCGAATCGCTGTGATTTCTTCTCTCTTCCAAATTGAAAACACCATTTTTGTTTATTCCGAATCTGTAAATTACTCTTCTTACAACATCACTAATCAGTATATCTCCGCTCTGTACATTATGGAGTATCGGGAGAATGAACTCACCAATTTTGTATTTCCATGGGGTTGAACTCTCTTTTAAATCTTTTCCCTTTACACCAAAGAGGTTAACAAGTTTTCTTTCAGAAAGATTGTATATGTGAAAGATACTATCCTCCTTCTCAGAGTTCATTACAACTAAAAAAGGGTGCTTAACTTCAATCATAAAAGGATCTACTGAGCCCTCCAATGGCATCAGCTCCTGAGTTACTCTCTCCTCAATAGGAAATTTAGGCTCTCTCATATTGCAAGATTGAATAACGAATAATCCGAGGAGTAATAATACTGATATTCTCATTTTATGAAAATTTATTGTTTCTATACCTAGCTAACGAATATAGTGAAAATTATTTTCAAATGTAGTTCTTAATGACAATAATACTTACACCTCCTGGATGTTGTTAACATTCATCTAAATATAAGCTTTGTACTCCTTCTGCAAACTGCCTCTGCAGATACCTCGCGCCCGAGGAGGGAGGGGACCCCGTTTACGGGGAGGCGTATATGCAGAGGCAGTTTGCAGAAGGAGTTAGAATATTCACTATTTTTGATCAACTATGAAGAGTGTAAAAATATCCACAGTCCAGTTTGAAAATCGCTCCGGCGATAAAGAGTATAACCTGGGAGTTATTGAAAAATTTGCTGCAAAAGCGGCAGCTGAAGGGGCCGATGCAGTAGCTTTTCACGAATGTTCTGTGACAGGCTATACTTTTGCCAGAAACCTTTCTCACTCGGAGATGTACGAAATCTCTGAGCCAATTCCTGACGGCCCTTCTGTTAATCGGCTTAAAGAAATTTCTGCAAAGTACGGGATAGCTTTGCTGGCGGGGCTGTTTGAAAGGGACGAGGTGAATGATATTTATAAGGCGTATGTTTGTGTGGATGGGGGAGAGGTGGTTGCAAACCACAGAAAGCTGCATCCCTTTATTAATCCTGCTATCAAACCTGGAAACTCCTTTACAATTTTCAAACTGCGAGGATGGAAGTGCGGGATTCTTATCTGTTATGATAATAATGTGGTGGAAAATGTGCGTGCTACCAAACTGCTTGGTGCCGATCTGATTTTTATGCCTCACGTGACTATGTGTACCCCTTCGTCAAGGCCCGGATCGGGGTTTGTAGATGCAACCCTTTGGACGGATAGGGTGGGGAATGCCGAAATTCTCAGGAGAGAGTTTGACGGTCCCAAAGGTAGGGAGTGGCTGATGCGATGGCTCCCCTCAAGGGCTCATGACAACGCCATCTATGCAGTTTTTTCTAATCCCATAGGAATGGATGACGACCAGTTAAAAAATGGTTGTTCAATGATACTGGACCCATACGGAGAGGTTATTGCAGAGTGCCGTGAACTTGGTGATACAATGGTCACCGCTGAGTTGACATCTGATAAGCTTACTCTTGCAGGTGGTTATCGATATACTAAAGCAAGGCGACCGGAACTCTATTCTGAAATTATTGGCAGAGAGCATACTTCAGAACAGAAGGTAGCCTGGATGGAGCAAAAAAGAGGCTAACCAATACTTTTGGTCAGCCTCTTTGCTTATGTAATATACTATGATGATCTATTCAGTATAGTACTTATAAAACAAACCTATTGACTCAATTCCCTTGTAGAACTGGCTCAACAGATAGCTCTCGTTTGGCGAGTGGATTACATCTCTCTCAAGGCCGAATCCCATTAGTAGTGGGTTAGCATTCAGAATCTGCTGAAGGTCTGCAAGAACAGGTATACTTCCGCCACCACGATTAGGAACCGGCTCAATACCGTATACCTCGTGAATCGCTCTGTGGGCAGATTTATATACATTTGAAGATATAGGGCAGAGGAAGCCCTGACCACCATGGTGAGGTGTAACCTTAACCTTAACACCTTTTGGAGCCAGAGTCATAAAGTGCTCTTCAAAGAGTTTTGCAATCTTTTTATTGTCCTGGTTAGGGACAATTCTCATGGAAATCTTTGCAAATGCTTTTGATGGAAGCACTGTCTTGGCACCTTCGCCGGTGTATCCTCCCCAGATTCCATTTACATCAAGGCATGGGCGGATTCCTGTGCGCTCCATTGTTGAGTATCCGGCCTCTCCGGTAACGGCATCAATATCCAGGAACTCCATGTACTCCTTCTCATCAAATGGTGCTCTTGCAAGCATCTCGCGCTCCTCTTTAGTAAGCTCAACTACATCATCGTAAAATCCTTTGATTGTAATTCTGCCCTTGTCGTCAATAAGCTTATCTATCATTCCGGCAAGTACGTTAATAGGATTTGCTATTGCGCCGCCGTAGTGTCCTGAATGAAGATCTTTGTTAGGACCGGTAACCTCAACCTCCATGTAGGCAAGCCCTCTCATGCCCACATTTATTGAAGGAATCTTTTCATCAATCATAGTTGTGTCAGATACAAGAATATCATCACATGCAAGCATATCTTTATGAGCTTCTGCCCACTCAGGAAGGCTTGGTGAACCAATCTCCTCTTCTCCATCAATGATGAATTTTACGTTACATTTGAGTTGATTTGTCTTTACAAGGTATTCAAAAGCCTTAACGTGCATAAATCCTTGTCCTTTATCATCATTTGCACCTCTTGCATAGATTGCCCCATCTCTTATCTCCGGCTCAAAAGGAGGGGTTTTCCACAGGTTAACAGGATCTGCGGGCTGAACATCATAGTGAGCATAAACCAATATAGTAGGGAGCTTTTTGTCAATTATCTTCTCTGCAAATACAACAGGGTGTCCTTTGGTAGGGTATACCTGAGCTCTTTCGCATCCGGCTGCAAGGAGAAACTCTGCATATTTCGCAGCTGCTTTTTCCATATCCGGTTTGTGAGCGGCCATAGAACTAACAGATGGTATTCTCAGGAGCTCAAAAAGTTCTGAGAGAAATCTCTCTTTGTTCCGGTCAATGTAATTTTTCATATTTGTTTTATTTGATAATGTATCTTACTGTAAATCCCAGGTTTGGTACTTTTAATCCTGAATTTGATATCAGCTGGATTTTTGGATTCCAGTCTGCTGAGAGAGCGAGGGGGATATTATTGAATTTGTATTCAACACCTCCAATAAAATCAATCCCTATCATAAACTGTTTGCTGTACAATCCGGCAACATGGACCCCTGCGGAGGCACCTGCACCTGCGTATACATAGAGACCGTCAACATTTACATCAAAATGGTACTCATACAGTCCTGTAGCTTTGATTTTCATCTCATCTTGTTTAACAATATCAACATCCAAGATAGCTTCAAGTGCTCCTGGCTGGCTTATAAAGTGCTTAATACTGGCTCCCAGGCTTGTTCCTGTTCTGAGACCGATTGCTGTTTTGTAGTTCTGTGAAAAAGCAGCAGTTGAAATTAAAAGCGCTGCTGCAGCTATAATTATTCTTTTCATGTTAAAAATAGTTTACGGTTTTATCTTCAAGTTCAGACAGCAAATTATTTGCCAGTCTGCTTGCTCCAAGGCGAAAATAGTGCGGATTCAGCCACTCTTTACCAAGAATTGAATCTACTATTGCATAATATTTAACAGCATCTTCAGGAGTAACTATCCCTCCGGCAGGCTTGAATCCCACCATTCTTCCTGTTTTTTTATGATACTTTTTAATGGCTCTGCACATTGCCTCAGCTGCCTGAGGAGTTGCTGCAGGCTCCATTTTTCCTGTGGAGGTTTTAATAAAGTCTGCTCCGGCTTCCATTGCAAGCATTGAGGCAACCTCTATTTGCTCAATAGTAAGGGCTCCTGTCTCCAGAATAACTTTTAAATGTGCATCCCCGCAAGCCTTTTTAAGCTCTCTGATCTCCTTTGAGGCCTCCTCCATATCTCCGGCAAGAAAATGGCTTAGAGCAAGTACAATATCCACTTCGTCAGCACCCTGCTCAACGGCAATTCTGCACTCCTCTGCCTTTACAGAGAGAAAACTTTGTGAGCTGGGGAAAACACCACCAACAACAGCAATTTTTACCCCTTTAGCAGTGAGCTTCTGTTTAACTGCAGAGGCAAAGTTAGGGTAAACACAAATTGCTGCCACATTTGAATATTTATTCCAGTTATCAGAAAATGAGTTCACCTTATCCACCATTTTCTCAATTTTCTCTTTTGTGTCTGTTGAATTGAGGGAGGTTAGGTCTATCAGCCCCAAACAGGCCGATAGTACATCTCTGTTATTCCATTTTTCAAATGCTTCCATTTTTGTTTAAATTCTCTTTAGTGTCTATTATTATTGTTACAGGTCCGTCATTGACCAGTCTTACCTTCATCTCTGCTCCAAATATACCGGTTTTTACCTCTTTTCCCAACTCAACGGAGATATTATTTACAACATATTCGTATAGTGGAATAGCTTTTTCCGGTCTTGCAGCCCTGATGTATGATGGTCTGTTGCCTTTGCGGGTTAAGGCATGGAGTGTAAATTGACTTACGAGCAGGACTTCACCCTGAATATCCTTTAGTGATAAATTCATAACACCATCTGCATCATCAAAAATTCTAAGTGAGGGGATCTTTTTTATCAGATAGTCTGCATCTTCAAAAGTATCCTCCTCCTCAATTCCAAGGAGAATCATCAGCCCCTTTCCGATGCTACCGGCAAGTTTGTTATTTGCATCAACCGATGCCTCCTCAACTCTTTGTATAACAACTCTCATGTTTAACCGCTTATGGTGATTTTAAACCCAAGACTTTTAAGTGGGGCTGCTATCTGTTCCATCTCTTCAACTGAAACTTTTGAGAGATTTTTAGCGGGAGTCTCCCTGTCAATGGTGTAAATCATTATCTCTCTCGGCTCCAGTTCAATAGCAAGCTTTCGCCAGGCAGAGACCTCTTGAGGCGTAGTATTGTCTACAACAACCCCTTCGTGCTCTCCTCTGAGGAACATTGTTTGTAAAACAAACTTACCCTTGTATGGTTCAAGGTTTTTGACCATTTCAGCAACGCTGTATTTGTACTGAGGTCTGTCAATATCAATAACTGTCTGATCAAAGGCAGAATCAAGCTTAATTATAGCATTGTCAACACTTAAAAGAGCCTCTTTTACCTGAGGAATATGAATCCTGCTACCGTTGGTAAGAACTGATACTTTAGCCAGCGGAAAGAGTTTTCTTCTAAGCCTCAGGGCCTCACTGATTATTGACGGAAACTGCGGATGAACAGTGGGCTCACCATTTCCGGAGAATGTTATAGTATCAATTCTCTCATTTAGATTCCTTATCTCTGTTAGTTTAGATTCAAGGGCTTCACAGAACTCCTCGTAAGTGGGGAGTCTGTTATCCCCTTTACCATCTGAGTTGAATCCGCATTCGCAGTAAAGACAATCAAAACTACACACCTTACCATGCCTGGGCAGCAGGTTAACACCCAGCGAAGATCCAAGTCTTCTGCTGTGAATGGGGCCGAAAACAATCTGATCAAATAAAATTGTAGCCATTTCTGTAATTATTTATGCCAATCTTCTGCTGGTGCTCTCAGGCATCAGTCTGAAGTTTTCAATATCCAAATTTTCAAGTAGTACTATTCCTGGTCTTTTGCCTGCTTCAATGGAGCCCAGCTCTCTCTCCTTTCCAAGAAATTTTGCTCCGTTAATAGTTGCCCATCCAATAATCTCATTCAAAGGAACAGAGGGAAAATATCTCTGAATAATCTTCATCTCTTCTATCATTGAGAGTACTCTGTTACTTGACAAGCTGTCTGTTCCGAGTGTAATAGTTATTCTTTCCCTTCTCATCATCTCCACCGGCGGTAATGATTTGTGGATAAAAATATTTGAGAGAGGACAGAGGGCCCAGAAAGGGTTTCTGAAATTGTTAAGTGCAAGTTCTATGCTCTTTTTATCCGTAAAGGTATTGTGAACAAATAGGGTATTACCCTCAATTTTTTCTCCCGCTATTATGTTATCTCTTTTTCCCCTGATTGTATCAATAAAGTAGCTCATCGGCCCCTCCGGATTGATCTCAGGAGTACTCATCCCCCGGCTTTTGTAGTCATCTGCCAGAGGCCCTTTTCCTCTTCTGATAAGCTCATCCTCTTCCCAGCTCTCCTGGTTGTGATAGGAGATATACCCCGAATCCAATGCTGCTATTGAAGATCTTCTTAATAACTCCCTGCTCATAGTATAGCATGAGTGAGGGGACGGAGAGGCATCAATTCCGCAGGAGAGAGCCTTGCTTAAAAGCTCTTCAAGCCCCTTCATAATATTTGTTGCATCTCCGGATTCTGAGCCAAATACTTCAAGAAAGGACCTAGTATAGAGGGGAGAGGATGCTTTAATGCCAAAACTCTCGTCACAATTTGAAATATCGGCAACAGCAGATACTCCCTCTTTGTGCATTTTATCCATTTGGGCCTTTATTGCCTCTGCTCTTCTCTCTTTTGGGGCGCTCTCTCTCTGAACTCGGATCTGTTTGATAAAGCCAGCCATTCCGGACTCCTGTGAAAAAACCCCCTCAAGGTGAGAGAGCTCTATATGGCAATGGGAGTTGATAAATCCGGGAATAATAACTCCATCATAAAATTCTGTGCAGTCGCTCTCTTGTTCAAGAGTCCCTGTCTCTATTATTGTGCCGTCGTCATCCAGCTTTACGAACCCTTTCGGGAGCAGATTCAGGTTTGAGGTCAACAGGTATTTTGCGGCGATCGTTCTCATATAAATAAAATGGTTTTGTTTTGAGCCTGATATTCTCCTTCCACCAATAGGAAGAGACAGGCGAATCATATTTGACTGCAGAGGTATCGGGAGCAGCTCTTTCCCAGGCTTCATCCATTTCAGGGAAGAGTAGCCACCTCAGAGATCTTATCCCTGCATCTCTCTCCTCGTCCGGTTTTAAGTCAATGAGTTGTGTCGTGATTACAATTCTAAGCGAATCTACTCTTCTTACATCTGAAAGTCTTTTGTTGACTCTGTCCAGCTCCTTCTGAAGCAAATTCTGTGCGTCGGTATATATAGTTCTGAGTTTTGAGGGGCGCTCTACATAGTAAGATATGGTTCTGAGGTAATCCTCCGTATCATATCCGTATTTGTTTAATATTGGTTCATAAATAAGAAGAGAATCTGCCCCGCCGGAGAGCTCAGTACTGCTGCTCATGTATTTATCAGACAGGTAGATCTCAGAAACTATCCTGGTCATTTTTTCGCGCGGAATCAATCCTCCGTTGCAGGAGGATAATAGTAGCAGTGAGGCCAGTAATGCTAATAGTAGTTTCATTTACGGGATAATCTGACAAAATGCAAAGTTAATTTTTATTATTATTTTTGCCTAATATTCCTTTAAATGCAATCCATATATAAAATGAAGAGAGTCCTTGTTTTAGGTTCCGGAGGAAGAGAGCACGCTTTTGTTTACGCCCTTTCTAAAAGTCCGCTTCTGGACAAATTGTATTGTGCCCCCGGAAATCCCGGAACTGCATTACTGGCTGAAAATGTCCCTTTGAAAATATCAGATTTTAAAGCTATTGCATCTCTGATTAAAGATGAAAATATTGATATTGTTGTTGTGGGTCCTGAAAATCCCCTGGTTGACGGGCTGAGAGACTATCTTGAGGAAGAGGGGATACTGGAGAGAACAATTTTTGTTGGTCCCGGCAGGGATGGAGCACAACTTGAGGGTAGCAAGGAGTTTGCAAAGGAGTTTATGAAAAGGTGGTCTGTTCCAACAGCAGCTTACAACACATACAGCAAGGAGGGAATTGGTGATGCTTTTAATTTTCTAGAAACCCTCTCTCCCCCTTATGTTCTCAAAGCCGATGGTCTTGCTGCCGGCAAAGGTGTCGTTATTCCGGAGACAATAGAGGAGGCAAGGCGTGAACTTAGCGAGATGATGAACGGGAAGTTTGGTAAGGCGGGTGACAGAGTGGTTATTGAGGAGTTTCTGAAAGGTATAGAACTTTCGGTTTTTGTCCTGACAGATGGAAAAAACTACCTTATGCTCCCCTCTGCCAAGGATTATAAAAGAGTGGGCGAGGGGGATAAAGGTGCAAACACAGGTGGAATGGGTGCGGTATCTCCTGTCCCTTTTGCAAACGATGCATTTATGAAAAAGGTGGAGGAGAGGATTGTCAAACCCACGCTTAAAGGTCTCTCTGAAGAGGGGATAAATTATTGTGGTTTTATTTTTATAGGTTTGATGAACTGTAAAGGAGATCCTTATGTAATTGAATATAATGTAAGGATGGGGGATCCTGAAACCGAGGCGGTCTTACCTAGAATTAAAAGTGATCTGCTTGCACACTTTATCGCTATGGGTGAGGGGAAACTTAACAGTGAGAAGATTGAAATTTCTGAGGAGAGTTCTCTTGCTGTGGTGACAGTGTCAGGTGGTTATCCTGAGGATTACAGAAAAGGGGTGGCAATATCAATTGAAGATGGAATTACATCAACACTTTTCCATTCAGGTACTGCTCTTGAAAACGGAGCTCTTGTTACTTCCGGAGGAAGGGTAATGGTTGTGTCGGCATTGGGAGGAGAGATCAGATCGGCCTCTGAGAAAGCATACAGAGATGTTAAAAAGATATCTTTTGAAGGAATGTATTACAGAAGGGATTTGGGTGAGGATCTGCTGAAATACAGAGATTGATATGAATAAAAGAGGTAAGAGGTATTCAGTAATACTTAACCCGGCTGTTCTTCTTGTGCTGTTGATTGCATCCTGGATATCTGCCGGATTTATTTCAGTCCCTTATACAGGTGGGGAGTGGATTCCTGCTGTTATCTCTTTTGCTGATATCTCTCAAATGGGAGAGTCTCTCTCAAGATATATAGCGACTATGCTTCTGATTGCAAATGCAATCTCTTTATATGCTATTGGTCTGAAGCGTCTTACAACCGGTGCAAATAAATTTTTGCTTCCGGTAATATATCTGCTCTTTGTGATGATTTCCCCGGCCTCCTTAAGATTCTCCGGGGCAGCAGCTGCAGCTCCCCTGGTTTTGTGGTCTCTTTACTTTAGTGTATCATCAAAGCAAAGCGATTTACATTTCTTTATTTCCGGTTTCCTTGCTTCAATAGCTGCTCTCTTTGAACCTACACTTGGTCTTCTGGTTTTATTGGCTGTTTCAGTGGCTTTTTATTCAAGGGGAGTTAACGCAAGATCACTGGTAATGATGCTTACTTCAGTTTTTTTGCCATTGATATTTGTGATTTCAATCAGGCATCTGCTTTTTGACGATGCACTCCTCTTTGCAGAGCTCTATTTTGAGGAGTTTATAAATATATCTCCGCTGGAGTTTACCATAAAGAGTTTTGCTGATCTGGTGCTCTATGTTGCGATAAGTATTGTTCTTATATCTGCCATATGGCACATATTCCAGAAAATGAGAGGCTACAAGATAGAGAAGGCAAGAGCAATCTCCAGATTTACACTGATGTTACTGACAATTATTATTGTAGTCTTCCTGTTCCCGGTAAATTCACTCTCAATTGCACCGGTTATTTCAATTCCTGTTTCTGTAGTAATTAATGAGTATCTTCTTAATTATGATAAAAGCAACAAGCATAAGATTCAGTGGATTATCCTACTTGCACTTATGCTTGTTGCCAGAATATCGGAAATTATCCGCTAGAGAGTTTTCTATAACTTTCTGCCCGGATACTGTTTTAATGCAACCTCAAGGCACTCCATTGCCGCTTTAAGGTCTTCAATTTTAAGAACATATGCAATTCTCACCTCGTTTGTTCCTCTGCCTGGTGTAGCATAGAAACCGGCAGCAGGTGCAACCATAACAGTTTGTTTATTGTATTCAAACTCCTCCAGAAGCCACTGAGCAAATTTATCACTATCATCAACAGGAAGTTTTGCAACTGCATAAAAGGCTCCCATAGGTTTTGGACAGAATACACCCTCCATCTTGTTAAGGGCTTCAATAAGAACATCTCTTCTTTTCATATATTCGTCCCTTACTGCTTTGAAATATTCAGGAGGAGTGGCAAGTGCTCCCTCAGCTGCAATTTGTCCGTAAGCAGGAGAGCAGAGTCTTGCCTGAGCAAACTTCAGAACGCCGTTCATCACCTCTTTGTTTTTTGAAACAATGCAGCCGATTCTTACGCCGCAGAGGCTATATCTCTTAGATACGGAGTCAAGCAAAATTACATTTTGCTCAAGACCCTCAAGGTGCATTGCAGAGAAGTGAGGCTCGTCTGTGTAACAGAACTCTCTGTAAACCTCGTCTGAATAAAGGAATAACTGATGTTTCTTTACTATTTCACCAAGTTTGATAATAGTCTCTTTGGTGTAGAGAGATCCTGTAGGGTTACCGGGATTACACAGTATGATACCTTTTGTTCTTGGAGTTATATATTTTTCAAATTCGCTTACATCAGGGAGTGCAAAACCTGTTTCAATTGAAGTAGATACAGGAACCAGCTTAACATCGTTCTGAAGTGAAAGGGCGTTGTAGTTTGTATAGAATGGCTCCATTACAATAACTTCATCATCCGGATTACAAGTGACAGCAAGAGCAATCTGAAGAGCCTCACTCCCTCCCGTTGTAATATTGATCTCTGATGGAGTTACATCGATATTTATAGACTGGTAGTATTTGGCAAGTCCCTCTCTGTAAGAGGTTATGCCGGCTGAATGAGGATATTCAACAAGCTTAAGCGTGTTGTTTTTTACCGCATCCAGAGCTTCGTTAGGTGAAGCTATGTCCGGCTGGCCGATATTAAGATGATATACCTTAATACCTCTTTTTTTAGCAGCCTCTGAATAGGGAACAAGTTTCCTGATTGGAGAGGCAGGCATAGCCTTGGCTTTATTGGAAATAGTAAGCATTATTATTAGTTTTATATGGTTATTTCACTAGTTCTTTCAAAAATCCCTCAATTTTTGGCTGCATCTGAGCAGTTCTAGCCTGATAATTGTTTGTGAGAATAGCGAAGTAATACATTCCTCCACCTCTTCTCTCTGCATATCCTGCATAGCATCTTACACTTGAAAGCGATCCGCTCTTTGCGTGCAGTCTTGCCTTCTGCTCTGGTGTAGCGTCTTTTATAACATTTTCCAGTGTCCCGGGACCCCCGGGTTGTGGCAAACTGTTAAAAAACACTTCAAAGTTATCGTTTTTTTCTTTCAATTTGGAGAAATAGTTGGAGAAAAATCTTGCAGATACATAGTTTTGCCTGGAAAGCCCGCTACCATCATCCTGTACAAAGCCTCTGTAAGGCAGTCCCATTGAGGAGAGAAGTCTCCTTACCGCAACTGCGGAGGAGTCGTATGAACCACTTCCGGTAATAACTTTACCCAAGGTCTTGAAAAGGGTTTCCGCATAAAAGTTATTGCTTATCCTGTTGGTAACATTTACAATAGATTCAAGTGGAGGAGAGAGGGTCTCCCCAATGAAATTTATGTTCTCCTCTTTTTCAACTTTGAAGCTCTCTGGATCGTAAACGAGAGGGTTGCTTCTTACACCCCTTTTCATCAGAAAGAGTCTGAACTCCTCGGCACAAGCGAGTGCGGGAAATTTACAAGATCCCGTTAAAACCTGGGGCTCTCCGCCTAAAGGCAGAGATCCGGAGTATTTCACAACTCTGTCAAGTTCTGTAAGCCTGAGGCTGGTTGAGGGGCGGCTGCTCTGTATTCCTGTTTTGATGTTATTTATAATTTTCATTCCGGGAACAACAGGCCATACAGATACAAATTCTGCATGGTCACCTGTTTTTTCTCCCGGCTTGAATGTAAATTCCTGAAGGTTCTCCATAAATGAGAGGCCGGATGTTCCGCTTCCGTAGTAGGGGCCTAAATTGCTTACTGCCCATCCTCCGGGAACAATTTCATTTGCAAAGAATCTGTCGTCTCCTATTATGTTCCCTTCAATTCTGTTTATTCCTGCAAGTTTTACAGCATCTGCCCAAACTCCAAAAATTGAATCAATGGGATAGGCAACAGTGTCTTTTGAACCAAGAGTGGGGTCACCGCCTCCTACAATATAGAGATCACCTTTAAGTACACCATCTTTTACTATTCCGGTATAACCTATTCTGGTCTTATATCTGTATTCAGGCCCTAATACTTTCAGGGCGAGGCCTGTTGAAATTGTCTTCATTGTTGATGCGGTAAGGAGTGGGTAATCAGGGTTCCAGGAGGCTACCTCTCTCCCTTTTTCGTCCATAACCATTATCCCAACTACTGCGTTGGAAAAGAGGGTGTCTTTTTTTAAATTTTCAATGTATGTTCTTATCCCCTTTTGTGCATAGGAGGTGCCGGTTATGGCGAACATTACCAGAAGTGTTGCAAAAGCTTTAGCAGGTTTCATCTCTTGAGATTTTTTTGTGTGTGGCAAATGTATAAAAATGGGGGAGTGTTTTCAAATTTTAGTTACATTTGCCCGCAAATAACCCCCAACCCCGTCAATATAATATGAGCAGCTTCAGAAAAAGGGCGCTAGACGAGTTTTCTATGCACAAGCCCGAACGATTTTTCGTTGAGAAACAACCGGTTTCAGAATTTTTTGGTAAAAACCTCTTCGATATTGAAAAAATGAGGAGGTATCTTTCAGCAGAGGCCTTTGATGCTGTGCAGGATGCAATTTCAGAAGGAAAAAGAATAGGCCGTGAAGTGGCTAATCAGATTGCTTCCGGAATGAAGGCCTGGGCTGTAGAAAACGGAGCTACTCACTACACCCATTGGTTTCACCCTCTTACTGATGCTACGGCAGAGAAGCATGAGGCTTTTGTAGATCCTTCAAAGAACGGAGGGGTGTTTGAAAATTTCAGAGGTGATGCTCTGGTTCAGCAAGAGCCGGATGCCTCCAGTTTCCCCAATGGTGGTTTGAGAAATACCTTTGAGGCGAGAGGCTACACTGCATGGGACCCAACATCTCCCGCCTTTATTATTGATCAGACTTTATGTATTCCATCAGTATTTGTATCATATACAGGTGAGTCTCTGGATCAGAAGACACCACACCTTAAATCTTTACAGACTCTTGACAAGGCTGCATCTGAATTGCTTGACCTTTTTGATCAGAAGGCCTGCAGGGTAAATGCTGTTCTGGGTATTGAGCAGGAGTATTTTCTGGTGGATGAGGCCCTCTTCAGGGCAAGGCCGGATCTTATGTTGTGCGGCAGAACACTAATCGGCCATACTGCAGCGAAGGATCAGCAACTTGAGGACCACTATTTTGGAGCAATTCCATCAAGGGTTATGTCATTCATGAAGGATTTTGAAACAGAGGCCTACAAACTTGGAGTTGTCCTTAAAACCAGACATAACGAAGTAGCTCCAAATCAGTTTGAATTCGCTCCTTATCACGGTGAGGCAAATCTCTCTGTTGATCAGAATCTTATGATGATGATTCTGATGAGAAAGATTGCAAAAAAACATAAGCTTAAAGTACTTTTTCATGAAAAACCCTTTGCAGGAATTAATGGTTCCGGCAAACACTGCAACTGGTCTCTGGTAACTGACAAAGGGGTTAACCTTCTCTCCCCAGGAAAGACACCGGGTAAAAATCTTCAGTTTTTAAGCTTTTTTGTGTCGGTTATAAAAGCAGTTTATGAACACCACCATCTTCTGATGGCTAGTGTTGCCAGTCTTAACAACTCTCACAGACTCGGGGGAAATGAGGCTCCGCCTGCAGTCATGTCGGTCTTTGTGGGGAGAACACTCTCATCTGTGCTGGACTCAATTGAAAAAATGGTTTCAGATAATATTTCGGCAGAAGAGATTAGCAGCAGCCTTAATGTAGTTGGGAAAATCCCTGAGATTCTTCCGGACAACACAGACAGAAACAGGACATCCCCTTTTGCATTTACCGGCAACAGGTTTGAATTCCGTGCAGTTGGATCATCTGTAAATGTTGCCTCTTCAATGTATATCTTAAATACTGCCGTGGCTCAGCAGCTTATTGTATTTAAAGAGAGGGCCTCAGTAAGGATAAATGGCGGAGCTACTTGTGAAGAGGCTATTCTTGAGACAATAAGAGAGTTTATTGCAGAGTCTGTTCCGGTGAGATTTGAGGGTAACGGATATAGCAAGGAGTGGCAGGAGGAGGCTGCGAGAAGAGGATTAAGGGGTATATCAAATGTTCCTGAGGCATTTAAGGCTTTTCTTGAGAAGGGGAGTATTGCCCTTATGAAGGATATGGATGTGCTCTCAGAGAGAGAGGTGGAGGCCAGGTACGAGGTGATGAACGAGATATATATAAAGAAACTTCAGATTGAGGCAAGGGTGATTGGAGATCTTACCGTAAATCATATAATACCAACCGCAATTAAATTCCAGAATACTTTAATCGATAATGTAAGGGGGATAAAGGATCTTTTTGGTCCTGAAGAGTACAAGGTGATGTCTGAAAGGCAGTTGGTGGCTATAAGAAAGATCTCAGGTTATATTCAGCAGTTGCGTGAGGATTTTCATGATCTTGTTGAGGCGAGGAAGGAGGCCAATAAAATTGAGAGTTATCCTGAAAGGGCAATGATATATTCAAATACGGTTTTACCTTACATGGAGAGTATCAGAAAGATTGTGGATAAACTTGAGATGGTTGTAGATGATGAGCTCTGGCCGTTGCCTAAATACAGAGAGCTCCTCTTTTTAAGATAATTATGTTAATTTTGAAATATGCTCAGAGAAGAGACAGAGGCTAAAAAATATGCAATGAGGGGGGTATCCTCATCAAAATCAGATGTTCACAAGGCAATTGAAAAGATTGACAAGGGCCTGTTTCCTGGTGCTTTTTGTAAAATTGTACCCGATTATCACACCGGGGATGATGAGTATGCACTTGTAATGCACGCCGATGGTGCAGGGACCAAGAGCTCTCTTGCTTATGCTTACTGGAGGGAGACTGGTGACCTTAGTGTCTGGAGAGGGATTGCACAGGATGCTGTAGTGATGAATACAGATGATCTTATATGTGTGGGAGCAGTAGATGAGATGGTGCTATCTTCAACAATTGGGAGAAATAAAAATAAAATTCCGGGAGAGGTAATTTCTGAAATTATCAAGGGTACAGAAAATTTTGCATCACTTATGGCCTCTTATGGAATTAATATAAGGCTTACCGGAGGAGAGACAGCTGATGTAGGCGATCTGGTAAGGACAGTTATTGTTGATTCTACAGTTTGTGCCAGGATTAAAAGATCTAAGGTTATTGATAATTCAAACATTAAGGCAGGGGATGTTATAGTTGGGCTGGCTTCCTACGGAAAGGCTGTGTACGAGGATGAGTATAACGGAGGAACAGGCAGTAACGGACTGACATCCGCCAGACACGATCTCTTCTCCTCTTATCTGGCAAAATCCTACCCGGAAAGCTATGATGCTGAGATTCCTGAAGAGTATGTTTATACAGGTTCTCTGAAACTGGACGATATTGAGCCGGAGAGCGGAATGACATATGGGAAACTGCTTTTGTCTCCAACAAGAACATATGCGCCTGTTATTAAAGAGATTCTTTTTGCTTCAGGTGAAGAGATTAGCGGAATGGTTCACTGCTCAGGTGGTGGTCAGACAAAGATTCTGCATTTTATTAAAAATTTGTCAGTAATTAAAGATAATATGTTTCCGGTACCTCCTCTTTTCCGTGCGATTCAGAGGGAGTCAAAGACTGAGTGGAAAGAGATGTACAAGGTGTTCAATATGGGGCACAGGATGGAGATTTATACAACTCCCGAGTCTGTTGAGAGGATTATTTCAATTTCTGAAAAATTTGGAATTGAGGCCAGGGTGATAGGAAGGGTAGAGGCATCTGACGAGACTGAAACTACAATAATTTCACAATATGGTACATTCAGGTATGTTAAGTAGAGTTACTACTCTTATTTTAGTTCTGATTTTTGTACTTCCGGCTTGTTCCGGAAAGCGGAACAATCCTGTGGGAATGTTCGATTCAGGCACCGGTGGACTTACAGTGCTTGAGGCATTTCTTACTTTGGATGAGTTTAACAATATAACAGGCGAGCGCGGAGCTGACGGAATCCTTGACTTTTCTAAAGAGGATTTTGTATTTCTTGCAGATCAGGTCAATATGCCATATGGTATATACAACTCTCAGGGAAAAGGGGAGTTGCTTAAGGAGCTTGTGGTTAATGATGCCAGATTTCTTGCCTCGGATCCTTTTAATTCAAAAATTATTGTAATTGCTTGTAATACAGCTACTGCAAATGCCTTAACTGAGGTTGCCGGATATCTTGACAGTGAGAGAGAGGGGACAAAGGTTATCGGGGTTATTAATGCGGCAGCAGAGGAGCTTTTCTTAGCTTCAGGCGGAGAGAGACTATCGGCAGTGGGTATTATGGCCACGGAGGGGACAATTGCATCCGGAGGTTATGAAAGAACAATAAATGAGATATTCTCAGCCGGCGGCGCTGTGGTTCCTGTAGTGGTGAATCAGGCCGGCTCCGGTTTTGCTGAATCTGTTGATCTTGAAAGGGATTATACAGACCTGTCGGCTTTTGAGACAAGAGAGAATTACAGAGGGCCGCGTATGGGCGAAGGTGATGGTTTCATTAATTTGAAGCTGCTTGGTGCCTATAATTTTGATAATTCCGGAAATGCTTTACTAACAAAGGTGGAGAATGGCAAAATAGTTGATATTCAGCTTAATACTTCCGGAAACTATGCAAGATATCATCTTGTATCGCTTCTTGAGAAGTTCAGGACAATGGAATCAGGAGTAAAGCTTGAAAATATCATACTAGGTTGTACTCACTATCCATACCTTTTGGATACAATGAAATTGATGATAACTGAGCTGAGAGATTTTAAAGAGGGTAATGTCTATCCATACAGAGATTTGCTGGCTGATGAGGTTAGATTTATTGACCCGTCAAAATATGTTGCTATTGAAACATACGAGGCTCTAAAGGAGTCCGGATTGCTCTCTCAAAGGGGTAATAATGGATCTCTTAAAACTTTTATAAGTTTGCCAAATCCTGCTCTTCCTGCAGATAAACTTGATCCCAGGGGAGGTTTTACATTTGAATTTAAATATGGGAGGGAGCTTGAAGGCTTAAGAGAGACCTATGTAATAAAGGAGCTCTCAAAAGATCTTATCCCGGCTGAGAGCCTTGAAAGAATTGAGAAAAGATTGCCTGCAACATTTGGCATAATGAAACTATCTGATAAAAATGATCTTTAAGAACACAATTTCTCCGGAGGAGATAGAGAAACTAAAAAATGCAGAATTCACCGGAGAGGTGACTATAATAGATAAAAATGACGAATCGTATGAGAGTGCAATTGCATATCTTGCATCTCAGAAGATAATTGGTTTTGACACAGAGACCAAACCTGTTTTTCAGGCTAATGTAAAAAGAAACAGTGTTGCCTTACTACAGCTTGCAAGCGGAACAAGGGCCTTTATATTCAGGCTCACAGAACTGGGAATGCCCGACTCTTTGTGTAAAGTGCTTTCGACGAAAAAAATAATAAAGGTTGGGGCCGCTGTAAATGAAGATATTCGGGGGCTTCAGAGATATACAAAGTTTATTCCCAGGGGATTTGTAGATCTTCAGACCATAGGTAATAACTGGCTTATAAAAGAGAAGAGTGTGAGAAAGATGGCAGCGATAGTACTGGGTGTCAGAGTATCCAAATCTCAGCAGCTCTCTAACTGGGAGGCCGATGTGCTTTCTGATGCGCAGGTTAATTATGCTGCAATTGATGCCTGGGTTTGCAGGCAGATGTATCTGAAATTGCTGAGTACTCCTAAACCGGAAAATGAAGATGAAAAAAAGAGTAATACTTAGAAGGGGAAGAGAGGAGTCCATACTGAGATTCCATCCATGGGTCTTTTCCGGAGCTATTGTCAGGAGTGAAGGTGAGATTGCAGAGGGAGACATTGTTGAGGTTGTATCTGCAGCGGGAGGAACACTTGGTTATGGCCATTTCCAGGTTGGTTCAATTGCTGTAAGAATGCTCTCCTTTGGTGAGAATGTACCGGGAAAGAGATTCTGGACAGAAAAACTTAGTGCTGCATATAGTTTAAGAGTAAGCGCCGGTGTAGTAAGGGCTGATAATACAGCCTACAGACTTGTCCACGGAGAGGGTGATATGTTGCCGGGTCTTATTGTGGATATATATGGCAAAACTGCTGTAATGCAGGCACACTCTGCAGGGATGTTTCTTGCCAGGGAGGAGATTGCCGAGGCTCTTAGAGCTCTTTACGGAGATAAACTCACAGCGGTATACGATAAAAGTTCTTCAACTGCTCCTTTTAAAGCCTCTCTGGATCTGATGGATCAGTATCTTTATGGAAAGAGGGAGGGTGAAGAGATTGTAAAGGAGAATGGTTTGCTCTTCTCTGTTGACTGGATTCATGGCCAGAAGACAGGATTTTTTCTTGATCAGAGAGACAATCGTGAATTGTTAGGTAAATACTCCTCAGGAAAAAGGGTTCTTAACCTCTTCTGTTATACAGGAGGTTTCTCAATCTACTCCCTGGCTAAAGGTGCAAAATCTGTTGACTCTGTTGACAGCTCTGCAAAAGCTATGAAGATGCTTGAGAGAAATATCGAAATTAACAGAGAGGCAGGATTAATTGACAAAGATATTGTACATAATTCGTTTACAGAAGATGCTATAGACTTTCTAAGGGAATCTTCCGGCAACCGCTATGACCTAATAATTGTTGATCCGCCTGCCTTTGCAAAACACAGAGGCGCTATGCAAAATGCCCTCAGGGCATATCAAAGACTTAATGCAGCTGCGATTTCAAGAGTCGCTCCCGGTGGAATAATATTTACTTACAGCTGCTCTCAGGTTGTTGATAAAATTGCATTTGCCGAGGCTGTTTTTTCTGCTGCGGCTGCTACCGGCAGAGTTGTAAGAATTCTGCACAGACTTACTCAGCCGGCAGATCATCCGGTTAGTATATATCATCCGGAGGGGGAGTACCTTAAAGGATTAGTTCTTTATGTAGAATAAACTGATTAACAAGGTTCATTTTTATGGAATCATTGACAATATTAAAAGGAGATAAAGATTCGGTATACGAATCACTATTGCCTCAAATTTTAGCACTTACAGAGGGGGAACAGGACCCCATTGCGAATATGGCCAATATTTCAGCTGCCCTTAAAGAGGCATTTGGCTTTTGGTGGGTTGGTTTTTATATTGTAAAGGAGGACTCTACCGCATATGGCAGTTCACTTGTGCTCGGTCCCTTTCAGGGTCCGGTAGCCTGTACAAGAATTGCTTATGGCAGAGGAGTTTGTGGAACCTCCTGGAAATTGGGAGAGACTATTATTGTTCCCGATGTGGATAGATTCCCTGGTCATATTGCCTGCAGTTCTCTGTCAAAATCTGAAATAGTTCTTCCTGTAATGAAGGATGGAAAAGTGATAGCTGTTCTTGATATTGACTCTGATAAGCTCGGGGATTTTGATGAAAGAGACAAAAGGTGGCTTGAGTTGCTTCTCTCCTATGATATCTCTCTCTGATGAGCAGGTATTTACTCATACTTGTTGTAAGTATCCTTACCGGGTGTACATCTGGTTTAAAAGGGCCAGGTACAGGTGTGAGCAAAGAGTTGGCAGATAATAGATTTAACAACATTTCCCAGGTAAGATACAAACTCCATTTTTCAATACCGGACCATATTGATTCCTTAGTGCATAGTAAAGCTCAAATCAATTTTGAACTCAAGAACCGGGAGACTCTCTGGCTCGATTTTTTTCACGATTCAATCAATCCTGTTAAAAGTATAGTTGTTAATGGCACAGAAGTTAAGCCGGAGATTGTTGAAGAGCATCTTGTTATAAGTAAAAGGGTACTAAAAAAGGGGAAAAATGAGATTAAAGTTGATTTCCTTGCCGGGGAACAATCGTTAAACAGAAGAGAGGACTTTTTGTACACTCTTTTAGTCCCGGACAGGGCCAGAACACTCTTCCCTTGTTTTGACCAGCCTGATATTAAGGCAGTATATGAACTCTCTCTTGATTTGCCTGAAGGTTGGGTTGCTATGTCAAATGCACCATCGGCATCAAGAGAGGCAGATTTTATACGATTTGCCCCGTCTGATCCTCTGCCTACCTATCTTTTTTCATTTGTTGCGGGTCTTTTTAACGAGCATACAGTAAAATCAGGTGAGAGGAGTATTTCAATTTTTCACAGAGAGACTCTTCCCTACAGGATTGCGCAGTGCGATACAATAGGTTCTCAAATTTTTTCTTCTCTTAATTGGCTTGAAGATTATACAGGAATTGACTACCCCTTTTTGAAATACGATATCGCAATAATACCGGGCTTCCAGTACGGAGGGATGGAGCATGCCGGGGCTACACTTTATGCAGACAGAACTCTTTTTACAAGTGAGAATCCTACAGTAGCGGAGAGATTTGCAAGGGCAAAACTTATTGCCCACGAAACTGCCCATATGTGGTTTGGGGACTATGTGACTATGAAATGGTTTGACGATGTCTGGACAAAAGAGGTCTTTGCTAATTGGTTTGCTGCCAGGATGGTAACGCCGCTCTTCCCGGAAATGGACCATGAACTTGCATTTACAGACAGCTATTTTCCTCCGGCTTATGAAGAGGACAGAACTGTTGGGGCAAATCCGGTACAACAATCTCTGGATAACCTTAACAATGCCGGATTGGTTTATGGAAATATAATCTATAACAAGGCACCTGTCGTTATGGAGATGATGGTGAGGATGATTGGTGAAGAGAACTTCAGGAAGGGGATACAGGAGTATCTCAGGAAATATGCTTTCTCAAATGCCACCTGGGATAATCTAATTGAGATACTGGATAGCTATACCGAGGCAGACCTTAATATGTGGAGCAATGTATGGATTAAGGAGAGAGGCAGACCTGAATATAAAATATCTGCGGCTGAGAACGGGGGTGTTAAATTATTACAGAAAGATCCTTTTAACAGGGGATTAGAGTGGGAGCAAGAGATACTCAATATAGTATCTGAGGATGGATTTATATATCCCAATGTAGACGGTAAGGCTTATGGTCTTTTTATAACAAACTCCTTTAATAATGATATTTTGCTGGAAAGATTGCCTCTTTTTACCCCATTAACAAGAGGTTCTCTCTTAATAACTCTATACGAGAATATGGTTGCAGGCTATATCAACCCTGAGAAATTTTCAGAGGCTATATGCAATATTCTTCCTGTTGAAAGTGACAGGATTGTTTTTAACAGGGCTGTTAATTACCTTGCCGCAACAAATGTCAGGTATCTTCATGGAACTATTGCATCTCAACATGCCTCAGACCTATTGTGGAAGATCTCTTTATCAGCAAAAGAGGGAGACTTAAGATTAACAGCTTTCAGGACACTTATCCGTTTTGCATGGGGTGAAAGTTGGGCTAAGCTTCTTTATGATATTCTGAAAAATCCGGCTAAATATTCTGAACTTAATCTCAGCGAGAGAGATTTTATCAATCTTGCATACGAAACGGCACTCAGGAATCCTTTGTTGTATGATGAGATAGGTAGGGTTGCACTCACTTATATAAATGGTAAGGACAGAATAGAGGAATTCAACTTTGTATTCAAATCCATTTCACCAGATAAATCTGTAAGAGATTCAATGTTCAGAGCTCTTTTAATGAAAGAAAACAGAGTAATAGAGCCGTGGACAATAAATGCACTCACCTATCTGTGTCACTACTCCAGGTCAGAAGATGCTGTTGAATATATTACTCCTGCTTTGGAGATTCTTCCGGAGATTCAGAGAACCGGGGATATCTTTTTCCCAAGAAACTGGCTCCAGGCGTTGCTATCCGGACAGAGAGGGGATAGGGCTGCTTACTATGTTTTGAACTACACAAACAGCGCAGACATTCACCCGTTACTGAAGGGTAAGTTACTTCAGCAGGCAGACCATTTGTTTAATAAGGCAAAAAGAGATGAGTAGGCAGAAAAAAGCTGTTATTATGGCCTCTTTTGTGGTCTTCTTTTGGGCCACGGTAGCAACTGCATTCAAGCTTGCACTTGCCGGAATGGCTGCAGTAACACTGCTTTTAATTTCATCTCTTACTGCTTTAATTGTATTCACAATATATCTGGGGTACACCCGAAATTTGGTTAATACGATTAAAACTCTTAAAGATAAGAGGGTTGTTCTCAATTCTCTTTGGCAAGGTGCAATGAACCCCTTTATATATTATCTCATACTTTTTAAGGGTTATTCTCTCCTCCCTGCCCAAATAGCACAACCTATGAATTTTTCCTGGCAGGTTGTTCTCATTTTGCTGATGGCAATCTTTATGAAACAAAAGATAGGAGTTATTCAGGCGTTAGGTGTGCTGATAAGCTTTGCCGGAATAGTTATGCTTTCACTTAATGATGGTGCTGATTCTTCCGGCACACTTTCAATTGCCGGTATTATATTTATATTGGCCAGCACAGTGATTTGGGCTGTATACTGGATGTTAAAAATTGACAATTCAAAAGAGCCGGTTGAGGAGCTTTTCAGAAATTTTCTAGCCGGATCTGTTTTCCTTCTTATAGCATTTCTTATATCACCGGAACCTTTAGAATTTGGTGTTCCTCTATATGCAGCTGTATATGTAGGGCTGTTTGAGATGGGAATAACTTTTATATTATGGAATAAGGCCCTTAATATTGCAACAAACAGGATTGTTGTAACTCAGATGATTTATCTGGCACCAATGCTCTCTTTTTTAATTATTAACCGTGTTTTAGGTGAGCGAATTACACTCCTGACAATTGCAGGATTGGCCCTCATTGTTTCAGGAATACTGGTGAGCAACATGAAACATAAAAAGGTGTTACAACATAGCTGATTTTGGATGTATGAAAAAAATTCATACATTTGCATCCCCTAACCGGTACCATGGCCGAGTGGTTAGGCAGCGGTCTGCAAAACCGTGTACAGCAGTTCGAATCTGCTTGGTACCTCAAACAGAGAGAAGGCCAACTAAAAAGCAATTTTTAGTTGGCCTCTTTTTTTTTCTGAAATTGTTTATTTACAACTCTTCAAAATTCACATCAGAAAATGAGCCCGCACCCTCTCTGACAGGTTTTTCCTGAGTCTGAGGAGCATTTTCTTTTATGTATTTAATAATATCTTCAAGACCTTGAGAGAATTTTTCAAAATCCTCCTTGTAAAGGAATATCTTGTGTTTATCATAAACGAATCTGCCGTCACGGTCAACTCTTCTTTTACTCTCTGTTATTGTGAGGTAGTAATCGTTGTTCTTGGTTGCCTTTACATCAAAGAAGTAGGTGCGTTTTCCGGCTCTCACCGGTTTTGAAAAAACATCATCCCCGTTCCTCTCCTGTGAATCATTAATGTCAAAGTCTTCGAAGTACATTTTAGTTCAATTTAGATTTGCCTGACAAAGATAAAATTATTTTTTGTGCACAAAAACCTATCTTTGTAAAATATTTGCTTATTCAACAAAATTTTATGATTAACAGAAGGCTTATTAGGGTTAAGGTTTTCAAAATTCTTTTCGGAAAAGTAAACTCAGAGACTCTCTCTCTCTCCGGAGCGGTGAGTGATCTTATGATGAGTTGTGATAAGAGTCTTGAATTATATTATTTTATGCTCACCCTGCCCGTTGCAGTCAGGAAGATTGCACAGTCAAAAATTGAGACAGGTCTTAAGAAGTTTCATCCCAGTGATGAGGAGCGCAATCCAAATATGAGATTTGCAGAGAACAGGGTTATCGCTATGCTTGAAGAAAACACGGATCTTCTCACTTTTTGTGAAAAAAGGGGGCTTCTGTGGAATGATTATCAGTCATTGGTGAAAAAGTTTTTTCTCTCTATGTCTGCTTCTGAATACTTTAAAGAGTATATGGAGTCTTCAGAAAACTCATTTGAGAATGATCTGAATCTAATAATCCGGTTTTTTGAGGAGGAGTTTGAGGAGAATGACGAACTTCATGATGTTCTGGAGGATTTATCTCTATTCTGGACTGATGACCTTGAATATGTTGTAAATGTTATAACAAAAAGGTTGAGTACTCTTAAAGAGTCATCCAAAATTAAGCATCCTGCTGTGTTTCTTAAAGAGGACGACAGGGATTATGCAGTAAGATTGCTTGAAAAGTCCATGATTCACTACGATAAATATATGGAGTTAATGGGAAAACATTTACAAAACTGGGATATTGAGAGGCTTGCTGCAACAGATACTGCTTTGATTGTAATGGGCATTGCAGAGGCTGTTGAATTTCAGGATATCCCCGTTAAAGTTACTATAAATGAGTATGTAGAGCTCTCAAAATACTTTAGTACACCCAACAGTAAAGTATTCGTAAATGGAATTCTGGATAAGGTAATAGCATCCCTTATGAAGGATGGGCAGATAGAGAAGAGGGGCCGGGGTTTGGTAGGCTCGTCAGAATGATTAATTTTGTATAAATTTTAACAGAAAGAGAAATGAATTTTCTAACATTTTTACAGGCGCAGCCTGCAGGTGCCGGATCGGGTAACTGGAGTTTCCTTATAATGATGGGTCTAATCTTTGTTGTGATGTATTTTTTTATGATACGACCACAACAAAAGAAGCAGAAAGAGCTTGTTAAGTTCCGCCAGTCACTTCAAAAAGGCGATAAGGTAATTACAGCCGGCGGTATCTATGGCAGAGTTGCCGAGGTTAATGACAAAGACACTTTTATCTTCCTTGAGATTGACAACAATGTAAAGATAAGAGTTGATAAATCATCAATTGTAAAGGATATTACTGATATCCCTCAAAAATAAATCATTGGCTTTATTATGATAAAGCTCAGGATTTTCAATATTTCCTACGAAAGGGGCAGACAAATCTTACTGTTTTTGTTCTGTCTCTTTCTTGCTTTTGTCATATGGTCAATTCATAAGTTGTCAGAGAGTTACACTGTATATTTACAGTATAAAGTTACTGCATCAGCAGGCCTTGAAGGGAGAAGCGGAGAGGCTGATTCGGAAAATTATTTAATTGTAAGGGGTAAAGCAACCGGGTTTTACATATTGCAGCATCGTTACAGTGGAACAATTAATAAAATATATATATCACCGGAAAGGAGGGAGATCAGAAGGAGGGCAGGTGTTACGGATGGTTTTTATGTTTTGGTAAAGGATGTTAACGACAGGTTAATCCAGTCATTCGGGAATACTCTTTTTGTTGAATCATTTGCTACAGATACATTGTTTTATTTTTTCCCCGGTCAGACAAATAAAAGGGTTCCTGTCAAACCGGATTTTATTATCTCCTATGCACCACAGTACACTCTCAATTCAACTCCTAAGCTGTCACCGGACTCAGTAACTTTATATGGAGAGAGTACTCTCCTCTCAAAGATTGACTCTGTCTTTACCAAACAGCTGAAGTTTCAAAATCTTGACAAGTCTGTTCAGGGGGTTGTTGAGCTTATCCCGGAAAAGGGTGTAAGGTTCTCTTCCGGAGATATATCATACTCCATGGATATAGTTAGATATGTTGAAAAAAGCATTCAGCTGCCTCTCTCATTTGTAAATGTCCCCGATGGTATAATATTAAAATCTAATCCCTCTGAGGTGACTCTCTATTTCCGTGAGAAGTTTGGGGAGGCTCCCAATGATGCTGCATCTGTTACGATGGAAGTTGATTATCATGATTTTGAGACTTCAATAAATGGTGTTGTAAAGGTTCTGTTGAGCGGAAACAATAAAGGTGTTCTCTCATGGAGAGCTGATCCCCCTTTTGTTGAGGTTTCCGTTGCGTCAGTTGATACTTTAAAATAAGTTCTATGTTTTGTTTTGCGGTAACCGGAGGTATCGGAAGCGGAAAGTCCTACCTGGTGAGGCTTATGTCTGCCCTGGGTATACCTGCCTATATTGCAGATATCAGAGCAAAAGAGCTGTATAACACAAATCGGCTTCTTGTAACCAAACTTGCAAACTTATTGGGTGATGATATTTTATCTGAAAATGGTGTAAGGAGAGATATTATGGCATCAAAGATATTTTCTGATCCATCTCTTCTGGAGAGGGTTAATAATATTGTTCATCCTGAGGTTCTTAAGGACTTTTTCTTATGGAGAGAGAGTATTAAGGCGGACGGACATAAAGCTGTAATATATGAATCGGCTATATTTCTTGAAACTCCCGGATTCAGGGGAATTGCGGACAAAATAATAGTGGTGGTTGCTCCGGAAGAGGAGAGAATCAGAAGGGTAATAAAGAGGGATTCAATAACAGAGGAGCAGGTCAGAGCAAGGATGGAGAGACAGTGGAGTGATGAGGAGAGAATCAGAATGGCAGATTTCATTATATTTGCAGACGGAAAGCGGGCAATCTTGCCCCAGCTGATGGAGATTTTTAATCAAACCGGATTTAAACCTGAAATTTGATGGGTTACGGAAAATGGATAACAGGAGCGCTTGGATGGGCGCTTGGTGGGCCGATTGGCGGAATACTTGGTTTTGCAGTAGGCTCAATTTTTGATAAAGGCGAGGTTGTAACAGAGGGAGGAAGAGGAAGAAGAGTCTATTCCGGAGTAGAACAAAGGAATAGTTTTTTGGTCTCTCTTCTTGTACTCTCCTCTGCCATCATGAATGCAGATAAAAGAGTTCTTAAAAGTGAACTTGATTATGTTAAGAGGTTTATCGCAGAAAATTTTGGAGAAGATGCCGCTTCTGAAGCAGCACTGCTTTTAAGAGACCTTTTAAAACAAGAGGTCAATATTGAATCTGTATGCGCACAAATCAGAATTAACACAAACGCAGCAACAAGGCTTCAGTTGCTTCACTATCTGACAGGCATTGCAAGAGCAGATGGAGATGTGTGCAGCGATGAGATTGCTGTGCTTAAAAGAATATCTGCAGCACTCTCAATCCCTTTGCAGGACAGCGAATCTGTATTTGCTATGTTTGACAAAGGAATTGATGCAGCTTATCAGATTCTTGAGGTAGATAAAAATGCAACAGACGATGAGATAAAGAGGGCTTACAAAAAGATGGCGGTTAAACATCATCCTGATAAAGTTTCAAGCCTGGGTCCGGATGTTCAGAGAGCAGCCGAGGAGAAGTTCAAGAAAATAAGTGTTGCCTACGAAAAGATTAAAAAGGAGAGAGGAATAGTATAAATAAACAGATTGAAAAAATATGAAAACCAATTTACAGAAAATTCTAACGGTTTCCGGTTATCCGGGGCTTTATAAATATGTAGCACAGGCAAATGCAGGAGTTGTTGTAGAATCCTTGTCTGATAACAAGAGAATGGTTTGCGGAATGAGCGCCAAACTCTCGTCACTTTCTGATATATCAGTTTTTACTGATGAAGGGGAGGTGAAATTACAACAACTACTGGAAAAGATGAGGGAGAAACTTGGAGAGGAGAGTGCACCATCCGGTAAATCTGATGCTGCAAAACTAAAGAGCTTTTTTGAAGAGGTACTTCCTGACTATGACAGAGATCGTTTTTACACATCTCATATGAAGAAGGTTGTTGACTGGTATAATAACCTGAAGGAGTTTGCCACTCTTGAATTTCTCCAGGAGGGGGAAGAGGAAGTTGCTGAATAATGGTAAAGAAGATTCAGCTTGTAACCCTGGGTTGTTCAAAAAACAGAGTCGATTCAGAACACCTCTTAAAACAGATCTTTGAATCAGGGTTGATTATCTCTCCTGAAGGGGAGGACCTAACTGTTGCAAATGCAGATATTGTTGTAATCAATACATGCGGTTTTATTAAAGATGCCAAGAGAGAGAGTATTGATGCAATACTCTCTGCTGTTGATGCAAAAAAAAGGGGTTATATAAAGGAGATACATGTATTTGGGTGCCTCTCCCAGAGATATCTGCTGGAATTAGAGGAGTCAATACCTGAGGTTGATGGATTTTATGGAGCATTTGACTCAAAGTCTGTGCTAAGGGCTCTTGGTAAAGAGTGGAACTCATCTTTTGATAATCATAGATTTCTTACCACGCCCTCTCACTATGCATATCTGAAAATTTCTGAAGGTTGTGACCGGGTATGCTCTTACTGCTCTATTCCATTAATCAGGGGATCTCATAAGTCTGTCCATTCAGAGCTGCTTGTTGAAGAGGCGTCAAACCTCGCTTCAATGGGTGTTAAGGAGCTTATTCTTGTTGCTCAGGATACTACTTATTATGGACTTGATATATATAAAAAGAGGGCATTAGCACCTCTTATGGAGAGTTTATCCAAGGTTGAGGGCATTGAGTGGATAAGATTGCTCTATTCATATCCTGCCGGTTTTCCGGAGGATGTCCTGGAGGTAATGGCCTCAAACGATAAAATATGCAAGTATCTTGATATTCCTCTTCAGCATGTAAATGACAAGGTTTTGTCAAATATGAGAAGATCAATTAATGGAGCAGAAACAAGAAGACTTGTTGAGAAATTCAGAAAAAGCGTTCCCGGAATTTCTTTGAGAACAACAATGATTGTGGGGCATCCGGGTGAAGACAAAAGAGCTTTTAAGGAGCTGTTAGGTTTTGTAGAGGAGGCCCGTTTTGAGAAACTGGGGGCATTTACCTATTCAGAGGAGGAGGGTACCTGGGGTGCATCAAATCTCAAAGATACCATCAGGAACAGAGAGAAGCAGGAGAGGTATGAGATGTTGATGGAACTTCAGTCAGGGATATCTATGGCACATAATTTATCCAGAGTTGGTTCAGTTGAAAAGGTTCTTATTGACTACGAAGACAAAGATGTTTATGTTGGCAGAAGCAGAAGAGAGAGCCCTGAGGTTGATGGTGAGATATTGATTGGAAAAGGAGAGATGCCAAAAGGTTTTTCAACAAAAGATATTATTGGTACATTTGTTGACACAAAGATAGAGAGTGCGGGGGAGTATGATCTTACTGCACGGATAATTTAAATGAATATTAACGTAATTTATTGATAAGTGATGAAATTACTTGAAGGAAAGGTAGCCCTTATTACTGGAGCTGCAAGAGGAATCGGAAAAGCTATAGCTCTAAAATATGCCTCCGAGGGTGCAAATATTGCATTCACAGATCTTACAATTGATGAAAATGCTGAAAAGACAAAGTCTGAGATTGAATCATTTGGTGTTAAGGCTCTCGCAATTGCCTCAAACGCTGCAAATTTTGAAGAGTCACACGCTGTTGTTGAGCAGGTTGTAAAGGAATTTGGAAAACTTGATATATTAGTCAATAATGCAGGCATAACAAAAGATGGTCTGATGATGAGGATGAGTGAGCAGCAGTGGGATGCAGTTATCAATGTTAACCTTAAGAGTGCTTTTAACTTTGTCCATGCTGTTACTCCGGTAATGATGCGTCAGAGAGGTGGAAGTATTATTAATATGAGCTCTGTAGTTGGAGTTGGAGGAAACGCAGGACAGGCAAACTACTCGGCCTCTAAAGCCGGTATGATTGGATTGACAAAATCCATAGCTCAGGAGCTTGGGTCAAGGGGAGTAAGAGCTAACGCCGTTGCTCCGGGGTTTATTATTACCGAGATGACAGGCAAATTGCCTGATGATGTTAAGAAGCAATGGGCAGATCAGATTCCACTTAGAAGAGGAGGAAAGCCGGAAGATGTGGCAGATGTTTGTACATTCCTTGCCTCTGATCTATCCTCTTATGTAACAGGTCAGGTTATCTCCGTTTGCGGGGGTATGAAAATGTAATTTTAATAATAAATAAACCGGAATCATGAGTACTTCAAAAGAATTTCTAAATCGCGGAAAAAGCGGAAATGGTCTTAAAATAATGATTCAGGTAGACTTTGAGGGTGTCACGAATGTTGTAAACTGGGATGAGATATACCCCGGGCACCCTCATTTTGACAGAAATTGTGATATCCTTACCGGTGAGATAAATTCGGCAATTGAGGGTGCAGTAGCGGCAGGAGCAACTGAGATTATTGTCAGGGACGGACATTCTGGAAATATAAATGTTAATCCACTGTTACTTGATCCAAGAGCCAGGCTAACCAAGGGCCGTGTACCGGGAACTCCGCACACAATGGTACTTGGAATTGACTCAACATTTGATGCCCTTCTGTTCATTGGTGCTCATGCAAGGGCAGGTGAGATGATGGGAACTCTCTCTCATACAATGTCTTTAAAAGTAATAGATTTTAAAATCAACGGGAAACCTCTCTTTGAACCGGCCTTTAATGCTTTGTATGCTTCTCAGTTTGGAGTTCCTGTTGTTTTTGTTGCAGGTGACAATATGGCCTGTAAGGAGGCACATGAGAATTTCGGAGCAATTGAGACTGTTGAGACTAAGTTTGCGTATGGGAGAAACTGCGCTATGAGTAAATCTCCTCAGGTTGTATATGGAGAGATAAGGGAGAGCGTAGAGCGCGCCCTTAATAATCTTCAGAATGGCTGTGTATTCAGCATGAAGGGGCCATATAAAATGGAGCTGATTGTTACTCAGGAGGAGAGTACTGAGCCTCTGTTCGTAGAATATGAGTCAGATGTGCTTTACGATGTAATGAAAAAATTCTGGGAATATTTGTAGGTTATGAAAAGAAAATTAATCCTATTTGCCGTATCCGGCTTAATGGCTGCTTTATTGCTTAACTCGTGCGGCCCGGTAATCCAGTATTTTAACATAGATCAGCGTGTACCTGCTGAGTTTCCGGTAGATTTGACAGACAAGAGTATATCTGTTTTCTCTTCTACTGATGCAATTAAGGATTCAGCCAGTCTGGACAAAGAGAGATTTACAACAGACTCTCTTCTGATGCTTAATATGGCTTTAGGACTTGCCGAGGGACTTGAGTCAAATTTGTCGCTTGACACCGGAGCAATTATGGTATTTAATCAAACAGGTACTCAGAGATCTCAACTCGATAATCCTGAATATGTCAGGGGACTAGCGCTCAACTCTTCAGCAGATATGTTGTTTGTCATTGAGTATCTGGATATGGGCACAATGACTATTTATAAGGTGGCCAGTGACGGCCTTCCCGGAAGTTCCGATATCTCATATGTCTCTCTCCCCTTCACAATGGAGGTTGGTCTGTATAACGGGATCACAGGATTACCTGAGTTCAGAAGGGAGGTAGCTGATACTATATACTGGGAGGTTATCAGCAGAATGGATATGAAAGATGAGATAATAGCCTCAAGACTCTACTCCTCAATGTATGAGATCTCAAAAAAACTAGGAGCTTCATTCTCTTCAAGATTCTTTGATAATTGGGAGCCGATTGAGCGATATCTCTATAACTATGAATCCAGACCATGGCTGGAGGCATACAGGCTTTCTCAGGAGTTCAAATGGAAAGAGGCAATGGATATTTGGATGACTCTTACAAATGAAGCTACCCCTGTAAAGAGGGCATCGGCTGCATTCAATATTGCTGTTGCTTTGGAGATGATGGATGAGTATAAACTTGCTCTGGAGTGGATAGATTATGCAGCAAAGAATTATCCTTTGGAGGGTATACCGGGGTATAAATCACTACTTGAGACCAGAGTTGAAAAAAGATAGACAAAAGGCTGTAAGACGCCATAGGAAAACTATATTGTTTAACGATAAGGAGTTAGAGGCGATACAGCTCTATTGTAAACGCTATAAAGTAAGCTCTCATGCAAAATTCTGCAGAGAGGCAATAATCTCTACTATACTTAAAAGATTCGACGAGGATCATCCGACACTATTCTAAAAAAAAGGTGGGTCTGTAAGCCGGATTCTGTACCTCTCAAAGAGAGGCCTCTGTCATTTATCTGATGCAGCCTACCCCCCGGCAACGAGCGAGCAGCTCTTGACTGCCGGTATACTTGGCCTTGCAGGAGACTGGTCGTACCCAAATTATGTCGCCATAATCTGTTGTGGGCTCTTACCCCGCATTTTCACCCTTACCCCCTAAAGGGCGGTTATTTTCTGTTACGATTTACCTGAAGTTACCCCCAGCTGTGATTTCCACAGAGTCTTGCTCTGCCCTGTCCGGACTTTCCTCCCCTCAAAAATGAAGAGCGACAAAGCGACCCACCGGGTGCAAATGTACGAATATTTGCTCCACAGGCAGAATTTTATTTATATTTGCAATGCATTAACAAATGCTTGGGGGTGCCCTTTACGGGCTGAGATCACACCCTTTTCACCTGATCCGGATAATGCCGGCGTAGGGAAAGCGCTTCTTCTGTGTCTCTGTATCCCCCTGCATATAAAATAACTTTTAAATGAAAAGATTAGCTTTATTGTGCGGGGTATTATTTTCACCATTTATCGCACTTGCCCAGCAAGAGGGGCAAAAAGAGAAGACAGTTTTCAATAAACTGGACAGTATTGTTGTTGAGGCCTGGCGTGCAGGTAAGAATACTCCTGTAAGCCATTCAGAACTCACCCCATTGGAGATTAAAAGGCTCTCTCCTGTTCAGTCAATTCCAATGGCTCTCTCCCTGATGCCTTCTGTTGTCTCTACTACGGAAGGAGGAAATGGACTGGGGTATTCATCAATGCGAGTAAGAGGCAGTGATGGATCAAGAACAAATGTTACAGTAAATGGAATTGCAATCAACGATGCAGAATCACAGGAGGTATTTTGGGTTAATATACCTGCATTTTCTGCTTTTGTTCAGGATATTCAGTTGCAAAGAGGGGTGGGAACATCTACAAATGGACCGGGTGCTTTTGGAGCGAGTTTAAATATGCGAACACTCTTTACATCTCCGGAGGCTTATGGAATGGCGGAGATGGGAGTGGGGAGTTACAGCAGTTTTACTACAACCGCCGGTGCCGGAACAGGGCTAACTTCAAAAGGATTCTCCTTTGATATCAGGTATTCAAAAAATATGGGAAAGGGTTACATAAGGAATGCAAAGAGTGACCTAACCTCTCTTTTTGCTACTGCCGGATGGTATCACGGGAAGAGTGCAATTAGAGTAAACTACATTTATGGAGACCAAAAAACTGGTATTACCTGGGAGGGTGTCTCAAGGGAGATGATGGAGATTGACAGAAGGTACAACCCTGCAGGTCTCTACTATGACGAGGCCGGTAACGAGAGGTACTATGATAATGAAACCGATAACTACACTCAGCATCATATTCAGGCTCTTTTTTCCAGAGAGCTTGCAGATGGCCTTACATGGAATAGTGTGCTTCACTATACAGCCGGCGAGGGCTATTATGAAAATTATAAAATGAACAGGAAATTTTCTGAGTATGGATTACCTCTCCAGATAATAGATTCAAAAGAGTATAAAAGATCAGATGTGATAATAAGACAGGCGCTGGCAAATGATTATTATGCCGCTTCATCTACACTGCAATTAAACAGGAAGAGCCTGAAGGCAACAGGAGGTATATCATATTCATATTATGACGGATCACATTTTGGCAATCTGATATGGTCAAAATGGAGAGAAAATATTCCTGAAAATTACCAGTGGTATCTGAATGACGGATATAAAGGAGATCTCTCTCTGTTTGCAAGGGCAGAGTTGAATATATCTGAAAAGATAACAGCCTTTGCGGATCTTCAGTACAGAAACATATCATATAGCCTCAGAGGGGAGGACAAGGATTTTATACAGTTAAACTATGACAACAAATACAACTTCTTTAATCCTAAGGCTGGAATAACATATAATGCAGGCAGCAGCAGAGTGTTTGCATCGGCCTCAGTAGGAAGAAAGGAGCCGGGGAGGGCCGATATAAAAGAGTCAATAAAGGCGGGTAAAGCTGACCTTATTAAGCCGGAGAGGTTGATTGACATTGAGGCTGGGTATACTTTTACAGGAAAAAGTGTTGCTCTCTCTGCAAATTTTTATTTCATGGAGTATAAGGACCAGCTTGTTCCCACAGGAAGATTGAGTGAAACCGGTTATGTTATAAAGGAGAATGTTCCCCTCTCTTTCAGAAGAGGGATAGAACTGATTGCCTCCTGGTCTCCTGTTTCATTTATTAAACTGGACGGGAATCTGTCATTAAGTATTAATAGAATTAAAGACTACACTCACTGGACAGATTTGTATGACAATCAGGATGACTGGACTCCTCTTCCTCAAATGAGTGAGTTCTACAAAATCACCAATCTTCCGTACTCACCGTCTACTGTTGGAATGGGTATGGTTACTTTTATGCCATCTCTGTCGTCATCAGTATCGGTTTATGGTAAACATGTAGGCAGGCAGTATTATGACAATACATCCAGTGTTGAAAGATCTGTCCCGGCCTATTTTATAATGGGTTTAAAAGGGATAAAGAGTTTTAAAATAAAAGATATTTCTGAGCTGGAACTTGGTCTGTTTATTGATAATATTCTTAACAGAAAATATTTTTCAAATGCCTGGGTGTATATGGCTAAATTTGCAGATGGCTCATCTCCCTATATTGAGGAGGGGCTATATCCTCAAGCAGGTATTAATTTTATGTTAAAAGCATCATTCAGATTTTAATGAACTGGATTGAAATAGTTGGGGCAATTACAGGATTTGCTTACGTAATTCTTGAAATCAGGCAGAAGAGGGCAATGTGGATAGTTGGTGCTCTCTCTGCCTTGATGTATATTATCGTTTTTTACATGGCCTCACTTAATGCTGCAGCTTTGCTGCAGCTATATTACCTGATTGTTAGTTTTTACGGATGGAGAAAATGGGGAGGGGAGAGCGCTTCAAATATTAAGAGTATTGGAGGAGAGGTAACAGTAAAGCTGGATTTCAGGAAGGGTGTTGTATCCTCAATTGCTTCACTGGGTGGTTTTTTCATTGTTTATTATATTCTTTCAAATTATAGTGAAGATCCATATCCGGCTATGGATGCCTTTGTCGCAATTATAAGTATGCTGGCAACCTGGTGGGTATCAGGTAAGCATATTGAAAACTGGATACTCTGGATTATAGCAGACCTTGCTGCTGCCTTACTCTTTTTCTGGCAAGGTCTTTATGTTACTGCATTGCTTTATCTTGTATATCTGATAGCTGCTGCGGCGGGTTATAAGCATTGGAGAAAGTTCCCTGTGGTGTTGAAATAGTCTGGCAAAATAGTTACCTTTGCCAATTATATAAACCCCATTCATATGCGTTTAATTGCAGACAGCGGCTCAACCAAAGTAGATTGGAGAGCTATTCACAGCGACGGTTCGGTCCAGAAAATCACAACAGCAGGTATTAATCCTTTTTTTCAAACCGAAGAGCAGATAATTTATGAACTGGAGCAACATCTTCTTCCTGATATAAGTGCTACTGTTACCGAGATTCATTTCTACGGTGCTGGTGTGGCCTCTCCTGAAAAAATTCAGGTGCTCCAGAATTGTTTCAGAAAGGTTTTCCCAAAATCTCGTGCAAACGCCTACACTGATCTTCTTGCTGCAGCAAGGGCTCTTTGCGGACGCAAGCCGGGAATTGCTGCCATATTGGGTACCGGTGCAAACTCCTGTTATTATGATGGTGAGAATATTGCAGACAATGTTCCGGCGTGCGGTTATATTCTTGGTGACGAGGGGAGTGGTGCAGTCCTTGGAAGAAAGTTTATCTCAGATTATTTAAAGAGGCAATTACCAAAAGATCTTAATGATATCTTTGATCAAAAATATGGCCTTACTTATGGTTCTGTAATTGAACGAGTTTATCGCCAGCCTTTTCCAAACAGATACCTTGCAACCTTCTCTGTATTTCTAAATGATAACAAGAACCATCCACATATTGACAAACTCCTGAGAGATAGTTTTGAGGAGTTTTTTACCAGAAATATTATGCAGTATGACTATAAAAAGTATAAGGTAAATCTTGTAGGGTCAGTTGCATACTACTATCAGGATATTATATCTGAGGTGGCAGAAAAGCTTGGAGTCAAACTTGGCACAATACTTAAGTCTCCTATTGAGGGGCTTGTTCAATATCATAAATCACTGTAAAAGTATTTAATATTCTCTATAATGAAGATTACAGAACAACCATCAAGGTATAGCGACCTTGACAAGATGTCTACCCTGGATTTGCTCCAGAATATGAACAGAGAGGATAAAACAGTTCCTGTAGCAGTTGAAAAGTGCATCCCTCAAATTGAAAAGATAGTTGACGGAATTGTAGAAAGGATGAAAAAGGGTGGAAGGCTCTTTTACCTGGGAGCCGGTACAAGCGGCAGGCTGGGTATATTGGATGCATCTGAAATTCCGCCAACATACGGAGCTCCTTATGATCTGGTAATAGGTCTGATAGCCGGCGGTGATTCTGCAATAAGAAGAGCTGTTGAGGCTGCTGAGGATAACTGGGATATGGGATGGAGCGATATGCAGCAATTTGGGATTGATAAAAACGATGTGGTAATTGGCATAGCAGCTTCCGGAACTACTCCCTATGTCATTGGAGCAGTAAGAGAGGCCAGAAAGAGAGGTCTTCTTACTGGCTGTATAACCTGTAACCCAAACTCTCCACTTGCAGCAGAGGTTGAGATTCCAATTGAGGTTGTTGTGGGGCCGGAGTTTGTAACAGGCAGCACAAGAATGAAATCAGGAACTGCTCAAAAACTGGTGTTGAATATGATATCTACAACCTCTATGATTAAGCTTGGTCGTGTTAAGGGGAATAAAATGGTGGATATGCAGCTTACAAATGCCAAACTTGTTGACAGAGGAACCCTGATGATTATGGAGGAGGCCGGCATAACAGACTACGAGCTGGCTAACTCGCTTTTGCTTGAACACGGATCTGTGAGAAAGGCAGTTGACTTTCATCTTGGAAAGACTCAATCAAAAAATTAATGTACAGAAGTAACCTTACATCTACACTTTTACAGGATGCTGTTGATGAACTCTCTTCTCTTCCCGGAATAGGGAAGAAGAGTGCGCTGAGATTTGCGCTACATCTTATGAGGCAGCCGGGAGAGAATGTGGAGCGATTCAGTAAATCAATTCTCAGAATGAGGAGTGAGATTAAATATTGCAAAGAGTGTAATATGATCTCAGATTCGGATATTTGTCCGGTATGCTCTTCTCCATCACGGGAGAGGACTCTTGTGTGTGTTGTTGAGAGCATCAGGGATGTTATAAGTATTGAAAACACAGGTCAGTACAATGGGTTGTACCATGTTCTGGGAGGAATAATATCACCTATGGATGGTACAGGACCCTCAGATTTATCGATTGATCATCTGATTTCCAGAGTTTCAGCCGGAGTGGTTAATGAAGTTTTTCTTGCCCTTAGTACAACTATGGAGGGAGAGACAACTGCATACTATCTGTTCAAGAAACTTAACAATTTTGATATTAAAATAAGTACAATAGCAAGGGGTGTTGGTTTTGGTGATGATCTTGAGTACACTGACGAAGTGACTCTGGGGCGTTCAATCCAGAACAGGCAGCCTTTTGTGCCATTAAGCAAATAATCTAACATTAAATCATATGCAACATGACTTTCCACTTTCGTGGCTTCTGATAGCCTTTACGCTCTACACGGCTCTTCTTTTCTTTATATCCTGGCTGACATCCAGAAAGGCCGACAGCGGTTCCTATTTTCTCGGAAATAAGAAATCTCCATGGTATATCGTTGCCTACGGAATGGTTGGAACATCAATTTCCGGTGTGACTTTTATCTCTGTACCGGGAAATGTTCTTAATCAAAATTTCTACTATATGCCGCTTGTATTAGGATTTGTAGTTGGTTACCTTGTTATTGCCAAGGTGCTGATCCCTCTCTATTACAAGATGAATCTTACCTCAATTTACGGATACCTTGAAAGCAGGTTTGGCTTCTTTACATATAAGACCGGGGCCTCTGTCTTTATGGTATCAAGAATATTAGGGGCGGCTGTAAGAATATTTGTTGTGGTTTTAGTGCTTCATACATTTCTGCCTCAGGATTCTGTCCCATTTTGGTTAGTTGCATTTATATTTATGTTTCTGATATTTCTCTACACTTTTAAAGGTGGTGTAAAGACAATCATATGGACAGATGTTCTTCAGACAACCTTTATGTTACTGGCAGTAGGACTGACTATATATTTTGTTGCCAAAGAGATGCAGTGGGGGATTGGTGATATGGCAAGAGCAGTTGCAGGCACAGATTATGCTCAGTGGCTTGACTGGGAGTGGAGCAACTCTACTAATGCCATCAAACAGTTTGTAGCCGGTATTTTTATCACCATTGTAATGACAGGACTTGATCAGGAGATGATGCAAAAGAACCTTACCTGCAAAAATATTGGTGAGGCACAAAAAAATATATATACAACCAGTATAACAATAGTTGTCGTAAACTTCTTCTTCCTTCTGATGGGAGCTGTACTTGCTATTTTTGTCAGCTCAAAGCTTGGTGGAATGGAGGGTATCGGACTTGCCAATGAGTTTGGTGAATTTACAAAAGCGCAGACAGATAAACTATTCCCAACTATTGCCAGTCAGTACCTTGGACTGGGTGTTGGCCTCTTCTTTATTATCGGATTAATCTCGGCCTCATACCCAAGCGCAGGGGGCGCATTAACTTCATTGACCACCTCGTTTTGTATTGATTTTGTGGGATTTGGCAAAAGAACAGATCTTTCAGAGGAGAGAAAAAAGAGTATCAGACAAAAAGCGCATGCCGGATTTGCAATACTCTTTTTCTTGATTATTTTAATTCTTTATAAAGTAAATAATCAGGCAGTTATAGATTTGGTATATCTGCTTGCCGCATATACTTATGGTCCTCTTCTGGGATTTTTCTTCTTTGGAATTCTTACAAAATACACTGTTAAGGATAGATTTATGCCACTGGTAGCTATTGCATCACCAATTCTTTGCTTTATACTGGATTATGTTGGTAAGGAGTTTCTTGGATTTGGCTTTGGCTTTACAATACTAATCGCTAATGGTCTCTTTACATTCATAGGAATGTATCTTTTAAGAGACGGTAAGAGAGCCTGACAATGTCCTGGGCAGAACTTATACTTCTGGCCTTAGGTCTCTGTTTCGACACTTTTGCGGTGTCGTTGTCTTCCGGAATGTGCCTTCCTCAGATTTCAAGACACTCTTTTATAAGAATAGTATCCACATTTGCCGTAGTCCAGTCACTACTGACATTTGCCGGCTGGCTGGCCGGTATTGGTCTGCAGTCACTTATCAATTCTGTTGATCACTGGATAGCTTTTGTGATACTGGTCTATATTGGAGTAAAAATGATACGGGAGGGTCTGGCAAAACCGGAGGAGGTCTGTCTTGATATAAGAAAACCGAAAGTATTACTGACAGCCGCTGTAGCAACAAGTATCGATGCTCTTGCAGTGGGTGTTGGTCTGGCACTGGCCAACCTTAGTTTAAAGGATATCTCAGCTACAGCTTTTGTTATTTTTGCCTTTACTCTTCTCTCCTCAATAGCCGGGATTAAATGGGGCAGGTATGTTGGTGTAAAGGCAGGCAGAAGAGCGGGTGTAATAGGGGGTATAATCCTCATTTTTATAGGATTTAAGATTTTGGTTGAGCATTTGGAAATTTTAAACTAACTTTGCAGGATATGAAGGTTAGAGTTTCCGCCATATCCTATCTCAACACAGCTCCGTTTGTTTACGGACTTGAAAATCATCCTGTATCCGGGATGATTGATCTTGAGTTTGTACCACCTGCTGTTACTGCCTCTAAACTGATATCAGGAGATGCCGATCTTGGACTGGTCCCGGTTGCTGCAATTCCATATATTAAAAATCCGGTAATTGTCTCGGATTATTGTATAGGAGCGGTGGGAAGAGTTGCCTCAGTTCTCCTCTGCAGTGGAAAGAGGATCGATGAAATTGAAAGGATATTTCTTGACTGCGAATCAAGGACATCTGTTTTACTTACAAGAATACTATGTAAGAATTACTGGATGATATCTCCCGAGTTTGCAGATTTTAATTTCTCGGAGAGTTCTTTAGATCATAGTGCTTCCTATATCCTTATTGGTGACAAAGCTCTTCTTAATGCAAACCGTTTTGAATATGTATATGATTTGGCAGAGGTGTGGATTGAATATAAAAATCTACCATTTGTATTTGCTTGCTGGACTGCAAATAAACCTCTTCCTGAGACTTTTATTAAAAACTTTAATGAAGCACTGACACTTGGAATAAACAATGTAGAGAAGAGTGTGGAGCGGTTTGCTGATAAGTTTAGCCGTGAATATGCGCTTGATTATCTTAAAAATAATATCTCGTATAACTTTACTGCAGATAAGCGAAAGGGACTGTCAGAATTTTGGAGTCTGGCACCTGACGAGCTTAAATCCCGAGTCCGATGGTTTGGCTAAATTCTCTCCCTTATACAGGGAGATAGAAATTAAGTTAAAAACCATTTAAGGGATGAGATTATGCTTGAAATATTTTACAAGAACAAAGGACAGGTAACAACCACTTCTGAAATAACAGCACTTGACCAGCTTGGTTATGATGATGTTTTGTGGATAGACCTCTGGTCTCCATCCGGAGACGAGAAGCGTGCTATTGAAACCTATCTAAATACAACCATACAGAGTCGTGCTCAGGCAGAAGAGATTGAGAGTTCATCAAGATACTCTGAAAACGAGACATCTATATTTGCAAACACAAACTTTCTGATTCCGGGTCCGGATAACTACAGTATGGAGGCCGTTTCATTTATTCTCTGCGAGGGAATTATTGTGACAATAAGGAATGTCCCCCTGAGAAGTTTTACGGACATTCAGAGGAAACTTATGGCTAACTACAGGTTGATGCCTACCGGGTATCACATTCTGGTGGGTATCCTTGAGAACCGGATTGACCTTGATGCAGATATGATAGAGCTTATGTCAAAGGAGATTGCTCAATACTCAAAAACAGTCTCCCTTGGAGGAGCTGTGAATGAGGAGTTCCTCCTTGAGATAACTCAGCTGCAGGAGAATACAATGCTTGTAAGAGAGAATATTGTGGATAAACAAAGGATGATATCCAGCATTCTTAAAAGCGACAAATTCCCCAGGGACGTTTTTACCAAACTCAACATTTTAATGAGAGATGTTAGTTCTCTGATTAATCACACCAACTTCAGCTTTGAGCGTCTGGAGTATTTGCAGAATACTGTTATCGGTCTTATTAATCTGGAGCAGAACAAACTGATGAGGATTTTTACTTTTGTCTCCCTGCTTCTTATGCCACCTACATTAATTGCAAGTATTTACGGGATGAACATTGACCTTCCCGTCCTTGGAGGGATGTACGATTTTATCCTCTTAATTGTTGTGATGCTGATTTCTGTACTCTTCGCCTCTCTTCTCTTCAGAATGAAAAGAAGAAAGGGCGGGAGATACTAATATTTTCTAGCTTTTCTTTACAATAAATTTATTGTAGAGCCACAGAGAAATCATACTGAAGAGGCCGATTGCAGACAGAATTGTCCACAGAGCAGATGGATTTCCCAGTTCATCAACATATTTAATATATAATCTTGAACCCAGGAAGCCCCCGATACTACTTCCTATCACTCCGTAAAGAAAAGAATAACCAAGGTAGAGAGCCTTTTTGTCAGGAGGGGCAATCAGTCCTATGTATGAGATAAACTTAGGATGAGTAGTCATCTCTCCAATTGTGAATGTCATTATACCAAGTATAAAGATCCACGGAGTATTTGATACTGACAGAATAAGCATACCGATAGTACCCAGGCCAATACCTGTAATCATTGTAGGGAGGGCCGGCCGGTTTTTTACAATTGCAGATATAAACAGCTGAAGTAGTATAATTACACCAGCGTTAATAACGGTAACATGTTCAACATCAAACTTCCAGGATGGATTTTCAACAAAGAGTCCAAGTAATGAGTTCACTGCATTATTTACAGGTGTCATATCCAGGTAGTCTCTTACATACCACAGAACAGTCCCAAACATCTGGAAGTAAAGAATCCAGAATCCTGAGTAGAGGAAAATCATTAGGATAAACCTCCAGTCTTTAAGAACCATAAGCATTTCGCTTAATACCACTCCGATAGTTTTATTGCTCTTTACCCTCTCAGGCTCTTTGTAAATAAAAAAGTTTATCAGAAAGAGCACCATTGCTGTAATAGAAGCCATATAAAAAATATAGCTGTACGACTGAGCCTTTAGTATTGGAACAAGAATAAGCGGAAACAGAAATGCACCAAGGTTTATTGACCAGTAGAATATTCCAAAACCAAGACCTGAGTTTTTCTCATTGGTTGTTCTGGCAATAGTCCCTGAAATAACTGGTTTAAAGAATCCTGCCCCCAGAGCCATTAGAATGAGGGAGAGAAAAACGAGAAAATATGAGTTTGAAAGTCCTGTAAAACCATATCCAAGAATCATGCAGGAGAAGGCAAAGAAGAGCACTTTTCTGTATCCGTATCTGTCTGCAATAGCTCCTGCTATAATGGGTAAAAGATAAAGCAGAGGAGGTATTGTGCCGAGTATGGCTCCCGCCTGTTCTTTGCTGAATCCGAGCCCCCCTTCAAGTGGAGTGAGAATTAAAAAGACACCTAATACAGACATTACTCCGTAGTAAGCACCCCTCTCAAGGAACTCCATACTGATAGCTGTCCAGAAATTGCCGGTGAATGATTTGATGGAAGATGTTTTCTCTTTCTTCATTTCTTTACTGGTTATTTTGTTAAAATGCCAAAGATAAGTGCTTTTTATCAAAAAAAATTCATAATTTTGCGTCTTCCTTAACGGGATTATAAATAAAGTCTAACTACTTGTAGAACAAACACTTATTTAACATGTCTAAAGAAATTAAAGAAATCGAAAACGAAGATCAGATTGAGATCGTCGCAAAAAATGATGAAAAGCTTGACGCTTTCATTGAGGATGATGCTGCTGTAGAGGTGGCTGCTCCAAAGAAAAAGAAGAGTAATATCTCTGTACCTGTTGACAAATTTGACTGGGATGCATTTGAAACAGATAATGTTTATGATAATGACAAAAGTGTCATTTCAGATATGTATGACCAGACTCTTTCAAAGGTAAGCGAAAATGAGGTAGTTGAAGGTACAGTTGTTACATTCAACAAAAGAGAGGTTATCGTTAACATCGGATACAAAAGTGAAGGTGTTATAAGCATCAATGAGTTCCGTTACAATCCGGACCTTGCTGTTGGCGATAAAGTAGAAGTTTATGTTGAAAACGCAGAGGACAAGAAGGGTCAGCTGATCCTCTCCCACAAAAAGGCGCGTTCACTCCGCTCATGGGATAGAGTAAACGAAGCGTTTGATAAAGATGAAATTGTAAAAGGTTACATCAAGTGCAGAACCAAAGGTGGTATGATTGTGGATGTATTTGGAATTGAAGCATTCCTTCCAGGTTCACAAATTGATGTTAAGCCTATCAGAGATTACGATATATTTGTAAACAAAACAATGGAGTTCAAGATTGTTAAGATCAATCATGAGTTCCGTAATGTTGTTGTTTCTCACAAAGCTCTTATTGAGGCAGAACTTGAAGCTCAGAAAGCCGATATCATTGGCAAACTTGAGAAGGGTCAGATCCTTGAAGGAGTTGTCAAGAACATCACATCTTATGGTGTATTTATTGACCTTGGCGGCGTAGATGGACTTATCCATATTACAGACCTCTCATGGGGCAGAATAAATCACCCGGAAGAGGTAGTTCAGCTTGATCAGAAGATCAATGTTGTTATTCTTGACTTTGATGATACTAAAAAGAGAATTGCTCTTGGTCTTAAGCAGCTTAATGCTCATCCTTGGGATGCTCTTGATCAGACACTTCAGGTTGGTGATAAAGTTAAAGGCAAAGTTGTTGTCATTGCAGACTATGGTGCATTTATTGAAATTCAGCCGGGTGTTGAAGGTCTTATCCATGTATCAGAGATGTCATGGTCACTACACTTGCGTAGTGCACAAGACTTCCTTAAAGTTGGTGACGAAGTTGAGGCTGTTATCCTTACTCTTGACCGTGACGAAAGGAAGATGTCACTTGGTATCAAACAACTTAAAAATGATCCTTGGGCAACTATCGCAGAGAAATATCCTGTTGGAACAAAATGCACTGCAACAGTTCGCAACTTCACCAACTTTGGCGTTTTTGTAGAGCTTGAAGAGGGTGTAGACGGACTTGTTCATATCAGTGATCTCTCATGGACCAAAAAGGTTAAACACCCATCAGAATTTACTGCAGTAGGCGAGAAGCTTGAGGTTGTTGTTCTTGAGGTTGATCAGGAAAATCGCCGTCTTAGCCTTGGACACAAACAATTAGAGGAGAACCCTTGGGATGTGTTTGAATCAGTTTTCACAACAGGTTCAATACACGAAGGTACTGTAATTGCATTTGTTGACAAAGGCGCAGCTGTTGCACTTCCTTATGGTGTTGAAGGTTATGTAAGTACCAGAAACCTTGTAAAGGAGGATGGCACCCCTGCAAAACTTGAAGATAAATTAGATTTCAAGGTTCTTGAATTTAATAAGTCAACAAAGAGAATAGTGCTTTCACACACAAGAATCAACGAAGAGGCACGCAGAGAAGAGGTAAAAGAGAAAATTGATGAGGGCGACTCTACACAAAAAGCTGTAAAGAAACTCAAAGCAAATCTTGAAAAGACAACTCTCGGCGACATCAGCGAACTTGCAGCTCTAAAGAGCGAAATGGAAAGCAAAGAAGAAGCCGCTAACAATTAATGAATTTTACACTGACAACTTTGGGAACTGCCTCGGCACTTCCCACGGTGAACAGGTTTCCAAGCGCTCATGTTCTGAATGTTCATGAGCGCTTGTTTTTAATTGATTGCGGAGAGGGCTGTCAGATGCAGCTAAGGAGACACGGGATCTCCTTTCTTAAGATAAACGAGATATTTATAACTCATATACACGGAGACCATATTTTTGGGCTGTTTGGTCTTTTATCAACAATGTCCCTGCTGGGGAGAAGCAGTGATCTCTTCATATATGCTCCGGAGAACTTCTCTCCGATTCTTAATTCTCTGATAACACATTTTGGGGGACAGTTTAAGTATTCTGTAGTTCATAAAATTGTCTCAGGTAATGGTCCGGAAAAGATTTTTGAAACAAAAGGCTGTGAGGTTTTATCTTTTCCCCTCAATCACAGAACAACTTGCTACGGTTATCTATTCAGAGAAAAGAGCCCAAAAAGAAATATTCATAAACATTTAATAGAAAAATATTCTCTTTCTCTATGGGAGATTGCAAGGCTCAAAGAGGGGAGTGATATAATCAGAGATAACGGAGATGTACTCTATTGCGAGGAACTATCTTACATCCCCTATATTCCAAGATCTTTTGCTTATTGTACAGATACAGCTCCTTTTGCACAACTTTCTGAATGGATTTCAAATGTGGACCTTCTCTACCACGAAGCAACTTTTCTGGAAGATAATGTAAAAACAGCAGAGGCAACATTTCACTCCACTGCCAGACAGGCAGCAACCACGGCGCTAAATGCAGGTGTCGTAAAACTTCTGATGGGACACTTCTCTTCCAGATATAAAGATCTCGAACTTTCGCTGAAAGAGGCAAGAGAGATTTTCCCCGAGAGCCATATTGCCAGGGAGGGCATGGTTATTGAAATAGAACTAAAGAAAAATTGAAATAATGAAGATCAGATATATCTCTCTTATAATTGGAACTTTAACATTTTTATCCGGCACATTTTTACAGGCTCAGAATCTCTCTAATCTGGGAAATCACATAAATACATTTGGACAGGCTCTATTTTATATTAATCAATATTATATAGATACTGTCAATAATGAAAAATTGGTCGGCAATGCAATCAAGGAGGCCCTTAGTCAGCTGGATCCGCACTCCTCATATATATCAGCAGCAGATGTAAAGGCCATGAATGAGCCCCTTGAGGGAAATTTTGAAGGGGTTGGGATTGAGTTCTCAATAATCAGGGATACTCTAACAGTTGTAAATCCGGTAGTTGGAGGGCCGAGTGAAAGGGTGGGCATCAGAGCGGGCGATAAAATTGTATCTGTTGGTGATGAAGTTATTGCATCAACCAATCTTACAAACGACAGAGTCTTCAAATATCTGAGAGGTGCAAAAGGTACAAGGGTAAAATTAGGAGTCTTGAGAAGAGGAGCTGATGAAATCCTTGCATTCGAAGTAATAAGGGACAAAATTCCGATAAACAGTGTTGATGTTATTTATGAGCCGTCAAAAGATATTCTTTATATTAAGCTAAGCAGATTTTCAGCTACTTCTGCAAAAGAGATTACAGATGAAGTTAATAAACGGGGGAGAAAGAGCTGGAAGGGGATTATACTCGACCTCAGGGGAAATGCCGGAGGGTACCTGGGAACAGCATTTGAAATAACCAATATGTTCCTTGACAGGGGGCAGATGATAGTATACACAGAGGGAAGAAATGTGCCAAGAATGGCAGAGAGAGCAAATGGCAGCGGAGTGTTCAGACAAGGTAATCTTGCAGTACTTATTGATGAGGGGTCTGCCTCAGCAAGTGAGATTCTTGCCGGAGCAGTTCAGGACTGGGACAGAGGGGTGGTAATTGGAAGAAGATCCTTTGGCAAAGGTTTGGTACAACAGATGATGCCCTTACCAGACGGATCTCAGCTCAGGCTTACAATTGCAAGATACCACACTCCATCAGGAAGAGTCATACAGTCACCCTATGAGCAGGGTGCAGCCGATAAATATTACAAAGCCATATACGACAGATACTCAAGGGGTGAGTATTTTAGCAGGGACAGTATTCAGTTTCCTGACTCTCTTAAATATAAGACACTACTAAAGGAGAGGACTGTATATGGTGGTGGAGGGATAATGCCGGACATCTTTATCCCTGCCGATACAACAGGTTACTCAGTATATTACGGCACAATTGCAAGACAGGGTATAATCCTTGACTTCATGAATGAAGAGGCAGACAAAAACAGAGAGAAATGGAGGGTAAAATATCCGGATTTTAATTCTTTTGTAAAAATGTTCAATTCAGACGGCTCCGTTACTGAATCCCTTATTGAGTATGCTCAAAAGAGAGGTGTTGCCAGAAATGATGAACAGATTTCTGTCTCTAGAGGTGAAATTGAAATTTTTGTAAAAGCGCTTGCCGCAAGAGCTCTCTTTGGTTCAGAGGGATATTTCAAAGTGGTCAATTTTGGAGGAGATCCCGTCTTTGAAAAAGCCCTGGAAAGTGTCAGCGGATCTTGAGTCTGTTCAGGGCCGCCTGATATGCCCGGGCATATCTGTTATGCTGTGCAAGTGTCTCTGAAAAAGAGTGAGTCCCGTCGAGTGAAGCTTTTGCACAAAAATAGAGATAGTTGTGTCTTGAGCTATTTAAAACTCCATCAATAACATCAGAAGAGGGAATTGTAATGGGACCCGGAGGCAGCCCCGGATATTTATATGTATTATACGGAGAGTTGCTCTCCAGATGTTTGTGCAATACCCGCTTTAGAGAAAAATCACCAACAGCATATTTAACAGTAGGATCCGCCTGGAGGGGCATCCCTTTTTTTATTCTGTTCAGATATACTCCTGCTATTATTGGATATTCATCTTTAACATTACTCTCTTCTGTAACTATAGAAGCAAGAGTTGTCACCTGCTGAGGTGTAAGTCCAAGTTTATCAGCTTTTTCTATCCTGTCACTACTCCAGAAAGAGTCATACTCTCTTTTAAAACGATTTGCAATATCCTCTGGTGTGATTGTCCAGAAGACCTCGTAAGTATCGGGGATGAACATCCCAATAAATGTCGCCTTATTAAACCCTAAGGATTGGGCAAGTGAGTCATTTCTAAGCATGTTCAGAATGCTTAATGAATCAGGCCTTATATTCCTTGATAGAATTCCTGCTAACCTCTCTTTAGTTCTTATATTGCCGGATATAGTGAGTTTTACAGGAGTTTGCCAGCCGTATTTCACCATACGAACTATCTCTCTGTTGCCCATACCCTGTTTAATAACATATCTTCCGGGTTCGGCAACGGATAATTTTTCAATTTTTGAAGCGTAGCGAAGAGTGGTGAGATTTTTAACAGAACCTGAAGATTCTGCAATATGATAAAAATCTTCCGGAGAGGATTTCTCATTTATATATAAAACGCTCTCTTTAATTGTGTTGTTTCTGAATATAATGTGCCATACGGTAAAAACTGCAGCAGAAGCAGAGAACAGTAGTATAGCAATGGCTGTATATATCGCTTTTCTCTTCATTAATTATCTTAGTTTAAGGATTATGCCCGGAACAGGCTCCTCATCTTTCTTTAGGTTATTAAGTTTACGCAGAGACCTCTCTTTTATGGCGTATCTCTGGGAGAGCCCATTTATTGTTTCACCCTCTTCAATAACATGGCTTGTTATAAGACTCTCTCCTCTATTTTTCTTTGCTTCAATGTAAATTACTGATCCGGGTACCAGAGGTCTCCCTTTGTCAGAATCGTTAAATCGCTGAAGCTCTCCGGTAAAGAGATTGAAGTCTTCTGACAGAGACTCCCAGGTCTCCCCAACTTCAGAAATTATGTATGGAACGCCATTTCTTGCTAAAATTTTTCTTGACAATGAAATTTGAAACAGGTTTGTACCTGCGGGAGCACTATACTCTCTCTCTTTTTCAAGCTCAGATGGGGGAGGAGGCAAGGTCTCTCCGGATAAATCGTACTTGTAGAGCTGGTACTCTTCTATGATAGTGATTAGAAGCTGAGGATAGGCCGGATTTGTTGCGTAACCTGCCTTTTTTAGACCATAGGCCCACCCTTTATAATCTCTTGGATCAAGGTCAAAGAGGAATTTATATCTATCTCTGAATCTAAGAAATTCTGAGTGATCTCTGAATGAGTCTTCGGCTTTTGAATATCTCCTGAAGCACTCATTGTTTTTGTCATCATCGTGGAATATTTTATCTCCATTCCAGTTATGACACTTTATTCCAAAGTGGTTATTGCCCTCTTTTGCAAGTTTTGAGTTTCCATCTGCAGATTCGAGGCAGGCTTGCGCAAGGGTTATGCTGGCAGGAATTCCATAGCTTGACATGTTTTTTATTGCCAGTTCTTTGTATGTTTCAATATATCTTAATCTTGTCTCCCTCTGTGCCAGCAAATCGTGTATGCAAAACACAGAGAAAAAAAGAACAAGCAAACAGCCTTTAAAATAATTCATTTCAGGAAATCTCTCAGTCGCACAAATTTACTAAATTTGCGTGATTCTAAACAATTCAATGATGAGTCATAAAAAAATCAGCATATCATACGACGAGTTCCCAAAGGGGGCGGGACTTGAACTACAGGATAGTGAACTTCTCAGAAAGGCTGCAGATGCTGCAAAGTCTGCCTATGCTCCCTATTCAAATTTTAATGTGGGTGCAGCCGTGAGACTCTCTAACGGAGAGGTTATAGCTGCAAGTAATCAGGAGAATGCTGCCTATCCTTCCGGATTGTGTGCCGAGAGAGTGGCAATATTCTATGCACATGCAAGGTATCCTGATTCAAATATTGAGTCAATTGCTGTTACAGCCTCTGTTGACGGGAATCTGTGTGAAGATCCCACATACCCTTGCGGGGCATGTCGTCAGGTGATGGCAGAGTCAGAAAACAGATCCGGCAAACCAATCAGGATTATTATTGGAGGAGAGCGCATTACACAGGTTATGGAGAGTGTCTCATCCCTTCTTCCATTCTCCTTTGATAATTTGCCTGAGAGATAATTTTACCTTTTTCAATTTTTGTATTATCTTTGTGCCGGGGTAAGTCATATACGACCAGCTCCCACTGAACTCCCCCAGGGCCGGAAGGCAGCAAGGGTAGGTGGTTGTAGCGGTGCGATATATTCAGCTTGCCCCTTTTTTATTTTCAATAGTTATGAAGATAGCGGTGGGACTTTCAGGCGGAGTTGACTCCAGTGTCGCAGCTCTTCTTCTGAAGGAGGCAGGGCACGATGTTATTGGTATGTTTATGCAGAACTGGCATGATACTACAGGTACGCTGCACGGTGATTGCCCCTGGAAAGATGATCTTACTATAGCAAAGCTGGTTGCCAAAAAACTTGATATTCCGTTTCATTTCGTGGATCTTAGTGCTACCTATTCTGAGAGGGTGGTAGACTATATGTTTAGTGAATACTCAAAGGGCAGAACTCCAAATCCTGATGTATTATGTAACAGGGAGATTAAGTTTGAAGCCTTTCTTAAGATTGCTTTGGAACTTGGGGCAGATTATGTTGCTACAGGTCACTACTGCAGAAAAGAGACAATAACAGATGCTGCCGGAAATCAGGTTCACAGGCTGATGGCAGGTACAGATTCCAATAAAGATCAGAGTTACTTTCTCTGTCAGTTAAGCCAGAACCAGCTTTCAAAAGCTCTTTTTCCCATAGGAGAATTGCTTAAGCCACAGGTTAGAGAGTTGGCAGCAAAAGCCGGTCTGCCATCTGCAGATAAAAAGGATTCACAGGGTATATGCTTTGTAGGCAAGATAGATTTGCCTCTTTTTCTTCAACAGAAACTGGCTTCTGTTGAGGGAGATGTTATTGAGGTGTTCAGAGATTTTTACAGGGGAAACAGGCTTGCAGGCTATAATGTAAAGGGATATGATATTCTTAATGAGGATAATATTCCTGAGATGTCCAAACCATTTTTATACGATATAAAGTCAGGTAAAAAAATTGGAAAACACCAGGGAGCTCAGTTCTATACTGTTGGTCAGAGAAAGGGGCTTAATATAGGGGGCCACATTGAGCCTCTCTTTATAATATCTACCGATATAACCAATAATCTTATTTTTACTGGAGAGGGACAAAATCATCCTGGTCTTTACAGAAAGGGGCTCTTTATCTCCTCATCTGAAATCCATAATATAAGGGAAGATCTTAAAATGTACTCCGGAGAGGTTAGAGATTATCTTGTCAGGATAAGGTACAGACAACCCCTGCAGAGGGCCCGCCTCTTCAGAAGAGAGGAGGGGATCTATATAATTTTTGATGAACCTCAGAGAGGGATAACATCCGGTCAATTCGCCGCCTGGTATGATGGCGACGAACTAATCGGCTCAGGAGTAATTAGTTAAATAGCGATATTTGTCATTTCATCTGTAAAGCCAAGCCCTTTGTTTGGGTATTTGAATAGCCAGAAGACCGGCTCGGTTTCACCTGTTGTGTAGCTCCAGATTGATTCATACTCTTTTTTGTTCTCTCCCATACCCTCAATCTCCCTAAGATATGAGGCAACTGATCTGTTCTCGGCAATGAAGACATCACCCATTGTATCAATTATAGGGGAGTGTTTTCTTGTCCTGTCGTGATCAAATTTTAGTATCCTCTCACCCCTTTTTGTTACTCCAACCATCTCAAATGTCATACTTTTACCAATGGCCGGAAGATTCAGAACATTCCTGTCGGTTGGAAGAAAAGGGATATCGTCTCTTCTCATAAACTCTTTCATCTCTTTTGAAAAATTTTTGCCCGAGAGAAATAGCTGATTAAGCTCCTTTGCCTGAGAGGAGGATAGCTTTCCAATACTCTTCTCCTCAGTTGCCTCCTGGATTGAGCGACTGTTTGGTGCAAAAAGAGTTCTGTTCTCAGCAAATCCTTTAACTGAAAATGTATAATATGTTATAACACCTATAGAGTTAAGAATTTGTCTCAGTTTTGCAGTGTGTCCTCTCCGAGATGCAGCTGCATTGAATACAAGCTGGTTTGAAATAGTCCAACCTGCAGAGAGAATCATTTTAACAGCATTTTTTGCTTCCGGAGTAACCTCAAGTGGTGATTGGAAATGTGTTTGTACAACAAACTGACAGATTCCGGCCTCGGAGCCTCTCTCCCGGAACTCTCTGAGTATAGTTATAAGCTCTTGGTCAATTCTGGATGGAAGATAGGCGAGGAGTCTTGAACCGAGTCTTACTCTCTGGAGTTCTGCGTACTTCTTGCCATGTTCCCTATTTTTGTTGTCATCCCTCTTCTCCTTTGCCATTAATAAGACAGCCTCAAGTATCTTTCTGAGATTTTTGTTGCTTGTCATTAGAGCGTCTCCACCTGTTATAAGAATATCTCTAAGCTGTGAGTCAGACCTGAAATAGTTCATAAGCTTTTTCATCCTTACCTCCCACTGCTCTTTAGGCTTGAGTTCATCGAGTTCAAAATTCAAACGCTCTCTCTGAAAATCGTACATTCTCTGACAAGATGCACAGAGGCCTCCGCAACTTCTTCCCCTGGTCTCCGGAATCATTATGGCAACCTCAGGGTATCTTCTGTGAATGCTATGGCTCTCCGGTAAAATCCAACCGGCTGCATTTGGTTTTCCTGCCTGGACAATATCCTCCTTTTCCCAGGCTTTTATATTACCGTAGGTTTCAACAAGAGCCTCTGAGTAAATTATGTAACTCCTTATTGTATTGTCGTCAAAACCGGACTCTTCCGTATTGAGCAGAGAGAGATAGTACGGGGTGACAAAAAAGGGAATCCCCTTGTTCCTGGCTTTACTTAGGTTTTTGATGACTCTAACCGGTAGTGACTCCTCAAGATAGTTGTTTAATTCACCAGGTGTCCTAGCTGCCATTGAGAGGTGAAAACGGAAGTCACTCCACCAGATCTCCACCATTTTAACCTTCTCCTGATATGTCATGTTTTCAGAAAAGGTGTATCTTGAACCAACAGCTCCTCTCTTCTCAATTTTTCTAACCAGCTGAACTATTAATCTTCTCTTTACCTCATCTCTTTTATCTGCGACCTCTCTCTCAATTCCGGAGGGCCATCTCCTCATCCATTCTCTTACTTTTTTCTCTGATGGTTGCTTTATTATTTTAGCTCCCTCGGCAATAAGAAAGAGATTTAGCAAATCTTCGTAAATATCAGTATTGGAAGGATAATCTCCACTCTCTCTAAAAAAACTCCATAGCAGAGAGAAGGTCTCTATAAAGATCTTCTCACCCTTGGATAGTTCATAAATTGTTTTGTTTTCGTTTTCTGCAATTGTAAGTATTGTTTTAGCACACCTTACAGATTCTGCAGAGATATTCTCTTCAATCTTCAAAGAAGCATAGGCGCGGATTGAACTTAAAAATTTGTCCTCGTCGTTGCTTTGAATTGCTGCCTTATAAAGATTTGGCAGAGATTTAACGAACTTGTTTAATAAAGTCTTTGCCATTTCTTTTGTTTATTTAAATATATATCACCTGCGAGATAGTCTCTCCCAGTGTTTTGTGTTTAAAATTGTACCCTTTTGATATTAGCACTGATGGCTTAACATTCTGACCCTCAGTTACCAGTTCGTGAGACCCTCCCATTGCAATTTTCAGAATAGAATCGGTCAGATGAAGAGGGATTAACGACCTGTATATACCGGTTAATGTACTTTTTACGCCGTTCATATCAATAATCTGAGGAGCTACCAGATTCACAGCCCCTTTTATAGATGAATCATTGATTACTAGCTTTACTGCTCCTGCAACATCCTCCAGGGAGATCCAGCTTAGTGGTTGTTTACCGCTCCCATACCTTACTGATAGTCCCAGCCTGAACGGTAATGAAAGTTTGGGAAATGCTCCCCCTGAAGATGAGATTACAACTCCAAGTCTTATTATTGCAACCCTGGTAAAAGGGGAGGCTTTTAAAGCTTCGGTCTCCCAGACAATACACAACTCAGAGAGAAATCCTGATCCCCTCCCTTCTGAATATTCATCATATGCACTATCAGGAGAGGCGATTCCTGAGGATGGATATATTCCCACGGCTGAGGCAGAAATCAGAAGGGCTGGTGCTTCATCGCCACACTCTTTAATAGCATTTACTATCCTTGATGTTGTATTAATTCTGCTCTCTCTTATCTCTCTCTTTTCACGCTCACTCCATCTGCAGTTAATTGAATGGCCGGCAAGATTTATCACAACATCAAGACCTTTAATATCCTCTGTAGAGAAATTCCTTGGAATTTGTTTAACAATCCACCCGTCATTCTCCAATTCGTTTTTTACAGCAACACCAACAAGGCCGGATGCTCCTCTTATACCTGCGGTCTTAATCTTAATCATAGCCATAAATGTTAATATTATAATGAGACTTCAACGGTGAGTCCGTCGTATGATGCAAAAATACCGGGTGGTAACTCAGCAGAGAGCTCTTCGTGGGTTCCAATTTGGTGAGATAAGTGTGTAAGAAAAGTTCGTTCAGCACCTACCCTCTTTGCAACCTCAATGGCCTCAGCAAGACTAAAATGAGATATGTGCTTTGCGTGTCTTACTGTATTTAGTACCAGGATTTTTGACCCCTCAAGAAGTTTAAAGCGTTTATCTTCAATTTTATTTGCATCAGTTATGTATGAGATATCACCTACTCTAAATCCTAAAATAGGTAGTTTATAGTGACTTACCCTTACCGGAATAACTTTCACACCAGGTTCTCCCGATCTGCCATTCTCTCTCTTTATTTCAAATATATTCTCATCAATCACTCTGATATCAAACTCAGGAACCCCCGGATATCTGTTCTCTTCAAAAACATATGAATACTCCTTTTCCAGCGACCTCAGAACTCTCTCTTCACAATATATGGGAAGTGCCCTGCCGTTAATGTAATTGAATGCCCTTACATCATCAAGCCCGCCTGTATGGTCCTTGTGTTCGTGTGTTAAAAGGATAGCATCAAGATTTTTAATCTGAACTCTTAAAAGCTGCTGTCTGAAATCCGGTCCTGCATCAATTAAAATTTTGAATCCCAAATACTCTATCAGAACAGATGATCTGAGTCTCTTATCTTTTGAATTCTCTGATTTACATACTTTGCAGTCGCAGCCAATGACAGGAACTCCCTGCGATGTACCGGTTCCAAGAAAAGAGAGTCTTGCAGTGTTGAACTCTTCCATTCCCTAAAGGTACAAAAATTTCATACCTTTGCGAAAAAAAAGATGCAGCGCAGTGGTGTTCTATACCTTATTCCAACCCCTCTGGGAAGTATGGAACTTAATGATGTTATTTCCCAGGGGGTATTAAGAGTTATTCCAGACCTCACCCACTTTTTTGTAGAGGAGCTAAGGAGCGGCCGAAGATTTCTCTCAGCCGCAGGTCATAAAGGCTCTGTTGAGAGCCTCAACCTGTATGAGCTTAATGAACACACAAAAGAGGATCAAATTGAGAATTACATAAAAGTACTTTTGGATGGTAATGACGCAGGGCTGTTGAGTGAGGCAGGAATTCCCGCAGTGGCAGATCCCGGCTCTTCATTGGTTGCGCTTGCGCACAGCAGAGGAGTCAGGGTAATTCCTATGAGCGGGCCATCCTCAATAATTCTTGCACTTGCCGGTTCCGGAATGAATGGTCAGTCTTTCCATTTTCATGGCTATCTTCCTGTTAAATCTGAAGTGAGAAGGACAGCTATAAAAAAACTTGAGTCTCTCTCTCACTCAACAGGAGCCAGTCAGATTTTTATTGAGACCCCATATAGAAATAACTCAATACTTTCTGATATTCTTGATGTTTGCTCTTCAAACACAAAATTGTGCATAGCTGCAAATATTACATTGCCGGACTCATTTGTTGTAACTAGAACAATATCTCAGTGGAGGGCAGAGAGGCCTGATCTTAATAAAAAACCCTGTGTATTTATATTATGAAAAAAGAGGATATTCAAAGATCACTGGTAGAGTTGGTGAACATGGAATTTTATGCATATCACGGACATTTCCGCGAGGAGCAAATTATTGGGAACAAATTCATAGTGAACTTTTCTGCCGAATGCGATGTTTATGAAGCCGGAGAGTCGGACAGACTTGAGGATGCGCTTAACTATCAGGATTTGTACACCATTATTAAAGAGGAGATGGAAATCCCCTCCAAGTTGCTGGAGAATGTAGCTTTAAGAGTTATTAAAAGAGCTAAAGCAACATTTCCTCAGATATATAAGGCAACAATTTCTGTTGCCAAGATGAATCCGCCTATAGGGGGCAAAGTTGAGGCATCCAGAGTAACCATATCATACTAATCAATGGAGATGAATGAAAACAGAGGCAACCGGGTAGCTTTTCTTACACTTGGTTGCAAATTGAACTATTCTGAGACCTCATCTATTGCGAGGCAGTTTGTAGAACACGGATTTGAGAAGGTCCCCTCCGGAAAAGAGGCCGATATATATGTCATTAACACATGTTCGGTAACAGAGCATGCTGATAAAAAATGCAGAAATGCCATAAGAAAGCTTCATAAACAAAATCCTGAGGCTATAGTTGCTGTAACAGGATGCTATGCCCAGCTTAAGCCTCAAGAGATACTTGACATTGAGGGTGTTGATCTGGTGCTGGGTGCTGATCAAAAACAGAATCTCTTTATGAGAGTCTCTGATTTAAGAGATAAATCAGGAACAAAACCGGCCCCTAAAGCTTTCTCCTGCGAAATTTCAAACATTGAGACAATCTTCCCTGCATACTCATCTGATGACAGGACAAGATCCTTTCTTAAAGTCCAGGATGGGTGTGACTACAACTGCTCATATTGTACTATCCCTCTTGCAAGAGGAAAAAGCAGAAATCATACAATTGATTTTATTGTAAACGAGGCTTCGGAGATAGCCGGCAGAGGGATTAAAGAGGTGGTGCTTACAGGTGTGAATACCGGGGACTTTGGAAAAACTACCGGAGAGAGGTTTATTGATCTGGTAAAAAGACTTGATAGTGTAGAGGGTATAGAACGATTCAGAATATCATCAATAGAGCCTAATCTTATTACTCCGGAGATTATTGACTGGATATCATCCGGGAGTAAGTTCCTTCCACATTTCCACATCCCGCTGCAGAGCGGAAGCGACAAAATACTTGCTTTAATGAGAAGACGCTATAATACAGGCCTTTTTGAAGAGAGGATAGAGCTGATTAGAGAAAAAATGCCCTATGCATTTCTGGGGATAGATGTTATTGTAGGTTTTCCCGGTGAAGGAGAGGAGGAGTTTGAGGAGACTTATAACTTTCTCAAGAGAGTATCACCATCCTTTCTCCATGTTTTTCCCTATTCAAAGAGGGCAAATACCCCGGCAGCCGGGTTCGACGGACAGGTTCCGGAGAGCAATAAACACAGCAGGGTAGAGAGATTAACAGCCCTCTCGGACTCTCTTTACAATAATTTTGTAGAACAAAACAGGGGCAGGGTAGAGAGGGTGCTTTATGAAAGCACAATTAAAGGTGGTAAGATGTTTGGTTATACCGGAAACTATATTAGGATTGAGAGTCCCTATGACAGAACATTAATCGGGAAGATCTGCGATATAGTTATTTAATAACTTTTTCCCGCTTTTTCTTGCTTCTGAATAGTCTGTTGAATAGCTCACGAAACGAGTTAAACTCCTCCTGGTATACAAGCCCTACACCGCTTCTCTGGCTATTATCAAGATAATTTGAGTATTGATCTGCCGAGTGAGAAAAAGCCTTTGCCCGGAATCTGCCTTTATCGTCCAGTTTTATCTCAACATCAACATCACCAACAACATCACTATTCTGATTGGTATATCTGGAGCTTCCTATATTCCCGTTTACTATGACCCTGTTATCAAAGAGCTGAGCAGAAATGGCAGCATCAAATATATCTCTTCCGTTTTGACCCGGTTGATAGTTAAAACTGAAGTCAAGCGGTATATCCAGTTGATTGAAAATGTTGTTAATCTGGTTGGAAAGAACCTCTGTGGCATTGGAATAGAGGAGTGTGGAGTTGTTTACAATACTGGACTGAATATCAGGAATAAAACTTCCTGATACAAGAAGAGACATTACCTGTTTTACAACCTTATCGTCTGTATTAAGGGCAGCATCCACCCGGGCTTTAGTCGAAGGATCTATATCCGGAATGTTAATGCCAAATCCCAGTCTTGGATTAAGCAACTCTCCCTGCATAGTGATTGAACACTCAACATTCCTTCTGTTGCTCACAGAGCTTGTATCGGCAATAAGTGTGTTTACGGATGCCTTAGTGTTATATATGGCAGTAAGGTCAAGTCTTGTTTTAAGTATATCTCCGTTAAAGGAGAGGTTTCCCCCATCCTTAATACTAAAATCTCTTTTAAATATCCCCTGAAGGACAAATGTATAGAATCCCCTGTTAATAATATAGTCTCCGTGAACAGTGAAAATATCCTTGGAGGGATTAACATCAATGTTAACTAATCCGTTTCCGTAACTTCTGATTACATCCCCTACCGATTTATCAATTTCAATCAGTAATTCAGCATCCGTATTAACTCTTGTTTTTAGTTTTACCTCCAGTTCTGTGGATTTCTTTTCGTCCTTGCTCTTTACCGGTACTATGTAACCATATTCATTAAAATACTCGTTCTCTCTCTTCTCCTCCGGAAGGGCAACAAAACTGAGCAGGTTTGTCCTTGAAGCAACGGATGTGTTTGGAAGAGGTATATGGATTGCTGTATTTCTGTTTGTTGTGACAGATATATCCATCAGTATCTTCTGAACGGGTCCGGTAATAGAAATATTTCCTGTTCCGTAAGCCAATCCGTAAAAGTTCTCGTTATCTTTTTCGGTTGTGTTTATGCACTCAAGATTAGAAAAATCAATTTTTGTGTTAAAAGCGATATTACTAAAGTATGGAAAGCTTAAGCCTCCGTTAACTCTGCCGCTATTCCCGGCTCTGTCTCTTATTGTAGCATTCTCAACAACAAGTTTACTCTCTTCAATTGAGAAGGGCCCGTTAAGTATATATGGAACTTTTGTGAAAAGCACAGTGAATCCGACATTATTAAGCATACCCCTGCTGCTTGACAATACCAGTCTGTCCATCGGTCCCTCAAGCCTGAGAAGGCCGGAGAGAGAGCCTGATGATTCACCGATAATGTCTTTCAAAAATGGTTCAAAATATTTAACCTGAAACTTATCGAGATTTGCACTTAAATCAAGATAGTTTTTTGAAGGAGAGAGAGTTCCTGTTGCATATAGTGGTATAGACCCCTCCAGTCTGCTTCTCGCCATTAGATTGAATATCTGACCGGAGTTGTCCCACTCACTGTACAAATCTAACTCTCCCACCTTCGCTTTATTTACCTTGACATTGTCACCTGTTATATTAACCAGAATTCTGGGGGTTGAGTATAATGAAGTTAATGTAGCTTTTCCGGTAAAGAGCCCCTCAACGCCAAGTTCCTCTTTAATAAAGTAGTTTAGAGGAGATATATCCAGGTTTGCCATGGAGAGAGTCAGAGAATCGTTATGGCTTGCAGAGATTGTCCCGTCAATGTGAAGGAGCTGATTATTATTGTGGGCAAGGAAAGAGTTAACACTATAGAGGGAATCTGAGATTGTAACAGAAGATTTGTCCAGTATCCATTTATAATCATTAAAGTACAGCTCAGATGGATTTATGTTAATTGTAAAAAGGTTCCTATTATTTACAGCCTCTTTGCCAATAAATATATCTGAATCAAACAGGAGGCTGTTTTTTAGTTTTGTTTGATTATTGTATTGAATTTTAAGCCCAATTAAGTTATTATCTCCTGATGCATCTGCCCGCAGATTATTAATTTCAAGACCGGCAAATTTGATTTTATCGGCCTTAAGCAATGCCGTAATGCCATCATCTTCTGAGGTAGCAGATATATTAAGGGCATTGGTAATATTTGACATATAACCGGCTGTTGCTGAAAACAAATTGACCTTTACAGGACCATCATTAGCTATACTGATGTCTAATTTACTTCCCGGTGAGATAAAGAATCCGGGTAGCAGAAGTTGTGATATTGATCTTGTATCAGATAAAACAAGGTTAAGGTTATAACTACCCCTGTTATCCCCTCTCTTTTCCAGCTCCTCTTTATCTCTGAAATCAAGGTTTGGTATATGCTTGTAAATCAAGTCTTCTGTCAATCTTGTAATGAATCTGTCAATAAAATGACTCCCTTTGAAAGTTGCCCGGGCAAAAGATGAAGATAAAGATGCTTCATAAAGATCTCTACCTGAGCTGGATTTTACAAAAATGTCACCTATGTCAAATTTACCGTTGCTGTTTGTGTATTCCATATCCCTTACCTGTATATCACCCAGAATCTCGCCGTTTATCTTCTGAGTAAATTTTGCAAGTGTCCTCAAACTTGCTGAGGATACTGAATCCCTATTGTCAAGATTCAGGTTAAAGAGATTTGCATACATGACATCAGCATAGAAATCATAATATGAGTCACTCTTTGTAGAGAGCCCTGCAATTCCCTGGAAGAGGAAATCGAGATTTGGGTCGTGACAGATAATCTTTCCGTCAAATCTGTCATTCAAATAACTTCCCGCAGCACTGATGTTGGAATATGGATAGTTGTTGAATTCAAGCAGCTTTACAGTTATACTGTCAATATAAAACTCATTGCCCCCTTTAGTCTCCTCCTTTAGCATGGCTGTCATCGTGCTGTTGAAAGTGAGCCTGCCGGGCTCTTTACTCATAATAAGAGATCCAACATTAAAATCATTTGCCCTGAGATTTCCCTGAAGATAAACTCCTCCCTGCTGTTCATTGCCTTTTAGCAACACATCCATGTATATATTACCAATGTTTGTTGTAATATTCCCATTTGCAACAAAATCGTCAAGGAGTCCCGCCAGCCTTCCGCTAAAATTATATTTAACGAGAGGAGAGAGGTTGGAGAAAAATTTTGAAGGCCTGGTGCTATTTATTGAAGCAACTATTTGAGCAATATCATTTGATGTTGTTGTACAGTAATCGATATCAACAAATGCCATCGTCTCATCAGCTACCGGCAATCCGGATATTCTGGCTTTAATATCAAGATAAGTAAGACCGGACCGGGATGATATCTTTAAATTATCAGTTTTTAGGTTTGACAGTGTTCCGCTTACCAAACCTGAAATATAGAAGGAGAGTCTGTTATTACTTAGAGATGGAGCAAACCGGGAGAGTGTTACAAAATCAAGATAGGCTTTGTCAAAATCTGATTCCATCCTGACGCTTTTTGTAAATGAGGAGAAATCTTTAAAAGAGTTGAACCCAAGGCTAAAGTGATGGGCTTTGAGCCGCGAATTACTCTCGGCTATATCAAGGTTACTTAGTGCTATCTTATCAGGTGATAATTTGAGTGAGGCTTGTAATTTTGTAATGTTAAAACCGCTTCTCTCTTCAAAAGAAATATTTTTAACCTCTGCGTAAAGAGTGTCATGATGAGATTCTATACCTCTTATATGGATATTGACTCTATTTAAATTCAGATTAGAGAAATTTATAACGCCATCTTTAGTCTCTGTTCCTGAAAAAGGGTTTGTATAGCTGAATCTGAAGTTGTGAAGTTTAACCTCCCCGGCAATAAAATCAGGAAGTTTAAATCCCGTCCTGTCATTTTTATCATTTCCTAAATTGAAAATGCGGGAAAGGTTAGTTGATGAATCTGTTTCGTTAACCAAATTAATTACTCCTTTGTCTAAATGAACTCTCTTAAGAGTAATTTTTGAATCCATTATAAGGTCTGCAGCAGATATTGATACAGATAGTTTATTACAATTGACAAGTGTATCCTTCTCTGAATAGAGAATGTGGAAATCATTTATTATGAGTTTGTTGAAAAATATATAATATACCCTTCCTATTGAAACATCGGCACCAAACTTATTTGAGAGAAGTGAAGCCACCCTGTGTGCAGAAAAGGTCTGAATTGCAGGAATTTGCAGAGCAACATAGGCCGCCACCGGTGCCAGAGCCACCAGAAAGAGCAAAGCAGTTATTATTTTTCTTAAGATTCTAATAGTGTCTCCTTTTGCGCAAAAATAAACAATTAAATCAAGGAGTTTGTTAAAAAAAGGCCAATTTTGCAAAGTTTTAAAAATTGAAAATGAGCATTACTATTTTAGGAATTGAATCCTCTTGCGATGATACCTCAGCTGCAGTTATCAGAGATGAATTTTTGCTTTCCAATGTTATGTCAAATCAGGATGTACACATGAAGTATGGGGGAGTGGTTCCGGAGCTCGCTTCAAGGGCTCATCAGCAAAATATTCTTCCCGTGGTTGACAGCGCATTAAAATTGGCCGGAGTAAAAATTAAGGATATAGATGCCATCGCCTTTACAAGAGGGCCCGGCCTTCTGGGTTCACTTCTGGTTGGTACCTCATTTACAAAGGGTTTGTCTCTTGCAACCGGAATCCCTGTTGTAGATGTAAACCATCTGCAGGGACATATTTTATCACATTTTATAAAAGTTCCTGAAAAGGGGATTAATAATCAGCCATCATTTCCATTTCTCTCTCTACTAGTATCCGGAGGACATACTCAGATTGTAAAGGTCGAGAGCTACTCCTCATTTACTGTTATTGGAGAGACAATTGATGATGCAGTGGGAGAGGCATTTGATAAGTGTGCGAAAATTATGGGTCTCGGCTACCCGGGAGGTCCCGTAGTGGACAAACTGGCAAGAGAGGGTAATAAAGATGCATTTAAATTTTCAAAACCAAAAGTTAATGGATTGAATTATAGTTTCAGCGGTGTCAAAACATCATTACTATATTTTTTAAGAGACCAAATTGCCCTGAATCCCTCCTTTATAGATGAGAATAAAGAGGATTTATGCGCCTCTTTCCAGAGTAATTTAATTGATATACTGATGTATAAGCTTGTCAAAGCTTCAGTAATGACGGGTATTAAAGAGATTACAATTGCCGGGGGAGTCTCTGCAAATTCCGGGCTTAGAGAGTCTATTATTAATGAGGGAATTATGAGGGGGTGGAGAACGCACATTCCTGAATTAAGGTTCACAACTGATAATGCTGCAATGATTGCAATTGCAGGTTACTATAAATTTCTCTCGGGCCATAAAACAGGGCTTGATATTGTACCTGTTTCAAGATTAGCGGATTATCTTTAAGTGCTTTTGATTTGTAAGTTTTTACTTACAGATTATTTTTAGGTGTTCTGTTCTAACTCTTTTGAATATTCAAATTTCAAATTATCTTTGTTAAGTTGATGGAAAAACTTTATTAATTAACACCTAAAATTTCATTCATGAAAAAAACTATTTTGCTTTTCATGGGACTGATTTTCGTTATGCAGGGTCTTTTTGCCCAAAATATTCGAATTTCAGGCACAGTGACAGAGAAGGGGAGCGGAACCCCTCTTCCATTCGTGGGAGTACAGGTTAAAGGGACAACAACCGGAGCCACTACAATGGATAACGGCACTTTTGTTCTTAATGCACCTGGAACAGGCACGCTTATTTTTACCTACATCGGATACAAAACCTTGGAGGTTCAGATTGGAGGCCGTGCAGTTATTAATGTTGAACTAGAACAGGATGCACTGGCTCTTGATGAGGTGGTGATGGTTGCCTATGGTACCGCCAAAAAATCTAGTGTTACCGGTTCAATCTCGTCTGTAAACTCGGCCAGTATCGAGAAGCGTCCTGTAACCAACGCTCTTGCTGCCCTTTCAGGAACATCTGCCGGGGTTCAGGTAAACACCTCATACGGACAACCGGGCTCGGACCCCACAATCCGTATCCGTGGGTTTGGATCAGTTAACTACTCATCTTCTCCTCTTATTGTTCTTGATGGAGCACCGTATAACGGAGCCATGTCCAATATTAATCCGGCCGATATTGAGTCAATCAATATTCTTAAAGATGCTGCATCTACAGCTCTTTACGGATCAAGGGGCTCTAACGGAGTGGTTATGATTACTACCAAAAAGGGTAAAAAGGAGAAACTTAACATCAGTGCAACAGTAACGCAGGGACTTTCCCAAAGAGGTCTCCCTGAGTACGACAGAATTGATGCTTATCAGTACTATCCGATTATGTGGGAATCTTTGAGAAATTCACTGATTAATTCAACAAGAGGTATTGCCGACGCAAGTATACTTGCTTCAGGTACCACCTCAAATGGTATTGTATCAAATCTTGGATACAACCCATTCAGAGGTGTTGCAAACGGAGATGTGGTTAAATATGATGCAAACTTTAATCCGCAGCTTAATCCAAATGCATCTGCCCTCCTTTGGGGAGATGATACAGACTGGTATTCACCGGTTGAGCGTCTGGGAAACAGAACAGAGGCTATGGTATCTGCAAACGGAGGAAGCGAAACAGCTGACTACTACATGTCGGTAGGTGTGACAAAGGATGCAGGATGGCTTAAGAAAACAAATTATGATCGTATCTCGGCCAGAGCAAATGTTAATTTTACCCCAAGAAAGTGGATTACATTTGGGTTGAATCTAAATGCATCTTACAATAATTCTTCTGCTGCAAATACAGACAGTAATACAGGATATGCCAATCCTATCTATTTTGCTCGTAATATGGGCCCTATTTATCCTGTTTATCAGCACGATCGTATTACCGGTTCCTATATTCTCGATGATCAGGGAAATAAACTATGGGACTTAGGTTCAGCAGTTACTCAAAATGGCATTTCATTTGGTGCCAGAACACAGAACAATGGTCGCCATGGTATTGCAGAACACCTACTTAATATCATCGAATTTGACAGGAACACAATTCAGTCAAGAGCCTTTGCAGAGATCACTTTCTTAAAAGACTTCAAATTCAGAGTTAACTATGCATTTGACGTGAATAATTATCTTCGTTCAACTTATGAAAATACTCTTGTTGGAGATGGCGCACCACAAGGTCGTTCAAGAAAAGAGCAATCATTGAGATATACATGGACAAACCAGCAGCTCCTTACTTACGAGAAGAACTTTGGAAAGCACGATCTTAATATTCTTGCAGCCCATGAATCTTATAATAATCAGTATCGTGAGTTATATGGTTTCCGCCAGGGTGAAATTATACCTGGTAATACAGAGCTGATAAATTTTACAACAACCAATAATTTATATTCATATAATGATAATCATAATGTAGAAGGTTGGTTAGGAAGAGCATCATACTCATATGACAATGGAAGATATACAGCTGAAGCTTCATACAGAAGAGATGGCTCTTCAAAATTCAGCCAGCCAATGAGATGGGGTAATTTCTGGTCGATTGGGGGAGGTTGGAGAATTGACAGGGAGAACTTCATGAGGTCTCAGACCTGGATAGACTTCCTGAAACTTCGTGCATCTTACGGTCTTAATGGAAATGATGGAGGTATAAGTTACTATGCATGGCAGGTACTTTACAACTATTACAACAACTCTGCTGAACCGGGCTTTATACAGTCAACTGCTCCTGGTAATCCAAATTTGAAGTGGGAAACCACAGTTCAGACAGACATTGGACTTGAATTCAACCTTTTTGGCAATAAATTAAGAGGATCTTTGGATTGGTTCAACAAAGAATCAAAAGATTTGATTTTCTCTGTACCTCTTGCTCCTTCTACAGGTTATGTTTCACAAGACAGAAATATTGGTAACCTGTTTAACAGAGGATGGGAACTTGACTTAACAGGAGTAATCTACTCAAGCAAGAATTTTGAGGCTGCTTTAAATTTGAATGCTACTACATACAGAAACGAAATAACCAAACTCCCTGAAGAGAATAGAGAGAGTGGAATTATATCTGGTAACTTCAAGAGAGTTGAAGGCGGTTCTATATATGACTACTGGCTCCGTCAGTGGTATGGAGTTAATCCTGATAATGGTGATGCTCTTTACATATTTGATGATGCTCAGGTATGGGCTGATGCAGATTGTAAAACTCTTGCTGACGGAACTAAGGTGACATCAAACCAGGCAAAAGCTAAATACGATTGGGCTGGAACAAGTATTCCTAAAGTATTTGGAGCTATTACCCCGTCATTTAAAATTTATGGTTTTGATGTTTCAGTTCAGTTGAATTACTCAATTGGAGGAAAGGCATACGACTATAACTGGGCGGCGTTGATGTCAACTGGTGGGTTTGGTACTGCTAAAGCTGTTGACATACTTGACAGATGGACAACACCAGGACAGGTTACAAATGTGCCTAGAATGGATAACTCTAAAACAACAGCGTTTAATGCCGCCTCTTCAAGATGGCTTGTTAATGCCTCATACCTTGCAATCAGAAATGTGAATATCTCTTATAATTTTAAAGAGAATATACTCAAGAGTTTGAATGTAAAAGGTTTAAGAGCATATGTATCTGCCGAAAATCTTGCGCTGTTCTCTGCCCGTAAGGGTATGAACCCTTCTCAGAGCTTTAACGGTGATGTGTTCAACGATGTTGGATTTAACCGTACAGTTACTTTGGGTGTAAATGTTAACTTCTAATTCAGATTTTTTGAGATGAAAAAAATTAAATTATTTATATTGACGCTTGCTGCAGGTTTACTAATTATACCTCAGTCCTGCTCAAAAGAGTTCCTTGAGACTGCACCTACAGACCAGCTTTCAGGTAATCTTGTGTTCAGCTCTGTCAAAGGGGCCTGGGGAGCACTGAATGGTGTACACAGAACTATGTACATACAATATAACAGTAGCCAGGCTCACGGAGGAATGGCCGGAATGTATCTTTATATTGATATGCTAGGTTCTGATATCGTATTTAATACAACAGCGAATGGCTGGTATTTAGGTACATATAGATGGGTAGACCATAGGAATGACAGATCTTCTATGGTTTTATACTGGACTAATATTTACAGAATGATGAGTAATATTAACCAAATTATTACTCAGATTGATGCTATTCCTGGAGCTGATGCCGAGAAAAAAGCAATTAAAGGCCAAGCCCTGACATACAGAGCCTGGGGGCACTTTATGCTAGTGCAGCTTTACGCTCAAAGATTTGTTCCGGGTGGAGCAAATTCACATCCAGGTGTTCCATATATGGAGACTGTTACATTCGAAGGGCAAAAAAGAAATACTGTAGCTGAGGTTTATACTAAGATTAATGCAGACTTGGCTGAAGCAATTACTCTTCTCGAGGGTTATTCAAGACCAAATAAATCTCATATAAACAAATCAGTTGCCCAGGGTATACAGGCACAGGTTGCTCTGGTTCAAGGTAACTGGGCACAGGCTGCCACATCAGCAAATGCAGCAAGACAAGGCTATAGCTTTATGTCGGCTGCGCAGCACCTTGAGGGTTACAGCAAACAAAATAATCCGGAGAACCTGTGGGCATCTTATGTTCAGGAGGATCAGACAATGTATTTCTACTCCTTCTACGCATATATGTCAAATAACTTTAACTCTACGGCTATCCGTCAGAGTCCTAAGTCTATTAACAAGGACCTTTATAACAAGATATCTTCAACAGATATAAGAAAAGGGTTCTGGTATCCAAATGCAGTTGCTGACAAACAACCCTTTGTTCAATCAACAGGTGTTAGATTTAATTACATGAATTCTAAGTTCCAGGCAGTATCATCTGCAGATGGTAGAGGAGACTTTCCTTGGTTAAGAGTTGCAGAGATGTACCTTATTGAGGCTGAAGCTTTGGCAAGACAAACCGGTAAGGAGGCTCAGGCTAGAGATGTCCTTTTCCTTCTTGCTAAAAACAGGGATCCTCAGTATACATTGTCAACAAACAGTGGACAGGCCCTTATAGATGAGATTCTTACACAAAGAAGAATTGAACTATGGGGAGAAGGAAGAAACTGGACAGATCTTAAGAGGTTAAATCTTCCATTGGTACGCCCAACTGCTGCAAATGCAGGCCAGGGTCTCCATGTTGAATCTTTTGCAGTTAAGGTAAATGAACCTGCAGGGAGCAATAATTGGGTATGGATGTTACCAAAGGCTGAGGTTGACACTAACAAAGAACTTGAGCAGAATCCTGCTTAACTCTTCTGAATACAAAACAGAGGCTAACCAAAAAATAATTGGTTAGCCTTTTTTTATTATATCAGTTATCTGTATCAGCACGAAAAATCCTCCCCACCATTCGGTGGGTCCCCTCCCTCTTCGGGAGCCAATGTTTTCCTTAGCTGATACAGATAACTGATAATTACAAGAAAAATAGAGGCTAATCATTTTATATATAAATGAATAGCCTTGTTTTATTACAGCATAAAGTGAGTGAGATATATAGTAAAAAAGAGGCCTACTAAAAAACTGCTTTTTAGTAGGCCTCTTTTTTACTATATACAGATTTGATTAGCAGCCGCTGCAGCCTGAGCAGCTTCCGCTGCTGCAAGACGATTGGAGTTTTTCGCCGTATAAACCTCCAACTATCTCTTGCTGTGTTGCCTCGCGAACAGCTACTACTACTCCTTTGAAGTTGAGGTCTGCTCCTGCAAGCGGGTGGTTAAAATTCATTACAACTACATCATCCTTAACCTCATCAATTGTTCCGTTAAGTTTGTTCCCATCAGAATCCTGCATAGGGAGAACATTGCCAACTGTAAGAAGACCATCTTCTACCTTACCGTCAACCATAAACATATCTTTTGGGAGCTCAATTATTGCATCTTCGCTAACCTCTCCATATCCTTCAGTTGCTGTAAGCATAAAATCAAAAGTGTCACCAACCTCTTTGCCTTCAACATTTTGCTCAAACTTTGGAAGAAGATATCCTGTTCCAAAAATGAAGTCCATTGGTTTGTCTGATGTTACAGTTTCAACTACATCACCTTCTACTGTTAGTGTATAGGATAGAGATACTACTTTGTCTTTACCGATTTTCATTATTTATTTATTTATGTGAATAGTTTGTCTTTCAATAGAAAAAATTGCTGATATGCAAAAATTATGCTAGAGTTTTCTCTTTATCTTATAGCCAATTGCAGCAACTAAAAGAGTCATCAAAGGTGTCAGAAGATTAAAAAAACTGTATGGAAGATAAGCTAATGTTGCTATGCCAAGCACCCCGGATTGTGCAACACCGCAAGTATTCCATGGTACGAGTACTGAGGTAACGGTACCTGAGTCTTCAAGAGTTCTGCTCAACAACTGCGGCTCGTACCCCATTTTTTTATATGTAGCTGCAAACATCTTGCCCGGCAGCAGAATAGCCATATACTGATCTGAAAGTGTAATATTACAGAACAGTGTAGTGGCAACAGTTGAGCCCACCAGTGAGAATGTACTTTTTACCATTTTTACCATCCTCTCAGTTATAACTTGTATCATTCCGCTGGCCTCCATAGCCCCTCCAAAAGTCACAACGCAAAGTATCAGCCATACTGTATTTAACATTCCTGCCATACCTTTTGTTGCAGTAAGTGAATTTAAAATTGCATCACCCGTCTCAAGAGAGACACTTCCATACATCATCTTTAATGATGCAACCAGATACATTACACCTCCGGCTCTTCCATCTCCGGCTATCTGGCTGCATAAATCGGGTTGAAAGATGCAGGCAACAACTGCACCGGCAACTGCAGAAAGAAAAAGGGTAATAAATGGTGATACCTTTTTGACAATCATCGCAATCGTAAACAGAGGTACAAGAAGCAGGAACGGGGAAATATTAAAAATAGATGAGATTGAACCGAGATTTGCATCCACATTAACTGAGCTGTTAAGCGGCATAAAAAAACCTGCAACGGCATAAATGACAAGCGAAAGGAGAAAGGCAGGGGTTACAGTGATCATCATATATTTTATATGGGTATAGAGATCAACCTCTGCTACTGCAGCTGCAAGATTTGTTGTGTCTGAGACCGGGGATAATTTATCTCCAAAATATGCTCCTGAAATTATTGCTCCTGCAAGCCAGGGTGCCGGAATACCGAGAATCTGTCCCGCCGAAAGCATGGCAACTCCTATAGTTCCCACTGTTGTCCATGAGCTACCTGCCATAAGAGAGACAACAGAGGTAAGGATGAATGTAACAGCCAGAAAAACAGTAGGGTGAATCAATTTAAGGCCATAATAGATCATTGCAGGAACAACTCCGCTTATCATCCATGATCCTGTAAGTGCCCCAATCATTAGTAAAATAAAAATAGCAGAACCTGTTTTGGAGAGATGATTCATCATACCCTCTTCAATCTTCTTCCAGGGAATCTTAAGTACTACAATTGATATAACGGCAGTAATAACAGTTGTCAATAAAAGTGAAATCTGAGAAGTACCAGAAGAGATCTCCTCTCCAAAAATTCTGACTCCCAGAGAAATCATAGAAACAAGCACCACTATTGGCAAAAGGGAGAGGGCAAGTCCGGGTTTTTTCATATAGTTTAGTTTCCGTTAAATATTACAGATTCAAAAAAGAGGGTAGGGATCAGCCATCTGCTAGCTCTTCTTGGATCATCACCTGCAATTGCAAGGCGCTCCCAAAGGTCGATTATATTTCCTGTAATGTTCATCTCTTTTATAGGATGGAGTATAATTCCGTTTTCAAAATAGAATCCCTGAATTCCAAATGAAAAATCCCCGCTTGAGGAGTTGCTGTTTCCTCCGTTGAATCCTGTTACAAAAATCCCTTTTCCGGAAAGATTGAGAATCTTTTCAAGATTGGTATTAGGAATATCACCCGGGAATTTTCCGTCCGTTGAAACAGAGAGTAGCGACGGACCCTCAATTGTTGGAGACATACCAAGTTTTCCGGCATTATATGTACTCAGATAATAATTTGTTATAACTCCTTTGTCAATAATATTCATTGATTTAGTTGCAATTCCTTCACTATCAAAGTATCTTGAGCCTTCATAGCCAAACAGATGAGGCCTGTCCATTATGAAAAGGGTCTCCGGAAAAACTCTCTCTCCAATTTTGCCTGAAAGGAATGAGTTTTTCTGATGAATTGCACCACCATTTAGGGCTGATATAATTGGAGAGACAACCCTGCTTGCAACGCTGTTCTCCAGAACCATGTTATATTTTCCCGATTTCAGTTTTTTGGGGCCCAGCCTGGCAAGCGCACGCTCCATAGCTCTCGCTCCGCACCCATCTCTTTTCAAATCTTCAAGTTTCATTGAGCTCTCGTACCACCAGGCTTCCGGTCTGGAGCCACCTTTGTCTTTCGCGGAGCACTCTGCGCTTACTGTAAAAGATGTTTGGCTTGATCCTCCGGAGAATCCTTCACTATCTGCCATATAGTATATTTCAAGAGTGTCTCCGTATTCGCAATTTGATGATATTATCCTGTTATCTTTGCCGTGAATTTCTGAAGCACAGGCGAATGCAATCTCTCTCTTCTCTTCGGGTGTGATGTCATGATATTTGGGATCAAACTGACCTAAATCCTCCGCTTTTCCGGAAAATAGCAGCTCCCTGGGAGGTAGTATTCTGTCCGGATCAGGAGCAATTAACCTTGTAGCCTCAGCTGCTTTATTAATAAACTCTTTAAGTTCGCTTTTTTCAGTTCTGTTTGTTGAATAAAAACCGAATCTGCCATCAATAAAAAGTTGAATAAATAGTGTAGAGCCTGTTGAACTCTGGAGTCTGTCAAGGGTATTATTTCTTACAGAGAATGAACTTTGAACAGATATTTCTGCTCCTGCCCTGGTAGCATTGCACCCGGCAGCCTTTGTCAGCTCCAGAGTAGTGTTTACTATGTTTTTCAGATTCTCCTCCATTTCAGGATACCCCTCCTACAGTAAGTTTGTTTACAAGGACCGATGGCATTCCGCAGGAGACAGCGCAGTATTGCTCTTTACCACATACCCAGGTGCCATTATCAATATATGAGTTGTCTGCAATACCTGTAATATCGGCAAGAGCCTCCGGCCCGTTGCCGATTATATTGACATCTTTTATGGGTCTTGTAAGTTTTCCCCCCTCAATCAGGTATCCCGATTTTACAAAAAATGTAAAGTCTCCTGCTCCAATCTGAACCTGTCCGTTTGAGAAATTATTAACGAAAATACCTGTTTTTACAGATTTAATTAAATCCTCCTCTTTTGATTTTCCTGACTCCATATATGTTGCCCTCATTCTGGGCAGAGGCATGAATCTGAACGACTCTCTTCTCCCGTTCCCTGTAGGGGCGGTTTTATAATATGATGCGCTTATTCTGTCGTGAAGATATGAGTTGAGAATTCCATCCTTAACCATATAGGTTTTCTGTGACTCTATCCCCTCGTCATCAAAGGTTATTGACCCCCTGTTTGCAAAAATTGTCCCGTCATCAACTACAGATATATCCTCGGAGCATATCTTTTTCCCAAGTTTGTCGGAAAATATGGATGTCCCCATTCTGTTAAAATCGGCCTCAAATGCATGCCCGATTGCTTCGTGAAGCAGTATTCCGGAGCTCCCTGCTCCCATCACTACAGGCATCTCACCTCCCAGTGGTCTTCCTGCCTCAAAAAGGAGGGATGTCCTGGCAATTACTTCTACGGCCATCTCTTTGACCATCTCTTTAGAGAGCATCTCGTATCCCATCCTAAAGCTTCTGGATGAGCTGCTGTTTTCTGTTCTTCCCTCATGCTGCATTATGCAGGTAACTGTAAGTGAAGCCATGGGTCTCTCATCAGATAATAAAAGTCCCTCAGAGTTGAAAAATAGAATTTTAGTGTTTGAATCGGTAATCTTTGCCAGAACTTTGATAACCCTTTTGTCTGATTGAAATACAAGTGAATCCAGCTCAAGAAGTGTGGGAATTCTGTCGGAAAAAGTAATTCCGTCCCAGGGAATTTCGGCCCTGTAACGCTCCTTAAAGAGAGGCGATTTTACCTCAGCAGGAATACTTTTTACTATACCTTGTGTTGCGATGGCGGCAGCTATCCTGGCAGCTCTCTCCATCTCTTTCATTGTAGTAATCTCGGTGTAGGCGTATCCTGTTCCCTCTCCGCTTATAACTCTGATTCCAACGCCGTAGTCAATATGGGTGCCTGCTCCGTTAACCTCAGAGTCCCTTAGGTTAAGTTCGTTTGATATACTGTGTTCAAAATAGATATCTGCGTAGTCGCCTCCTTTTGACAGCGCAACAGATAGCAGCCTCCTCAGTTCCTCTTTAGTTACGCCGAAAATTGCCAACATCTTTTCTGTTTTGCTCATTGGCTATCTTTTTGGCAAAGTAACCTAAAAATGGCTAAATTAGCAAAATGAATAACCCCCAAACCTATGGATCAACCCAAAATTGAACGACTTCTCAGAATAATGCAACTTCTGACAGACAGATCAAGAGTCTGCACAGTGGACAGCCTTGCAAAATCGCTGGATATTTCTCAGAGAACAGCATACAGGTATCTTGATACATTTGAATCTGCCGGTCTTTTACTTGAGCGGGAGGGTGGCAGAATCTCTCTCTCAAGAGACTCTAAGTATTTCAGAATGATATCTGAGCTTGCATATTTTAATAAAGAGGAGGCTTATATTATAAAGAGAGCTATGGAGGTTTTTGCTCCGGATAGTCAGGCTGTTCAGTCAGTTAAAAGAAAACTTGCCAATATCTATGACTTCTCAGAAGTTGCGACACTTTTGACAAGACCCGGTCGTGAAAATGTAATCAGTAGTTTGCTCTTCTCTATTGCAGAGGAGAGACAGGTAACTCTTAGGGATTACCACTCAATTAATACGAGAGGTGTGACTGACAGGCTTGTTGAACCTATATCATTTTCGGTTAATATGGTTAGTATCTTCTGTTATGAGGTAGCTACCGGTCTTTGCAAATACTTCAGAGTTGAAAGAATTGGTTCTGTTGATGTTTCTGAAGTCTCCTGGCAAAACAGAGAGCAACACAGGAGTATTGCTACAGATATATTCAGGTTTTCAGGAGAGAGCCCCAGACCAATTAAACTTAAATTAAGCATGGTGGCAGCAACTCTTCTGACAGAGGAGTTCCCTTTAAGCGAACAGTATCTATCTAAACGAAGTGATAATGAATTTATACTTGAGTGTGATTTGTTTGATTATCAGGGAGCGGCAAGATTTGTTCTGGGGTTGTGCAACGAAATTGAAATTATTGAAAGTGAAGAGTTCGTGAAATACCTTAATGAAAAACGGCTTAGCAGTAAGTTTTAATTACTTGCAAACGATTATTTTTTTAAATTTGCCAAATTAAAATGATTTGTAAACGGTGATAAATATATCTGAAGGACTAACATTTGAAAAGATTGCCAGGGTAGTCGAGGAGAATGAACTTGTAGAGCTGGGCGCTGAGGCCTCCGAAAGAATTATACGAAGTTTTAATTTCCTTGGCACATTTGCAGAGAAGAAAGTAATATACGGTATTAACACCGGATTTGGACCCATGGCTCAATACAGAGTAGATGACAATCATCTCAGGGAGCTTCAGTTCAATATTATCAGATCACATTCATGCGGCGCTGGCAGACCTCTTGATAATAAATTTGTCAGAGCTGCTATGCTTGCAAGACTCTCGAATTTTTCAGAGGGGAAATCGGGAATTTCACTTCAACTTGCAGAGCTCCTGGTAGATTTTCTAAACAACGAGATTTATCCGGTTGTCCCTGAACACGGTGGTGTTGGAGCGAGCGGAGACCTTGTTCAGATGGCTCATATCGGACTGGCTCTTATTGGTGAAGGCAATGTCTCCTATAAGGGGTTTATCGTTCCGGCATTAATAGCAATGGAGGATTGCGGATTAAAACCACTTGAAATACGAATCAGGGAGGGGCTTGCAATAGCAAACGGGACAAGTGTTATGTCCGGAATTGCGTCCGTTAATCTTTTTATGGCTGAAAAACTGTTCAGATGGTCTCTTCTTGCATCTGTTATTATGAATGAGATTGCAGAATCATATGATGATTTTGTATCTGAAGCTCTTGCAGAGAGCAGACCCCATCCGGGTCAGGTATATGTTGCCTCATTAATGAGAGATCATTTTGCAACATCATCAAGGCTTAGAAAAAGGGAGCACTCCCTCTACAATGGAAAGAATGATGAGAGAATATTTGAACATAAGGTTCAGGGATATTACTCTCTCAGATGTGTCCCTCAGGTGCTTGGTCCTGTTTATGACACATTACAGTATGCCATTTCTACAGTTGTGCGGGAGTTCAGTAGTGTATGCGACAATCCTGTTGTGGATCCTGATACAGGAAGTATATATCACGGAGGGAATTTTCACGGAGACTATGTAAGTCTTGAGATGGATAAAGTAAAAATTGCTGTAACCAAGCTTACAATGCTGGCAGAGAGGCAGCTGAACTATCTGTTCCACGACAGAATAAACGGAATTCTTCCACCTTTTGTCAATCTTGGAACTCTTGGTTTAAATTATGGTCTGCAGGCAGCTCAGTTTACAGCTACCTCCACCACAGCCGAATCACAGTCTCTTTGTATGCCGGTCTATATTCACTCAATACCAAACAATAACGATAACCAGGACATTGTGAGTATGGGAACTAACGCAGCTCTTATGACTGCCCGGGTTATTGAAAATGCATTTCAAGTGATGTCAATTCAGTATATGGCACTTTTACAGGCAATTGACTATCTTGAAATTAAAGAGAAGATCTCTGTAGAGAGCAGAAAAGTCTATTCAGAGCTTAGAGAGATATTTCCTCTCTTTACGGATGACTCACCACTGTGCGGAGATATTGAAAGGGTTACTGATTATCTAAAAAATAATTAATATGAAATATGCTCTTGTTACCGGAGGCGCCAGGGGGATAGGCAGGGCCATCTCTTTAAAACTTGCAGAGATGGGCTATTTTGTTCTTGTTAACTTCCGTTCTAATAATGATGCAGCTCTTGATACATTGAAGGAGATCAGAGAGAGGGGAGGAGATGCCGAATTGCTAAAATTTGATGTCTCTGACAGATTGGAGACGGAGAGAGTTATAGGGGAATGGAAGAGCAGAAATAACGATGCCACTGTTGAAGTGCTTGTAAATAATGCCGGAATAAGGAGAGACAACCTTTTAATATGGATGGAGGCGGGGGACTGGAGTGAGGTTATTAACACAAACCTAAACGGGTTTTACAATGTTACCAGGCCTTTGGTTAAGGATATGATGCTGAAGAGATATGGCAGAATAATAAATGTTGTCTCTTTGTCCGGAATAAAGGGCTTGCCGGGACAGACCAACTACTCGGCCGCAAAAGGCGGGGTAATTGCAGCAACCAAGGCACTTGCCCAGGAGGTTGCAAAAAGAGGAGTTACTGTGAATGGAGTTGCTCCCGGTTTTATTAATAGTGATATGACAGCAGATCTGGATGAGGGGACTTTAAAAAAACAAATTCCGGCGGAGAGATTCGGCAAACCTGAAGAGGTTGCCTCTCTTGTGGGTTTTCTTGCATCAAAGGATGCCTCTTATATTACCGGAGAGATTATTTCCATTAACGGCGGTCTTTATACTTAATTGAATATGAGTAGAGTTGTTATAACAGGAATGGGGATTTACTCTTGTATAGGTCAGGATTTGGAGACTGTACTTGAGTCTCTTAAGAGTGGAAGATCAGGAGTGGGGATTGACCCTGCCAGGGAAGAGATGGGCTTTCGCTCATACCTTACCGGAATTCTTCCAAAACCTGATCTGACAAAAAGATTAGACAGAAGAAAAAGGCTCTCTATGTCTGAAGAGGCCACATACGCCTATTTAGCGACAGAGGAGGCGCTTAAAAACGCAGGAATTGATGATGCATTTCTTAATTCCAGAGAGGTTGGGATACTTTACGGAAACGATAGCAGCGCTCAGGCAGTGATAGATGGGGTAGACATAATAAGGGAGAAGAAGAACACAACGCTTGTTGGATCAGGTTCTGTTTTTCAGTCAATGAACTCAACAGTGAGTATGAATCTCTCTGTTATTTACAGGCTAAAAGGTATTAATCTTACAATTGCGGGAGCGTGTGCCAGTGGTTCTCATGCTATCGGCATGGGGTACATTATGATAAAGAATGGTCTCCAGGATTGCATTATATGTGGAGGAGCCCAGGAGGTGAATGCTTATGCCGTATCAAGCTTTGATGGTTTAAATGCCTTTTCGGTAAGAAATGATAAGCCACAGGAAGCATCAAGACCATTTGATGCTGCGAGGGATGGCCTTATTCCAAGCGGAGGAGCGGCAAGTTTGGTGCTGGAGAGTTACGAGTCGGCCATAAAAAGGGGTGCCCCTATTCTTGCAGAAATTACTGCCTATGGTTTCTCCTCGAATGGAGATCATATATCTGTTCCAAATATTGACGGACCAAGAAGATCTCTGGAGATGGCACTTAAACAGGCCTGCCTTAATCCTTCTGATATTCAGTATATAAATGCTCATGCTACTTCAACTCCTGTTGGTGACTTTAATGAAGCAAAAGCAATCTCTGAGGTGTTCGGAGATTTGAGACCATATGTGGGTTCGACCAAGAGTATGACGGGTCACGAGATGTGGATGGCAGGTGCAAGCGAGGTAATTTACTCCATATTGATGATGCAAAACTCATTTATAGCACCAACAATTAACTTTGAAAATCCTGATGAGGCATCAGAAAAGCTTAATATTAACAATAAGATAGTTAACTTTGAGTTTGAAACATTTCTCTCGAACTCTTTTGGTTTTGGAGGAACTAATTCATCGCTCATTATCAAGAAATTATAAGTAATAGACCTAAACTAAGATGATAGATCAAGCCCTTATTGAAAAAATAAACAATGTACTGGCTGAGGAGTTTGAAGTAGATATTGAAACAATTTCACCTGAGGCTCCCCTGATGCAGACCCTTGATCTGGACAGCCTGGACTTAGTGGATATGGTGGTTCTCATTGAGCATAACTTTGGCTTTACGGTCGTTGCCAAGGATTTTGTTGGTATTAAGACCTTCAATGATTTTTATCACTTTATCAACAACAGGTTAAATGAAAAAGGGGCACCCGAATGATTGGAATGGAAAATCCCGTGGCGGAGCAACCGGATACCTTATCTTTGTATTTCTGATAAAAAGATTTGGTCTGGGGGCGGCTTATGTACTGCTCTCATTTGTTGCGCTCTACTTTATCCCCTTTGCACCCTCGTCAACAAAATGGGTCTGGTTTTATTCCAGACACATTTTGAATAAAAGCAGATTAGCTTCCCTTAAGTTTTTGTATTTGAATTATTTCAATCTTGGTGTTGCTCTGATTGATAAGACAGCAGCAGCAGCAGGATTGTACAATAAATTCACTTTCCTTTTTGATGAGCCTGATGATGTAAAGGAGATATTGTCAGGAGATTCAGGAGCGTTGATTATTGGAGCCCATTTTGGTAATTGGGAGGTGGGTGCTCCATATTTTGGCAAATATGGGAAAAAGATGAGCGTTGTTATGATGGATGAAGAGTATAGAAATATTAAATCTATTCTGGATAAACAGAATAAACTGGGAGCCTTCTCTGTAATCCCGGTCTCTGAAGATTCTCTTGATCACATATTTCATATCAGAGATGCAATCTCAGGAGGGGGGTATGTTGCAATGCAGGGAGACAGGCTTACACCTAATGGTAAAAATATGGAGGTTCAGTTTCTTGGAAAGAGGGCACAATTTCCGATGGGCCCGTTTGTTCTGGCATCAAGAACAGATTCTCCGGTTATTTTTTATTTTGCTGTCAGGGAGGGCTTTAGAAAGTATAAGTTCATTTTTAGGCGATTCAAAGGAGAGGAGATAAGCAGAAAGAGGGGTGGTGAGAGGATTATCCTCAGTGCTTATGTAAATGAGCTGGAGAGGGCAGTACAATCTGCCCCGGAACAGTGGTATAATTTTTATAAATTTTGGCTATGAGAGAGATGAAAAGATTACTCTTTATCTCTGCAAACAGACTTGCAGATCCCTATCCGGTTTATCCCATAGGATTATCATACCTTCAAACCTATCTCAAAGAGAGGGCTTCGTGGATTGAGACTGAACTGTGTGATATGAACCTGACAGATATTGAAGGGCTGAAAAACAGGATTGCAGGGTACTCTCCGGACTATGTCGGAATATCTTTTAGAAATATTGACGGTGCAAACTCTCTGGACAGAACAAGTTTTATCCCCGGTTATAGTGAAATTGTAAAAGCAGTAAGGGAAACAACGGATTCACCGTTAATTATCGGTGGAGCAGGATTTTCTGTATATCCCGAGATACTTTTTAAAATACTCTCTCCTGATTATGGAATTGTCGGGGAGGGAGAGGAGAGTCTAAGGGTATTACTTGAAGCTATAGAGAGTGGAGGGACAAAAGATGGAATAGAGGGGCTGATCTCTGCCGAAACAACAGGGAAAGTGCAGCATCCTCACACAAAGTATCTCAGCTCTCTTAATTTGTCGTTTGATGAGAGGCTCTCTGATTTTTACTGGGAAAAGAGCGGGATGCTCAATATTCAAACTAAAAGGGGCTGTTGCTACAATTGTATTTACTGCTCTTATCCAATAATAGACGGCAGAAAAGTAAGAACCCTGGATACAGATCTTATAGTTGATACTTTAGTTAGACTTTACAAAGAGAAGGGCATTAACTATGTTTTCTTCACAGATTCGGTTTTTAATATCCATAATAGTTATAATGCCGAGCTGGCTGAGAAAATTATAAAAAGTGGCATTAAGATAAACTGGGGGGCATATTTTTCTCCTCATAATCTCACAGATGATCTTATGGGGCTCTTCAGACGATCCGGCCTTAAACATATTGAGTTTGGCACAGAGTCTCTATGTACTGATCAGATGCACAGGTATGGAAAAAATTTCTCATTTGAGGATGTTTTATTCAGCTCTGAGTTGTGTCTTAAGCACAATGTCTTTTATGCACATTTTCTGATTCTGGGAGGAATTGGTGAGACTGATAAAACGCTGAGGGAGACTATGGAAAACTCATTAAAGATTAAATACTCGGTTTTCTTTCCCTATATTGGTATGAGAATTTACCCGGGAACGCCGCTTCAGCGGATGGCAATTGCTGATGGAAAGATATCGGCAGAGGATGCTCTGCTTGAACCAACCTATTATTTGTCAGATGATTTTAATCTTGCTGAGTGCAGAAGGCTGGCGGCAGAGACAGGTAAGGCCTGGATATTTCCGGATGATCCGCTTGCTGATGATATTGAGAGAATGAGAGTTGTTAAGAAGAAAAAGGGATTGATATGGGAGTATTTGAGAAAGCCGTAATATTTGGTGATCAGATTGTTGAGCTTATACCACAGAGGGCTCCTTTTGTATTCGTTGATGCCTTTTACGGGGAGAGCGATTCTCTGTTTCAAACTGGTTTTACTCCCGGTGAGGTGGACTACTTTGTAGTGGAGGGATTTCTTACCGAGCCGGGAGTTATTGAGCATATGGCACAGTCTGCCGCTGCTTCCAGCGGGTGGAGTTACAGGGAGAGAGGGGAGAAAATTCCCGTTGGTTTTATTGGTGCAGTTGCCGATTTTGAGTTGACATGTTTACCTGTAAGTGGCGTGGAGATAAGAACAACTATAAGATTTTCAGGAGAGTTTGGGGGTATTTCTCTGGTTGAAGCTGAGAGCTTCCAGAATGGCGAGTCCTTTGCAAAAGGCAAACTAAAGATATTTATTGATAAAGAAAAGGAACAATGAGAAAAAACAGAGGTCTCAGCAAGCCTGCACTTATTCACAGGCATAAAATTGAGATTAGGTTCTCAGAGGTTGACTCTATGAATATTGTCTGGCATGGCAATTACGTAAAGTTTTTTGAAGATGGAAGAGAGGCTTTTGGAAAGCACTATGGTATTGGTTATCTTGATATTTATGCGGCAGGCTATACTGCTCCAGTCGTTGAGTTGCAGTGTGCATATATTCAACCTTTAAAGTATGGTGATACTGCAATAATTGAGACCAGATTTATAAATCTGCCCAGTGCTAAAGTGAGGTTTGAGTATGATATTTTCAGAGAGAGTGACAATATATTGGTTGCAACTGGATTTTCTATGCAGGTTTTTCTGGATAGTGAAGGTAACCTGGAGTGGAATAATCCCGAATTCTACATAAATTGGAAGAGAAAATGGATAAAGGAAGAGTAAAAAAGAGGGCCTATATTGTATCTGACTCAATTCTCTCTCCGCTGGGTTTAGGGACCGATGAGAATATGAGAAGGGTCTCTTTGTATCAGACCGGAGTGACAATGGTTGATGATAAGTCACTATTCTCAGCTCCTTTTATGGCTGCAAGGATAACTGACGATTCATCTTCCCTTAATATCTCCGGATTGCCGGATAATGCATCGATTCTCGAAAGGAGGGTGATAGCTGCTGTTTACAACGCCTCTTCTGCATTATCTTCAGACAGGAGGGAAGAAATCGTAGCCGGTTCACAGTTAATTATTGCTACAACAAAAGGTAATATTGATATTATTTCCGGCATTGAAGAGGAGGTTGACCAAAGGGCATTTTTGGGATACAGTGCAAAGCGAATAGCAGGATGGCTGGGGATGGTGAGGGAGCCGATAGTTATTTCGAGTGCCTGTATTTCCGGTGTCAATGCGATTATTGAGGGTTCAAGGATCATTGAGGCTAATTTATGTGAGAATGTTGTAGTTGTAGGTGCTGATCTACTGACCAGATTTGTTATCACAGGGTTTGAGTCTTTTAAATCTGTGAGCTCTAAACTTTGTCGTCCTTATGACATAAGCAGAGATGGTCTGAATCTGGGCGAGGCAGTGGGAGTTGTCATCCTTTCGTCTGAGAGGGAATTGTGCAGAGATTCAGATCCTGTTATAGTAGAGGGTGGGGCAATCACAAGTGATGCCAACCATCTCTCTGCCCCGTCCAGAACCGGTGATGGTCTTGGTACTGCAATGATAAGGGCAATGGAGGATGCCTGTGTCTCTCCTGAAAATATTTCCTTTATAAATGCTCATGGAACATCGACCATTTATAATGACGAAATGGAGTCTAAGGCTCTCCATTTTGCATCTCTGCAAGATGTAGCTGTACAGAGCCTAAAACCATTTTTTGGACATACACTGGGTGCTTCAGGAGTGGTAGAGGCTATAGCATCGGCCTGGCAAATGAGGAACTCTCTCCTTTTTGGAACCCTGGGATTCAGCGAGTCCGGAGTGCCGATGGAGATAAAGCTAACACCTCACCATAAGGAGTTGCCTTTGTACAGGTGTGTAAAGAGTGCTTCGGGTTTTGGCGGGTGCAACGCAGCAATTGTAATGGCTCTTGAATCTTGTTCTGTAAATAAATACAAATCAGGAGCATCGGGATGGAGGGAGATTGCCGCTTTTAAACTTAGTGGTGATACTGATTTTGATGCCGTTATTCGTGAAAAGTACAAGGAGCTTGATATGAAGGATATTAAGTTTTTTAAAATGGATGGTATGTCAAGGCTTGGGGTTATTGGAGCTGCATCACTTTTAAGAGATGCAGAGGGTTTGTCAGAAGTTGATCCTTTTAACATCGGCTTTATGCTTTCAAATTACTCATCATCTCTTGATACAGATATAAAACATCAGAAACTTATTGATCAGGGAGGTGATCTTGCCGCCAGTCCTGCTGTTTTTGTGTACACCTTGCCAAATATTGTTATTGGGGAAATCTCAATTAGAAATAAATTCAAGGGAGAGAACCTTTTCTTTGTAAATAATAGTAAAAGAGAGGAGTCTCTTTTTGACTGTCAGCTGCAACTGGCAGAGAGTTCCGGACTTGAAATTGTAATATGCGGATGGTGTGAGTATTTTCAGGGGAGATACGATCTGTTTTTTAAACTCTTCAAAAGGGAAATTTATGGCAAATGATGTCTTTGTAGCAGGTTTAGGGTGTATATCCGCATTGGGTTACGGAGTAGAGAAACAAATTGAATCTCTTGTTTCAGGCAAGAGCGGTATTGTCCCTCTGACACTTTTTGAAACTATGCACGAGGTTGTAGCCGGGGAGGTAGCTCTGTCAAATACAGAGCTTAGGGAAATGCTGAAATTATCAGCGGGAAAGGAGTATTCAAGAACTACTCTTCTGGGTCTGGCTGCAGCAAAAGAGGCCCTTGAAGATTCCGGCCTGAACCCCTCCGAACATAGAATCGGGCTAATCTCTGCCACCTCAGTAGGGGGCATGGATATTAGTGAACTTTTTTACAGGGAGTACCTGCCGGACAACGGAAGAGGGAGGCTAAGACAATTAACGGGACACGATTGCGGGGCATCAACCCAGTTTATTTACGATCATCTTGGGTTAAACAGTTTTTGTACTACAATAAATACTGCCTGTTCATCTGCTAACAATGCCATTATGCTTGGGTCAAGAATGATTAAAGCAGGAATGGTTGATGCTGTAATTGCAGGCGGAACAGACTCATTATGCAGATTTACAGTAAATGGGTTCTCATCTTTAGGTATTCTTGACAGCAAGTACTGCAGGCCATTTGATGCAACAAGAGAGGGGCTTAATCTGGGGGAGGGGGCAGGATATCTCTTACTGGTCTCCGATAAACTTAAGAGTGCTAAAAGGTACAGCCGGGTTGCCGGTTATTCAAATACAAATGATGCTTTTCACCAGACAGCCTCATCGGCAAGCGGCGAGGGTGCTTATATGGCAATGAGCGGAGCACTTGAGATGAGTCATCTTGACAAGAGTGAAATTGGATACATAAATGTTCACGGAACAGGAACACCTAACAACGACTCTTCTGAAGCAACAGCATTGAAGAGGTTGTTTGGAGAGAATATTCCACCATACAGTTCAACAAAGGGGTTCACAGGACATACTCTTGGAGCTGCAGGCGGGATAGAATCAGTTTTTACTGTTCTCTCGATTTACGGGGGTTATATCTGGCCAAATCTCAACTTCTCCGAGAGAATGGAGGAGTGCGATGTTCCGCCTCAGACCTCTGTTGAGAGGGGGGTGGAAATACGATCTGCTATGACAAATTCGTTTGGATTCGGGGGGAATTGTACCACGCTAATTTTTGATAAGGTTAGATTATGAGAATAGATACAAATCTTGTTATATACGGAGCTGCAGGAGTCTCTTCAATTGAGCCTGATTACAAGGAGTTTATTTTAGATGCCGGCCTGAGGAGAAGGATGAGCAGAGTTATAAGGATGAGCGTTGCATCTGCGATAATGACACTTAGAGATGCAGGTGTTGAGGAGATTGATGCAATAGTTACAGGAACAGGGTGGGGGTGCCTTGCCGATACTGAGAAATTTCTGGTTTCCATTATCCAAAACCAGGAGAGACTTCTTAATCCATCTGCCTTTATCCAAAGTACATCAAATACTGTTGGTGCCCAAATTGCTCTGATGAGGGGAGATAAACACTATAACAGTACCTATGTTCATGGAAGTACCTCTTTTGAATCTGCTCTGCTTGACTCGTCGCTTTTGATAAATGAGGGAAAAGGGTCTGTTTTGACCGGGGGTTTTGATGAATTAACTCCTACTAAAAGGCATCTTCTGGGAAGAATGGGGATATGGAGACATAACAAAGGGGGAGAGGGGGCTGCCTTCTTTCTGCTTGGATCTTCTTTAGAGGGTAAAATCAGGGGTGTAATAAACTCATTAGAGATACTTCCGATCAACTATAGTGAAAATGAGATTTTTGAGTCTGTAATCTCCGGAAGGGAAGATGGTACTCTTTATATGTGTGGAAATGAAGTTATAAGAGGATTACTTGAGAGAGAAGGATGTAAAACAGAAAATTACAAAGAGATAACAGGAGAGTATCCAACTGCTTCTGCTTACGCTCTTTTATTAGCATTGGAAAGACTCTCTTCCGGCTCCTGTTCCAAGGTGCTTTTAGTTAATAAATATATAAAGGATCCTGCTACATTGATTGAAGTTACAAAATGATATACCTTCTGATAATAATTGTTACTCTTGTCCTCTCCTTTCTGATTACAGCAATTTTCAGAATGGATATGGGTATATATCTAAGATCCTATTGCAGGGAGAGAAATGAGGGGATAAAGAGTGTTATGATAACATTTGATGATGGTCCTCATCCGGATTTTACTCCAATGATTCTGGATGTTCTCAGGGAGAGAGGCGTAAAGGCAGTTTTCTTTCTGATAGGTGAGAAAGCAATTGAGAATCCTCAGATTGTGAGAAGGATAGTTGATGAAGGGCACTTGACAGGCATACACTCATTAAGACACACTCCGGAATTTACTATATCATCTAAAAAGCTGGTCAAGAGGGACCTTGTTGCCACAAAAAACATTCTTGAGGAGTTGACAGGAGTCAAAACTAAACTTTTCAGACCTCCCTATGGTGTAACCAATCCTTCAATAGGTGGAGCAGTAAAAGAGCTGGGACTTATAAGCGTAGGGTGGAGTTTAAGAAGCTTCGATACAATATCTGGCCATGATACAGAAAAGGTTTTGAAGAGGGTTGAAAAGGGGATGCATGATGGAGCGATAATTCTTTTACATGATCGTATGCCTGACAGTGCAATGCTTACAGAAAAAATACTTAATTATTTAGATACAACAGGATATGAGGCAAAATTGTTCAGCAGGGTTTTATAGGTTTATATTGTTGACTTTTATAGTTTTAATGACTAATATTAATACTATGTACTCTCAGAATGGAATGCTTAGTGATACACAAATTACTGCATTCCTGGATTTACTTGCCGGGAGGGCTTCAGAGGTGATTAATCTCTCTGCCCGTTTTGAACAGGTGAAACGGATGGATATGATAAAAGGAGAGTTGGTATCTCATGGGAAATTTCTCTATTCAAAAGAGAATAAAGTTGCCTTTTTGTATGAAAAGCCGGCCAAATACTCAATGGTCATGAACGGCTCATATATGAAAATGGTAACGGCCTCCGGGACTTCAAAAATGAACCTCGCGGCAAATCCGGTGATGAAGCAGATGCAGGAGCTTATTACGGCTGTCTTTACCGGAGAGCTAAAAGAGTCGGCCAATTATGACATAGCGTTTAGTATGACAGACGAAAAAATTAACGCATCTGTAAAACCTAAATCAACGAGGTTGCAATCAGTAATATCAATGATTAATATTGTATTTAATAAAGAGTCAGGTGAGATTTTGGAAATCTCTGTAAAAGAGGGATCAGGGGGCATAACAAATTACAGATTCTTTGAACAGACAATTAACCAAAGCATAGATAATGAGATATTCAGGATTAATTAGTCTTTTTATTGCTATACTGTTTGCATTGACAGGATGCTCCTCCTTAAAGGAGGGAGTTTGGCTCCACTCGACTAAATATGCAACAGGTGGTATTCCATCTCTATTTAATCACAGTGAAGAGGTATCTCTCTTCGATTTTGTACTTACCAGAAAGGATGACTCTGTAGAGGGAACAGTTGTAATTAAATCGGATAGTCCAACATCTAAAAGAGTAGTTATGACCTCTTTTTTTGGGATGACCTTTCTGGACTTTGAGCTAAATGGGTCATCTATAAAAATTAATTACTGCATTGAGCAGTTAAACAGGGAGAAGGTTATATTACTTCTTAAAAAGGATTTTGAAATACTTTTTAAACCGGATCACTCTCCAATAACAAAGTATGTTTTTGACTATAACGGAAAAATATCTGCTCTGGAACAGGGTAATGGAATCACCAGAACTGTAATGAGTTTGGGAAAATATAAAGAGGGGTATCCGGAAGAGGTGCTAATCACTCACCCATGGCTTAAGATTAAACTAAAATTGACCAAAAGCAACTCAGATGAAAATTGATAATTTATACAAAATTGATAAATCAGAAATTTCACAGGAGAGTGATTTATCATCTGCCGCTGCTTTTCTGGTCACAGTTGATAAATCTCACAGAATATTCACCGGCCATTTCCCGGGAACTCCTGTGCTGCCCGGAGTATGTACTCTTCAGATCTTAAAAGATTGCCTTTTATCTTTAACAGGAGAGTCTCTTTTGTTTAGTAATATATCCCAATGTAAATTCACCGGAATGGTAGATCCCCGTTCTGATGAAAAATTATCAGTTAATATATCAAATCACAAAATTTGCGACTCTGTTCTGCTTATTAATGCAACAGTATCCGTAACTGGTTCTGAAAGGGCTATTCTAAAGTTTAAGGGGAAATGCTCAATTTTGTAACAATCATACCTACTTACAACAACCCTTTAACTCTTAAAGATGTAGTTGAGGGGGTAAAACCATTTTGCAGCGATATTATTGTTGTTGATGATGGATCTGATCCTGAGGGTGCGGATGTAGCCGAAAACCTGGAGGGGGTTCTCCTTATAAGACACAATAAAAATATTGGAAAAGGTCCTGCGTTGGGAAGTGGTTTAATCAGAGCTAAAGAGCTGGGCTATACTCATGCCATTACAATTGATGCTGACGGGCAACACTATCCGGATGATATCAAAAACTTGATAAGTCTTTCCGGGAGTGAGCCAAATACACTCTGGGTTGGTGCCAGGGAGATGGGTTGTGAGAATATGCCTGAAAAAAATACATTTGCAAATAAATTTTCAAATTTTTGGTTTTGGGCAGAGACAGGTATCAAATTATCAGATACTCAATCAGGATTCAGGGTTTATCCTCTGGAGAGGTTAGCCGGAATGAGGATTTTTTCCGGACGATATGAGTGGGAGCTTGAAATATTGGTAAGAGCTGTATGGATGAGTATTCCGGTTAAGAACACTCCGGTAAAGGTCTATTATCCGCCTGAAGAAGAGAGAGTATCACATTTTAAACCATTACCGGATTTTACAAGAATTTCAATACTCAACTCAATTCTGGTGTTAATCGCCATTATTTGGTGGTGGCCCTATAAATTTTTCAAATGGTTTACGAAAGAGAATATAAAAAGATTTATAAAAGATAATATTACAGAATCTCCTGACAGCAATTTAAAGATTGCCGCTTCAGTGGGGCTGGGGCTCTTTTTTGGGGTATCTCCTCTGTGGGGCTATCAGATGATTACTGCCGTAGCAGCGGCCCATTTGCTCAGACTCAATAAAGTGCTCACTCTTGTCTCATCAAATATTAGTATCCCTCCGATGATTCCATTTATTCTTTACGGGAGCTTTTATGCAGGTTCACTTCTGCTTGGAGAGTCTATGAAGGTTATACCATCTGATCTCACTTTTGATGCAATATCAGGAAGCCTGACTCAATATCTGGCCGGCAGTATAATTCTTGCAACTTGTGTCGGCTTTGCCGGTATGGGTGTAGTATATATTATTTTAAAAATTTTCAGGAGGAGTGAAAAATGAGTCTTGGAAAAATTTTAGTTGCTCTGTATGATGGATTGAGGAAAAGGAGATGGTTATTGTATCTTCTTCTATCTCTCTTTACTATGATAATGGCAATTACTGCTTTAAATATCAGGCTTACTGAGGATCCGTTACAGCTATTCCCAACTGAAGGAGAGAGTGCGGTAAATGCTAAAGCATTTTCAAGGCTAAAGGCAAAAGATAAAATTATTGCATTAATTAAATTCAGGGAGAGTTCTGCTTTTATCTCCCCTGATTTTCTTGCAGATGCGGCTGACAGTTTAACCTTTGAAATAACTCCTCTTATTGACAGGGGAGCGTTAGAGCCGATGCAAAAATCGGCCTACGATGGAGAGAGCGAATTTATCAACTATATATATAATAATCTTCCACTGTTTCTGGAGGAATCAGATTATAAGAGAATTGATGATAATATAAAGAGTGACAAACTACTTGAAAAGCTTCAGAATTCACTTGCAATAATAAACTCTCCTGCCGGGACAGCTGTATCAGGAATGATCTCCAGAGACCCTCTCTCATTGGGTACACACCTTATTGCAAAGCTCGACTCTCTTAGAATGGGGGTATCATTCAATAACTACAGAGATTATATTTTTTCTGAAACCTGGCATTCTCTCTTCTTTATTATCACACCATCAGGAGAGACTTCAGATTCAGGCAATAACGAGTATCTTGTTAATAAACTGGAAGAGGCTGAGATAGAGATTGAAGATAGATTCCCGGAGCTTGATGTAATGTTCTCAGGGGCTCCTTTTGCCTCTGTTTACAATGCAAGGATTATCAAAAGAGATACCCTTGCAACAAGTCTGATTGCTCTGGTGATAATTGGTTTGCTTTTTTGGATCTCATTCAGAAATCCCGGAACATTGGCAATATTGATATCACCTGCCCTCTTTGGAGCTCTTTTCGCCATATCAATTATGGCTTTAAGAGGGGAACCGGTCTCTGCAATTGCTGTTGGAGCCGGGGCAACAGTAATGGGTATTGCTCTGAGTTATTCTATACATGTAATTTCACATTTAAAGCATGTTAAGACAATTGAGCAGTTGATTGACGAACTTGCCTATCCTCTGACTGTAGGGGGTTTTACTACAATAGGTGCCTTTGTTGGACTTCTGTTTACAAACTCGGTACTTTTGCAGGATTTTGGCCTCTTTTCCGCCTTGACTCTTACAGGGACGACTCTGTTTTCTCTTATTTTCTTACCCCATTTTATAAAAGTAAATAATGAGGAGAGGGAGACGAAACTATACAGGGCAATTGTAAAAATAACATCATTTAAATATGAAAAGGTAATTTGGTTAAGATGGCTTATAGCTGTTATGACCGTTGCCGGAATATTTCTTGCCTCCGGAGTAAAATTTGACAGTGACTTCTCAAATCTGGGGTACGAGCCGGAGAGTCTCTCAAAGGCACAGAAGAGCTTCTCTGAAGATTTTGGAGGGGGAGAGGCAAGGGTTTTTCTCTTGTCATCATCAGGTAGTCTCAAAACTGCTGCGGAGTCATATTACAGAGATAATCTTACACTTGACTCACTTAAGAGTAGCGGACAATCTGTAAGAAGTGCATCTCTCTCCTGGCTTCTTCCACCTGAGTCAATTCAAAAACAAAGGATTGAGAGATGGAATAAATTCTGGGAGGATGGCAGGGTCCTGAGTCTGAAAACTGACCTGGTAAAAAAAGGAGAAGATATTGGTTTCTCCGGGGATGCTTTTGACAGTTTTATATCAATACTTGAGAAGGAGTACAACCCTGTTGATTATTCGGGCGGGATAGAGTCATTACCATATTTTTTTAAAGATTGGGCAGAGGAGCGGGATGGCTTGTACACTTTTTTAACACAGCTCTATTCTGAGGATGTACAAAAAGAGAAGTTATATGAAGCGCTTTCTGAAGAGACATCATTCGGTATTCTTGACAGAGCGCATTTCTCTTCTGTCTGGGCAGTAACTATTAAAGAGGATTTTAACCTTATACTTCTTATTTCATCAATCCTTGTTTTTCTTACTCTCCTTATCTCTTACGGAAGAATAGAGCTGGCTCTGATGGCTTTTCTTCCAATGGCAGTAAGCTGGGTAATAATACTGGGGCTGATGAATATTTTATCGATTGAGTTTAATATATTTAACATTCTGCTGGCTACATTTATATTTGGGATTGGGGATGACTTCAGTATTTTTGTATTAGATGGTCTCTCAGCTGAATATCAGGGAAGAGAGGGTGCGCTTGCATCACATAAAAGTGCAATTTTCTTTTCAACATTTACTGTGCTTGCGGGTGTGGGTTCAATGGCATTTGCAACTCATCCTGCTTTGCGATCAATTGCCCTTGTCTCTATTGTTGGTATTTCGGCAGTATGGTTGGTTGCTTATACTATACAGCCTCTTGTTTACAGGTTCTTTATCACATCTCCGGCTTCGCGGGGATTGCATCCCTACACATTCTCAGGGGTACTTCAAATGTTGCTTACATTCTCGGCCTTTACAACCGGCTGCCTCTTTGCGGCTGCCCTTATACCCATCTTAACTCTACTGCCGATAAAACATTCCAGAAGAGTATTGATATTCAGAAAAATCGTAAGGGTGCTTGTTTTTCTTCCTGTGAAGCTCTCACCAACAGTAAGAATATTCGGTGAGAACCCATTTGATGAGAATTTTAACCATCCTGCAGTCATAGTGGCAAACCACCAGTCGTTTATTGATATTTTGATGCTACTCTCCCTACATCCAAAAATTATTATGATGACAAACAAATGGGTCTGGAATTCCCCAATTTTTGGTCATATAGTCAGGTTTGCAGGATTCCTTTATCATAAGGACGGAGTGGAAAATCACATTGAGCATATAAAACCAAAGATTGAAGAGGGTTATTCTCTGCTTGTCTTTCCTGAGGGTACTCGCTCTGCCGATATGGAGATTCACAGATTCCACAAAGGGGCCTTTAAAATTGCAGAGGAGTTAACACTGGATATAATTCCGGTAGTTATATATGGTAATGGGAATCTGGTTTCAAAAAATCAGCCTTTTTATGTCAAGAGAGGAGTAATAGGGTATAAAATTCTGGAGAGAATATCTTACAAGGATGCCAGCTTTGGCATTGACTACAGGGAGCGGAGTAAATCAGTCTCAGCTCTTATGCGTAAGGAGTACAGTAATTTAAGATTATTAAATGATCTCCCTTCCAATCTCTTCTTTATGCAAAAAACAATGTCCGGGTATATATATAAAGGGCCTGTTACAGAGTGGTATCTGAGGATAAAAATGAGGATGGAGAACTACTATGCACCCTTTCATTCAATCATTCCGGCTGATGCAGTAGTAACCGATATTGGATGCGGATATGGCCCCCTCTGTTTCATGCTGGGTCTGCTTTCCCCCGGCAGAGTTATAAATGGTATAGACTATGATATTGAAAAGATTGAGATAGCAAAAAGCTCTTGGTTATCGGGAGGTAATATAAACTTTACACACGCTGACGCACTCACTTGCAATTTGCCGTTAAGCGATGTTATAGTTATAAATGATGTATTGCACTATCTGTTACCAGAACAGCAGGAGTCTTTAATATCCAGATCTGTTAACTCATTAAAATCAGGTGGATTTATCATATTGAGAGATGGTGATTCTGAGAGAGTGAGAGATCATCGGGTTACTAAGCTTACAGAGTGGTTTTCAATTAAAGTTCTGAAGTTTAATAAGGCCAGCCATTCGCCCTGTTTTTCAAGCGCTAGCAAAATCAGGGATATTGCATTTAGATTAAACTGTGTTGTAGATGAGTCTCGAAACGACAAATTAACCTCTAATACAATATTCATAATAAGGCCCAAAAATGTTTCATATGAAAAAATTTGATACAATTGTTGTTGGTGGAGGTCTTGCCGGACTTGAATGCGCTGCGATTCTTGCAAAAGAGGGGCAGGGTGTTCTTGTACTGGAACAGGGAGAGAGTCCGGGGGGATATTTTCAACCATTTAAAAGGAGAGGAGTTGTTATAGATTCCTCTGTTCACTACATTGGAAGTCTGGATAAGGGTCAGTTTATGGAGAGGTTTTTTTCCTATTTGAATGTGATGGACAGGGTTGGCTTTGTCAGGATGAATCAGGATGCATTTGATGTTGTTTACTTAGAGGGGGCCAGTTATCCAATAGCAATGGGGTATGGTAATTTTGTAGATAAATTATCGCTCTTTTTTCCTGAGGAGAGATTGGGCCTGGAGTCATATGTGGAGTCTATAAGGCGGACTGCAATGCTTTCTGTAGATAGTGTCAGGATAGGTAACGGATTCTCTGCAGAATCACTGCAATCTGTGACAAAATCTGTGGAGGTTTCAATTGATGCATTTATAAAGAGCGAAAAGCTAAAAAGGGTATTAACAGGCAATTCAATAATATATTGCGGAGAGTCGGCTATCACTCCGTTCTATGTTCATGCGATGGCAAACAATTCCTATATAGAATCATCCTGGAGAGTTAGAGGAGGGGCATATAAAATCACAGATACTTTGTTTAACAGAATTTTGGATTATGGCGGTGAGGTAAAGTGCGGGGCTAACGTTAAAAAAATTTTTACAGAAAACGGATGTGCAAAGGGTGTTGAACTGGATAATGGTGAGAGGTTTTTCTCCGGGAGAGTTATTTCGACTATTCATCCTTCACTTACTGTGGGAATGCTGGACAACGAATCAGGAATTAAGGAGACTTACAGGAGAAGAGTTAGCCAATTGCATAACTCTTGCAGTATGTTCTCTCTTTACATTATTCTTAAGCCTAACCATCTTCATTATATAAACAGCAACTTGCACATTCAAGGCGAGAGACCCATTATGGTTGCATTTCAGGCTCCTGAAGATGACAGTAAATTCGCAGAGGTTGTAACTCTCTTGACACCAATGACTATAGAGGAGGTAGCTAAATGGTCTGATACCATCCATGGCAACAGAGGCGATGATTACCTTGAATTTAAAAAGAGATTCTCTGATATATTAATTGAGAGGGTTGAGGAAGTTCTGCCTGGGATCAGAGAGGCTGTAGAATTTTGCTATTCTGCCACTCCGTTAACATACAGAGATTATGTAAAATCTCCTGACGGCACTATATATGGAATTATGAAGGACTACAAAAAACCACTCTCAACATTTTTACCCGTTAAGACAAAGGTTGAAAATTTGTATATGGCAGGTCAGAGTGTAAATCTTCATGGCGTAATGGGTGTAACATTTACATCTTTGCTTGCATGTTCTGAAATAATTGGTACTGACTTTATTAATAAGATGGGGTTATGATAAAGATTCTGGGAAAGATTATAAAATATATTATAGTGTTTCTCCTCTCTCTGTTTCTTTTGATAACTGTGACGGGAGTAATATTATATATGACTGCTGACAGGAGTATACCGGATAATTCAATACCTGAGTTAATACCATCTCCACGTGACTCGGCCGGAGTTATACTCTTTGGCAGATCCTCCCTTGAAAAAGGGGAGGGAGATTTATGGAATTTACGGCTGAGAGGTAACCCCGAGCAGAGAGGACTTGCCTTTGGACAGCTATGTAAGTCTTTAATGTATGAGCAGGAGAGGGCATTCATTGATCAGATAAAAATCATCGTACCAAACGAAAAATATCTCTCTTTTTTGAAATACCTGACAATTATTTACAATAGAAATATTCAGTCAAATATTGAAGAGGAGTTCAGAAAGGAGATCTACGCAACATCTCTGGGGAGTAGCAGTGAGTTTGATTATATTGGATCTGCATATGACAGGCAATTGAATTATCATGCTGCACACGATTTAGGACATGCTATGCAAGAGTACATGCTTGTAGGTTGTTCATCATTTGCTGCATGGGGCTCTGAAAGTGACGATTCAACACTGATAATAGGTAGAAATTTTGATTTCTGGGTTGGTGACGACTTTGCGAAAAATAAGGTAGTTACAATTATGGAGCCTGATAAAGGCTATAAATTTATATCTGTCGGATGGGCAGGTATGTCCGGAGTACTCTCCGGAATGAATGAAAAAGGGTTAACAATTACAATGAATGCAGCTAAGTCCTCACCTCCCGTAAGGTCTAAAACACCCATATCAATTATAGCCAGAGAGATATTGCAATATGCTTCAAATATTGAAGAGGCATTTAATATAGCATCCAAAAGAGATGCCTTTGTATCTGAATCTCTTTTGATAGGGTCAGGTTTAGAGAACAGGGCTGCTATTATTGAAAAGAGTCCGGATAATACCCTATTATTCTCTGCAGACGGAGAGCTGATTATTTCTACCAATCACTTTCAGAGCGCAGAGTTTTACCGGGATAAAAAAAACAGTGAAGCTGTGGAGGCAATTGAAGGGAGCCATTCTCAATACAGATTTAACAGACTGAAGGAGCTTATTTCTGATTTGAAGCCACTCTCTCCGGAGAGCTCTGCCTATATTCTGCGTAATAAAAATGGAATTTCAAACGAAGAGCTTGGTATTGGAAACGAAATGTCAATAAATCAGTATATTTCACACCATGCTGTTATTTTTAAACCGGTTCAAAGGGTAATGTGGGTGAGTACAACCCACTGGCAATTGGGTAAGATGGTTAAATATGATTTAAACCAACTTTTCAATCTCACTTCAATCCGGATAAAAGATGATTATAAAGATATTCCGGCAGATTCAGTTCAGATAAAAGAGACTCTTCCGGCAATAATGGAATATAGAATAATGTCCAGGTTATTGTCACATAAAACATCGGATAAAATATCTGTAGATCAAGGATTTGCCTCAGATTATATTAAAATCAATCCATATTTTTTTCAGACATATGTTAATCTGGGTGAGAATTTCCTTGCATCAGGAAATTATAGTTCTGCATCTGATATGTTTAAAAAAGCACTTGAGATGAAAATCCCATCTGAAGAGACAAGAAAATTCATTATAACCAAAATTGAAAAACTTAAATAGTATGAAAAGAGATCCTCAAATACAATTCAAGTCCCGGGAGGAGATCGCAGAATTTCAGATTGACTCTTTACATGAAACTCTGAGATATGTTGCATCCAGTTCACCATATTACATCAGCCTTTTTAAGAGAAGCGGCATTGATCCGCTGAAAATTAAATCTATATCCGATTTATCTCTGCTCCCTACAACAGATAAACAGGATCTGCAAATGCACAATGAAATGTTTCTTTGCGTTCCCAGAGAGAAGATTATCGATTATGTAACAACTTCAGGTACGCTGGGAGAGCCGGTTACATTCATGCTCACTGAGAACGATCTGGACAGACTGGCTTACAATGAAATGTGCTCTTTTACAACAGCAGGGCTAAAGAGTAACGAGGTGTTACAGATAATGACCACTTTAGACAGACAATTTATGGCCGGACTTGCCTATTTTCTTGGAGCAAGATCACTTGGATCCGGAATTGTTAGGGTTGGGAACGGAATACCTGAACTTCAGTGGAGTTCAATCCTTAGTGTTAAACCTGAATCTTGTATAGTTGTCCCCTCATTCTTAATAAAGTTAGCTGATTATGCTGCTAAAAATGGGATTGATTGCAGAGAATCATCTCTTAAAAGAGCGATCTGTATTGGAGAGCCTCTAAGGGATATTGATTTGTCAGACAGTACTTTAACAAGAAAAATAAAACATCTCTGGCCAAATCTCTCACTTCACTCTACCTATGCATCAACTGAGATGCAAAGCTCTTTTACAGAGTGCGAGCATTTATGCGGGGCTCACCATCAGCCAGATCTTATTATTATTGAGATACTCGATGAAAATGAAAAACAGGTAGAGGAGGGAGAAATAGGAGAGTTGGTTATAACAACTCTTGGCGTAGAGGGGATGCCTTTGATAAGATTTAAAACAGGAGATTTGTGCCGGGCATTTAATAAAAAATGCAGTTGTGGCAGATACAGCACAAGACTTAGCCCAATACTGGGAAGAAAGGGGCAGATGATTAAGTATAAGGGGACAACACTATATCCTTCCGCACTGTACGATATTCTTGACAATATTGATGGTATAATAAATTATCAGGTACAGGTATATACAAACTCTCTTGGAACCGACTCAATACTGATAAAGATAGGTACTGACACTCCAACTGACTCTTTTGAACGAAAAATTAAAGAGCATTTCAGAGCCAGAATAAGAGTTGCTCCCGAGATTAGTTTTGAGCCTGTGGAGCTTCTTTCAAAGGCCATATTGCCACTACAGAGCAGGAAGGCTGTTAAATTTTTAGATGTTAGATAGTCCCTCTTTTTTCATTATATTTGTAGCTAAATGCGTATGAAAAGGATAATCGGGTTACTGATAATATGTTTCTTATTCTGCTCGTTCTCCCCCGAATCAGGCGAGAAGTTTTTTTCTGCTATGTCGCGACATACTGCATCAATAAAAACAGTATCCGGAATATTTGAACAGGAGAAACACATTAAGGTTCTTGATCAGACAGTTAAATCATCAGGTAATTTCTTTTTTAGTAAACCCGGTAATGTAAGGTTTGATTATACATCTCCAAAGATGATGTCAATTATTATGACATCATCGAATATTCATATTGTGTCAAAAAGTGGAACCACATCATTTTCACTGGAGAGACAGAAGGCTTTGTCTGATTTAGCTAAAGTTATGGAGGCGTGCATGGGAGGTGACATATCTTCAATACCTGACTCTTACAGCGTTGCTTATATTGATGGAGCAGGAAGCCATTCGCTGGTAATTGAGCCTGAGACAAAATCAAAAAACAACCCTTATAAAAGAATTGAGCTAAGACTTTCACTTGAAAACTACTCAATTGAGGAGCTGCACCTTTACGAGAAAAGTGATGATGTAACAATTTACAGATTCAGAGGAGTATCAACAAACGGCAGATTTGCCTCGAATATGTTCAAACCTTGACTTATGGATAAAAAATACAAAATAGCAGTTTTTTATTATACCCAAACAGGTCAGCTTTTTGAAATTCTCAGTTCGCTTCTCTCCCCTTTAGAAAAGCGGGGATGTCAATTGATATATAAAAAAATTGTTCCGGTTGAACCATTCGTTTTTCCATGGACATCTGAGAAATTTTATGACATCTTTCCGGAGTCCAGGGCGGAAGTTCCATTTCCACTTATTCCGATGGACTTTTCAGATATTCTTGATGCTGACCTTGTTGTTTTAGGGTATCAACCCTGGTTTCTGGCACCATCAATTCCTGTCGCATCATTTCTGAGAGTAGAAGAGACCAGGGCATATCTTTATGGAAGAGATGTTATAGCTGTTGGAGGAACCAGGAATATGTGGGTTTCAGCAATCAAAAGTATAAGCAGCAAACTTGACATTGCCGGGGCAAGACTTTGTGGTCATATTGCACTGGAGGATAGACATAATAATCTGGTTAGCGTACTGACTATTTTCAGATGGCTGATAAACAATCAAAAGGGGGCAACTCGCTTCCTGCCCGCAGCCGGTGTATCAGAGGCCGAAATAAGATTGATTTCAGTTATCTCTGATGATATTTATAAAGCACTTGAAGATGGAGATTATAACATATTACAAAAATCAATTGTAGAAAAGGGGGGATTAAGGTTTAATCCAAATCTCTATTTTATTGAAAACAACGGGAACAAAATATGGGGAGCCTGGGCAAGATGGGTCCTTAAAAAGGGCAGTTACGGCAATCCGGCAAGAGCGACAAGGCTTAAAATTTTTAAGTGGTATCTGCTTACTCTTATATTTGCCGTTTCACCCTTTGGTTCCTTATTCTTTATGCTCACTTGGCCTCTCAGGAGAGGTTCGTACGAGACTATAAAGAGCAATGTCCTATTTTTAAAATATAATCAATAAATTATGCGCCCGGTTTACATAACTAAGACATCCTCCTTCATGCCCAATTCTCCTGTTGAAAATCACGAGATTGAGGAGTATCTGGGAATGATTGGCGGCAAACCATCCAGAGCTAAAGAGCTCATTTTAAGAAATAATCAGATTAAAACAAGATATTACGCACTAGACAAAGAGCAGAGAGTTACACACACTGCATTTGATATGGCTGTCGAGGCTATAGAGGGGTTATGCGGCAATGGAGTGGATGCTGATGCAATTGATCTTCTTGCTGCAGGAACAGCTTCTCAGGAGATGATAATGCCCTCTCATGCTGTTCAGATACATGGCCAGATGGGCGGAGATAAGGATATTGAGGTTGTTTCATTTGCCGGATCCTGCTGCAGTGGTATACATGCCCTTAAATATTGTCAGATGGCTGTATCTTCAGGAGAGAGAGAGAATGCGGTGGCAGTTGCCTCTGAAAGGTTTTCTGCCTGGATGAGAGCCTCTTTCTTTAATGACGAGTATGAGAGCCTGGCAAGGCTTATGGAGGATCCGATGATAGCCTTTGAGAAGGATTTTTTAAGATTTATGCTATCCGATGGAGCAGCTGCTCTTCTTATAAACAGTAAGCCTGCCTCAGAGGGTTTCTCCCTTAAGGTGGAGTGGGTAGAGCTGACCTCATATGCCAATACTATGCCTACATGTATGTATGCGGGTGCTCAGTATGAAGGTGACAATCTGCTGGGATGGACAAGATTCCCTGAGAAGGAGTGGACTGAAAAATCACTATTTTCCCTAAAACAAAATACAAAACTGTTAGGCTCAAATATAGTAAAGCTAGGCGGTAAATTTCTAATGGATATATCGGCCAGGAGAGGCTTAAAGCCGGGGGATATTGACTGGTTCCTGCCTCATCTCTCATCAATGTATTTTAAAAAGAAGATTTTTGATGAGCTCTCCAGTCTGGGATTTCCTATTCCTGAAGAGAAATGGTTCGTGAATCTCCCTAAACTCGGAAATGTGGCGGCAGCATCGGCTTTCCTAATGATTGATGAACTATTCAAAAGCGGAAGGCTTAAGAGAGGCGAGAGGATTCTTATAATGGTGCCTGAAAGTGCAAGATTCTCTTACGCATATGTTTATTTAACTGTTTGCTGATTATGAAAATAAATGAGGTGCCGCAGGATGGGAATATACTGGAGAAGGGCGGAGAGGTAAGAGATGTATGTTATGCTGTTGATGAAAATGGTGAATACAAGCAGATAATAAGCGTTGGCTGGGAACCAAAAAATGAGGCAATCAAATATGCATGGAGCCTTATTGAAGAGGAGGCTGAGACTTTGAAAATTAAGGTGAAGGAGGGAAAATTAAGCCCATTGGCATACCACCTGCATAAAAATGTAATGACACCGGAAATAATCGCTTCTTATACTGGTTTTACAAAAAGGGAGATCAAGAGATGGTGTAAACCAAAGCATTTTAACAAGTTAGAAAAAGAAAAACTTGAAAGGATTGCTCAGGTGTTAAAAATGGATCTACAAAAATTAGTTACTGTTGATTAGTATGCAACTTGATTTTAAACATAAACCGGCCGGCCATTGTGAAAACGGCGTAGTAAGTAATTTACTTGGTTTTTATGGGATAAATATAAGTGAGGCTATGGTTTTCGGACTAGGCTCCGGCCTCTTCTTTGCCCATATGCCATTTATTAAACTTCACGGAATGGCTGTTACTTCATTCAGGCCTCTCCCCGGGGCTATTTTCTCAAGAGTAATGTATTTGCTTGGAATTAAAATGAAGCGCTATAAGTTCCGTGATAAAGAGAAGTCAATGACCGCTTTGGACAAGGTTTTATTCTCAGGCAATCCCGTTGGTATGTTGGTTGGGGTTTACAATCTTCCTTACTTTCCTGCAGAATACAGGTTTCATTTCAACGCTCACAATATATGTGTAATAGGCAAGGAGGGAGATCTATACACTGTCTCTGATCCGGTTGTAGTAGAGAAATGTACTTTAACATACGAAGAGCTTAAAACAGTCCGTTTTGCCAAGGGTACCTATCCCCCAAGTGGCAGGATGTATCACATAACAGATATAAGCCATAAAAAAGAGATTGACAAAGAGACAATACGCAAATCAATTTTGCTTAACTGCAACAGAATGATAAAAATCCCAATACCTATGTTTGGAGTTAATGGGATAAGATTTCTTGCCAGAAGAATGAGAAGATGGGAGCGGAATATGGGTAAGAAAAGGGCAGCACTTAATCTTGCCCAGGTTATCAGGATGAACGAAGAGATTGGAACAGGAGGGGCAGGGTTCAGATTTATCTATGCAGCATTTCTGCAGGAGGCAGCCTCTGTAATGAACAAGCCGGAACTTAGGCATTACTCTGAAGAGATGACAGCAGCCGGAGATATGTGGCGTGATTTTTCATATAATGCCGCAAGAATGTTTAAAAAGAGGGACGGAGAAACAATGACTTATAATTTATTGGCGGATAAACTGATGAATATTGCAGACAAAGAGGAGTCAATATTCAGGGGCCTTGAAAAACTGATGAAGAATGCCTGAAAAATACGCAATATTTACCGAGGGGCTAACAAAAAAGTATAAAGGAAAAATCAATCCTACCCTGGATGGTCTCACTCTTAAAATCTTAAAGGGATCTCTGTATGGTCTGTTAGCTCCAAATGGTGCAGGAAAGACAACAACAATAGATATTTTGTGCGGATTGAAGAGGTTTGATAGCGGCAGAGTATTGGTTGACGGGTTTAATGTACCTGCTGAGCTTTCTGAAATAAAAAAAATAATAGGTCTGGTTCCGCAGGAGATAGCCCTTTTCCCAATGTTAACCGGTAAAGAGAACCTCCGGATTATTGGTGGAATGTACGGGGTTGAGGGTAATATTCTCAAAGAGAGGGTTGATGAGTTGTTAGAGAGATTTGGTCTGGAGAACAGTGCAGAGAGACCTTTGAGTCAATACTCAGGGGGTATGAAAAGAAGAATAAATCTGCTTGCCGGACTTCTGCACAAACCAAAAATTCTGATATTAGACGAACCAACTGTTGGAGTTGACGCTCAGTCAAGAAATTTAATTCTCGAGGAACTCATTAAAATTAATCGCGAAGGAACTACAGTCCTTTTTATTTCTCACTATCTTGAAGAGGCTGAGTGTATTTGTGATACTGTTGGTCTTATAGATGGAGGGAAAATTGTGCTGGAGGGGAATCCTGTGGAGCTTGGGAAGTCAAATCCTGAGTGTAAAAATCTTGAAGCCCTCTATTTTAAGTTAACCGGAAAACAGATGAGAGACACATATGAATAGAAGGATAAAATACCTGCTCTATAAGGATTACCTTATGCTCAAAAGGGATGTCGGAGGGATTATCCTAATGTTCCTTATGCCTGTTCTGCTAGTCATTTTAATGGCAAATTTGCAGGACAGTACACTTAATTTTGTAAAAGGAAACAAAATTCCACTGTTGCTGGTTAACCGTGATTCCGGCGAACTTGGAGCTGCTGTGGTTAAAGAGATTGAATCATCGGGATTATTTTCCATAGAGTATGACTCATCCTCTCAGTATCATAATCCGGTTATGATGGAGAGCCGGATCTCTCCCGGTGACAACATGATTGGTATTTTTATACCTGAAGATGCAACTCAGAGGATAAGGGGCAATGTCCAGAAATTTGTAGTTGGGGCCTTTAATGGAATTGAAGAGATTCCTCTTGATGAAATTGTAAATATAAATGTCCTTGTTGATCCTGCTGCCAAAGGTTCATTCCACTCAGTTCTTATGAGTACACTAAAAGAGAGAGCCCAGAAGGTACAGTTTGAGTACATAATGAGAGAGATATCTACTCAGGTTAATGATATTTCTCCGGTCGCAGTTAATACTTCAAACTTTTCCGGAGAACAGTTTACTATAGATGACAAGTTTGTCACCAGGGAGGGGAGTGATATTATGCCAAACTCGGTGCAACATAATGTCCCTGCATGGAGCCTCTTTGCAATCTTTTTTATTGTTATTTCCCTGGCAGGAAATATAATTAAAGAGAGGGAGGGTGGAAGTTTTACCAGACTTCTTACAATGCCGTGCACTTATGCCGAATACCTTATCAGTAAGTCTATCGTATACCTTGTTGTAGCTCTAGCCCAATTCACCCTTATGCTTTTTATTGGTGTTAAAATACTTCCCTTAACCGGATTACCATCTCTTGAATTAGGCCATTCATACAGTGCTCTGTTTTTTATGGGATTTTCGGTTGCTGTTGCAGCTATTGGGTATGGAGTAGCCATTGGTAATCTGGCCAGGACATACCAGCAGGCCTCTGTTTTTGGAGCAGTCTCTGTTGTAATACTTGCTGCAGTTGGAGGTGTGTGGATTCCTCTCTTTCTGATGTCTCCTCAAATGCAGCTTATAAGTAAACTATCTCCTATGAATTGGGGTATGTCAGGATTCTACAGCATCTTTTTGAGAGGCGAAGGATTTTTATCGGTTTTGCCAGAGGGTATCGCCCTCTTAATCTTTGGCTTTTCCTGCTTTCTTATTGCATTATACTCAAGAAAAAAATTTAAAATATACTCTTAATTAACAAATCAATATTATGGAAGAACTTATTCTTAAACTTAAGCAGCAGATAATCGAAGCTCTGAATCTGGAGGAGATAACTCCTGATGATATTGATACAGATGCTCCTCTTTTTGGTGAGGGACTTGGCTTAGACTCAATAGACGCTCTTGAACTGGTAATATTGCTGGAAAGAGAGTACGGGATAAGAATGGAAGACCCAAAAGCAAATAAGGAGGTTTTCAGATCAGTAAGAACACTGGCAGAATATATTGAGAAGAACAGGAAAGTTTAGTTTTTCAGATCAATCTCAATGCTGATGTCGCTTAGAATTGCCACTCCATTTGCAGTTCCGGGTTTGAATCGTGGAAGTCTACGGACAGCCTTGGAAATTTTCTTCAGAACTTTTGGATCGGTTAAATCAGGGGCAGAGCCATTAAAAGGTCTGCCTTTTTTTGTAACAGAGAAATTAATCCTTACTGTGGCAGGATGCTCCTTATAATCTTTAAACTCTTTTTTGAGATTCTCTTTAAGCTCTTTCCTTAACTCTTGTATACCACCAGGAAACTGAGGTCCAATCTGGCGTTTCTGGGAAAAACCATAAGCTGAGCATAAAAGAATACAGATCGTATAAATAACAAATCTTTTCATGCTCTTAAAAATATGAGCGGTAAATGGGGTTCGAACCCACGACCCTCAGCTTGGGAAGCTGATGCTCTACCGACTGAGCTACTACCGCATAAATCCTGCTGCAAATATAAATAATTTATTGCTTATGCAGCATTATGGCATCTGCTTCTCCTCCCAAAAGAGAGGATTTTACCTTGTATACAAATCTGCCGGATCTCTTTTTAACAATGGTGTCTATCTCTATCCACCTGTTTGATGTGTAGTTAAATACACGATACTCGCCTTTTTCTAAATTGTTTATTCTATATATAGCTTTTCCGTTTCCGGTTTCATCTATATAATAGTTATCTCCAAAATATGTTCTTTTTGATCTCTCTCCAATTCTCCATCCCTCTCCTTTTAAACTCTCCGGCTCAATAATCATCCGATTTTCTCCGGGAATCATCAGATAGTCATAAATTGCATAGAATGTATCTTCAGCAAGATCTTTAAGGTTATCCGGCGATACCCACTCTTCATGAGGACTCTCTTTATAAAATGTATAAGGAGTTTCAAATGTAATTGCAAGTGTCCTCTCCCCAAATCTATCCCATATCCATCCCTCTGCATATCTGGAAGCTACAGCAGAAAATTGCTGATCCTCCTCTCTGTAAAAACGCCTGTCATCCATAGTCAAAGCAGATAGTAACAGCTGATTATCAAGAAACTTATCTGTTGTTGACTCTGCATTGTGTATCCAGTAAGAGGCGAAATTTGCAATCTGAGAATGCATATTTAGAAGAATATCAAGTGGCTTTTGAGCGGTTACCCTTTCAAGAGTCCTTTTTAGAGCTAGAACCTCCGGCATTGTTAAAGAATCCGGCCTGTCCCAGTTAATCTCAATATTTACCCCTGTTGATGTTGATCTTGAAAATCCTCCGTAAACACCATCAGGATTAATAAATGGGATTATATAAATCTTGCTGTTTCTTCTGAGGTCTTTAGCCTCTTGAGAGTCTGATAATAAAAGGTCAGTTAGTGCCTCGAGATGCCAGCTCGCCGGCTGCTCACTGGGGTGGGAGCGACCATGAATCCATATTTGTCTCTTCTCTTTATCATTATTTTGGAGATCAGATTCATCTATTGTAATCATTTCAATGGGTAACTCCTTTGAACTATAGCCAATAATCTCTCTGGTTACAAAAGGCTTAACACTCCATTCATCAAGCTTAGATTTATGCCTGCTCCATGTATAAGGGATGAAGTGAGAAATATAGACAGTGTCTTTTTGAAACTTCTTTACAATCAGCCCCTTCTCAGGATTCTCTCCTTGCGAAAACCTGATGAAGTTTTCTCCGTCATAACTATAAAATGGTCTGATTGCCTCTGAGTTTTTAACGGCGAGGTGTACCATCTTCTCTTTGACACCCTCTAACCTGAAGTAATACCATCTGGCACTCGGTCTTAATGAAGTGTCAACAGAGTTAAGAGGGTCAAATCTGGAATCAATTCTGTATGATATATAAAGAGTAGAGTCACCCTTTCCGGTATTGAACCAGACAGAATCAACAAGAGTTGTATTACCAAGGCTTCCCGATTCAAATTCCGCCGAGAACCTAATCTGTGAAAAAATATTACTGCTGCTTAGCAACGCCAGCAGCAGTAATAAAGTCAGTTTTTTTACCATGGTTTGTGGTTAGTTGTTAGAGATCCGTGGCTTTAACTTTTACCACTTTTCCCTTGTTTGAAAAGGCCAGTTCAGAATTGTTTTTCTTCTTCTCCTGAATAAGTCTATGAAATGCGAGGTTTAAACCATTGAGTATGCTTTGTCGTAGCTCTTTAGTCTCTGATTCGCTCATAATTAATTAGTTTGTTGTAGGTAGGTTTATTGTAAATTTTAGGTTCCATGTTCTTGCCTCCCTCTGCAATCAGCTCCTGAGGGATGGTTGAATTGTTTATAATCATCCAGTATTCACATAGCGGAATGTATAGCGAAAATAAGTTTTTTATTCCAATATCGTATCGTCTTCTGATTGTTTTTTCTTCAATATTATGACCCCCTGAAGCCACCCTCATCTTAACTCTCTCAACTGCAAGGTTGGGCATAGAGAGCCAGAAAAAAAGAAGTGTAACACGATATCCTCTCTCCTGAGCATATTTAATTATTTTAGCATAAATTTTTGTGGCTAGCGTAGTCTCAATCGCAAAATCCGTGCCGTTGGACATAAGATTATCCATACGCTCAATCATAATTTTCCCGGCCTGAATTGATACGCTTTCCGGTTTAAAAGGGGATATTCCCCTAGCTATCTCATCTGCATTAACAAACTCTTTGCAATCAAGCATCTCCGGAAGAATGGTATATGAGGCAGTTGTTTTACCTGCCCCGTTGCAACCGGAGATTATATACAGATTAGGCATTGGCAGACTTTTTTGAATCTATCAAATATAGCTATTTTTTTTGTGAAGCACTATATGCAAAGAGTGCAAAATCACCAAGACACGGATCTCCGGGAAAGATTGTTTTAAGATAGGATGTAATCTCTAAGGCAGTAGTTATATCTGAACTTTTTCTTTGTGTTATACCCAGCTCGAGTGCCATCCTGTGAACATGAACATCTAGAGGAATTATTAGTGATTCTGGTGATGTCTTTTTCCATACACCCAAATCAACTTTACCGTCGTCTCTGACCATCCAGCGTCTGAACATGTGAATCTTTTTGTTAGCCGCTTTTGGATTCATCTTACGTCCAAAAATGCATACTCTATACTCTTCAGGTTTAAGATTTTCCAGAGAACTATTCTGGGAATAGTACTCCCTAAGATTACTTTGGATAATGGATATTTCACTCCATTTAATAGTTCTGTGGAGAGATCTATTGTCATCTCTGTAGTTTCCAGCCATAACATAGTGAAAAGGTCTCCACTCCATTTCATCCATCAATATTCTGCAATCTCTTACAATCATCTCTCTTCTTCCCCATGCAAGATGGGCACAGAGAATACCTGATATTTCGATGTCCATCAGCGAGGCTTCTCCTTTCTGCCATAACTCTTTAAAATGACGGGGAAATATGACAGGATCACTTTTGAAGTAATCAATGTGATTGTATTTATGAGCTAACTCTAGTAGGGTAGGCATATGAGTTTTTTTTAACCATCTGCAAAGATAACATCTTATAAAAAAACCATCTGAATAATTCAGATGGTTTTTTTAAGTGTGTGTACTTTATGGACAAATTACTTTTGTACC
>JASDTD010000047.1:0-2528 GCA_041441395.1 Bacteroidales bacterium | reverse complement strand
CCCCAATCGATATTTTTAACGAAGATATCTCAGGTGAAGAGACAACTCAGGAAGATGAGGATTCTGCAGATTCAGATGACACCTCCCAGGACTTTCTGAAAGATATCCCTCCCGGATCTCTTGATACTCTGTTTGATCCAAGACTTGACCTCTCAAGTTACAAATCACCAGGCATAGAACTGCTTGATGACTACCGTGACAAGCGCTTTGAGGTCTCAAGGGAGGAGCTGGAGATGAACAAGAGGAGAATTGTCAAGACTCTCGGCGACTATAAAATCGGCATTGACAGAATTACGGCCAGGACCGGCCCAACTGTAACAATGTATGAAATTACCCCCTCCGCAGGTGTAAGAATTTCTCAGATTAAAAGGCTTGAGGACGATATTGCAATGTCTCTTGCCGCAAGGGGTGTGCGGATAATCGCACCAATACCGGGTACAAACAGTGTGGGTATTGAGGTTGCAAATTCAAAGCCGAGTGTTGTTCCTCTCAAGACTATGCTTATGGAGGATAAGTTCAGGAACTCGGGCTACGAGCTTCCTGTTGTTCTCGGCCGGACTATCTCCAACGAGCCACTTACCTTTGACCTTGCAAAGATGCCTCACCTGCTTGTTGCCGGTGCCACCGGTCAGGGTAAATCTGTGGGTCTCAATGCAATAATTACCTCTCTGCTTTACACAAAGCACCCCTCCGAGATGAAGTTTGTGCTTGTGGATCCAAAGAAGGTTGAGCTTTCGCTTTACTCAAAAATTGAGCACCATTTCCTTGCTAAACTTCCTGATGCAGAGGAGGCTATTATAACAGACACTCAGAAAGTTGTATATACTCTCAAGTCTCTGACAATTGAGATGGATGCCCGTTACGACCTCCTTAAAATGGCCCATGTGCGTAATATAAAGGAGTATAATGAGAAGTTCCTCTCAAGAAGACTCAATCCTCTTAAGGGACACAGGTTTATGCCATTTATTGTTGTTGTAATTGATGAATATGCAGATCTTCTGATGACAGCCGGACGGGAGGTGGAGGAGCCGCTCACAAGGCTTGCCCAGCTTGCCCGTGCTATCGGCATTCACCTTGTAATAGCTACACAGCGTCCTACAACAAATATCATAACAGGCCTCATCAAGGCAAACTTCCCTGCCAGGATAGCTTTCAAAGTTATATCCAGCATAGACTCCCGTACCATCCTCGATACCACCGGAGCAAATCAGCTGATCGGCCGGGGAGATATGCTCTTTATGTCCGGTGCCGAGCTCACTCGTGTACAGTGCGCTCTGATAGAGACTAAAGAGATTGACAGAGTTGTTCAGTTTATCTCTGATCAGAAGGGATATTCAACGGCACACTATTTGCCTGAATATGTCGGAGAGGAGGGAGAGGCCATGGCCGGCGAGATTGACCTTGGCAAGCGGGATAAGCTCTTTGACGAAGCGGCCAAACTTGTTGTCCAGTATCAGCAGGGATCTACCTCTCTTATCCAGAGACGGATGAACCTTGGTTACAACCGGGCAGGCCGAATAATGGACCAGCTGGAGGCCGCCGGAATTGTCGGCCCAAGCGAAGGGAGCAGGGCTCGTCAGGTATTAATCACCGACTTTAACTCCCTGGACCGCATACTCGCGAGTCTGGAGTAGATATCACATTATGAGCTTGTTAAAGATGTAGTTTTGAAAAAGTTTTATAAAAACATAATTGTAAACACTTGAATATCCGTAATATAAATGAAAATCCCTGTCAACACTTTTCTTTTCTTTTTTGTTTTTTTACTGATCCAACTGTCGGCTCATAACCAAATACAAGCACAACCACAACCACAACCACAACTACAATCCAAAACCATAAAGACGCAGGATCTGCTTAACTCTTTTACAAATAATATTAAGAGCAAAAGTTCGGTGAAAATGGAATTTGAAATGATTACATCTTCAGGTAATTACAAGGGGAGTGTGGTAGCTTCCGGTAGTGCCTACAAAATGGAAAACAATGAACTTGAGCTGTTTTGTGATGGTGAAACTAAATGGATTGTAAACCACCCGGCTAAAGAGATTTCAATTTTCCATCATGATCCCGGCCATACTGATATAGTTGAAAATCCAATGGGTTTTTTTGGCTCTCTTGATAAAGGGTATACCTTTTCTGAAAAATCTTCACTTGATAATAAAGGGTTGTATATTATTGAGTTGAAGCCAAAGAATAAACATACAGCATACAAAACAATTACTTTGGGTATTGAGCCTGGTTCATATAATCCGGGTCTGGTCAGATACACTGCTAAGGATAATACTGTCTATACAATTATTATATCAAAATTCACATCATCCGGCCAGCCCTCAGCACCATTCTCTTTTCGCCTCTCCGAGCCATACCCATCCGGCTATTTCGTCAATGATTTACGGTAACTTGAAGATTTAAGTTAATCAAATAATTTAAATATTTATAGACGATTATAAATACTTAAAATCGGCTTATCGGTGAACATTACCCGGCTTATGGGGCAGATAATGTTCAGATATACAATGTGGTATAAA
>JASDTD010000046.1:0-2608 GCA_041441395.1 Bacteroidales bacterium | reverse complement strand
GTTGTCTATTTAATAGCTGCTGTTGCAGGTTACATGCACTGGAGAAAGTTCCCGGTGGTGTTGAAATAGTCTTGCAAAATAGTTACCTTTGCAAATTATATAAACCCCATTTATATGCGTTTAATTGCAGACAGCGGCTCGACCAAAGTAGACTGGAGAGCTATTCACAGCGACGGATCAGTCCAAAAAATCACAACGGCAGGGATTAATCCCTTTTTCCAAACGGAAGAGCAGATAATTTACGAACTTGAACAACATCTTCTTCCTGATATAAGTGCCACTGTTACCGAGATTCATTTCTACGGTGCAGGGGTAGCCTCTCCTGAAAAGATACAGGTACTTCAGAATTGCTTCAGAAAGGTTTTTCCAAAGTCCCGTGCCAGTGCCTACACTGATCTTCTTGCTGCTGCAAGGGCTCTTTGCGGGCGTAAGCCCGGAATAGCTGCCATATTGGGAACCGGTGCAAACTCCTGTTATTATGATGGAGAGAATATTGCAGATAATGTTCCGGCATGCGGTTATATTCTTGGTGACGAGGGCAGTGGTGCTGTGCTTGGAAGAAAATTTATCTCAGACTATTTAAAGAGGCAATTGCCAAAAGATCTTAATGATATTTTTGATCAGAAATATGGGCTAACTTATGGTTCTGTAATTGAACGAGTATATCGTCAGCCTTTTCCAAACAGATACCTTGCAACCTTCTCTGTTTTTCTTAATGATAATAAAAATCATCCTCATATTGACAAACTGCTTAAAGATAGTTTTGAGGAGTTCTTTACCAGAAATATTATGCAATATGACTATAAGAGGTACAAGGTCAATCTTGTAGGGTCAGTAGCATACTACTATCAGGATATTATATCTGAGGTGGCAGAAAAGCTTGGTGTTAAACTGGGCACTATACTTAAGTCTCCTATCGAGGGGCTGGTACAATATCATAAATCACTGTAAAAGTATTTAACAGTTTCTATAATGAAGATTACTGAACAACCATCAAGGTACAGCGACCTTGACAAGATGTCTACTCTGGATTTACTCCTGAATATGAACAGAGAGGATAAAACAGTTCCTCTGGCAGTTGAAAAGTGCATCCCTCAAATTGAAAAAATTGTTGACGGGATAGTTGAAAGAATGAAAAAGGGTGGAAGACTCTTTTACCTGGGAGCAGGAACAAGCGGCAGGCTGGGTATTCTGGATGCATCGGAAATTCCGCCTACATACGGAGCTCCTTATGACCTGGTAATAGGCCTTATAGCCGGCGGTGATTCTGCAATAAGAAGAGCTGTTGAGGCTGCCGAGGATAACTGGGAAATGGGGTGGAGCGATATGCAGCAATTTGGCATAGATAAAAACGATGTTGTAATTGGAATTGCTGCCTCGGGCACTACTCCCTATGTAATTGGAGCAGTGAGAGAGGCAAGAGAGAGAGGAATCCTTACAGGTTGTATTACTTGTAATCCAAACTCCCCGCTTGCAGCTGAGGTTGAGATTCCAATTGAGGTTGTTGTGGGGCCGGAGTTTGTTACAGGCAGCACAAGAATGAAATCGGGAACAGCTCAGAAACTGGTTTTGAATATGATCTCGACAACTTCTATGATTAAGCTTGGTCGTGTTAAGGGCAATAAAATGGTGGATATGCAGCTCACAAATGCCAAACTTGTTGACAGAGGAACCCTTATGATTATGGAGGAGGCAGGTATAACGGATTATGATTTTGCTAATTCACTTTTGCTAAAACATGGATCTGTGAGAAAGGCTGTCGACTTTCATCTTGGAAAGAATCAATCAAAAAATTAATGTACAGAAGTAACCTTACATCTGCTCTTTTGCAGGATGCTGTTGATGAACTCTCTTCTCTTCCCGGAATAGGGAAAAAGAGCGCGCTGAGATTTGCACTTCATCTTATGAGGCAGCCCGGAGAGAATGTGGAGCGCTTCAGTAAATCAATTCTCAGAATGAGAAATGAGATTAAATATTGTAAAGAGTGCAATATGATCTCAGATTCAGATATTTGTCCGGTATGCTCCTCTCCGTTACGGGAGAGGGCTCTTGTATGTGTTGTTGAGAGCATCAGAGATGTTATAAGCATTGAAAATACAGGCCAGTACAATGGTTTGTATCATGTTTTGGGCGGGATAATTTCACCTATGGATGGGAGAGGACCATCAGATTTGTCTATCGACCATCTGATCTCGAGAGTTTCATCCGGATTGGTGAGTGAAGTTTTTCTTGCTCTCAGTACAACAATGGAGGGGGAGACTACAGCATACTATCTGTTCAAAAAACTTAACCATTTTGATATAAAAATAAGTACTATAGCAAGGGGCGTTGGTTTTGGCGATGATCTGGAGTACACTGATGAGGTTACACTGGGGCGCTCTATCCAGAACAGGCAGCCATTTGTGCCACTAAGCAAATAATCTAACATTAAATGATATGCAACATGACTTTCCACTTTCGTGGCTACTGATAGCCTTCACACTTTACACGGCTCTTCTTTTCTTTATATCCTGGCTTACATCAAGAAAGGCCGACAGTGGTTCCTATTTTCTGGGAAATAAGAAATCTCCATGGTATATCGTTGCCTACGGAATGGTTGGAACATCAA
>JASDTD010000045.1:0-65345 GCA_041441395.1 Bacteroidales bacterium | reverse complement strand
GCACCCAGATCTGTCAGAAGATTTGTAAAGAACTGACCTCTCTTGATAGTCCCCTCCCTGACATCAAATTCAGATACTGGTATCCCAAATTCAGTTATTACTTCAAGACTGTCCCTTTGATTTGTGTTTACTACAGAATCTGTTCGCCCATTTTTACATGCAACTATCAGAAAAAGAAATAAAAATAGCTTCAAATATCTCATACCATTCATTTTTTCACCACTAAGATAGGGATTTCAAATTTGAGTGTTGATAAATTTGTGGAAAAAATTGTAAAATAATGTAACAAAGTGGAAAACATTTTATATTTTTGCATAGGTTGTAATGCGACTTCCAAAAGCTCTTAAAATGGTCAAATTCATAGGTGAATATAATGCGAAGGTTGATGACAAGGGAAGACTTATTCTCCCCTCCTCATTCAAGTCTTCAATTACACCCGGAGGAGACATGAGGCTGGTTCTGAAAAAGGATCTCTTCTCTGAATGCCTGGAGATGTACACATATGAAGAGTGGACCCTGGAGAGTGAACAAGTTAAGTCCAGATTAAATTTCTTTAACAGGGAGCATGCCAGTTTCTGGAGAGAGTATATGAGGGAGAGGGCCATCGTAGAGCCGGATGAAAAACTCGGAAGAATAACAATTCCAAAAAAACTGCTGGAGCAGATTGGGGTAGAGAGAGAGGTGACTTTTGCCGGAAACGGGCATAAGATCGAGATCTGGGCAAGAGAGGCATATGAATCCCACAAACTCACCGACAACGACTACCTGGCGCTCGCCGAAAAAATATTAGGATAGGGAGGGTTGCATATGAGTGAGTATCATACACCGGTTCTGCTAGAAGAGAGTGTATCCGCGATGGCTATTCGTGACGGAGGCACCTATGTTGATGCAACATTTGGAGGAGGGGGACACAGCCGGGAGATTCTTTCAAGAATGGGTAAAGGTTCAAAGCTTGTTGTTTTTGACAGGGACCCCGATTCTATTTTAAATATTCCGGAAGACAAAAGGATAGTTTTCGTCAACAATAATTTCAGATTTATCCAGAACCATCTGAATTATTTAGGCATATCACAGGTTGACAGTATTCTGGCAGATTTGGGAGTCTCCTCACATCAGTTTGACACAGAGGAGCGGGGTTTCTCATTCAGATTCCATTCAAGACTGGATATGAGGATGAATCCATTAACCAGGGAGGGGGCAGACGGAATAATTGCAAACAGATCAGAGAGCGAACTGGATAAGATATTCAGACTTTACGGCGAGGTGGAAAACAGCAGAAGGGTTTCACGGATAATATGTACAGAGAGAGAGATTGAACCAATTGAGACTACGACAAGGCTTAATCAGATTCTGGAACCTGTAACTCCAAGAATAGGAGGTCATAAATATCTGGCAAAAATATACCAGGCTCTGAGAATTGAGGTGAACGGAGAGATGAAGTCGCTGGAGGGTTTTCTTTCAGGCTCTCTGAATGTATTAAAACCTGGTGGGAGGCTTGTAGTAATCACTTATCATTCACTGGAGGACAGAATGGTAAAGAACTTTATGAAAACCGGCAATATCTCCGGAAAAATTGAAAAAGATTTTTATGGAAATCATATTTCCCCTTTTACGGTAGTTTTCAGAAAACCGATAGTGCCTGCAGAGGAGGAAATTTCAAGGAATACCAGGGCCAGAAGCGCAAAGCTTAGGGTCGCAGAAAAGATGGAGAGCAAGTGAAATGGCAAAAAAAAGATGGGTTTCAGAGATAATGGGAGGTCAGATTCTTATTCACAGCGGAATTCTGCAGCAGCTTGGATTTGTCCTATATCTTTTTCTCCTTGTGATATTTTACATCTCTCTCAACTTCAATATTGAGAGCAAGTTAATAACCGAGAGGCATAACCAGAAGGAGCTTAAGAATCTTAAGGCAGATTATACAGGCAAAAGGGCGAGATTGCTTTATATGAGTAAAAAAACAGAGATAGAGAGAAGACTTACTGAGTCAGGCTCGGAGTTAAAATCTCCATCCAACCCACCGGCTTATATCAAACTTGACTGACTATGAGGGATATAATTTCAAGGATTGGTGCAATATACTTCTTTATGGTACTGTTTGGCCTGATAGTAATCGGCCGGATGGTACATCTTCAGTTTTTTGCAGAGCTGCCTGTAAGTTCAGAGGAGATATCTTTCAGAACTGAAGAGATTGAAGCTGTAAGAGGAAGTATACTGGCAAGAGACGGCCGCTCACTGGCAAGCTCAGTCCCATATTATCAAATCAGAATGGACTGCGTTTTTCCGGAGGATACTCTTTTCAACAACAACATCGATTCTCTCTCATTTGCCCTTTCCAATTTCTTTAAAGATAAAAATGCAGCCCAGTACAAAAACGATATAGTTACTGCAAGAAAAAAGGGAAACAGATACAAAGCGATTGGCAACAGACTGGTTGACTACTCCGAGTTGATGGAGGTAAAAAGCTTCCCATTGTTTAGAGAGAGAAGTAACAGAGGGGGATTTATCAGCGAGCAAAAAAATAAAAGAAATAACCCATACGGAAGACTTGCATACAGAACTATCGGTTTTATTAACTCCAATGGTGTAGGAGTTGGAATTGAGGGAAGCTACGACTACTATCTGAAAGGAGTACCGGGAAGGCAAACTGTACAGAGATTACTTGGAGGTGAGTGGATGCCTGTTAATGAGGAGGAGACAGTTATGCCTCAGGATGGAATGGATGTCAGAACTACTATTGACATTGATATTCAGGAGGCTGCAGAAAACGCTCTGAGAAATCAACTCTCTCTGTCAGATGTTTTTGAAGGGGCAACGGCAATTGTTATTGAAGTTAAAACAGGAGCAGTCAGAGCTATCACTAATATGAAAAAAATGGACAACGGTGAGTTTGACGAGTCATTTAACTATGCAATAAGTCAGGCAACTGAACCCGGATCTACTTTTAAGCTTGCTACACTGGTTGCTCTTATTGAAGATGGTTATGTAAATCTTGAGACTCCTGTTGATGCGGGAAACGGCAGATGGAAATACAGCACAAAAGAGTTTACAGATGTTACAAGAGGTGGCTACGGGCTGATAGATGTAAGAAAGGCCTTTGAAAAATCTTCAAATGTTGCATTCGCCAAACTTGCAGTCGAGTACTATGCAAACAATGAAAAGAAGTATGTAGACAGACTCCATAATATGAAGATAGGTGAAAAGTTTAATCTTGATATTATGGGTGAAGGAAGATCTGTTATTCACTCTCCCGGAGATGCTATGTGGAGTAAACTTACTCTTCCAATGATGGCTATGGGCTATGCCTCTCTTATTACTCCTCTTCACACACTTGCATTTTACAATGCAATAGCTAACGGGGGGAAAATGATGAAACCTTATTTTGTAGAGAGTTTACAGAGACATGGTGAAGTTGAAAAGATATTTGAACCTCAGGAGATGAGTGGCTCAATTTGTTCTCAATCCACAATAAAACTTGTGCACGAAGCTCTGAGAGGTGTTATAGAGCATGGTACCGGAAAGGGAATCAATGATCCAAGGTATAAAATTTCAGGAAAAACAGGTACTGCACAAATAGCATTTGACGGACGATATATAGATTCCCAGGGATACAGAAAGCATCAGGCATCGTTTGCGGGATTCTTTCCAAGTGATGATCCAAAATACTCAGCGATTGTGGTTCTCTACACAAATAAAACAAGGGCAAATTTTTACGGAGGATCCTGGGCTGCCCCTGTATTCAAGCAAATATCGGACAGAATATTCGTTAACAATCCTCAGTGGGGAGAGTCAATAAATGGTGATGGGAAAAGTACTCCTTCTTACGCAAAGGTTTTGTCCGGGAAGAGTGAAGAGATTAAGAAAATTGCAAAACAAATCCCTTCAACAAAAGTCAATTTCGCACTCCCCGGGGAGTGGGTCTCTGTTGAAAAAGATTCACTTGAAAGGGCAATTGCCAAAGAGATAAAGAATATCACAGATAGTGTTCCAAGTGTATTGAATATGGGGTTAAAGGATGCTCTTTACCTGCTGGAGAACAAAGGTTACAGAGTAAAATTCTCAGGAAAGGGAAGAGTTATCACTCAAAATCCTCTTCCGGGAAGCGGTCTGGAGAAAAACGGAATTATTAACATAGAACTTTCTGAGAAGTATGAAACTGAGTAGAATATTAAAAGGCATTGATCTTACTGAAGTTACCGGTGGTTCACCTGAGATGTGTGAAATTTCCGGAATATGCTTTGATTCAAGATGTTGCACATCCGGTTCTCTTTTCATAGCTCAGAGAGGCACCGCATCTGACGGACATCAGTTCATAAAAGCTGCTCTGGATAGTGGTGCTGTTGCTGTTTTGTGCGAAGAGATACCATCAGAGAGATTCAACGGAATTGTTATAAAAGTTAAGGACACTCACTCTGCACTGGGTATAGCATCATCAAATTTCTATGATAATCCTTCAGAGAAAATGAAAGTTGTAGGTATTACCGGAACAAACGGTAAAACCACAACAGCAACTCTTCTATACAGAATCTTCAGGGGACTTGGATATAAATGCGGGCTTCTATCTACAATTGCCAATTATATTGAAGAGAGAGAGGTAAACGCAACCCACACTACTCCTGACCCTGTTCAGTTAAACAGACTTATGGCAGAGATGGCTTACGAGGGTTGTGAATACTGTTTTATGGAGGTAAGTTCTCACTCCCTTGATCAAAAGAGGGTGGCAGGGATTGATTTTGCGGGAGGAATTTTTTCAAATATTACACATGACCATCTTGACTACCATAAAACATTTGCTGAGTACATCAGAGTTAAGAAGAGTTTTTTTGATAATCTCAATCCAGCCTCTTTTGCACTGACCAACAGTGATGACAAAAATGGCCTGGTAATGCTTCAGAACTGCAAAGCATCAAAATATACTTACTCTTGTCAGTCACCGGCAAATTTCAACTGCAGAATAATAGAAAGCACACTCGACGGAATGCTCCTGAATATTGGCGGCAAGGAGGTTTGGACAAGATTCATAGGAGGACATAATGCTTATAATATACTGGCTGCCTATTCTGCAGCCATCCTGCTGGGGGCACACGAGGAGGAGCTTCTTGTAGAAATAAGCAATCTGGCAAGCGTTGCAGGAAGACTTGAATACCTTAAAGGGGGTGATGAGATTACTGCTGTCGTAGACTATGCCCACACTCCTGACGCACTTGAAAATGTTCTTAAAACATTAAAAGATTGCGCTGAAGGTAAAGAGATTGTAACAGTTTTTGGATGCGGTGGAAACAGAGATAAAACTAAAAGACCTGAGATGGCAGAGGTCTCGGCAAAATACTCTGACAGGGTAGTTGTTACTTCAGACAATCCAAGATTTGAAGAGCCGGAAGCCATTATTGATGATATAAGAAAGGGATTCTCTGTAAAAGATCTGGGAAAGACCCTCTTTATTACAGACAGAAGAGAGGCTATAAGAACTGCTTTGATTATGGCTAAGCCGGGTAGTATTGTACTCATAGCCGGAAAGGGGCATGAAAACTACCAGGATATCAAGGGTGTGAAACACCATTTTGATGATAAGGAGGAGATTAATAACCTGTTTAATCAAAAAAGTTAAAAGATGATATACAATTTGTTTGACTATTTGCAAGGATCTGTTGATTTCCCCGGTCTGGGGTTATTTAGATATATTTCATTCAGAGCTATATCTGCAGTAATTCTTTCAATGCTTATTGCACTGTTCGTTGGAAAAAGGATTATAAATAAACTTGCAAAAAGGCAGATTGGCGAAAGTATCCGGGATCTGGGACTGGAGGGTCAGATGTCAAAGAAGGGAACTCCTACGATGGGGGGTATCATAATACTTGTCTCTCTTCTTATCCCGGCAGTTCTTCTTGGGGATCTTACAAATATTTATGTTCAGCTAATGATTCTTACAGCCGTATGGCTTGGTTTCATAGGATTCATGGACGATTATATTAAAGTGTTTAAAAAGAATAAAGAGGGTCTGAAGGGTAAATTTAAAATATTCGGACAAGTAGGGCTTGGTCTGATAGTGGGCGTAAGCCTCTACATCAGTGACCAGGCTGTTGTAAGAGTTCCATCCAGCGAACAGGTAAAGGAGGCTCATGCTGAAGTGATATCACAGGAGGGATTTACAGACAAAGTAGAGTATTTCAAAGATGAAAAAAGCACCAAAACTACCATTCCTTTCGTAAAAGACAACGAATTTGATTATGCCTGGTTATCACCTGTTAAGGGAGAGATAGGACAGAAAGTCGGCTGGATTATCTATGTTCTTATGGTTATCTTCATTGTAACTGCTGTGTCAAACGGGACCAATCTGACTGATGGTATGGATGGTCTCACAACAGGAATTTCAGCTATTGTAGGTGTGACATTAGCTATTCTTGCGTATTTGTCCGGCAATATAATTTACGCCAACTACCTCAACATAATGTACATACCTAACACCGGAGAGCTTGTTGTGGTACTTGCAGCCTTTATTGGAGCTCTTGTTGGCTTTTTATGGTACAACTCCTACCCTGCTCAGGTTTTTATGGGAGATACCGGATCACTTGCAATTGGTGGAATCATTGCAGTAGCGGCAATTATGATAAGAAAGGAGCTTTTAATCCCTGTTTTATGCGGAATTTTCTTTGTTGAGAGCATCTCGGTGATTGTACAGAGGCTATACTTCAAATATACAAGGATTAAATATGGAGAGGGTGTAAGAATTTTCAGGATGGCTCCGCTGCACCACCATTTTCAGAAAGAGGGTGTACCGGCTTTAATTCAGAGACCCAAAAGGGCCCTGCCTGAGGCAAAAATAGTCGCAAGATTCTGGATTATTGCAATAATCCTTGCGGTTTTATCAATAGTAACTTTGAAAATTAGATAGATATGTCAAAAGTAGTAGTTCTTGGCGGAGGAGAGAGTGGTGTTGGTGCAGCTGTTCTGGCTATAGTAAAGGGTCATGAAACATTCCTTTCTGACTGCAATATGCTGCAGGACGACGCCAAAGCAATGCTTGAACGGTTTAACATCCCTTACGAAGAGGGGGGGCACTCAAGAGAGAGGATCCTTGACGCCGATGAGGTTATCAAAAGTCCGGGAATTCCTGATACGGTACCAATTATGGACGAGATTTTCTCTGTTGGAATTCCTGTAATTTCAGAAATTGAATTTGCCGGCAGATATGACAGCTCTAAGAAAATATGTATTACAGGCAGTAACGGTAAGACTACCACGACTTCAATCATCTATTTTTTAATGAAAAATGCCGGACTGAATGTTGGACTAGCAGGAAATATCGGTCAAAGCTATGCATTCCAGGTGGCTACGAAAAAACATGACTACTATGTACTTGAACTGAGCAGCTTCCAGCTGGAGGGGATGTATGAATTCAAGGCGGACATTGCTGTCCTGCTCAACATTACACCCGATCATCTGGACAGGTATGATAACAAAATGGAGAATTACATAAAAGCCAAATTCAGAATAACAAGAAATATGTCTTCAGATGATTGTTTCATATTTTGTGCTGATGATGAAATAAGCATATCTCATCTTAATAAAATTGTACTGCAGGCAAAACAACTACCATTCAGTCAGAGCAATGTGGTTGAAGAGGGTGCATATTTGAAAGATGAACAGATGCATGTAGTTTACAACAGCGAAAACTACACAATGTTTGTAAATGAGCTCTCTTTACAGGGGAAACACAATATATACAACTCAATGGCTGCTGCAATTACAGGGAAAGTGCTTAAAATCAGCAACAGTGTGCTCAGAGAGAGTCTCTCCAGTTTTAAAGGGGTTGAGCACAGACTTGAGAATGTTTTAAAAGTAAAAAATGTACTCTATATCAATGACTCTAAAGCAACTAATGTAAATTCAACATGGTATGCCCTTGAAAGTATGAAGACAAGTATAGTTTGGATTGCAGGGGGCAAAGACAAAGGAAACGACTATACACCATTGTACGATTTGGTAAAAGATAAGGTTAGAGTTCTTATTTGTATGGGAGTTAATAACACCCGTCTTCATGAAGAGTTTGGGGAGATGGTAGATGAAATATACGATGCGGGATCTGCTAAAGAGGCTGTTGAGATAGCATACAGATGTGCTAAGCCGGGAGAGAGCGTACTTCTCTCTCCTGCCTGTGCAAGCTTTGATTTGTTCAGGAATTATGAAGACAGAGGGAAACAATTCAAGGAGGCGGTAGCCTCACTTTAAAAGCTATGGGTGATACATTTGTAAAACGACTCAAAGGGGACAAGGTGATATGGGTAATAGTTATTGCCCTCTCACTCATTTCTATTGCAGCTGTCTACTCTTCAAGCAGTTCGCTTGCGTTTAGGGAGGATAGAAGCACATTCTTCTATCTTATGAAGCAACTTAGATTTGTTATTTTGGGTCTAACTGCATTGTATATCTGCTCCAGAATACCATTGGGATGGTACAGGATGCTCTCTTATATGGGTATGATCCTAAGTATTGGTTTGCTGATTGCAACAATGCTTATCGGAAGCAAAATTAACGATGCGGAGAGATGGATAACAATTTTTGGCGTATCATTTCAACCAAGCGAGATTGCAAAAATAACCACAATGCTATACCTGGCCAAGGTACTGGAGGACCACAAATTTGAGACATTCAAAGAGTTTTTAATATGGGTTGTAGCCCCTCTGGGGTTGGTACTTGTGCTGATTTTAAATGGAAGTGCATCTACCGCACTTGTACTCGGAGGGCTCTCATTTCTGGTACTCATTGTAGCAGGCATAAAAAGCACACATCTTATTAAAGCAGTTGGTATAGCTTCCGCACTTATTGCATTGATTTTCCTTGCCCATATTGCATTTGGATTCTTCCCAAGGATATCAACTATGATTTCCCGTGTTAAGAATTTCACTAATGAGAAGCAGATTGAGGATCACCTTACACCTCAGGAGAAGCAGAGAATTCTTGACAAAACTTTTCAGGCAGATATGGCAAAAATAGCCGTTGCATCATCAAATGGCATTGGGAAGGGTCCCGGAAAAAGTACCCAGAGATATGTCCTGCCCCATCCTTACTCAGATTTTATATATTCAATCATTGTTGAGGAGTGGGGGCTTGCGGGAGGCATAACAGTTTTGCTTCTGTATTTATCTTTTCTTTACCGGTGCATTGCGATTGCACGGGGATGTACAAAAATCTTCTCAGCCATAACAGTTATTGGATTGGGACTTCTGATAACATCTCAGGCAATGCTGCACATTCTCGTAAATGTAAGCATACTTCCCGTGACAGGTCACACCCTCCCGCTGATTAGCCTGGGAGGTACATCCCTGATAATAATGAGTTCCGCTTTTGGAATAATACTGGCAGTAAGCAGAAGCGTTGAAAACAGCAAATGTGCAACTCCTGATCAGCCTGCCCCGGAATTGAAAGAGGGAGAGGAGGCCCTTGAGCTATGATGAGTGCAAAAAGAATAATAATAAGCGGAGGTGGAACAGGTGGGCATATTTTTCCTGCAATATCAATAGCAAATGAGATTCGCAGAAAAAGCCCGCAAAGTGAAATTCTCTTTGTGGGGGCTTTGGGAAAAATGGAGATGGAGAGGGTTCCGGAGGCCGGATATGAAATTGAAGGGCTTCCGGTAGCCGGATTGAAAAGAAAATTTGCTTTTTCAAACTTAATGCTTCCTTTCAAAATAATTGAAAGTTTAAGAAGAGCGGGGAAGATACTTGACAGATTCAAGCCGGATGTGGTAGTGGGAGTTGGTGGCTATGCCAGTGCTCCCTTACTGTGGATGGCAGGGAAAAGAGGGATCCCCTATCTTATTCAGGAGCAAAACTCATATGCCGGACTGACAAACAGAATCCTCTCAAAAAAGGCCTCCGTTATATGTACAGCTTATGAAGGAATGTCAAAATTTTTTCCTGATGATAAGATTCTGGTCACCGGAAATCCTGTCAGAGAGGGGATAAAACTTACAACTGCAGAACTCAAATCTCAGGGCAAAGCCCATTTTGGAATAGCTCCTGAAGAGAGGCTTCTGCTGGTAACAGGCGGGAGTCTGGGAGCAAGAACTCTAAATACGGCCGTACAGGAGTGGATTAGAAAAAACGAGAGTTGCAGGTTCAGGATACTTTGGCAAACCGGAAAGTTTTATAAAGAGGAGATGGACAGATTCATTAATGAACACCCGAGAGATTATGTAAAACACTTTGCTTTTCTTGAGAGGATGGACCTCGCAATTGCAGCAGCCGATGTTATTATAACAAGAGCAGGCGCGGGGACAATCTCTGAGCTGAGTATAGCGGGTAAAGCCTGCATATTTGTCCCCTCTCCTATGGTCGCTGAAGATCATCAGACTCACAATGCAATGACATTAGTCAACAATGGAGCGGCTATGATGATTAAAGACTCCGAATCTGAGGAGTATTTAATGAGAACAGCTTCAGAGCTTATTGAAGACAGATTAAGAATTGAGGAACTTGAGGAGAAGATTAAGCAGATGGCATATACAGATGCTTCCTCAATTATTGTTAATGAAGTATTTAAACTTGCAAAAAGAGGTAAATGAAAAGAGTCTATCTTATTGGTATTGGAGGCATTGGTATGAGTGCTCTGGCGCGTTACTACAAACACGCAGGTTCCCTGGTAGCCGGGTATGACCGTACTCCGGGTAAAATTACTGCAGAACTCGAAAAGGAGGGAATTGAGATACACTTTGAAGATAATATTGATCTTATCCCTTCTGATATAAGATTCAATACAGATGATACTCTGGTAATATATACCCCTGCTGTACCTGCAGAGCTTAATGAGCTTGTCTATTTCAGAGAGGGAGGATTCAGGCTTGTAAAGAGGTCACTGGCACTGGGTGAAGTAGCAGCAACAAAAAGGACACTGGCAGTTGCAGGGACACACGGCAAAACATCTACTTCAACTCTTCTTGCTCATATAATTACATCTTCCGGAAAGGGTTGTACAGCATTCCTCGGAGGAATATCAAAAAACTACCACACTAATCTGCTCCTGTCAAAAGGGGAGTTTCTTGTGGCAGAGGCCGATGAATTTGACAGGTCTTTTTTGCAATTGTGGCCTGATACTGCTATAATAACTTCAACAGATGCAGATCACCTTGACATATACAGCAATCATAAGAATATAAAAGAGGCCTTCTCAGAATTTGCATCCCAGATAAAACCGGGAGGGAATCTGATTATTAAAAACTCTCTGGAACTTGATATGAGTCTGAATGAAGGTGTAAAACTCCATACATACTCATTTGATAATGGAGGAGATTTTCATGCAGAGGATGTTAAACTACTGAGCGGCGGATACTTCAGCTTTACTTTGGTACACCCTGAAGGCAGAATATCAGACTGCAGTGTTGGTATTCCCGGCTGGGTTAATGTGGAAAACGGAATAGCAGCATCAGCTGCAGCCTTACTAAATGGTGTTGATGAAGATAGTATAAAGATTGCTCTTAAATCATTTGCAGGAGTAGAGAGGCGGTTTGACATTCATATAAACACCCCTTCAATAGCTTATATCGATGATTATGCACATCATCCAAACGAAATATCGGCAGCAATAAGTTCAATAAGAGATATTTTCCCGGGAAGAAGATTAACTGGTATATTCCAGCCACATCTATACACCCGTACCAGGGATTTTGCAGAAGAGTTTGCAAAAAGTCTGAACATGCTTGACGAGCTGATTCTAATGGACATTTATCCGGCCAGGGAACTCCCGATAGAGGGGGTTGATTCAGAGATGATACTGAATATGATGACGCTTGAAAAGAGAAGAGTTGTAAAGAGGGGAGAGTTACTGGACTATGTTGGCTCAATAGAGCCGGATATACTTATAACATTTGGTGCGGGGGACATTGACAGATTTATTGACCCTCTGACTGAAATGCTCAAAAAGAGATACAATGTTTAGAAAGATACTTATATATACAGGATATACTCTGCTGTCAGCAGCCCTCGCTGCCTACTTCTTTTTCTCGTATAAACTGGAGAAGAGTGAAAGCGACAAAGTTGTATGCAAAAGAATTGATATCTCAATCTTAGACAGTAGTGCAAATAGATTTGTAACCAGGGAAGAGATTGGTGAGCTGATCAGAGAGCAGGGAATAACAGCAGGAGAGAGCAAAATTAAACATATCAATCTCCACGAACTTGAGAATATGCTTAACAATAGAACAGCTGTAAGAGTTTCTCATACAAATTACAATGGCACAGGGATTCTATTTGTTAAAATAGAACAGAGAAGACCTGTTCTCAGACTTGAAACTGAGAATGGGGGATTCTACCTGGACGACTCCGGATATATCTTCCCTCTGGTAAAGTCATTTACCTCATTTGTGCCTGTTGTTACGGGAAAGATACCCCTCTCTATTGTTCCCGGTTACAGAGGCAGGGTTAAAGAGAACAAAGAGTGGTGTGAACAGATTCTGGCCCTGGGGAGATATATTGATCAAAATGAATTAATCAATGCACAGATCGAGCAGATTGATGTTGACGATAAAGGCGACTTATTCATAATTCCAAGGATAGGCCAACACGAGATTGCCTTTGGAAAACCTGATAATATTGAGTCAAAATTCAAGAAATTAATGGCATTTTATGAACATATAATTCCAAATGCCGGATGGGACCTGTACAGTACAATAAATCTTCAGTATACAGATCAGATTGTTTGTACAAAAAGAGATAATAAAAAAATAAGGACTACAAATAAAGAAAATACCTGAATATATGAAAACTTACACAGCAGCAATTGACCTGGGCACAACAAAGGTTGTGAGTCTGGTTGGAGAGAAGAGCGAATCCGGCTATAAAATCATCTCTTTTCATGAGGCACCCTCAAAAGGGATTATGAGAGGGGAGGTTGTAAATATCCAGAATGTTCTGGATTCACTGATGCCCACTCTTGATGAGATAAAGAGTGAGTGCAGCGTAGATATAAAGGAGGTGTATGTTGGAATAGCGGGTCAGCATATCAGATGTTCAGATGAGGGTTGTAAAAGGAACAGACAGAGACCGGATAATCTTATTACCCAGGATGAGATTGACGAGATGAAGGAGGAGATGTATAAAACAAGAGTTAATGCAGGAGAGAAAATCCTTCATGTAATTCCGCAAAGCTACAATGTTGATGACCACATTGGCCAGACAGAAGTTGTAGGGATGGTTGGAAGTCAGATAGAGGGAAACTATAAACTTTTTATAGGAAGAACCAATTCTGCCGAACATAGTAAGTCAGTAATAAACAGAGCAAATCTTAAACTTAAGGAGCTGGTTCTGGAACCTGTTGCATCTGCACTGGCAGTACTTTCTGAAGAGGAAATGGAGATGGGTGTTGCCATGATTGATATAGGAGGTGGAACTACAGATTTATTAGTGATCGAAAATAATATAATCAGGCATACTGCTGTAATTCCGTTTGGCGGCAACTCAATAACAGAAGATCTTAAGCAGGGGTGCGGAGTCTCTTCAAGAAATGCCGAGCAAATGAAAATACAATATGGATCTTGTATCACCGAATATGCTCCTGATAATAAAACTGTAATTATCCCCGGTATGAACGGAGCAAATTCAAGAGAGGTATCATTTAAAGTTATAGCCAGCATAATTGAAGCCAGGGTTGCAGAGATAGTGGAGGCAGTTCTGTATGAAATTGAGCGTTCAGGTTTTCAGGAAAAATTACATGCCGGTATTGTCCTTACCGGCGGTGGTTCTCAACTTGCTCACATCTGTAACTATGTGAGTTACAAGACAGGATACGAAACAAGAATTGCCTCTCCAAATAATAATATTACCTTTGACTCTCCTGAAGGAGTTAATAAACCAAGCTCTTCAACAGCTGTAGGACTCCTCATATATGGATGTGAGAAGATGAGAGAGGCGGAAAATGATTTTGCAAGTGCAAATATTATGAAAGAGACCACTCTGTTTGGTGAAGATCAGTTTGTAAGCGCAGTAGTTGAGCAAAAACCTGTCCAGAAGGCACCTCAGAAGAAACAAAAAAGAGGAAGGTTTTTTGACAACTTCAGGGCTAATATTGGTACCTTCTTTGATTCAGGAGATAACGAAGCATAAGTAAAGATGAAAGATTATATACCGGTAAATTGGGAATCAAACGGCTCAATCATAAAGGTGATTGGAGTCGGTGGCGGCGGTGGGAATGCCGTAAGTCAGATGTTCCAGCAGGGCATCAAAGATGTGGATTTTATGATCTGCAACACAGATACTATGGCTCTAAAAAATAGCCCGGTACCTGAAAAGATTCAGCTGGGCCATGACTTGGCAAAGGGTCTTGGTGCGGGGTGTGATCCGGAAAGGGGAAGAAGCGCTGCCCTGGAGTCTATTGACACAATAAAGGCATCTCTTTCCGGACAAACTGAGATGGTCTTTATAACTGCAGGTATGGGTGGTGGAACCGGTACCGGTGCAGCTCCGGTCATTGCAAAACTTGCAAAAGATCTGAATCTTCTCACTGTAGGTGTTGTTACTCTACCTTTCCGGGACGAGGGACAGGAGTTTCTCAAAAGAGCTGTTGTAGGAATAAAAGAGCTTGAGAAATATGTAGACTCTCTCCTGATTATTGACAACCAAAAGATTTATAAAATTTTTGGAGAGCTGAATATTTTTGAGGCATTTCCAAAATCAAATTCAGTTCTTAACTCGGCTGTTAAAGGTATTGCCGAAATAATTACAAGGCCGGGATTCATCAATGTTGACTTTGCCGATGTTAAAATGATCATGCAAAACAGCGGGATGGCTTTGCTTGGAACAGGGACGGCAGAGGGAGACAACAGGGCAATCAGGGCGGTAGAGGAGGCATTCTCATCCCCTTTGCTTAACGATTATGATCTTAAGACTGCAAAAGGTGTGCTTGTAAATATAACCTCAAGCAGTAACAACGGTCTTACAATGGCAGAACTCTCCCAGATTATGGATTATATTAAGGAGTACACAGGGGAGAATGTTCTCAAGTTCAAAAGAGGTGTAGTTAACGATCCGGAAATTGGAGAGGCCATAAGCGTAACGGTTGTTGCAACCGGATTTGATATGCACTCACTGCCTCAGATTTCAACAGAGGGGGATAAAATAGTTCAAACTGTAACATTGGGAGATTCACTCAACAGTCAGCAACAGCAGGGACAGGTTATAATTGATATAAAGAGTAATCCCAAAATACAGACTGAGCCTATTTCCAGAACAGAAAGGTCAAAACAATCTGCTGCACAATCAGTTCCTGTGCCTGGAACCGTGAAGACTAAACCGGCTCTTATTCTGACTCCGGAAGAGAATATAGTTGATCTGGAAAATCAGCCGGCATATATAAGAAGAAAAGTAATGATTAACAAGGAGGAGAAGGTCCCGATGCATCAGGAGAGACATGATGCCAGAGGGGCCGATTCGATGAGGCTTGAAGAGAGAGACGGCAAACAACATCTCCTCTCTGATAACTCATACCTCCATCAAACTCAAGACTAATAAAATGGCGAAAAGAACAAGGGTTCGCTTTGCACCCAGCCCCACCGGTCCGCTACACATCGGCGGAGTAAGGACTGCACTATATAACTATCTCTATGCAAAGCAGAGAGGGGGAGATTTCATCTTAAGAATTGAAGACACAGATTCGCAAAGATTTGTACCCGGAGCTGAGGAGTATATTATTGAGGCTCTTTCCTGGTGTGGCATCTCTCCCGATGAAGGGGTGGAAAACGGGAAGATAGTTGAGAATCCGTCTGAAAAACACAGCCATGCTCCATACAGACAATCACAAAGAAAACCTCTGTACAGAAAGTATGCAGAGGAGCTGGTTGAAAAGGGCTTCGCATACTATTCATTTGACTCATCTGAGGAGCTGGATATATTAAGAGCAGAATGTGAATCAAGAGGAGATACCTTTACATACAACTATCGGGTGAGGGAGAGTCTGAAAACTTCATTAAGACTCTCATCAGAGGAGACCTCAAAAAGGCTTAAAGAGGAGAATCACTGGGTTATCAGATTTAAAATGCCTGTAGACAGAGTGGTCAAGATGGTGGATATGATAAGAGGAGAGATAGAAGTTAACACCAACACACTTGACGACAAAGTACTCTGGAAAGCGGCTGATGAACTCCCTACTTATCATCTTGCAAATATAGTTGACGACCACCTTATGGAGATTACCGATGTAATCCGTGGAGAGGAATGGCTCCCTTCACTGCCTCTGCATTATCTTCTTTATGAGGCTTTTGGATGGGATAAAGAGCAGCCGGAATTTGCTCACCTCTCACTTCTTCTTAAGCCGGACGGAAAAGGGAAATTGAGTAAAAGGGATGGAGACAGACTCGGCTTTCCTGTATTCCCGCTTGAGTGGACAAACAGCGAAGGGGAGAAATCGAGAGGATACAGGGAGGATGGTTACTTCCCCGATGCATTTGTAAATCTGCTTGCACTCCTTGGATGGAATCCGGGTACAGAACAGGAGATTTTTTCACTTGAAGAGCTGGCAGAGTCATTCTCTCTGGATAGAGTAATAAAATCAGGAGCAAGATTTAATCCTGACAAAGCTCGCTGGTTTAATCAGGAGTATCTGAGAATGAGGAGTCCGGAAGAGTTGGCCGAGGTCTTCTCTGCACAGCTGTCAGAGAAGGGAATCACCAAAAATATTGAATACATTACCAGTGTAGTATCACTTCTTAAAGAGAGAGCTGTTTTTATAAAGGAGTTCTGGGATCTTGGCGACTATTTCTTTGTAAGGCCCCACGAATATGATCAAAATGTTAAAACAAAATTCTGGAAAGAGGAGACTCCGGGAATCCTTAATGAGATTTCAGTTATGTTAAACTCCCTGGAAGATTTTAACAAAGAGAATATTGAACACACTCTGCCCGTACTTATAAAAGAGCGTGGCTGGCAAATGGGTGGAGTAATGAATACGCTAAGGCTGGCACTTGTAGGTGCTTCAAAGGGTCCCGGCGTTGCAGACATCATATTCCTGCTTGGAAGAGAGGAGAGTGTTGCCAGAATTGACCAAATCATTAAATATTCTGCCTGATTTTTTTCTCCCAGCCCCAGGCAGATCTGAAAACATCTTCAAGCGGAGTGTCGGCTTTCCAGCCGAGCACTTCGTTTGCTTTTAATGGGTTGGCCCACACTTTTTCAATATCACCCTCCCTTCTTCCAACAATTTTATAGGGCACATTAACACCCGTAGCCTCCATAAATCTGTTAACCACCTCAAGAACAGAGAGACCTCTTCCTGTGCCAAGGTTGAAGAACTCAATCTCTCCTGCCCTTTCACTATTCTCAATAATTCTTTCCACAGCTTTTACATGTGCCCTGGCAAGGTCACAAACATATATGTAATCTCTTATGCAGGTTCCGTCCGGTGTGTTGTAGTCATCTCCAAATATGCTCAACTCTTTTCTGAGTCCAATTGCTGTCTGGGTTACAAAAGGGAGTAGATTCTGAGGAATCCCAGTTGGCAACTCCCCTATCAGCGCAGAGGGGTGTGCTCCTATTGGGTTAAAATACCTTAATGCAATTGCCTTCAGACCTCCCTTTGAGGCTTTAACAGTATCGGCCAGAATATCTTCACAGATCTGTTTTGTTCTTCCGTATGGCGAAGCAGCCGGCTGAAGCGGAGCACTTTCACTTACCGGAAGATGATCATTATCAGGCTGTCCGTATACTGTACAAGAGGATGAAAAGACAATACCGCCCTCAATTCCCCTACTTTGAAATGCTTCGAGCAGGTTTATCAGGGAGTCAATGTTGTTTCTGTAATACTCAAGCGGTTTATCAACACTCTCTCCTACAGCTTTAAAGGCTGCAAAATGGATGGCAGCCGAGATATCCGGATGTTCGCCGAAAAGCCTCTCCATATCCCCCCTGTCAGCGCAATCCAGTTTCATAAAGGGGTGCCTTTTTCCAGTAATTCTCTCCAATCCGTCAAGCACATCTGGAGATGAGTTGGAGAAATTATCAACTATTACAACACTATATCCGGCAGCATCGAGTTCGACAACTGTATGAGCTCCAATATATCCGGTTCCTCCCGTTACAAGTATCTTTTTTTTATCCATTATCATTATTATTTGCAAAAGAAGTTTTTAATACTGTCTGCTATATACTTTATCTCTTCAGGTTTAAGTTCTGTATGCATCGGCAGAGAGAGTACCTCCTCAGACAACCTTTCAGCCACCGCTAGATCACATCGGATTGCAACAATATCTGCAAAGGCCGGCTGATGATGAATTGGGAAAGGATAGTATATCATAGTTGGAATGCCATTTTTAAGAAGATACTCTTTAAGTTCATCCCGTCTTTTGCACCTTATTGTAAATTGATGATAAACATGTGTAGAATACGGCATCTCAGCCGGAAGCATTATCTCCTCAACTCCTTTAAGTAGCTCACGATATATCTGTGCAGCCATATTTCTTGCTAATGAATACTCATTGAGTTTTGATAGTTTCACCTTAAGAATTGCAGCCTGAATAGTGTCAAGTCTTGAATTACAGCCAATTAAATCATGCCTGTATTTAATTTTCTGACCATGATTTGCTATCATTTTTATCTTCTCTGCAATCTCCTGGTTCTGAGTAAACATAGCCCCTCCATCTCCGTAACACCCAAGGTTTTTTGACGGAAAGAAGGATGTACATCCAATATCCCCTATAGTTCCGCAGTTGATTCTCACTCCACTCTCTGTAATATATTTTGAGCCAATTGCCTGAGCATTATCCTCAATTACACTTAATCCGAAACTTTTTGCCATTTGCATCACTTTATCCATGTCTGCAGATTGTCCAAAAAGATGGACAGGCATAATAGCTTTGGTCTTTTCAGAGACAACCAGTGGTATCTGAGAAGCGTCTATATTAAAACTATCAGGGTGAACATCCACCAGAACAGGTGTGAGGCCGAGAAGGGCCACAACCTCAGCAGTTGCAGCGTATGTAAAGGCCGGTATAATCACCTCTTCGCCTCTCTTAAGTCCAAGCGCCATAAGAGCAATCTGTAATGCATCAGTTCCGTTTCCACATGTAACGACAAACTTAGAGGAGAGATATTCAGACAGAGCCGTTGTGAACTCTGAGACCTGGCGTCCCCCAATGAACTGAGTTTCGTTCAAAACATTTGCTATCTCCAGATTTATCTCCTCTTTAATATTTATGTATTGACCCTTAAGGTCAAGCATCTCTATTTTCATAATGGTGCAAATGTAATAATTTAAAATGCTAACTTTGCCCGCGAAAAATTAGAAATTATGAAAATAGGTATTGCTTCTGACCACGCAGGGTACGAACTTAAAGAGATTCTAAAAGATGAGCTTGCACTTTTGGGCTACCAGACAGAGGACTTTGGGACTAATTCTCCTGCAAGCATGGACTATCCAGATGTAGCTCACCCTCTTGCACGAGCTGTTGAAAGCGGAGAGCTGCCTTTAGGAATAGCAATTTGCGGTTCAGGAAATGGAATTAGTATGACGGTTAACAAATACCCCGGCATCAGAGCTGCTCTGTGCTGGAATGAAGAGCTGGCAAAACTTGCAAGAAATCACAACAATGCAAACATACTTTCTCTTCCTGCAAGATTTATTACTCATCAGGAGGCAAAAGCAATTCTCAGGTCTTTTCTGGCTGCATCATTCGAAGGAGGAAGACACGAAGCCAGGATTAACAAAATTCCCTGCAAATGAAAAGTCAGGAGAATTTTCACATACTTGACAAAAGAAATAGTAGTATAAATCTTTCAAGAAACCTTGATGATTATCCGGGAGGTATTGTTCTTGTTCTTGACAAACCTTTAAAATGGACATCGGCAGATGCTGTAAGAAAATTAAAATTCAGGCTTCAGCGTTTTTTCAACCAGAAAAATATCAAGGTAGGACATGCAGGAACCCTGGATCCGCTGGCAACAGGAATTCTTCTTATCTGTATCGGAAAGGCAACAAGAGCAGCTGAAAATCTTCAGGCAGAACAGAAAGAATACATTGCTGATATAAGTTTTGGAGCAACTACCCCATCTTACGATCTTGAAAAAGAGATTGACGCAACTTTCCCATTTGAACATATTGACCGGGATCTAATTGAATCTTTGCTTGACAGTCTCAAAGGAGAAATTGATCAGATACCCCCGATATTCTCTGCAAAACTTATAGATGGCAAAAGGGCATACGATATTGCCAGAGCCGGGAGAGATGCGGAAATGAAACCGGCAAGAATTAAAATTCATCAGCTTGAGGTGATATCTTTTAACAACCCTCTTTTAAAAATTGCTATTAGCTGCAGCAAAGGGACATACATCAGGTCATTTGCCAGGGATATCGGTATTGCGGCCGGAAGTGGCGCGCACCTTACCGCTCTGATAAGGAGCGCATCCGGCCCTTTTAGAATTGAAAACGCACTGAATCTGGATGAAGCTGAAAAAATTTTTGAAATTTTATAATTTTATATATTTCTGAAACTTTTTTAAAAATAATCCGTATAAGAAAGAGTCGTCAACTTTTTTATACTATTATGAAATTATCCCAGTTTAATTACAACCTACCGGCAGAAGCAATTGCCAAATACCCTTCTAAATACAGAGACGAATCCAAGCTATTGGTAATGAGCAGAAAGACAGGAGAGATAGAACACACTACCTTTAAGGAGATTCTCAAATACACAGACGAGAATGATGTTTTTGTCTTTAATAACACCAAGGTGTTCCCGGCAAGGTTATATGGAAATAAGGAGAAAACCGGAGCAGAGATAGAAGTTTTCCTTCTTAGAGAATTGAACAGTGACCAGAAATTATGGGATGTCCTTGTTGATCCTGCCAGAAAAATCAGAATTGGAAATAAACTCTACTTTGGAGAGAATGACAGCCTGGTAGCAGAGGTAATTGACAACACAACCTCCAGGGGCCGTACACTGAGATTTTTGTTTGATGGTACTCACGAAGAGTTCAAATCAACACTATTCAGAATGGGTGAGATGCCTATTCCAAAATGGATAAGGGGCAAGGCTGAGAGCGTAGATTCTGAAAGATATCAGACAATTTATGCCGAGAACGAAGGAGCAGTTGCTGCACCTGCTGCAGGGCTTCACTTTAGCAGAGAGCTCATAAAAAGGATGGAGATAAAAGGTGTAAACACTACCAGTATTACTCTTCACATGGGGCTAGGAAACTTCAGAACAGTAGATGTTGAAGATTTAAGCAAGCATAAAATGGACTCTGAGCAGATGTTTATTTCAGAGCAAGCTGCGAATGATATAAACAGTGCCCGGGAAAATGGGAAAAAGGTATTTGCAGTTGGTGTTACAGTTCTAAGGGCTGTTGAAACATCCGTTACAACACAAAACAGGATTAAACCATTTAACGGATGGACAAATAAATTTATATTTCCTCCTCACAATTTTGCTGTTCCTGATGCTCTCATATCCAACTTCCACCTGCCTCAGTCTACAATGCTTATGACTGTTGCAGCCTTTGGAGGATATGATAATGTTATGAAGGCCTATAATGTAGCTCTGAAGGAGGGTTACAGATTTGGTACCTATGGCGATGCCATGCTCATAATATAAGGTATATCTGATAAAAGACCTTTTTTTTCCAATTATTTATTAAAATTTTCTTTTTCCGGAAACAAAGATATTTTCATCGGGATAACTAACTCTAACTTTATAAAAAAAGTTGAAAATGTATCCCGATGAACTTATTTATGCAATTGCGCTAAGCTCAATTTTCAGGTACAAGGTTGAGATGCCAAGAAAGATTATTGATACTCTTGGCTCTGCAGGGGCTCTCTTTGCAATGAAGAGAGATGAACTGGAGGATTTGTTCGGAAAAGGGAGCAGGTATGTCAATGAAATCACATCGGGAAAAGAGATTGAGATTGCTGAAAAAGAGGTGTGCTGGTGTAAAGAGAAGGGAATCTCCATTCACCTTCAGGGGTGTGAAAACTACCCTGAACAACTATCCTCGTGCCAGGATGCTCCTGTAGTTTTCTACTCAATAGGGACAACAAATATTAGTTGCGGGAAAATTATTGCTGTGGTTGGAACAAGAGAGGCATCTGCACGAGGAGTAGAGGAGTGCAGAATGGTAGTAAGGGACATGGCAGAGAGCGGTCACTCTCCTGTTATTGCCAGCGGTCTGGCATATGGTATTGACATAACTGCCCATAAAAGCGCCCTTGAATTTCATCTTGATACTATTGCTGTTCTTGCAAATCCTCTGGATAGAATTTATCCCAGAGCTCACACATCTTATGCGAGGGCAATAATCAAAAGCGGCGCTCTTGTCACTGAGTTTCCAAGGGGAAGTATCGATTTTAAAATAAATTTTGTACAAAGAAACAGACTGATTGCCGGATTATCAAAAGCCACAATAGTGGTTGAATCAAGAAAAAAAGGGGGTGCACTTACTACTGCTGAGCTCGCCGATTCATATTCCCGTGAAGTCTTTGCCCTGCCCGGCAGAATAACTGATATCAGATCTGAAGGGTGCAATAATCTTATTGCAAAGAATGCAGCAAATATATATACAGGACCTGAAGCTCTTCTTTCTGCACTGGGCTGGAAGAGTAACAAAAATAAGAAGAGTGAAAGTCCGGGGCTACTCTTTTATGGCGGAGACCCCCTTAAAGAAAAAATATTAGTAGCTTTGAAACTTAATCCCGGTTTATCCCTGGACGAACTTTGCAATTCTACAGATCTTTCTGTTAAGGCTCTTTCAGCTGCTATGCTTGAGCTGGAGGTGGAAGGTTTTGTTGTTCAGACACCCGGGAGGAGATTTTTAGCCAAATAAATCAGCTTAATTTTAATGATTCAATTAATTGATACCCATACTCACCTTTATGACGAGGCTCTTTTGTCTGACTGTGATGAGGTTGTTGAGAGAGCCATGGGGGTGGGTGTGACAACCTGCATACTCCCTGCAATTGATAAAGAGACTCACAAATATTTACTTCAATGCGAGGAAAGGTTTAAAGGATATGCTTTTGCTGCAACAGGGCTACATCCCACATCTGTGAATAATAACTGGAAAGAAGAGCTGGAGTTTGTTTTAAAAGAGGCATCTTCAGGAAATTACATTGCCATTGGCGAAATAGGCATGGATGGTTACTGGTCCAGAGAATTTATGGAGCAACAGGCAATTGTATTCTATGAACAGCTCAATCTGGCATCTTCACTTAATCTTCCGGTAATAATCCACTCAAGGGACTCATATGAAGAAATTTTTAAGATTCTTGAGAAATGCAAAAATCTTAATTTGAAGGGGGTCTTCCACGCATTTTCAGGGAGCAGAGAAACATTCAGCCGCATTAGAAACTATGGTGATTTCAAGGCTGGTATCGGCGGGGTCGTTACATACAAAAATGCCCATATTGCCAATACCGTAAAAGAGATAGGGATAGAGAACATCATACTTGAAACTGACTCGCCGTGGTTAACACCGGTCCCTCACAGAGGTAAAAGAAATGAACCCTCCTATGTAAGGATTGTTGCAGATAAACTTGCAGACATTTTTAATATTTCTTTAGAAGAAATTGCCTCAATCACAACAAATAGTGCGACAAAATTATTTAAATTGCAGTAAGAAAACCTTATCCAATGAATTCTTCAATACTTTTAATCTATACAGGTGGCACAATTGGGATGAAACAGGATCCTGCAACAGGAGCACTGAAGCCATTTAATTTCAGTCAGATTTTACAAGAGGTCCCCGAATTAAGAAAATTCGGATGCAAGATTGACACCTTCTCCTTTGAACCTCCTATTGACTCCTCTGATGTTCAGGTAGGATTTTGGATTGAGATTGCAGAACTAATAGAGCAAAATTATAATGATTATGACGGCTTTGTAGTTCTCCACGGTACAGATACGATGTCTTACTCTGCATCCGCTCTGAGTTTTATGCTGGAAAATCTCTCTAAACCTGTAATATTTACCGGAAGCCAGCTCCCGATAGGTATGCTTAGAACAGACGGCAAAGAGAATCTGATATCATCAATAGAGATTGCAGCAGCAAGGGACAAAAATGGAAAGGCAATTGTACCTGAAGTTTGTGTATACTTTGAAAGTCAACTTTACAGAGGAAACAGAACAACAAAATACAATGCGGAGAATTTCAGGGCATTCAGATCTGCTAACTTTCCTGTACTGGCAGATATCGGCATACATATAAGATACAACGACTCCCTGATTATCAGGTCTCCGGCGGAGAACCAATTTAAAATACACACAAATCTTGATACATCTGTTGCAATTCTAAAAATTTTCCCGGGGATCACTGAGGAATTTATAAAATCATTCCTTTCAATAAAAAACATTAAGGCAATAATTCTGGAAACTTACGGTTCAGGAAATGCACCCACATCTGAATGGTTTATTAATGCTCTTAAAGAGACTATTCAGAGAGATATTATCATCCTTAATATAACTCAATGTCAGGCAGGTAAGGTGGACATGGAGGCATATTCAACAGGAATCAGACTTAAGGAGATTGGAGTTATCAGCGGATATGACAGTACAACTGAGGCGGCTCTGACAAAATTATTTTTTTTACTCGGACAGGAAAATGAAACTCAGAATGTTAAAATAAGACTATCGGAAAATTTGCGGGGGGAAATTACAATCAATTAGCACAAATTAAAAAATTCTTTTTAAATTGCACGATATTTGGCGATAATAGAAAACAAATAACTATTTAAAATACATTGTTTAATACTTTAATCATTCAAAAATTTATGAAAAAACTTTTCATGTTTTTGGCAGTAGTTGGCTTCATGACCATTTCTGCACAGTACCTTGCTGCTCAAACTCCGGAGGAGACAGCCGCTCCAGCCGCAACTGAGACTGTAGACCAGTCTGGAACAGTTCAGCAGGAGATTCCGATTCACCAGCAACTTAAGGCTAAGTTCATTGAGGGGGGCGCAGGTTTTATGGCTTCCATCCTTATTTGTCTTATTTTAGGTCTTGCTATAGCTATTGAAAGAATTATTTATCTTAACATGGCTACTACCAATACAGAAAAACTATTAAAGGAAATTGAAGAGGCTTTTGCAACAGGTGGAGTAGAGGCTGCTAAAGATGTTTGCCGTAATACTAAAGGTCCGGTTGCATCAATTTTCTACCAGGGTATCTCTCGTATGGACGAAGGTGTAGAGGTTGTTGAAAAATCAGTTGTTTCTTATGGCGGAGTTCAAATGAGCCAGATGGAAAGCGGTCTTACATGGATCTCTTTATTTATCGCTACAGCACCTATGCTTGGCTTCCTCGGAACAGTTATCGGTCTTATCATGGCATTCGACGATATCGAAGCTGCAGGTGATATCTCCCCTAATGTTGTGGCAGGTGGTATGAAAGTGGCTTTGATCACAACCGTAGGTGGTCTGGTAGTAGGTATTATCCTCCAGATTCTTTACAACTACATTCTTTCTAAGATTGACTCTCTGGTTATTTCAATGGAAGACGCATCAATTTCACTTATGGATATCCTAGTTAAAGTTAAAAAATAATAACTATGTCTAAATTTACCAAATATTTACTATATGTACTGTTCGCAGTATCATTGGTATTTATCATAGGCTTCTTTGTTAATCAGGAGGCGATGCTTGATGCATTCCTGTACTATGCATACTTCCTGGTGGGCATAGCTTTGCTTGCGGCATTTATTCTTCCTACGATAAATCTGCTTCGCAATCCAAAAGGGCTTAAGAAAATGCTGATTTTCCTGGTACTGGCAGTAGTTCTTATCGGAGTTTCCTATGCACTTGCATCGGGCGATCCACTTCTTGTGAAGGTAAATATGCCTGCCTCAGAAAGTACCCTTAAATTAACAGACGCAGGTCTAATATTAACTTACATACTCTCCATTTTTGCTTTTATTGCAATTCTAATGGGTGGCGTCGTTAAAATGATTAGAAACCGATAGTTATTAATAGATTAACAAATTAAAAGATATGGCAAGACCAGCACAGCAATTACCTTCAGCCTCATTGGCCGATATTGCCTTCATGGTTCTCATATTCTTCCTGTTGGTTTCTACAATGGACCAGGAGATGGGTCTGCAGCGTCGTCTGCCACCTATGCCGGATCCTAACCAGAAGACAGACGATGTTCAGATTAAACGTCGTAATATTATGGTTGTAAAAATCAACGACGCAGACCGCCTGCTTGCTGGTGGTGTGCCGATGGATGTGAGTATGCTTAAGGACAAGGCTAAAGAGTTTCTTCTTAATCCCATGAATGATGAAAATCTTCCTGAGAAAGAGGAGAAAATGATTGAAGGATTTGGTTCTTATCCGATCTCCAGAGGTGTTATCTCATTACAAAATACACGCGGTACAAGTTATAATGCTTATTTAAAGGTTCAGAACGAACTTGTAAAAGCAGTTAATGAAATCCGTGATGAATTTGCTCTTCAAAACTTCGGTAAGATTTATATGAGCCTTGACGAAGACAAGCAAAGAATTGTAAGAGATGCTATACCTCAGAATATATCGGAGGCAGATCCAAAAGATACAGGTAAGAAATAATAAAAAATAACAATAATAATGGCAAAATTTTCAAGAAAGGGTAAAGGCGGCGTACCTGAATTAAGTACTGCCTCGCTTGCAGATATTGTGTTTATGATTCTGTTGTTTTTTATGGTTACTACCAGTATGAGAGAAACAGAAAGAATGGTTGCTATCAAGATGCCGGCAGCATCAGAGATAGCTAAACTTGAAAGGAAAGACCTAGCTTCATATATCTATGTGGGAACTCCAATGCCTAATCTTCAGGCACAATTTGGAACAGACTCAAGGATACAGCTTAATGACTCTTTCAAAACCGTTGATGATATTCGCGACTTCGTAGCTGCAGAGCGTGAAACCCGCAGTGAAGCTGACCGTCAGTTTATGACTGTTTCTATTAAGGCAGACGAAAATGTTCGTATGGGTATTGTTACAGATATCAAACAAGAGCTAAGGAGAACTTCTGCTCTAAAGATAATGTATGGTGCCAGAAAAGCTGCATCTCCAGGGATGTAGTTCTTAATAGAAAATGAATGGAAAGAAGGGTGTCTTTAAACAAAAGGACACCCTTTTTTGTCTAAAAAGAATTAATCACATTTGCAATGAAAAAAACACTTTTAACCCTATTTGCGACACTTCTGATAATCTTCTCTGTATCAGTTGACGCACAGGCACAGCACAGAGGCGGTGCCAAAACTCCAAAATATGTATTCCTCTTTATTGGTGACGGAATGAGTCAGGCCCATATTTCACTCACTGAAGCCTATCTTGCTTCACAAAAAGGAATAATCGGGAATGAATCATTTTCATTTACCGGGTTCCCTGTTACAGGACTGGTAACTACATTTTCTGCAAACTCCTATATTACTTGCTCCTCTGCAGCCGGGACCGCAATTGCTACCGGCACTAAAACAAATAACGGCATGCTTGGAGTAGATCCGCAAGGAAACAGACTAAATAGCTTCGCTTATAAATTAAAAGAAAAAGGGTTTAAAGTAGGAATTATGTCAAGTGTATCAATTGACCATGCTACACCTGGTGCTTTCTTTGCCGGAAGTAACTCCAGATCCAGCTATTACGATATCGCAAGTCAGTTGCCTGCCAGTGGTTTTGATTTTTTTGGTGGTGGAGGATTTGTAAATCCTGACGGAGAGGATAAAATGCAAACAAACATCTATACTCTGATTGAAAAGGGTGGCTACAAGGTTGCAAAAGGAATTGAGGAGATGAAAAACATTAAGTCTAAGGATAAAGTTGTCCTGGTACAAAAGGATGGAAAGGGTTCTGACCTGCCTTACGCTATTGACAGAGAGGAGGGAGACCTCTCTTTAAAGCAAATTGTATCGGCTGCAATAAAGCATCTCTATAACGACAAAGGGTTTTTTATTATGGCAGAGGGTGGAAAAATCGACTGGGCTGCACACTCAAATGATGGAAAAACTGCAATTCTTGAGGTACTTGATCTTGGAGAGGCAGTTGATGTGGCTTACCAATTTTACTTGGAGCACCCGGATGAGACTCTTATTCTGGTTACAGCGGATCATGATACCGGAGGTATAACTGTAGGTTCACAAAAGGGATATGTCCTTAAGTTATCTGAAATTGAAGAGCAAAAGAGATCTATGGCTGTTGACAAGGCTAATGAAGAAAAATATGAGGAGATGAATAAGAAGGCGTTCATAGGCTGGACCACAACATCTCACACAGGGGTAGCAGTACCTGTTTATGCAATAGGTGCAGGAAGTTTCAATTTCACAGGAAAAATGGACAATACTGAACTATCACGAAAGATTTTCAAGAGCATGAAAATTGAATTCTAAGATGAGAAAATTTATCTATTTGATAGTTGCTCTGGGTATCACATTTGGTGCCCGGAGTCAATCTCTTCCTAAAAGAGAGTTCAGGGGAGCATGGATACATACTGTAGGCAATCAGCAGTTTAAAAACATGAGTGCCGACTCAATCAAAAAATTGTTTATCACAACACTTGATAATTTTGAGAGAGCAGGCGTTAATGCAGTCATATTTCAGGTAAGGCCTCAGGCAGACGCATTTTATATCTCAGATATTGAACCATGGAGCAGGTTCCTTAGTGGCGAACAGGGTGTCGCTCCAAAGGAGATTTGGGATCCTCTTCAGTTCATAATTGAGGAGTCACATAAAAGAGGGATGGAGCTTCACGCCTGGTGTAATCCATACAGAGTAACATCAAATGATCAGGAGCAACTACACCCGGACCATTTATATTTCAAAAAACCTGAGATATTTAAAAAATATGGCAAACAGCTCTACTTTGATCCGGGTGAGCCAGAATCTGTAGAACACACTGTTAAAGTTATTGCTGACATAGTGTCCAGATACGATGTTGATGCCATCCACTTTGACGACTATTTTTACCCCTACCCTATCGCCTTTGAAGAGTTCCATGATGATGCATCATTTGTAAAACATGCTGCAAAACAGGGCTTTGAATACTGGCAAAAGGGAGACTGGCGAAGAAATAATGTGGCCACTCTAATTAAAGAGCTTAATGATACTATTAAAGCAATTAAACCATGGGTAAGATTCGGTATCAGCCCTTTTGGAATACACAGAAATCTTAAAGATACTCCGGATGGCAGCGGAAGCAAAACAAACGGCCTTTCAAATTATGAACAACTCTTTGCAGATATACCTCACTGGCTTAGCAATGGATGGGTAGATTATAATGTCCCTCAGATCTACTGGAAGATAGGACATCCGGCAGCTGACTATAAGACATTAATTGAGTGGTGGAACGCAGGTAACTTTGGAAGGCACCTCTATATTGGTCAGAATATTTCTACTTTCAGGGAGCCCGATCTTGAGAACCCCGGCAGAAGTCAGTTTAAAACTAAGATGGAGATGACCAGAACTTTACCAAATGTTCATGGTAATGTATGGTGGCCCGGCTGGACCCTCAACGCAAATCCTGATGGATTCACAGACTCCCTCGCAATAAATTATCAAAGTACCATAGCCTTGGTTCCTGTTTACGACTTTCTGGACTCTGTTGCACCGGAACCGGTCTCTTTTACAAGAATTAGAGGTGGAAAAGTGGAATGGGGACATAATTACCTTATTTCCAAAGGAGATAAATTACAGGAACCTCAATTTTTTGCTATTTACAGATTTCCGGAAGATGTTGAGATAAATATTGAAAACAGCAAGTACCTATTCAAGGTTGTTCAAGGCAAGTCACTGACACTCACCAAACAAAATGGCAAAAGAATCAAGTACAAATACCTTGTCACAGCAATAGACAGATGCAGAAACGAGAGCAAACCCGGGAGGGTAATTAGTTCATCTTACTAATATATTACTTATTGACTTTTGCCTAGCTTTGCGTAACTTTGCATGAATAAATTTCTAGATGATAATGGAGAGATCAAAAATAGCCAAGCTTTTAAAGGATAATCCGGGCACAGAAACTTTAGTAAAGGGATGGGTAAGAACAAAAAGGGGCAATAAAAATGTGATTTTTGTTGCTCTTAATGATGGTTCTACTGTCAATAATATTCAGATAGTATTTGACATGTCCAAATTTACTGAAGAGTCTCTAAGGTATGTAACCACAGGTTCTTGCATTGCTGTTGAGGGAGCTTTGGTCGCATCACCGGGGGGTGGTCAGTCAGTCGAAATTTCAGCTACAAATCTAATTGTTTACGGAACAGCCGATCCGGAAACCTATCCCCTTCAGAAGAAGGGGCATAGTATGGAGTTCCTCAGAGAGATAGGTCACCTCAGACCCAGAACAAATACATTTGGCTGCATCTTCAGAATAAGACATGCGATGGCTTTTGCCATTCACAAATTCTTTAACGAAAAAGGCTTCTTCTATCTTCACACTCCAATTATCACTGCATCTGATGCTGAGGGTGCAGGAGCAATGTTTCAGGTTACCACTCTGGATCTCAACAATATCCCAAAGGATAAGGAGAATAAAGTTGACTTCTCCCAGGATTTCTTTGGCAGGTCTTCCAATCTTACTGTAAGCGGACAGCTTGAAGGTGAGCTTGGGGCGATGGCTCTTGGTGAGATTTACACTTTTGGCCCAACCTTCAGAGCGGAAAATTCTAACACACCCAGACACCTTGCAGAGTTTTGGATGATTGAACCGGAGATGGCATTCTGCGAGATTAAAGAAAATATGGATCTTGCAGAAGAGTTTATCAAATACCTGGTTAAGTATGCTCTGGATAACTGTTCAGATGACTTAAGATTTCTCAATGACATGTTTGACAAAGAGCTTATTGACAGGCTTAAGAGTGTTGTAGAGACTGATTTTGTAAGGCTTTCATATACAGATGGTGTAGATATCCTGATGAAGTCAGGAGTTAAGTTTGAATTTCCGGTTCACTGGGGTACTGATCTGCAAAGTGAACATGAAAGATACCTTGTTGAAAAGCATTTCAAAAAACCGGTTATTCTTACCGACTATCCAAAAGAGATTAAAGCCTTCTATATGAAACAGAATGAGGATGGAAAGACAGTAAGGGCAATGGATGTTCTCTTTCCTAAGATTGGTGAGATAATTGGAGGTTCTCAACGAGAAGAGTCGCTTGAAAAACTTGAGGCCAGAATTGATGAAATAGGGATGGAGAAAGATGGCCTGTGGTGGTATTTAGATACCCGGAGATTTGGCACTGCGCCACACTCCGGGTTTGGACTTGGTTTTGAAAGGCTTCTGCTTTTTGTTACCGGTATGTCCAATATAAGGGATGTGATTCCATTTCCAAGAACACCAAAAAACGCTGATTTTTAACAAACAATATGCTGATTATTGGAATTGCAGGAGGAACAGGATCTGGAAAGACCACTGTTGTTAAGGAGATTACAAAATTACTCTCAGATAGTGAGATTGTTGTAATTCCCCAGGATTCATACTACAAAGACAATAGCCATCTGCCATTGGAAGAGCGACTGGAACTAAATTTTGACCACCCCGAGTCAATTGACTTTAAGCTCCTTGTCAAACAGATTAAGGATCTTAAAGCTAATAAAGCTATTGAGCAGCCTATATACTCGTATCTCACCTGTTCCCGTTCATCAACTGAAACGGTACATGTAAAGCCTGCGCATATTATTATTGTTGAGGGTATCCTAATATTTACCTGTGCAGAATTAAGGAATGTACTTGATATAAAAGTATTTGTAGATGCTGATGCAGATGATCGTCTTGGAAGGGTAATTACTCGTGATAATATCGAAAGGGGAAGAACTATTGACAAAGTTCTTGAAAGGTACGAAAAAACAGTAAAGCCTATGCACCTTCAGTTTATTGAGCCAAGTAAAAGGTATGCCGATATAATTATCCCTCAGGGGGGACATAACAAGGTGGCAATTGATATATTACTGGCTACCATTGAAAAGGCTTTAACCAAAAGATAGATGTTCAAGAAAGACAATAATGCCGGGTTGTACATGACCATTGCGGTGCATCTCGTATTATTGATTGTACTGCTCTCCTCCAGAATTGGGTATCTTATTCAGGAGGAGAGCTCTTTTGTTCTTGATTTTACAAAAGAGGAGGAGATTGAGAGGCAAAAAAAGGAGGAGGCTATAAAAGAGGAGGTTAGCAAAGAGCTTGACGATATTCTTGCCGGCAGAACCCCGGTAAGAAATGTTGTTGTTGATGCCGGACCCAAAGGCAGAAATTTAAGGGATGACAGGTTCAAAAATCCTAATCAGGTATATGATGAGGCCCGGGAACTGCAAAAGAGGCTGGATGCCGCCAGGCAGGAGGCTGCAAAACAACAGGGGGCAGATGATGTAACCTCAACCACAGACCAAACAAAGAGTGAGACTAAGATTGAAACTTATAAAGGGCCATCTGTTGTATCATACTCGCTTGAGGGAAGAAAATCAATATCAATGCCTATTCCTGTATACAAATGTATTGCAGGGGGTGATGTATCAGTTGCAATAATTGTAAACAGAAACGGTTATGTAATTGGGGCAACCGTAATTGAAATTGCCTCCGCAAAAGATCCGTGTATAAGAGAGTACGCTATCCGGGCAGCAACTTCATCAAGATTCACAAGATCTTCCACAGCGCCTGAAAAACAGGCAGGAGAAATTGTCTATAGATTTATTGCTCAGTAAATTACCTTGAGGCAGCCTGTATAACGTTATCAATTTTTGAAATAATCGGATAATAGGCTTTATCATCCAGCGGTGAGTACCTTCCGATAAGTGCTTTAAGCTGAGTAATAATAATATCTCCTGAAAGCTTCCAATCGTCAGTTTTTGGGACAATTCCTTTTTCCGATGCATAGTCAAGAAAACGCTTCTCTAGATTTTTCGATTCCAGAAATTTGATTAACGAAATATAATCTCCAATCCCCCTTAATTCAGCCCTGTATTGGTCAGCAATCTCTGAAGCAAGCCTGAAAACCAAGCCCTGTTCGTTACTTCTGATTAGAAAATCTGTAATACCTGTTGTATCCAGCGGTACAAAAATATCCGGGGTTATACCTCCGCCTCCGTACACAGTTTTTCCACCGGGTGTTAAATATTTTAGTGAATCATTCTGTCTGATACTATCAGCAGAAGTTAATTCACCATGCCTGTATCTCTCAATAATATCATTTCTGTAATCACTCCCGTAAGGTTTTTGAATTGATCTGCCTGTAGGAGTATAGAATCTTGCCACTGTTAGTCTGATGCCGGATTTATCTGAAAAATATATTGGTTCCTGCACCAGCCCCTTTCCAAACGATCTCCTTCCAAAAATAACACCTCTGTCATTATCCTGAATTGCTCCGGCAAAAATCTCACTTGAAGATGCAGATCCCTCGTCTATAAGTACTTTCAAGCCAATTTCCTTAAACCTACCCCTTCCATCTGCAAAGTAATCTTCCCGTTTTCTGTGGAGCCCCTCCATATAAACAATCAAATTACCTTTGTGCAGAAATTCATTTGACAAAAGGAGAGCCTGATCTAAATAACCTCCGGTATTTCCCCGAAGGTCTACTATAAGAGATTTCATTCCTCTTTTATTTAAATCTGCCAGAGACTCCATGACCTCTTTATGGCTTGTTCTCGTAAATTTTGATAACTTCAGATAGCCCAAAGTATCGTCAACCATATAACTTACATCTACGCTTTTAACAGGAATTTTATCTCTTTTAATGTCAATTTTAAGGAGATTGTTTGAAACTCCTCTTTTAAAGCCAACTTTAACTACAGATCCAGAGCGTCCACGGAGCATGCTTACCAGTGAGTCCTGATTCATTTTAACTCCCGCAACTTTTTTCCCGTCTACCTCTACTATCCTGTCACCGGAGAGAACCCCTGCCCTCTCTGAAGGGCCTCCGGCTATTACCTGAATTACAATTGCAGTATCATTTGGAACATTAAACTGAACCCCTATTCCGTCAAAATTACCCTGAAGCTCCTCCTCTGCATTTTTCAACTCCTGTGGCGGAAGATAAACTGAGTGAGGATCAAGTTTCTCCAGGAGAATTGGAATTGTCTCTTCTGTTATCGCGCTATAATCGAGGGTATCAACATAATTTCTGTCAAGCTCTCCAAGTATCAGCATGAGCTTATCCCATTGTCCGGGCCTAATCTGAAGTTCTATGCGAGACAAATTGTTGTCACAATATCTCGTGAACAGAAGCATTACAAATAATATCCCTGCTACTGCCGGCCAAAGGCCTCTCCTGATTCCCTCTTTCATATTAAATTTATTCTGACAAATTTACTACCTCTATTCCTACTACTTTTAAAAGGTCAATTCCATCTGTAATTCTGTAATTGTCCCTATATACAAGTCTTTTAATTCCTGCCTGTATGATTAATTTAGAGCACTCCAGACAAGGTGCGGTAGTCACATACATTGTTGCACCCTCACTGCTATTGCCTGACTTGGCGATTTTTGTTATTGCATTTGCCTCAGCATGTAATACATAGGGCTTTGTGTGGCCACTCTCATCTTCACAAATATTTTCAAATCCTGAGGGTGTGCCATTGTAACCATCGGAAATAATCATTCTCTCTTTTACAATCAGCGCACCTACCTGTCTTCGTTTACAATATGAATTTCTTGCCCATATTTGAGCCATATCAAGATAGCTGCGGTCAAACTGAAGTTGTTTTTCGTTCATTTTACAATTCTGTTCTTTGATATAGATATCGCTTTATACTTCTTTTTGGCGTCTTCTCAAACTCCTCCGGAAATATTCTGAAATCTGTTATTTTACAATAATTTGGAAGTTCTTCATTAATCTGAGTGATGTTCTCTCTCATTTTCTCTTCAAGGCTACGCAACCCATCTGTCTCAGCTTGCTCAAAATCCGGATAGATGAGCGCTACAAGAGAACCACCTTCGTCTATAACAAGTGACTCCAGAACATAGGGCATATTATTAATAACACTTTCAATCTCTTCCGGATAAATATTCTGTCCTGAAGGACCGAGTATCATACTTTTAGATCGTCCTCTTATATAATAAAAACCATCTCTGTCCATTACGCCCATATCCCCGGTCTTCATCCATCCATCTTTTGTGAAAGAGGAGTCAGTAGCCTCAGGGTTCTTGAAATAGCCTAACATAACATTGTCCCCCTTACACTGAATCTCTCCCGGAATATTAAAGGGATCATCCGAGTCAATTCTCAGCTGCATACGGGGAGCAGCTTTACCACATGAGTATAGTCTTGCATTATCCCATGGTGCATAAGTTAATATCGGGCCACATTCAGTCATACCATAGCCTACAGTAAAGGGGAAACCAACCTTTCTGAAAAAAGCTTCGGCCTCTTTATTAAAAGCGGCTCCTCCAATTATAACCTCCTTAAAACGGCCTCCAAAAGTTTTAATAAGCTCGTTAAGTATTCTCTTTTGTACCTTTTGATCAAGTACCGGGAGTTTTAAAAAAATTCTTATTGCAGTTTTATTTATGATTGGCTGGAGTTTTTTCTTGTATATTTTCTCAATTATCAGTGGAACAGCTATAATTATATCCGGCTTAATTTCAGCAAAAGCCTCCATAATAATCTTTGGACTAGGCACTCTTGTCAAAAAATGCACATGAGCCCCTATACACATTTCAAACAAAAACTCAAACATCATTCCGTACATATGAGCTGTAGGAAGCATCGAAACTACATTTGATGTATTGTTAAGCTGCGGATGAACCTCTCTGGCAAACATCACATTTGACCAAAGTGATCTGAAGGGAAGCATAACACCCTTTGAAAATCCCGTTGTACCGGAAGTGTAGTTGATTATAGCTAGTTCATCCGGAGAATCCTCATAAAAGGCAAGATGGTATTCTCTGAAATTCCGGGGATATTTCTTTCCAAAATACTCGTTCAATCTCTCCCTGGTCTCATCGATTAATGGATTTCTGGAGAAAAGTATTGAGAAGTCTGAAACTTGTATTGCAGCGTGAATAGATGGCATTTCGGCCTCATTTAGCTGTTCCCATATTATATCTCCAACAAAAAGAATCTTGGAATCTGAGTGATTTACTATATGATGAATGTTTCCGGGTTTAAACTCGTGCAGGATGGGAACTGCCACAGCACCATATGTAATAGTAGCAAGAAAGACAACTCCCCAGTTCGCCTGATTTTTTGAGCAGAGAGATACTTTATCCCCCTTTTGTAGTCCACACTGCTCAAACACTATATGAAGCTTTTCTATTCTTCTGGCAACATCCCGGTAATGGAGTGTAATTCCTTTGTAGTCAGAAAGTGCAGGGTTATCCCAGTTATCCCTAAAGCTCTGCTCCAGCTGCTTATTCAATGATTTTTCCATCAAGTTCCAAGAAAATTATTCAAATGTTTGCAATTTGCACAAGTGCGAATATAGCCCTTTTTGTTTTATCAGATCACTATGGTTACCCATCTCAACTATTTCTCCCTCTTTCAAAACAATTATCTCATCTGCGTGCTGAATAGTTGATAGTCTGTGTGCAATAACTATTGATGTTCTGTTCTTCATCAGATTGGTAAGTGCCTCCTGAACAAGCCTCTCACTTTCTGTATCCAATGCAGAGGTAGCTTCGTCCAATATTAGTATTGGCGGGTTTTTAAGTACTGCCCGAGCTATCGCAAGGCGTTGTCTCTGTCCGCCCGATAATTTACCTCCCCTGTCACCAATATTTGTTTCATACCCCTGCTCCATTTGCATGATAAATTCATGAGCATTTGCAATTTTGGCTGCAGCAATAACATCATCCTTTTTAACGCTATCCATCCCAAAAGTTATGTTATTAAATACAGTATCGTTAAACAGGATAGCCTCCTGAGTTACAATACCCATAAGAGCTATTAAATCTTTTGGAGCATAATCCCTTATATCTCTGCCATCTATCTCAATAGACCCTGATGAAACATCATAATATCGCGGAATAAGATCAACTAATGTTGTCTTACCTGCACCTGAAGGTCCAACCAGAGCAAACATCTTTCCTTTATCCAACCTGAAAGAGATATTCTTAAGAACAGGCTCATTATTATATTTAAAACTAACACCCTTAAACTCTACTGACTCTTTGAATGTATCTATTCTAACCGGATTATCCGGCTTTTTAATTGCTGCCGGCTCGTCCAGAATTGAGAAAATCCTTTCACCTGAGACAAGCCCTCTTTGAATCATTGCGTAAGTATTTGATATAGATTTTGCCGGTTCAAGAACCTTCCAGTAAAATGCAATATAAATCATCAGAGAGGGCAAATCCATTCCTAATCTTCCCGTGAGATGCATAAAACCTGCAAAAAAGAGAATTGCTACTGCTATTGAAATTCCCATAAACTCAGAGAAAGGGCTTGCCATCTCTTGCCTGTAAAACATCTTTTTGCTGGAATTTTTATGTGCGTCATTAGTCTCGGAAAATGCTTTTCTCACATAATTCTGAGCATTAAATGCCTTAATAATTCTGGATCCGGATATAGCCTCTTCAAATTGGCTTAATATCCTGCCAATGTACATTTGTGTATCAATTGCCCCTTTTCTCAGTGATCTGGTAATTCTGGTAATTATAAAAGCCGATACTGGTAGTGTTACAAGGGTAACTATTGTTAATCTTGGCGACATATACACCAGCGCAGCAAGAAAACCAATAACCTGCAGGGGATCTCTGAATATTACATGAAAACTGTTTGCAACACTGTTCTGGACCTCTGTAACATCATTTGATATACTTGAGAGAATATCACCCTTTCTTTTATTGGTAAAATAGCCTATATGGAGAGTTGATATTTTTCTGAAGAGATCTTCCCTGATTCTCTGCATTATGGTAACCCTGACTCTTACAATTACTCGTTGAGACAAATATTTGATTACCCCTGCCATAAAAGTGAATAAAATAAGCATTATACAGACGAATGCCAGTCCTCTTAGTGTTCCGTGAGTAACCATAATGCTCCCCAGATAATACTGAAAGATATCATTAAAATAATCCAGTGATAGTGTGAAATCTGGTCTGTTCTCTACGATTCTTAGTGCAGATGGTTCAAAAACAACAACAAGCAATGGCTTGAAAAGAGCGAAATTAACCAGACTGAAGAGCAATCCTAAAATACTCAATACCAGATAGACAGGCCAGTAATTTCTGTGTGGTTTGGCATAAGCCAGCAGACGCTTAAATGTATCCATTATTTTTTGCTCTCTTCGAAATCAATATATTCACCTACATCACTATCTACTATCTTATCTCTTTCAACTTGATCACTGACGATAGTTCCGTCCACCTCCGTAATTTTTCTGCCATCTTTATTATTTACCTCCATGAAGGGATCATGACCTCCTGACAGATTAGATATTTTCTTCTTAACCCACCAGGTAAGCAATAACGGAGCCACTCTTGAAAGAATGAAAATTATTAATACTGCTGTAAATATAAATGTAATAAAACCTTCCATTTATCTCCTCTTTTTCAGTTTTTTAATTTCTCCTGTCTCCAGATTTAATCGGATTTCAATACCATCTGCCCTTCTTACCTCTACCTCGTGACCGGAGGATCTCTTAATTGGAGTTGTTGGCAGAAGTGATGAATTCCCCAATGCTGTTGTAACTTCCATTCCATTAATTGTGTATATTCTTGTCTTCAGCTGAGTTCTTAATACCCAGTATTTATTCCCCCCAACTTCAATCAATTCAGGGAATTCCTTGATTGTCTCCTCTACTTCTATATCTGTCCACGTCTGAACCGGTCTGCACTCCTTATCATACAAACCTAATGTATTATCGGTATGAAGAAGCATAATCATAAAGGAGTCGCCAGATCTATAAACTTTTGGCCCCAATTCAACAAGTTTAGCGATTTTTTTAGGATAAGGGTTTACATATCTTCCTGTCCTGTCAAGCAAATAAACCACATTTCCACTTGCAAACAGCATTTGTAACTTTCCGTTATTAAAGTAATCCACCTGCTCAACATAACCACGTAAAGGAGTCTGGAACGGAATCGCCCAAATACCCTTAAGGTCTTTATCTGCCAGCTGAAGCCTGTAATTCCTGAGCTGTATCAGATACTCTTTTTCACCTGTCTCAAAGTTTCTTAACTCAAACGGCCCTTCCGGGACCTTTACTATAGTATCTGCTTGCCATCCGCCCGGTCCTTTCTCTGTTTCATCAACAGGAGGAACCGGTAATTTCTCCAAATTTCGTGTGTAGAATACTATCTTAAAATCAGGCCTTTTCTCAAAAGGCTTTGTTTCAAACTGTATAATACCTAGATTTCTTTTTGATAAATTTTCACGAATACTCTCTGATATCCCCTTTTTAAAGAGAGATGAAATAGTGTCCTGAAGACCAGTATAATTCACCGTGAACGAAAATGGAGCATCCCCTAGTGAAATTGATCCGGAGGCAGGTGTCTGATCAATAAAACTGGCCATTGAAAACTTTGATGTTTTTCCGTAGGCGAATTCTTTAAGAATCTCCTCTGATCCCAGTATGGTCCAATCTCCTGTTGAAAGCTTAAATTCTTCTTTATTTGAGAGAAATAATGATCCTATCAGCTCACCGGCTAATCCTGAGTACTCATTCTGAGTAATCGTATCCTTTATCAAACTGCTTTTTGTAAACAGGGATCTCTTCAACCTTGTAAAAATATTCCCTTTTGAATGTCTGATTAGTGTAACCCATTCCAGTCTGCCTCCGTATGGAATTGCAGCAAATGAAATCTCTTTTGTCTCTGATGCCGACAGCCACTCCTTGGCCTTTTCCCAGTTCTGTTGATTGAGTTTTTTTGACAACTCTCTGTATTCTCTTATTTTATCTATATCCTTATCAAGATCTTCCGGAGAAAGGGTCAATAGTAAAAAAGTGTTATGAGGAACAATATACTTTGCATGTGATTCTCCTCGGGATCTCCACTCCAGGGAAGAAGCAAAATTTCCTGCTCCTTTAATATTATATAAACTCCCTTCAAATAATAGCTGATTCTCATCAAATGATGCATTCATTACACTCCAGGATGAAAATTTTGAAAGGAAATCAGCGTATTTAAGATATTTTGATGCAGATAAACCGGAGAATAATTTTCCAATCTGAATATGATTTATAAAAAGAAGATTATCCTCAACCTCCGTTTCAGAGGCAATTTTTTTGAAATCTGTATTATCCAGAATTGAGACGCCCGTATTCAAATGCCTTACGGAGGCCTCTACAAGCAATGGAGAGGTTGAAGCAATCAGAAAATCTTTGTGAATCGTTACTATTGCTCCTGAGGAGTTGTAAAGGATTGCTCCGTTAAAATCTCTGTATGTTCCTTTATTACCCTCAGTAAGTTTTTCCAGGAGTGCACTCTCCTCCGGGCCCTCTAAATGCTCAAGGTTTAGTGAAATAAGAACGGAGACCTCATTTTTCCCTGCATAGTGTAAAGAGGTGCTAATATCTGATTTTTCAAGAAATGACAATCTCTTATCACTTTTAAGAAGGTATGATAATCTGTTTGCAATCTTAAAAAGGCCGCTCTGCTGATCCAATAACGAAGAGAAGGGATGTTTTCCAGAGAGAAGATTATCCCCTAAAACAGAAGGTGATTTGAATATCCATAATCCAACAGCATCAACAGGAACAGCATGGAGAGTCCTGTATGTATCTGATACAAAATGAGAAACCTCCTCTTTTTTACCCTGCAATTTAACGATTGCAATAATTGCAATAGCAATAATTGCAACAACACTGGCTGATATAATATAGACTTTTTTCTTTGGGAACATAGCCCACAAAGTTATTAAAAAACTAAATCATCCTTTTACTATATTTGCTTAATCTTAAACATTAACCATTAGTTATCTATGGATTCAAAATTACAATACACCATTAATCCTCTTGTAAAACACCTTAACAAACCCCAGTCTGAATTTACTAAAAAGGATATACTGCAATACATTACAGACAACGATATCAGGCTGATAAATTTTAGATATGTAGCGGCTGACGGAAGACTGAAAACACTCAACTTCCCTGTAACAAGCCTGGACTATGCCGAGTCCATTCTTACATACGGAGAGAGAGTTGATGGTTCAAGTCTTTTTCCTTTCATTGAAGCAGGCTCAAGTGACCTGTATGTAATTCCAAGGTTTTCAACCGCATATGCAGATCCCTTTTCTGAGATTCCGGCACTTGGACTACTTTGTTCATACTTTACAAAAGATAGTACTCCGCTTGAGAGCTCTCCGGAATATACTCTCAGAAAGGCTGCTGCATCTTTTACCGCATCAACGGGGCTAACTTTTGAGGCTATGGGTGAGCTGGAATTTTATGTATGCGATATCGAGGAGCCCCTTTTCCCTGCAGAAAATCAGAAAGGTTATCATGAAGCAGAGCCATTTACAAAATTTGAGCATTTTCGTACAGAAGCGATGAACCTGATTGCACAAGCCGGAGGGATGATAAAATACGGACACTCAGAAGTTGGCAACTTTAGACTAGACGGGAAAGTATATGAGCAAAATGAAATTGAGTTCCTTGTCTCCCCTGTTGAATCAGCTGCAGATCAGCTTGTAATTGCCAAGTGGATTATACGGACACTTGCATTCAAATATGGACTGGATGTGACTTTTGCGCCAAAAATAACAATTGGCAAAGCCGGGAGTGGACTTCACTTTCACACAAGAATGCTTAAAGATGGTAAATCAATAATGACCGAGAACGGATCTCTTTCACTATCTGCAAAGAGGGCTATTGCAGGATATATGCAGTGCGCATCATCTCTGACTGCTTTTGGAAATACCAACCCTACCTCCTATTTCAGACTGGTTCCTCATCAGGAGGCTCCCACAAGCATTTGCTGGGGAGACAGAAACAGGTCTGTACTTGTCAGAGTCCCTCTTGGATGGACAGGAGGACACGATATGTTATCAATAGCAAACCCTAAAGAGAAGCCAAGAGAGGATATGATATTTGATAAGCAGACTGTTGAGATGAGATCACCTGACGGATCTGCAGACATATATATGATGCTTGCCGGTCTGGTTGTTGCGGCAAGGACAGGTTTTGAAAATCAAAATGCTCTGGAGATAGCAGAGAGATGCTATGTTGATGTAAACATACACGACAAAAAGCACGAGGAGAAATTACTATCCCTGGAACAGCTCCCTGCCTCCTGCTGGGAATCTGCCGAAGAGCTGGAAAAGAAAAGATCCATATACGAAAAAGATGGAGTTTTCTCTTCTGCACTGATTGACGGAGTAATAAAAAAACTCAAATCTTATAACGATAAAGATATTCGAAGCGAGACAAAAAAAGATCCCTCAAAAATGAAGGATCTTGTAGATCTTTATTATCACTGCGGATAGGCCTTAACCTGTCAGTTGCCCATCTCAGCAAGAAATTTTATTCTGACAAGTCTTATCTCCTCCTCAGTATAGCCTCGGCCAAGCTCATCAGAGGCCTCCTTCAGAGAGTCCGAGACCGCCTCTGTCCTGAAGTACTCATAAATATCGTCTGTTTTATCCTCATCAATTGTCTGACGGATATAATAGTCGATATTTATTTTTGTTCCTGAGTTTACTATTGCCTCTATCTCATTCAGGATTTCATCCATCTCCAGCCCTTTAGATTCAGCAATATCTTCCAATGGCAATTTCCTGTCAATACCCTGAATTATTGAGACTTTTATAGCCGATTTATTAACTACTGACTTTACAACAAAATCAACCGGTCTCTCTATTTCGTTTTCATTAACATATTTGGAAATAAGCTCAACAAACTCCTTCCCGAATTTTTTAGCCTTACCCTCTCCCACCCCCTGGCAATTCTTAAGCTCTTCAAGGGAAATTGGATAATGTATAGACATATCCTCAAGAGAAGGATCAGAGAAGACTACAAACGGAGGAAGCTTATGTCTCTTGGAGACCGATTGTCTTAAATCCTTTAACATCGCCAGGAGTATTTCATCTCCTGCTGATGAGGCTTTTGAGCCACCGGGTACAACTGTCTCATCATCTGACTCTCCATCAGCATACTCTCTGTCTTCGGCAAGCATAATCTCAACCGGGTTCTCAAAAAAAGCTTTTCCTGAATCTGTGCAGGAAATTAATCCATAGCGCTCAATGTCTTTCTCGATAAGGTGGTGTACAAGAGACTGCCTGATTACCGCCAGCCAGAAACGAACACCTTTTGTCTTTCCGGCACCAAAGAATTCAATATTATGATGGTTGTAAGATTTAATAATCGAGTTAGAGACTCCTGCAAGAATATTTGCCAGATGCTCAGCTTTAAACTGCTCCTTCATAGATAATATTAGTTCAAGAAGGAGAGCAACATCCTCCCTGCCATCGAACATTTTCTTAGGAACAAGACAATTGTCACAAGCTCCGCAATTATCCTCCATATACTCCTCTCCAAAATAATTCAGCAATATCTTTCTCCTGCAAAGGCTGGACTCGGCGTATGCAGCAGTCTCCAACAGGAGTTGCCTGCCAATCTCCTGCTCGGAAATCGGCTTACCCTGCATAAATTTCTCCAGCTTCTGAATGTCTTTGTAAGAATAGAATGCTATGCATTTCCCCTCCCCTCCGTCTCTTCCGGAGCGGCCGGTCTCCTGATAATAGCTCTCCAGACTTTTAGGAATATCATAGTGAATGACAAATCTTACATCCGGTTTATCTATACCCATTCCAAAAGCAATTGTAGCTACAATTACATCAACATCCTCCATTAAGAATTTATCCTGATTGGATGCTCTTGTTGATGCATCAAGACCTGCATGATAAGGAAGAGCTTTAATTCCATTCACAGAGAGCAATTGTGCCACCTCCTCAACCTTTTTTCTGCTCAGACAGTAGATAATTCCTGATTTACCCTGATTTGATTTTATAAACTTGATTATCTCCCTCTCAGTATTAATCTTAGATCTAATTTCATAGTATAAATTCTGCCTGTTGAAAGATGTTTTGAAAACCTTTGCCTCCAGCATGCCCAGATTTCTCTGAATATCATTTTGGACCTTGGGTGTTGCAGTAGCTGTAAGAGCAATTACTGGAGCTTCACCAATCTCCTGGACAATGGAGTTAATTCTCCTGTACTCCGGGCGGAAATCGTGACCCCATTCAGAGATACAGTGAGCCTCGTCAACTGCATAGAATGATATTTTCACCTGTTTAAGAAGGTTTATATTCTCCTCTTTTGTAAGAGACTCAGGTGCAACATAGAGTAATTTTGTCTGACCGGAGAGGAGATCATCCTTAACTTCCTGAATCTGTGCTTTGTTAAGTGACGAATTCAAAAAGTGGGCAATCCCCTCCTTTTCAATTACAAATCCCCTTATTGCATCCACCTGATTCTTCATTAAAGCTATAAGTGGTGATATAATAATAGCAACTCCCGGCATCAGCAGCGCAGGAAGCTGATAGCAAAGGGACTTCCCTCCACCTGTAGGCATCAGAACAAAAGAATCGTTGCCTGACATAAGATGCCTTATGACCTCTTCCTGTTCACCTTTGAAGCTATCAAAGCCGAAAAATTGCTTAAGCTGATTGTGCAAAAACTCAGAACTGGTTTGCATATTTATTGTGTATCCGAAAAATTCAAAATTTCATTAAAAAAAGTTACCTTTGTTCCCCTAAGTTATCGAATAGTTTCATTTTCGCAAAATTTTTTACGAAAGAGACTGAGAGCATTGATGTAAGAATTTAAACTATACAGTAAATAAGGATAATTATGTCAAATTTCAACCCCAACGACCCGGGAATGGCAAATGGAAATTACTTCGCCCTTCCGTACAGCCTGGAGGAGTCTGAAATTGCACTTATATCTGTTCCCTGGGATGTCACAACATCATACAGGGCAGGAACCCACAAAGGGCCGGGAGCAATTATGGAGGCATCTCTCCAGGTGGATCTTTACGATGTTAATGTTCCAAATGCATGGAAGACAAAAATCGGAACTCTGCCAACTAATAAAGAGATTGAAAAAGAGAACAGGAAGTTCAGAAAAATAGCGGAATCTGTTATTGAAGGGCTGGAAAACGGTAAAGAACAGAGTGAGTTTGCAGAGGAAATTGATAAGGTAAACAGAGCAAGTGCAAACATTAACACCCTGGTTTACAATTCCTGCAGGCAATTAATTGCTGATGGCAAGATAACCGGAATTGTGGGTGGAGATCACAGCGTCCCATTGGGTAATATGAAAGCCGTCTCTGAATTATGTGAAGAATTTGGAATTCTTCATATTGACGCCCATGCAGATTTAAGAAAGGCATATGAAGGCTTTACATACTCTCACGCCTCTATAATGTACAACGCTTTAAATGAAATCAATCAAATATCTCAGCTTACCCAGGTTGGGATAAGAGATTTCTGTGAAGATGAGGCAGAGATTATAAACACTGATCCACGGATTAGATGTTATACAGATATTGAATTAAAAAACAATGCCTTTGAAGGAAAAAGCTGGAAGAAACAGTGCGAGGAGATAGTCTCCTCACTCCCTTCAAAAGTATACATAAGTTTTGACATTGATGGTTTGTCACCTGATCTTTGTCCAAATACTGGCACACCTGTACCCGGAGGCCTAAGCTTCAGAGAAGCAGACTATCTCCTTTATTTACTTGCAACTTCAAATAGAAAAATAATTGGATTTGACCTCTGCGAGATCTCTCCCGGGAAGAGCGATGAGTGGGATGCCAATGTTGGAGCAAGGATCCTTTACAAGATTGCCCAATATGTTAAACTCAATAACAATAACTTCTCAAAATAGATGAATATTTTAAAGAAAATTATCAGATTCAACAGGGGTTTTGGGTTACGAAATGTTTTTCAAACTTTTTTCAGAAATCAGTCATCAGGAGGAATTGTATTAATGATTTGTGCGATTGTTGCAATAACAATCGCTAATGTGCCCTCCTGGTCTTACCTTCACGATTATCTCAATATATATCTTGGCTTCAAATTGGGAACTTTTGAATTCAAAATGTCACTTCTCCACTGGATTAATGACGGATTGATGGCAATTTTCTTTTTTGTTGTAGGGTTAGAAATCAAGAGAGAAATATTAGTAGGAGAACTTTCGTCAGTTAAACAGGCATCTTTGCCAATCATTGCAGCTTTGGGGGGGATGGTAGTTCCTGCACTTATCTATTTTATGTTTAACAATGGTGAAATTAGTGCAAATGGCTGGGGAATACCTATGGCAACAGACATTGCCTTTGCTCTGGGAATTTTATCTCTGCTGGGGTCAAGAGTCCCTCTCTCTCTCAAAATATTCCTGACAGCTCTTGCTATTGTTGATGATCTGGGTGCTATTGTTGTACTTGCCATTTTTTATCCTACAAGTGAAATAAACTTTACGATGCTCTTGTCTGCTATGGCCATCCTGGCTATTATGGTAATTTTCAATTATATGAAAATCAGAAGACCATCTGCTTTTATTATACCGGGTGTACTGGTCTGGCTCCTTTTCCTGGGCTCCGGAATACACGCAACTATAGCAGGAGTACTCGTTGCTATGACAATCCCCGGCAAAACAACTGTTAACGAGGTAAGGTTTATTGTAGGTATGAGGTACATGCTTAATAAATTTAGCGCAGAGAGCAGCCACAGGATTGAGGTTCTCGCTAATCCTGTACAACAACAGGTAATCCATAGCATGCATCATAAGCTAAAACAGATTCACCCGTTAATGATAAAATTTGAGCATGGGCTTCATCCCTGGGTGACCTTCTTAATAATGCCTATATTTGCACTTGCCAATGCTGGTGTAATCATTGACTTTTCACTTTTTACCCCTCCTCTTGAACCAATTGTACCGGGGATATTTTTCGGTCTCCTTTTAGGAAAACCAATTGGTATTTTCCTTGCAAGCTGGACGGCTGTAAAATTCAAAATTGCCGATTTACCCGGAGATATCAACTGGATGCAAATTCTATCAGCCGGGATAATAGCCGGAATAGGATTTACGATGTCAATCTTTATTGATAATCTGGCCTTCTCCGATATAAATATGGTTAATACCGGAAAAGCAGTTATCTTGATTACATCTTTTGTAGCAGCAATAGCAGGTCTTATTGCTATATACTTTTCAACAAAGAATTATAAACCAATTAAAAATATTTAGATGAAAACATTAAAATCAATTGCAATTGTAGCCCTTGCTTCAGTTATGATCTCTTCTTGCGGAGAGAAAAAGAGCGCAGATTCAGTAAAAGTATCCAAAGAGCTCACAGACTCAGCAAGTTATGCAGTAGGTGTCTCTTTTGGGATGATGCTTAAAAATGCAAACTTTACCGATCTTAACTTTGCAGAAGTTACTAAAGCTATGAAGGATGTCCTCGCCGGCGGAGAGTTAAAAATTGACGATGCCACTGCCAACACAGTTATTCAGAGATATATGACAATCAAGCAGGAGATGATTGGAGAGGCAAACAAACTGAAAGGTCAGGAGTTTCTTGAGAAGAATAAACAAAATGACAGCGTTCAAGTTGCCGAGAATGGACTTCAGTATAAAATAATTAATCCAGGCTCTGAGAATAAGCCGACAGCTGAAGATACAGTATCTGTATTTTACAGAGGCACTCTTATTGACGGAACTGAATTTGATTCTTCAATGGGAAATGCAGAACCGGTTAAATTCCCGGTTAATGCTGTTATCCCAGGCTGGAGCGAAGGTGTAAAACTAATTGGAGAGGGTGGCAAAATAAGACTATTTATACCTTCTGAATTAGCTTATGGTGCACAGCAAGCCGGACCGGTTATTACTCCAAACTCTACTCTTATCTTTGATGTTGAACTTGTAAAAATTGACAAGGCTGCAGCTCAGGACACTCCTAAGACTAAGTAATATGGCATTGGAAATTATAGGCAAAATAAACTCTAAGCTTGGTATCCAGAATGGCGTAAGTGCCAGGGGAAACTGGAGTAAGCAAGAGTTTATAATTGAGACCCAGGAGCAATATCCCAGAAAAGTGTGTATGAATGTATGGGGAGCCGATAAAGTTGAAGAGCTTGCTCGATATAATATCGGAGATATTGTTAAGGCCTCTGTTAACATAGAATCAAGAGAGTTTAACAATCGCTGGTACACAGATGTAAGGGCTTGGAAATTAGAGCGCATGGAACCTCTTCAACCACAACAGGATGGACTTTCCGGAGCAGCTGGTGTTACTGATTTTCCTGCTGATGCGGGAGAGGATGATCTTCCGTTCTAAAGGTACTTATGTATATAAAAAAGACCGGCTGGAGAATAGCCGGCCTTTTTTTATATTATTTTTAGATCACTATATCTTCTCCACCAGGTAATCTGTCTTTTGGCATACCTCCTCGTATTTCTTTTTATTAAACTGACAGCCTCCTCCAGTGAAACTCTCCCGTCTAAAAAATCAAACAGCTCTGAATAACCAACAGTTCTCAATGCCGGCAAATCTTTAAATTTATACAGAGACTTAACCTCATCAAGTAATCCCGACTCTATCATCAAATCGACTCTTTTGTCAATTCTGTTGTACAGCTCCTCCCTAGATCTGGTAATTAATCTCTTCTCGATTACAAATGGTCTCTCCCTTTCAACACCGGTTTTAAATGAAGAGAATTTTCTTCCGGTCTGTATGGTGACTTCCAAAGCTCGCATGACGCGCCTGGAATTTTCAATTTCAATAGAATCATAACTCTCTCTGTCAAGCAATCTTAAATCTGCTCGCAGAGATTCTAAACCCTCACTCTCAAGTCTTGCAGTTAATACTCTTCTCAGCTCCTCATCAGCAGGAGGGAAATCATCAAGCCCGTGGCATAATGCATGAGCGTATAAACCGGAGCCGCCTGCAGCAACAATTGTATCATGTTTCTCAAATAATTTCTCTAACAAAGAGATTGCCTCAATTTCATATTTGCCGGCTGTATAAGGATTGTGTATTGAGTGTGAGAAAATAAAATAGTGCTGAATTTGTGCGAGTTGCTCATCAGATGGAGGAGCTGTTCCTATTTTCATCTCCTTATATATCTGCCTTGAATCACAAGATACAACAGGAGATCCAACCTCCTTGGCCAAAGATATTGAGTAGTCCGTTTTCCCGGAGGCTGTGGGACCAAGAATCAAAATAAGTTTTTTAGGCATACCCTGACTAATATTACTCTTCGCCCTCCGGCAACTCTTCCGGATCAAAGTTGTCGTCTCCCTCTGTATGAGGAGCGATTGGCTCAAAGTCATCATATTCATCAGAGAATTGATCCGGATTGCGACCTCTTTCGGCTACAAGTCTGGGATACGATCTTCTTGAAAGGGGCTCCTCTTTGCCAATTAGCTCCAATCTCATACCCTTGTCTTTAAAAGGATTGTAAACATAGATAAGAGATGCAGCACCTTTTGCAAAAGCCATTTCAACAGAGATCTTATCCATTGTACCATCACCTGTATCAAACAGGCCAAATTCGCTAATTTTTTTATTCGTTTTGGAAAGTCCTCTGAAAAGAACCATTTGATCCGGTGCAAATCCCAGGTCATTCTGTAAAAAAAGATGTAATGAGTAAAGTGAAGATTCTCCCTTTACTTCATACTCTCTCATAAATATCTTATTACTATCTATTGTGGCTTTTAATCTGTGTATCATTAATCCAAAACTTTTTACAAAGATAGATAATTATTTTTGAGCCAGGGAGAGTAGAAAACTTACAGTATCTTTTCCGTCTGCATAATCAGCAGGACCCGGTGTCTGAGACTCTCCCGGGCGTAAAAAATCCTGACCCTCTATACATTCAATAATTTGAATCTTATCCATATTTAGCTGTATAAAATTCTCAATTTGAGAATAATCCGTATAATATTCCAAAGCAATTATACTAACCGGAGGGGGGAATGAAAAATTTTCAGCAAGGAGGAAAAACCCGGCATCAATAAACTCATCCCCTGCCATTTTAAGGAGTGCTTTCCGGTATCTGTATACTGAAGAGTAGTCTCTGTTATGTAATAAGTTCGAGTACCTTTGTGATGCCTTAATAAATATTGACAAATCATAATTGTGAGGCACAAAAAGTTTTGTAATATTTCTGCAACCCATTCCGTAATAAAGAAAGATATCGTCACACAAAGCGTCAATATCACTAATAGTTTCATACCCTTTTAAAATTCCTGCGGATGACCTTGTTCCTCTTCGAAGAGATGGAATACCCTGAAAATTCTCCCCAATAATTTGCATAGTATTGTCAGAGCCCGATGCCAAAATAGCATCAACCCCTAAAGAGACATTTTCAATCACACTAATCCTGCTATCCCAGTAAGGATTAATTTCAGTTAGAATAGTAATCAAATAAGGGATAATGTATTTGTCCCTTCTTGATAATTTTATTGCACAATTAAATCCGGCGGCCAATCCGGCAAGCAAGTCGTGAAATCCGGCTGCAGGTATATTACCTGCCATAATAATCCCTGCAACAAAGTCTTTCTCAGATATTTGATCATTATATTTGCCGAGCCATTCCCTTAACTCTCTCTCCTGCAGCATTTTGCTAGCAATAGAGTTGAGGGCAAACCTCTGCATATCAGGGGTAAAATAGGGATTATCTTCAAAACTTGATTCAATTACTGCCTCCAAAGGAGATGAATTTGAGCTTTTATTTAGCTCTCCGGAAACTCTGCTACCGAGTTGGCTCATATCCCTTATAAAAACTTCCCTGTACATTTTGCAAAATTAGCAAAAAGAGGCTAATTTTACGAAACGGTTCCTGATACTAAATGGACGACATAAACTCCTCAGATTCATACAAAACAATTTCACGGCCATCTACAGGCATCTATAAAGAGCTTGGAAGCAAATTCCTTTCCTTTGCGTACCCGGTATCAAATGAAGAAGAGGTTAAGGAGATAATTAATACTCTAAAAAAAGATTACCACGATGCCAGACATCACTGCTATGCATACAGGATTGGTCCTGAGGGAGAGTTGTGGAGGGCAAATGATGATGGAGAACCATCCTCATCAGCAGGCAGACCAATTTTAGGTCAGCTGCTCTCATATCAGTTAAGCGATGTACTGGTAGTAGTTGTCCGGTATTTTGGAGGTACTAAACTAGGTATACCCGGACTCATCAAAGCTTATAAAAGTGCTGCATCCGATGCTATTGAAAAGGGAGAGGTTGTTTGCAAAACAGCTATGAGAAGCATCTCAATAACTTATGACTACATCAGAATGAACGACATTATGAAATTTATAAGAGATTTCTCCGCCCAAATAGAAGAGCAGCAGTTTGACAACTTGTGTAAAATCAGGATAAAGGTAAGAAGGGGAGATTTACTAAGATTCTGCTCAGAAATTGAGCCTTTCGTATCTACAATTGAACAGTAAAACAATAAACTAAATATGTCAAAACATCTTATCTCCATCCACGACTTCTCTAAAGAGGAGATTATTAATGTATTGTCTCTTGCAGCCAAATTTGAAGAGAGCCAAACTGAGTCATTTTTTAAAGGCAAGGTTATAGCCAGCCTCTTTTTTGAGCCATCTACAAGAACAAGGCTTAGCTTTGAGACAGCCGCCAACAGACTTGGTGCCAGGGTAATCGGCTTTTCCGATGCCGGGAACACCAGTGTTACCAAAGGCGAAACCCTTAAAGACACAATTAAAATGGTGTCAAATTATGCAGACCTTATCATAATAAGACACCCATTAGAGGGGAGTGCACGGTACGCTTCAGAAGTCTCATCTGTACCCGTAATAAACGCAGGAGATGGTGCTAATCAGCATCCTTCCCAGACTTTACTTGACCTCTACTCAATTTTAAAAACACAGGGAACTCTTCAAAACCTGAGGATTAACATGGTTGGAGATCTTAAATACGGAAGGACAGTACACTCTCTGCTCCAGGCAATGAGCCATTTTAATCCATTTTTCAGATTTACTGCTCCGGAAGAGTTAAGAATGCCGGAAGAGTACAAGGAGCAACTTAGAATAAGCGGAATTAACTTTGAGGAGAGTGAGAATCTGGAAGAGGGCATAGCAGATATGGATATAATATATATGACAAGGGTTCAGAGAGAGCGTTTTACAGACGCAATAGAGTATGAACGGGTTAAGAATGTTTATAGTTTAAGAAGATCAATGCTTGGAAAAACCAAACCAAACATGAAGATTCTTCATCCTCTCCCCAGAATTAACGAAATCCATCAAGATGTAGACAGCAGTGAACATGCATACTATTTTGATCAGGCTCGTAACGGAGTGTACACAAGAATGGCAATTATCACAACTCTTCTCGGAATAAATAATCAATAACAAATCAACTATGGCACCTATGGAAAAACAACTGAAGGTAAGTGCAATTAAAGATGGCACTGTACTGGATCATATTCCGGCAGATCAACTATTTAAAGTAATTGATATCCTTGGCTTAAGCAAAATCTCAAATCAAATTACATTTGGCACCAATCTGGACAGCAAGCTTCTTGGTAAAAAAGCAATTATAAAAATAAAGGACACCTATTTCGAGGACATTGACATTAATAGAATTGCACTTATTGCTCCACAAGCCAAGATTAACATTATACACAATTTTGAGGTTGTAGAAAAAAGGGTTTTATCTGTGCCAACTGAAATAAGGGGTATTGCTAAATGTATGAACCCGGCCTGTATTACGAATCATCAGGATATTGAGACCTCCTTCACAACACTCTCAGCAACTCCAAATCTCAAATTACTATGCAAATATTGCGAAAAGATAACTGACGGGAAAAACTTAAGAATTATTAGCAATAATTAAGCTAATCCTAACAGATACTCAATTTTTGGCCAATTAATATTTGGGATTCGTATTTTTTAAGTTACCTTTGAAGCAAGAATACCATAATTATTAAAAATATTTTACATCATGAAAGTTGCTCATAATTTCAACGCAGGGCCGTGTGTTCTGCCAAGAGTGGCAGTTCAGGCTGCCATAGACGCTTTAACCGATTTCAAGGGTACCGGAATGTCAGTAATCGAGGTATCTCACAGGTCAAAAGAGTGGGAAGCCGTTATGGAAGAGTGCCGCACACTATGGAAAGAACTTCTTGGAATTCCTGATGGTTATCAGGTTCTTTTCCTCGGAGGTGGTGCAAGTTTGCAATTCTTATATGTAGCAATGAACTTGCTCGAAAACAAAGCAGGTTACCTTGAGACAGGAGTATGGGCTAAGAAAGCACTTGCAGAGGCAAAAGCTTTGGGAAATGCAGTTGCCATAGCCTCTTCAAAAGATAAAAACTTCAGTTATATTCCTAAAGGATATGAAATTCCTGCTGATCTTGATTATTTTCACATTACAACAAACAATACAATCTACGGAACTGAAATAAAACAAGATATGGATTGTCCTGTTAATCTTGTTGCCGATATGTCTTCTGATATAATGAGCCGTCCTGTAGATGTAAGCAAATATGCACTGATTTATGGTGGTGCACAGAAAAACGTTGGCCCTGCCGGAGTAACATTCGTAATTGTTAAAGAGGAGATTCTTGGTAAAGTAAGCAGATATCTTCCTACAATGCTGGATTACAGAACTCATATTAAAGAGTCGTCTATGTTCAATACTCCTCCTGTATTCTCAATATTCGTAATGAATGAGACCTTGAAATGGGTTAAGGCAAATGGCGGACTAAAAGCAATGCAAAAACACAATGAGGAGAAAGCAGCGTTATTGTATAACGAAATTGACCGTAATAAAATGTTTGTCGGTACAGCTGCTGTTGAAGATCGCTCTCTGATGAATATTTGCTTTGTGATGTCTGATGAGTATAAAGATAAGGAAGAGAGCTTTATGGCATTTGCCAAAGAGAGAGGGATGGTAGGTATTAAAGGACACCGCTCTGTAGGAGGGTTCCGTGCATCTACCTACAATGCCTGCCCTGTTGAAAGCATTAAGGCATTGGTTGAATGTATGAAGGAATTTGAAAAACTTAATGCTTAATTGTTTAATCAAAACAAAAAGATGAAAGTACTAATAGCAACCGATAAGCCATTCGCTAAAGCTGCGGTGGACGGTATCAGAAAAATCGTTGAAGGAGCTGGTCACACACTTGCTCTTCTGGAAAAATATACGACACCTCAGGAACTTATTGCGGCAGCAGCAGATGCCGATGCAATGATTGTTCGATCAGACAAGGTTACATCAGAGGTGGTTGAGGCATCCGGGAAACTCAAAATTGTAGTGAGAGCCGGTGCAGGGTATGACAATCTGGATCTGGCAGCATGTTCTTCAAAAGGGATTGTTGCTATGAACACTCCGGGACAAAACTCAAATGCTGTCGCTGAACTTGCAATAGGAATGATGATTTACATTTCCCGCAACTCATTTAATCCGGGTACCGGAAGCGAGCTGAAAGGTAAAACAATAGGTATACATGCATATGGTAATGTAGGCAGACTTGTTGCCGGGCTGGCTAAAGGTTTTGGAATGAATGTAATTGCATTTGATCCTTTTGTTGATCCGGATAAGATTATGGCAGAGGGGGTCACTCCTGTTCCAACCCTTGAGGAGCTGTACGAGAAATCAAACTTCCTGTCCCTGCATATACCGGCAACAGCAGAGACTAAAAAGTCTGTTGGTCTGACTTTAATGTCAAAAATGCCTAAAGGCGCTTGCCTGATAAATACTGCCCGCAAAGAGGTTATTAATGAGGAGGAACTTGCTGCCGTACTTGAACAAAGACCGGACCTTAAGTATGTTACAGATATAGCTGCGGATAACCAAGCTCTGCTTAATGAGAAGTTTCCGGGAAGAGTTTTTGCAACACCTAAAAAGATGGGGGCAGAAACAGCTGAAGCAAATATAAATGCAGGACTCGCCGCAGCAAATCAAATAGTAAAGTTCTTTGCAACCGGAGACCGCACATTCCAGGTAAACAAGTAATAATATAATATTTAGACAAACAGATGGTAAAAGTTAAACCTTTTGCAGCGGTAAGGCCTCCTAAAGAGTTGGTAAGAGAGGTTGCAGCCCGTCCGTATGATGTACTGAATTCGGTTGAAGCAAAATCAGAGGCCGGTGAAAAATCATTATTAAGAATTACAAAGCCGGAAATTGATTTTGACACTATTATTGATGAACACTCTCAGGAAGCTTATGACAAAGCTGTTGAAAATTTCAAACTTTGGCAGGAGAGAGGATGGCTTGTACAGGATAAAAAAGAGATGTACTATGTATATGCTCAGACAATGGAGGGAAGAACTCAGTATGGGCTTGTAGTCGGTGCCAATGTTGAAGACTACCTTACCGGGAAAATAAAGAAACATGAGTTGACAAGAAAGGATAAAGAGGAGGACCGGATGATCCATGTGCGCATTCAGGATGCAAACATAGAGCCTGTTTTCTTTGCCTATCCGGACGATAAAGAGATAAATTCTATTGTTGACAGTGTAGTAAAAAGCAAGCCGGCAGAGTACGATTTTGTAGCTGAAGATGGTTTTGGACATCATTTCTGGACTATTGAAGATGAAAAAACAAACACCAGAATAACTGAAATTTTTGCCTCAATCCCTGCTTTTTATGTAGCTGATGGTCACCACAGAACAGCTGCAGCTGCACTTGTTGGCGAGGAGAAAAGAAAAAATAATCCAAACCATACCGGTGATGAGGAGTATAACTTCTTTATGGCTGTTGTCTTCCCTGAAAGTCATCTTAAAATTATTGACTACAACAGAGTTGTCAAAGATCTTAACGGAATGTCATCAGAGGAGTTCTTAAAGAGACTTGAAGAGGATTTCATTGTTAAAGAGATGGGATCTGCCATTTACTCTCCGGCCTCTCTTCATAACTTCTCTATGTATCTGAATAATAAGTGGTATTCTCTTACTGCAAAACAGGGAACTTATAACGACAATGACCCAATAGGCATCCTTGATGTTACTGTTCTGTCCAATCTTGTATTTGACAAATTACTGGACATTAAAGATCTTAGAACATCTAAGAGAATAGACTTTGTTGGCGGAATAAGAGGTCTTGCGGAATTAAGCAAAAGAGTTGATTCAGGCGAAATGGCTGCAGCATTTGCCCTTTACCCTGTATCAATGAAACAGCTTATCGACATTGCAGATACCGGCAACATTATGCCACCAAAGACAACCTGGTTTGAGCCTAAACTAAGGAGCGGCCTCGCAATTCACAAACTTAGCAGATAGCTTAACTTAAGATACTTTATAAAGAAGACGGCCGGTTAACCGGCCGTCTTTATTAAGTAAGATGATATGATTGATTCTTTATCTCTGAAGCTATATAAAGGGGGTATATTTTATGGTCAAGGGGGTAGTCCCAGCATCCCATTGCGTGGTATAAAGAACCACCAAATCCACTTTTAAATCTATATAATCCATACATTGGATGTGTTGTATCATTTCCCGGAGAGACTCCAAACATATCATACTGGATACAACCCTTCTCTTTTGCCAGAGTCATTGCTCTCCACTGGATTGAGTACGGAGCCATCAGGTGTCTGTGAAGAGAGGAGGATGCTCCGTAAAGATAAGTTGCTCTGTTACCGGTTACAACAAGAAACATTGCCGCCAGTGGAATAGATTCATACTCAGCAATCAGAAGCGAGACATCTGCAGGTGATAGAGAATCTCCCGCCTTTTCTGTTAAAGCCACTTTAAAATAATCTTCTGAATGGAGGTAGAAGTTATTTCTTATTGCAGTCTCTTTGTAAAGATTATACCAAACTGACATACTCTCCAGCCCGGCAACCCTCACATTTACACCTTTTCTTGCAGAAAGAGCAATATTATACCTTGTCTTAGGCTTCATCCTTCCCAGAATTTCAGCCTCCTGTGAATCTATATTGACCAACACAGTATTAGAGGGAAGAATATTTGTAGGCGATTTTCTAAAATTACCGGAAATTGTAGAGTAGTTAAACCGTATCTCCTGAGCTCCCCTGGATGGCGGACCCAGCCATATACCCTGATCCGTTTTATAATCGGGATCATCTGCCCAAATAGATTCCCATACAAGATCATACCTTATCATTATACAACCCTGAGGCAGATACTCTTTCAACTGCTCAGACAACGCCTCCAGAAGGGCCCCCTGCTCCTCCTTTATTGGTTCAGTCTCGGGACCATATGGAACATACGCCACAGAATAATCTTTATCGACATTTTTAATAAAGACTACCAAATCCCTTAAGATAACCTCATCGTCTTTATACACGAAAAAATCAAAGGCTATTGATTGCATCCCAAAATGGCTCTTAACCTTTGACCAATAAGCAGTTTGCTGAATTATCGGCGTTTTAAAAAGATGTTCTATCTTTTTGCTCTTGACCTCTTTAACCATAACTGGACAAAGATAGCCCATAATATTATGCAAATCAATTTATAAAAAGTTGGAAATATAAAAATAAGGATTACCTTTGTCGCCGATGGAGCCTTTAGTTCTTTTGACAGATATTCAAAACATCTCACTTTAATCGTAGAAAATTTCGTTAAGTAGACTTTTGTATAATGTATTACACAGGTGACTCCATCAATTAATTATTATTTTATTTTTTAGTTTATTTAATGAACATTTTCATTTCAAACCTGAGCTGGGCTATCAAAGATGGCGACCTCAGAGAATTGTTTGCCGAGTATGGCGAAATCACATCTGCAAAAGTAATCATGGACAGAGAAACCGGTAAGTCAAGAGGCTTCGGTTTCGTAGAGATGCCTAACGAAGAGGAGGGCAAAAAAGCTATCGAAGAGCTTGACAAAGCTGAATACGATGGTAAAGTTATTACCGTTAATGTAGCTAAGCCTCGCGAAGAGAGGACAGGTGGCAGCAGAGGCGGATTCGGTGGCGGAAACCGCGGTGGCGGATTCGGTGGCGGAAGTCGTGGCGGCAATGGCGGTGGAAACCGTGGCGGCAGCGGCGGATATGACAGAGGAAGCAGAAGAAGCTACTAATTAGTACTTCCAGAATAATAAGACGGTGTATCATTATTTGAGACACCGTTTTTTTTATTAAAATTGTGTAACTAAATCCATAAACTATGAACAGGTTTCACTGGATGCTGGCAATATTCTTTGCAGTGCTCGTTTGGTCAGGAATTAATCCTTACAAATACTCAACCTGGGTACTAGAGGTGCTTCCGGGAGTAATTGCACTGATGCTTTTTGGACTAACCTACAAAAAGTTACGATTCTCAAATTTTACTTATTATGTAATTCTTATACATTGTATAATACTTTTTATCGGAGGTCACTACACCTACGCTAAGGTTCCTCTGTTCAACACTATCGGAGAATTGCTGGGAAGCGGAAGGAATAGTTATGATAAAATTGGTCATCTTTTACAGGGATTCACACCGGTATTGGTTGTAAGGGAATTTCTCATCAGACGAAAAATACTACAAAAAGGTATTTGGAACTCAATTTATGCAATATCTTTTGCAATGGCATTCAGCGCCATTTATGAATTGATTGAGTGGCTGGCAGCAATTATTTCAGAGACCGGTGCCGATGATTTCCTTGGAACGCAAGGCTATGAGTGGGATACTCAGGCAGACATGTTCTGGGCTCTTATAGGAGGACTTATAATGTTAATCTTCTTCAGAAAATATCATGATAAACTTATAGAAAGAGAAGAAGTAGCTTCACAAAAAGAGGGACAAGAAGAGAGGTAAAAAGTCCCATCAGAGCAATCGCTAATCCCCCTGCAGCCCCCTCAAGAGCTCCCATTTCAAGAGCTTTTGCTGTCCCTATTCCATGAGATGCAGATCCAAGTGCTATCCCCTTTGCCAAAGGAGAGTCAATTCCTGAAATTTTCAAAAACCAGGGTCCGGTTACAGCACCAAAAATTCCGGCTATGATAACAATTACCGATGTTAAATAGATGTCACCTCCGTGCTGAGCTGACAATACAATCGCAATAGGGCTAGTTACCGATTTGGGAAGAAGGGTAATAATTGCAGTAGAATCAGAGCCTGCCAGTAAAGATGGTACAATCACGGACACCAATGAAGCCATACTACCAAGCAGAGTGGCAGAAAATATGGCCAGCCCTCTCTCTTTAATATAATCGAAGTGTTTATGGAGAAGATATCCAAAAGCGACAACAGAAATATTGAGCAGATATTTGAGCACCCGTGTATTCTCTTCGTATAGTTCCATTCCCGCTCCAGAAAATGAACATATAATAATAACAACAGCTGTTGCAACAATAACTGTGTGAAAGATCATCCATTTAGTCCTTGTGTAGACTACCCTTCCAATCAGGTATGAGATTAAAGTGATTAAGATGAAACCAAGTTCCAGTAAAATTTTTGTTTTCATCGTCTGTCAATTTTCTGTGCAACCTTGCCGGCGACCCAAAGAACAATCCATGTACTTACTGTTGCAGCGATAACAATTGATACTGCATCTTTCTGCACTGAAGAAAAAGGGATAAGGGCAACTCCGGCCGTTACGGGTATAAAAAATAACATAAGGTTATCCAGAAAAAGAGCTGCCGGCTCTTTAATCCACTCCTCTTTAACCAGTTTTAATCTGAGAAAAATAAAGAGTACTAACATTCCTGCCACAGGGGGAGAAATATAACCTGAAGCAATCCTGCTTAATCCCATCCCAATATAATAGGAGAGGGCAAGAGATGCGCAACCGGCAAGAAATATTAAAGGCTGTCTGAATTTATGCATTCCTAAAAATTCTTCATCCACTCAAAAGTAGCATAATGCTCCCCTGTCATACCGACAGCCTCATATACTTTCTGGGCTTTCACATTCCTTTTATCTACATATAATCTAATGCCCATAACATCATGCATCTCCGTAACCAATTCCTTTACATATGAGTACAATGCACCAAAGACCCCCTCTCCTCTCATTTCCGGTATTACATATACCGATTGAATCCACCAAACCCATCCCGCTCTCCAGTCACTCCATTCGGTAGTTATCATTAACATTCCAACCGTCTTATCATTATTTTTTGCAATAAAGTATCTTGCTTTGCCGGAATCATTAAGCGCAGATTCAATACCCCTCTCAAGGACTGTTTTATCAAGTTCTAAGCCCTCCGTTTCAGAGGCCATTTTAAGCTGAAAATCTACCATATTTGGTAAATCATCTAATGTTGCTGGTGTAATAATTGTGTTTACAGTCATATCTATTTAATTTTTGGTCTGGGAGTGTCAATTTTCACTAACTCTCTTACTACATCATATGCTAAAGAGACATCCTCAGCTACTCCGCTCCAGTCCCATTCGGGATTGAAATTATCAGCCGGTCTGTGATAAACATTTGCAATAAAATCATCCCAGGTTGACTTAGCCCACTCTTTTCCATGCTCCCTGCTATCATAACATCCGTATGCCCATATAGAGGGAACTCCTCGTTTAAAGAACGGGAAGTGATCGCTTCTGAAGAAGAGACCAGTGTGTGAGTTTGGATCAGGCAAAAGATACCGGTCCTGCTTTAAGGCCATCACTTCATAGAGAGAATCAAGAGTAGAATAACCGTATCCTATCATTGTAACATCTCTCATCCTTCCTCTGGGCACCATCATATCATTATTAAGACAGGCAATTGTATTCTCCATAGAAATCACAGGATTCTGAGCGTAGAATTCACTCCCAATCAATCCCTGTTCCTCTGCTGTTGGGAATAGTATAATTACAGATCTCTCCGGACTCTCTCCGCTTTTATTTAACATTCGGCCTATCTCCAGAGCCCATGCCATTGTAGTTCCATTATCAACCGCTCCATTGTAAATTGAATCACCATGCTGAGGCTCTCCAACACCAAAATGGTCCCAGTGAGCTGTTATAATAACTGCCTCTTCTTGTTTTATTTTTCCTTTGAGTATCCCGGCAACATTTGTAGAGCTGTTTCTCACAATTTTATTTGAAATCTCTGCTGAAAATGTAGCATTCAACTCAAATGGCTTAAATCCCCTCCTGGCAGAAGCAGATCTTAGTGAATCTATATCATAACCCAGTTCTTTAAATATAATTCCGGCACTCTCTGCACTAAGCCATCCATTTGCAAGAGACCTTTTTGATGCACCATTATCATCAATAAAAAATCTTGGTGTAATAGAACTACCTCTCGGAACATTAAAATCGTAACCGGCACCCTCTGTTTCGTGAATTATCAGAACAGCATCCGCCCCTTTTCTTGCTGCCTCTTCAAATTTGTATGTCCACCTGCCGAAATATGTCATCTCTCTGCCTTTAAAAAGTGATGAGTCCCCGGAATATAATCCCGGATCATTTATCATAACAATAACCGTTTTACCTTTCAGATCAAGACCTTCATAATCATTCCAGTTCCACTCATCTGAGTCAATTCCAAAACCGGCAAACACAAGTTTGGAAGAGTTAATTAATACTCTCTCCAATGTTTGTGGTGAGTTTATAGCAATCTGATCGGGCGCTTTAAGCTGAATAGTTTTCCCGTTAACTTTAAATTGGACATCACCTTTAACTGATGATGTTATCATTACCATTGGAACCATTTGAAAATAGGAATCACCAAAAGCGGGTTCAAAACCGATTTTTTCAAGTTCTTTTGCCAGGTATTCAACTGATAGTTTTTCACCATCGGTAAATGGCATTCTTCCGGCAAATTCGTCTGAAGAGATCTCACTGGTCACCCTCTTCATTTCATTAATATCTACCATTGAAAGGGTATTAATTGTCTCTCTGCATCCAAATGAGAGTATCATAATTACAATCAAAACAGTGAAGTTTTTCATAGAAATAGAGTATTAAAAAACAATTAGAAGTTCAATAGTAAGTTTATCTGAATCCATCTCCTCGTAAAGGTTGAGCTCCGGAAGCATTCTGTTTACGGTGTATTTCTCAAAATCTATTCTCAACAAAGAGGAGAAAGGTTTTGTGTCAAAACCAAATGAAAGGCCTGCAGTAATTCTGCCGGCGTCAATAAGATTATCATTATCTGTTCTGCCCATCATATCCCATCTTAAAGCAGGGGTAATATCCTTAAAAATCCTTGTGTTTTTAAGAGGGAAAGAGTAAGCACCCTGGAGAGAAGCTGAATTTAAAATTTGATTGTCAAAAAGGTTCTTTCTGCTTAAAAACTCAGCCTCAAGTTTATATCTATCTCCACCATATCTGACATCGCCTCCCCAAACAAAAAGATCTCTTTCACCGGCAGGATACCTATAAATTTTAGCAGAGGCTCTGAGCCCTCTCATTTGACCTGCAGTTACACTCATTCCCCAGGATATCTTCTCAGTCCAAACCGGATCATTAATTTTTGATGCGTTAAATATACCTGCCTTTAAATCGAGAGGGACTCCGTAGACTAAGGTTGTATAGTGTCCTGACAATCCAATATCCCTCGTTCCCGGCACAAAGTATTTAACATGAAAAGATCTGTTTGCAAAGAGCATTTGAGATGGGGTTGTCTGATAAGAATTATAAAGAGGTATAGAGGTTTGCCCTAAAGTAAAAGTTAGATTTTTAAAAGGCTCTATAGTTGCTGAAAGGTCCAGCACCTCAAATTTACCTTGATTGCTTAATTCTACCTGTACTCTGTAACTTACACTTTTAAACGGACTCCCTGAAATACCCATTCTTGAATTTCTTACAGAAAATCTTGATTTTGATGTCTCTGTTGCATACTCAAACTTTGTCTTTAAACTACCGTCAAATTTTATGATTCTGAGGGTATCCCCGTTTTGAGCATAAAGAGAAGTGTTACTTAAAACAATAAACACTAAAAAATATATTCCTTTAAACTTCATACTTCAATTTTAGAAGACAAAAATACCATTTTTAATCTCTCCTTTTGCTAACTTTGAACTTTAATGACTTTTAATATAAGTAACCTCAAAAAAATATATTAATGAATAACCACCAGAAAAAAAGTTACGCATTGCCAATTGCAATGATGTTTGCATTGTTCTTTATGATAGCCTTTGTTACAGGGCTGCAAAACCCAATGGGTGTAATAGTAAAGAATCAATTTGGAGCAACTAATTTTCTATCCCAGCTGGGGAATTTTGCAATTTTTATTGCATACGCATTTATGGGAATCCCCGCAGGTATGATGCTTCAGAAGATAGGATACAAAAAAACTGCTCTGACTGCACTTATTGTAGGATTCCTGGGAGTTGGGACCACATTTTTCTCAGGACAGGTTGAGAATTTTGCTGTGTATATTCTGGGAGCATTCATTACCGGTTTTGCAATGACAATGTTTAATGTTGTCGTAAATCCACTGCTAAATGGCTTAGGATCAAATGAGAGACAGGGAAATCAACTTTTGCAATTTGGAGGATCAATTAATTCAATCGGGGCTACAATAGTACCTGTGCTTGTTGGATATCTGATGGGAACAGATGAGAGTATGCGAACCATAGCCAAGGCTAATCCGGCGCTATTCCTTGCCATGGGTATATTTATTCTCGCCTTTTTTGTTTTGTACTTCGTTGATATACCCGAGCCTTTTATATCTAAAGAGAAAAAAGAGAGGGTTAAGGATCCCCATAGTGCACTCTCATTCCGCCACTTTGTACTTGGGATGATAGCAATTTTTATTTATGTTGGAGTTGAGGTTGGCATTCCAAACATTGCTAATCTGTTTCTTACATCCGGATTAGAATCAGGAGGTATGGGTCTGGACCCTTCCGTTGCAGGCACAGTAGTTGGAACTTACTGGTTCCTGATGCTATTGGGCAGATTGACCGGAGGCATACTTGGCTCAAAATTTTCCAGCAAAACGATGCTTACCACTGTCTCTTCTATTGCAATAATCCTGGTGTTATTTGGCATTTTTATGCCTGTTGATGTTATTGTTAAAATGCCGGTGTTTAAATCCGATATCTCTTTCGGGATGGCAGAGGTCCCTGTTGGAATCATGTTCCTGATTTTTGTTGGTCTCTGTACATCTGTTATGTGGGGAAGTATTTTTAACCTTGCAACATCAGGACTTGGCAAATACACTGCAGCTGCCTCAGGTCTTTTTATGACAATGGTTTGCGGGGGAGGTATATTACCTGCAGTTCAGGGATGGATTGCTGATATGGCAGGTTTTATGAATAGCTATTTTCTGGTACTTGCCGGAGTACTATACATTTTCTTCTATGCAATTGCCGGACATAAAAACGTAAATAAAGATATTAAGACAGCTTAATTTAAAGAAAAGATATGGAAAAACCTTATGTAGCGGGAATAGACATTGGTGGTCAGACCAGTAAATTGGGTATAGTTGACACAAAGGGAACAGTACTTGCACAAACATCAATAAGAACAGACACTCACAAAGATGTGAATCTGTTTATTGAAGATTTGTGCCTGGCACTTGAGAAACTGGCTGAAAAAACAGGTGGACTATCAAAAGTACGAGGCATTGGAATTGGTGCCCCTAATGGAAATTATTATACCGGTACTATTGAAAATGCAGTAAATCTGGTGTGGGGAGGAGGAGTTGCAATACCCTTTGCCAAGCTTATGAGAGACAAACTTAACATACCCGTTGCACTTACAAATGACGCAAACGCTGCTGCTGTCGGAGAGATGACATATGGCGCCGCAAGAGGCATGAAGAATTTCATTATGATCACTCTGGGCACAGGCGTTGGGAGCGGGATAGTGATCAATGGTGATGTAGTTTACGGACACGATGGATTTGCGGGAGAGCTGGGCCATACTACAGCTGTAAGATACAACGGAAGACTGTGCAATTGCGGAAGAACGGGCTGTCTTGAGACCTATGCCTCTGCGATAGGTGTTGCAAGAACAGCAAAAGAGTGGCTTGAGTCTTCTGATGAATCCAGTACTCTAAGAGGAATATCAGACAATATAACAAGTAAGGATGTCTATGAGGCAGCTGCTCAGGGAGATAAAATGGCCATTCGAATTTTTGAATTCACAGGTAAAAAACTTGGAGAATCATTTGCAGAATTTGTTGCCTTCTCCGCCCCACAGGCAATTATTCTCTTTGGAGGCCTTTCAAGGGCAGGCGATTTAATCCTTAAACCAATTGTTGAACATATGAATGCTAACCTTCTTCATCTTTGGAGAGGAAAAATTGAGGTGTTCTTTTCTCAGCTAAAAGAGTCAGATGCTGCCATACTAGGAGCCAGTGCACTTGGATGGGAGATTAAATAAAATACTTAATCTTTTATTGAATAATTTTCCTCATCTGCATTTAGCGGCAAAAAGGAATTATGAAGATATGAACCCGGCAGCATTTCTCAATGCGAATATCTCAACTAACATTAAATTACAGATCATGAAAAAAATATTAATTACAATAGTTCTAATAGTATTCTATGGTAGCTGTTTATTAGCCCAGAGAACAAACCTAACCCTTGATATAAACGGACTTGTGATTTCTCCGGGAAAAATGATTTTATAACACAAAAAAAAAAAGAGTCTGATGATAATTAAATCATCAGACTCTTGTAAAAGATGGCGGCTACCTACTCTCCCACTTGGTATAGCAGTACCATCGGCG
>JASDTD010000044.1:0-2654 GCA_041441395.1 Bacteroidales bacterium | reverse complement strand
TCTTCTAGGGACTTGATTTTGTTCATATTTTATGATGTTATTGAAATTCCCTGTTAAAAACATAAGTAAAAATATACAATTTCCTTCCATTTACAAAATCAAATAGCAGCAAAAGTGTAAAATTAAAAGTTAAAAGTTTGAAATTAAAAGAGAGCACAACTCCGGCACCCCTTCACAAGCCCTTTTTCTGATATGATTAAACTTTCTGTATGAAGGTCTTACATCAGCAGGATCCACAAGAAAACAGGGCACTTCATGGCTCACATAATCAACAAGACCTGCAGCCGGATAGACAGCTAACGAGGTTCCTGCAACAATAAAAATATCGGCAAGTGAAACTAACTGTGCACCCCTCTCCAGCTCAGGAACCTCCTCCCCAAAAAAAACTATATGAGGCCTCAGCTGCGAGCCATCGGGCGCCAGGTCGCCGACATGAACATCGCCCGCCGTATCAATAATTAATGATGGATTTTTAATACTTCTGCTCTTTAACAACTCTCCATGCAAATGAAGAACATTAGTTGACCCAGCCCTCTCATGAAGATTGTCAACATTCTGAGTTACAATATTAACAATAAAGTGTTTTTCAAGTTCTGCCAATGCATAGTGGGCAGCATTCGGCTCAACTTTTAAAAGCTGTTCTCTTCTCATATTATAAAAATTGAGAACCACTTCAGGATTTTTTCTAAGTGCATCAGGAGTACAGACATCCTCAATTTTATAGTTTGCCCACAAACCATCAGAGCCTCTGAATGTATCCAAACCACTCTCCGCACTGATACCTGCACCGGAAAGAACAACCACCCTCTTTTTCATGTAAACCCCTTTTAACTCTTCAATTCAGCTATATTTTCCCCAATCATCTCCTCCAGCATTTTAATAACCCTTACATCACTCAGAGGAATATCACCAAGCACCTCTGCAACCTCAACACTATCAAAAACATAATCATTACCATTGAATATATATCTGAGTATAAAATGGATGTCAGGATTTGCCGAGACCATTAGTACAAATGAGTTTGCTACATTCCCGAGGGGAGGTCTGTCAATATTTGAATGGCCAAACCAAGCCTTCACTACACAACCCTTTCCCGGTTCGGAAGAGATAGTAAGCCCTCCTCCGCTTTGCAAAGCCGATTGTTTATAAAGGGGAATCCCCATACCCACTCTTCTTGTAGTTCTGGTGGTATAGAAAGGATCTTCCAGCCTCTCCGCAATCTCTCTTGTCATGCCTTTGCCGTTATCTTCGATAACAATTGTTAGAATGTCATCAGGGATATTCTCCTCTACAATCAGGGTAATACGAGTTGCCCCCGCACTTATTGAGTTCTGAATAATATCAATTATATGAAGGGAGAGATCATTCATCTTGTTTTGAATTGGGGTGGATTCTGAGTTGATAAAAGAGCTCTTTTAAGAGATGAGAATGAGACATCTGATATGTCAAGCAGAGTGTATGCACTCCCTATTTGCTCACGATAGTGAGCATCAGAACTCCTGATAAAATTGAATCCTCTGACGGATTTATCTTTTGCAGCCATTGCAGAGGCATCTGCATTACGGGAGAGCTCCAGGGCCTCGGCACTCATCCCAAAGGGGAGAAATCCAAGCTGACTGTATACCGAGTTTGACCCCTTGTCAATATGAGCAGGAATAAAGATTCCGCCAAGAGAATGGACAAAACCGCCAACCTCCTCAATACTCTTGTCAATAGCATTTATAAGCAAATAATCAATTTCTGCGACAACCACCTCATCTGAATTAACTGCAAGCTGGTAACCGAATACCTCAGGATTGTTAGGAATCCTGACTATGCTCTTCTCCAGGAAATCCTGAAGCTCTGAAAGGCGGTTCTGCTCAACAAAACAGAGCACATGAACCTCTTCACGAGTAGTAACCTCTGCACCGCATAATACAAATATTCCCCTCTCCTCTCCAACTCTTGATATTTCCAGGCAATTAAGAGTGCTGTTATGATCTGCAATCCCAATGACATCCAGCCCCTCCTCTGCAGCCCTTGAGATAATATTCAAAGGGGTCATTTCAATGTCGCCGCAGGGAGAGAGAACAGTATGTATATGCAAATCTGCCCTGATCATTTTAACATTTCGTAGAGTCTTCCTGTAAGTTCGAATGTCTGCATCTTTGTACCCAAAACAGGAATACCCTCTTTTACCGAGAGTTCAACTGTATCGGGATCCGGCTCAAAACCCTTTACCAGAATAATTGCAGCAATATCCTTCAGAGATGCCACAGCCATTATGTTTTTATGAGTTTGAAGAGTAATCCAGATATGCCCCTCCTGTGCATGCCCCATAACATCTGATAGTAAATCCGATGCATAACCACCTGTAACCTCTCTGTCAAGCCCCTCAGGCGCAGAAAAAACATTCAGAGACAAACTCTCTGCGATATCCCTTACTTTCATATCCTTTATAATGTAAAATTTAGTTTATTCCTTATCAAAACGGGCATCACCCCATATTCTCTCCATTATCTTAACAGCCTCATCCAGACCCAGCTCTCCTCTCTTTTCATATATTGTCCTGAGAAATATACAAGAGCTTATCTCTCCCTGCCCCTTGGCAATATCCTCCGCAAGTGCCTCACAGCTTGGAGCACCGCAGGCACCACAATCTATACCCGGAAAAA
>JASDTD010000043.1:0-2663 GCA_041441395.1 Bacteroidales bacterium | reverse complement strand
GAGGTGACTCATATCTTGCAAATCTGACTTGTAAAAGCAGAATATCTACAGACCTCACTCCCTATACAATTTTATCATCTACTAATTCACCATTTGCATTTTATATTCCTGACAGATTTCTCTCTTTTTCACCTGAGAGATTTGTAAAGGTGGAGAATGGGATTATATCCTCTTTTCCTATGAAAGGGACAATAGATGCAACCTTACCCGATGCAGAGGAGAGAATACTTAATAACTACAAAGAGAGTTGTGAGCACGCCACAATAACTGATCTTATCAGAAACGACATTGGTATGGTTTCAGAAAATGTTTGGGTTGAGCGATACAGATATATTGACAAAATTTCAACAGATAGAGGGGAGATTTTGCAGGTTAGCTCCGATATAAGGGGAAGGATAAAACCGGAGTATACTAATTCGCTAGGAAGTCTTATAATGTCGCTGCTTCCTGCGGGATCAATTTCAGGGGCACCTAAGAGATCTACGGTTGAATTGATATCAAAGGCCGAATTGCTCCCCAGAGGGTTTTATACCGGCGTTGCAGGCTTTTTTGACGGCAAAATTCTTGACTCGGCGGTGCTGATAAGATATATTGAATTTGATAGTTATGGGAACATGTTTTACAGGAGTGGCGGCGGGATTACTATCAATAGCAATGTAGAAGAGGAGTACTCCGAGATGATTAATAAAATTTACCTTCCTTTAAACAGATGATTAAATTCATAGAGACTATAAAAGTACTGAACGGAGATACCCCTGACATTAAAGAGCATGTTCAGAGAGTAAGGGCGACCCTCCGCCATTTTTATTCCAAATCAAAAGAGGAATTTGATCTCATTTTATCTGTTAGTGAAATTTTGGATAGAGAGAGGGAAAAGATATCAAACGGATTATTCAAATTAAGAGTAGTTTACTCCGATAGGTTTATATCCGGGACACTTATCCCATACATACCAAAGACAATAAAAAGGCTTAAAGTAGTAGAGTGTGATGCGATAGATTATCCATTTAAATTTGAAAACAGAACGGCTATAGAGTCTCTTCTCTCATATAAAGATAATTGTGATGATATCCTGATAGTAAAAAAGGGAGTGGTAACAGATACATCTTATTCAAATATAGTTTTTGAAAGAATGGGGAGTCTGTATACTCCGGAGTCATACCTACTTGCCGGGACTAAAAGGGCTAAGCTTATAAGAGATGGTATAATCAGCGAAGAAAAAATTAGGCCTTGCGATATCGACAGATATGACAAGGCCTACCTTATTAACTCCATGCTGGACCTCTATCCTGTAGAGGAGATAGAGTTTTAAGAGATTTTCTAATCCTAAAGCTTATTATGCGATCCGTCGCAAAATGGTTTGTTAGCAGAGTGTTTGCACCCGCAAAGGTAGTGCTCTCCGTTCTTCTCTGCCTTGAAATTAACAGGCGTTATACCGCTGCCTTTATGAGAACCATCGCAGAATGGTTGATTCTTGCTCTCTCCGCATGCGCACCAGTGGTAGCTTTTGCCCTCTTCTAACTCAACTTTGTAAGGACCTTTTTTAGCAACTTTCGGGTTCATAATTTTAATAATTTTAAAAGATTAATAATACTAGTGAATATGATTCTTTTCAGCCTCAACAGCTTCTGCTTTTGTTGTATGTACAGTACCTGCCGGGTGTTCTGAAGGTGCATAAATTGAGTAAAGCTGCAATGGTACATCACCTGTATTGACAAGATTATGCCATTTTCCGGCAGGAATAATTATGGAAAAATCATCTTCCACATCTGCCTGGTAAGACAAATTCTCTTTTTCATCCCCCATATAGACAACACCTTTTCCCGATTCAATTCTTAAAAACTGATCAAGTTCATTGTGCTGCTCCAGTCCGATATCCTCTCCTGGCATAATTCTCATAAGTGTAAGCTGCAGGTTCTTTCCGGTCCACAGAGTCCGGCGGAAAGTCTCGTTCTTCAAAGTGTATGCCTCAATATCAAAAACGAACGGCTCCGGGCCATAGTCACGAAATTCCACTACTGCCTCGTTTTGGGCTACGATTTCCTCTGCGCTCTCTTTTGCAGGATTGTTGCAGGAGACCAATATCGCGGTCATTCCAATTGTAAGAGTAAGTGTAAATTTCTTCATATAAAATATATATTAGTTAAATAGTCAAAATTTGTATGAACTTTTTAGGCCGGTACCGGTAAGTGAGACCACTGCAATCTCCCCATTTACACCCATATCTGCCCCCTTTTTTACAGCAGCTACTGCACTGGCAGATGTCGGCTCAATATAGACTCCCTGTTTTGCCGAGACTTTCATAGCTTCAATGATTTCAGAGTCATCCACGGTTATAAATTCACCTCCTGTAGAAATGACAGCGTCAACAATTTGCTTAAGTCTGACTGGTCTGTGAATTGCTATACCTTCAGCAATAGAGGGATTCCCGGAGGTTACAGTGGTCTCCCTGCCCTCAACAAAATCCTTAAGAGGCGAGCATTTATTGCTCTGTACAGCCATCAATCTTGTCATTTTGTCAATTATCCCGGCCTCTTTCATCTCCAATAACCCTAAATACACACCAATTAATTGAGAACCGCTGCCAACAGGGATAAAAATTGAGTCCGGAGCTTTCCATCCAAGTTGCTCAACAATTTCATAAATAATAGTCTTAGTTCCGT
>JASDTD010000042.1:0-2671 GCA_041441395.1 Bacteroidales bacterium | reverse complement strand
GGCTTTGGCCATCTCTTCTGAGGCGGCGTGCCATGCGGTGTTCATCTCTTCGGTAGCTTTGTCAATGGCTTCGAGGTTCTGAGATTTGTGTGCCTCTTTGAGGTTGTTGAGGGCGGCTTCGATAGGGGCTTTTTTCTCTGCCGATATCTTATCGCCATACTCTTTGAGGTTCTTCTCGGTCTGGAATATCATTGCGTCGGCTGCGTTGATTTTGTCCACGCGCTCTCTTTCGGCCTTGTCGGCTGCTTCGTTGGCTTTTGCCTCGTCACGCATGCGCTGGATTTCGGCATCGGTAAGGCCTGATGAAGCTTCAATGCGGATCTTCTGCTCTTTGCCGGTTCCTTTGTCTTTTGCCGATACATGGAGGATTCCGTTTGCGTCGATGTCAAAGGTCACCTCAATTTGAGGAACGCCTCTTGGTGCAGGTGCAATACCGTCAAGGTGGAATCGGCCTATGGTCTTGTTGTCCTTTGCCATCGGCCTTTCGCCCTGGAGGACATGGATTTCAACGGAAGGCTGGTTGTCGCTGGCGGTACTGAAAACCTCGGACTTGCGGGTAGGGATGGTGGTGTTTGACTCGATGAGTTTGGTCATCACGGAGCCGTAGGTCTCGATGCCGAGTGAAAGTGGTGTAACATCCAGAAGAAGAACATCTTTAACATCGCCTGATAGTACGCCGCCCTGGATGGCTGCGCCTACTGCCACAACTTCGTCCGGGTTAACCCCTTTGCTTGGTGCTTTGCCGAAGAATTTCTCTACAATCTGCTGAATTGCAGGGATTCTTGTTGAACCACCTACCAGCAGAACTTCGTCAATGTCAGTTGCTTTTAATCCTGCATCGCTTAGGGCTTTGCGGCATGGCTCTACTGTTCTCTGAATGAGGGAGTCGCAAAGTTGTTCAAATTTTGCTCTTGTGAGTGTCTTAACAAGGTGTTTTGGAACACCATCAACAGGCATAATGTAAGGAAGGTTTATCTCGGTTGAGGTCTGGCTTGACAGCTCAATCTTTGCCTTTTCAGCTGCCTCTTTAAGTCTCTGAAGAGCCATAGGGTCTCTGCGAAGGTCCAGACCGCTGTTTTCGCTCTTGAACTCCTCTGCCAGCCAGTCAATTACCATCTGGTCGAAGTCGTCACCACCAAGGTGTGTGTCTCCGTTTGTAGATTTAACCTCAAATACGCCGTCTCCTAATTCCAGAATTGAGATATCGAATGTTCCGCCGCCAAGGTCAAACACAGCTACTTTCATGTCTCTGTGCATCTTGTCAAGACCGTATGCAAGGGCTGCTGCGGTAGGCTCGTTGATGATTCTCTTCACCTTAAGGCCTGCTATTTCGCCTGCCTCTTTGGTTGCTTGTCTTTGTGAGTCGCTGAAGTATGCCGGAACGGTGATAACAGCCTCTGTTACCTCTTGTCCCAGATAATCTTCTGCTGTTTTTTTCATCTTCTGAAGTACAATTGCCGATATCTCCTGTGGTGTGTAGAGTCTTCCGTCGATGTTTACGCGAGGGGTGTTGTTGTCCCCCTTGTCAACTTTGTAAGGAACTCTGCCAACCTCTTGTGATACACGGTCAAAGGTCTCCCCCATAAATCTCTTTATTGAGAATATGGTTCTTGTTGGATTTGTAATTGCTTGCCTTTTTGCAGGGTCGCCGATTTTTCTCTCACCATTGTCTGCAAATGCAACAATGGATGGTGTGGTTCTTTTACCCTCACTGTTGATTATTACTGCCGGTTCATTTCCCTCCATCACTGCAACGCAGGAGTTGGTAGTGCCCAGGTCAATTCCTATTATTTTTCCCATTTTATATTGATTTTTTAATTGTTTACTTTGTTGAGTGGTTTTTCCCCTTAGGGTCTGCCTCAATACTTCTAACATTGTGCCAATACAGAAATACTGACAAGGTGTCAGAGAGGTTTGCTGACTCTGTAATTATTTGTCTAGATTTGCACTCAGAAATTTCTAAAAACAGATCAATGGGTGAGGCAAGAAAAAACTCTGTCGAGTGGCTGGATATCCTTTTTGAAGATAACCACATAATTGTTGTGAATAAGAGGCCGGGAGAGATTGTCCAGGGTGACAAGACCGGGGATACTCCGCTGAGCGAGATTGTGGCTGGGTTTATTGCACGCCGTGATGCAAAGCCCGGAGCGGCGTTTATTGGTGTGCCTCACAGACTGGACAGACCGGTGAGCGGAATTGCAATATTTGCCAAGACATCCAAAGCTCTGGAGCGTCTGAATGAGATGTTCAGGGAGGGGGCAATAGAGAAAAAATACTGGGCAATTACGGCGGGCCGGCCTCAGAAGGAGGCGGGCGAACTGCGCCACTACCTCTACCGTAATGAGCAGCAGAACAAATCATACGCTTACGAACGTGAGCGCAACGGCTCTAAAGAGGCCCGTCTTAACTATAAACTCATTGCCAAAGGCGACCGTTATAATCTTATTGAGGTAGAACTTCTCACGGGTCGTCACCACCAGATCCGCTGCCAGCTTGCCGCCATCGGCTGTCCCATCAAGGGCGACCTTAAATATGGTTCACCCCGCTCAAACCGCGACGGCAGCATCTCACTCCACTCCCGCAGTGTCAAATTCACCCACCCCGTAAAGAAAACCCAAATCTTCATCACCGCCCCGCCACCTCAGGATCCACTATGGGATTATTTTGTGAA
>JASDTD010000041.1:0-2901 GCA_041441395.1 Bacteroidales bacterium | reverse complement strand
TTTATACCACATTGTATATCTGAACATTATCTGCCCCATAAGCCGGGTAATGTTCTCGGTTTTACACAAAAAATGGAAATGATTATCTAGTAAAATATACCCGAACAGACTCGACCCCGTCTCCTTAAACACCTCATTAGTAATAATAAGGAACATTATTCTATCATCATCCTTAAGAAAAACTAACCGGCTCTGATAACCCCTGACATAGACATGAAAAAAACCACTTAAAACTCTCTTCCTCCTCCTTGCCCTCCTTTTTCCTCCGGATCTGTTTCTATTAACCTCCTTTTGAACTTTTCTCTGCAAAAGAAGACTCTCAAATTTCCTTTCTATCATCTCATTAAACTCCTCCACTGAAAAAATAAGTTTGAGCTAAGTTATGGATAAGAAAACAGACAAGCCGATTTTCAGTATTTAAAATCGGCTATAAATATTTATTATCCTCTGGCTAATTAAAATTATTTGATCAACTTAAGTCTTCAAGTTACCTTAAATCATTAATGAAATATCCGGAAGGGTACGGCTCAGGCAGGCGAAAAGAGGATGGAGTTAACGGCTGATTGGATGAGGTGAATTTTGATATAATAATTGTATATACAGTATTATCCTTAGAAGTGTATTTGACCAATCTGGGATTAAATGAACCAGGTTCAATACCCAAAGTAATCGTTTTATATGCTGTATGTTTATTCTTTGGTTTCAACTCTATAATATACAACCCCTTATTATCCAGTGACGATTTTTCTGAAAAGGTATACCCTTTATCAATAGTGCCAAAAAACCCCATTGGATTTTCAACGATATCAGTATGGCCGGGATCATGATGGAAAATAGAAATCTCTTTGCCAGAATGATTTACAATCCATTTAGTTTCACCATCACAAAATAACTCAAGTTCATTGTTTTCCATTTTGTACGCACCGCCGGATGCTACCACACTACCATTATAGCTACCTGAACCAGATATCATTTCAAATTCCATAGTAACCGAGGCCTTACTCTTGATATTGTTTGTGAAAGAGTTAAGCAGATCCTGTGTCTTTATGGTTTTGGCTTGGGCTTGTATTTGGGTATGAGCCGACACTTGGATCAGTAAAAAAACAAAAAAGAAAAGAAAAGTGTTGACAGGGATTTTCATTTATATTACAGACAATCAGGTGTTTATAATTATGTTTTTATAAAACTTTTTCAAAATCACATTGCTAACAACCTTACAATGTGATATTTATACGAATATCCCACTCAAACCCCCGGCGGGCGGGTTCTAATCCAGACTCGCGAGTATGCGGTCAAGGGAGTTGAAGTCCGTGATGAGGACCTGGCGGGCCTTGCTACCTTCGCTTGGGCCGACAATGCCGGCGGCTTCAAGCTGGTCCATTATGCGGCCGGCGCGGTTGTAGCCCAGGTTCATTCGTCTCTGGATCAGAGATGTGGATCCCTGCTGATACTGAACCACAAGTTTAGCCGCTTCATCAAAGAGCTTATCTCGCTTGCCAAGGTCAACCTCGCCTGCCATGGCCTCTCCCTCCTCTCCTGCATATTCAGGCAAATAGTGTGCCGTTGAGTAACCCCTCTGATCGCTGATGAACTGAACAACTCGGTCAATCTCTTTAGTCTCAATAAGAGCACACTGCACACGGGTGAGTTCGGCTCCGGACATAAAGAGCATATCTCCGCGACCGATAAGCTGATTGGCACCTGTGGTGTCGAGTATGGTGCGGGAGTCAATGCTCGATATAACTTTGAAAGCGATTCGGGCTGGGAAGTTTGCCTTGATAAGGCCTGTTATGATATTTGTGGTTGGACGCTGGGTAGCTATTACAAGGTGAATGCCGATAGCCCGGGCCAGCTGGGCGAGCCTGGTCAGAGGCTCCTCCACCTCCCGCCCGGCGGTCATAAGCAGGTCTGCATACTCGTCAATAACCACTACAATAAATGGCATAAACCTGTGTCCCTTAAGAGGATTCAGTCTTCTTGAGAGGAATTTTTCATTGTACTCTTTAATGTTGCGTACATGGGCAGTTTTCAGAAGATCGTAACGGGCATCCATCTCAATTGTCAGGGACTTGAGAGTATATACAACTTTCTGTGTATCAGTAATTATAGCCTCCTCTGCATCAGGAAGTTTTGCAAGGAAATGGTGCTCTATTTTAGAGTAGAGCGAGAGCTCAACCTTCTTTGGATCCACAAGCACAAATTTCATCTCAGAGGGGTGCTTTGTGTAAAGGAGGGAGGTAATAATTGCATTAAGACCTACAGATTTACCCTGACCGGTAGCACCGGCAACAAGCAGGTGAGGCATTTTGGCAAGGTCAAAAGTAAGAGGCTCGTTTGAAATGGTACGGCCGAGAACAATTGGGAGCTCGTAGCCGGAGTTTCTGAATTTATCCTCCATAAGCATAGTCTTGAGAGGTACTACACTCGGCTTTGAATTTGCAACCTCAATACCCACACTGTTGGTTCCCGGTATTGGTGCGATTATACGCACACCCCTTGCGGCAAGAGACATTGCGATATCATCCTCAAGCCTTTTTATCTGAGATATCCTGACACCCGCAGATGGGGTGATTTCATACATAGTAACAGTTGGGCCTGTTCTGGCTGTAATTCTGTCAATGCCGATTTTATAGTCGCCGAGAGTCTTAACAATTCTCCTCTTGTTCATCTCCAGCTCCTCCCTTGAGACCTCAAAGCGTTTGTCACGGTAGTCATCAAGCAGCTCTATGCCGGGTGATTTGTAACTCGACAGGTCGAGTCTTGGGTCAAATAGTGTATCAAGAGATCCCGGAGGTATATCCTTAAGGAAGTCCTGGGAAGAGTCATCTGTATCTTCAGTATCCTCGTCTTCCTGAGTTGTCTCTTCACCTGAGATATCTTCGTTAAAAATATCGATTGGGG
>JASDTD010000040.1:0-2965 GCA_041441395.1 Bacteroidales bacterium | reverse complement strand
TCAGAGCTAACACAATGGAGGATAAAAGAATGTGCGATATACTTGTTGAAGTGGAGAGTGTAATGCAATTTAAAACCTTTGATCTAAACAAGGTTGACATTATTTTCCAAATGGGATATGAAGCGATGAGCAGCAAACTCGAGAAGAATCCGCTGCTCACTGATTAACATTTAAATTAAAGGTCTATCTTAATCCCTGCAAAGAGGGCTCTGGGAGTACCCGGACCATAAACATAGCCGGCATCTCTTAAAGATCCTTTATCCAAGTCTCTCTGATATGAGTCTAAAAGATTTTTAACACCTGCATTAATTTGAATTGTATGTTCCACTCCAATTTTAATATCATAGGAAATTTTTAATCCCAAATCCCAGAAAGATGGTGTAGTCTCAAGCTTGTCCTCCGGAATATAACCTTCAAAATGAGGCATTAGCATTGCTCCTGTATAAACACCGGTTGCCGACAGATTGATCGCAGAAACTGGATTCCAGGATAGTGTTATATAACCATAAATATTTGGTGTCTTGTGCATTCTCCTGTCAGCAATAACAGCATCATTGTCTGACCATTTATAGATTTCCTTGTATTTGCTGGATTGTAAAGTAAGCCCTGCTTGTGCAGATAGTGAATTACCATAATTTGCCTTTATTTCCAGATTGGCCCCGGAAATTATCGCTCCACTCTCATTTTTTCTTAACAGAAGAGTATTGCCTGCCTCATCTTTCCCAAAAGGCTTAAGAGCAAAAACATCCTTTAGATTAGTATGAAAGATCTCTGCTAGTGTATTCATTTGCACTGCTCCTGCAAAAAAATAATAATCTGCAGAGGCACTGAAACTATTGGAATATTCCGGTTTTAACTCTGGATCTATAACAATAAGAGTTACATTTCCTCCTACAGCCTCAACATGTAAATCTTCACTATAAGCCTGAGGGGCTCTGTAACCACTTGAATAACTCCCTCGGAAAGCAATATTTTCCTTAGGTGAGTATCTTAAATTTAATCTGGGAGAAAATATAGGATTCTTTACATGATTATTTTTATCTAGTCTTGCTCCAAGTAAGATACTGATTTTCTCATTTTTCCACTCATTCTGAAGGTATCCCCCATATGTAACTGCTCTCTGGTCAATTGTTCTTGAGTATCCTAACATAACATCATTAAGATGATTAAGATTATACTCAAAACCCGCAGTAAACTCAGCCGGTAACAGAAGGAACTTTTTGATATTAAGTGAATATTGTGCTCCCGCAGAGAGAGTTATATCATCAGTTCTCCCATATGCATTAAGGTCCATATCTGCTCCAAAATAGCTGTCTCGTCCAATTTTCTGAGCTGAAGAGAATATTGATAACCTTTGTTTGTAATCACTGGAATTAAGATTCAATTTAACACTGCCGCCATTGATTTTATGTTTCACCTGCTCAGCAACATTTGATTCGTGTGGAGGCCTGTTCAATGAATCCCCCCCTCTTCTGAATTCATTCATGTGGTGATACTCCAAAGTTAGTTTTGCGTTAGGTTTAAACTTATGATATCCTCTGAAGCCTAATGTAGCTGCCTCTAATACAGGTATATCACTAAATCCGTCTCCATCTCTGTCATATGCGTCTCTCTCTCTTATCATTCCGAATAAATAGACTCCTGTATTAAAGTCTTTAGATACAAAGGAGCTGTTAAGAGAAGTAGAGTAATCCATTGATCCATTTCCAAGAGAGGTTGTCTGATTAGATACAGATACAATATTTCTGATAGGTTCTTTAGTAATAATATTAATTACTCCCCCTATTGCGTTTGATCCAAAAACGGCAGAGCCGCCCCCTCTGAGGACCTCTACCCTTTCAATCATACTTGAAGGCAATTGCTCTACACCATATACTGTTGCCAACGAGCTGAAAATAGGTCTGCTATCAAGAAGAATCTGAGAATATTGCCCCTCCAGACCATTAATTCTAACCTGTGTTACTGCACAATTCTGGCAACTTACTTCAACCCTGACACCAGGCTGAAAATTCAATACTTGACTTAGATTATTTGATGCTGATTGTTCAAATAATTTTTTTCCAATTACATTGATAACAGACGGAGACTCCCTTCTTTTAGATTCATTCCGTGTTGCTGTTACAACAATTTCATTCATATTTAGAGAACTCTCATCAAGTTCAAAGTTTATAACATATCCCTCACCCTTTTTTAATTCAACAAGAGTATCTTTTGAAATGTAACCAAGGGAGGATGCTTTTATTCTGTATTTTCCCGAATTTATCCCTGTTTTGTGATAGTGGCCTGTTGCGTCTGCCGGGAAAGAGATATTAGCCTCCTCAATATGTATTGTCGCAAACGGTATATGTAGCCCAGTCTCTTTTTCAAGAATATGACCCTTAATAGTTGAATTTGATTCTCCAATAGAAGTAGCTTGTGAAAACAGTAACGAAGGAATTAGCAATATAAAAATTGCAGAACAATATTTTTTATTCATTTAATAATAATCAGTTAGTCTTAATTTATTTCTAATATTCGGAATAAAGAGAAAAACTGATTGATGGAGGAGCCCTAGAAGAGCTTTTTAATATTGTATAATCAATGTAACTGCAATCATTTAAATATTGTAGAACAGAGAGCAGCTTGGAAATAAATGCGTATAGAATTAAACTGGTTGCCAGAAAGTGCAGAGATGCAGATATAAGGGAAATTAAAGCTACTGATGAGGAGCTGTGACAATGATTTGGTGCTGCAGCTTCTCCTCCAAAATAGAAATGAGAGTGAACAATAACAAAATCGTCTGATTTATGTGTATGGTAAAACATTGTTGCACCACTATAGTATGCAACGAATGAGATTAACACCAAATATTTAAAAATCCCTTTTCTAACTCTCTCCATCTTCTTATCGGCCTGCAAAAATAATAATAAAGAGGGTGACTAAAAAGTAAAGTCGCCCTCTTTTTTTTATTTATCACAGGTACTAC
>JASDTD010000039.1:0-20665 GCA_041441395.1 Bacteroidales bacterium | reverse complement strand
CAGACTCATGGCCGCCATGATAAATTTCTTAAGTGTTTGTTTCATAGGTATTTATAAAAATTGTTAAGTTTTGTGTCGCAAAAATAGGTAAATCATAAGTAAAAATGACAATTATTTTGAAATATTTAACATTATCGTAACCATTTTTTATTAACAAAATTTGCATACATTTGCACAAATTATTGTGGAGAGATTTGATTGCTTGCAACCACACGAAAAAATGCTAAAATTCTCTGAGTTTTCTTTTTTTCAAGGCATTTCGCGTATTCAAGAACTCTTTCCCTCCGGAAATGTTTAAATAATTATATTTTTAATTTTTTACGACAATGTCATATCTATTTACATCAGAGTCGGTATCAGAGGGTCATCCTGATAAAGTGGCGGACCAGATATCAGATGCAATTCTCGACGAATTCATCAGACAGGACAGTAATTCAAAAGTAGCATGCGAAACTTTTGTAAGCACCGGGCTTGTGGTGATAGGGGGCGAGGTTAACTCAACTGCCTATGTGGACATCCAGCAAATAGCCAGAAGGGTAATAAACAGAATCGGTTATACAAAGGCCGAATACATGTTTGACGGGAACTCATGCGGGATTCTCTCTGCAATACACGAACAATCTCCGGACATCAACAGAGGTGTAGTTGTGGCCGTTCCTGAAGAGCAGGGGGCAGGAGACCAGGGGATGATGTTCGGTTACGCCTGTACTGACACTGAGGAGTTGATGCCACTCCCATTGACTCTCTCGCATATAGCGCTTCTTGAACTTGCTAAAATCAGAAGAGAAGGCAAAGAGATGACCTATCTCAGACCCGATTCAAAATCCCAGTTTACAATTGAGTACGACGACAACAACAATCCCGTAAGAGTTCACACAATTGTTATCTCTACCCAGCACGATGAATTTGCTGAAGATTCAGTAATGCAGGCAAAAATCAAGGAGGATGTCCGGAGTATTCTAATCCCGAGACTTATTGGAAGATTGCCTGATTATACTCAGAAGTTGTTCAAAGGAGATTATATCCTTCATGTTAATCCTACAGGAAAATTTGTTATCGGCGGGCCTCATGGAGATACCGGGCTCACCGGAAGAAAAATCATAGTGGATACTTACGGCGGAAAAGGGGCACACGGAGGAGGAGCTTTCTCAGGAAAGGACCCGAGCAAGGTTGACAGATCTGCAGCATACGCTGCCAGACATATAGCAAAAAATCTTGTAGCTGCCGGAGTTGCCAAAGAGGCACTGGTTCAGCTGGCTTATGCCATTGGAGTTGCAAAACCGGTAAGTGTCTTTGTAAACACTTACGGAACCGCAGCCGGTGGACTTACAGACGGAGAGATAGCCCTTGTTATACAGGATATTTTTGATCTCAGGCCTGCTAAGATTATTGAAAGGCTCCAGCTCAAATATCCAATCTATGAGATGACTGCCGCTTATGGTCATATGGGAAGAGACCCTTTTACAAAGGATGTTGAATTAGTTGAAAGCGGGAAATCCGTAGTTAAAAAAGTTGAGTTTTTTGCGTGGGAGAAACTTGATGCCGTTGAGGATATCAAGAGAGCTTTTCGTATATAAATCTTAGCTTTTTACCAAAACCCAGTCTGTTATCGGTGAACTTGGCTTCTGTAATCCGCAGAAGCCACAGGTCACCACCTTTGAAAATGGCATAGGGAAAGCTTTTAAGATAGGTTAGTTTATACTTTCCAAAAATAGAATCATCACATTGCTCCATAATTGCTTTAAACTGAATCCCTCTTATCTCTCCCACTCTTTTAGTCTCCAAAGCAACTCCACCTGAAACGACCGGATTCTTTCTTGCAATTTTTACATGCCTTGTCTTCTCTTCAGAAATTATCAAAAACGCATTTTCTTCTTCCAGGAAAACATAAAAAGCATGTGAACACCATATATCATCATCAACAGAAACTGCAAGTGTAAGAAGATGATGCTCCCTTAAGAACTCAGTCATCCTTGCCGGCACTCTCTCTCCTTGAAAAATATCTTTCTCTTTTATCTCCACAGGTAAATTTTGTCAGATCTTCTTAACTTGACACCGGCAGGGAGGGGCAACGAGCAAAATTCACCCTTCAATGCAACCTCAACTGACTCAAGATTTGTTCTTATTTCGTCAATTGTATGCTCCATTACTCCTGTGGAAGGGCCGATAATTAATACTTCATCGCCCTTTCTTAACTCTCCCGTTTCAATCAACACCTCTGCCACAGACAGGTTCGAGAAGAAATTTGTCACCTTCCCTACATAAGTTTTCTTCTTAGTGGCCTTATTTCCATAGACTTCAGACCACTGTCCCAGTTTTGCCCCCTGATAGTAGCCATCCCAAAAGCCTCTGTTAAACACCTCAGAGACTCTTGCCTCAAGTTCTTTTGCCAGCTCAGGGGTATATCTGCCCTCGCATACAGCATCGGCAGCCTCCCTGTAAGCAGAAGTCACCCTCTTAACATACTCGGGAGCCCTTGCCCGGCCCTCAATCTTAAACACTCGTATGCCGGAATCAATTATTTTATCTATAAAGAGAATTGTTGAGAGATCTTTTGGTGACATAATGTACTTATTGTCTACCTCAAGGGTATTGCCTGTCTCTTTGTCCTTAACCTCGTATGACCTCCTGCAGATCTGATAGCAACTACCCCTGTTGGCAGAAGCATTATACTCATGAAGGCTAAGGTAGCATTTTCCTGAAACAGCCATACAGAGCGCTCCGTGACAAAACAGCTCAAGTTTGACAAGCTCACCTGAAGGGCCCTTTATCTGTTCTTTTTCAATGGTTTCATATATCTCCTTTACCTGGTGAAGATTAAGTTCTCTGGCAAGAACTACCACATCCGCAAACTGGGAATGATACTTAAGACTTAGAATATTTGAAACATTAAGTTGTGTTGAAATATGCACCTCTAAGCCTCTCTCCCTCGCATACAGGATGACTGCCATATCTGAAGCAATAATGGCCGAAACTCCCGCCTCTGCAGCTCTGTCAACAGCCTCCCTCATAGATGGTATGTCCTCGTCGTAAATAACTATATTCAGAGTAAGATAAGATTTAACCCCTGCTTTTTTACAAATATCCACTATCTCCTTAAGTGAATCTGACGGGAAGTTATTCGCTGAGTGAGATCTCATGTTAAGATTTCCCACACCAAAGTACACTGAATCAGCTCCGCCCTGTATAGCTGCGTGCAAGCTTTCAAAATTTCCGGCCGGAGCCATTATCTCAATATCGGAAGGTCTCATAAAAGAATAACAGATTTTATCTCTCTCTGTTCAGAAGTATATTTGCAAATTCTGAAAGCTGCTCAAGTTGTCTTTTATCAAGTCCCGCTCCGGCAAGAATATCCCGGGCCTCAGTATGGAGTCTCTCAATTTCCTTATCTGCATCGGCTACAATACCAATCCTTCTGAACAGATTTTGCATAGCCGGTATCTTCACCTCTCTCTTAATATCTTTGCCCCTTAACAAATAATCCAGTTCAGCCCGATCCTCACCTGTTGCCCTCTTTAAACTCTCAACAAGCAGCCATGTCTTTTTGTTGTTCATTATATCTCCACCGATATTTTTCCCAAAAACCGCTGTCTCACCAAAACTATCAAGCAGATCATCCTTAATCTGGAATGCAAGACCAAGCTTATAGCCGTAATTATAGAGTGCTTCAGAGGTCTCTTTGCCTGCTCCCCCGATAAGGGCGCCTATCTTTGCCGAGCAGGCAATAAGGACTGCAGTTTTGAGACCAATCATCTGAATATAATCCTCAGTAGTTATAAAGGGTTCGTACTCATAATTCATATCATACTGCTGCCCCTCACATACCTTGGCCGCAGTATCTGAAAATATATCAAGGATCTCTCTCAGGCATTTTTCAGGGGCATTTGCAATCATCTGATAAGATTTTATGCACATAACATCTCCTGACAGAATTGCAATATTATTATCCCATTTTTTATGAACAGTAGGCTGATTTCTTCTCAAATCTGCCCCATCCATAATATCATCATGAATAAGAGTAAATCCGTGAAAAACTTCAAGGCCTATCGCAGGATAAATAATAGATTTATCAATATTTTCAGAGAACAGATTATAACACAAAATCGCAAGTCTTGGCCTCAGTCTCTTACCTCCGATAGAAATTAAATACTCAATAGGCTCGTACAACTCCTGAGGTTGCATTTTCCAGTCAAGAGACCTTAACCCTTTTTCTACTACATTTTCAATTTCAGACACTGTCAACATTATAGTCTCTTTTTAAATACGGCGCAAAGTTAATCCTTTTTTACACAATTTTGTATCTTCGCACCCGTGGAAAAAACTGAAACAAAAAGAGCAACTGTAGTTAAGCATACCGGAAGTCACTATCTGGTAAGTCCTCTGCCTCTGTGGGAGCCGGTAGAGTGCGTTGTCCGGGGAAGGCTGAGGATGAAAGGCTCAAAGACTACCAATCCAATTGCAGTGGGAGACATTGTCTATTATGAGCAGGAAGAGAGAGGAAAAGGGGCAATTATTTCAGTTGAACCAAGAAAGAATTATATTATCAGAAAATCTACAAATCTCTCCAGGGAATCGCATATCATCGCCTCCAATATTGACATGGCCTATCTGGTGACAACCATTAATTTTCCTGAAGTTAAACCGGTATTCATAGATCGTTTCCTCGTTACTTGTGAAGCATACAGAATCCCGGTAAAAATCGTACTGAACAAAAGAGATCTTATTATAAATGAATCTCTGGAAACACTTGATAACTTTAAAAAGATATACCAGGGTGCAGGATATGAGATTATTGAAGTCTCTTCAAAGAGTGGTCTTAACATTGATTTATTAAGAGGATTGTGTAATAATAAAGTCTCCCTCTTTTCTGGTCAGTCCGGTGTTGGAAAATCCTCTTTAATTAATGCTATGGATTCCGGCCTTACTCTTAAAACTGCCCGGATTTCAGATTATCACCTTCAGGGAAAGCATACAACTACATTTTACGAAATGCATCCTCTCTCCTCCGGAGGCTTTATTATTGACACTCCGGGGATAAGAGGATTCGGCCTCGTTGAAATGAACAAAGAGGAGCTCAGTCACTATTTTCCAGAGATGCTCCGCCTCTACGAAGAGTGCAGATTTACCCCTTGTACCCATACTCACGAGCCCGGATGCCGGATAAAAGAGGCTGTTGAAAATGGAGAAATATCTGAAGAGAGGTATATCTCATATTTGGGGATGCTGGAAGATGAGGAGAAATACAGGTAATTTATGAACAAAAAGATACTTAAACTTGCGGGACCGAGCATCCTTGCAAATATTACGGTACCGCTGGTTGGAATGGCTGATCTTGCCATAGCCGGCAGACTTGGTGACGCAGCTGCTATTGGTGGAGTTGCTATTGGCACTATGCTTTTTGACTTACTTTACTGGAATCTCGGGTTTCTGCGGGTAGGAACCGGGGGTAAGGCTGCACAAGCTTACGGAAGGAGAGACTTCCGGGAGAGCATGAATATCCTTGTACAATCTTTGGGAACAGCTTTGGTTGCAGCTATGTTTCTTCTGGCCATTCAATATGTTTATATTGTTGGAGCATTTGCAATACTGGATACTACACCTGTAGTTGAACAGATGGCCAGGGAGTATTTTTTTATCCGAATATGGGCTGCCCCGGCCACATTAAGCCTCTTCTCTTTTAAGGGATGGTTCATTGGAATGCAGAATACTGTCAGTCCAATGATTACAGATATCATAGTAAATGTTTCAAATGTTCTTCTGAGTATTTTATTTGCCTTTCCAATGAAAATGGGAATAGCCGGAATAGCCCTTGGAACAGTTGCGGCTCAATATACAGGACTTCTATCTGCAATTTTCCTTATGTCACGCTATTATAGGAAATTGTTCAAGTACCTGAACATCAGAGCATCATTGAAAATAAAGGAGATGAAAGAGTTCTTTGTGCTCAACGGGAATCTTTTTCTCAGGTCTGCATCTCTGTTACTTGTCTATTCCGGATTTACAGCTCTATCTGCCGGATACGGAGAGGAGCTTCTTGCTGTCAGCACTATTATGATGAAACTGATGCTGCTCTATTCATATTTGGTGGACGGCTTTGCTTACGCCGGTGAGGCCCTTACAGGCCGATATATCGGTGCAAGGGATATTCTCTCCCTGAAGAGAGTAGTCAGGCTGCTTTTCATGTGGACCTTTATTATAGCAGCTGTTTCTACATTGGCATATATGGTTGCAGGAGAGCCGATATTCACTCTTCTGACAAACAACAGGGAGGTTATAAAGGGAGCAGCACCATTTATGCCATGGCTTCTTCTTGTACCGGTAATGAGTTGTGTTGCATTTATGTGGGACGGAATCTATATAGGGGCAACAGCCTCATCGGCAATCAGAAATACTATGATTATTTCTGCTGCCGCATTTTTTATTGTCTTCTATGCTACCGAAAGGTTTGCAGGCATTCAGGCTCTCTACATAGCATACTCTGCTCACCTTATAGTCAGAAGCATTATGATGACTATAATGGCAAAGAAAGAGGTCTTCGGGAGGCTAGTATCTGGATGAAACGGCGTCCCAGTCAACAATCTGCATTAATGCTGCAATATAATCCGCCCTCCTGTTTTGATAGTCCAGATAGTATGCATGCTCCCATACATCAATTACCAGCAGGGGCTCCATTCCTTTTGTAAGTGGTGTCCCGGCGTTACTCTCTTTTATTATGGAGAGTTTACCCTCTTTGTCCTTGACCAGCCATGCCCAGCCTGATCCAAAAACAGATAGGGCTGCTGCACTAAACTCCTTTTTAAAACTTTCAAAACTATCCCATTTCTCGTGGATTGCCTCAAGCAACTCTTCCGATGGGACTCCACTGCCTCCGGGGGTAAAACAATTAAAATAAAATGTATGATTCCACACCTGAGCAGCGTTATTAAAGATAGGGCCATCTGATTTTTTTATAATCTCTTCCAGTCCCATTGATTCAAATTCAGTTCCGGCAATGAGGTTGTTGAGATTATTTACATAGGTTTGATGGTGTTTACCATAGTGGAATTCAATAGTCCTTGCACTTATTGCAGGCTCCAGTTCTGCTGCCTTGAAGGCAAGCTCGGGCAATACAAATTTCATCGCTTCTCTGTTTAAGTATTAATTATTTGCTTACTAACAAATTTAGCATTTTAGCAGGAATAATTTACTAACTTTGGTAACAATTAAAACATACCCTCCGGTAATATGGTTCTCAAAAAATTCCTCAATATATTTTTTGTCCTGATTATTTCTTGGGGTTCTACTAATCTCTTTGCGCAAGAGAGGGAAAAAAGGGTAATGCTTGTTTACTCTAAAGAGAGAAATAACGAGAGAATAAGAGAGTTTCAAACAGGTTTTTCTACATACCACTCAAATAATAAAACCAACTTAAGAATTTCCAACTTATTTATAAACTCAGAGGGTGACAGGACAAAGTCTGACATGATCCGTTCTATTAAGACAGCCTGGAATGCATATCAGAGCAATTTGCCGGACTTAGTTATTGCTACTGATAGTGAAGCACTGGAGGTTCTTTTATCATTGGACATAGCCCCTGAACAAAGACAAAAAATATTATGCATTAAACTACTTGATGAAGATTTTAAACCAATACGAGGAATCTCCTTTTTACATACTACCCTTCCAATTAAAGAGAATATTGAGTTTGGATCTACTCTTTTCCCGGATTCAAAAAACATTTTGATTTTTACCGATAATAGTCCTTATGGCTCGCTTGAAGCAGAATATGCAAAAAGGATAATTGCAAAAATGGCTGATAGGGATAAATATAAGTTCACATTCTTCTCTCCGAGAGGAGAAAATTTTGAGGATTTCACAAAAAAGATTAATGCAATGCCTTTAAAATCTTTTGCAATTCTCTCAAGCTGGGTAATGGACAATAAGGGAAATTACTCATACAATAATTACTCGCATCCATTCCTTTCCAAGATTAGTGCTATACCCGTTCTGGGAATTCAAAATCTCCTTACCGGCACGGGAGTAATTGGCGGATATAGTGTTTCAAGCTGGAATCACGGATACAAAACAGCCGAGGCATCAATCAAATTATTAGAAAATCCCGGTATGGTGATTAACGATACCTTAGATACATACCAGCTTCAGCTTGATTTCAATGAACTAAAAAAATGGAATATCTCAACAAAAAGATTTTCAAAACAGGCCTTAATAATAAATAAACCTCCCAGCATATATGACGACTTCAAAACGGAAGTCCAGCTCTTTATGGCTTTTATTTTACTGCTCATAACATCATTTATGGTATTTGCAGTGTATCACTTCAGGCATAGAAAACTTAATAAAGAGCTCATTCGTCTAACATCAGAAAATATATCCAGAAGAGAGTTACTAAATAACACCTTTTCTGTGATGGAGGAGGGAGTTATCTCATTTGCCCCTGACCTTTCAATTTTATATGCAAACGTTGCAGCTTCTTTACTATCAGAGACAAGAAAAAATCTGACAGGAAAGAAATTTAATGATGTCTACACAACCAGCCAGCCGGAAAGCAGCGAGAGTATCCACGCTCTTCTAAAAGAGGCTGTAAGCAACAGAAAATCTGTTCCAATTCCGGAACACACCAGAATCGACTATCATGAAAAAGAGTCCAGATTTATTGCCGGAAACATCTCTCCCGTACTCAACACCGGCGGAGAGGTAAGTCAGGTAGTTCTTGTTATGAGAGACATAACAGAGCTGTATAAACAAAAAAGGTACCTGAGTCTTGCCGTTGAATCTGCCAAGGCCTTCATCTGGTTTTTTAATACTTCTACAAAACAGTTTACCATTGTTGAAAACAAGGAGAATGTTTTTATAAACTGGAACATTCAGTTTAGAACACACAAGAATTTCCTGGAATATGTACATCCGGATGACAGGGAGAGGCTTTCATTATCATATGACAAACTGATGGTTAGCAAAGCTAAAAGCTTTACCGTAGAATACAGGATGTCCGTCAACAATGATGATTCCTGGGAGTGGTGGGAAAGAAGAGGCGTAATCTACTCTCTTCCTTATGACACTAATGTGACAAATGATACCAGGTTTCTATACGGAATGGATATCAATATACAGGAGATTAAGATGAGGGAGAGTGAGCTTCTTCAGGCAAAACTAAAGGCAGAGGAGAGCGACAGACTTAAAAGTTCATTCCTTTCAAACATGAGTCATGAAATAAGAACTCCACTCAACGGAATCGTGGGTTTTGCAAATCTTATTACTGACAATACATACACTGAAGAGGAGAAGAGTGAATTTGCATCAATTATAAACAGTAACTCAAAGTCGCTAATGACCTTGATAAATGATATACTTGATATTTCAAGAATTGAATCAAACAGCCTTAAATTTGAACTGTCTGAGTATGACCTTTCTGCACAAATAATCGAAATATCGGAGACAAGCAGGCTATCAATTAAAGAGGGAGTTGAAATAGTTACTGATATTCCGGAAAGTCCAAAAATTGTCTACTCGGACCCGGTTAGAAACAGACAGGTAATTACCAATTTAATAAACAACGCTATTAAGTTCACCGATACAGGAACTATTACTGCAGGTTTTATATGCAATCCAAATTATATTGAGATTTTTGTTAAAGACACCGGAAAGGGTATTCCTGCAAATGCAATAGAAAAAGTTTTCAGCAGATTTTATAAAACTGATGAATTTGCACCGGGTACAGGGCTTGGATTACCTATTTGTAAAGCAATTGTTGAAAAGCTGGGAGGAAAAATTTCAATAACATCAAAGGTGGGTGAAGGTACCTGCGTATGTTTTACTATACCGGCAGATTTAAAAAGCATCAAAATATCTGCTGAAAAGCCGGAGCCGGAATCAGCTCAGTCTGAAATATCCCCCGGATCCGCAGATAAAAAAAGAGTCCTTATAGCAGAAGATTTGGACAGCAACTTTATGCTTATTGACATCATACTTTCCAAAAGGTATGATATTGCCAGGGCATTGAACGGAAAAGAGGCCGTTGAAATTTTTCAGACGTTCAAACCTGATATAATTCTGATGGATATAAAGATGCCCGTGATGAACGGGCTTGAGGCGACCAGACATATCAGAGAAAAAGAGAAGATAGTTCCAATTATTGCACTGACTGCAAATGCATTTGAATCTGACCAGCTTGAGGCAAAAGCAGCCGGCTGCAATGATGTTCTCACAAAACCGGTTAAGGCCTCTATGCTCCTTAATTCAATCGATAGATACATCAATTTAAACAAATGAGAATGATGAAGGATTTAAAGTATCTGCAGCTCCTTTCAAAAAGCTTTCCCACAATATCTGCGGCAAGCACTGAAATAATTAACCTTGAGGCTATTATGAACCTGCCTAAAGGTACAGAGCATTTTTTGACCGATATTCACGGAGAGCATGAATCCTTCCAGCATGTCCTTAAAAATGCCTCCGGAGTTATAAGAAAAAAGGTAGAGGATATATTCGGGCACCGTTTAAGAGAGTGGGAAAAAAGAGAATTGTGTACTCTGATTTATTATCCTGCTGAAAAGCTTAAGGTTATTCAGGCAAGGGAGAGGGACATAAACGACTGGTATAAAATGGTTCTATTGCAACTTCTCAGCGTACTTAGCAATGTATCTTCAAAATATACCAGGTCAAAAGTAAGGAAAGCTCTGCCTGAGGAGTTCTCTTATATTATTCAGGAGTTATTGCATGAGTTCAAAACGGACCCCAACAAACAAGACTATGTTCATGCAATTATCACTACAATAGTATCGACCGGCAGGGCAGAACAGTTTATAATTGCAATGAGCAAGATAATTCAGCGCCTTACAATTGATCATCTTCATATAGTAGGGGATATTTATGACAGAGGACCCGGAGCTCATATAATCATGGATCTTCTCTGCGACTATCATAATTTTGACATTCAATGGGGCAATCATGATATCGTCTGGATGGGGGCAGCAGCAGGCAGTGAGGCCTGTATAGCTAATGTACTGAGGATTAGCCTGAGGTACGGGAATCTATCTACTCTGGAAGATGGATATGGTATCAATCTGCTACCTCTTGCAACTTTTGCTCTTGAAACTTATGGAGAGGATCAGTGTCTGCTGTTTAAACCTAAAGCAAGGGATGATGAGCCGGTTAAACAGAAGCATGTAAAGCTCATCTCCCAGATGCATAAGGCAATATCAATTATTCAATTTAAACTTGAAGGCCAGTTAATTGAGAGAAACCCTGAGTTTAAAATGGATGACAGAAGGCTTCTTCATAAAATTAATTTTGAGAGAGGAACAATTGATATAAATGGAAAAGAGTATGTCTTAAGAGACACATTTTTACCCACTATTGACCCTAAAAATCCATACAAACTGACTGATGATGAGAAGGAGGTTATGGAAACAATGAAACACTATTTTTCAAACAGCGAGAAACTCCGTAAACATATGAGATGCATATATGCTAACGGTTCTCTGTATCTGGTCAAGAACTCCAATCTCTTGTATCACGGATCTGTCCCGCTGAATGAAGATGGATCTTTTAAAAAAGTCAAAATAAAAGGTGTAGAATATTCAGGGAAAGCCCTGTTTGACAAAATAGACCAAATTGTCAGACAAGCATATTTTGAAGAGAAGAAGAAGAGAGAAAAACTCTTCGCAACTGACTTCGTTTGGTATCTTTGGTGCGGACCATCATCCCCTCCATTTGATAAGGACCGGATGACAACCTTTGAAAGGTATTTTATTTCAGAAAAAGAGACTCATAAAGAGAACAAGGGACATTACTATAACCTCAAAAACAACAGGGATATTTGTGAAGCAATCTTAAAAGAGTTTGGAATAACTGATGAAGTTTCACACATTATTAATGGTCATATCCCGGTTAAAACCTCAAATGGAGAGTCTCCGATAAAAGCCGGAGGAAAACTTTTGGTAATTGATGGTGGGTATTCAAAAGCATACCAGCCAGAAACCGGTATTGCCGGTTTCACTTTGATTTACAACTCCCACGGACTCTCTCTGGTTCAGCATGAGCCATTTGAATCTACAAGGAAGGCAATAGAGGATGGACATGACATAATATCAGAGACTACAGTACTTGAATTCAGCAATAAACGGCGACTTGTAAGAGATACGGATATTGGAGCTGAACTTAAGCGTCAAATAGAAGAACTAACCCGGCTGCTGGCTGCATACCGGGGAGGTTATCTCAAAGAGGATGATAATTAGTTTTTTTTTGTTAAAAAAAGATTTCTGCAAGCATACAGCGCGCAGAGCCTCCTCCGTTCGTCTCAATTGACTCAAGTTCCGGAGAAATAATCTTACAGTAAGAGATCAGACTCTCAAGCTGGTTTGTAGTTAGTGACCTCTTGGCAGTTGCAGACATAATCAACAGTGGCTCCCCGTCTGTGCTCCTGAGCTGAAGCATATTTCCGGCAAATTGTTCCATCTGGTCAATCGTAATCTCTATCAACTCCTTATCACAATCCTCTACAAAAGATATAAACTCAGTCCTTTCATCAATGTTAGTAATTGAATCAAGACAAGCGACAACAAATTTTTCGCCAACACACATCATTACATTTGTGTGATAAATTGGACTGCCCTCTCTGTCATACGCTCCAAAATCCAAAAACTCGTAATCAATCTTTTCACACAACTCTTCAAGTACAGCGATATCACATCTTGGCGACCTGCAAGCAAATACAATCCTGTTTTTCCTGTCAAAAATAAGACTCCCTGTGCCTTCAAGAAATAAATTTTCTTTCTCCCAATGGGTTAAATCCACGATGCGCCTCATTTTCCCCCTCTCCCCTATCTCTTTGATTACAGTTAACACCCCCTCCTTTCTCTCAAGCCGGCGATTCGGAGCGCACATTGGATAGAGGATAAGTTCACCTGAGGCATGAGTGGAGAACCAATTATTGGGAAAAATAGAGTCCGGAGTATGTGGCTCAGGGGTATCTTCCACTACCACAACCTCCACATTGTTTGCCCTGAGGAGCGAGACAAAATTGTCAAACTCCTCCAGAGCCATCTCCTGTGCACTCAGCTCATAACCCCTCTTCTGAAAAGAGTTATTGCCGGCTGTCTGTTCATTAAAACCAAACCTTACCGGTCTCACCATAAGGACCTTGGAAGTAGTTTGCATGTTCATAAGTATTATTCCAGCTCCTTAATTGAAGAGATAATTATTTTTATAGCATCCCTTAGTTGCTCCTCTGATATTACAAGCGGAGGCGCAAACCTGATTATATGCCTGTGAGTCGGCTTGGCAATTACCCCCTTCTCGGCCATCTTTTTGCAAACATCCATAGCCTCTTTCCCGTCATGAGGCCTGATAACGATAGCATTAAGCAAACCTTTACCTCTAACTAGTTCAATGAACGGAGACTCTACTTTGCTCATCTCCTCTCTGAATATTTTACCAAGGTACTCTGCTCTCTCTGCAAGATTCTCCTCTTTCACCACTTGCAGTGCTGCCATAGCAACGCGACAAGCAAGCGGAAAACCGCCAAACGTAGATCCGTGCTCTCCCGGTTTAATTGTTAGCATTATTTCATCATCAGCAAGGACAGCCGATACAGGAAGAACTCCTCCGGAAATTGCCTTGCCAAGAATTACAATGTCAGGTCTTACACCTTCGTGGTCACAGCAAAGCATTTTACCGGTTCTGGCAATACCTGTCTGCACCTCGTCAGCAATAAAAAGAACATTGTGTTTTTTACACAGATCAAAACATTTTTTTAGATATCCCTCATCCGGCACAAATACGCCTGCCTCTCCCTGAATAGGTTCCAGCATGAAGGCTGCAATATCTTTGGAATTTTTCTCCAGAACCTCCTCAAGTGCAGCAATATTGTTGTATGGAATTTTAATAAGTCCCGGTGTAAAAGGGCCATATTGCGAATATGAGTCAGGATCTGTAGAGAGAGAGACTATACTGATTGTTCTTCCGTGAAAGTTTCCTTCACATCCTACAATTAATGCCTGATTGTCTGCAATCCCCTTTTTAACATAACCCCACCTTCTTGCAAGTTTAAGGGCTGTCTCAACTGCTTCAGCACCGGAGTTCATTGGCAATACTTTGTCATATCCAAAGTAATTATGAATATACTCTTCGTATGGCCCGAGACAATCATTGAAAAAAGCTCTTGATGTAAGACATATCCTTTCTGCCTGATCTTTAAGAGCTCCAATAATTTTTGGATGGCAGTGACCCTGATTTACAGCTGAGTAAGCTGATAAAAAGTCATAATAACGCTTTTCATCTACATCCCACACAAAGGGACCTTCTCCTCTGGATAGTACCACCTCAAGCGGATGATAGTTATGAGCTCCGTACTTCTCCTCCTGCTCGATGTAGGCAGCAGATTTTTGTGAAATTTTCATAGCTTGTTAATTGTTTATCTAGCAAATATAACCCTTTTTTCACTCTAAAAATGTTAATAAGTTGTTTGTAGTTAGAAAAAGAAAGCGTATCTTTGCAACCCGTTTTATATAACGTAATTACATAAAGTAAAGATTAACAATTAATTATGCCAACAATTCAACAATTAGTACGCAAGGGTCGTACGGTTCTGGTGGAGCAAAGTAAATCAAGAGCACTTGACTCATGCCCTCAAAGGCGTGGAGTTTGTGTGCGTGTTTACACTACAACTCCTAAGAAACCTAACTCGGCTATGCGAAAAGTTGCCCGTGTTCGCTTGACTAACCAGAAGGAGGTCAACGCTTACATACCGGGAGAAGGCCACAACCTCCAGGAGCACTCAATCGTGCTCGTTCGCGGCGGTCGTGTTAAAGACCTTCCGGGTGTTCGCTACCACATCCTTCGCGGTGCCCTTGACACAGCAGGTGTTGATGGACGCAAGCAAAGTCGTTCGCTATACGGTGCAAAGAGGCCTAAAAAGGGCGCTGCTGCAGCTCCGGCTAAGAAAAAGTAAAACTAAAATTTATTAAGAGAAACAAATGAGAAAAACGAAGCCTAAAAAGAGGATTCTGCTTCCTGATCCCAAGTTTCACGACGTGTTGGTGACACAATTCGTGAATAACCTAATGTACCAGGGGAAGAAGAGTATTGCCTATAGCATTTTCTATGATGCTATGGATATCATTGGCGAGAAGATGAAAGATTCTGACAAGGCTCCGCTGGAAATCTGGAAAAGAGCATTAGAGAACATTACTCCACAAGTTGAGGTTAAGAGCCGCAGAGTGGGTGGTGCAAACTTCCAGGTTCCAACAGAGGTGCGTCCTGAAAGGAAGATTTCGCTCTCAATCAAGAATATGATTCTTTACTCACGCAAACGCTCTGCTCATTCAATGGCCGAGAAGCTGGCTGCTGAGGTGCTGGCCGCTTACAACAACGAAGGTGGTGCTTATAAAAGAAAAGAGGATATGCATAAAATGGCTGAGGCCAATAAGGCATTTGCACACTTCCGTTTTTAGAGAGATTAGAAAGAATAGATGGCAAGAGATTTAAAATACACAAGAAATATCGGCATCATGGCACACATTGATGCCGGTAAGACTACTACTTCTGAACGAATCCTGTACTATACGGGTAAAACCCATAAGTTAGGTGAAGTTCACGAAGGTGCCGCAACAATGGACTGGATGGTTCAGGAGCAGGAGAGGGGAATAACAATTACCTCTGCTGCAACTACAGCTTTTTGGAACTATAACGGAAATCAGTATCAGATAAACCTTATTGACACTCCAGGCCACGTGGACTTTACTGTGGAGGTGGAGCGTTCACTCAGAGTTCTGGACGGGACAGTTGCAACTTTTTGTGCAGTTGGCCGGGTTCAGCCACAATCTGAGACAGTATGGCGTCAGGCCGATAAGTACAAAGTTCCCAAACTCGCTTATGTAAACAAGATGGACCGTGTAGGTGCAGACTTCCTTGCCGTTATCGAAGAGATGAACGACAAGCTTGGTGCTCACGCTGTCCCTATTGTTCTCCCTATTGGAGCGGAAGAGAAATTTGAAGGTATTATTGACCTTATTTCCAATAAAGCATATTATTATAACTCAGATAGCAAAGAGCTTGTTAACTACGAGATCAAAGAGGTTCCTGCCTCGATGGTTGCAGAGGTTGACGAGTGGAGAGGAAAACTTGTTGAGTCAGTAGCAGAGTTCAACGATGCACTTCTTGAGAAGTTTTTCGAGGATCCTAATTCTATTTCTGAAGATGAGATTGTTGAAGCACTCAGGAAAGCAACTATTAATATGGCTGTTGTCCCTACGCTCTGCGGCTCCTCTTTCAAAAACAAAGGGGTTCAGTTTCTCCTTGATGCCATCATGCGCTATCTTCCATCTCCCATGGATATTGATGCCATTAAGGGTATCAATCCTGAAACAGGAAATGAGGAGATTCGCAAACCAAATATTACCGAACCATTCTGCGGACTAGTCTTTAAAATTGCAACCGATCCATATGTGGGGAGGTTAGCCTTTATAAGAGCTTATTCAGGTAAACTGGATGCCGGCTCTTATATCCTGAACACTCGTTCTGATAAAAAAGAGCGTGTTGCAAGACTTTATCAGATGCACTCAAACAAACAGAACTCTATTGAGTTTGTTGAAGCGGGTGATATTTGCGCAGCTGTAGGTTTCAAGGATCTTCGCACAGGTGATACCGTTTGCGTTGAAAATCGCCCTATAGTACTTGAGTCAATGTCTTTCCCTGATCCTGTAATCGGTCTGGCAGTAGAGCCCAAGACTCAGAAGGATCTTGACAAACTGGGACTTGCTCTTGGCAAGCTTTCAGAGGAGGACCCTACATTTACAGTTAAAACAGATCACGATACCGGACAAACAGTTATCAGCGGTATGGGTGAGCTTCACCTTGAGATTATCGTTGACCGTCTCAGAAGAGAATTCAATGTTGAAATCAACCAGGGAGCCCCTCAGGTGAACTACAAAGAGACAATTCGCTCTACAGTTTCACACAGGGAGGTATTTAAGAAGCAAACCGGAGGCAGAGGTAAATTTGCAGATATTGTATTTGAGATTGGACCTGCTGACGAAGGCGTAACCGGACTTCAGTTTATTGACGAGGTTAAGGGAGGTAACATACCTAGAGAGTACATACCATCCGTTGAGAAGGGATTCAAAGCGGCAATGTCAAATGGTGTACTGGCCGGATATGAGGTTCCTGCAATTAAAGTTGTACTGAAAGATGGGTCTTTCCACCCTGTTGACTCAGATTCGCTCTCATTTGAGATTTGTGCAAGACAAGCTTTCCGTAAATCCTGTCCTAAAGCAAATCCTTATATTATGGAGCCTATCATGTCACTTGAGGTTGTTACACCGGAAGACTATATGGGAGATGTAATCGGCGACCTTAACAAGCGCAGGGGACAGATCACCAATATGGACTCGAAGGGAAATGCCAGAATTGTAAAAGCTAAAGTTCCTCTTTCAGAGCAATTTGGCTATGTAACAGTTCTTCGCACCCTCTCATCCGGAAGAGCAACAAGTACTATGGAGTTCTCGCACTACACCGAGCTACCTGCATCTCTTGCAAAAGAGGTTATTGAAAAGGCAGGCGGCAAGAAGTTTGACGACGATACAGACGAATAACAGAATTATAAATTGGTTAATATATAACAGAAATGAGCCAAAAAATAAGAATAAAGCTGAAATCTTACGATCATATGCTGGTTGACAAATCGGCAGATAAGATTGTAAAAACCGTGAAGGCTACAGGCGCAATTGTAAGTGGTCCTATTCCTCTTCCTACAGATAAGAAGATTTTTACCGTGAACCGCTCTACATTCGTTAACAAAAAAGCCCGCGAACAGTTTGAGCTAAACTCTTTCCGCCGCCTGCTGGATATCTACAGCTCTACACCTAAAACGGTAGATGCTCTGATGAAGCTAGAGCTTCCAAGCGGAGTTGAGGTTGAAATCAAGGTTTGATGATTTTACACAATAAAGACTGCAATAAATACTAGGAGTTTCAGGATTTTTATTATTTTTGCAGTCCTTTTGGGGCCCATAGCTCAGTTGGTTAGTAGCACCTGACTCATAATCAGGGGGTCGCTGGTTCAAGCCCAGCTGGGCCCACACGGGAGTGAACATGTTCACTCCCTTTTTTTTGCTGGCTTTTTGTTCACGCCCCCTCCACAGGAGGGGGCGTATTCGGCTAAAGCCGGAAACGAACAGTAAACATTATGCTTCTAGGCCTTAAATAGTAGAGATTTTCTGAGTTTGAGAAGCCTGAAAGGTATTTGATTGCATACTCTTTAGTGTTTAATATATTCAAAAGAGACACGGAATACTCTGCTCTTCTAGACTTAAAGATAATGTCTCCATCAATGAAAAAAGTTGATGGAACTATATTATTATCGTTGAACAACTTTCTGTGTTCCAGAAATGCCTTAAACGAGAGGTTATTTATTATTACGGATTGAAAACTTAGTGATTGTGATAAAGAATTTATTGTTCCGGAGGCAATCTCCTTTTCAGCCGATTTACTCTTTGAGAAGCTATTTGCCCACCCCAGATAATACCTTACATCTGACTCTTCCCATAATCTTAAATCCAGATTCAAACTGGCAGAGAGAGTTGAAGATATATTATTAATGTCTTTACCTCCCTGTATCTGTCTGCTTTCAATCATGGTATAGGATGGGGATAACTGTATCTTCCTGAGAAAAAAATCAAAACCCTTTGACCATGTTATCATAGATGAGAATGAAAGGCTTTTAACCGGAGCCGGGATAAGATACCGGTACATTAGCATCTGATTAAAGTCTGCAACAATTAGATAGCTTGATCTCCTCTCAGAAAGCACAATACTCGCATAGGTACTCGACAGTTTTTCAGCTCTGTTTATATTGAGACTTAGATACGCACTTGAGGTCAAATCTTCTTGATTAATGTAGCCTCCTTTTGTCAAAGTTCTGTAATTTACAAGTACATACCCTCTATTTAGCAAACCTGCTTCGGCTTTGTTATGGTTGCGTGAGAGGTTAAGGCTAAGACCAAACCTGTTTGTGAGATTTGCATATCTAATCCCTAATGTAGGGTTTGAGTAGAATGAATTATCATACTCTTTGATTTTTTCTCTCTTCTCCCTGTTATTATAAATGAGAGGCAATGTAAAATTAAAGAAAAAAGTCCCTGTTCTGTATGTAAAATTTGGAGATAGATAGGCAGCGAAATCAGATAATCTGAAATTATTTAAAAGAGTATCTGCCGCCTCCATGTCAATACTTAGAAGTGACTCAATTCCCGTACTCTTAAAATCAACTCCGGCAGTAAATGTATAATTTAATCCATTTTTTCCACCACCGTAAACAACTTCATTAACAGTATAAATACTGCTCTGTTTTAGACTCTGGCTATAGTTAACATTGTTTATACCGTTTTCTATGGTAAAATCCTCGTTTTTGTTACCTATAACAATTGAACTTTTGATTTCTAACCTATTCTTTTTTATAACTTTAAATAGGTTAAAATTGTTAAGAAGTGTTAGATTCTTAAAATCAATACTCTGTTGCCTCTCACTTATATTTGTCGTTACTCCGCTGACACCTCTCCATTCGGCAATACCCTTTATTGTATTATTAATAAAGAAGGATGGAGAGTTATGGTTATAGGTCGCTGAAAGACTAGCCTTATTAAGACTTTGCCTGTATCTGTTTTTTTCTGACACCAGGAACATCGAGTCTTTACCAATAACATATGAGGTATTTAACGAGGAAGATTGTTTTTGCATATCTGAGAGGTAGTCACCCTGAACTCTCAATGTTGCATATCCGCTAATTGAATAAAGTCTGTTTATACTTATTAAGTGAGCATTATTATAGAGATATCTCCGACTATTACTGATAGGAGGAATTGAACCGGGGATACCCAACACTCCAGCTCCTCGCCTCTCCCCTCTATTACCATAAAACTGAGTAAGCTCACCATCAATGTTCTCCCCGGAATTATTTCCTTTATATACTATATTTGTCTGTTTTTTGAGCGCAAACTGCATAATAGAAGCCTCATTGTTCCATAGTATAGGATAGAGGCCGGTTCCAAGGGAAAAAGATCTAAGGTACTTGTTCTTAGATCCCTCTTTAAGTTTAAGATTAATGGCAGCCTGATCAGAGTCGCTTATTTCTTTTTTAGCTCTTATAGGCTCATGGTTTTCTAGTATTTGAACAGTTGCAACATCATCATATGAAAGGTTATTAACAATTCCACCATACTTTCCCCCCATAAGATCAAGATTCTCAACCATAAATTCATTTATTGCCTTTCCCTGATAAAGAATGTGTCCGGAGGGCCGGACTTCAATTCCCGGCAACTTTCTTATAACATCTCCTATACTCCGGTCCTGGACAGAAGCAAAACGCTGCACATAGAAGTCCAGAGTATCTCCCCGTCTCTTCACAGCCTCCGGTCTTATAACGATTTCCCTCAAGTTGGTTGTCTGCGGCGACACAATAAGTTCTATTTCCTGATTTTTATTTGCAAGCAACATTTTTGTCTCAGCATAACCTATCTTTGATGTTCTTATCAAAATAGAATCAAGTTCTGAAGAAAGTTTTATAACAAACCTGCCGTCATCTCCGGTGACAGAATAGGCACTCACTATTTCTGAACCTGGCTCACCGGCAATAACATATATATCTGCAACATACATTCCGGAGGATTCTTTAA
>JASDTD010000038.1:0-3246 GCA_041441395.1 Bacteroidales bacterium | reverse complement strand
AGGGGGTTCACAGCTCCCAGAGATAGAGCGAAGCGACGGTATTGTATGGTGAGAATGTCTCACGAATCTCTTCAAACTGCATGCGGGAAAGTGTCTCAAGTCCAAAGAGTTTCTTTATGCCATTTTTGATCGCAAAGTCACCCCAGCTGAGAACATCGGGACGCTCAAGAGAGAAGATGAGCATCATCTCGGCAGTCCACTCTCCCACCCCTCGTAGCTTAACAAGCTCCCTGATAAAATCGGCATCATCTAAACTACGCAGGCTCTCAAAATCAAGGGTGCCTTCAACTGCTGCCGATGCTATGCCGGTTATGTATTCTGCCTTGCGCTGGGAGAGTCCGCAGGCTCTGAGCTCTTCTGTTGAGAGAAGCGAAAAGATTTCCGGAGAAACAGCCGACTTACCTGGTTCAACTGATTTTGATGGCTCAGCCGCCAATTTTAACTCAACCGCTTTCACAAGCCGGCCCCATATGGTCTCCGCCACCTTGCCTGTTATCTGCTGTGAGACTATGCTGGAGGCGAGAGCGGTAAAGAGGTCAGGTTCAACGGGGCGTTCAAGAAAGCCGAGTCTGTCAATGATTCTACCCAATTCAGGGCAGACTGTGGAGAGGTGGCGAACCTCCCGTTCACCATATTTGAGATATCCGGGTTTAGCCATTTCCAGAATTATTTATCCATTCTTGCTAATTGTCATCAGGCCATTTTTGTCCAGAATTTTCACCGATTTGCCGTTCATCTCAATAATCCCATCTTTCCCAAATTCAGTGAATACTCTGGAGACACTTTCGCGAGAGGCATCCACAAGATTTCCAATCTCCTCCTGAGTAACATTAAGTGTAAATTCGTCATTTTTAAAAATGACATTTGCGAATTCCAGAAGTACATCGGCAAGTTTACCGCGGGTCTGCTTCTGAGTCCGGTTCACACATTTCTGATATGACTCGAGCTCGCTTTTGCACAACTCAATCATAATCTGATTGGTAAATGCAGGATTAGTCTCAAGCATCTTACGGAATACTGTAATATCTATGAAACAAACCTCACATTCATCAATCGCTGTCACCGAATACTGGTTTATCTTATCTCCAAAAGTAGTGGGTAGGCCGAGGTAATTTCTAGGCTTAACAATCCTCACCACCTGAACATGATATGGGCCGTCAATATGAATCTTGGCCAGCCCCTTTTTAAGATAGGCAACATTAGTAGAGTATGTTCCCTGCCTTATAATCACATCACCTTTCTTAAATTTTACGGTCAGGCAATTTGGAGATAACATCTTAAGCTCCTCTGCTGACAACTTCTCCTCCGCCGGTGATTTGTATTCGCAAAACTGACAGTTGTTCGCCATTGTTCATTTTTTACAAATATAGTAAAAACCCAAAACACAATTTGCCTCAGAGGAAAAGTGTCAAATATTCAGTTGTTTGACACTTTTCCTCTGAGGCAAATTTGCTGTGCGACTACAAACTCTCCCCAAAGTCTGCACGGAATTTTTCAGCAAGGAGTTGCGGCCAGTCGCCTACGGGTTGGAGTTCGCCCATAAAGAAGCGGAGAACGGCGGGTTCATAGGAGAAGGTGAGGCCACCAATCAGGTGCCTGTTTTCCCACAACCACTGAACACGGTCAACTACATATTTAAGCTGGGAGAGGGTGAAGACGCGCCTCGGCACAGCTAAGCGGAGCAGCTCAATATCGGCAAGAATATCATTACCATTTTGGTCCCGTACTGATGAGAGGGTTCCCCGCTCCATTCCGCGGACTCCGGAGGCGATAAAGAGGGCGGCAGCAAGTGCACCGGCAGGATATTGGCTCTGGGGCACATGAGAGCAAAATGCCTTTGCATCTATGTGGCAGCCAAGGACTCCGGCAGGAGTTACTACAGGGATACCTCGCTTTTTAAACTCATCAACAAGGAACTCAATAAATCTGGGACTTTGCGAAATTGCAGTCTCGTCAAGGGTTTCACGCAATCCCACTGCCATTGCCTCCATCTCACGGGTAGAGATTCCTCCGTATGTCAGGAAACCCTCGTAGAGCGGTATCAAGGTCTCCATTTGCAAGTAAAGATCCCTTCGGTTTGTACAAATTCCACCACCCCTTGACGAGCTCAGTTTTCTGGCAGAGAAGTAAACAATATCAGCAAGCGAGGTCATCTCCCTGATAATCTCCCCTATCTGAGCACCCTGCCATTGGGCCTCCCGCCTCTTGATAAGGTATGCATTCTCCCCTATCAGACTGGCATCCAGCACCAGTAGGATGTCGAATCTGTCTGCTACACCCCTAACTGCCCTCAGGTTTGCGAGCGAAAAGGGCTGCCCCCCTATAAGGTTTGTTGAAGCCTCCATCCGTATAAAGGGAACATTCTCAGGGCCATTCTCAACTATACAGGCGCTGAGCTTCTCAATATTCATATTCCCTTTAAAGGGATTATCCGATTCTATCTTAAGTGCATCTTCATAGAGCAGCTCCTCAATCCGCCCCCCTTTGTCCAGCGTGTGCGCCTGAAAAGTTGTGAAGTGGTAGTTTGTGGGAACAACACTTCCGTTCTTGAGAAAAACCCTGCAAATAATATTCTCCGCTGCACGCCCCTGGTGGACAGGCAGAAAATGCCCGGCGCCTAGAACCTCACGCACAGCCTCCAGCAGCCTCTCAAAACTCTGAGAGCCCGCATAGGCATCATCGGCCCTCATCATTGCCGACATCTGTTCGTCGCTCATTGCGTTTGTGCCGCTATCAGTTAGCATGTCCAGAAAGACCTCGCGGGTATTCAGTTTGAATGTGTTAAAGCCCGATCTGTTAATCGCCTCCAGCCGCTCCTCCACCGGAATAAGATGTAACTTTTGGACGATTCTTACCTTGTGAAGTTCCAGGGGAATGTTTTCGCCTGTGTGGAATTTAATTTCGTTCATAAATTGAATGATTAAATGTTAAGTAATTTGTTAGTTAGTTATTAAATAAAAAAGTCCGGGCTGCGGGCCCGGACTCATATACTTCATTTATGTTTTCTGTGGTTATGTTTCAGAATTACACAATAGTACTACGGCCGAACCCCTGTAAGTGCGGTAATAATAATAGCTGTAGTAATATGCGCGGTTAATATACATTCTTCAATTATTCAAGTTTCAAGGTGAAAACAAAAAAGGCCCCCAAAAACGGGAGCCAAATATGGTTTCATAACATATCAATCCCGTATCAACCCCTGTTGAAGTAGTAATACGAGTAATAATATGTGCTGTTAAATTTCAT
>JASDTD010000037.1:0-21452 GCA_041441395.1 Bacteroidales bacterium | reverse complement strand
AAGAATGCATTCTCGCACTATTTTTGTATCTTGTTCCTACAAATTAACTATACAATTATGTCTGAAAGAAAAATCCCTATATATCTAGAATGTGGTTATAGCATTGCTATGCAGGTGCTTGGCGGAAAGTGGAAAATTTGCATCATAGAAGCACTTCGAGATAAGCCACTACGCCCAAGTCTGATATTCAAGGAGGTGCCTGATGCAACAGAACGTGTAATAAATCAACAACTTAAAGAATTGTTGGAGTATAAGATTATAGATAGAAAAATTTATGCAGAACAACCACCTCGTACTGAGTATTTTCTGACTGATTTAGGTCGTTCCGCATTTCCTATTCTAGACGCATTGGACCAATGGGGCGAGGAAAATAGAAAGTTCTATGAGGAGTTGTTTAATGCTGAAGATGAAGACTAAATGGACTTTAAATAAAAAACAGTGCTTATATATCCAAAGAATATATAGGCACTATTTCTATCGATAATATAATTTAGCTGAGTTGTTTTGTGGCAGCTATTACAATTTCTCGGATACATACATTGTGAATCAAATAGAAGATTGGGCTAAAAAATATAATGTAACATTAAATGATGGTTGGAAAGTTGAGATTGCTCGTGCAATCCAAAATCGTTTTGAAAAAACGATGGAATCTATACCCACAGACTTAAAAGACAAGTGGATTAAATTATTTGAAACTATAACGACAGAATAGTTTTTTATACAGCATAATTGTCAATCCGAAACCTACCAAAAGTTTCGGATTGTTTATTTAATAGGCTTTTTGTTACTTTTTCTCCCTGTCCGTTTAGTTAGTCATGGAAAAAGTAACGGCGGAAAAATCCGCCGTCTGTTCATGCTATATCAGTTCCAAACATATCATTGAAGAAAGTTACCAGTTCCTTTCGGTGTAAGCTGTCCCAATATAGGGAAGCAGGATGATATGGTTCATGGCGTCCGATTTCATAGGCAATATCTAATTTTGTGAAACGTTTGCCTTCTTCATAACGCATTTTAGTACCGGGCAACCAGTTGTTCCGCCTTTGTTCCTGTCGGATTTCTATTAGTTGAATTAGCATATACGCATAATTTTCGCCAACAGTATGCCCTGATTCCATTTTATAAGGGCTTTCTATGCAGTCTTTACATTGCTTGATAGCAGCATCGAGGTCTGTTACCTTGATGCTGTTTCCTGTGATGTCTTTTATTATTTTCATACTTGTTCTTGTTTTGATTGTGATACATACCATGCGTCCCGATAATTGTCGCCTAACAAGTTAAATGCTCCTGTTAATCCGCTATCCTGTGCATATTTCTTAGCTTCACTAATGGTGTCGAACTCTCCCAGTCGTTGAAAGCCTAAGAATAAAATATACTTATCTTTACTTTTCTCGGCTATCCATTCATTCCGACGGGAACGGCATTCCTCCAAAGTCGGTGCTACTATGCTGAATAGTTCCCCGTCCGTATGTCTATAATCATATTGGTAAAATGCTTGCTTCGGACGGTAGGCAGGGCGGAATGTTGTGTAATTCTCTTGTCCCTGTTCGCAGACGGAACAGCCGTTTTTATTGATTGAATTTGTTTTCATTGCTGTATATTGTTTTAGTTCAAATTGTCTATTATTCTCATTGGGGTATTTTTCGCAAGCCATTCCTTTACGCAATCCATGTTGTATTCAGAAGTAATAATGGCAGTATATTCGTCAATCTGTGTAAATCGGGAACTCTCATAATTATCAATCCATTCTTTCAGATTGACCGTCTGCCAGTTCTCATAATCACGGGTAAACATTCGGTCTATCTCCTTAATGGTCTGCGAAAATGTTACTTTTATTGCCTGATACTGGTCGTCTATGATTTCCAAATGACGGAGCGATCCGAACTCATCATGCACTCTTCCGAATGCCCAACCATATTCATATTCTAAGTTTCCCCATTGATGCGGTTCATCGTAACGGACTTTCACTTCTGCGGTATGTTTCCCGATCTTTATTTCCTCGATCGTTCCTGTTACCATTAAGCCTGTAAAAATACACTTACAACGTTTTCCTATTATGCTCTCGTTTACTTCTGTCGTTTTCATATCTATTGATTTACTTGTTATTAAAAGAATGATAATTCTAACTGTACAGGCTTACGTCCTGTAATCTCGTCAAATAGGGCTTTTGCCTGTTTAAGTACGTTTAGGGCGTATCTGTCGGTCTTACTGCTGTCTTTTTCAAGCCCTGTCAGCATATCGTTTAATGCCGATTTCAGGCAGTCTTTTCGGTTGTCGAATATCTTACCCCACACGCCTAAACCGTAACCCGATCCGCCCGTACTATGGGAATAACTTACTCCGTAACTCCATTTGCCGTTTAAACCCTTGCCCACTGTGATATAATTGGATACCGCCCAACCGTCCCGATGGGGGAACTTTATTTCTTCCCGTTCCAAAAAACAGGGACATTCCAACCAACCATATTGGTTAAATTCTTTCTTTGTAAACCCGAAAAGCAGATGCTTGTCGTAATCTCGCTTATTCATAATCAACTGGCGTGGGCTATCTCCAAAGCTCTCGTATTCTTCAATTACCGCTCTGTAATTACGTCTTAATGCATTCAGATAAACCGCTACCTCATGGCGTTCGGCTCGGCAGTAATTTACTTCCTGTATCCGTTCCAATTTTTCGTATATTGATAATTCTTTGTATTCCATGATTTTTGTTTTGTGGGGCAGGGTTACTGCCCCGTGTTACTACTTAATCCAGTCCGAAATAACAGGCTAACTGCTGTTCCTGTGATTTAGAAAATATCCAACCCGCCAGTTTTTTACCGTTAAAGGTCAGTCGGGCGTTAAACCGTCCGCCCATCGCCCGAAGTTCGTCTTTGATACTCTTGGTATCTCCAAATACCGCTACCGCTTTTGTTGAATATTCCACCAATGTACAGCCGTTTTTTCCTGCTCCTGTTGGGTTGCTTGGGGGTGTTGAATTTGGTTTGCTGATATGTATGTTATCTTCATTCCCTGCGGTATAGGCAAATTCTTCTATTGTATTTTCCCTTTTGTAAATAGGCGTTTTTTCGATGATCCAACCGCTGTACTTACTTTCGCCTAAGTAGTAGCCGTCTCCCATGCTGTACTTTTCCCGATGCTCGTAATCCTCGTTAAATTCGGCTAAATAGGCGGTTCCCTCAAAGTTGGGCGCGTGTTTACGCATTTCGGAAAAGATGTCCCTTTTGTGGGTTGAAAAGCCTAAAATAACGGTACGTTGTACGCTACTTGCGTAATAGTCTGTTTGGCTGTCGCTTTCATTTTGTTTCAATCGAGCCACGATAACCGCCTGAGCGTTTTCGGGAAAAATGGCAATCATGCGTAAACGTCCGATTTTCTTAACTTCCTCTACCCGTACTTTTTCTTTTTCGGCTTCTTCCTGCTCCGCTTTCTTCTTTTGCTGTGCTTCCTGAAGAAGTATTGCCACCTCGAAGCTGTCCATATATTGAGGATTTTCGCTGTCGTAGTAGTAACCGATACCGAATTTTTCTTTCAATGGTCTGATAATGTCGGCTGTCTGATAGTCCTTTGTGCGAAGATTAACCAACTTGTAATGCAGTCCCCAATCATTTTTAACAATGTCGTACACTACATATCTGTCATAACTGTAACCCTCCATTTGGATGATTTCGTTTACTTCAACTACCTGTTTACTCCTGTCTATGCTCTTGTTTGCACCTAATAAAAATACTGTACTCATAACTCTAAATTTTAAGGGATTTTAAAAAGGTCAGCAGAATGATAAGAAAGAGGATTATAGCCCCAAAACCTACCAACACGGAGAGGATAGCCCGAAGTATGGGAAAGAATAAATACAGGCCAACTAAAGCCCAAATAAACCCTGTTCCCCACACGCAGAATCCCAAAACCACCAAAACGATTTTTACAACCAATTTTATGCTAATTGGAAGGTAGATTGTCGGTCGTTGTTTCCTATTTTTTACTATACTTCTCATAATTTCTGACTTTTTTTTTCTGCCGTATCGGAGCCGGTGAGTTGTGATCGAGTTTCAGGGGCTATCGGAAAGTAGTGTTTAGCCGAAGACAAGTTTTTTGGGAATAAATACGCTCGCCCGAAAACATGAGGGAAAGAGGAAGATTTTTCACAAAACCGACAGGCTCGAACTTGCAAGCGGCGTGAAGAACACGGAAATACTTTCGCCACTGTAACCGATTACAATGAGCCGCTTTAGTATAAGTAGCTAATAGAGGAAGAAATTATGAGGAGAGAAGTGTAGTAAAAAGAAAGATTGATTGATATACTTTGCGTTTGCTTAAAACGCAGACTTTCCCCATAGAAAGGAAAGCCATAAAAAAAGCCCGTATCACTTTTTTTGAGATACAGGCTTGCTTTGAGTTAATGAGATATTTTTTATTTCGCTTTTGTTTTAGCATAGCATTTACTACCGTCAGGAGATAAGTAGAAATCAAATGTTTCAGCGACGGAACGTCCTTTCGCTTCTACTGAATATTTACATCTTACGATTACAGCAAGAACGTCATTTGCACTCCGCTTATCATAACCATTCAGATTGTCGGGAGAAGCATTTTTAAGTGAATCAATACGGGTATCCATTCGTGCGATATTAGCCGTGTATTCATCAATGTCGGCTTGTTTCTTTGCTTTCGACAGCAGTTCCTTGCTCATATCTTTAGCCAGTTCAAGCCGCTTGACAAAAAGGTCGTTGTCTTTCCGGTACTCTTCGGTAATATAGGCGATACTATCGGCAACGGTTATCGTTCCATGTTCCGCCAGTTCCTCAATCTTAAAATTGAAGTCGGTAGCCGATTTGCCTTTCAACAAATAATCAGTAATGGTTTGTCCATACTTTTTACCGGATGAGTTTGAGCCGCAAGAAACCATTAACAGGGCGACCAATACATAAACTACATTTTTCATCTTTGAATATATTTATACGTTTGAATTAATTTAATATTATGGCAGGGAGTTTTGATGATAAGTTATATATAATCAATACTTCTGCTTCTCTTTTGGGTTTCGTCCGGGTATATTCGGTCAGAGCTTTCATTACCCACTCCCGAAAAACCCGTGCTTCATAGGACGCAATACGATAACTGACAAAAATCAGTGCTTCAAGATTGTATTCCGTTACTTCGCACTGGCGACCATTGTTCTCGGATTTGTGTATCCGGGTTACGTCTTCCTCCCGCAATATGTCCGATTTGAATATAGCCTGAAGGTTATTCCCGACCGAGCTTACAAAGACGTTTAGCAAGTCAGCTATCTCATGCTTTGTCATCCAAAGGGTGCAATTTACGAGTTTCGCTTCAACAATTAGCTGATTATCACGATTTTCTTTTATTCTTATATATCCTCGTTCCATAATCTTATTCTTCATCTTGTTTAACATTAAAGCCTATACGTTTGCGGGGTTTATTCTCTAATTCCTTTTGGGAAGCCAGTTCTGTGAGCGCTTGGTAAATATCGCTAAACTGCATATTGGTTTCTATCATAAAATCCTCCAATTTACGATTTATGTCGGCATATCCCAGTGCATATTGGCGTAAAGCAACAAAAGCCCTCATTATAGAAATGTTTACTTGAATTGCTTTCTTACTTTTCAATACGGATGAAAGCATGGCTACTCCGAGTTCCGGGAACGCCATTATTAATGAAGAGCCGACGTTGTATCCGGGGGGTATCACATTTTGTGACACCCCTAATTTGATTGCTGCATCGCTTTCTTCCCGTGTCAGTTCAAACATAAAGTCAGGCTCCGGAAACCTGTGAATATTGCGTTTAACGGCTTGTTTCAATGCCCTTGTTTCGGTTTCATACAACTTTGCAAGGTCATAATCAAGCATGACACGCATACCTCTGATATCGTATATCTTATTTTGAATGATTTGTAATTCCATAATTATATCTTTTATTGATTAACTGCTAGTTTCATCATAGGTTTGAAAGAAAGGGATTCTTCTTGTTCAAATGTATTTGACCAAAGAGAAGATTTTTCTTCCTCTGAAAGGCTGTGCCACATTACAGATATTCGTTTCACCCTTTCAGGATCATTCGATAACGTTTGTGGCAGATTAAATAAAGCCATCTTTTCGCCTAAAGAAAGACACTCAAATAGTTTATCCAGTTTGGAATTAGACTTAACTCTTTTATCTTCCAATTTTTCAGCAAAAGAAGCCATATCCGTACTAACTTTAACATCGGTTACTCTCGCATATATCTGGGTGGTTTTAATATTCGTATGCCCTAACATCTTCGATACACTTTCAATAGATACGCCTTTTGTAAGCGTAAGGGTTGCAAATGTATGTCTTGCAAGATGATAGCTTAAATTTTTATCAATTCCACAGACTGTCCCGATTTCCTTCAAGTATTCATTCATCTTTTGATTGCTCATAACCGGAAGCACCTTTTCATCTGGCAATTTACCCGAATATTTTTCTATGATTTGCTTAGGAGTATCAAGTAAGGGAACATTATAATTAACTCCCGTTTTTTCCCGTTTGCCGATAATCCACAATCCGTCGTCAAAAGAAGTGCGAATATTGGACTGGCGTAGATTCTTAACATCAATATAAGCAAGTCCGGTGAAGCAACTGAAAATAAATATATCTCTTACTCGTTCAAGACGTTCAGTAGCAAATTTCTTTCGCATAATTATGTCAATTTCCTGCTGTGTTAGATAGCCACGATCGGTTTTCTTAAATCGTATCTTGAAATTGGCAAATGGATCAATATGTATCCAACCGTTATTTTTTGCCATGATAATAATTGTACGAAAACGTTGTAGGAATTTAGCAGTAGTATTTTGCTTGCAATTGCAGGAAGTCATCAGGTAAATCTCAAAGTTATGGAGAAACATGTGATTTACTTCTTTCAAAGAAATATCCGATACATTATAATACTCCTTAATGAAATCTGCCATACGCTTGCGAGCAACTTCATACTTTTGAAATGTTTCTTTAGATTTACTTATGCCAACTAATTTTTTCACATCATCATTATGCCGTTGAAAAAGTTCAAGCACAGTTTGGTGTTTTACTTCAGTGCCTAAAAAGATATTCTTAACTCTTTCGGCATTTACGTTGTTTTCCTTTGTCTGTAATTCGTGGTACACGTTATGAATACTTGTTTTTATAGTATTCAATAAGGCATTAACTTCAACAGCTTCGTTTGATTTGCCGATAGCGATTCCGGCTTTTGCATCCCAAATATCGGGATTGACATTTGCTTTAGTGTTGAAGCGACTTGGTTCTCCGTCGATAGTGATTCGACACATGATTGGATAAGTGCCGTCTGATCTTTTTTTGTCTTTCTTTACATAGAAAAGAATGCGAAATGTACTTCTCATAAACTCATTTTTTAATATTACAAAATTACTGTGAACTATTTCAAAATGAACTTTATGCTCTGTGCCAAATCGGGACAACTCCCTGCCAATTTTGACCAAACTGTACCCCCTTCGCTTCGAATTACTGTACCCCCTTGCGTTTTTTCGGAAAGGGGGTACAGTTTAGGTTAGATGCTTTGTCGTTTTTTGTCTTTTTCTTGGCTTTAGACCAAGACATGATAAACGAAAAAAGCCCCTCATATTCACTGAATATGAAGGGCTTGTCTTTCTTTTGGCGCCTCTTGTCGTAGGCTCTCTGCGGTATGGACGGGACTCGAACCCGCGACCCCCTGCGTGACAGGCAGGTATTCTAACCAGCTGAACTACCACACCGTTTGTGTTTCAATTGGGACTGCAAATATAGTGATGTTTTTAATAATTGCAAAATTTTTATTCTGTTTTATTCTCGATTTTATTTGAGAAAAAAGAGAAGTGTACATTGCCGTATTTTTTCTCCTTGATAAAGCGGGTATTAGACTTGAAGTTAAAAGAGGCAGGGTGCTCAAAAATAAGGATTCCCCCCTCCCTGAATATAGGATAAGATAGAATCTTGTCCGGAATACCCTCCAGCCCCGATATGTCATATGGGGGATCGGCAAAAACTATATCAAAATCTTTTCTGCAGATATTGAGAAAATCAAAAACATTATTTCTAAGAACCTGCATTCCTGTTAATCCAAGCTTTGCAGCTGTATTTTTAATAAATGAGTAGTGGAGAGGATTCATATCTACTGCGGTTATATCTTTGCAGCCTCTGGATGAAAACTCAAATGAAATACTGCCTGTTCCGGAAAAAAGATCCAGCACGGCTATATTTTCAAAGTTATACTGATTTATAAGAATATTAAAAAGACCCTCTTTTGCAAAGTCTGTTGTGGGTCTGGCTTTATATCCTTTTGGGGGTATGAACTGCTTTCCCCTGAGATCACCTGCTATTATTCTCATAGCGGAAACATCATTGATGCGTACTTCATCTCAAGATTTGCTCCGCCCAGAAGTATTGAAGGATGTCTGAAATACTTTACCTTAGGGAAGTATTTAACAAGACTGTTAACATCCTCTTCTCTAATATTTCCGGAAAGAATTACAGAAGTATCCTCCTGTTTTGTTCCTGATTGCTGAAGGGCTAGTATCATAAAATAGAGGGCAGTATTGAATTGCTGTGCAGGGAATGAGTTACAGAATACCATTTTTGTGCCGATTGTAATAACAATATGAACATGGCCTTTGTGATACTGAACAAAGAGCTTGTTGTGATCAGGAAAAAATTTTGCGTTTTTTATAAAAGGGTAAACAGAGGGGACAACCTTAAAATCCGGCTGAATTTTCTTAATTGTGTTAAGAAGAGTGCTGTTTACAGCAAACAGGAGGGCAAGCTCCTGGCTGTTTTCAATAATAGTGTCAACCTCATCCAGCTCCTCCAGAAAGTGTAGCTGTCCAAGTATAAGCCCTGCATCTTCATTCCTGAAATTACTTATTGGAATTGATGTAAATTTATGTGTATTGATTATAACGTCAGTTGAGGCAAACTTCTTTGAAAGGAGCGGGAAAGATTTAACCATTTTATAAATTGCCACATTGTAGGTATCAGGGTCCTCAATGTATGCAAAATCTGACTGATAGAGAAAATGACATCTCTTATGCTCGTCGTTGACAATTGAAAAAGAAAATCCATTCAAGTCAGCTTGAATGGATAGTCTGTATTGAATTGTCTTGTCCAGCTCAAGCTGTTTATTGACAATTACAGGCATTATTATTCCCAGTTACCTGCGTTGTTGTTTGGTGCTTCAATACTACCAACCTTCAAGCCCGGATATTTTCCCAGCAGTTCGCGGTCTGATTTTAGGTTTATCAGGAGTTGTCTGTTAAGATTGTTCAGAAGAATTTCAAATGGAACATTAGCCTCAAAAAGAGGAACATCTACTCCTGAAACCTTACCAATTATGGCCTTCATTTCAATCTCCTTTTTCCCGCTGAAAGGTATGTACTTGATTGAGTCTACAATAAAGCCCTCTCTTTTAAGCAGTGTGTCGCGAACAGCAATTCTGATACTGTCTCTGAATACTCTCTTCTGAGCAACTGCCAGTGAGTCATCCATGGAACCTACCTGTTTAATAACTGTAATTTGACCATTGTTGTAAAAATCAATCAATGAGTCAATGTCGCTTGTAAATTTGTTGTATTTTGATTTATAGGCAACCTGGAGGGTACGAATGTCTTTAAGCCTCTCAATGGCTACTTTCTCTCTGAATTTTCTCTCTTTTTCGAAAATCACAGGCTCCTGGATACTTGTATAGATCAAATAGCCTATTACGATAGCTATAATAGGCAGCACAACAATAGTTAAGACCTTTTTCATTAGTGGTTATCTGTTTGTATTAGTTTTCTCGCAAAGTTCCCACAAAATTAAAATAAATATTCAGACCCCACAATATATTTTCTATTTTTGTTCCAACAATTTTTTCCATGAAGGGCTATTTGAAAAGGAATTCGGCAGCATATTTCCATAATGCTGTCAAAAATGCGAAATCTATCGCCATACTAACTCACACAAATCCGGATGGTGATGCTCTGGGTTCTGTGACTGCTCTCAAGTGGTATTTAACCTCTTTGGGTATCAACTCCAGGATAGTTGTGCCAAATCCCTATCCAAAAAATTTAAAATTTCTTGACAGGGAGGGGGATGTAATTATCCATTCCCGGCGCAGAGAGGCTGCCGAGAGAGCGATTAAATCCGCAGATCTTATAATTGCACTGGATTTCAACCAGCTTAAGAGAATTGACGACCTTGAACCTCTTATTAGAGAATCTGATGCTAAAAAGATTCTTGTAGATCATCATCCACTTCCGGAGATTGATGCATTTGATTTTGTGATTTCAAACACAGAGGTCTCATCTACTTGTGAATTGCTTTTCTGGCTGATAAGAGAGATTGAAGAGGGTTCTCTTGAAAGAGTACCTGAGATTTCGGCACAATCGTTGTATGTGGGAATGATGACTGATACTAACAATTTTTCAAATTCAGTAGATGCCGGAACATTTTTGATGTCTTATGAACTGCTTCAGAGGGGAGTTGATAAAGAGACATTGCAATTAAAGGTGTTTGCAGGTTTTTCTGAGGAGAGGATGAGACTTATGGGCTATTCGCTCCTTAATAAGATGAAATTGTTGCCTGAGCTTGGTGCAGGATATATTGTTCTTACAAAGGATGAACTTGAAGAGTTTCGTTTTGCAGAGGGGGATACTGAGGGATTTGTAAATTTACCTCTGAATATATATGGAATTACAATCTCAGCTCTCTTTACTGAAAAAGATGAACATGTCAGGGTCTCTCTCAGGTCATCGGACAATTTCTCGGTGAACCAGTTCTCCAGAAAATATTTCAACGGAGGTGGTCATGAGAGAGCGGCGGGAGGAAGATTATTTATTCCTGTAAGCGAAGTAGGTGATTATTTTGAAGAATCACTCAGAAAGGAGTTTGAGGCAGATTAAATTTTTTAACTTTGTCGGCTTTATTAAAGACAACATATAATAAGAATGAATAGATATTTTAGAATTTCAGTAATGCTGAGCCTTCTCCTGGGAGCTTTTTCCTGTGCTGTAGAGAGGGAGGAGTCTGCAGATGATGTTGAAAAAAGAGTTCTTGAGGCATATATCAAGGTGGTGCACGGCGATACTTTAAGACCGGCCACTTCCGGATTGTACACTATTACCAGAGCAAAGGGGGCCGGAACTTTAATAGAGGATACCTCTTATGTTTATGTAACATATTCTACAAGGGACCTCAAGGGGAATTTTCTTACCACAACTGATGAGCAGGTGGCAAAGAGGGTAGGCTCTTATTCAGCCGGAAATTATTACGGCCCGTATTTAATGCAGACTGGTGCAAAAACAGTTATCAGAGGTGTTGATGAGGGTATGGAGAATAAACGAGTTGGCTCTGATTTCAGTTTGATTATACCATCCTGGTTATCTGATTATGGTTACACAGGTAGCAATAAGTCTCATACTTCACCTACAATTTATGATTTTAAAATTCTTCGTGTAGTTAAAAATATAGAAAAATTCCAGCGGGATTCTCTGAGGTCTTTCAGTAATCTCTATTATGGTGGAATTGATTCAACGGAATTAGATTACTACTTTAAAATTATTAAAGCAACTAATGGTGATTCTGTAAAGGTTGGAGATAATCTTGAATACTATTATGTAGGGAAATTGTTGAATGGCTTTGTATTTGATACTAATATCGAGGATACCGCAAGAAAATATGGTATTTACAACTCATCCAAAACATATACTCCTCTAAATAATACTGTCTCAGATCCTGAGAATTCCAGTGATGACGGAAGTGGTGGCTCTGTAATTAAAGGTGTTGCTAAAACTTTCCTTAATATGAAGTATGGTGAAAAGGCAGTATCGTTTTTCTCTTCTGATTATGGTTATGGCTCCCAGGAGAAGAATTTTGGGATATACCAGCCGCTTTTCTTTGAGATCTATGTTGTGAAGAAAAACTGATGCGGCTCTATCTTTCTAATTGAATGCACATTAACAAATAACCCCGCGGATTATCCGCGGGGTTATTTGTTAATGCTAAGATAAACAGTGCATTACAGCTTCTCTTGCTATCCAATAAAATGGAAGTGAGGGCCGAATCTTTCGAATGCTGCTCTGTCAAGCTCTTCACGGTGATCAGGATGGGCAACTGAAATAATCAGCTTTGCTCTCTCCTGAAGTGACTTGCCATAAAGGTTTACTGCTCCATATTCTGTAACAAACCAGTGGATGTGATTTCTGGTGGTTACAACGCCTCCCCCAAGTGTAAGGGTTGGTGAAATTTTGCTTTGTCCTTTATTTGTTACTGAAGGCATGGCTATCATAGCTTTGCCGCCTTGTGACAATGAGGCGCCATATATAAAATCTACTTGACCGCCTACTCCTGAATAGAATTTTGTTCCGATAGAGTCGGCACAAACCTGACCGGTAAGGTCAATCTGGAGGGCAGAGTTTATGGCTGTAACTTTTGGATTCTTTGCAATTATGAACGGGTCATTTGTATATGCTACATCTTGCATAAGGACCATTGGGTTATCATCGATGAAATCGTAGCATTTCTGTGATCCCATAAGGAATGTTGCAACCATCTTGCCTTTGTCTATTGATTTGTTTGCTCCGTTGATGATTCCTTTCTCTACAAGCGGAAGGACTCCGTCTGCAAACATTTCAGTATGGATTCCCAGGTTTTTGTGGTTTCCTAGTTGTGCAAGTACGGCATTTGGAATTGCTCCGATACCCATCTGCAGGCAGGCTCCGTCTTCTATGAGTGCGGCGCAGTGTTTTCCAATAGCTGTCTCTATCTCGTCCGGAGTGGTGAAGTGAGCCTCCTCCAGGGGAGTGTTGTCCTCTACAAAGAAATTGATCATGCTCAGCGGAATCATTGCATCACCCCATGCTCTTGGCACATTACTGTTCACTACAGCAATTACATAGTCTGCACATTCAATAGCTGCAAGTGTTGCATCTACTGATGTTCCGAGTGATACGAATCCGTGTTTGTCAGGTGAAGATACCTGAATCATTGCAACATTAATTGGAAGAGTTCCGCTTCTGTATAGTTTTTGTGTCTCACTGAGGAATACCGGAATGTAATCCGAATATCCTGCCTGAACGCTCTTCCTTACATTGGCTCCTACGAAAAAGGCCTGATGAAAAAATACTCCTTCGTATTTTTGCTCTGTGTAGGGAGCCTCTCCCTCTGTATGCAGGTGGTGTATTCTGACGTCTCTAAGCTCTCCGGCCTCTCCTCTTCTGATGAGTGCATCAATTAGAACTTTTGGGGCGCTTGCCACGCTGCTCAGATGGATGTGGTCTCCTGATTTCACTACCTTTACTGCTTCGTCTGCGCTGATAAATTTAAAATTAGTGTGCATGATAAGTAATTAGAAATTAGTTATATATTATGTGTTGTATCCCTGTTTTTAAAACGGCGCAAATGTATGAAAATTTTCTATCTTTGTGAGATACTTTTCCGGCCCTGAATGACAATTGTTACATTAACAAGTGATTGGAATAAAAATGACTACTATCTGGGTGCTCTCAGGGGCAGGCTGGCATCTGTCTCGTCAAAAATTAATCTGCTCGAGATAACAAATTCCATTCCAAGTTTTGATGTTTTGCAGGAAACTTTCATACTAAAAAGCACATATACCCATTTTCCTCAAAATTCAATACACCTTATGGGTGTGATGAGTGAGCCTCTTCCGGATAGTCAGATGGTGATTGTTTACGCGAATAACCACTATTTTATAGGGATTAACGATGGAAGGTTTTCTCAGTTATTTGAAAATCCTCCTTCAATTGCTTTTGCAATCAATGTTGAAGAGGCATTTTCGACTTTTAATGCAGTCTCTCTGTTTGCAAAGGGGGTCAAAACCATTCTTGAGAACTCTTTTGAGGCAAATACCAGGGCTTGTGATCTTAAGAGAGAGTCTCTTGCAAGAGTTGCATACGATGAGAATACTATTACAGGAAAGGTTCTGTATGTTGACTCTTTTGGGAATGCAATCAGCAATATTGAGAAGAGTATATTTGACAAAGTACACAAGGCAAGATCCTTTACAATTTATGTTCAGGGCCCCCATATTAAGATAAGAAGTATATCCAGGGGGTACTACCAGGGGAATCCCGGTGGTATTATGGCTCTGTTTAACTCTTTGGGATTTTTGGAAATAGCAGTTTATATGGACTCCCTGGCAAAACTTGAGAGTATTGTGCCCGGAGCAGAAATAAGAATTAAATTTGATAATGAGCAGGGAAAATGAGATTAAGGCATTCGTCCGCCTTCTTGATGTTATGGACGAGCTGAGAGAGAAGTGTCCGTGGGACAGGAAACAGACAATGGAGAGCTTGCGGCCACTGACTATTGAAGAGACTTATGAACTTAGTGATTCCATTCTGGAGAATGATTATAAAGGAGTAAGCAAAGAGCTCGGCGATCTTATGCTTCATATGGTTTTCTATGCGAAAATCGGCAAGGAAAAGGGGCTTTTTGATATTGCTGATGTAATGAATTTAATTTGCGAAAAACTGATTTTTCGTCATCCTCATGTTTTTGGGGATGTTGAAGTAAGCGGTGCCGGCGAGGTTATTCAGAACTGGGAGCAGCTAAAGAGGAGAGAGAAGGATGGGAACAAAACCATTCTCTCCGGTGTTCCCGCATCGCTTCCCTCTCTTGTAAAGGCATACAGGATACAGGATAAGGTTAGGGCAGTTGGCTTTGACTGGGCAACCAGAGAGGATGTGTGGAGTAAAGTAAAAGAGGAGATATCTGAGTTTGAGGCCGAGATAATCAGTCGCAGTGAATCTGATGGTGAGGAGAGAGGGGGTATGGAGCGTGAGTTTGGAGATCTTCTTTTTTCTCTGGTCAATGCAGCAAGGCTTTATGAGATTAATCCCGACACTGCTTTGGAGATGACTAATATAAAATTTATAAGAAGATTTGGATATTTAGAGAGATGGGCCTTGAATAATGGGATGAATATTAAGGATATGACTCTTGAGGAGATGGACAGGGTATGGGAAGAGTCAAAAACAATTGTTGGATAATGGAGAACTCAGAGAACCGGAGCTGGCAGGAGAGGTCTATTCTTTTTCTTGGTGAGGAGAGAGTGGAGAAGTTAAGAGGCTCTGAGGTCATTGTTGTGGGGCTCGGGGGTGTAGGGGCTTATGCTGCTGAGATGATAGTAAGGGCTGGAGTTGGAAAGATAGTAATTATTGATTCTGATGTTGTTACCCATACAAATAAGAACAGACAATTACTTGCACTAGAGAGTACAATGGGGCGGTATAAAAGCGAACTGATGGAGGAGAGGCTCAAGGATATCAATCCTGAGCTTGATATTGTTTCTATTAATGAGTACTTAACTGAAGAGAATGTTGAAACACTTCTCTCTCCTTTCAATCCTGATTTTATTGTAGATGCCATCGATACTCTGTCACCAAAGATTGCCCTTATTAAATATGCAGTAACAAAAGGGATCAGATTGGTAAGTTCTATGGGGGCGGGGGCCAAGAGTGATGCTACAAAGGTTACTATTAAAGATATTTCTAAGTCATACAATTGCCCTTTAGCCTATATCCTGAGAAAAAAACTGAGAAAAGAGGGTATAAGTAAAGGTTTTAGGGTTGTCTTCTCTGAGGAGCTTCCGGATAGTGATGCAATTGTTCCTGTTGAAGAGCAAAATAAAAAGTCGATGGTTGGTACAATCTCATATTTGCCTGCTGTGTTCGGTTGTCTTTGTGCCCAGGTTGTACTTGATGAGCTGCTCTCTCTTAATGAGAAAAAATGATTATATTTGTTTTGCCTATACCTAAACATTTGTGTTCCTGATGAAAATTACTGTTAAAGAGATTACATCAAAGTCAGATATAAAAAAATTCGTAAGATTCCCTCACAAGCTATATAAAGGAAGTAAGCAGTATGTTCCTTCACTTGACATTGATGAGATTGCCAGCCTTACAAAAAGCCCCTCTCTGGAGTATTGCAAGATTAAATTATGGCTTGCAACAGATGAAAAGAATGAGGTAGCCGGGCGGATTGCAGGTATTTATAATCCCCGTTCTAATGAATTTCATTCAGAGAGAAGAGTAAGGTTTGGCTGGATAGATTTTATTGAAGATTTTGAGGTTGCAAAGGCCCTTTTAAATTGTGTGGAAAACTGGGGAAGAGAGCTGGGGATGGAGGAGATACACGGACCTCTTAGTTTTAATACCTGGGGTAAACAGGGTACTATGATTGAGGGCTTTGAAAATATTCCACCCGTAAATTGTATTTATAACTATCCCTATTACCCTGAATATCTTGAGAAACTGGGATACGGCAAGCAGCTGGACTGGGTGCAGCTGAAGATTGCTACAGGAGATCCTATTGACAAAAGGATTGTAAATATTAATAATATGCTTCTTGAAAAGCATAACCTTAAAGTTCTTGATATAAAAAAAATTAAAGATATTGACTCATTGGTAGACCGGTTTTTTAAAAGTTATAATGGTAGCTTCAAAGAGATAGACAACTTTGTTCCAATGACTCCTTCAGAAATCAGGAACATAGGCAGGGAGTATTTTCCAAAGCTTAAGCCTGAATTAACAAGCATTGTACTGGACAAAGATGATAATATTGCCGCTTTTGGTATCTGTTTTCCCAGTTTAAGCAAGGCCTTCCAAAGGGCAAAAGGGAGGCTTTTCCCGTTTGGACTTTTTCATATTCTCAGGGCATTCAGAAAATATGATACAATTGATTTTATGATGATAGGAGCTGCTCCGGAGTGGCAACACAAGGGTGTTACATCAATTTTTCATACATATATAGGCGCTCACCTCCACAGGATGGGTGTTAAGGTGGGAATTTCAAATCCGCAGGCAGAGAACAATTCGGCCTTTAAAGTGTGGGAGAGGTATAATTCTGTGCCATATATGAAGAGAAGATGCTATATTAAGACTTTGTAATATAATTGAAATGAAAATTAAGGATTTGTGCACACTGGTTGAGGGAACTGTACTTTGCGGGGAGGGGCATCTTGATGGAGATGTTGAACAGGCATTTGCCTCGGATTTAATGAGCGATGTTCTTACCGTTAAAACGAATGAATTTATTCTTATTACCGGATTGGCAAATCTTCAGGCAATAAGGACCGCTGAAATGTCTGATACTCCCTATTTGCTGATTTGCAGGGGTAAAGAGATTTCAGACGATATGCTTGAATTGGCTGTTGAGAATGATATGATAATAATAAGCTCCGCTTTTTCAATGTTTAAATGCGCCGGCATATTGTACTCGGCCGGCTTAAAGCCTATTTATTAATATGAACCTGGAATTCAAGGTGGAGGGTGGTGATTTTACCGCTGCAGGGAATGCCTCTTCTCAAATAAAGAAGATGCTTAAACAGCTCAATGTTGATCCAAGAGTAGTAAAAAGAGTTGTGATAGCTCTTTACGAAGCTGAAGTTAACATTGTTGCTCATGCCTACAGAGGGATTATCACAGCAGAGATACTTCCCTCCGGAGTGAGACTTAAGCTTGCTGATGAGGGACCTGGAATTCCGGATATTGAGCAGGCTATGACTCCCGGTTACTCTACTGCATCTGCACAGGTAAGAGAGATGGGTTTCGGGGCAGGTATGGGGTTGCCAAATATAAGCGAGAATGCCGATGAGTTCAGGATAGAGAGTGAGGTTGGAAAGGGAACGACACTTTACATTAATTATATGTTCTGATGAGCAGTACCACATATAATCGTGCGCTTGAGATCCTTAACGATGTTTGTATAGGATGCTCGCACTGTATGAAGGTTTGTCCTACAGAGGCTCTGAGAGTCACAGGAGGAAAGGCAAAAATTCATATTGACTGGTGTATTGATTGTGGTGAGTGTTACAGAATATGTCCAAACAGGGCTATAAGGGTAATGGATGATGATTTCAAGCAGATCTTCGGTTACAAAAGGAGGCTGTTGCTTATACCCTCTGTTTTTTTTGCACAGTTTGATGATTCAATCCCAAGGGAGAGAATATTTGAAATAATAGGAGAGCTGGGATTTACTGAGGTATGTGCTGTTGAACAGAGTGTAGATACTCTTCTTGAGGAGGAGCAGGAGTATGTCAGAAATGCCGAAAAACCGGTTATCTCATCTTTTTGCCCGGCTGTTATTAGACTTATTCAGGTCCGGTTTCCCTCACTTGTTGACAAGATAATGACTCTTCTTCCTCCGCTTGAGATTACGGCTCAGTATTACAAAAGAAAGCACGAGCAGGAGGGTGGAAACCCGGAAGATCTGGGTATTTTTTACCTGACCCCCTGTATAGGAAAAATTGCAGCTGTTAAATCTCCTGTGGGAGGATATACCTCTCCCATTACCGGAGTAATAAATATGGACTACTTCTATAACAAGGTCTTTCTTGCTTACAAACAGAGAATGCCTGTAACGGGAAGTATTAAGATCAACAGCGAAATATCTTCAAAAGGAATCCTCTATCCAACAACAGGTGGAGAGTCCTCTCATATTGAGGGCAGAACACTCGCAATTGACGGGATGGCCAATGTTATAGATTTTCTTGAATTGCTTGAAAATGAAGAAATTGAATATGTGGACTTCCTTGAGTTAAGAGCTTGTGACGAGTCTTGTGCCGGAGGGATTTTATCTCACCGAAACAGATTTCTTGCTGCCGAAACAATGAGGAAGTATGCTGCTCAAACACCGGATAGTCATAAGCTGGTTGATGAATATAAAAAATATACATCTGCAGTAATTCATATGGAGCAGATTGAACCAAGGTCAATGGTTAAGTATGACTGGAATATTGAGATTGCATTGCAGAAAATGGAGAAGGCGAGGGAGCTGAGAGATCTTTTTCCGGGTATAGATTGTGGTGCCTGCGGTGCTCCAAGCTGTGAGGCACTTGCTGAAGATATTGCCAAGGGGCAGGGGGAGATAAGTTCCTGCATATTTCTCAGGACAATTTATGAAAAGAGAGGGGAGCTGGGTATTGATGAGGCGGTTAAGATAATGGAGAGAATATGGGGTGATGCCCGTTTTGACAAAGATTAAACTAAATTTTACATTATAAGGGATATGAAAGTAAAGGATATAGCGGAGAGTTTGTCTCTGAATGTTTTTTCTGCGCCTGAAGGGCTTGACAGAGTTGTTACAGGAGGGTATGCTTCGGATTTACTCTCAGATGTAATGGGTCATGCACAAGAGGGGCATATCTGGATTACTCTTCAAACTCATAAAAACATTATGGCAGTGGCATCTCTGAAGGATATCGCTGCTATTATTCTTGTAAAGGGTTTTGAGCCTGATCCTGATACAATTGAGCTCTCCGTAAAGGAGGGCATTCCGGTTATGGGTACAAAGATGCAGGCTTTTGAACTTGCAGGCAGGCTCTACGAAATGTTAAAATGATAAGAGCAGACCTCCATATACATACAGTTCTCTCTCCCTGCGGAGATATTGAAATGACCCCTTTGAATATTATCTCAAGGGCTGCAGATGAGGGGTTGGATGTTATTGGGATTGCAGATCATAATAGTACTCTTAATTGTTTGGAAATCTCCAGAGTTGGAGAGGAGAGGGGTATATTTGTATTATGTGGTGCTGAGGTTACTACTCGTGAGGAGGTTCATCTCCTCTGTTTTGTAGAGCAGAATCGCCTTTCAGAGCTTCAGTATTTCCTGGAAAAGAGTATCGTAAAGATTCCTAATGATCCGGATGTATTCGGCTACCAGCTTGCAGTTAATTCTGATGAGGAGGTTGTTGCCGAGGTAGAGTATCTGCTTATAAATGCAATTGACAAGAGTATAGAGGAGGTTGGCGGTTTTGTCCATTCTCTTGGCGGAATTTTTATTCCTGCTCATATTGACAAGGGGTCAAACTCTGTATACAGCCAGCTGGGGTTTTTGCCCTTTGGGTTGAGTGCTGAGGCCCTGGAGATCTCTCAGAATGCAGATGCCTCTGCTATGGCTGCAAAAGATAAATCCATCAGAGGGTTCAATTTTATCAAGAGTTCTGATGCTCACTATCCTGAACAAATTGGGGGTGCATATACTCTGCTTGATATATCAGATGTTTCATTCTCCTCTCTAAAAAGTGCTCTTTCTTCAACTAAAAATCCACCTCAGTACAAAACAAGATGAACGATTTATCTCTTCATATCATTGATATTATTCAGAACTCAATAAGTGCGGGGGCAACCCTTATTACCCTGATGGTAGATGAGAATATTCCGGCCGATACATTAACAATAGTTATTGAAGATAACGGTAAAGGGATGAGCAGAGAGACGGTAGAGAGGCTGGAGGATCCGTTCTATACCACCAGAACAACAAGGAGAGTGGGTATGGGAATTCCTCTCTATAAACAATCGGCTTTGCAAAGTGGCGGCGGGCTTTCTATATCTTCCGAACCTGGTAAGGGTAGCGTTGTAAAGGCTTGGTTCGGACACTCAAATATTGACAGGCCTCCTCTTGGGAATGTTGCAAACTCATTTGTTCTGATGGTCTCGGCAAATCCTGATATCCATTTTGTATTCAGGTATATATTCAATGATAATGATTATATTTTTGACAGTGTTGAGGTTGCTGAGGTGCTTGGTGAAATTCCTCTCAGTGATGTAAGGGTTATCAAGATGCTGGAGGAGATGATAATGGAAAATATTGCTGAGTTAAAGAGTTAAACAGGCTTATGATGAAAAAGAGGGTAGTTGTTCTTTCCGGTGCCGGTATTAGTGCTGAGAGTGGGTTGGATACATTCAGAGATTCAAATGGTTTGTGGGCTAACTACAGAATAGAGGATGTCTGCACTCCTGATGCACTCAGGAGAAATCCTGAACTGGTTCTCAATTTTTACAATATGAGAAGAGAACAGCTTTCAAAAGTTGAACCTAATGCTGCTCACTTTGCTTTGGTGGAGCTTGAAAAATATTTCACTGTTGATATAGTAACACAAAATGTTGATAATCTTCATGAGAGGGCCGGCTCTTCAAATGTGCTTCATTTGCACGGGGAGTTGCTGAAGAGCAGAAGTATTAAAAATCCATCATTAATTGTAGATACACCGGGCGATGTGCATATTGGCGATTTTGCGCCTGATGGCTCACAGCTGCGGCCTCATATAGTCTTCTTTGGTGAAGAGGTTCCGGAGCTGGAGAGTGGTGCAAAGTTAGTTTCACTTGCCGATATTTTTATTGTTGTGGGAACCTCATTAGCTGTCTATCCGGCTGCAGGTCTTGTTGATTATGTAAGGCACGGAGTCTCCTCTTTTCTTGTTGATCCTGCTGATGTAAGACCTTCATACAGAGAGTTTACTCATATTAAGAAAAGGGCTTGCGAAGGGGTGCCGGAATTGTGTTCTCTTTTAATTTCAAACTTTTAACTTATAATTTTACACTTTCGCTGCTATTTAATTTTGTAAATGGTAGGAAATTGTATATTTTTACCTATGTTTTAAACAGGGAATTTCAATAACATCATAAAATATGAACAAAATCAAGTCCCTAGAAGA
>JASDTD010000036.1:0-3379 GCA_041441395.1 Bacteroidales bacterium | reverse complement strand
TGCATCTCCCTCAACATCTTAAACAAAGTTAGTAAAATTAAAGCCAATAAAAAAAAGCGGGGTTCCTGAAATCAGGAACCCCGCAAAAATTATAAAAGTGCTAATTTCTTAGAAAAGGAGACGAACACCAAGTTGCATACCCCAGGTGCTTCCTGTTGTAAGCTGGTTTAGCATTTGATTCTTTGCATCAAAATTGGCTATGTCAGTTGCATTAAGTGTGAATGTAGGCTGGCCATTTGCATTTACACCTTTATATGTAAGCGGCATAATCTGATCGTACTGATTTGCAAGACCTGATCTCTTATAGAGCCCCCAGTCCTTACTCAAAAGATTTGCAGCATTAACTATATCAAGTGATAACTGAAGTGTATAGCGTCTGTCAGTACCAAAGTTTGCAAATATATCCTGAAGTACCTTAACATCCCAGCGATTTCTCCAAGGATTAACCTTACCAAATCTTCCTGCATACTCGCCCTGATGTTTGCTAAGATATTTATCGTTCATAACATACTCCATAAATTTCTCAGCCTGCTGAGCAGCGGTCATCTTACCTGCAACATCAACAAAAACTAATTCACCTATATGGTTTGGAATATATATAAGGTCTGTTCCGGCACCATCACCATTCATATCATTTGAATAGGTAACAGAAGATCTGCCTGAAGCCGATCCGTTATAATAAACAGATATGGTTGTAGCAAGATGTCTTGCGTACTCAATTCTGTATGAAAGCGATCCTACTACTCTGTGAGGAACTGAGAAGCTGGAGAAGCCTAATGCAGGGTCATTCAGATTATTTGCATCCAGGTTACTTGTCCATGCTGAGTATGCAGATGAGCCCGGATTTGCAGTAACGTCTTTTGATACATTATAGGTGTAAGCAACCGATCCTGAGAATCCGTACTCAAAGTTCTTGATCAGCTGAGCTGTAAAGAATGCCTGATAACCTTTATCAGTGTTGTCAAGAACCATTGCAGATCCAATATTGCTGTTCACAAAACGGTTGGTCCAGTAAGGGCGGGAATCTCTTCCTGAGAATACCTTCTGAGGGTTAGGAAGGTTTTTGTTTTTCTGCACAATTGCATTCATATCCTTTGAATACAATGCTTCAACTGTAAGAATCATATTACCCGGAAGTTCAAAGTCACCTGCCAGGTTTGATCTCCATATCTGAGGCATCTTGAAATCCTTGCTAACCTCTGCAAGAGCAGCACCTCTTGCCAGGGTTGTGCTCATTGTCGGAGGGAAAAGAGTTGGATATTTTGCAACCTGAGCTTTGAAGTCAGGGTTAAATCTGAAATCAGCAGGCAAGTTTGATCCAATAATACCAACCTCCGGACTCTGAACTGTTCCTGATGCAGTTGGCTGATTGGTAAACCATACGAAAGGAAGTACTCCCGAGAATATACCTGTACCTCCGCGAAGCTGAATACTTCTGTCACCTTTAACATCCCAGTTGAAACCAACTCTTGGGTTGATCTGAACTTTGCTGTTTGGCCACTCACCAAGTCTCATTTTATAACCGTTGAAATCAAGGGCAGCAACTCCTGGGTTGTCCATCAATTTGTTATGATAAAGCGGAAGCTCTGCACGGATACCATATGTAAGTTTAAACTTAGGGTCAATTTGCCACTCATCCTGTACATATGCACTAGCTATTCCAAAACTCATTTCAACACCTTTGATGTCTTGACCTTGATACCCGTAAGTAACACCAAATCCTGTTGGTTTTGCGTTATTTATAAAGTCATCAAGAGAGGCATATCTGTAGTAGCTTGTACCCTCACGGATATAAGAGTTATTTACATATATGTTGCTGTATGAAAGACCTGCTGTAATTGTGTGTTTGTCCAGGTTTAAAGTTAAGTTGTCTGTTACAGAGAAGGTGTTGTTAAGAACCTGATTTTTGTAAGTAAACAATTCATAACCAAAAGACATGTATGGATCACCATCTTTATAGATGTCAACAAACGGGAAAAGGTCACTGTTGGATGTTCTTCTTGGGTCTGTAGTGGCAGTGTATGATACAAGAAGCTTGTTTGCAACTCTTGAACCGAAAGTACTGTTTAACTCAGCTGCGAAAGCATCAATTGCATTTTCATTTCCATAAAATGAATTAGAGAATGAGATTGATTTTTCACCAACCCTGCTGTAGTTTGACCTTGAAACGGCAGGAGGACCTGATGTTGCGTTTGTAAGGCTTGTAGAGGTGTTTCTAAGTCTGTTGTATCTTGCTACAAATTTATGATTCCTTGCAATGTTCCAGTCAACACGGGCAAGAATTTTATAGTTCTGTGAAGGGAATGCAGAGAAGTTCTGATATTCACCGGGATCATATCCGTAAGTTTTCATCAGGTGATTCTTTGCTCTTTCCAGATCAGCAACAGTTGTGCGGGAAATTCTGTTTGTCAGGTCAGCCACTCCATTTGTGCTTGGCTCCCATGCACCACTTGGTGATGACTCTTTTTCATACTCACCGCTTACAAAGAAGAAAAGTTTGTTTTTAATAATCGGTCCGCCTACTGTGATACCATACATTTGAGACTCTCTCTCTCTTGCACCTTTCACAATAGCATCTCCAACCTTTTCACCGGTAAATGATTTAGGTCTGAGATAGCTGTAAACAGACGCTTTCCAGTTGTTATCCCCGGATTTAGTTACTGCGTTAATTGCAGCTCCGGTAAACTGAGACTGACGAACATCGTAAGGGGCAATGTTAACGGATACCTCGGCAATAGCGTCAAGAGATACCGGCTGTGCAGAACCGCCCGGAAGTGCATTGCTTGAGAGACCAAAGTTGTTATTGAAAGCAGCACCGTCAATAGTTACAGTATTAAAACGACCATCACGGCCGGCGAACGATGTTCCGTTAGCCTGCGGGGTAAGCTTTGTAAAGTCTGTTATACTTCTGCTTATTGATGGCAGTGTGTTGATCTCTCTCGTGCTTATGTTCATGGAAGCACCTGTTCTGTCGCTGTTAAGAATTGGATTGATTCCGGCTGAAATTACCACTTCGCTCAGACTAACAGCCTCTTCTGTAAGAACTGCATTCTGAACAAAGTTTTCTCCCAGTTTAAGAACAATGTTTCCACTCTTTACAGAACCGAAGCCGAGGAAAGTTACCTCTACTTCGTAAGGACCACCAACACGCATATTCTGAATGCGGTAGTTACCGGCGTTATCAGTAATCGAATAGTACTGTGTGCCTGAAGGGGTATGAACGGCAACCACAGTAGCTCCCACTACCGGTCTTCCGTCGGCCTCGGAAATTCTTCCGCTCATAGAGGATGTCGTCACCTGTGCAAAAGCTGCAAAGGCAACAAACAGACTCATGGCCGCCATGATAAATTTCTTAAGTGTTTGTTTCATAGGTATTTAT
>JASDTD010000035.1:0-22636 GCA_041441395.1 Bacteroidales bacterium | reverse complement strand
TCTCTGCGTCTTTCGAGTATATGCCTAATAATAAGCTATTTAAAAAGTTCCAAAAAATCTCCTTTAACCGCCAACAAGGCCTATCAATGTTTCAGTGAATTCATATTAGTTATCTGTATCAGCTAAGGAAAACATTGGCTCCTGAAAAGGGAGGGGACCCATCGAAGATGGGGAGGATTTTCCGGGCTGATACAGATAACTGATATGAAAAAAGGGCTGACCATTAATGATCAGCCCCGGGAATCTATTAAACTCAAGATTACTGTTGTCTGAATTTTGCAAATTCGATATCTTTCTCTGAGCGCTTCTTGAAGTTTTCGTTTTCGTAAACTTTGTTTAGCTGTTTGGCAACTTCAATCATTTGGCCTTTGCGTGCGTAAACAATAGCTCTCATATATGCTGCATGAGGGCAGTCGTGAGTTATAACCGGAAGAGCCCTGTCAAGCTGGTTTGTAAGAATGTAAGCAATACCTTCGTTAGAATCACCTGTTCCTGCAAGTTTTGCAGCAGCCTCTCTGTACCTTCCGTTCAGGATGTCAAGTATAGCTGTATTTTGTTTTGATTCCTTAAGATCTGATTTTGCAAACATATCTTCTGCCTGCTTGTAATTCTTCTCTCTTAGAGCAATAACCCCGGCGTTGTTATAGTAGAACTTGCTTGTTTTGTTTGAAACTTTTGCCAGAGCCATTTTAGCCTCTGCAAGCTTGCCATTGTCCAGATGAACTGCAGTAAGGTTATTGTATGCACGGTCACAATTGAATTTGTCACCTGCTTTTGTATAGAGTTTTACCTTTGTTGGGTAATCGTTTACAAGAGTTGCAGCATAAAGAAGAGCCTCAACATCCATAATCTCAATATTGCTTTTAGTCAGTTCAACAAGCTCATCATCACTGTAGTTTGTATAATCTACATTTGCGATAAATCTGGCTCTGCGGAGCTCGGGAAGAATTTTGTTGGCAAGAGTTTTAAATACAAATGACATATTTTTAATCTCTCTCTCGCGAACAGCAGGGTCTCCGTACATTGAAAGTACACGAAGAATAAGTTCTTTATCCTGGATGTCAGAAGCAGCAACCAGCTCTTGGAATCCTTCCCAGTCTTCTGCAACAGTTGACACATTAACAGGAGCATCAACAGGATTTTTCTTGGTAATCTTGTCAAATGCAGCCTTTGCAGTTTCGCTTCTCTTGTCAGAAAGTTTGGTGTTTAGTTTTTCAGGACCATCCGGAGATGCATAGGCAACTATATTTGTCTCAACAATTTCTCTGCGATCATCAGCTTTGATATCTGAAAGGAATTTCTCAAACTCTTTAATCTCCTGCTTGGTAAGCTCTTTAGGGCGAACTGCGTGGCTGTTGATTGTATAAAGAATCTGAGTCTCTTTTTTCTCAGATATTATTTTTTTGTAATTGTCTTGAGCATAAGCTGTAGTGCCGGACTGATGGACAAGTTTATATGTAATATTAGCACCATCAGCAACTTTGTAAGGAGCAGGGAAGTCAATTTTCTTCAGATTATTCCAAACTGCAACGCGAAGTTCAAGATGGGATTTTTCCATACCCGGTACGTATGCAAATTTAACAGTACTGCTTGCTTTTCCGCCACCTAATGGAATAACATTGAAGTTGTCTGTTACCTTTTGTCCCTGAAGTTTCTGTGTTGGAGCTACAGCTTCACCACCTTCATAAACCAGTACGGGAACTATCTCAAGGATTGCCTTTGGGTGGAAGTATCCTTCTGGAAAAGTAAGGGTGTAGGAGGCTGTGATTTCGTCAGCGACTACTTCTAATACTTTAGGATTGCCATCTACTCCCAGGAGCACGGCGTCTTTTGCCATTTTTGACGGATTGGAGCAGGAAACGACTGCGAAACCAATCAGTGCAAACGATAAAAGCTTAAGGAATTTCATTTTCATTATTGCTTTGTTTTGGTGTTAATTTCAATAGCTATTCCACAAAGATATATATTTTTTGTCTATTTTTGCACCTATGGACATGAGAAGTTTAAAGCAAAGATTCGATATTATTGGCAATAATCCTGCCCTTGATATGGCTCTTGAAACTGCCGTCAGGGTTGCGGGAACAGATCTCTCAGTGTTGATAACAGGAGAAAGCGGTGTTGGTAAGGAGGTTATCCCTCAGATTATTCACTCGTACAGTCCAAGAAAACATAAAAAGTATATAGCAGTTAACTGTGGAGCTATCCCTGAGGGTACAATAGATTCAGAACTTTTTGGTCACGAAAAGGGGGCTTTTACCGGTGCTGTCGAGACAAGAAAGGGCTATTTTGAGGTTGCCGATGAGGGGACTCTCTTTCTTGATGAGGTTGCCGAGCTTCCCCTCTCTACACAGGTAAGGCTTCTTAGGGTTTTACAGACAGGAGAGTTTATTAAAGTGGGCTCATCAAAAGTTGAAAAGACAGATGTCAGGGTTGTTGCTGCTACCAACAAGAATCTAATGAGAGCCATTGAGGCAGGGAAGTTTCGGGAGGATCTCTACTACAGGTTAAATACAGTTCCAATAACCATCCCCTCTCTCAGAGAGAGGAAAGATGATATATACCTGCTTTTCAGGAAGTTTGCTGTTGACTTTGCAGAGAGATACAAGATGCCTTCAATAAAGCTTACGGACCCTGCAAGAGTAATGCTTGAATCATACAGATGGCCGGGAAACATCAGGCAACTTAAAAGTCTGGCGGAGCAGATTTCTGTAATCGAACATAACAGGGAGATTGGACCGGAGGATCTGGTGAGATACCTGCCTGCTGAGGGCCCGGAATACCTTCCTGTGAAAACCTCCGAAAGTCAAGGTTCTGAATACCTTACAGACAGAGATATTATTTTTAAAATACTATATCAGCTGAGGCACGAAGTAGAGGAGCTTAAAAAGCGGTTAGAAACAAAACATCATGTAGAGCCCGTTTCGCCCGTACTGGATATAAATAAGAACTTTTCAAAAAGTGATGCAATTGTGGATTACGAAGAGGATGTAGTTCTATCAATCCAGAATGTAAATGCAGAGTTGATTAAAAAGGCTCTGGAGAAGCACGGAGGTAAAAGAAAGCTGGCTGCTGCCGAGTTGGGCATTTCAGAAAGAACCCTGTACAGAAAAATAAAAGAGTTGAATCTTGATCTGTAAAAGAATATTTATGAAGAGAGTTCTGTTATATATAATTGTTATCCTGTTTGGCCCGGTATCCTGCGGAATATACTCCTTTTCAGGGACATCGATAGCTCCGGATGTTACATCGATATCGGTTGCAAGGATAGAGAACAGGGCTATGCGGGTAAATCCATCTCTCAGCAATATACTTACTGAGGGGCTTAAGGAGAAGTACAGGAAGCTCACAAAACTCTCAATTACAGAAATGGATGCGGATCTTCAGGTTGAGGGGGAGATAACAAATTATGAGATAACCTCTATGGCTGTTACTGCTAATGAGGTTGCCTCTATGAACAGATTAACCATCACAATTAAAATCAGATTCTCCAATAAAAAATATCCAAAGGAGGATTTTGAAAGATCTTTTGCCGAATTTGAGGATTATCCCTCATCTACATCTCTTGATGCTGTTGAGGCAAGACTTGTGGATGCAATTGTAGAGAAGCTCACTGAGGCGATTTTTAACGGTACGGTAGCAAACTGGTAATGGTATGGAAAACAATGAACTGACAGCCTTGGAGCAGCTTATTGAAAAGTATCCATGGTATTCGCTTGCACATCTTGAATTGTATAAAAAAATTAGCGAGCAGGGTCCTGAGGCAAGAAAGTCTTGCCTGGGCAGGGCCTCTGCCTATGTTCACTCACGGGAACTGCTCTATGAAATTGCTGAGCTCCACGATATGCCATCTCCGGAGGTTTCGGAAAGTTTGGTTGAAGAACTTATAGAGGAGCATGAATTGGATATCGATGCGGAACCTGAGCAGGCAGCAGCCCGGGTTAATCAGGAGGATGAGGATTTTATTGAACTGATAGAGGATAGTGATGATGAGATAATAGTTGTAGACTCTCCAAAAATTATTCCCGGAGGTGATTACTTCTCAAGAAATGAGATGGAGTCACTGGACCTTGATTCTTCTCGCCCGATAGACAAGTTTATATCTGAGAAGCCCTCTCTTCTAAGAGGTTCTGCGCCGGCTGCTGATCCTGTAGTTATTGATATCCAGGAGGAGTTTGATGACTCAGGTTTCTATACTGAAACGCTTGCAGCTATCTATGCAGAACAGGGATTTGTGAAGAGGGCTCTGGATGTGTACGCAAAACTAATTTTGCAATATCCGGAAAAAAGTCTTTACTTTGCCTCCCTTGTTAAAGAGTTAAAGACCAAACACAACATATAATTATGTATACAGCTATATCAATAGTAATTGTAATTGCAAGCATTCTGCTTACTATAATAGTATTGGTGCAGAACTCAAAAGGCGGTGGACTTGCCGCAAATTTTGCCCAGGGCAACCAGACATTTGGTGTGCGCCAGACTGCTGACTTTCTTGAAAAGGCAACCTGGACACTGGCAATAGCTATCATCGTTCTTTGCGTTCTTGCCACTGCTTTTGTATCCACAGGAAACACCAGCAAAGCCAATTCTATTCAGCAGAGGATTGAACAGTCTGCGCCTGTACAGGGTCAGCCTGAATTCCCTTCAGCTCAGCCTGAAACACAGCAACAAACTCCTGCTTCAACTCAAGAGTCACCACCTACAAACTAAAAGAGTAAAATTTTTATAAAAATTTTCTCGCAGAATATCAGCCCGTTACGATTGTAACGGGCTTTTTTTGAAAAATAAATAGTACTATGTGATACAAGGTAATAAAAAAAGTATGTATATTTGCAGTACCAAATTCTAAACCAAATTAAGTATTCATAAAATGAAAAAAGTTGTAACTGTAGGTATTGGGGGCAGATCCTTTGTTATAGACGAGGATGCCTATCAGAAATTAGAGAGATATCTTGCAAAATTCCGACAGAAGACGGGAGAGGGCAGCGAGGCTGCAGATATAATGGATGATCTGGAGCAGAGAATAGCTGAGCTCTTTTATGAAGAGCTATCAAAAAGTGTGGAGGTGGTTAATATCTCCATTGTAAACAGGGTAATTTCTCAGCTTGGTATGCCGGATGGTACCTCAGCAGATGACCAGGCAGATTTTGCAAACGATTCTGCATCGGCGGGCCTAAACCAGACTGCGGTGAAAAGATTGTACAGGGATCCGGACAACAGGGTTATAGGGGGAGTGTGCAGCGGGTTGAGCTACTATTTGAATATTGACATGGTTCTTATTCGTGTATTATTTGCAATAAGCCTGTTTGTGGGAGGACTTGGTTTCTGGGCTTATATAATTTTCTGGATTATTGCTCCGCAGGCGATGACTGCAAGCCAGAAATGCGAGATGAGAGGTCTGCCTGTTACAGCGGAGAATCTTAGAAAATTTTCATCATTTAAATAGTAAATAGTCATGACAGATATTAATACAGATAATGTAAAGTCACAAATGCGCAAGGGTGTTCTTGAGTATTGCATACTTAGCATACTTAATAATAACGATGCGTATGCATCTTCTCTGATAGAGGAGCTGAAGAGTGCAAAAATGATAGTTGTAGAGGGGACCCTTTATCCTCTTCTTACAAGGCAGAAGAACCAGGGAATGCTTAGTTACAGATGGGAGGAGTCACCCCAGGGACCTCCGAGAAAATACTACTCCATAACTGAGAAGGGCAAAGAGGTCCTTGCAGAGATGGATGCAGCGTGGAGAGAGCTGGTGGAGACAATTGACTTAATTAGAAACAATAAATCTCTGTAAATAAAATGAAAAAAGTTGTTAAGGTGAGTATTGGCAAGATTGCCTTCACTGTAGAAGAGGATGGATACCTTATATTAAAGGGATATATCGAAGAGCTTAATGACCACTACAGAGAGATGCAGAATGGCAGTGAGATTGTAGAGGGGATTGAGGAGAGGATTGCCGAATTATTTTTGGATAAAGGTGGCCGGTCATCAATAATTACTTCAGCTATTGTTAATGAAGTTATTATGGTGTTGGGCAGACCTGAAATAATTGATGAAGAGAGCAATGCTTCAAATTTCAGAAGCGGGGGAGTACCGGCCTCAGGAAGGGCACAAAAGAGGCTTTACAGAGACCCTGATAATAAAATGGTTGGTGGAGTCTGCTCAGGCCTGGCTGCATATTTTAATATTGACATTGCTATTGTAAGGGTAATAACACTTGTTCTTCTCTTTTTCTCCTGGGTTCCGTTTATGTTAATCCCATTCACGGGTGTTCATTCTGTGGGATCTCTGGTTTTTCTTGCATATATTATAATGTGGATAGCGATTCCTGAAGCCAGAACAGTTCATCAGAAGTTTGCAATGAGGGGTGAAAAACCGGATCTTTCAAATATTCAGAGGAATATAGAGAGAGGTGCGCAGAGGGTAGGCAGGGATATAAAGAGAGCCGGAAAAAACGGGGCACCTGTTATAAATGATATATTCAGAGCAATATCCAAGGTTTTTGCAGTATTCCTTGTCTTATTCTCGATAGGAGGTATTCTGATATTTTCATTTCTTTTCCTTGGTATAGAGATTTTTAACGGATTTAATCCGGGGGATATTATGGATTATGTTGCCCTTGGTATTGAAAATACTCTCTGGTTAAAAATATCTTCACTTGCATTTCTTTTCCTCCCTTTACTCGGGATGTTATACGGAGGTATTCAGATTCTTTTTGAGTTTCCTAATCCGAGATTCCGCCCCGGTCTGATTATTTTTATTCTGTGGATAATTTCCGGATTTGGCGCTGCCACACTTGCGGTTAAGTCTTCAAGACCATATTGGGAGAATAGCAGGGAGGTTGTAGATGTTCCTCTTGTTACAAAAAGTGACACAATATATTTAAGTCTGATGTACGATACACCGATGCCGGATGAAAACCTTATTATTGAGGGTGATAAAAATGACCTTTCAATCTTTTGGGTAGATAAAAGCGGCTCAGAGAAACATTTTGTTGCCTTTCCGCAAATTAGAATTGAGAGGACAACTGATGACTCTGTCAGGTATGTGAAGATGAGAACCCAATCTTTCGGGTACACCGGAGGTGAGGCAATGATGAAAGCACAAAGGAACCTGCCTGTATATGAACTGACAGATTCCCTTATTGTAATTCGTCCGGATGTCTATACCAAAAAAGCTAAATGGGATGGTACAAACAAAAGAGTTACTCTCTATCTGCCGGAAAATGTAAAAGTTATGCTCAAGGATCCAATCCGTTTTGGATTTGACGGCGATATTGAGATTATGAGCGGTTTTAGCTTTTTAAAACACCAAGCTCCTTGCCTACCTTGGTAAAGGCAGCTATTGCTCTGTCAAGATGTTCAGGCTCATGTCCGGCACTTATCTGAATCCGGATGCGGGCCTGTCCCTTTGGCACCACAGGGAAATAAAAGCCTATTACATATATACCCTCTTCAAGCATTTTTGCTGCAAAATCCTGTGAAAGTTTCGCGTCATAAAGCATCAATGCACAAATTGCAGACTGAGTTGGTTTAATATCAAAACCGGCTGCAAGCATCTTCTCTACAAAATATTTTGTGTTGTTGTGCAATTTGTCCTGAAGATCATTGGTCCTTGACATCATGTTAAACATGGCTATTCCCGATGCCGCAACCATTGGCGGGATAGAATTAGAGAAGAGGTACGGCCTGGATCTCTGACGGAGCATAGAAATAATCTCCTTCTTACCGGTTGTAAATCCTCCTATCGCACCACCAAATGCCTTACCGAGTGTGCCGGTTATAATTTCAACCTTTCCTCTGAGGTCATAAAGCTCTGTAGTTCCACGGCCTGTGTTACCAACTACCCCGGCTGAGTGAGATTCGTCAACCATTATCATAGCATTGTATTTGCCCGCAAGTTCATAGATCTTGTCTAGAGGAGCAACATTGCCATCCATAGAGAATACTCCGTCTGTTACAATTAGCCTGAATCTTTGAGCCTGTGCAAGTTTAAGGCAGTTTTCAAGTTCCTCCATATCGGCATTTGCGTATCTGTATCTCTGAGCCTTGCAAAGCCTTACCCCGTCAATAATTGATGCGTGGTTAAGGGAGTCCGATATAATAGCATCCTCCTCACCTAGCAGAGGCTCAAAAACTCCCCCGTTTGCATCAAAGCATGCAGCGTAAAGAATTGAATCTTCTGTCCCAAAGAATTCTGCAATTTTTTTCTCCAGTTCAATATGAAGATCCTGAGTCCCGCATATAAATCTAACGCTTGACATGCCAAAGCCGTGAGAATCGAGTGCATCTTTTGATGCTTTTATCAGCTCTGCATTATTTGACAGTCCGAGATAGTTGTTGGCACAGAAGTTCAGTACCTCTTGTCCTGTACTTACTTTTATAGCAGCCTGCTGAGGAGTTGTAATAATACGCTCTCTTTTAAAGAGTCCTGCAGCTTCAATACTCTCAAGCTCATTTGAGAGAAAACTCTGAAAATCTTTGTACATATTTCTGATTATTAAATTAATTGCACCATTTCTATACAAAATTAGCAAGTAAATAAGATATTTATAAATAAAAATATAAAAACTATTTTCGTTTTATTAGTTTTCCGTATATCTTTGTGCCCCGAAACAAAAAAGATATTATTAACCAATTTAAAATAAATGGAGTTAAGGGAGAGAATTATAGAGGTTTCATCTGAACTGTTCATGAGTAACGGATGTAAAAGCGTTACTATGGATGAGGTGGCTGCAGCTAACGGCATCTCTAAGAGGACACTATATGAGCACTTTAAGGATAAGACAAATCTGCTGGAGGAGTGCCTTCTTATGATGGAGGAGAAGATGAAAGAGGTGGGAGAGAAAGCATTCAGCGGATCAAGGAGTATATTGGAGCTTGTCTGTATTGAACATGAGAGTCAGACAGATATAATGATTAATATGCGAATAAGATTCTTTGACGAGTTAAAAAAATACTACCCTGAGCTCTATAATAAAATGTATGTGAGATTTACAGATTACCACAAAATAACAACAACTAAATTTCTTGAGAGGGGCCAGGAAGAGGGAATCTTTCTCAAAAATATTGATATGGAGCTTATGGGCAAGATGGTATTTCAGATTGCAAGCATGATACAAGATTCTGAAATTTTTTCACTTGCAAATCATTCAAGAAAACAGCTTTTTAGAGAATCTATGGTTATGTACTTCAGGGGAATATCCACTGAAGAGGGAATTAAAATGATTGACAAATATTTAAATATAAAAGAATGAAAGTTTTAGCAGTTATTTTTATGTTACTGTCAGCTACGGCTATTAACGCCGCTGGCCCTGCCGACACTCTCAGGTTGACGGTTGAGGAGGCACTTGAAATTGCCCTGAATGAAAACCTGAATATTAAGATTGCAGGAGCAGAACTGGAGAGGGTTGATTACCTCAGGCAGGAGAACTGGTATGCTCTTTTGCCATCAGTCAATGCATCCGGTCAATACTCAAACAATATTATGAAACCTGTTTTCTTCTCGGATTTTTTCCCGGGTGGTAAAATGGAGGTTGGATCAAAGCATAGCTACTCTCTTGCAGGAGCTGCTCAGTTGCCAATTTTTTCCATGGCATTGTATAAGAATATTCAGATGACTGAACTTGAGATAAAGGCTGCACTTGAATCTGCCAGAACGACAAAGCTGGATTTGATTCAGCAGGTCAAAAACGGCTTTTACGGAGTGGTAATGATGGAGGAGTCGCTGGTAGTTCTGGAGCAGAGTTATAAAAACGCAATGGAGAGTGCTGAAAATATTAGAAAGATGTATGAGCAGGGACTTGCAAGCGAATATGATAAAATTAGATCTGAGGTTGCCGCAAGAAATATATCTCCGGCTCTGACACAGGCCAGAAACGGACTTGAACTGGCAAAACTCCAGCTAAAAATTCTTCTCTCTTTACCCCTTACACAGGAGATAGAAGTTAACGGGGATTTTGAACACTTCTCAGGATTGATGGTAAGTTACTCAGCCGGGATTTTGAATCTTGAAGAGAATAGTAATCTGAAAACTCTGGATATCCAGCTTGAAAAACTAAATAAGAGCTATGAACTTATAAGATCTCAGCGTCTGCCAGTACTTGCCGGATTTGCAAATTACCAGATGCAGATGCAAAATGATAAATTCAACTTTGATAAACCGTGGGCTAACTCCTTTGCTGTAGGTCTTTCACTGCAGGTACCCATTTTCAATAAACTTTCAATATCACTGAAAGAGAAGCAGACAATGGTGGGGATAAGAAAACTTGAATATCAGAGAAGATTACTTAAAGAGTCTCTGACACTCTCCGCGCTAAACTCTGTTAACGAGATGAAGAGGGCCGGGGCACAGCTTAAATCAGACAAAGAGGCTGTAGATCAGGCTAAGAAGGGATATGAAATATCAAAAGTCAGATACACTACCGGAGCGGGGACAGTTCTTGAGATGAATGATTCAGAAGTGGCACTTACAAGGTCACGGTTAAATTACACGCAGACTCTTTATGATTTTATAAAGGCTAAAAATGAGTACGAAAAGGTCATTGGGAAGGAAAATATTGAAAAATAATAAATTACAGTTTAATAATATGAAGAAAGCTACATTTTTGATTGCAATTGGGCTTGTACTGTTCAGTGCTTGCAACTCCTCAAACAATGTTGTTGTTGAGGACAAAGAACTGCCGGTTGTAAAGGTGGTTGATGCAAAAGAGGAGATGGTAAATCAGATAGCTGAGTATACCGGTAATATTGAACCTTTTGTAAAGAATAATATTTCCAGCTCTGCTGCTCAGCGCATAGACAAGATATTTGTTGAGGTTGGATCTTATGTAAAGAAGGGCCAGCTACTTGTTCAAATGGAGAATCTAAATTATGCCAATGCAAGGATTCAACTTGAAAATTTGAAAACAGACCTTGCAAGGACTGAAGCTCTCTATAATGCAGGGGGGATCTCTCAGCAGCAGTTTGAGCAACTAAGGACCCAGGTTAGGGTTTCAGAAGAGAGTATTGCTAACCTTGATAAAAATACAAAACTTGTATCACCGGTAAATGGTGTTGTAACAGCAAGAAATTTTGACAGCGGGGATCTTGCAGTGGGACAACCAATATTAACAGTAATGCAATTGCAGCCGGTTAAGATAATGGTTGCTGTATCAGAGGAGTTCTATCCTGTTGTTAAAAATGGGACACCAGTAGAGATAACACTTGATGTCTACGACGGAAAAAAATATCAGGGCAAGGTAAGTCTGGTTTATCCTACAATAGATCCTATGACAAGGACTTTTCAGGTTCAGGTGAGCATAGCAAACCAAAGTATGGAAATTCGTCCTGGCATGTTTGCCAGGGCTAAAGTTGAGTTAGGGGCAAAGAAAAGAGTGGTTGTCCCTGACAAGGCTGTAATCAAACAGCAGGGGACTAATGACAAATATGTATATGTTCTTGACGGAGATATTGTCAAGTACACAAAAATTGAGTTGGGGAGAAGAATAGGAACAAATTATGAGATTATATCAGGCCTAAAAGCTGGTCAAAAGGTTGTTGTTGCAGGAATTAATAACCTGGTTGACGACACAAAAGTTAAAGTAACAGAGGGTGGATTAGACCTCTCATTTTAATTAATAACAGATTTTTTAATATGAAAATATACGAAAGTGCAGTAAAGAAACCGGTTACTACGGCCCTCATATTCGTGGCTCTGGTAGTTCTGGGACTTTTCTCATTCTCCAGACTTTCTGTTGACTTATATCCTGAAATTGAGCTCAGAGCCGTAACGGTGATGACAACCTATTCCGGTGCAAGTACAATGGATATTGAGCAGAATGTAACAAAACGACTGGAGACATCTTTAAGTACAGTAAGCGACCTAAAGAGAATCAACTCCACTTCAAAGGATAATGTCTCTCTTATTACCATTGAGTTTGAGTACGGGACAAATATGGATGAGGCTGTAAATGATGTACGGTCAATTCTGGATATGCAGAGAAACTTTCTGCCGGAGGAGTGTGATAACCCTGTTGTCTTTAAGTTCAGTTCCGACATGATGCCAATCATGTTCATCTCCGCAAACTCAGATGTGAGTTCGAAAGGGCTCTATAAAATTCTTGAAGAGAAGGTCGCTAATCCTATTAACAGAATTGACGGGGTTGCATCCACTTCAATTTCCGGTGCACCTCAGAGAGAGATTCAAATCTCTACTGACCCGAATAAAATGCAGGCCTATGGTATTACTGTTGAGCAAGTTGCAAATCTTATTGCAATGGAAAATCGTAATATCCCGGGTGGTACAATTGATGTAGGGACAGATACATACTCTTTAAGGGTTGATGGAGAATTCAGAGAGAGTGACGAGATAAAAAATCTTATTGTAGGTAGTTTTCAGGGCAAAAGTATCTATGTGAGGGATATTGCTGTTGTCAAAGATACTCTCAAAGAGCGCTCAACAGAGGTTTATACAAACGGAGAGAGAGGTGCAACTCTGGTAGTACAGAAGCAATCAGGTTCAAATGTGGTTGATATTGCAGGCAAGATACTCAAAGAGTTACCGGTTATACAAAATTCACTTCCGCCGGATGTGAAGCTTGAGGTAATTCTCGACACATCTGAATTTATAAAGGACAGTATAGGATCTCTAACAGAAACTGTATTGCTTGCAGGGCTGTTTGTAATGATAGTAGTTCTCTTCTTCCTGGGAAGATGGCGCGCAACTTTTATAATTATACTTACTATTCCTGTATCCCTTATTGCTGCTTTTATCTATTTGATGATAACGGGCAATACTCTCAATATCATATCTCTAAGCTCGTTGTCAATAGCGATTGGTATGGTTGTGGATGATGCTATTGTTGTGCTTGAGAATATTACAACACATATTGAGAGGGGAAGTAAACCAAAAGATGCAGCTATTTATGCCACAAACGAGGTGGCTGTAGCCGTAATTGCATCTACCCTTACAATCATATCGGTATTCTTCCCGCTTACAATGGTTTCAGGACTTGCCGGGATAATGTTCAAGCAACTGGGATGGATTGTAACAATCATAATCACTGTATCAACTGTTGCTGCGCTTACCCTTACGCCAATGCTCTCATCAATGATGCTTAAGCAGGACCCTAAGAGATCTAAGTGGTTTATGGTCTTTTACTCACCTATTGAGAGAGGCCTTGATGCACTTGATAACTGGTATGAAAGGCTTTTGAAGCTGGCTGTAAACTATAGATATTTGGTAATTGGAATTTCGGCTGCAATATTTATTTCCAGTCTCATGTTGCTTTCAAAAGTAGGGACTGACTTTTTCCCTGAATCTGATAACTCTCAGATAGCAATTACGGTTGAGTTGCCTGTTGGCTCAAGGGTGGAGCAGGCCAGGAAACTTAATGAATATCTTTATGAGAAGTGGAATGAGAAATATCCTGAGATAGAGATTTTACAAGCATCTCTGGGTCAGTCAGACGGATCAAATGTATTTATGTCAATGAGAAGCTCCGGAACTCACCTGGTTTCGTTTACAGCCAGACTGTGTGATCCTAAGGAGAGAGAGAGGGATATGTTTGAGATTGGAGATGAGATGAGAAAAGATCTTCAGGAGTTGCCTGAACTTTACAGATATACTGTTACTCCCGGTGGCGGAGGAGGAATGGGAATGGGAATGGTATCAGGTGGAACAACTCTGGAGCTGGATGTGCTTGGATATGACCTTGAGAACTCCGAAATTGTAGCAGGCCAGATCTCCGAAATTATGAAAAACACAGAGGGTCTGAGAGATGTTAAACTAAGCAGGGAGGATTATATGCCACAGTTCCAGGTGATGTTTGACAGGAACAAACTTGCAATGAACGGCCTTAATATGACCATGGCTGCTACGGTTGTAAGAAACAGAATAAATGGTGTTACAGCCTCCTACTTCCGTGAAGATGGAGAGGAGTATGATATAGTTGTTAAAAATGATGCTAAGTTTAGAACAACTATTGATGACATAAATAATATTCTTCTTTATAACTCACAAGGGAAGGCTGTAAGACTCAGCGAAGTGGGAACTGTTATTGAAAGTTTTGCGCCACCTTCAATTGAGCACCTTGACAGAGAGAGGGTTATTAAGGTAACCGGAACTATATTCAAGAGATCTTTGGGGGATGTAGCAGAAGATGTAAACAAAGAGGTGGCTAAAATTAAGATGCCTCAGGGAATTGCTGTTGAGCTGGCCGGATCTATTGAAGAGCAGCAGGAGTCATTTGGTGATATGTTTACCCTCCTTGCGCTGGTTGTTCTTCTAACATATATTGTAATGGCTGCCCAGTTTGAGTCATTCAGAGATCCTTTCATAATTATGTTCTCGCTGCCATTTGCTTTTAGCGGTGTGTTTGTCGCCCTGTGGTTAACCGGTACAACATTAAGCCTTATTGCTCTTATTGGAGCTGTAATGCTGGTGGGTATTGTGGTGAAGAACGGTATTGTGCTGATTGACTATATTAATCTTAATAAAGAGAGAGGGGCTTCTGTAAAGAGAGCCGTTATATCCGGAGGTAAATCTCGCCTCCGTCCTGTTTTGATGACTACTTTAACCACTATTCTCGGTATGTTCCCAATGGCTATGGGTATTGGTGAAGGTTCTGAAATATGGCAGCCAATGGGTATTGCAATTATTGGAGGTCTCACCCTCTCAACTATCCTTACCCTGATTGTTATTCCGTCAATTTATACAGCTTTCCATGCAGGAAATATAAAGAGGGGAAGAAAGAGATGGGCAAAACAATTAAAAACTCTTAAAACAGCATAATATGAAAGCAGTGATGATCATATATAATCAGGCCCACAACTCACTTGTTCAGGCAGCACTTGATAAGTGTACTGTAAGGGGGTTTACAAAGTGGCCGGAGGTTCAGGGCAGAGGAAGTCAAAAAGGTGAACCGCACTATGGTACGCACGCATGGCCCTCAATGAACATGGCAACCCTTGCGGTTGTTGAACCGGAAAAATTGTCTATATTGCTTGCCGAATTAAAGGCAATAAATGATTCTGCAGAGAAGCAGGGGCTAAGAGCCTTTGTATGGGAAGCGGAATCGGCAATATAGAGATGGAAAGTATTAAAGAGATTTTTAAAACAGGCCGGGGACCGTCAAGCAGCCATACAATGGCTCCTGCCCGCGCCGCCGGAATATTTTTGAAGAGGCAGGAGGCTGCCTCTTCTTTTATTGTAACACTTTATGGCTCACTTGCAGCTACAGGGGTGGGGCACATGACTGATGTTGCACTGCTGGATGTGCTGGGAAGAGAGAGGACTAAGATTGAGTTCCGCCCTGATATTTTTTTACCGGAACACCCTAACGGGCTCAAATTTGAAGCATTTGACCCTCTTGGGAAAAAGATGGGTGAATGGATAACATTCAGTATTGGTGGCGGAGACCTGAGCGATACCGGCACCAGGGAGGTGAAAGATATGATCTATCCCCACTCAAAAATGTCAGAGATTCTAGAGTGGTGTCAGGATAATGGGATGACCTTCTGGGAATATGTTCAGATGTATGAAGGAGGCGATATCTGGGATTTCCTTGCAGATGCCTGGGAAGTTATGCAGGATGCCGTTGAGAGGGGGCTTGAGACCGAGGGGGTTCTTCCGGGAGGTCTTAAACTCCAGAGGAAGGCTGCCTCTTTTTACATAAAAGCAAAGGGTTATCAGGGCTCTATGCAGAGAAGGAGTATGACTTTTGCATTTGCTCTTGCTGTCTCTGAAGAGAACGCCTCGGGAGGGCTGGTTGTCACGGCTCCCACTTGTGGCTCATCCGGAGTAATACCTGCTCTTCTATACCTCAACAAGCAGTTCTATGATTTTTCTGATAAAAGAATAATAAGGGGTTTGGCTACAGCCGGACTAATCGGCAACATAATAAAGACAAATGCATCAATCTCCGGTGCCGAGGTTGGATGCCAGGGAGAGGTTGGATCTGCCTGTGCTATGGCGGCAGCGGCCGGTGTGCAGCTATTTGGAGGGACTCCGGCTCAGATAGAGTACGCCGCTTCAATAGGAATAGAGCATTTTCTCGGCCTCACCTGTGACCCTGTTTGCGGACTTGTGCAGGTCCCGTGTATTGAGAGAAATGCCTTTGGTGCGACTAGAGCAGTAGATGCGAATATGTACGCTTTGCTCTCAGACGGCAAACACCTTGTCTCATTTGACACAGTGGTAGAGGCAATGAAGAGAACGGGACACGATTTGCCTCGTCTATACAAGGAGACTGCAGAGGGTGGATTGGCCGGATTGATGGGAAAGGTTTAGGTTTTTAGAAAAAATGGTGTTAATTTAGCATTCACATCCAAGCAAAAAATATTAACTATTAAATTTATAAATAATTATGGCAATAGCAGTTAACGATTCGAATTTCAATGAGATAGTGATCAAATCAGATAAACCTGTACTTGTGGATTTCTGGGCTCCATGGTGTGGACCGTGCAGAGTCATAGCTCCAATAGTTGAGGAGCTTGCTGCTGAGTACGAGGGCAAAGCTGTGATTGCAAAATGCGATGTTGATAATAGTTCGGAGGTACCTGTTAAGTTTGGAATCCGTAATATTCCTACTCTTCTCTTCTTTAAGAATGGTGAGGTTGTGGATAAGATTGTCGGATCTACTTCCAAAGCTAATATTATAGCTAAGATCAATTCTCTTATTTAAAAGTTATGAAAAAGTTTATAACCCTTGCATTGACACTTCTTCTGATTGCATCAGTTGCCGGGGCACAGTCAAGATTTGGTATTAAGGCAGGACTAAATTTTAACACTCTTCAGGATGTAAAAGAGAGCGGCTCTGTTGATAATGCCTGGAAAAGCCAGACAGGTTATCATTTTGGTATAGCCTGGCAAATAAAGGTTCCGCTTCTGGGACTTGCAATTCAGCCTGAGCTTATGTATTCAAAGGTGAAAACTTCGTTTGTTGATGCTTATATGGCTAGTACTCCTACTAATCCAAATTTTGTTAGTCCTCAGTCACCAATTATGTTTAGTCCTACTGAGATAGAGCTGGATTATTTAACTCTTCCAATAAACCTTCAACTAGGTATTGATATGCTTGTTTTCCGCCCGTTTATTGTGGTTAGTCCATATATTTCATTCGCACTTCAGAAGGGTGCAGATTTGGAAGATCAGGACTGGGAAGACATTAATAGGTTCAATTACGGAGTAGGTGCCGGTATAGGAGTTGATATCTGGAAGCTCCAGATTATGGCTAAATACAATTGGGGCCTTGGTAAACTTGAGTCTGCAACCAATACAACATGGGAGCAGAAGTATGAAAGTGCTAAACTTCAGGGATTTCAGGTTTCGGCTGCATTCTTGTTTTAAAAATAATGGGTAAGAAAATCTGTGTTTACTGCTCATCGAGCAATATCCTTGATAAGAGATACCTTGAGGCCGCTAACAGTTTTGCTGAAGCGGCTTCTTCTCATAATTGGACCGTTATCTGTGGCGGGAGCCGCAAAGGGTTAATGGGTGTAATTATTGACAGGATGCTTGAACTCGGTGGTGATATTGAGGGTGTTATGCCCTCTTTTATGAAGGAGATTGAGTTAGAACACCGCTCTCTCCAAAACCTTACATTAGTTGATTCAATGTCCAGACGAAAGGAGCTTCTCAGGGAAAACACACATGCTGTAGTTGCCCTTCCCGGTGGAATAGGGACTATTGAAGAGTTTATTGAGACATATACACTAAAGAGGCTGGGAATTTATGAGGGGTGTGTAGCGATTCTTAATCTTGACGGATTTTTTAATCCTATGCTTAAGATGTTTGAACATCTTGTGAATGAGAAGATGCTAAACAGCAACTGGTGTGACTCACTAATGATAGCTGAAAGTACAGATGAGCTTGTTGAAATGCTGGAGTGCGCTGTACCGCAGAGATTTCACCCTGAGCATTATGCTCCTGCCTAAACCTTATCTCAGATGGATATAAATAGATTAAAAGAGGAGATTAGTGAAGAGTGGGGTGAATTCGAAAGAGTTCTTAAAGAGACTCTTGTGAGTAGCTCAGATCTTCTTAATACCATTAACTCCTATTTAGTAGAGAATAATGGAAAACAGGTCAGGCCTCTGCTCTCGATTCTTGCTGCAAGGGCACTGGGTAAGCCACACAGACTTACTATTTCGTGTGCAGTTGTCTCTGAAATGATCCATACAGCCACTCTGCTTCACGATGATGTGGCAGACGACTCCAGTTACAGAAGAGGTAAGGAGACTGTTCAGTCAAGATTTAATCCGGCGGCATCAGTCCTTACAGGGGATTACTGGCTGGCAAAGGCGCTCTCTCTTATTGTAAATGAGAAGGATATGGGAGTGATGGGTTATTTTACAAAAGCTGTTCAGGAGCTGGCTGAAGGTGAAATATTTCAAATGCAGAAGGCCTCATCACTTGACACTACTGAGGAGGATTACTATAAGATTATAGGTCAGAAGACATCAAGTCTTTTTGTAGCAGCAGTAGAGAGTGCTGTATTCACAATGAATCCCGGCAAAGATGTGGTGGAGAGGATGGGGAGGTATGCATACCATCTTGGTCTGGCTTTTCAGATTAAGGATGATATTTTTGACTATGCACCTCAGATGGATACAGGAAAACCTGCAGGCGGGGATATAAAGGAAAGAAAGCTAACTCTTCCTCTGATTGCAGCACTAAAAAGGGCCGGGTCATCTGAGCGTGAGGAGATGTTAAAAGCAGTAAAGGATGCCTCTCCTGAGGATAATACACTTGCTTTGAAAGCTTATAATATGGTTGAGAAATACGGGGGTAAAATTGTTGCTCAGAGAGCCCTTGAGGAGCACTGTTCAATAGCAATAAATTGTCTTGATGCTCTTCCAGATAATGTTTTCAAATCTCATCTGATCTCTTTAACAAAATATATGGGAAGCAGGGAGAGGTAGAGTCAACTATTTAGACAACTATTTAGAGCAGAAAAGCTCTTTATAAGCTATATCAAGCTCTGTCCAAAACTCCTCACCAAAGGCGAAAATAAGGGGTTCCCGTAAAAATTGATATACGGGAATCCCCTCTTTTTTCCCTTTTTTAAAGGCATCTGTGCATATGTGCCATTTATGCAAATTCAGAGCAGTCATTCCATTAGACAATTTTGACACCCTTATAGGGTAAAGCCAGCAGGATATTGGTTTTCTGAATGTTGTGATTTTTTTATTCCACGCCACTTCAATGCCGCAGAAGCAATTATCTGAACCGTCAAAGAGAGTATAGGCACACTCCTCTCCGTCAATTAGCGGGGTTACAAGGTCCCCGTCAGAGTCCAGAACAAAGGGACCCTGCTCCTCAATCGAGCGGATCCCCTCATCTCTGAGCTCTTTTTTAATTTTATCATATTCACCCTTTAAGAGAGAGCACTCCTCTTTCTCAAGAGGTGCTCCACTATCGCCGATTATACAGCAGACGCCGTGACAAACGGGATAGTCGCAAGCAAATTTCTCGGTTAATATTTCTGAAGAAACGAGGCAATTGCCAATCTCTATAACAGGGCTCATATATTTATTTACCATTCATTACAACCTCAATCTGGTTGCCTTGAGTTAATGTTTGCTTAATGAATTTTGTTACCTTTTCAGGGGTTATGCTCTTAAGAGTGTTCTCGTATGTTGAGTGCATATCTTTTCCAAGCATAAATCTTGTATTGATAACTCCCAGCCAGTAGTTGTTTTCGCGGAGGTTCTGAGTAAATGTCTTCTGTGAATACTCCATAATTTTTGCAAAATCCTCCTGACTTACACCCTTTTCAAGTACTATTCCAATCTCTTTGTGTGCTCTGGCAAGAAGTTTCTCCCTGAGGGCCACATCTGTGTCAAAACCAAACAGGAACATAAAACTATCGTCAGGATAATAAGATAGAGACAAATTTACACCTACTCCGTAAGTTCCACCCTCATCTTCGCGGATTGAACGGGTGAAAACCATATCAAATACCTGTTTTGCGAAACTTGCAAGTATGGTATTCTCAACAGTGTAAGGAATTTTACCGGACATAATTGTATAAACGGTTGCCTTAGGTGTTTGCATAGCTTTTTCAAAATGCTTCACAACTTTTCCTTTTACCGGGACTAAACCTACATTTGCCCAGTTCTCTTTCTGGCTTTTATTGGAAGGAAGAGAAGCAATATAAGTCTCAACAAGTGGTTTAAGAACAGCTTCATCGACATTTCCTACAAAAGTGAATACAAAGTCTGATGCATTTGCAAATCTCTGACGATATAATTCGAGTGATTTTGAATAATCCAGTTTATCCAGCATCTCCAGAGTCATTCTGTTTGCATAAGGGTTGTTGTTGTACATAACCTTCTGCAGGGTGTCGGAAAAAGCAGACATTGGCTGAGAATCCATATTCTCAATCTGAGCTTTAAGTCTTGCTTTGTAAGTCTGGAATGCCTCCTGATCCTCTCTGATACCGGTGAAATTAAGATAGAGAAGCTGCATAAAGGTCTCAATATCTTTTGGAGTTGAAGATCCGTTTATTGATTCGCTCATTATGCTTATGGAAGGTCTCACGGTTACATTTTTACCGGCCAGAACTTTGCGCAGGTCTGTTACATTATATTTTCCAAGGCCGCCGGCTGTTGCTACTCCTACGAGGTCTTTGGTTTCAATAATATTCTCTTTGCCTATCAGGGAGCTTCCTCCTCTCGAACTTGCAGAGAAAAGGATCTGATCCTGTTTGAAATCGGTCTTTTTAATTACAACTGTTGCTCCGTTTGAAAGATTCCACACAGTTGAACTGCTCATAGGCTCTTTTAATTCTGACAGAATTTTGCCGGCTGCCGGTGCAACCGGTACAAGAGGCTCGTTGGAAACGGTCTCTTCATAAGCTTTTACATCCTCTTTTCTGGCAGATTCAAAAACTGCAAGAATCTCATCTTTTGAAGGTTTTACCAGACCCTCTTTTTCCGGCATAAGAAGAGCTATTGCAATATTCTCTTCTCTTGGAAGTTCTTTTGCATATTGATTAACCTGGTCAACAGGAACATTGGGAGCAACCTGCTGTAACATTGCATAAGTTGTCTCAATGCCCGGGTATGCTTCTCCTGAAAGGAAATGGTTTAGAACCTGGCTAACATAGTAGCTGTTTTTCTGCTTCTCTCTTTCGTTATAAACCTGTTCAAGGTTACTCATGTAGGTAGCCTTAGCGCGTTCATATTCAGATGCTGTAAATCCGTGTCTCTTAACTCTCTCGGCTTCATTGGTAATAATCTTAAGAGCTTCAGATGTTCTGCCCTCCTTAACCCTGGCACTAATACTCAATGCATCTTTGGTCTGAGCAATAATATACCCGCCGTAGTCTGCGTATGCAGATGTAAACGGAGCTTCCGGTTTCTGAGCTATCTCATTTAATCTTGATGACAGCATACTTGAAACCATACTATTCATAAAATTCATAACAATTCCAACTGCAGTACCCCTCATCTCCACAGGCACTACATCGTGTTTGTACATAAGCATCAACTCAGTTGTAGATGCTTCAGGATCTGACGCTACTCCTACAAGAGGTTCTTTGGTATCAGGAACAGGGAACTGAACTCTTTCTGCTGCATTTTCGCGTTTGGGAATTGCTCCAAAAAGAGTTTTTATTTTGCTCTCAATTGCAACGGGATCAATATCTCCTACTATTATGATGCCCTGATTTCCCGGATGGTACCATTTGTTGTAGTATGATCTCAGCTCTTCGTATGTGAAGTTATTGATAACATCCAGCAGCCCGATAGGAAGTCTGTATGCGTATCTGCTGTCAGGCATTACATCAGGAAAGATCTTCTCGTACATTCTAAGCATAGCGCTGCTGCTTGTACGGAACTCCTCGCGAATTACGCCTCTCTCTTCATCAATATCTTTATCAGTTAAAGATATAGCACAAGACCAGTCTCTCAGGATAAGCATACAAGAGTCAATTATACCCTGCCTTTTTACAGGTACATTTGATATATTGTATACGGTCTGATCTAATGAAGTATATGCATTTAAGTTTGCTCCAAACTTAACACCAATCTTTTCAAGATATGATATCACCCCATTACCTGGGAAATTCTCGGTTCCGTTGAAAGCCATATGCTCGAGGAAGTGAGCCAGACCTCTCTGGTTATCCTCCTCAAGGACAGAGCCTACCTTCTGTGCAATGTAAAATTCGGCCTGACCTTTAGGCTCGCTGTTCTGGACAACAAAATATGTTAGTCCGTTTTCCAATACGCCTGACCTCACTTTTGGATCAAGTGGAAGTCTTTGGGGCATTTGCGCAATTGCTGTAAATGCAATTAAAATTGCCGCTAATGATGTTAAGAAATGTTTCATTTTGCAGTTAATCTGTTTTTTAAAATAAGCAATCACAAATATATCCAATATTTTGCATCGTCTCTGACTTTTTTTTTATTTTTGCATGAATCGTTTAAAAAAAACAACTGATGAGACAAATCAAGACATTTTTGGCAATTTGTGCAGTAGCACTGTTGTCTGCCGGAACAATCCATGCCCAAGACCTTGCAGCAGCAACGGAAACCTATAATGCTGCAGCAACATCTTTGAATGATGGCAACTACATCTCTGCGCTTGAAAATTTCAATAAGGCGCTGAAAATGCTTGAGGGTCTGGGTGAAGAGGGTCAGACAATGCT